>CAWBXA010000011.1:0-246504 GCA_963792695.1 uncultured Verrucomicrobiae bacterium | reverse complement strand
CCAGCCGGAGATTGAGTCTACCTACATCAAACAACCCGGCGAGCCCAACGGCCCGGCGGGCGATCAGTACACCGGCCTCGACGAGTTTGGGCGGATCATCGACGTGCGCTGGCTGCGGACGGGCACCACCACCGATGTGGACCGCTTCCAGTACACGTTTGATTGCGCCAGCAACCGCACTGAGCGCAGGAACCTGACCGCCCCATCGGACGCTTGGGACGAAGCGTACACGTATGATGGCCTGTACCAACTCCAGCAACTGAAGCGCGGTTCTGGTTCAGCGCCCCCTTGGGAGGAAGACTTCACCTATGACCCCACCGGCAACTGGCAGCATTACCTGACCAAGGCCGCCGGCGCCACCACGCTGGACCAGTCGTGCACGCATAACCAGGTCAACGAGATCACGAGCATCGCTGGCCCCACGTCCAGCGTCGGCTACGATGCCGCTGGCAACATGACCATCATGCCCAAGGTCGGCAATTGGACCGCCAGCCAAACGTGTGTCTGGGACGCATGGAATCGCCTGCGGAAGGTGATCGAAGGCGGCGTTCCCATTGGCGAGTACCAATACGATGGCCTGACCCGCCGCGTCTGGAAGAAGACGACTGAAGACGGCCTCCCCGTCCCGCGCCATTTCTACTACAGCGACCAGTGGCAGGTGCTGGAAGAGCGGCTCAGCTTTGCCACGACGGCCGAGCGCCAATTCGTCTGGGGCCTTCGCTACGCCGACGATCTGATCCTACGCGACCGCGCCATCAGCGGCAGTTCCGGTTCGGGCAACACCAGCAGTAGCTTAGACACTTCATGGAGGAACAGCGGCGATTCAAGTAGCTCCAGCAACGCACCACTGGAGCGCCTCTTCGCGACACATGACCAGTGGCATGTAACAGGAATCATCAGCACCCTCGGTGTGATCTCAGAGCGTTTAGCGTATGAAGCGTTTGGCTCTTCCATCGTGTTGACTCAAAGCTTCGATTCTCGCATTGAATCCCTCTACGATTGGGAGACACGATTTGGTGCGTACAGGTTTGATAATACCTCCGACCTGTATTTCGTCAGATTTCGCTGTATGCATTCCTACGTTGGCCGTTGGATAAGTCGAGACTTGATCGATCATAAAATTCGACCAAGTTTGCTTACTTACGTACGTAATAATCCAGCTAATCGCGCAGATCAATTTGGCCTTCGTGATAATACCGACGTTATACTTCCAGTCTCCCCTGAACACCCATGTTTTGAGGGAGTAGAGAACACGGACCCGTTTAACGCATTGTTCAAACAAATCCGAGGCGGTGGCTGCAACGTCTCTGTATACTGCTATTGCAGCAACGATATAGAAGCTCCAAACCTCACTTTTCCAGCTATCTTGTCTAAAGACATCAATATTCTAGTTTCTTACATGCCCGGCCAGCAACCTTCATTGTCGACACTGCTCCATGAGCTTATTCACGCAAGAGACTATTGCGCGGGGTGGTTGAAGGGTGACTGTCGATCACATGTTTGCAGCGAGTTGAAGGCGTATAAGGCGGAATATCAATTTTCACCACCCTCCCCGTTGTATAGTCCCGGTATTCTCGAACAATTATTATGCAATAATGCCGCCGATTCAGCGAAAGAAATCTGTGGTTCATACGAAAAAGCAGTCCAAGTTGCACATGAGATATACATCGAATGCGTTCCCCCTGGAGAGCCGGTTTACTAGAATTTGGCTTCGGCGTATAGTTCTGGTGCTAGTTCTGCAAGCGTGCAGCAGACCAATGATTGACCGCGTCGGTCCCGTTAGGGATTTTCGAACGATATCCGCAGTTATCGGCCTTTATCATTCAGCGACTGGAGCATGGCCAAAATCCTATAAAGACGCGTGCATTTATTTTGGTTATTCGGAACAGGTGGATAAGTGGAGGATTTCGTACAGTGTTGTTGAGTACAAAGATCGGTATATTATCACTGCACTAGGTGGCGACCACATTTTAGGAACGTCTGATGACCAATCGTTTATTCTTATTAAACAGTGAACCTCCGCTACGTGTGAGAACGTTCTCACTCGGATTCGCGGCGCACCCGCGCGCTCACGTCGGCGATTCGGCACGCATCCGCTGGGTCTCGATGGACATGCTCCATTGCTACACCAAGAGGGTGCGCGAAAACTTCCCCAACGCCGAAGTCGTCTTCGACCGCTACCACCCTATGGTCATGGCGGGCGAAGCCGTGGACCTGGTCCGGCGCCAGCTCCAACATCGAGGCGCCGACCTCAAAGGGAGTCTGTGAGCCTTGCGCGGCAACGAAGAGAAAATGCACCCTGAGCAACAGGAACTGCGGCGCTCACTCTGCCAGCGCTACAAAGCCCTCGGACGCGCCTTGGCGCTGCGCAACGCCGTGCAGGATTTGTACGACGCCTCCGAGGAGGACGGTCCCCGCTTGCTGCGCGAGTGGTGCGCCTGGGCCGGCCGCAGCCGGCTCGCCCCGTTTCAGAAACTGGCGCGCCCCATCCGGCAATAGTGGGACGGTATTGTTAGTTACTTTACGCGCCGCATCACCCAAGGCGCGATCGAAGCGATCAACGGAATTATTCAATTGGCCAAGCGGCGGGCGCGCGGCTTCCGCAACTTTGTCTATCTGCGCCCCATGGCCTTTTGATGCACCGGCAATACTGACGTCGACCTCTCCGCCCTTTTAGCCACATGAAACAGCGAGGGAGACACAATCTTGACACGATCCTGCAATTTGTTTTTCTCGAGTGTTGGCAAAGCATCCCCTGACCAACGCTCGTGCACCGCTGAACATTCCTTGACTGAGGTTTCCTCGTGTGCCGAAATTCAATCTTAATCCCCGACCGCAATTCACGAGCGACATGGCACTCCAACTTTTTCGGCGGGTAGCTCTGATTAACCTGCCCTCCCGGCCGGATCGTCTCAGACGAGTGTGCGCGGAACTGAACAAGAGTGGCTGGCCTTTTCAGGAGCCGCATTTTGTCGAAGCTGTCGATGGGGCACTGACGCCGGCCCCCAGCGCTTGGAAATCGGGCGGTGGTGCTTGGGGATGTATGTTGTCCCATCGAGCCGTTTTCGAGCAGGCGATCGCAGATGGAGTCGAGAGCCTGCTGGTTCTGGAGGACAATGTTTGCTTCGTGGATGAGTTTGCAGAGAAAATGCACGAGTTTCTGGGGAACGTGCCGGACGACTGGGATATGCTGATGCTGGGCGGACAGCATGTGAACGTGCTTGGCCGGCCGACGCTGGTGAAGCCGGGCGTCTATCGCTGCACGGATTGTGAGCGGACGCATTGCTATGCCATTCGCGGTCCTTTCATGCAAACGCTGCTCGATCGATGGCGGGGCGGCGGCACATTCAATGGCGAGGTGCATTGCGACTGGATCATGGGCCGCGACCCGGAGATGCAGAACGCGCACAAGGTCTATGCGCCCGAGCGCTTCCTGGCCGGGCAGGAGCGCGGGCGCTCGGACATCAACGGCGCGGTGCAGCCGCGGAAATTCTGGAATCCACCAGCGCCGGAAGCGCCGGTGGTCGTGCTGCGGGCGCCTGCCGAGATTTTGCCGGAACTGCGCACGCACGGCCTGCACACCGGCTTCTCGCGGGATCACGACAGCGACACTGGCCGAGTCTGGGTCCTCGCAGACGCGTCTGAATATGCGATAGCGTGCGGCCAACAGCTCCTGCCAAGAATCGCCAGACCCCGCTTGTCGCGATCGATCCAGGTGTTGAAGGGGGAGGACATCGAGGCGGAGCACCCGCTTCTTGCTGCGCTTCCGAGTTGATAGCCATGGTGGGTTTGAAGATCTGCCCTTTTTATTTTCCACTAAATTGTTGGAGCGTTCATTCACACGAGCGAGCCTGCGATCCGGATCGTCCAAGGCTAGCAAGCGGCTTCATGATCTTGCGGCCTAAACCCCTGACTATGCCGAACGCTGGCTTCACTGCGCGCGAATACCCGCAACCTCCAGCAATTGGCGCAAAACCGTTGACTCGGTCTGCCGTCCCTGCTTCGATCTAGCAAATCGCGGCTTTAACACAACCCAAATCTTGTGAAGATAGGAATCTGTTTGCAGGCCAAGAACGAAGCCCCCTATCTCGCAGAGTGGTGTGCTTACCACCTGGCCCTGGGATTTGATCACATCTGGGTTTACGACAATGGTAGCGAAGACCAGATCTCCCAGGCAGTCGGGCCGTATCGAGACCACGTCGATCTAATCGCTTGGCCTAGAATTCCGGCATTTCCGGAAAGCGTCGCTGACTGTATTATGCGCGCAGAATCGGGTGGCTTTGACTGGCTTGCTCTCTTCGATGCCGACGAATTCATCGTTCCGGTCGATGGCAATCCTACACTGCTAAAGCAAGCGTTGCAGCGCGCGGAGCTTGACGCAATCAATGAAGTTGCTCTCCCAGTTCAGTACTATTCCTCAGAGGGGCACGTGCTGATCCCGGAAGGGCGGGTCGTAGACAACTACACAACACCAACTAGTCTAGAAAACGTGAAGTCGATTGTTCGCATCCGGTCCAATCCGCGGCCGGTCACGACTCATGGTTTTGGATCTTCGGCTTTGCGCCGGCTTAAAGAGCTCTCCATCAATCACTATCGCAACAAATCAAAGGAGGATGACCTGATTCGGCGGATGAAAGGGTTTGTGGACGACTGGGGCCTGATACACGGCGTGAAAGAAGGCTTTTCCGAGTACCATCGGGCGCGGCGTGAGCAGCATGGCCAGGCTCCTGCAGAGAAGACTAATTTTGCACGGTCGCTTTCTGTGCGATTCGGTACTCCGGGGACCCAGCGACGGCTTGGGATTGACCCGATAAAGGTCGTCATTTTTCAGAGAAACCAGCCGAACGGGCACTGCTTGAAGGAGCAACTTGCATCCGCGTTCCGAGACATTTCCCTGTGGGATGTTGGCTCCGACGCTCCTACCGTTGGAGCGGACGCAACCTTCGCGAATGACGGCTATAGCACCCAAATCAATAGAGCACATTCGCGCGCTGGAAACTCAGCGGTGCTTTGGTTGTTATATGGCGATATTTACCTCAACAACAATGCTGTCCGGTACCGAGAAGCAATTGTCTCTGCATTCCCCTTTGGCGTCTGGAGCCCTCAACTTCGCGGAAAGCACCGTAAAGACCAGACCATTCCGGATGGGAAGCTTTGCTCGGTGCGATTCGTCGAGGGTATCGCGTGGGCAGTATCTGCACACGCGCGAAAGCTCGGGTTTCCACTGCCTGACGGGGCTCCGATCGGCTGGGGTCAAGACCTGCGGCTATCGCGCAAGTGTTTGGAGTCGGGCATGCGGAACCTGATCGACGGGCGCGTCTCTGTCTCTCACGTGCACGAGAGCAACTATGTCACATACGATCGGAAAGAGGCGGAGCGACAGATGATTCAACTACTGGCGCGAGAATTTCCCGATGGACTAACCTTTGGCGGGTCGCCGCAAATGAGGAGCCTCCGCAACGTGCTGAAGTTCGTCTGAGCTAGAGAATAAGTGTTAGATTTCCCGCCATCGTGACGCGCATTGTCGAATGGTTCCCTTCCCCGTTTCCCTGTTCGCTTCTTCTTGCCGAACACGTTGTGACCGCGCATTGGATAGACCTCCTTTCTGGCGGAACGCGCCCGACATTGATCAAAGCTCGTCTGCACTGACTCAGCTGATGAGATCCTCGCTTCGAAGCGTGCACGCTTGGGAATTGCGCTTACGACATGAACTCCCCTTCGGTTGGTCACCGGTAATCGGAGGGGCGAATGTGGCATGGGGTCCAAACGAGTCCCCCCTGTGTGATTTCCAAGTACTCGTTGGAGCGTAGCCCCAGTATTCACAGCTGCTCATGCGACCAGTTCCAACATCGAGGCAAGGAGCGTTAAGCGGTGCTTGGCAGCGGTCATAGCGCCGGAGCAATCGACGGAGTTTCACTGGCCGAAAATATTTGCTTGTGTGTTCGCGGGAATTTCGGCATCAGCTTTCGGCGAACAGAAGAGCGGGTTTCCCTTATGAACACATCGTGGTTTCGCGTGGTCTCAACCGGCCCTTGGTCGTCGAGATTCTTTTTCTCCTCTGACTCCGGTTGGGGCGGGGGTTCTGGTTCTGGGGATTTTTCTTCGGGAGGTAGCTCCGGTTCTAGAAGTGGGTCTGGCTCGGAAAGCGGTTCAGGCTCCAGTGGCAGTTCGGGTTCCGGGTCGGGCTCCAGCGGCGGTTCCGGCTCAGGCTCGCACAGCGGGAGCGGCTCCGGTTCGGGTTCGGGTTCGGGCAGCCATTCCTCCTCTCACAGCCACAGCGGTTCCAGCAGCAGTTCCTCGCCCAATCCTCCACCGCGGAATATTCAGATCATCTGCGAGAAATGCTGCCAGATCGGCTCCCTCGGTGCGGGGAATGACAAGTACAGTGGGAGACCCGTCCGCTACTTCGATGGCAATCTGCAGTACTCGTCCGTCGATGTGGCTGGCACAATTTCAGGGGAGAGCTGGCAGCATACCCGCACCTACGGCAATCAAGTCTCGTCTTCCGGTTGTGACTGGAATGGCGCGGGCTGGTTTGTCGAACGTCACCTCGCCTTTCTCCGAATCCAAGGGCCGCTCACTCCTCAACCACGCAGCTTGACGTTTTGCCTTGATGCGAACTCCATCGTCGGCTTTCTCTGGAATTCCGCGCTCAACCGCTTTTGCTACCTTGGCCAGCCGGACGCGCGCGACTTCTTCGTCGACTTCGGAGCGACGGAAACCCGCCTCGCTGTGCGAGCGACGCGAGAGGAGTACGTCTTCTTCGGATTCGATCACACCATTCCGATCTGGAAGCGCGGGCGGCTCAAGGAGCATATCGACGCGGCGCGCCGCGTCTCGACCTACGATTACTCGACCGATGGCGATCTTCAGTCGATGAGCCGCGACGTGGACGGCGGCAAGGGCCTCTTCGAGTACGAGTGGTACACGGCGGCGCCGATGGCAAAGATGCTCAAGCGAGTCACGCTCAGTTCCGTGACCGGCATTGTGCCGCCCGAGGTGAAAACCCCGATCGCCCGCGCCACTTACGAATACTACGCCGGAGGTGATCCACAGGGGCAGCCACGCAATTTGCAGCACGTCGTGCGTGAGCGTCCCTCGACGGCCTCGCCGGGCACATGGGTCCAACTGGGTGAGTCGTACTACACCTACTACGGCGCCGCCGACCCGCTGGGGCTTTCCGGTCTGCTGAAGCAGGCGTTGGAAGCCGAAGCCGTCGCTCGCGTCCGTGCCGCGGGTGTGCCGCTCACCTCCAGCACTGCGATTCTCGCGGCTTACGCCGACCTCACGCTGGAGTACAACGAGGCGGGACAGGTCGCAAAGGAAGTCGTGGATGGAGGCAGATTCACCCACACCTTCGAGTACTACCTTCGCGCATCGTCTCCCTCATCGTCCTCCTCGGGCAGTTCCAGCTCTTCTTCAGGCGGCAGCGACGAACCAGGCTTCCCCACCGAGTTGAACAAGTGGGTGCGCAAAACCATCGAGACCCTGCCCGATGGCAACAAGAACGTGGTTTACACCAATAGCGGCGGGTTGGTCATCCTGAAGGTCTTTACCACGATCACTGGGCAGCAATGGGGTACTGGGTACCGCTTCGATGACACGGGCCGCGCCGAACTCGCCGCCAACCCCTCCGCCATCCAGGAGATCGATGAGACCCTCGATGGCGTCTTCCGTCTGCGACCGGACGATGGATTGGTGCGGCGCTACGAGCTGAGCCAGCCCGTCGGGGTTACTTACCGCATCGAGGAGACGCTCTCGCAAGGTGAATTCGGCGCGCCGGTTCGCGTGCGTGCGACCGACTACGGGGCGCGCGTGGCCGGCCTCTCCGTCATCTATCCCGTGCAAGCGCAGACGCTCTTCCAGAGCGACGCCGGGGGCGGCAGCGTTCCAGCGACTACGGAACTCGAGGAGACCTGGTTCGCGGGCACCTTGGCAGTCCAGCAGCGGACAACCAAATGGCCAATCATCCCGACCTCGCAGAATGGTTCTGGCGTGCAGACGAGTCGAACCGAGATTTTCAATACGTCGAGCCAGGTTGAATGGCTCAGGGATGAGCGAGGCTTTCTCACGCGCCATCAGTACGCGCCAGTCACGGGCGGGCTCAACCAAGAGATCGTCGATGTTAACACCGCGCTGATCACGGACGCACCGGCCGTGCCGCCCGGCTGGGTGACGCCGACCGGCGGTGGGCTGCATCTCATCACCGACTACGAAAGCGACCGCTGGGGTCGGGAAACGCAGTCACTTGGCCCGCTCCATCCGCTCGATGCCAGCACCAATATCCGCACCGCCACCTGGACGGTTTACCGGGACGATCTGCGGCAGGTCTGGCGCGGCATGGGCTCGCTGAATGGGAGCGTCTCGACGCTGGTCAATCCGGTCGAAATCACGCAACTGGACTACGCAGGCCGTCCGACCGACAGCATTCGCGCCGTTCGGCCGTCTGGGCAAGGCACGGGCCAACTCGTGGCCGGCAATAGCTTCCCGCAGACCTCCTGGTGCGGCTGGTCTTCGACCCATTACACCGATCAGAGCGAACTGGACTACCGCCGTCGCTACCACCTGATTCCCCTCTCCGGCGAAGGTTTGGAAGTCGTCAATTTCGGCCAGAGAGAGTTCGGCTACGATGTGATGGGACGGCGCAACCGTGTTCGAACCCCAGGCGGCACGATCATCCGTAATCTCTTCTATCCGAGGGGCTGGGAGCAGGCTACTTGGGTCGGCACAAATGATACAGACGCCACGGCCGCCGATCCCACCGGCGGCGGCACCCTCGGCAATAACATGGTGCAGATCAACGAGAATAGCTATGACTTGAGCCTCGCCGGGCAGGATGGCAATCTAACCAAGACGCTGGCCTTTGCCGCTCCGGGCAACGTGCGGATGGCCACCTTCCGCAACGATTGGCGCAATCGCCGGACGGCGACGCAAGGGGAAGTCAATCACTTCGCAGCCTATGTGAACGACAATCAGGATCGCACCATTGGCGTTGATCGGCGCCTGGGTGATACCACCGGCCGGCTGCTCAGCCGCAACGAAACGGGCTACGACTTGCTCGGGCGGGTCTTTCAAAAGGTGCGTTACGGCGTGGACCCGGTCACCGGTGCAATCGGCAACTCCATCAGCGAGCAGCTCTGGTACGATCCTGTTGGAAACACGATGAAGGAGCGCAGCCCGGAAGGCGGCGGCTTCGTGAAAAGCGCCTATGATGGCGCGGGCCGCCAGACACGCCGTTACGTCGCCTGCGACCCGAATCCCGAGACCTACGCGCAAGCGAGCACGGTTGATGGCGATACCGTGCTGGAGCAAACTGACACTTTTTACGACGCTGCCAGCAACGTCATCGAGCGTGACACTTACGAGCGCAATCACGACGCCACTGGCACCGGTGAGTTGCATCCCAACAGCGGCTTGCAGCCCTGTGCCCGCGTCAGCTACCGCGCATTTTATCCCGACGCGCTCGGGCGGATCATCGACGAGGCGAATTTCGGTACCAACGGCGGGAGCGCTTTCACCCGGCCGCTCACAGCGCCGGCTTCCTCAGACACCTGCCTCGTGACCAGCTACGGTTTTCTTTTGACGGGTGATTTGCAGGATACGGTCGATCCGCTCGGCACCGTGTTGCGGCAGGAGCTCGACCAGGCGGCGCGGCAAGTGAAAACAATAGAAAATTACCGCTCTTCCGGAGGCGGATTTGACGTTAACAAGACGACGGAGTTCGCGTTTAACTTGGACGACAAGCTGGTCACGCTCACGGCGAAGAACAGTGTCACGGGCGATCAGATTACGCGCTGGGTTTTCGGAACCACCTTGGCCGATTCCGGCGTGGCGAGCTTTGACTTGCTGCGGGCCAAAATACTGCCCGACAGCGATGATACCGCTTCACCCTTGGGCGACGGGCCGGATGGCATCTACGACCGGTTGGAATATGGATATAACCGCCTCGGCGAAATCGTTCAGCAGAAGGATCAAAACGAGACCGTCCACGCTTATGAATACAACAAGCTGGGCCTTCCGGAACACGACCGGGTGGTGCAACTCGGCGAAGGCATCGACTCCTGGATTCGGCGCATCAGCCGCACGTATAATGATCTAGGTCAACCGGCGCTGATCACCAGCGCCGGCGATCCTCGCGTTGGGATGGGGTCTGTGCAAAACCAAGTTGCCCTCGTTTACAACGGTTTCGGGCAGCTTGCCTACGACTACCAGGCGCATGGCGACATCGTCCGCTTCGACTTCACGCCGCGGGTCGCTTACACCCACGCCGACGGAACGAACAATTCGATTCGCCCGCTCACCGTCACCTATCCCAACGGGCGCAAGCTAATGTACGAGTATGGCCCGGATGGCAGTGTTGATCGTTTGCGGGGGCGCATCCACGAGATCAAGGATCACGATGGGTCCATTCTTGCTCGTTACACCCATCGCGGCATCAAGAGCACGGTGCAAGTCGAGTACGTGGAGCCGCAAATCCAGCTTGACTACCTTGTCGGCTCGGGCGATGCTGGCGACCAATATCATGCGCTCGACCGGTTCGGGCGTATCGTCGATGTTCCATGGAAGAAAACCGGCACCTCTGACTTCGTAGACCGTTTCCATTACGACTTCGACCGCGCCGACAATCGTACTTCTCGTTCCAACCTGACCGCCCCGAGCGCCGCTTGGAACGAAGCGTATAGCTACGACGGGCTTTACCAGCTCATTCAGCTCAGGCGCGGCACAACTCCATTCCCATGGTGGGAATCTATTCAGTTTGATCCCACCGGTAACTGGTCAGATTACGAGCAAGTCGCTTCATCGGTACCTCTTCTGTATCAGTACCGAATGCATGATCCGGCCAACGAGATTCTGCGGATCGAATACGCGGACGGCACGCGCCCACCTTCTCCGGTTGGCTACGACAGAGCCGGTAACATGACGCTCATGCCAAAGGTCAGCAACTGGGATATGGGACAACGGTGTTCATGGGACGCCTGGAACCGTCTGATTGGCATTGCCGCGGAAGGGGCGTTAGTCGGAAGCTACGAGTACGATGGACTTCATCGGCGAGTCACCAAAGACACCGTCGAGGCTGGCTTCATCCTGAAACGCCATTTTTACTACAGCGAAAAATGGCAGGTGCTGGAGGAGCGCCTCGGCGCTTCCACCAGCGCTGACCGGCAGTTCGTTTGGGGACTTCGTTACGCGGATGACTTGATCCTGCGCGACCGCTACCAATCTAGCAGCTCCGGGGGACCGGCCAGCTTCAGCACCGAAAGCAATTCATCCTCCACATCCGGCATCTCGTCAGAACGCCTTTACGCTACGCACGATCAGTGGCACGTCACAGCGACGGTCGATCGATTAGGAGATCCGAACGAGCGTCTCATCTATTCCGCGTTTGGTTCATCCACTGTGCTCGATGGCATCTACGAACATCCTATAGCTAACTCTACTTGGGAAACCAGATACGGTGCGTATCGTTTCGATCAAGAGACAGGTGGCTATTCAGTTCGATATCGGGCACTAAACCCCTTCCTCGGGAGATGGATAAGCGAAGATCCAATTCAAGAGGGGGTGCGCTCTAACTTATTTAGCTACGTAAATAACTATGCGCCGAACTCTGTCGATCCAGAGGGCCTCCAAGGATTAAACCTAGAAGGAAAGCAGGATATTGGTCTTCCAGCATTTATAACGAAAGAGGACTTTCCCCCGCAACTGCCAAAGGAATTGCAAGCCTGCATGAAGGATCATGTAAAATATTACTTGATTACTGGCCATTCCAATCAGAATCAACTAATTTATATTCTTGCAGGAGAGTTCAAAAACGTCACATTAGTCGGAAAGGAAGCGGCGGATTTCATTCTGTCCCAGCGAAATTACCCCCCTGGAACACCCATTATTCTTCTTACGTGTTGCTCGTGCGCGAACCCAAGGGGTAACGACATTGGGGGCAGTATCGCGCAAAACTTGCACGTCGATGTAATAGGGGCGAGTTGCACTACGCAAACTATATTCTTACCTCCGGAAAATCTGGTAGTCGACCGAATCAGACTTTTGCCGCAGCAAGGCGAGGCACCCCCGGAATGGCGCACCAGGAAGGCTGGGCCACTTGGACCAACGGCTCCCCCGTCGCGTCGCCCCACGAGTCCAACCCCGCGCCGCTAAGAGGTCAATTTTATATGAAAACGATTACGATCCACTTAGCACTTTTCGGGATATATGCCGTCTCCGGAGCTGGATGCTCCGTATCGGTTTCGGCAGACCGGCGAGAAGCATTCCGCCTAAACCCGGCCCAGCGATGCATTCTCCGGGTGGCGTCAAGCGGTGGAAACGTGGATGCGTCACGGCGCTTAGCCCAACACGAGTTGATCTGGAATTCCAAACCCGAGGCCTCGGTAAAGTTTTTCCGAAAGGCGGCTGAACAGGGTGATTTAGACTCAATGATCCAACTCGCTCAGAACGAAATCGCGTGGTCTGCCTCCTCCAAGGTAGACGATGCGATCACATGGCTGGATAAGGCGAAGCAGCTTGGGAGTTCGAGGGCCGCAAAGCTCGAACATTCGGCAATCAATATTCGGCGGTCGTTCAGCGAAAACTAACATCAGTCCTTGCGAGGAAACCCTACCAGGGGTCGGTCAACAAAATCTCGACACGATCCTTAGGTTTGGTTTGCTCGAGTTTTAGCGAAGCCTCACCTGACCGACGCCCGTGCGCAGATCCGGTCCAACGCCTGAACAATCCTTGACTGAGGTTTCCTCATTTGCCGAGATGCAATCTTCCCCCCGACCGCAATTCACGAGCGACATGGCACTCCAACCCTTCGGGCGGATAGCTCTGATCAACCTGCCCTCTCGGCCGGATCGTCTTAGACGAGTGCGAACGGAGCTGGGCAGGAGCGGCTGGCCTTTTCAGGAGCCGCATTTTGTTGAAGCTGTCGACGGGGCGCTGACCCCGGCCCCGAGCGCTTGGAAATCGGGCGGTGGTGCTTGGGGATGTATGTTGTCTCATCAAGCCGTTTTCGAGCAGGCGATCGCAGATGGAGTCGAGAGCCTGCTGGTCCTGGAGGACGATGTTTGCTTTGTGGATGAGTTTGAAGAGAAGGTGCACGAGTTTCTGGGGAACGTGCCCGACGACTGGGATATGCTGATGCTGGGCGGACAGCATGTGAACGTGCTTGGCCGGCCGACGCTGGTGAAGCCGGGCGTCTATCGCTGCACGGATTGTGAGCGGACGCATTGCTACGCCATCCGCGGTCCGTTCATGCAAACGCTGCTCGATCGCTGGCGGGGCGGCGGCACATTCAATGGCGAGGTGCATTGCGACTGGATCATGGGCCGCGACCCGGAGATGCAGAGCGGGCACAAGGTCTATGCGCCCGAGCGCTTCCTGGCCGGGCAGGAGCGCGGGCGCTCGGACATCAACGGCGCGGTGCAGCCGCGGAAATTCTGGAATCCGCCAGCGCTGGAAGCGCCGGTGGTCTTGCTGCGGGCGCCTGCCGAGATTTTGCCGGAACTGCGCACGCACGGCCTGCACACCGGCTTTTCGCGGGATCACGAGAGCGACCTCGACAAGGGTCTCATTGCTTTGTTTACGCAAACCTCGCCGGGCAGCGAAGCGCGTCGGGAGCGGCTCGGCGCATGGATCGAGGAAATCCAGTGGGAAGTCGCCTCCGACCCCTTCCTCATTTGCACGATCTGGCATCCTGAAGCGACCGCCGAGCTGGCCCGCTCGGCCTCGCGTTACCCAGTCTTTGAGTCAGACGGCAATACCGTGGCCGAAGTTCTCAATCGACTGCCCTCCGACCTGCGCCGGCCCGCGCGGCCTTCCCTGGCGCATCGCTACGTTATTCATCTCGAAGCGCCGCCGCATGTCATGAGCGAACTGCGCAAGCACGGCTGGCATAACGGCTACTGGCGCGACGAGCAAGGCCGAGACCGGGGCCTCAACCGTATCGCCGAGCAAGTCACCGACACCGCCGCACAGCTCGCAGAACTGCGCAAGACAATCCGCATCCTGCAAAAGGAAGCCGCCGCCCTCGGTGATTCTGTCGCCGTGATCTGGCACCCCGGCATCACCCCTGCCTTGACCCGCGCCGCCACCACCGCTACCGTCCTCGAATTCCGCGCCACCGACACCCGCGATGTGCTCGACGCCTGGAATGACCTCAAAGCCAGCACTCCCGAGGAAGTCTCGATATGCGCATGAGCACGGAACCCACTTTTGGCGTAGTGATGACCGTGGTCGAGCGGCCCGCGCAACTGCGGTGGTGTCTCCAGCACCTTCGGCAGGTGTACCCAACCATTCCGGTGGAAATCATCTCGGACGGCGCGGGTCATCCTGAATACTCGACGGTGTGCGAGGAATACTCCGCCCACTTCACCCAAGGCGAGCGGTTAAAGCGAGCCAGCCAAGGCGGAGGCTGGTGGCACCGGACGATAAAACACGCCGCGAAGACATGCGCCGACTTTGTCATGAAAGTCGATCCCGACACCAAGTTCCAGCGCCCGATCCGAGCCTGGCCTCTCTGGGACATTGCGGGAACGGTCTCCGGCTTCCGAAGTGGCTACGAGCACGTTCAAGGTGGGGCGCAACTAATCAGCCGCAAGGCAATTCGAGGGCTAATAGCAAGTCGGATTTTCGAAGCGCCTGAGTTGTGCGATCCTTCAGTATATGCATGGGATAATCACTTACGGGATTGCGCGATCGCCAAGGATTACCTTTGCACGGACGCAATGCTGAAACACGCGATACAGCGGATTGGGCTGACGTGGGGGAATTGGCCGGAAGTGGAGTCGAACTGGAAGTGGCTCCCTCGCGAACACGAACACTACGCCGTCACGCACCCGCATAAGTGGCAAACTCCCGTCCACGAAAGTAAGGATTCGAGCACTACCGTCCACTGAACCAATGATCTCGCATCCGATCTACCGAATCTGGCCTGGCTACGTTCGCTCCCAGCGAAGTTTCGACAGCCTTGTGGGACTCCGAGTCATGGACATCCCAGCCGTCACGCCACACGAGACTACACTCCGCGCATGCGAGATCGCCTGTTCGAATGCACACTCTGGGGCGCTCCGCGAATTCCTAAAAACCTCCAGACCGTACTGTATAGTTCTCGAAGATGACGCGATCGTGCTGGAACGTGAATGGATGCACTTCGTGGATTTTGATTACTTCCAGCCATTCTTCTCAAACCGAGTGACGACGGCTGGAAGAGAGCAGCGTCTTCTTGTCGGAAAGTTGCCAAGATACGGTAGTCAGGCGTACGTCGCCTCGCGAAGGTTTGCCGAGGCATATATCCCCCTCCTCGAAGAAGGCGTGGTTGCCGACCATGCGAACAAGACAGCGGCCCGCGGTATGAAAATCGGTTCGTATAACGCCAATGCGGTACTTCACGACACCGCAGCGCGATCAATGATCTCTGAGCAACGGCGACAATGCTATCTGAAAGCTCAGGGCGCCTTGAAACCCGACTGAACCGACGATATATACGATCTGCACTGTTGCGCTGGGAATGAACTCTGACTCCCGCCATTTGATCTTGGGCAAGACTCCAGGCGATGGCAGGGCCATATTCGAGTAGCTGGCTAGGTCGCATTATTGCCACCCCCATTGCTCGGTCAGCGAAGCGTGGTACTTTCCTCCGGGAACGCGGAAAGTGGAGACTCGTGTTTGCAGCAGCTCCCCAAGCGCATGCTCCACCAAATAGAGCATATAGTTATTCTGGGTTATCTCCGGAGGAAGGGCAAGGTCTCGTGCCATCATGACTGTATAACGCTGACGCAAGGGCTCAAAGTGGCTCAGACTCCTTTCGTTCGTAGCGATGTACAGACACGTCGTTTGTGGGAACTTGGTCCGCAGCAGCTGATCAATCCCGTGCGGGGAGGTAGCTCTTCCGGTCTTCCAAGTCAAATCTCCTCGTCGCACGTGAATCCAGACTGTATCAGTGGGTACCTTCGCGAGAGCCTCCTGTGCCGCGCCCAGGAGCTTCGGGTGAATCGTCATTCGGGACTTTAGACTTCGAAACGTCGGATAGATGCTTTGGAGAGGAATGCGAGCGAGTTGCACGTTTTTCATCTCCTTTGAAACCACTGCGTGTTGGAGTAGCTCGATCCGGACATTCGCTTTGACTTGGCAGAGGCTTTCTCCTGCCGCGCGAAACTCACGCTCGATTCGCACATGGCGGTCATCGACAAACACGTTTTCAAGATCGTAGTATTCGGAGAGATTCGTCACGAGAGCCCGGCCATGATTGTGGTGCGCAGCCAATTTGAACTCCGGAGCAATCAAGACTCGGTCCGCGATCGCTGCTTCTTTCGCCATCGCTTCAAAGTTGCTCCGATGATGTGAGATTCCTGCCGCGAACGTCAAATTCCGATAGGCAATGTATTTTACTTTCGGTTCCATTTCGTGGCATGAAATGATGGCAGCAGCGGATTTGCGAGATTTCGCATGCGCACTCATCCGCTACTCGCGCGGCGATACTCGCTGAGTTGTGCGAGAAATCTGGACCACAAACCAAAGGAATAGGCGATAATTAAACTTGTGACTAGAAGACGATACACCGCAGAGTTCAAAGCTCAGGCCGTCGGGCTTGTGCGTTTGGGGAAACCCAGACCATCGCTCAGTAAACCCACGCCAGCATCCGCCAAGTCTGCGCGGTGCTGGGCACCGCTCGCAGCAGCTTTTATCACGCCGCCGCCCCGACCCAAAGGCAGATTACCGATCGCACCCTCGGCGACCTCATCCAGACCATCTTTCGCGAGCACCGCCGACGGCATGGCCATCGCCGCCTCCAGCGAGTCCTCTCCGAGCAGGGCCTGGTTTGCGCTCCAGCCAGAGTCCGGCGTCTGATGGCGCAGAGAGGCCTGCGCGCCCTTCAGCCGAAAAACTTCGTTCCCCAAACCAGCGATGGCCGCGCCGACAAACCCTCGCCGAATCTTCTCCTCGACCAGCCTCTGCCCACTGCTCCCAACCAGCTCTGGGCCGGCGACATTACCTTCATCCCCACCAGCACCGGGTGGCTCTGCCTCGCGGTCGTCATTGACCTCTGTTCGCGCCGCATTATTGGCTGGAGCCTAGCCCACCATCTGCGTGCCGATCTGGTCCTGGACGCTCTTCTCCAAGCCCTTCAAACCCGCCCAGCCTCTCGTTTCGCCTCGCGAATCGCGGCCTACTACAACACGCGCCGAAACCACTCGGCTCTCAATACCAAACACCCAGCCAGTTCGAGACCCAGCTCCTGTCAGTAAATTGAACAACCATTGGTCCAAAAATCAGTTGCACCTCAGAGTTATTACCCATGACTGACGAACCCTTCTGGTCCTGTCAACTAATTTTTTCGCTGCGACGAGAATATCGCAGCGTGCTCGAGCCTGAGCGAGCGCATTCTGCCTTCGGCACCGAGAAGCCCTGCCGAAGAGCGGAATTCTCCGACCGACGTTATTGCCTCCATTCCGCAATTGCCACCACCCGCACGGGAGGGTGCGGGAGCTTGATCAGCTCTTTCACCGCCGTTCCATCGCCTCTCATGATCGCGAGACCGTGCTTCGTGGCATAAATCACCTGACCGCCGGGGCCGACCATCAGCAGGGCACCGCGGGTGCCGACCAAATACGGCTCTGGCGAAACCCGCCTCTCGCCCTCCCCAGCTTTTTGAACCCACGTTCCACGTAATTCCGAATCCGGCACCTCTCGCGAAAAGGCGAAAGTGTCAGGACTTACCCATTTAACGCCCGCTCCACCCGTCACCGTTGCTGCCGTACGGCCTACGAAGTCTATCAACACCCCATTACCCTTTCCGCCGAGACAGAAGGCGAACCGCTCGCCTGGCGACGGTTCGCCGATTTGCGAGCACAGCGAGGGCAGAGCCGCCACTTGAGCCAATGAATTTTCAAGCCGGTTGTAGACGACTATCGAGCGACTGCCTTCGATCATCGCGCAGCGCTCATTCCCCAGCCACTGGTAGTCGTTGAAAACGCGTTTTCCAACCGGAAGAAACTTGGCGTCATCAGCATCGACATCGTAGCAAAAAGAGTCTGCCCCTATCTTCGCCAAGCAAGTACCTGCCGTTCGGAGAGCGGCGCTTCGCAAGGTGAAGCATAGAGACGGAAGCCGGCTTGACCTCCCCGCTCGCCAGATTCACGCGCAGGAGACGCCCATTATTGCGAATAATTGCGTTCGTCTCCGTGGACAGCACAATATTCGCAGCGAACTGGTTACTGAACTGCTCGATCGATGTGAGCCGCCGAGCGACAAGAAATTTGAGCGCCGTCCAGTCGATATCCGCTCGCCAGAGATCCCTTTCTCTTTCAAGCAGCGCCCACTTCAAATTGTCCGAGAACGCCGGGGGAGACTTTTCGATGAGCGTTGCCTCCTCCTTCCCATCCAGTCCATAACGGACGAAGCCACGCTCGTAACGAGCGACGATTTTGGCAGACGCCGAATCGTAGTAGAGCGCGATCGGCGTGCCCTCCTTCAGCCAGCCCCGAAAGATGATGACGCCAGTATCGAGGTCGTAGAGGTCGTTATCGACAAGTATGACCGTTTTGGGGTGCGCCTCGATTCGAGCAATCTTCGGTGCGACATTTTCTGTCGCGGCAGCGCCTCCACCCGCGGACTGGTGCGGATGTGTCACCCACCACAGCCCAAAGAGCGTGGAGCTTCCAAGAATCACCGCCGCCACGAAGGCGAATTTCGGCAATTGCTTGATCCATCGCCACATCATTTTTCCGGCTCGTCTGCGGACTCCGCTTCCGTTTGTGGCGGCGCAATCAGAATAGTTTCGATGTATGCCTCATTTCGTGGATTGTCCTCCATTTCCGAATCCGACTCCTTGATCCAGGCGACCCGCTTCTGCTTTATGCCCTTGAAAAGTCGCTCGCCGAGCCCACGGCCCTTGATACTGACTGTGAAACCTCCGAAGTCCAAGTCGAGAAACCCCGTCTCCGGATGATGGGAAAACCAAATCAAATCACTGTAGGCGAAGCAGGTTTTCTCGCCGTCCCGGAGTTGAAACTCCAAGAACTCCTCGTTGATGCCTTCGGCTCCAAGGACCGAGAAGAACTTTGCATCCTCCACCGGGGCTTCTTCGGGCACCGCTTGCCGCCGCTGCTCGATGATTCTGTCGATTTGTCCCATTTTCTACCTTCCTTTCCTTATTGTTGGCGTCGAATTTTTACTCTGCGCTTTCGCCTGTTGCTTAGTTTTGTTGGCGTCCTTTGACGCCTTCCTCGCACGCCGTTGCCCGGCCTGCTCCGATCGCGTTTTCCGCGAACCGATCGCGAGACTTGCCTTAAACGCCGCTACCTTTCCTTTTATGCGAGCGGCGACTTTCCGGAAATGTACGCCCGCAGCCTTGATGCCAGCCGTCGCACGTTTGGCGCGTGTTTTTATCCCCGCCGGTTTTTCGACGCCAATCTTTGATTTTTGCGTCTTCGCAGCCGCCAACTTCTCCTTCGTCGTCGTCGTCGGCTCGGTCGGTCGCAGGAAACTCCGGCCCCGCGCTTGAACATCCTGTTTTTTGCCTTTTTCGCCACCCGTGCCCTTTGATCGGCTTTTCCCGTCCGCTCCGGCGAGTCCGCGCCGCATTTCTACATATTGCCGAAAACTGTGCTCATCCGGCTTTTTCATCAAATCCTGGCGCCGCTCACGAAGCAGCGTCTGGACTTGGCTTTTGGCCGCACCCTCAGCATGGCGGCTGCGGATAAGATCGCCCCAGCGATGATCGTCGTCGTTCATCGCCGCACAGATCTCCTGTTTCGAGAAACCGGCAAGCTCGACGCCCGCTCGCCGTAACGACGTGTTTCCCACCGCCGCCTGCAATCCGTGGCGGTCGTCGGTGTAGATGCGGACCGTCTCTTTTCCACGACTGACCGAAACGTAAAAGCCCTCCTTGCTCGACGCAAGGAACGAATCTGCGCTTTGCGCCACCAGGACATCTTTGACACTTCTGCTCTGGCTACTATGGCTCGTCTGGCAATAGCCGTGCGCCAGATGCCCGTGTTCCGGGCTCAACACCGCCCCAGTGTTGAGTGTGATTTTCCCGTCACGACCGATTTTTGCCACAGTGAAGACGTTGCCGTTGCTCAAGCGCCGCCCGTCATCACTTTTGCCGTTTCGAGTGATGCGCACACGGTCGCCCTTCCCGAGTCGAACCTCGCGCTGCTCGAAAACTTGAAAGCGGCTGGCGGCTTTCAGCGGCAATGCCGCCTCATTCCCGCTGCCGTCGACGACTCTCACCTTTCCAGCTTCCTCGCGCCCGACGACCCGCAGTAACGCACCGCGGACGAAACCCGGTGCGTTCTGGTGAAACTGGACCAGCGAGCCCCTCGCGGTAATTCTCCGCGCGGCGTCGATCCGCCTCCTCCCATTGCAGATTGTGATATTGCCGAAGGCTTTTTCCGGCCCGAGCAGGCCGTGCCTCCCGCTTTGCGTCCCGAATCGCCTCGGTTACGCGCTGTCCCTCGGCATGAGTTGGTGAAACCACCAGCGGGATCGAGCCGCCCCGGCTCGTCAAAAGATAATCCTCGGCAAGCGCGCGGTAGCGCGCCGCCTAATCTTTCAGTTCGATTATCGCGCCGATCTCCTCCAGCCGACGAAAGCCCGTGCGAATATCGCCCTTGCTGAGCGACGCCACGGCGTTGCGATAATCTTCCCGCACCTGACGCCGAATCTCCGTCACCTCCACGATTTTCAATCCGGCGTATTTCTGCATCAGCCTAAAAGCGTCACCGGCTGCCACTGGCGCATGCTGCGCCGTGTCGCCGGTGAGAATGACCCGCGTCCCGTGCCCGGCAATCTGCATAATCTGCCACATGTCGCGGACCCCGAGCAGGCCCGCCTCGTCGATCCAAATGACGTTCCGGCGCGTGCGTTCCTGAAGTTTTGGATTAGCGAGCAGATGCGCCACGGTTTCGGCTTCGCCGAATCCGGCTTCCCGCAGCGTCTCCCGAGACGCCGCCGCCGAAGGAGCGAAGGCGAAAACCTTCAATCCCCGCGCTTCAATTTGCGCGACTACCTCCTTCATCAGCGTTGTTTTGCCGACGCCCGCCCCGCCCCGGATAGCCATCACCTGATCGTGATTCTGGAGCAGATGCCGCACTGCGGCCTTCTGCTCATTGCGAAAGTCTGTCGTTGGAAAGTTTTAACTCCTTTCCGCCGAGCGGCGCATGCCTCGAGCGCCCGGTGCGCACGAAGTTGATGAGCGCCACCTCCTCAGCGAGCACTGAAACGGAGGTGCAAAGCGTCTCCCCACCTACCGCCCGCTCGACCATGCCTCGCCGCCTGAATTCACGCCAGGCCGCTTCCGGGGCCACATGACCGACGCCAAAGCGAAGCGCTTCCGCAACCAGTCGCTTTGTCTCCACCACCGAGTTCTTGGCGAACAGCTTCGAGCACGCCTCGTCCAGCGCGTTGCGCGGGGTGACGATGGCTCGCATCCGCGTCGTGGAACGCTCGCTTATCACTTTCGAGATGCTGGCCTTTTCCTCCGGCGTAAGGCGCGCCTGCCATTCCTCACGCAACTGCGAAAACTCGGTGCCGTGGCGCTTCCCCTCGCGCGTTGCGGCACCCAGCGCATCCTTCGCCTTGGCATCGGTGATGCCTTTCGCCGCAGCCATCCGCTCTATTTGCGCGGTGCGCCGCGAAAACTTCTCGATAATAGCTCGGGAGATTCCCTTCACCTCCCAACCCTGACGGGTGCGCTCAATGTCGTAGCCCAGAGCGGCAAGTTTTTCCGTAAGCCGCGAGTGGAAAGCGGCCTCGCTATAGGGAGCGTCCTTCTTGATGTCGCGAAAGTTTGCCGCCTTCCACCTCCCCTCCTCGGAATCGAGTGTGGCATTGAAGGCGAAGCAATGGACGTGCAAATGCGGGTCCGGGGTTCCGCCGACCGGCCGCGAAGTGAAGTGCAGGAATTCCGCCCAGGCGAGGTTTCCAGTTGTCCGGTTTTCCTGATGACCTCTTTTGCGCACCCGAGTCGTGGCCTGCGCTTCAATCTCACTCATGGTTTCAGCGACCGCCTCACGGAAGGCGGCAACAATTTCCTTATCCCCGGTGAGCGCATGAAGGATCGAGAGGCTTTTCGGCGCGTGGAAGTTGAGGTCGTAGCCAACAACGCGCTCCACATTTTGCCGAGCGGTGAGCCGCTGACCAGTTTCCGGGTGACGGTTTTCGACCATCGCGGCAAACTTTTCCGCAGTCACCCCGCCGGACAGGCCAAGCGCCTGAGCGGCCTTGCCGTACCACTTGCCGGCAATTTCCTGTCCCTCCGCATAGTAATCCTCTCGCTTCAGCCCTTCCGTATAGTAACGACCAGCCGCGGCAGCGGATTTGTGTGCAACTACCCGCAACATCAGCAGCATCGTAGCGAAATTCGCCGTCGCTTCCACTCCCCAAGCATCCGCAGGCGAAAAATGACAGCAGCCGTCTCCAGAAAGACACAGGATTGCGTCAATCGCACGGAAACCACTCCGGGCTCTGAATCACGAGGAAAGTCTCCATTTCGAACGGTTTGCGCAACGCGGACCTTGACGATGGCACGCTAAAGTCCCCGCCGTGCCGCGCAATTAGAAAATCGGTTCCCCCTTTCAGGTCCCGCCAATTTTCCAAGTTGCGCGATGCGCTCCGCCACGGCTTTCCGGGACTTTTGTCGCTCCGGCCATCAGGCCGCGATAAGCGCAGCCCGAACAACAAGAAAGGAGACTTCACATGACTGATTCCAAATCCCAGCCGACTTCCAAAATCCCGACTCATGTCGCATATCACGTCCGAGATCGAAACGGCGGCGACAGTATCTGGACCCGCATCGGCAGTGCTTGGGCACATGCGGACGGCAAAGGGTTCAACATCCAGATTGAAACCATACCGCTGGACGGTCGCATCAGCCTACGGATTCCGTCCGAATCGGCCAAGTAAACCAACCGGGCGGGGCCGAATACCCCGCCCATTAATCACCAAAAAGGAGTTTTTATGACATCAAGCCCAACAACCCGCCTCAATTCCGTTCACCATTCCCTTCCCTCCACTTCGCCTGCTTCGCAGAAGCCACGCGCTGAATACGCTCGGCTGCCAATGCCTCCCCTCACTGGCAGCCCGGTACCGCACCTCACCAGCATCTACCACTTTGATGATGCGAGCGGCCACGGCGACCGCCGCTATCCCGGCAATTGCGGCGGCAAACTCATTCGCGACTTGCTCCTCTTTTTTCAGCCGCGGAACGTTTTTGACCCGATGACCGGCTCCGGCACCTGCCGCGATGTCTGCCGAGAACTCAGTATTCCATGCGACTCGCGCGACTTGCGGCAAGGTTTCAACGCCGCCAACCCCAACGGGCTGGTGGACGTAAAACCCGGCTTTGACCTCATCTGGGCACATCCGCCCTACTGGCGAGCCAAGCTCTACACTTCAGACCCGGCCGACCTTTCTCGCGCGCCAACTCTGGACGCCTTCAATCAGGCACTCGGCGACTTCATTCGCAACTGCGCATCCCTCCTTTCCTCCCGTGGGAAACTCGTGATTCTGATGGGCGACTACCATGACCGCCAGGCGGGGTTTGTTCCACTCACCTACCACACAAAACGGCTGGCTTTGGAGGCAGGACTACAAACGCGCTTCACCGACATCATCCGGTTTATCCACGGTGCTTCGAGCAGCCGGAAATCGTATTCTGGCAGCATCATCCCCGGTCTTCATGACGTGTGCATGATTTTTCAGAAAGCATGAGTTCGGCACTCTTCCGCGGGGAAAGGTTTTTCCCCGCGCGAGAGCCACTTCCGTCTTTCCACGAGTCTCTCGCTCCCCTTTCAAGCGGGATGTATCCCGCAACGCCCTCTCAAAAGTTTCGAACCGCATCGAAACCCGCGCAGGCCGAGACTGCCGCGCCCGATGCTCCGCTTCGCTCCTACACGGGCGCGGCAGACTCGGGGCAGCAGTGCGCGCGAAATCGGCGACCGTCTCTTCCGCCACTTCGCGCCTCCGCGACTCCCTTGACTTCCGGCCTCCGGCGCTTCGGGCGGTTCGAGACCGTCGGCCCAGCATTGAAAAGACCGCAACGGCGGTCGCCCGCCTCACCCCCTCCTGACGCGCCACGATGTTGCACCGTCTGGCTCTCGGCTCGGCCATGCTTCCACTCTCGCCTCGACCAGACCGTGCAACATTCCCGCATCTGACGGCACCGGCAAATCTCCCGACCGGGGTCTTGCCCCATGCACCATGGCCTATCCCGTCACGGGAGATTTGCCCGTGCCCCGGAACTCA
This sequence comes from uncultured Verrucomicrobiae bacterium, assembly GCA_963792695.1. Taxonomy (GTDB): domain Bacteria; phylum Verrucomicrobiota; class Verrucomicrobiia; order Chthoniobacterales; family Chthoniobacteraceae; genus DASYIS01. The sequence goes on along the minus strand of CAWBXA010000011.1, from coordinate 222,264 downwards.
GAAACACGCGGTTTCTCCGCACCCCGGAAGCCCGTGAACCTGCCGATGCCGGGCGATGCAATCGTCAAGGGCATCCAACGGTTTCCCAAAGTTTTCCTCATCGCGTTTCACGTCGTTGCGGGACCTTCGGGAGCCCCTCCGTCGGAGCCTCCCTGTGACAATGCGTCTCATGCCCGGCAATGTCTGGTCTCTAGATTTTGCGAAGCGGAGCTTCGCTCTTCATCAGAAAAGCCAAGCGCAACTCGGGGCGCAAGGAACCGCGCCGCGCCTCCTCGCAGACAACCGGCTCAAAGTCTCGGGCCGCACCCTCCCGCCCGGTAATCTGGTAGCAATGTAGTTTGGTAGTTCGGTAGTTCGGTAGCGAGGTAGCTTGGTTGCCAGATTGTGGCATGTCTTGCGAGGAGGGTGGTGGGTGGGTTGGTTTGTTGGCTCGGCTGGTGATTTGCAGACAGGTTCGTCACCAATCTATGGAGCACTTCCGCGGGCTGGCAGGAGAGGGAGCGAGCAGACTGATTTGTGTTTCAGACATCTTCCCTTAGCACAGCTAAGGAGGGGATTTTTCTCGCCGCCGCGAGAGGCGAACGGCAGCCTCTCCACCGACGCTGCCGCCCCTTTATATGGACCCGTTTTCGCTCGCCAAGAGACCCACGGAAGAATTGACGGCAGTAACGGAACGCGACTGGCCTGACGACGACCAGGCCTTGCTAGAGCTCGGAAGTTTGGCGAATCAGGTCCAGAATTACTGGTCGCTGAATGACGCGTTTCAAGGAGTCCAGGTGCTTGGCGGCACCGGCTCCGGCAAATCGACGGGATCGGGTCAGGCCATCGCCCGCGCGTTCATGGAGGCGAATATGGGCGGGCTGGTTTTGACCGCAAAAACCGATGAATTGGGGACATGGCAGGAATACGCCAAGGACGCTGGACGTGAGACAGATTTGCTCATCTTCGACGAAACAGCCAAGCTGCGTTTCAACTTCCTACGCTATGAATTGACCCGGCCGGGAGCTGGGGCAGGGCAGACGGAAAATCTCGTGAATCTTTTCTCGAGCGTGCTGGAAGCCTCGGAGCGCAAACAAGGCCAAGCGGGAGGAAACGACGCCTATTGGCAGCGCGCCTTGAAGCAGCTTCTGCGCAACGCCATCGACCTCGCGGTTATCGCCGCCGACGATGTCGACCTGCCCGGCCTCTACCGAATCATCACCTCTGCGCCGCGGACTCGCCGCCGAGGTCGGCCGACAAGCGTGGCAAAGCCAATCCGTCTGCCACATTCTGTTGAAGTGGCAGAGGCAAGAGCAGGCGAGAAGAAGCGGGAGGACGATTTCGAGCTGACCGAGAACTACTGGGAACGGGAGTTCCCGAGTCTCGCTGAGGAAACCCGGTCGGTCATCGTCTCGACCTTCACCAGCATGGCCGACTGCTTTTTACGAGGGACGCTGCGGAAACTTTTTTGCACCGACCTCAATTTCCGCCCAGAGGACAGTTTTGCCGGCAAGGTCATCATCCTGAACCTGCCGGTAAAGGAGTACAACGAGCTCGGCACATTCGCCCAAGTGCTCTTCAAATACATCTGGCAGCGGGCCGTCGAGCGACGGATCCCGCCGCGGCCTCAAGCGGGCGGAAGCGCAAGAGACGATCCGCCCGGTTTTCCTCTAGGCCGACGAAAGCCAGTTTTTCGCCAATTCCTACGACGCACTGTTCCAGAGCACGGCAAGATCCTCACGAGCCTGCACTGTCTATCTGACGCAAAATCTGCCCAGCTATTTCTCCGCGTTCGGCGGGCCGAATTCGCGTTCCGAGGTGGAGGCGTTCATCGGAAACCTCCAAAGCAAATTTTTCCATGCCAATGGTGACCCGACGACGAACAATTGGGCAGCCGACTCCATCGGCCGAACCCGGCAAATGCAGTATTACGGCGGCCTTTCGGAAGCAGTTGCGAAGAATCCCGGCACGAATCAGAGCGCGGGCGGCAGTCAGGTTTTCGAATACCTCGTGCAGCCTCAGGAATTCACGATGCTGAAAACCGGCGGGCCGGAATGCGAGATGAAGGTGGACGGCGTGATCTTTCAGGGTGGTCGCCGATGGGTGGTGCAGGGCAGGGACAAAGCGAAAACCCAGAACTTCATCCGCCACACTTTTGCGCAGATCCATGAAGGACAAGCAGGTTGAACCGGCCAGCACACAGGCGAGGATTCCACTCCTCAGCGCGGTTCTTCACTGCGTATCGATGCCGGCGCTGGTTTTTCTACGGGTTTCGTTCGGCTTCGCCTATCTCGGCCCGAAGAGCGTTTTCTTCGCCTTCTCATGGGCACTCGTTTTGTTCACGATCTACGCTTGGAACGAGGCTGAAACGTGGCAGGACTACCACGCCGTCGTATTCTTTGGAGCGGGGGCAGGGGCGCTCTACTGGATTCATTTACTTACCGCCATTGGCCGGGAATTCGGACCCGACGCCGAGCACGACACTTTTTCCGGCAAATCGCACCTTCTGCGCTTGGGCCGGAGCTTTGGAGTTGCGACGACATCAAAGGCCGAAGCAATCGTCCATACTTGGATCGAACCCGCGGCAATTCTCCTCGCTGCGGTCGCCCTCCGCGTGATTTCAGGCGAACAACGTCTCGCAAAATGGCTCGTCCTCACCGCCGCTTGCCTGTGCGCCAAGGAGGCACTGAACTACTGGCACCATCTCCGCAGCCGCAAGCGGCAGCGGGATATTTTCGGCGATGCGGACGAAAACGTTGCGGCACCGGGTTCTGGAGGACAGGCGACCGAGATGCCGAAGGGAACGCGCAAAGGGAGGGCGAAGCGGCCCCGTAATTTCACGCGCGGCGACGAGGAGGCTGAAACCCGACATGCGGCCGATTTGCTGCGCATGGTTCCGCCATATTCGCTTGAGAAGGCCGAAGCGAACTACCACGGGCTGATCAAACTGGAACACCCCGACGCCCAGCAGGGCACCGAAGAAAGCAACGCACGCACTGCGGAGTTGAATGGAGCGATCGAGTATTTTCGGGCAAAATCAGGCGGCTGAACGCTTTTTTTCAGACTCGAATCTGATTCCTGAAATCTCGTGGCCAAGCGTGGCCCACGCCGCCTTGATTCTTGGGCTGTAGATGCTGGCAACGCGCTCCGCGATGAATTTGGTGGGGGCGCGGAAGGTGAGAATGCCCTCTGCGACTTGAACGAACTCTAGCTTTTCCAACCAGGAAGCAACCGTTGCCGCGGTCAACTGAGCTCGCAGCAGGTCCAAGACATTTTCCCATGTCTCTTCAAATGGAGAAAGTTCCACGACCGGAACTTCCGGTATGACCGCCTGATTATCGGAGGCGCGAAGCTCTCGCTTCTCGGTACGTTCCATCCCCAGCATTTCTCCACCACGGGCCGAAGCATGGCGAGACAACCGAAGGCCCGGCAGTTCGTTCTTCTCGACCAGTTTTCGCAGGGAGTGGGCGAAGTGTTTGTATTCCTGCTGCGAGGAAGATTTTTTGTAGAGCAGCTTGAAGGATTCTTTCCACGCCCCCGTTAGTCCACCGGTCGCCTTCTTGGCATAGAGGTAAAGCCATCGCTCGAAACTGCCCTGAATCTCGAAATAGCGCTTGTCCAAGGTCAGAACGTGAAAGTCGCGAATACTCTCAAACAGCCATTCAGCCAGAACGACCTCGATCCCCTTCGCCCTGCCGTCCTCCTCCTCGATGGAAAACTCGGAAATCCAGGAGAATTGCTTCAAACGGCCCTTTCTCTCCGTCGTCGAGCGAATCGTGGTTTCGATATTTGTGGTTTGAAGCCGCTGCAGCGAATCCTTCAAGCGCTGGTACGCTGAACCATGCGGAGCCTTGTTCATCCAGATGAAGTACTGGTAAGGCGTGAAGGAGATCCTCCGTGAGGGTTCCTCTCCCCTTTTGCGCGCATCGACCCATTGAGAAATTGCGAAGATGATGAGGTCATTGTCATGAATCGTCGCAATTCCGTGTTCGGCACTGCCGGTAACGCGAACCGTCTCAATGCGGTTAGTTTTCGAGTTCTTGAATTCGTGCTCGATCGGCTTGGTTCGGCTCGGCGTCAGACTAAACCAGCACCGAGACATCAGGTCGATCTGGTCTTTGGCGGTAATATCTCCGGCATAGGCTTCAAACCTCGCCAGACTTTGATTCTTTTCACCCCCGCCTTCCGCTTGCTGCCCCATAAATGATTGTCTAACATAGGATTCCGCTAATTACAATATCGGGGGGCCAGCGACCATGGTTGTCCGGAAGCGAGTAAATCCGGGGTTCGCAAGTTCAGATCGTTGAGAACGGAATGAATCCGTTGCAAATTGGTTACAGTTTTGGATGCCCAATGACGGAGTTTTCGCCCTTAGCTGCAATATCGGGGAGCCAGCGACCGCTTTTTCGGCCCCGAATACCCGCTCCTTACACTGCAATTCCTGCATCGGGGGCTCAGCGACTGAGGCGGGGAGCCAGCGACCATGTATCGGGGGACCAGCGACTCTACTATCGGGGAAGCAGCGACCGAGTATCGGGGAGGCAGCGACGAAAAACGTACTGAAAGACGCTCCCACAGCGCCTTTGCAACATGAGAAACCTTCTTAAACTTAAAAGAATTAAACTCTTAAACACGCCGCCAGGCGGCTAGCCTCATGGAGGGCTCGCCTGTCGGTGGCGAAAAAGAAGTGTGCAGCACGAGGCAGCAACGAATTTTGCAAATGAGTCGGTTACAAGGTAGCAATGTAGCTTGGTAGCTCGGTAGCGAGCTTGCCCACAAGCAAGCGGACAAGACGGCACAGTTGCAACGGCGCAACAGGGACAAAGAAAGCAAGTAGTTTGCATGCGCGAATGTAAGGTTCTGAGTGAACTGTGCGATTTTCACTGTATCAAAGCGCTCAGAGAGGTATCGCGATGATTTATGGACTGACGAATTCGAAAGGCGGGGTTGGAAAGACGACAATTGCCGTTCACTTGGCCGTGTGGTTATCACGCAAGAAGCGCCGTGTTGTCTTCATCGACGCCGACCCGCAGCAATCAGCCAGCGCTTGGGTCCAAAAGTTGTCGGTTCCTTTAGAATCCCTTAATGGCCCGGAGGAGGTACTTCGGCGGGTTGCCGACCTCACCGATGACGCGGACGACATTGTGATCGACGGCCCGGCGGGTCTCTCCGAGACGACACGTGCGATCATGCTTCGCGCAGATCGAGTATTTCTGCCAAGCGGTCCATCCATTCTGGACTTCCGAGCGGCTTTACGGGCGGTGCAGTTGCTCGAAGAGGCGCAGAAGACGAGGCGAGGGGCTCCGAAGGGAGCTTTGATCCCGAATAAGCTCCAAAAGCGGGGAAGGCTATCGAGCGAAACGCTTGGGCTGGCCCAAAAGCTCAAAATTCCTGTGCTTGCCGGATTGTCTCATCGCCAGGCCTTCGCCGATGCGGCCGGGCAATCCAAGGTAGTGTCGGAAATGGGGGCCGCCGCAATCTTGGCCTCCCATGAGATGAATCAATTAATGAAGGAGATGACGAGGTGAAGAAGGGAAAACGATCGATGGAAGATGCTTTGACTCCACAGGAGGCTGCATTTTTGAAAGGCAAGGGCAGCGGGTCGGGTGCCCCGGAAGCGTCCGCGCCGGTTGAGAATCCGGTCCCGGTCCCCGAAAAGCGGGCGCAACACGAGCCTGGTGGACGACCTCCGGAAGCGACGAGATCGACAGCCGGCAAGGCGGTTTCCACGGGCGTGGTGAATTCGCGGATCGATTCCAGAATCACCACCGCCCTTTTGCGCGCCAGCTTCGAGCGGCGGCTTGCTCAGGAAGTTCCGTGGACGCAGCGCGAAATCATCGCCGAGGCTCTCACCGAATGGCTTTCCCAGCGCGGTTTCAAAATCTGAGTTGGTGCCTCGGCCGCTCGTTTCTTTTTGCGCTGGAGAATTAACCCGCCCGACATCATTGCATAGGATCGGAGGGTTTCAGGTGGAAAAGATACTGATTGAGCTCAAAATGGCGGTGGGGATCAGGCAAAATCGTTCGTGGCGTCTCGATAACGCTTCGTGCCAAGATGACCCGCCGAAGTCAGTGAGTCTATCCTCTTCCGCAAATCGGCTAATCGGCCATCATACTTCGGCGATCCGATTCGCAACAGTCGGCTAAATTGGACAGATTCGCTGTTACTCGCTTGCAGGGCGTTGATAATGCTTTGCGCTCCCCCGCGTCCTTGGTGAAAGATATCCATGATCACCAAACAAATCGTGTCGAGTCTATTCCGTAGGCCGATCCGGTTGTGGGCCATCTTGAGGATACGCTTGGCCGTCTCGACCGCTTCATCGACCTGGATGTCTCTCGTTGCCTGCGAGTTTTGCGTCCAGTCGATAAACTTGGCCGCGTTGATCACTTCGATGTCTTCCACAGCGCTGCTGCTCGGATTTAGGTAGCTCATCAAGCCAGCGGTGGAGGTCGAGTCTTCCAGCCGCACCTTTCCATGCAATGTTGTGCGAAAGATGTTGCCCTGATCAACCGACAAGTCGGGAAAGTAGTCCTGGGCTCCCGGAGTATTCAGTAGCGATCTGAAAAACCGCACAAAGTCTCCGTTCGCAACGTGTGCAGCGAATTGAAAAAAACCAAAGGTGAAGCGAGCGCTGTCGTACGTATTCACGTTGGCCATCGCTGCTCCACTTTCCACGAAGGCCGTTGGGTAAATCAAGTATGCAAAATCACCGTGTGCAGCGAGATAACTAGCTGGATCGTATACTAAGGTACTCTTTTGTCCGTCGTTAGTGATGCCGTGCATCCCGTCAAAGGAGGCATTGCGACCAACACGGAACATGAGTCCGCCATCGATCGACGCCGACCAATTAGTCCCACTTCTAGACAATCTGACAAGCTTTGGCATTGCTTATACGTTATAAATCTGTTGAAAAAGAGGGATTGCTTTCGGCGCCTTGGCTTTAGCCGGATTGTCGGTGAAGTCGAGAAACGTGACGTTGGCGGTGCTCTGGTCCAAAATCTCGATTCGCGCGACGCTGGAAACAACAGGATCGTCCGCCGGACTTTTCGACTTTGGATATATCTCTGCTCTAGTTCCGTTAACTCTTGGATAGTGGCCAAAGCCCCCTCCGCCATTTACTAGTATCTGAATAGTCTTTGTCGGATCGGCCGACAAAACCTTCAGATCGCGATCTCTCGGTTTGTAGACGCTCAGGTTGTGATTGTGCCCGGCGAGCGTGAAGGCGACACGCGCATTACCATTTTCGTCGAAAAGTCGGCGCCAAACAGGGTCCAGCGCTGGATTGTCCCCATGTTTTCCCCAGCTCAGGCGGCTGTGGTGGGAAAATAGGATTCTTGCTCTTCCTGGCCCCGCCAGCGCTTCTTCTAGCCACGTCTTCTGTTCCTCTTCCTCCGGCGTAAACGGCCAACTTCCGCCGCTGTCGGTGCGCCCGGTGTCAATGAAGATCAGCGACCATCCATTGTAGTCGGGAATTACGTGTTCATATCGAGCCCCGCCGCGTTTATTCACATCAATCGGCTGACGCGAGCTTCCTGTGCTCGGCGAGTGTTTTGTCCAGAAATCCTCGTATCCTGCTGGGATTTTGCCCGCTCCCGGCGGGTAGAAGTATGCATCCAATCATGGTTTCCAGGCGTGTGGCAAAAGCTGGAGAAGTTCCCACCCAACTCCGCGGAAAACTCTTCGAAATCCTGCGTGGTGCCTGAGTTGTAGACATCGCCCCCGTAAACGATAAGATCCGCATCACCTTGAGCAACGATCCAAGCGTGGAGTGCCGAGGCGGCCTTTCCAGTTAGATCGGAACCTCCTCCATCAGCAGTCCAATAAATGGTTCTCTTTGGCATATTCTCAGAATTCGACGGTTACCGCCTCAGCATGGCCGCTCACACTTGGCCATTCCTCGATCCGATCTGGAAGCTTGACCCGCTCAGAGTCAATGACGATCACGGCATTTTTGTATTGGGGTTTTTGAGCCATCTCAATCGCATCCGTTACGAGAGGCTCTCGACACGGGAAATGTTGTGAAAGAAGTCGAGCGCGCTGACGCGGTTCTTGCACGCAAAGCATCCAAAAACCGTGCTCATCCTGAGTGACGTAAAGTCGCGTTCTCATTATGAATTCTTAGTATATGATGAGCTATGCACCCGTGGCAAACTGGACGTGCATCGGATCGCGATGCGTGAAGTTTCGGCCATCACTCCAGCCGTGCTTTGTCCAGATATCATACCACCAACTCGGAAGGGTAGTTTTGAGAGCAGCACCCTTTTTCTGACGCGGGTTGTGATCTGGGTCCCAATCAATCGCGATCCCGTAAGAGTGTAATGAGAGTGACGCGCCATCGGTGATCGGGCGAAAGTTGAAGCCACCTCCGTGCTGGTCGAGGCGTCGATCGTGAAGCCACTTTTGGATCTCCGGCAGTGTCGGCCTGCCGCCGATTTGACCGGCAGCGAATTCCCAGATTTCGGAGAGCACTTCCTGAAATGACTCCTGTAGTAGCTTGTGAATTCGGATCGGAAGCAGCACTAAGCCTCTTTTGTCGGATTGGTAATAAAGAGTCCATGGCTCTCTCGGCCTTCCCGCGACGATGTTTTCGTCCTCCCAGTGGGAGTCCAAAGTGCCATCTCTATTTGCGGGGCTTCCGAAGGCCGCTGTAATTTCTCTTCTTCCGTTTGGGGTTCTCATGAATTTCGAATTCTTCTATTCTCGATGTTGTGATGGACGAATTTCCACTCAAGGTGTGGCTGTGGGTAGGTCAGCGGGCTGAATCGAGGCGGTGCTATCGGAGAGGGTTAGCGCAACAGACTTTGGAGTAAGCGCGCAAGCCTATGACCAGCCAGTCGAACGCGATTCCTGGCGTCAGTGACCACGCGTTGGTGATACGTCTCATCCAAATCCGCTTTGAGCACCTCGCCGCGATCTCCTTCTGTCGGAACTAGCGTCAGATTGTACACGTCGTCGACCGCCAACCTGTAGGATTCATCTGCCCATTTCTGCGGATTCAAATTTTCAGAGTCGGCTCCAAAATCCAACCCTTGGAGGTCTGTGACGATTTGCGAAGCTTTATCCAAGTCCTTGTCTAAGCGAGGTTTGTGTGTGTGGGGGTCAGGCCGCGCCGTTTTTCCAAGTGCGTCATCCCAGTAAGCGTGGAGCTCACGTTCGGCATGGGTGTCACCGTCCAGAAGTACATCATTTCCGCCGGTGTCTCCGGCCGGCAACGTTTCTGATACGCCGGTGGCGGCATGCAACGGCTGGTGTAGGTCCCCAACCAAGTGCAGCAACCACCCAAGGTCGAATGCTTTCCCAGGTCCATCGTCGTTTTGGAACTGAGTTGTCAAGACCTTCACGATATTGACGGCGTTCACGCGAGGAATTGCCGGCAATTCGTGCGGCGTCGGATCTTGCCCCACCCAAAGTGGGATATCAATGAAGTGCCAGCCCTTGTGCATTTCATGATCAAACCTAACTGAAGGTGGGGCGGGATCCTGAGCTTCGTAACCGTTGTTCTGATAGTCGTGGCTCTGCTTAATGAGGTCAGGCCAGGTGGCCATCGCCATCACGAATGCGCGATCGTCTTGAAGAATTTGCTCGTCAGGGAAGCCGTTCTTGACGAGCGACAGATCCGGGTGTTTTCGAAGCATGGAAGCGAGGCTTCGCTTCTGGGCCGGAGAAAGTTCGTCGTAAGCTAAACCTGCCACTGCCATGTGGGCCGGATTGTCCCAAGCAAATCCGAGCGTCGAACTCAGACAAAGGGAGGCAAGGATGAGAGGGCGATTCTTCATGATAGAGTTGAAACAGGGCAACTGGCTTGATGCGTGATCACTCGAAAGTTCTGTCGATGACGGAGCCTCCTCGCGGGACGCGCTTGCAACGTCGAGATGCTCCAAAGGTCCGCGCCGACATTTCCCGAAGTTTCGCTTTGATGTGCTCGCCCCAATGGTTTTGGCACTCCATTTCTCTGCGATTTCATCACCCAGAAAGGTGCACATGAACGGAACCGGCTCGCTTGAGCCATTCCGCTCTCCGGCCGTCTCCTCTTCCGTTCTCGCATACCTGAAGATAGATAGTGGGGCATCTTGGGTGGAGGCAAGCATTTTTTTGCAAGTTTTCCGCAATGGGCGCGTGGCCCGCGGTCGCTTCGTGCAGCGGCATGTGCTTTACCTCGGCGAGATCAGCGGGAGCCAACAGGAGTCTTGGTAGAAGAAGATTGAAATTTTCGAGGATGGGCAGGCGCGGCCGAAGACGGTGGCCCTGCTGCCGGAGGCGGACTGGGACCCGAAGGAGGTGCGCGCCGCGACCACGGCCGGCGGGGCGGAGGTGGTGCGCATTCGGCTGGGGGCGCTGGAGTTGCGACGGCCGCGCCCGTGGGGAGCCTGCTGGCTGGCCTGCCAGATCTATGAGCAGCTCGGGCTCGACACGTTTTTCGCCGCGTGCCCGCCGCCCAGCCGCAAGGGGACGCGCTGGGATCTCGTGCTGCAGGTACTCGCCATTTACCGGCTCCTGGCGCCCGGCAGCGAGTGGCGGCTGCATCGTACCTGGTTTGAGCGCAGTGCGCTGGCCGATCTGCTCGACGCTGATTTCGGCCTGGCGGAAATCCACAAGCTCTATGCCTGCCACGCGCGCGTGCTCGCGCAAAAGGCCGCCCTCTTCAGCCAAGGGGGTCGACAGCCTGTTAGGGTGACCGTAAAAAGTCACGGCTCGTCGGTCGAGTGCCGCGAATACCCCGAGGCAATCTATGTTCCTCTCTAGAACCATTACTTTTTTAGCTTGCATAGGATCGAGTGACCGAATAGAGGATCGGTCCAGCGCCGAGATTGGCAAAGCACAAAGACACGAAACATGAACACGAACGCCTTTTCTTCTCACCCAAACCAGCTTCGCACCGCTTCACTCTCAGCAAGGTGTTCCTGGAAAGGACTCTTTGCCGCTCTCGCATCGCTAGTCCTCGCTGTTACGGGAAATTCCGTCAAGGCGCAGTCGGTCGCCTTCGACGTGAGCGATGTGTCTTATCTTTGGCCTGTACCGACGTCGAAAGATGAGGCTGAGGGACTGGTTGCTGCTGATGAGCTTATCGCCGACGGAACATCGTCCATCTGGCCGGATGATGCGTTCAAAGCCGTCATAGAGGCGGCGCTGAGTGTGAAGTCGACCGAGTCACCAGTTCAGATCTTCGTACCGCCCGCGCTCGAGGATCGGCATAATTGGAAACTGGTCGCCGTTCGCATCGACCCTTCGGCCCTAGGAACTCACGAGAGCTCGCTTGGAGCGCTTGGCGCACGGCCGCAGTTAAGACTCGTTTTTCAGCCGGTTGTTGCTGACGCAGCGGGTAAAGCAAAGGTCCACGATTTCGCCGCTCATCTCGTTTACGACATCATTCTACGCAATGACCCCAACACAGTCAAATCCAACGCGCCCGACGTGGAGCGTTTCCGACGGCTAGTCACCGCGATCTCGGATCTCAAAGCCGCGCTTTCGCAGCAGGGCATCAAGACGAGCGGCGCAAGCCTTGGCGTTCATCCTGGATTTAAAAGCGCTGAGTTCGGCGGCAAGCTGAAGTCAATGCTGAAGTCTCATCTTCGACCGGATGATCTAGGCGCTATATCCTTCATGGGCATTCGGGCACCCGAGCCTTGGGTGTTTTTTGCGACAACGCGAGCGCCTGACGGTCGTTTCGTTGTCTTCAGCGACCATCCGAGTCTGAAGGGAGAAAAGCTCCAGATCCTCCAGTTTGAGGGGCGAGTCATCCCTCTACCACGCAATTTTCAATTCAAAGATGTGGGCGTTAGCACAGCACAGATTTTTTCTTCGAACGCAAAGTTGCAACTCGACGCGCCGCTCTTCCCCAACGGGCAGCGAAGCGATCTTAGTACGCTTCGCATGCGTGACATCCCGGATATTATCGCCAATCCCCTGATAACCAACTTTTTCAACACTGATTGCGTCAGTTGCCATTCGGAAAGTTCGCGTCGATCCGACTTGGACATTCAAGCATCGAATTCCCAGATTCAGTACCAGAAACCAGGGGGAATTGGAGGAGTCGACAAGGCGCTGTTGCCCGAACCCTCGCAACGCGGCTGGAACGTTCACAATTTTGGTTGGTTTCCGAACGCCCTTGTTGGTGGCGCAACATCGGCCACTGTAACCCAGAGAACCACAAATGAATCAACAGAGTCCGCGGATTTCATCAACCGAAAGTACCTTGGGATCGAAACTTTCCCGGTGTCGGCGGTGGGACAACCTGTTCCACCGGCGGCGGTAGTTCACAAGGGCGCTGCGCCTCAACCGGGCGAACTTGGAAGCATATCAAATGCTCTCACTCTCGTAATGAAGATTAAAAGCCAAAAGGATCTACAGGAACTCGCCGACCTTCTAAACCCACCACCCAGTTCACCGCCCGAGAAGCAGGTGACGCAAGCCAGGATTGAAGCGGCGATGAACAAGCTCGGTTCAGTTCATACGGCGAGGTTCGTGCTTCGCCCGGACAAGATGGAGTTGCTTATCATCACCAACTACGACAACAGCTTTGAGATTTATATTCAAAGTTTCACGGAGGTCCTGGGAGATATCTTTGGACTACTCTTGAGCCACATGGAAAATTCGCCGCCGCTTCCCATCAATGATCACTTGGACGAGTTCTTCGCGTATGTGAAGGCTAACGATCTTAGTTTTAAGAAGCCAACGTACAGTGCCTATCCTGGCTTGGGCGTCGAAGACATTTTGCAGCTGCAGAGAGACGCAGGAAAACGTACACCTTAACTTAGCGTGGTATGAAGCTATGGAATATGGGAGGTTCTCCGGAATGAGAGGTCCTCTCCAGCAGCCTGAATCAAGAATATGACGCTAAGCGAAAGACGGTGCGTTCTACCCATGACTCCATTTTGATATTTGTATGAAGAACAGCGACGAGGATGTAGATCGTTTACTCAAAGCCTTCCCGGATGAGCGACCTTCGGGCTCTTGGGACCAGTGGCGGGCTGTTGCGCAGCTTCTACAGCCGACAGCTCTTCAAGTTGGCGCAGCGCTGTTGCCAGTTGGTGTGTACATCGGGTTTGATCAAGGAAAGGAGGTGCTCTCCATGTTGGGAGAAGCTTTCTCTTTTCGAAGCGAAGCGCAGCTCTCCGCGATAATGTTCCTCATCACCACACTTCTCGCCGGCTTCGCCAACTGGTGGACGGCGCGTATGATGTTAGAGTTTGAGTGGCGCCCGCCACTCCCAGCAACTGGACGATTCATTCAGATCAGAGACTGGCTTCGAAAATATTGGCCGCGGGTTGTTGGGATAGCGCCTGTAGTAATCGTTGCGGGCGCGCTTTTTCTCCGCGTTCTTGATTACTCCACCGGAGGCAGTCTTGGCGCACAACAAAGTCTCTTCTGGCTTGGCGTTTGGCACTTGATAGGGGCGGTCGCCCTTTTCTTCTTTTTCAAGCTGCGGCGTTGGTTGGTGGGAAAGGACACCGGGAAATCGTTCCGAAACTTTAGCGAGCGGGATGCGTATTCCACGGAGAGTCGGATAGTGAACCTGGGATTATTTATCATTTCCGGGTTGATTTTCTTGAGCGTTTGGGCGGCTCCGCAGTCGATCAGTGTGCGACTGGGCACTGGGGCAATGTTTTCCCTAGCGGCGGTCGCTTGGGTAACTGTTGGAACTCGACTGATGTTCCTGCGAGCCAGAACTGGATTTCCGGTAATTTCTGGAATGATCGTTTGGGTTTTCCTCAACAGCTGCTGGATGGACAATCACGCCATACGGCTGAGTCCCGGTAATCATGCGCTAGCGGCCGGGCCTACTGTAAGAGACGCTTTTGATACGTGGATGCTCTCTACCCACGCATCTGAATCGCCGGCCGAGCTCGGGGAGTGCGAGCCTCTTTTCATTGTTGCGACGGAGGGCGGCGGGATCCGTGCCGCATACTGGACGGCGAGCGTGCTCGGTGCGTTTCAGTGGGAGAACAACGTTGCCGGGCCGGAGCAGGCTCAGGCGCTGCGAAAGCCCGATTTCTCCACACGGCTTTTTGCGATCAGCGGTGTTTCCGGCGGTAGCGTTGGAGCGGCGGTTTTCGATGCTTTGCTGGCTGACCATGTTCCCAATATTTGGGCGAGCGCGGGTGCCATTCTTGGTCGTGATCATCTGGCTCCGCTAATGGGCGGATTGCTCTTTCCCGACGCGTTTCAGAGAATATTTCCTGTGCCGCTTGGGTGTACCGACCGGGCCGCGATGCTTGAAAGATCTTGGGAAGAGGCATATCGCCGAAAAGTTGGAACCGACCGACTTTCCGAACCGTTCCGTGGTTTGTTTTCTACTGCCATGCTAGGGAAAATGCACTTACCACACCTTTTTCTCAACTGCACTATGGTGGAGACCGGGCAGCGCGTAATATTCAGCGACCTGGCCATCACCGGCGCGAATGCAGGAGGAGAGTTTTTAGATGCTATTGACGCGCGAGCGGTTTTATTCAGTAGCAAAGGTGGTTCCGTGGTGCCGTTGGATGTGGCATTGAGCACAGCCGCACATGCTAGCGCTCGATTCACCTACACGAATCCGGCGGGTTTGCTAAGTACCGGACAGCGAATCGTCGACGGTGGTTACTTCGAGAACTCAGGAAGCGTGACCGCGATGGAGATCTTGGCTGTAGTGGAGCATGAGCTGGCAATACGTCCGAAGTCGACAAATCGCATCGTTCCGGTTTTGATTATAATTAGCAATGACCCGCAACGGCGTGCAAACGGCGGGAAGGTAACGTGGGTATCAGATCAGCAAATCAAGTCACAAGCGGCTCTTGGGCAGGCGTTGCCCAGCCCGGTAATCGACCACTCAAGCGACAAGCGGGCCAGTCCAGAATTCGAAGAGAGCAAGCCGCTTCAGTTCGCCTCGGAGCTGCTGTCGCCTCCTCGCGCATTGATGGGGACACGGAGTGCGCGTGGAACGCTTGCGCTCCAGCAGATCATCGATCACCAGCGCGGAGCGAAGACCGCTTTAGAAGCTGAGTTAAAAGCCGCATTAGAGAGGCAAGGGAAAAAACCCCCTCAGGAGGTGGAGAAACGCCCCAATCTGATTTCGATTCACCTCCACGACGAGGGTGTCCCACTGCCCCTCGGTTGGTCACTCTCAGAGGCTGCGGCGGGGGATATGCAGAGGCAGCTATGGGCCGATGAGGAACTTGCCCAAGCCCGAGCCTACGTAAAGGAGTGGATGCGACCGAAAATTCCATGAATACGGATTTTTATGAGAGCGCGTGCTGAGGTGAGTTCACTATACAAGTGAACATTCGTCAAATGGATGGAGATGAGTCTACATTCA
The DNA here is from genome assembly GCA_963792695.1 of uncultured Verrucomicrobiae bacterium. Taxonomy (GTDB): domain Bacteria; phylum Verrucomicrobiota; class Verrucomicrobiia; order Chthoniobacterales; family Chthoniobacteraceae; genus DASYIS01. Next base: position 206,993 of record CAWBXA010000011.1, on the reverse strand, counting down.
CGCTTCCGCTAAAGAATCCGGATATGTATTTCAAACGTGGCCGAGTCTGGACCGTAATGTACGGCTGGCTTACGGAAAATGGTGAAGTGAGCTTTCATCGCTCGCAAATGCTCGCTTGGACTCTTGTTCTTGGCTTAATTATTGTCGTGAAGATAAACGCAGACTTGGCAGTACCGAATTTTGATGCGACGGTGCTCGCGCTGATGCGCATCAGTGCAGGAACATATATCGGTTTCAATCTTCCTCCTCCGAAATAAACATGCTGGATACCCCGAGCAAGGCAGCGATTCAATTTCCGAAATCAAAGAGGAACTAATATGTTAAAAAAGGAGACTGCTCCATTCTTGTTTACCCTGATTATTGCCGTACTTGGGTGGCTGCTCACTCGTGCCATCGAGGATGCTGCAAAGGCGCCAACGTTGGCGTATTCAAAAAGCTCCTTTAGTGAAGGAACGTCGAGGATTTTTGCGTTCAGGTTACGGAACGTATCATCCGACGTGGTCTTCCGCAATTTCAACATTGTTTTGACGGGGCCGGACGAGATTCACTCCCATTTCCTTTGGGCAGATATTCTCTACGCGGCACCGATCCACCCCGACAAATCCAAAAAGCAGGATCCCTCCTGGAAGTCTTCGTATGTGATATGCTTCGTCCCTGAACTCCAGCCGGGAACAGAATTGATCGTAAAAGCCAAAGTTGACGGAGACGCCGAGCCCGTCCTTCGCTTCGATTGTCCTACGCCGCTCCACCTGGTCCGGGCTGGAGCCTTGTCCTTCGCCATAGAAAACCTGTCGGAGATTCTGATATCTCTTGCCGTTGCGCTTTTTTTAACTCTCATCCCCTACTCCGTACTTCTGTCGAAAACGTCATGAAAAATGCATACCTGTCTTTCATTGTTTTAACGAGCCTCCACTTGTGCTTGACAAATGCTGGATTCTCCGCCCCCGGAATACTAATTGTCGTCGACGAGCGCACGGGGAGCGGGGTCGAAAGCGATGTATTTCGCGTCGACCCTGAAGACAAGAAGCATTTTGCAGGTAAAACCGATTCGAATGGCGTTTGCCGCCTGACCAATCCGGGGGTTCAGGGGGAGAAATTCGTCGCCATCAGTGAGGAATATAACCCGGGGGAAGCGCTCTGCCCCCTTCAGCAGGCCACGATCCGCGTGAGAAAGACAACTCTTTTGGAGGATCATCGCAGGAAGGCAACGTTTCTTTCGTCCATCGGTCGCGACAGTGAGGCTTCGCTGGAATTCCGAAAGGCTTCTGTCCTCGCAGAGAAGGAAGGGAAAACGCAACTCGCCAATGAGCTTGAAAGCAGCACGGTTAAATCTTTGGCTAGGGCTTTAAAAGTCCAGCGCCCATTTGTGGAGACGGCGGAGAACCGGGTGGCGGAGAGCCCCGAGTTGAAAGACAAGATCCTCGACTTTCAGCGTTCGCACAATCTGCGTGAGACAGGTGCAATAAATCGTGACACCCTCAACGAAGCCGTGGTCGTTGAGAAGAGCTCTGAACGATGATGGTCGTGGCGGGCATTTGTCACCTGCGTGATGACCATAGGAAAAAAGCCGCGCGGATTACTGCTTCGGTTCTGAATTGGATTATCAGTTGGAAAATGTGGATCGGACTTTTTCTTCCCAATGGCTAATGAAGGTGATGGATAACTTCGCCCCCTACAAAAACGAGGAAACCCTGGCCCTGATTCGCGCCGTGAGGCGCGCCGGTTTGGGTAGGTGCATCTCGGTTGTTGTTGTTGTTGTCGGTTTTTCCGAATGAGTTGTCTTTTACACGGCGTGTCTTTTAGGGCCGAGGGTGTTATGTGTCCGACATGCCCCTGCTGCCTGCGAAACCTGTGGGTGCTGTCAACCCAAATGCATTTGGGAGTTTTCGCCATAGGGAACGACCCCCGATTCGAAGTCGTGATGTAGATCATGTTAAAAACGATGGGTGAGTGGTATCTCGATTTCCACGTCACTCCCGCATTCCTAATCCGGGGAAACGGGTTTCCCCGCGCGGAAGCCCATGAATTCTTCCGCTCCCTTTTCCAGCGGGGAGGGTTCCCCGCAACGCCCCTCTTCCGGATTGCACGCGCGTCCACGCGAGACTGCTCAGAAGCAGCAGACTCGCTCGATGCAAGCAGCCAATCCGACCTCGGATCAGCCGGAGAAAGCTCTTTCCTACTCCTACCGCTTCGCTCTTCTCCGGCTCATCCGTTCACGCCCGTGGCCGCGCGCTCGGCGAGCGCAAGAGCCAGGCGCCGCATTTCAGGTCCTTCTGCTCGCGTCTGATCGGCTATTCGCCCCGCCCAGCCTGTCTTTCAAGGAGGGGGCCTTCGCGGTGCCCTCTGAAGACTACTCCCGCGGGCCGCCCTCCTCCGCAGGCTTTTTGGTCGAGGGGCGATAGACCGAACCGAACAGCAGAGCACAAAAAAAAGACCATGAAAACCATCCGCAAAACCAATCTGAAGAAGGAGCTCCAGAGCCGCCCCGAACAGTCATTGAACACTGGGAATCAGCCGGTGATTGATCTGGTGGCGCGCCGCGCCAACCGGAGTTTGGGCTCCGAGTCTCTGCTCAACCTGCTTCGGCACGAATTTCTGCATTTCTACGAGCTGGCGGAAGTCGTCGGCAGGTGGGTATGGGCTGCCTTTCCCGACAAGCAGGGGAGGGAGGTCACCTCGACCCTCTCTCAGCTTGGCTTCCACTGGAACAATCTCCGCCAGGTATGGCAGCACCCTTGCGGCACCATTCCTGCCGAGCGCCAGAAAGTTGACCCCCGCAAGCGCTTCGGCAGCCATTTCGCTGCGGACCAAAAGGCAGCATGAATGGAGTGAGCGGCTGCCCCGTTTGCGAGGCAGCCGCCAATCCCCCCTTGAGTACTCCTTATTTTTCACGGTCCTTTTCACGGTCGCCGTGAATTTTTCAGCAAAACCGCGCAAAACGGTGGAAACGCACCGCCTAACGCAACCGACTCGGAGCCAGCTATTTCTGACACACTGCAAAGCTATGCAAAACCTCGCAATTCACCGTTTCCGAACTGTAAATCCGCTGGCTTACGCCTTCGTTGGTTCGAATCCAACTCTGCCCACTCCCTCTCCTCAAGATGGAACGAGGCGAAATCCGGGCGGGTTGTCGGAGGCCACGTCCGTTCGCGGGGAAGTCCGCTGTTTGTTCTGAAGAAGCTGAGGTGTAGAGATTCGGGCCACGAACCGCGGTGCAAATGGTGAACGTTGAACGGACGGAAGGGCGATTTTGCTGCCGGAGGAGGAAGTGGCAGACATCTCTCTCATCTGGCGTTTGCCAAAGCCAAGCCCAGTGCTAATCTTCCGGCCTTGGCCATCTCCCCAGAAAGGTCCTCGAGAGTGACTCATCCTGCGCATTCCTCCGTTCAGTCTTGTCGCCGCACGGTCTTCATGATCGCGGTGATATGGGCCTTTTCGAGCAGCCTGGCGCTGGCGCAGGCGCAAACCACCCAGGCGGACCTTCTGGCCACGGCGTACAATGAGGCGATGGGCCACTTCAATCGTGGCGAATGGGGAGCCGCCACGGAGGGCCTGGAAAAGGTGATCGCCATGGTCACCGATCCGCGGGATCAAGGCAAAATCGGCCCGATCCATTACTCGCTCGGTGCGGCCTATTTCAACGAGAAGAACTATCCCAAGGCGATCGCCGCCTTCACGACCTTCATGCAACGCTACGCGCAGGATCCCCGCGTGGCCGAGGCGCGCCTGGCGGTCGCGCGCGCCACGTTTCTTAATAAGGACTACGAAGGCGCGGCGCGGCTCTTCGCAGCCTATGAGGCGGTCCCCGCCATGCGCGAGCAAGCGCTGCTCGTGGAGGCCGCCTGCTTCCACGCGCTGAAACGGCCGGAGGAGCAGATTCGCATCCTGACGAAGCTGACCGGAACGGAATGGAAGACACCGGCGCAGGCTAACAGCGGGCTGGAGTTGGCGGCTCTCCTTTTTGATCAAGGCAAACATGAGCAAGTCCTGTCGCTGATCAATCAGCTCCACGCCCACATCCATCTAGTCGATAACGTGGTCGCGCTTAATGCGCTGACGGTGAAGCTGGGCGATTACCTCGCGGAAAAGAAAGGCTTCTCCCAAGCGCTGGCCGCCTACCGCGCGGTGCGGTCGCGCGACCAGGTGCTAGCCTTTCAAGCAGACCGCATCGCCGCGCTCGAGAAGCGGGTGCAAGCCAACGCGGAAGCCGGACGCGGCGGCGCCTTTGCGCAGATTGCGGCGACCAGCACGAATCAAGGTTTGGAGGCTTCGCTCACGCAGGCCAAGGAATTTCTAACTGGGTTTGAGAAGCTGCCGGACTACATGCCAGGCGTTTACCTGAGGATGGCGAAGGTCTGGTATGATTGGGGCAAGAAGTGGGAGACGATCGTGGTCTTCCAGCGCTTCCTGGAGCTATTCCCCAAGGCGACCGAGCGGGAACTGGCGCTCTACTCCACCATTACCTGCTTCGCGGAATTGGGCCGCACGGCGCGCACGCAAAGTCTTTGCGAAGCATATCTCAAGGAATTCCCCCAAGGAGCGAATGCCAATACCGTTGGTTACCTGCTCGGCAACAGCTCGCTCGAGTCAAACGAGCCGAAGAAGGCCATCTCTTATTTCGGCATGGTCTTGACGGCGCAGCCAAACAGCCCCTTCCGCGAACAAATGCAGCTCGGGGTGGCGAATTCCTACTTCGCCATGGGCGACTTCGAACAGGCACAAAAGGAATATGACAAGTTCATCCGGCTCTATCCAGGCGGCACCCTCCTGGAAGAGGCGGAGTACCGCGGCGCACTGACCGCTGTCTCCCGGGGCGAGTACGAAGCGGGCCTGAAGTCACTCAACGCCTATGTGAAGAAGTACCCAAACGGCCAATTCCTCGCGGACGCTGGCTATCGCATCATGGTCTGCAAGTATGCGGCTTCGCTGTACGATGAAGTGATCGCGGACGCCGAGACTTGGGAAAGCAAGTACGCCAAAGACACCATGGCGGGTGAAGTCTATGCGCTCAAAGGGGATGCGCTGGCGGCGCAGGACAAAATTCGCGAAGCGGCCACCGCTTACCAGACTTCGTACGAACGCGCCGCGACGGACGAAGTTTTGAATTACTCCATCTTCGAGGCGTGCAAACACCTCCAGAAATTGAATGAGTGGGGGGAGATCTCGAGGATGTTCGAGAGCTTCGTCAAAGCGCATCCCGAGCACCCGACCGTCGTGGCAGCCATGTTTTGGATTGGGCGCGCCAAAGCGCACGAAGGCAAAGTCGAGGAGGCCAAGGTTTTCCTGGTCGAGCAACTCAAGCGGTTCATCAATGAGCCCAAGCGCGAGGCCGTGGAGCAGCTCCTGCAACAACTCGCCCAGCTTAGCCTGAAGCGGCCCCGGCCCACTCCGTCCGCAGAGCCTCCCGCGGTTGTCACGTCAGCGCCCGCTGCACCAGCTCCGCCGGCTGGCGCATCCGCTCCGGCCGCGGCACCGGTCCCACCCGCCGCGACACCGGCGCCGCCTGCCACGGCCCCGCTTCCGCCCTACGACCCCCTGGCAGAGTTGCGCCGGCTACTCTTGCCGCTGCAGGACATCGCCAATGACACCGGCAAGGCGCGGCTCCTCTACGCAGAAGCCGAGCTGGCGAAATTGCGCAGACAGGACGACGTGGCCGCGCGCATCTACGACCGCATGGCTGCCGAGTTCAAGCCGGAGGTTCTTAGCCCAGTGCTGCTGGCGATGGTTGGCGATCGGCTATTGCAAACAGGCGAGCGCGACCGGGCGGCGGTGATTTTTGACGACCTGCGCCAGGATTTCCCCAAGAGCGATTACTTGGATTTTGCCTATACGGGACTGGGCCAGATCGCTTTTGACAAGCAAGACTACGCCCAGGCACTGACCCTTTTCAGCCTGGCCGCCGATGAGGTTCCGGCGCTCAAGGTCCGGGAAGCGACGATGGGCAAAGCGCGGGCCTTGCTGGAGTTGAAACGCTACGACGAGGCTAAGAAACTCTTCTCCCAAGCGGCCGGGATGCGCGAATGGCGCGGCGAAACCACGGCCGCCGCCGTCTATTATCTGGGCGAAGGCGAGGCGCGGCAGGGGCATTGGCCTGAGGCCATCGCTCACTACCAGCGCGTTTTCGTCGCCTATCAAAAGTATTTGTCCTGGGCGGCGAAAGCTTACCTGCGCAGCGCCGAGGCTTTCGATCAGATGCACAAGCGCACGGACGCCGTCAACCACCTGCGCGAGATGTTGCGCAATGAAAAGCTGCGAGAATTGCCCGAGGGCCAGGAAGCGCAAAAGAAGTTGGAAGAATGGGGAAAAGCAGCATGAAAATTTGGCTCGGTTGGATCCTTGGAGCGATACTCTGCGGAAACTTCGCCGCGGCGCAAAACGTGGTGCTCAAAGACGGCAAGGTCATCACCGCCAAGGGTCTGCGGCGGCAGGGCGACACCATCATGGCCAATGTCGAGATAGCGCCCGCGGCCGACGGCAAGCCGGCGCAGTTGGGTGAGATCGGTTATGCGCTTTCGCAGATTACCCGGATCGAATTCCCGGAGCCGCCCGTCTTGCACACGGCGTCCGCGCTACTCGCGCAGAAGCAGGCCAAAGAAGCGCTCGCGCAACTTGACCCGGTCGTCGATTTCTATGAAGGCTTCCGCGAAGCGCCAGGTAGTTGGTGGTCCAGGCTTCTGGTGTTAAAGGCCCAGGTACTCGTCCATTTGGGCCGCGAGGAGGAAGCGGAAACTTTGTGTCATCGCGTCGTCCAATTCTCGCCAGAGATGGAAGTGCAGCAGGCCGCTGAGGTGCAGATCGCGCGCGACCTGGTGCGCCGGCATGACCTGCCCAAGGCGCTCGGCCTCGCCCAAAAGGCGCTGCAAGAAAGCAAAATGCCCGAGACGCTGGCGCTGGCCAGCGTGGTCAAGGGTGATTGTCTGCTCGCCAGCAAAAGCTGGGACGACGCGCTGCTCTCCTATCTGGAAGTCCCGGTGTTTTATCCCGGGGAAAAGGATTTGCTGCCTCAAGTCCTGTTTGGCCAGGGCGTGGCGCTCTTTGGCATGGAGAAATTTGCCGACGCTAAAGCCGCTCTCGAGGAATTGGCCAAGACCTGCCCGGACTCGCCCGAGGCGCAAAAAGTCCCGGAAGAACAGGAGCTGATCCTGCGCCGTGAGAAAGCGCTTGCTCCGCCCAAGTAGTTCATCACTTTTCACCTATGAAGTTCCAGCGCCCCCTCCTCGCGGCCTTTCTGCTCTCTCTCGCCCTTGCCACCTCCACCGCGCTGGCCGCGGATGGGAAAGAGCCGGTCACCCGCACCAAGTCGCTCATGCAGCGCATCCAGGAAGGCGGCTGGGTCATGTACCCCATCGGACTTTGCTCGGTCCTCACTCTCTACCTCATCGGAGATGGCATCATTCGCGTGACCAGCCCCGGCAAGAATTTGCCAGCCATCCAGGTGGAAACGGTGCGCGGCTTCTTTCGCGCCGGCAAATACGTCGATGCCTACAACTACTGCGCCGCCAATCCTTCCGCCTTCACGAACGTGACCCGCGTCGCGCTCACCTCGTTGAGTGAGGGGAAGGCAGGCGTGGAGGAAAGTGTCGTGGCCGAGTTGGCCAAGGAAAATTCCCGCATGCAGACCTTCATCAGCTATCTCTCCGTCATTGGCGTTTGCACGCCAATGATTGGCTTGCTCGGAACCGTCACGGGCATGATCACCGCTTTCGACGTGCTCGGCAGTCAGGGCATCGGCGATCCTTCCAGCCTTTCCGCCGCCATCGGCGAGGTGCTCACGGCGACGGCTTCGGGGCTTTTCATCGCCATTCCTGCCTTCACCGGCTTTTACTATCTGCGCAATCGCGCCGCCAAGGTGTTGCACGATGTGCAGGATAGCCTCGCTGGTTTGTTTCGGAAAATGCCCTATGACGATTTTGCGGGTGTCCACATTGGGGACGAGGAACTGGTCGCCGCCCGTCCCGAGTGGGTGGTGGCCGAGGAACAGCCAGCGACCTGATCGCCCTGACCATGGGAGCAACATGAACCGGAGGTTCCACTAAGATGGCTGGCGGCGGCGGGAGCGAAGGCGACCCGGAGTTCCAGATCGCGCCGATGATCGACGTGCTCCTGGTGCTCTTGATCTTCTTTATGAGCATCACCACCGCTCAAGTCCTGAAGGTGGACAAGACGATCGAGTTGCCAATTGCCGCGGATGGCTTGAAGAAGGACAGCAGCCGGGCGGAAGCCATCGTCAACGTTAAGTGGAACGCCGCCACGAAAAAGCCGATCTTTAAGATGGATGACCGTGAGTACCCTCAACTGCCCGAGTTGACCGCGGCGCTCACCGCCGCGCGCAAGGTGGGCGAGGCCAAGGTGGCCGGAGCGCCGCTCGCCTTCCGCTGTGTCATCCGAGGCGACCGGGAAGCCAATGCCCAGAGTATCTCGCGCGCCATGAATGCCGCGGCCCAGGCCGGGATCACGGACATTGCTTTCTCCACCGTCAATCGCGACTGAGGATGAAAACCTTTCAACCCAATCGCAACGACGGGAACCTTGGTTTTCAGATCGCTCCGATGATCGACGTCGTCTTTGTCATCATGCTTTTCTTCATGGTCATGGCCGGCGCGGTGAAGGTGGAGAAAGAATTGAATTCCAAGCTGCCCGGCAGTGCTGAAACCAGCGGGCCAACGGATTTTGTCGATGAGATCATCATCAACATCGCGGAAAACGGCGAAGTCTTGCTCAATGATGAGCCGATGGATACGCCAGCCAGCCGCGAGATGACGCAACTCCGCAACACGCTCCTGCGGCTCAAGCAAAACAGCGACGCCGCCAAGTCGCCGGCGCTCGTCACGGTCATTTCCGAACCGGACGCCCGGTATAGCCGCACCGTTGATGTCCTTGATGCGCTCGCCGTGGCGCACATTGAGAATGTGACCTTCACGGTCTCCGAAGAAGAATGAACTCCCCCTCCGAATTTAGCATTCCCGCGTGGCTCGAAAGCTTGGGCTTAAGCCAATATGCCGCCAACTTTGAGGAAAATCATCTCACGCCGGAAAAGCTCCATGGGCTGACCAGCGAAGACTTGAAGGAATGCGGCATCACCTCGCTCGGCCATCGCAAGCAACTGCTCGAGGCGATCGCCAGTTGGTCCGCGCAAAACGCCGCCGAGACCGCTGCGCAGGAGCCCGCTGTCTCTTCGGAGGAGGGTGGGCCCACTCCCGACGAGGCGGCCCCGCCCAGAACACTGCCGGCTTCGTTGGCCGCTTTGCCGCCGCCGAGCTACCATCTCGCCACGCCTCGCGCGACAGCGATGCCAGGCGGACGCCGGCCCAAAGCTGTGCCTCGTGCCGTCGCTCGTGCGGTGCCCCGTGCCGTGCCGGTGGCTCGGGCGGTGCCGGTCGCCCGCGCCGTTCCCGTCGCGCCGGCGGTGCCCGAGACGGACCTGGTGCCAGACGTGACGCCGACTCCTGCGGTTGGGGACGACCCCTCTCCCGAGGCGCCGATGTCGCCGTGGACACCCGTGCCGCCCGCCGCGCCCGTCGTCCCCATGGTGATCGCGCGCAGCCCGGCCTTCTCCGCGCCGTTCACTCCTGCTCAGCCCAGCCCGGCGACCTCCGCTCGGCGGCAACAGCGGCTGGGTTTTTGGGCGCGCCTCATGGCGAGCAAGTTTCTGCTCGTGAGCATCGCCGCCCATTTTCTTTTTGGGCTCGGCGCCACGTACTATATCGTCCAGCACTACCAAGCGAAACGGACCGTCACCTTTCAAGGCGGCCCGCCGACGACCAATGCGAGCAAACACGCGCTCGAACACAAGGTCTCCATGGCCCAGAAGAAGAAATCCGGCGGAGCCCCGCCGCAAGCGAAACGCATCGTCTCGACGGGACTTTCCAAGGTCTCCCTGCCGGACATGCCCGCCCTGCCCAGCGCGACGACGGTCGTTCCGGGCATGGCCTCAGGCATGGGTGGCGCTGGCTTTGGCGCGGGCATGGGCTTTGGCAACGGCATGGGCAGCGGGATGGGCGGCGGAGGCGGGGGCGGGGGCGGCTTCTCCTTCTTTGGCTTCCGAGGCGGCAGCGGCAGTGGGCTGATCGGTTCGCTTTACGATTTGAAACAGACGCGCGCGCACAAGGAGACGGAGATCGGCAAGGAAGGTCCCGAGACACCTCGGTACGTCACGTTGGTCAAGCGGTTCGCCAACGAGAACTTCCGCGAAAGCATTCTCGACGAGTTCTATAAGTCGCCTCGATCTCTTTCAGCGGCTCAAATCATGATCCCGAATATGGAGGCCCAGCAGGGCCCAATTGCCTTCGGCGTGGAAAAGGAAGTCAAGCCGGGTTGCTGGGTGGCGCTCTACAAGGGAAAGGTTTCACCACCCAGGACCGGCACCTATCACTTCGTGGGCGGTGCGGATGATGTCCTCCTGGTGAAATTTGGCGGGCGCCTCGTCCTCGATGCCAGCTACGAACCGGAGAGCAACCTCCATCCCGAGTCCATCGTTGGTCACCATTACGCGAATTTCACCAAGCCCGGCTTTATTCGCGGCGAGAAAGTCTCGGCCACGGAAGGCGAGTGGTACGACATGGAGGTGCTTATCGGCGAACGGCCCGGTGGCCGCTTTTGGATCATCTTGATGGTGGATGAGGATGGGGCGGCCAAGAAGCAGGCAGGGGGCAAGCCGCTCTACCCGCTCTTCCGCACCTCCGCGGCCAAGATTCCGCCCGGAACTCCGGAATTGCCTCCCTTCGACCCAGACGGCCCGCTCTGGAAAGTGCAAGCCGGCTCCAGTTCGCTCCTCGACGCCATGAAACGTTAGGCTTCCTAACAGGTCGAAAAACGCCGTTCTTGGCGTACGCGTTCGGGCTGGAGGCAAAGGCTTGGTAAACGGTGAAAACGAGTCAGCAGATCTGCTTTGGTTATGCAGGCCGCCGGGCCTCCAGCACATGGGCGAAGCTGCGCGGGTAGCGCACGCGTCCCGCGTGTCCGATTCGGCGTCGCGCCGAATCGCCCACCCCCGCCAGCGAACCACCGCGTAGAACTCATCCGGTCCTCACCACCATCAGCCACCCGCAGTTCCGCCAGCCGCGGACGCCGACCAAAACAACTCACCCCCCAGCCATCCTCCACCATTCCCCTGCACCTCCTCGCCCGGCAGAGGTGCGCAGCCCGTGGCTACACCCCGTCCAGCGGACTCTTCACCCCCAGCCCCGGCCGATTCATCACGTGGGTGTAGATCATCGTCGTCGCCACATCCTGGTGCCCGAGCAACTCCTGCACGGTGCGAATATCCTGCCCGCCCTCCAGCAGATGCGTGGCGAAACTGTGCCGCAGCACATGCGGCGTCACCGGCTTGGCGAGGCCAGCCCGCAGACCAGCCGCTTTCAAGGCGCGCTGCAGCGAATCCTCATGCACATGATGTCGCCGCATCTCCCCAGAGCGCGGGTCGCGCGACTCCACCGGCGACGGGAAAACCCAGAACCAATGCCACGCTTTCGGCGCACTGGGAAATTTCACCGCCAGCGCCCCCGGCAGCGCCACCCCATTGGCGCCCGCGGCACGGTCTTCCTCCCACAGCACCCGCACGTAGGTGAGCTGTTCCCGCAGCGGCGCGATGGCCGCTGCCGGCAGCATCGTCACCCGGCCCTGTCCGCCTTTGGTTTCCTGGAGCGTCAGCACCCCCCGGCCGAAATCGACATCTTTCACCCGCAGCCGCACACATTCGATCATCCGCAGCCCCGCCCCATAAAGAAGCTGCGCCATGAGCAACGCCGTTCCATGCAGTTCGCCCAGCACCGCCCGCATCTCCTCCCTGGTCAGCACCACCGGCACCTTGCGCGGCCGCCGCGCCTGCACCAGCCCGGTAAATTCTCCCGGCTCGCGTCCCAGCACGTGCTTGTAAAGGAAGACGAGCGCGTTGAGCGCTTGCAACTGGGTGCTCGGCGCCACCTCTCGCTGCACCGCGAGATCGGTGAGAAACTCCGTGATCTCCTCCGCCCCCATCTCGCGCGGATGCCGCTTGCCATGGAAAAGCACAAAGCGCCGGGTCCACATCCAATACGCCTCCTCCGTGCGGATGGAGTAATGCCGGACGCGGCAGGCGTCGCGCAACTGCTCCTCGAGCCGGCGTGGCGGGCGGGTCGGCAGCTCCGGCAGCCGTGATGACCGGGCGGAAAAAGGCGACTGAGTTGGCATATGCGAGGACATTTGCAGGAGAACCTTCATATGCCAACGAAATTCCTCCGCGCCCCCGAAAAAGAGGCTTGCCAACCCGGACCTTCCCCTTCTCACTGGCTCCCGTCCCCCTCGCCCAACAGGCCATACCCCCATCTTTTCCACCCCTCCGGTCGGTCTAATACTATGTTAGGCGACTCAGAGCGTCTCCCGTAGAACCAATCAGAATGAAGCTGCGCGAACTGATCGAACGAGTGAACTCGCGCGATAGCTTTCTGGAGTTCGTCGCTGCATTGCGCGCAGACCTTCTCGCGAGCAACGCGCAGGAGGCCGCCGCGCCTTCGTCGCCTTACAGTCCCAACGCCCTCGATTGGGAGAATCTATCCCTGGACCGTTATCTTGAGGCACTCCATGCGTGGACCGAGGACATGGGCGAGCGCATTACCGAGCCGCCCTCATGGCGCACGTTTGCGAACATGCTCTACGCAGCCAAAGGCTATGAATGATGTGTCCCGAGTTCACCCCAAGGTCGCCTAACCCGGCGCTGCAGCGAACGGGCTCTGGCGGCGGGCTTTCATCTTGAATCCAACGTCCATCCTCGCCAGAGTCCGTCGCTGAGCTTGAGGTCGTTAAGCGACATAGCACGCGTCCCGTGAATCTGAACTATCTGCCATTCTATTTGGGAGCCGTCGCCATCATCAGCGTCGCGGTCGGAGTCGCGCTTTCGCGTCGTGGTTGGTCGCTACTCCGTGCATCGCTAGTCTTACTAGCACTCACTTGTGGGTCTGCAATTGCCACCGTCACAGCCGTGGCGGTTTATCCACTATTCAGTGTAGAGCCCGCCCACGGCTTGGACCGTGATGCAGTGCCGTGGCTGGAGCTTACCGGCGGGCTCTTTGCTGGTGCAGCCGTTACGTTCTTTACCGCGTGCATCTCCGTCTTCGCAACTGCGTGTGTCGTTGCCGCCATGCACACTCATCGCCCCAAGCCCGAATCCAATGTCGCCTAACCCCTATAAAGGGTGTCAAGTGAGGTGTTAGCAATTTGTTGGTTTACATGTTTCGGAGAGAGATGGCTGAGGGTGAGTGAAATCTCTGGAAGGCTTCCGCTTCGGGGATTGAGTTGGATCGCTTGAACTTCCAAATTGACTCGCTCGCGCCGCTCGTCTCGCCCTGCGGGCTGGCCTTGGGGCCAGTCTCCCCCGCGGCGCCCTCGCCCCGCCGGTGGTCCTATCCGAACTCTTCCAGGCCATCGCTCTTGAGTTGCCGGAGCCGGCGTGTCAATCCGAAGCCGCACGGGCCGACGTTCGACGGCAGCCGCCGCTGCCGCCCGTTGGGCCGAGGCTCCGCCCTCGGTCTGTCTCTCTCCGTTCGGCTGTAGCAGACGCGCAGTTCGCACCGCCCCGGCCCCTCACCCTGGAGCTTGCGCAGGAGCTTTTCCAGCGCGTGCAGATCGTGCGAGATCGTGCCGTGGGAGCGCACCTCTCGGGCGCCCTCATTCTCCGCCAGGGCGACGGAAATCGTTTCTTTGGGCTCGCCCCGTACGCCCCGCATCCCTTATTCCTCACTCCGCCGCCTCGGTGGACATCCAACCCCACGAAGAGGATCGGTATAGTTATGCGTTTGTCTGTGGGTGTTTTCACACTGGAGAATCGCCGCCGGATCGCTGGCGGCTTTCTCACAGTCGGCTCGGCGCCTCGGCCCGCGCAACCCGCGCCTTCCTCACCGCAGGCAAACGCACCCTCTTTTTCCCGGCCGATGGAGGTGGCTTTGCAGAGAGCACACAGCCATCATGTCTAGGCCGCTGAACGCAGCCATCGACAACCTGCATCCGATTCAATGAAAAAAGCGCTCAAATCCCTCATCAACGCCCTCGACCGCATCTTCGAATCGCACGAGGAGGTTGGAGACACCGCGGTCCGCTTGGCAATGTATGAGGCAGTCCACAAGAGCTTCATCGTGCCAGAAGCGGGCTACGTTCTACCCGCAGAGTTCGCGATGTTTGATTCGAAGGGCGACAAGAAAGTATGCAATGCTTTGACGAAGTTCCTGAAACATCCGGAGGTCGTGAAAGCTCGCTCGGACCTCACGACGCCTGAACAACGGCTAGCCGCGTTCCAAGATGACACTGTCGAATCGTCTGAAGGCAACAGTTACGATGAGTGGTTTGGGTATGCAGAAAAACCGTAGGCGGCCTAACCAGTCGCTCCAGCGAACGGCTACAGGCTGTCATGCCGGCTGCTAGCCTCGCAGACTCGGCAGCACCCGGCACGCCAGCCTTCCGCCGTCGCTGAGCTTTTTTCGTTAGGCGACTCAGAGCGTCTCCCGTGAAATCCATGAATACCGGTTTCCTCTCCCAAATGGCGTGCTGGCTTGCGGCAGCACTTCTCAGCACCACTCTCGTTGCCGCCGAGCCGACACCCATCCAAACGCCCGAGGAGTGGGTGAACGTGACTGGGGGCGTACGCGCACCTCAGAAGGTTCCGTGGACACCTGACATGACAACTCTTGCCGCGATACGACGCGCCGGCGGCATTGGCTGGGACACCGGCTCGGTTAGTGGGGTAATTCTTCGCGGTTCCGAGCGCATCGCCTTCAAACTCCGCCACGACGACAAAGGTCCCACACTCAAACCGGGCGACACAGTTGATATTCCCGAGTAGCCAACGAAAGTCGCCTAGCAGGCTGTTGAAAAACCTCGCCTTAGGCGGGCACCATGAGATAGGAACCTGAGCATGTTCAAGCCGCGCTGCAAGAGAGAAGGACAGAGCGAGTTTTGGGTGGTGTCCGACCGGCTGCCGCAGGTGAGCGCGGGCCGGTTTTACGAGTTGCTCAACGAAACGCTGGAAAAGATCAACTTCGCCGAGCAAGTCTGGACCAGTTGCGCTCCAGCCTATGCGGAGGCGAAGCGGGGCGGACGGCCCGGCATTGATCCAGTGACTTACTTCAAGATGTTGATGGTCGGTTTCTTTGAGGGCCTCGCCAGCGAACGGGCGATCGCCGCGCGGTGCGCCGATTCCTTGTCGTTGCGCGGCTTCCTGGGCTACCGGCTGGATGAAGCAACGCCGGATCACTCCAGCCTCTCGGTCATCCGGCAGCGGCTGGGCCCTGAGTGTTTTGCGCAGGTTTTCGGAGTGGTGCTGGTGGCCTTGCGCGCGCACGGGCTGCTTAAAGGCCGGCACTTGGGGATCGACTCCAGTGTGATTGAAGCCAACGCCAGCCTGCGCAGCCTGACGGAGCGCAATACGGAGGAGAGTTATTGGGCCTACGTGCAGCGGCTGGCGCAAGAGGCAGGTTTGGCGACCAGCGATCCGGCCGAGTTGCGGCGCTTTGATCGCCAGCGTCCGGGGAGAAAGACCAGCAACGAGCAGTGGCAGAACCCGCACGACCCAGACGCGAAGATCGGCAAGACCAAGGATGGCGCCACCGACATGATCTATCTTCCTGAGCATACCGTGGACCTGGAGACCGGGGCCATTGTGCAGGCGCAGGTGCTGTCGGGCGATCACCGCGACAGCCAGAACTTGAGCGCGCGCGTCAGGCCGCTGCGACACGCTATTCGAGACCGAAAAGAAGATTGCCGCTGAACACGCCTGCGGATTACTCTCTGTAAGAGCATGAAGGCGTCTGTTTACATCGAGACTACGATTCCCAGCTACTACACGTCGCTGCCGAGCCGCGATGTGGTCATCGCTGGGCATCAGGCCACCACTAGAGATTGGTGGGAGCGACGCCTTTCTCATTTTCGCCCGTTCGTTTCCCAAGTGGTGCTCGATGAAGCCGGTTCAGGCGATGTCGTCCTGGCCCGCCGACGCCTCGAAGTTCTTGCACCATTTCCCATTCTTGAGTTGCGGGACAATGTTATCGATTTGGCTGACGCCTTCATCAATGAAGGCCCGCTTCCGAAGAAAGCTGCTCGTGATGCGCTGCACATTGCGGCTGCCGCCACACACGGCCTGAATTTCCTCGTCACTTGGAATTGCGCTCACATCGCAAACGCTGAAATGAATCCGAAGATTGTGAGCATCTGTCACGAGCACGGGCTTGAGTGTCCAGTGATTTGCACCCCCGAAGAACTCATGGGAGTCTAATCGTATGAAAACCGACCCAATTATCGCCGAGGTCCGCCGTGCGCGGGACGTTCTCGCTGCCAAGTTCAATTATGATGTGGCAGCGATTGTTCGCGACGCCCAGAAGCGACAAAGACGGTCAAAACTGAAGGTCGTTTCACTCAAACCACGCAAGGGAACGTAGCTTAGCAAATCAGGCTTAGCAGCGACTGGCCATCGCCGGAAAACGCTCGATCAACTTGTCAGTCAGTTTGGCGACGTTGTCGTCAGCCGCGTCCGCCCAGTCGAAGTAGTCGGCGCCTTGCGCTTCGCTATAGTGAGCGGCAAGGCTCCCCCACTCGAGAAGCATGGCTCCGTTCGTCGCCGAAATGTTCATGGCTGGCGCGATCGAGCAGCTCCAACATCCCGAGGGCGAAAGTTCCAGGGCGATTCGAAGGAGTTCATAACCGCGACGGTGAAGCTCGGCCACGATTTCGAGAATGTTTCTGTGCGGCTCCGTGTTCACCTCTCCACTCAGATGCTGGGAGGCTGGCGGTGAGGGAAGAGAAAAATTTGGAGAAATTTCGCGGCGCCGGGCCGTTTCGGGAAAACCCATGATATGGTGGGCGACGTGAGGGATGAACTTCGCTTTTTGCATCGGGTGCTCCGCATGGAGCCTTGGGGGAGCGAAGCTGCGCCCTTCGATGACGGGGCAGCTTGCCTTGCCGGGATCGGTAGCCGGAATGCGAGCCGAGGCGGAGAGAGTGCTTTCCACAGCGGCTGCCGCCTGAGGGGCGGGGATGCAGGGGCGGTGCTCGGGGCTGACATGTGCGACAGGACGCGGGACTCAGCGCGGGGGAACGCGCCTCCCGGCGTAAGGAAAGTTCCGGGATTTACCCCGCCCGTGATTCGAGGCGTGCTGGCTCGAACGCGCATGCAATGCGCGCAGCAAAGGAAGGCACTGAAAGAGTTCCGAGAATCACTTTTGTTAAATAAACGTTGCAGGAATGCTGGCTTCGCTCACTACCGACTCAGCATCACCAAAGCGAGTCAGGGCCGGGCAAGAATCCTGAAAATCTTCTGTCGAGTGCCTGCCGGAGCGACCGAGCCGACGCGCGGGGCACCCGGACGTTTGAACTGCCGATCATGTCGAAAAGAGTTCCGAAATTCACCCGCTCGGTTTCCGCAGAAAACGTTCCACACGCGCCTTCATACGCACGGCATCTGATCGTTGGCACACTTTTCCAGAGAAGGCGAATCCCATTCTTCCCATTTTGTCACACTTTGCAGACGTAAACGATTTTCGACGCACTTCTGTTCCACAAGGCGAATTCAACGCCAAGCTGTCCTAAGCCGGAGGGAGACGCTCAACCCAGATAGTTCCGAAATGACCGAAACCCGCGTTTCAATGTGTTTATATCCGTTAAATAGCTGTGCGACGTTGTTCCCGAAAAGAGTTCCGAAAATCCTCCCTTTGTGAATAACTCGCGATCTCGGCCCATTGATTGTCCCTCACGAGGAGCAAGGGTTCTCTGCTGGCGACTCGTGTATGAGAACTCCATCCGCACCCCGCGAGAGCCACGATCCACCCGCTGCCGCTTCGCCGCTCTTGCCAGACCGCCAGGCACTCTGACACGGTGACCGCTCCTCCATTTTCTCATGATCCCACTTGCCGACATCCTGCCTCTGATCAGCCGCATCGGCTGGAGCCTGCCGCTGTTTGTCGTTGCCTTTGTGGCGCTCTGGTTCGCCAAGGCGTTTTACCAGTGGACGGAGCGATTCAACTTCGCCGATCAGCTCACCGAAAAGGACAATCCGGCCTTCGGCACCGCGCTCGCGGGCTACCTGGTCGGCACCGCACTGGCGATGACGGGCGCTTTTCCGAGTGAGCCCGTGGTGAACGCCTCCTCGCTGCTTTCCGCTGCCGCCTTCCTCGCCGGGCAGGGGCTCTTCATCGCGCTGCTCATGCGCGCCAGCGTGCTCGTGCTCTCGCGCACGCTGCTGCATCGCTTTGGCGTGCGGGATGAGATGATCCGCGACCGCAATATTGGCGCCGGGTCGGTTGTCGCGGGCGCGTGCGTGGCCGCCGGGCTGGTCTTGCAAGGAGCGCTCACCGCACAGAGCGACTCGCTCTGCATGGCATCCGCGACCGGCTCGTCTATTGGATTTTTGGCGAAGCGATTCTCATCGTCGGCGCCTATCTTTTCATCAAGACGGTGCATTTCGACGTGCTCAAGGCGCTGGAACTCGACAACAACGCGGCGGCGGGCTTCAGCCTCGGCGGCTTTCTCGTGGCGGTCGGCATCATCATCAACGCGGCGCTGCGCGGGGCGACCAGCCACTTGGTGGAGGAGCTGATCATTACGCTGGTCGCCTCAATCATCGGCATGGGGTTGCTGGTCTGCGCGGCCATCATTGCGGCGCATGTCTTCCTGCCGGAGTCGCCGGTCGCGAAGGAAATCTCCGTCGATAAGAATCCGGCGGCGGGTTTGATTTCCGCTGCCTGCTTCATCGTGGTGGCGCTGTTGCTGGCGCAGGTGATCACCGCAGCTTAAACTCCCCTTTCCCTTCCGATGTCTCGCCTTTGGATCAAGCGCATTTTCTGCCTGCTCTCCCTCGCCGTCCTCCTGGCGGGGCGCCCGGCTGATGCCTGGGCGCGGGGTGGCAGCAGCGGCGGCTCGTTTGGCGGCGGCCACAGTTCGGGCGGCTCGTCGTTCTCCAGTGGGCGCAGCTCTTTCTCGAGCGGCCGGCAGTTCTTCGCGCGGCAGCTCTTCTTCCTCCTGGGGCTCGGGCTCCGGCTCCAGCACGCGCTCTTCCTATGGCACTTCGAGCGGGTCGAGTTCGTCAGGTTTGGGCAGCTCGACGCGGAGTTCCTCCAGCTTTGGCTCCAGCCAGAACTCCAGCGGCGCCACGCGCTCGAGCGCGCCGAGTTCGAGCGCGACCGATGCGGCGCTGGCGCGCAAGGTCGGCCAGGGCGGCACCCCCTTTGGCAGCCGCTCGGAAGCAGTCAGCGATTTTCAGCAGAAGTACGCCAAGACTTACACCTCCACCTATTCCTCCGAGCCGAGCACCCGTCCGAGCCACATCCCGGATTACACGACCGTGGGCGGCAACAGTTACCACATCACCTACAACTCAAACTACGGCGGCTACGGGTACTGGCAAGGAGGACGCTGGACCATGTACGATGCGCTGCGCGACGCGGTGATGGTCAACGCGCTCATGGGCCAGCACAACTACTACTACGGAGGCGGAGGAGGCTACGGTTACGGGAATGGCTACGGCTACAACGACGGCCCGTACAACAATCAGTCCACCGGCGGCGGTCTCTTCGTTGGATTCCTCTTCATGCTCATCCTCATCATCGCAGCGGTGGTGGTGTTTAACTTTCTTCGATCTCGCGGTTCCGTGCGGGCGAATCCCCTCGGCGTCGTGGCCGCCGGGGGGATCCCCTCCTCCTCTGCCACGCCCCCGCCGCTCCGCAATCTTCACACCTCACCCATGGACAAATCCAAGCCGGCCGATTGGCTCGCCGTGAAGCCGAACTCCGTCATCACCGTCAGCGATACCCAAGGGATCCAGGACTCGATGAAGCGGGGCCTCGGGGTGAAAGGGATCGACTACACGGTGCGCACCATCGCGCGCATGAAGCAACTCGATGGCCTTTCGACGCACCTGCTCTTCACACTCAACGATGATCAGCAAGTCACCTATCTGCTGGTGAAAATGGTCGATGACCTGATCGACCTTGGGCTCTACTTCGAGGTGCCGGGGCTGGAGCCCGGCAGCCGGCAGGACTTGATCAATCGCGGGGCGCTCTGGCTTTTCCAAGAGCCAGCCAATCCCCAGAACTATCAGCCTTCAGACCTCCGCTACACCACCTCGATCAAGCAGACGGTGCCGAAAACCGGCGGCGGTGAGGAAGAAGTCTTCTACGCGCTCAAGGCCCAGGGCGAGTTGCAATGCGAATACCACGAAACACCGACCCGCTCCGGCATGACCGACGATTCGCTTGCCACGCTTGTTGAGTACAAGACCGATCAACCGGTGGAGAACCCCGAGTTCCTGATTTTGGAAGTCGGAGCCCAGCGCGGGAGTACTTCGTACGTGCAATTCTACCTCGGCTGCCCCATCAAGTTTTCTGAAGTTGACGTTCTCCCTGTTTGATTCACCCACTCCTCTATGCCCATCACCGCTGCTGCCCCGCTCAAGGAACTGCTCGAAAAACAAGGCTATGCGCCGCAACTCTCCGGCGACTCCGTCTTCGTGCCTTTTGGCGCCTCCGAGGCACCGTACACCGCGGCCTTCACCTTCCTCAAGAATGGGCTGCTCCAGATCACCTGCCAGTTCGCGCTGCTCGGCGAATTCCCCGAGGACCAGCTCGCGCACATCTCCCTGGCCGCGCTCGATGCCAATATGCAAATCAGCCCGTACGCATTCGCGGTGATCGGCGCCTCAGAAGGCGAAGTGGATGTGAAGACCTGCCCGCTGGTGCTTATCGATACGGTGCCGACTTCCGACCTTAGCGAAGAAGAAGTGACCTTCGCCGTCGATCGTCTCCTCCAGGCACTCACCTTCTCCCGCTCCATCCTCAAGCTCGGCCTCACCACCGGCGCGGCTGCTTAACCTTTCGCTCGTCCCTCTTACCAATCCCTCACCTCTTTTCCTTCTATGGCCGACAACATCTTTACCGCCGTCAATAACTGGTTCCGCACCAAGAACATGGAAGCCGCACAAGCCATGTCCAACCCGGTGGGAGAAGGCAAGCTGGCCATCGCGGACAGCCAGCAACAGATCGCCGACTTCACCTCGAAGATCGCGGGATTGATCGCACAGACCAAGATGTTCGAGCGCCAGCTTAGCGACTCCCAAAGCGACGTGACCAAATACGCCAATGTCGCCGCAGCCGCGCTGAAAGCGGGGAATGAAAACGATGCGCGCCAGGCCATCGCGCTCAAGCAAAAGGCGGAGCAGCAGACGAATACGCTACAGACTCAGCTTGACGCGAATAACACGCTGGTCAACAAGCTCCGGGACCAGCTTTCCAACGCCCGCCTGAAGGTGGCGAATGCGCAAAGCAACATCACGCAACTCGAGGCGCGCTCGTCAGCGGCCAAGATTCGCACGGATCTCGCGAAAGCCTCAACCGAGTTTGGCAACAATCAAGGCGGCTTGGCCGCGCTCGATAATCTCGAACAAAGCGTGAACAAGGAGGAGAGCACCGCCGAAGCTTATGAAGAACTGGCGGTTGACGCGGGTCCGGCCGGTCAAAGCCTTGTGGATAAGTACAACGCGGGTACCGGCTCGGTTGATGATGAGTTGGCTAAGATGAAGCAAAGCCTTCTGGGAGGCGGCAATGCGACGCCAGCGCT
Source organism: uncultured Verrucomicrobiae bacterium (assembly GCA_963792695.1). Taxonomy (GTDB): domain Bacteria; phylum Verrucomicrobiota; class Verrucomicrobiia; order Chthoniobacterales; family Chthoniobacteraceae; genus DASYIS01. The sequence goes on along the minus strand of CAWBXA010000011.1, from coordinate 185,426 downwards.
CCCCGCCGGCTCCGCTTCAGGCAACCTCTCCTTGCCACAACAGAGCGCACAGCAGTCTTAGGACTTCGGCTGCTTCGTCAAGAGGCACTCGCTTCAAGCAGCGCGCGCCGTCTTGGGCTGCGTCAAACGCATGGCGGCCACGTAGAGCACGCAAAAGAGGACGACAAAGAGCACGATCGGCAACGACTCGTGTTTGATGGAGGCGACCATGCTGGCCGGGTCGTTGATCATCTCGGGATTGCGCAGCGCCATGCGTTGACCAAACCAAGCCAGCACCGAGCACCAGACGAGCGATCCCGCAATAGTCATGCCACTGAAGACCCCGAACGGCATTTTGATGATCCCCGCCGGAATCGAGATGAGGTGCCGAATGACTGGCAGCAGCCGCGCGAAAAAGATGCCGCCCGCTTCATACCGATGAACGAAGTGTTCCGCTCGTTGAAGCTTCGCTTCGCTGATGAGAGCGAAGCGGCCCCACTTCACAATGACGATCCGCCCGAGCCACGCCGAGAGCCAGTATGTGACCGCGGAGCCCAGCCAAGAGCCAAAGGTCCCCGCGAGCACCACGCCATACAGATTCATCTCACCGCGCGCCGCCCAAAACGCAGCTGGAGGGATGACCACTTCGCTGGGCACGGGAAAGATCGAGCTCTCCATCGCCATCAAAATGATGATGCCGAGGTAGTGCCACTCTTTCAGAAGATCGAACCAAAGCGTAATGAAGTGCATGAGGGCGCGCGTTATCGCTGCTCTCCCAAAACCGCGCCAGCGAAAAAGCGCCGTTCCTTCTTGAGCGATACCCTTGGCTCACGTCAGCCCGGAACTATCGCCCGCACCCGAGGCACGGCGGATCGAGTCGAGGCTGCGCCGGACGCTGCGTTCGGACCCGGGGGCGTTCCAGACCCGGGCGGCCAGTTGGAGGGCGGCTGGCATAGCCAGCAAGAAGCCGATGGAGAAAAGCGAGGCAGCCGTGATCTTTTGCGCGGGGCGGCGCATTTTGCCGGCGATGAGCAGGCCGATGCCGCAACCGACCACCGTCTGGGTGGCGGCGAGCAGACTGAGTCGAAGGACGTCGGAAGTTTTAGAAGACCGCATGGGCAAGGCTGAGAAAAGAGGAGCAGTAGATAAGAATCGGTCGGCAGTAAAGCCGCGCTCTTGCCGCAAAAACACTCCGCTCGTGCGCCGATGCCGTCACGCGGCGAGCCGCAGATTCGGATCGATGTCGATCGCCAGATCGCTGCGTTCTCCCGCCGCCCAGCGCAGCGCGGCGACATAGCCGATCATGGCTGCATTGTCGGTGCCCAACCACGGCTCCGCGAGCAGCAAATCCAACCCGGCGGCGGCACATGCACCCGCGAAGCGCTCCCGCAACCCCCAATTGCAGCTCACCCCGCCGCTCACGGCCACGACGCGGCGCCCCGTCTGTTGCGCGGCGAGCAGCGTCTTGGTCACGAGTACCTCGACCACGGCTTCCTGAAACGAGGCGCACAGGTCGGGCAAGTGCGGGGCCGTAAGCTTCGGCAGAAGGTAGCGGACGGCCGTTTTCAACCCGCTAAAAGAAAAGGCAAAATCGCCGGAGTTGAGCATGCTGCGCGGGAAGGCAAAGGCCCGAGGGTTCCCTTCACGCGCGAGCCGGTCGATTTCCGGTCCTCCTGGATAAGGGAGGCCGAGCAGCTTCCCGACCTTGTCGAAGCACTCGCCCGCAGCATCATCATGCGTCTGCCCGAGCAAACGATAGGCACCCGCGCCCTCGATCTCCACCAGCATCGTGTGGCCTCCACTCACAATGAGCCCCACAGCCGGCTGCACCCCGCCTGCCCGCCCAAAGAAGGGCGAAAGAAGATGCCCTTCCATGTGGTTGATGGCGAGAAACGGCCGCCCTGTGCCGACGGCCAGTCCTTTAGCCAGGCAGGCGCCAATCATGAGCGAACTGGCGAGGCCCGGCCCTCGCGTGGCGGCGAAAACATCCACCTCGCCCAAGGCGAGCCTGGCCTCGGTGAGCGCCGTCTGGATCACCGCGGGCAAGGTGCGGAGATGCTGCCGCGAGGCAACTTCGGGGACGACGCCGCCGTACGCGCGATGCAGGTCAATTTGGGAGGCCACCTTGCTGGCCAGCAATTCCTCGCCGCGCAGCAGTGCGACCGCCGATTCATCGCACGACGTTTCGATCGCGAGCACCACTGCCCGTCCGACAGCGACTCCGGTCACAGCTTAGTTCAACTCCTTCTTCTTCGCCCCTGCGACCCGCTCCTCGTAAATCATGGCGCCTTTCAGCGCATCCACCGCGCGCTCGAGCTGGGTATCGCGAAAGCCGCCCAAGTCTTTGCGTTCCGCATCAGTGGGGACCTCATCCCGGCGTTGGGTGAGGAGCATTCGCTCCTGTTCGGGAGTCATCGTCGCGCGGATCGTCGGCTCCACGCCATGCTCGTGGATGACCCGCTTGCTGGGCGTGTAGTACTTGGCCGTCGTCAGTCGCACGGCGGAACCATCCTGTAATTGGATGACACTTTGCACGGATCCTTTGCCGAACGTCGTTTCGCCGACGAGGATCGCGCGATTCAAGTCTTTGAGTGCCCCGGCCACGATCTCCGCGCCACTCGCGCTGCCACCATTGATCAGCACCGCGATCGGGTACTTGGGGCGCACCTTTCCTTTGTCGGAAGTCGGATAGTTGTGGCTCTGGGAAGCGGTCCGCCCTTCGGTGGAAACGACCACGGTCTTGGGCGGCAAAAACTGCCCCGCCACATCGACAGCCGAATTGAGCAGGCCACCCGGATTGTAGCGCAGATCGAGGACGAACGCCTGCATGCCCGACTTCTCCAAGTCGTCGAGCTTGCGCGCCAGGTCGCTGGCCGTCGGGGAGTTGAATTGCGTGATGCGGGCGTAGCCGATCTTCAGATCGCCGGCCAGCTCGGCCGGCAAAAGACGCGCGTCTTTGACGCTGGCCACCTTGATGTTTTCGCGAATGAGCGTATAATCTTTGATCTCCTTGGTGCCGGGTCGCAGCACCGTCAAGGTCACCTTTTGCCCGGGCTCGCCACGCAATTTCTCGATCACCTCGTTGAGCTCCATCTTCTCTGTGGACTGCCCATCGACTTTTACGACCTGGTCACCCGGCAGCAACCCAGCCTTGAACCCCGGCGTATCCTCCATAGGCGAGACAATGGTGACCACACCGTCCCGCATGGTCACCACCACTCCGAGCCCGCCGAAACGTGAATTGGTATCGTCCTGCATGCCCTTGAAATCCTTCACCTCCATGAACTGGGAATGCGGATCGAGCGAGGAAAGCATCCCTTTGAGCGCCGCGTGCGTGAGATCGTCGTAATTAACCTTCTTCGAATCCACGTAGTCCTGCCGCACGAGCTGCATGGTCCGGGCGAACAGCGCGATACTGCCGTAGCCGCTCTCATCTTTCTCCGGGGCAGCCCACACCGAAAAGACGCGCAACCCAACGGCTACGTTGAAAACACCCAAAAGGAACAGGGTGCCGTGCCAGAGACGCTTCTTCATCGGAGACGTACCATAGCACCATTTGACCCACTGTAAACTGCCGGGCGGCGCGGCGGTTTAGTGCGTGGAACTGCCCGTCGCATGGAGCTTGCCCATGCAGGCTGGGCAAATGCCGTGCGAAAAGTCGGTGCCTGTTTCTGTATGGATGTACTCGTCGATCTCGTGCCAGTAATCCTGATCATCGCGGACGCTCTTGCAATACATGCAGATCGGCAGGAGGCGGCGCAGCTTCTTGACGTCCGAGAGCGCCGTCTCGAGGTCCACGACGCGCTTCGCCAGCTGCCGCTCGAGTTCCACCACCCGCTGGCCCACTTTGATCCGCGCTCGCAATTCATCGGGATCGAAAGGCTTGACCACGTAGTCGTCGGCGCCAGCTTCCAAGCCGGTCGCGATCTCTTCTTTGTGGCTTTTTGCCGTCAGCAAAACGAGGTAAATGTAAGGGCGGTCTTTCCGCTCCCGGATGCGGCGGCAGACCTCCAGGCCATCGAGCCGGGGCATCATCCAATCCACGATGGCGAGTGAAGGCGCGTCCTCTGCTTCGAGCACCCGCACGGCCGCCTCGCCGTCCTCCGCCGTGACTACCTCGAAACCCCAGTTGGAAAGATTGCGCTCCAGAAGGTGGCGCGAGACGTAGTGATCTTCCGCGATCAAAATGCGATTGGTTTCCGGGGTCATGACCGTGAGGCGGCGTCTGCCTCACCAAGCTATCGCGAACAGGAGAGAAAACGAGCGTACAATTTTATCCGCTCGGGACCTGCCAGAGAGACCGTCCGTACCGCTCCCCCTTGCGGCCGCGGCGACCAATGCTAGTGTTCACCTGTCCATGGACCTCGCCAGCAAGCTCGCCATTCTCGCCGATGCGGCCAAGTACGACGCCTCCTGCTCGAGCAGCGGCACGACGCGGCGAGACGCGCGTTCCGGCGGGCTTGGCTCGACCACTGGAGCGGGCATTTGCCACTCCTACACGCCGGATGGGCGCTGCGTCTCCCTGCTGAAAATCCTGCTCACCAACTTCTGCATCTACGACTGCCTCTACTGCATCAACCGCGTTTCGTCCGACGTGCGTCGCGCCCGTTTCACGGCTGCGGAAGTGGTCCAGCTCACGATGGATTTTTATCGGCGCAACTACATCGAAGGTCTTTTTCTCTCCTCCGGGATTATTCGCAATCCCGATTACACCATGGAGCAGGTCCTCGCGGTCGCGCGGTCGCTGCGGGAGGAGCACGACTTTCGCGGCTACATCCATCTGAAGACTATCCCGGAAGCCTCGCAAGCGCTCATTGATCAAGCGGCGCGGTACGCCGACCGCATCTCGATCAACGTGGAACTGCCGACCAGCGGCGACCTCCAAAAGCTCGCGCCGGAGAAAAATTTGAGCCGCATCCGCGCCTCCATGAATGGCATCCAGCAGCGCGTGCAGCAGGCGAAAGCGGAGCGGAAGCAGAGCCGTAAAGCGCCGCCCTACGCGCCCGCTGGCCAGACGACGCAAATGATTGTCGGCGCGACGCCTACTCCCGATCGCGAGGTGCTCTTGCAAGCTTCGACGCTGTACCGGGCGCATGGACTGCGGCGGGTCTATTACTCCGCCTTTAGCCCCATCCCCAGCAGCTCGGCCAAGCTGCCGCTCATCGCTCCTCCGCTCGTGCGCGAGCATCGGCTTTACCAGGCTGATTGGCTCATGCGCTTCTACGGCTTTGCCGCCGCGGAGTTGACCACCGCTGCAGAGCCAAACCTCGATTTAACGGCTGATCCCAAGCTGGGATGGGCGCTGCGGCATCCAGACAAGTTCCCGGTGGATGTAAACAAAGCGCCGCGGGAACTGCTCCTGCGCGTCCCCGGCCTTGGCGTCCGCAACGTCGATCGCATTCTCCGCATCCGCCGCTGGCAGGCTTTGCGCTTGGCGGATCTGACCCGCCTCCGTGTGCCACTGAAAAAGGCGCTGCCCTTCCTCGTGGCAGCCGACCATTCGCCGCACCGGCTTGGCCTTGATCACTCCCGCACCTTGCAGAACTTCCTTCGACCGCCCAGCCAACAGCTGGACCTGTTCAGCGCCCCGGCTGCGGCAAAGACCATTACTCCTGCGTCTGCCCCACAATACTCCTCGGTGGTGACCGGCGAGTTTTAGCCAGGTCTGGTGGGTTCGATCGTGGCGGCGCTGCCTTGCGCGTGGCGCATTTTTGGCAAGTAGCCGCCGACGAACGGTAATCCGCCCAAAGCTGGCAAAACGTAGCGAGCGGTGCAGAGCAACCCGAGTGCGGCCGCCGTGGCGCTCGAGAAAAAGTCGCGATAGAAGAGCACCAGCGCTGCATCGCGTGTGCCGACGCCCGCAAAGGTCAGCGGCAACAGCCCCGCGAGGATGGCCAGCGGCGAGAGCGCCAAATTCGCCAGGAAAGGCGCGTAGGCGCGCAGTGCAAGGATGAACATCCAGATTTGCAGCAGGTGCAAAAACCAGATGAAGATCGAGGTGAGCGTCACCCTGGCGAGGCGAGCCGGGCTGCCCCAAAAGTAGCGGTGCATTTCCGCCCATGAACCCGAGAACTTACGGACCTTCTCCCGCATCTTCTCCGGTGCGCAGCGACTTGCCATCGAGAAAAAGAAAGCAGCGAACCGCTCGGAGGCGAGCAGCAGCACCCCGCAGATCAACATCCCCACCACGCTCAGGGCCATGATCCAGATAAGCCCATCCTTCGCAAGATGCACCGTCGGGTCCACCGCGCACCACGCCAGGCCAAAGACACACCAAAGCAGCAGCGAAAGCATGTCACACGCTTTCTCGAAGACCACGAGCGAGAGCGCGAGGGACCCCTCCAGATGCCCGCGATCGCGCATGAAATAGGCCTTGGCGATGTCCCCCATCTTGGAGGGCAAGATCAAGTTGAGCACGCTCGCGACCAGGATGAGCCGATTGGCCTCACCGAAGGAAAGCTGGCCCCGCGCGGGCATGAGCTGCTGCAGCCGCCAAGAGGTAAAAAGCGTGAGCGGCACGACCATCCCGAGCGACACGATCATCCAACCGACGTTGCAGCGGGCGAAAATGCCGCCGAGGTCCGCCAGATGGCCATGCTGATTCAGCTTCCAGTAGATAAGGGCCAGGAGGCCGAGACTGACTCCGAGCGAGATGATCTTCTTCGTCATGCGAGCGGCGCAGCCTGCCGGAGGCCAACACTGTTGAAAAGGCTCACGCTCACCACGTGCGGGTCAACTGCAACGGCTCCCCCTCGCGCAGCTCGCGCACGCGAGGCGAAAGGTCGAGCCAAGGTTGAAGCTGGCCTGCTTGATAGGTGCGGCTCATGACCACGTAGATGGAGGTCTGCGCTGGGCCGATCCCCGCCGCCCGCACCGCGCCCCAGCTTTCGGCGCGGAGTTCGTCTTTCACTTCCAAGCGCCCGTCGATCCACTGAAACTCCCTCCGAAAAGTGAACGGCGCCGTTTGGCGGCCGGTAATGAGCAGCCGTTGCAAAAGACGGCGCACCAGGTCGGGTTTGAACCGGCCCACCGTGTACATCAGCACGCGCAGGACGATAAGATTGAAGGTGGACATCCCTTTCCCTTTGGCCCACCCGAGGTGTCCCGACACCGTAAGCCGGTCCTGCTGGAACTCGACGTTGTATTTGCCGACCAGATGCGCCACGGCGGTCTTCATCTGTCCACGCTCCTCCGCTTGCACGGAGATTTGGGTGTCGGAGCAAACCAGGCGGCCGTTGCGGAAAAACTTGAAGACCCCGCCCTTGTTCAGCGCAAGGTAAAGCTCCGTCTCCCCGCGTCGATCCACGATCAAACCGGCGTTGCGGAAGTAGATGCGGCCCGTTGCCCGCGGCGTCATCGCCGGCCTCTCGGCCACCGCATGCTGATGCGCCAGCAAGTAGCTCCAAGTATGATGCCCGATGATGTGATCGTCGGCATAACAGGGGCTCAAGCCGTGCTCAAGCCCGGCGAGAAAGCGGTCGTTGATCCCCAGCGCTTCCGGCAGCCAGCGCCCGACGATCTCGAAGCCGTGCGGAAAGAAGTTGTACGTGTTGCGGCTCGTATATTCGCCTCCGAAGGAGCCATCTGGGTGAATGAAATGCGCCGCAAATTGCACCGCCTTTTCCAAGCTCTTCTTAAGCTCGGGCGAGGGGCTCAATTCATGGATCTGCGCGAGCAGACCGATCGTCAGCGTATGGTAGCCCGGATCGGCTCCCTCGTACTCGGGAAACCAACCCTCCGAGTTTTGCCATTGCAACACGCGAGCCAGCCGCTGCCGCTTCGGCTTGTCCCACTCGTGCGTTCTCAGGAGGCGCCCCGCACGCTCCAGACAGAGGACAATCAGCGCCTGATGATTCGTCAGCCGTCCGCTCTCGTGATGCTCTGCCAGCCAGCTTGCGCGCAGGTGAAAGAAACCTTCCAGTTCGAGATCCTGCAACCCAAGCAAGGCGTAGCTCTCCAAGGCGGCGAGCAGCGAGAAGGCCGCCGCGCCAGCGGCTTTCTCAAAAGGAAAATAGTCATCGCACGAGCCGTCCGGGTGCGCGCTGCGGGCGGCGAACTGCATCCCGGCGATGACCCAGTCGCGCACCGCCGCCTGCTGGTAAAAGGTGTTTCCCTCAAGCGGCAACGCGTAGGCCAGCGCCAGCGGCCAGACAAATTCCGCCGCCATGCCGCTGGGAAAATCGATGATCTTGTAGTGCCAGAAATTGCGGTCAAAGCAGCCGTATGTCGGACTGTGCGCATTGCGGTCCTGCAAAGTCAGGATCTTGGGAATCTGCGCCAGCGCGGTCTGCGCGAAGAGTTGGGACATGGCTGACGTTTGTCCTGCGGATGCTTCAGCTTTCCGCTCGGAATCTGAATCAACCCTTGCGGGATACAAACGGGCCCGAAGTGAAACAGAGACGTGGCGCGAGTCAATCCGCGGCAACGTCATTGCGCGTCTGATCATCTAAATTGGCCATCTCCGCATTCTGATCCCCTGTTTCCCGATTCCTGAGAACAGCCTGTTTCCACACGGGGAATCGGCTCGCAACCTGGAGCGGATCAGGGCATGATTCCGGCGATGCGGCTACCAGTTTCACCTCTTCTTTGTTTGCTTGGATGGTGGCTGATCGCCCCACTATCTGGCACCGCCGCGCCCGCGACGCCGGATGAACAGGCCCGCTTTATCGCCGGCCTCCCAATGCGCGGCTCAGCGTTGGAAGGGCTCAGCCTGAACAACGCGTGGACGGATCACGCCGTCTCCTTCGATACGGCGTGGAGGACCTTGGCGAGGCGACAGCTCAGCCCGATTGCCGCTTGGACCGCCGAGCATCTGCCCGAGGCGGCCACCACCGATCCCCTGCTCTACATGTTCAGCGGCCCGGACTTCCTCTACGCCCATGCGTTCTTCCCAAATGCGTCCACCTATGTTCTCTGCGGGATCGAGCCGATCGGGCCGCTCCCGGACGTCACGAAAATCCCGCCGGAGGCTCTGGCCCCTGCCTTGGGCGGCTTGCGACGCGCGCTCGATTCGGTCCTGAGCTTTTCCTTCTTCATTACGAAGCAGATGAAAACCGATCTGCAAAACTCGCGGCTCAGCGGCACGCTTCCCGTGCTCTACACCTTTCTCGCGCGCACCGGCTGTCATGTGGACGACGTCCACCTGGTTGCGCTCGCCAGCGACGGCACGCTTGTCGAAGGAACGGGCCTGAACCCCGGCGTGAAGATCACCTTCACCAGTGGCGCGCACCAGCCGCAGACGCTCTTCTACTTCTGCACCGATCTCTCGGACTCCGCAGTGGGCAAAAGCGGCTTCCTAAAGTGGGCGCAAGGCCTCGGCACGGCGCACTCCTTCGCTAAGGCTGCCTCGTACCTCATGCACGGGGAGAACTTCAGCAAAATCCGCCAGCAGTTGCTCACCCAAAGCTCCTTGATCGTACAGGATGATTCCGGCATCCCGGTGCGGTATTTCGATTCGAAACAGTGGATCGTGCGCCCGTATGGCCGCTACCTGGGCCCGCTCTCGATCTTCAAGGAGTACCCGCCACAGCCGCAACTCGTCGCCATGTATGGACAAGGCGACGCCCAGCCGATTCTCTTCAGCTTCGGGTACCGCTGGCATCCAAGTGAATCAACGCTGCTGGTCGCCGAACGCCGCCTTCCGATTCCCGCACCCGTCGCCGCGCCAGCCCGATAGCAGCGTCAGGGCTCTGTAACCTCCCGCGCACATCCTTTTGAGCCTTTTCGAGGCGATTCTCCCCCTTTTTCGCCCGGCGACTGGGCATGCGAGGAAAATACCCTTTGCTTAGGGAGCTTCTTTGGCTTTTATAGGAATTATGTCCGAGCCCGATCTTTCAATGCACAATCTGATGACCGTGAAAGAGACGGCTGCGTACCTGCGCATCCCGCTCCCAACGGTTTACTATCTGGTGCAGCGCGGACAATTGCCGGCCATCCAGATCGGCGGGCGCTGGCGCGTGAAGCGCGACGCCCTCGACCGCGATGTGCTCCACGCCGAGGAGCAGGGCCAACCCACGGTGCTCGTGGTTGATGACGAGGAACCGATCCAGGAGATGTTCAAGCTTTTCTTGAAGAAGACCGGCTTTTCACGGCTCATTGTGGGCACTGGCAAGGAAGCCGTTGCCGCGCTCGAAAAGCAGAAGTTCGACCTTTGTTTTCTCGATCTTCAGCTGCCCGACCTGACCGGCGACCAAGTCTATGCTTTCGCCAAGCAGAAGCATCCCAATTTGCCCATCGTGATCATCACGGGCTACCCGGACAGCGAGATGCTCGATAACATCCTGAAGTACGGCGCCGTTACCGTTTTGAAAAAGCCGCTCCAGTTGAAGCAGCTTCAGGGAGCGCTGCGGATGCTCGGCCACAAAACCAACGCGCGCACCGCCAAGGCGGCGTAAGTATCCCGGCGTCGGCTCCGCGCCAGCGTCACCGAATTCGTTGGCACCCTTGGCGCGCAACGTTCATTGGCCGTTCATGAAAAAGCAAAAGGTCGCCATCGTCGGGGCGAGTGGCTACTCTGGTGAAGAGTTGGTGCGCCTGCTGGCGCGTCATCCCGGCGTCGAATTCGCGGCGGTCACTTCGCGCCAATATGCCGGCCAGACGCTCGGCAGCGTCTATCCCCGCCTCGCCGGGCAGGTCGCTGGGGATATCGAATTCATCGACTCGGAGGCACAGACGATTGCCGCCACGGAAGCGGACTTCGCATTCCTGGCGCTGCCGCACGGCGTGGCCAAAACCTTCGCCGGTCCGCTGCTCGAAGCGGGTCTTCGGGTCATCGACTTGAGCGCCGATTTTCGGATCAAAGATCCCGCCGCTTACGAGGAATTCTACGGCGAACCGCACGGCGCGCCGCATCTGCTCGCGGAAAGCGTGTACGGAATGCCCGAACTCTACCGCCGCGAAATCCGCGCCGCCCGCTTGATTGCCAGCCCCGGCTGCTACCCGACCAGCGTCATCCTCCCGCTGATTCCGCTTCTGCGGCGCGGCCTGCTCGACCCGGCAAGCATCACCGTTGTCAGCATGAGTGGCGTGAGTGGCGCCGGGCGTAACCTCAAGCCCGAGTATCTCTTTGGCGAATGCAACGAGAGCGTACGCCCGTACGGCCTGCCGAAACATCGGCATCTCGCCGAGATCGAGCAGGAGCTCACGCTCGCGGCCGGCACGAAAATCACCATCAATTTCACGCCGCATCTGGTGCCGATCACCCGCGGCATCTGCACGACGATCTACGCACAGCCGGCGAATGCGCAGGCGGCCGGGGAGATCGGCGCCACCTGGCGGGAGGCTTACGAAGATGAGCCCTTTGTGCGCCTGCTCACGGGCGACCAACTCCCTGATACCAAGAACGTCGCGTTCACCAACTTCATCGATCTCGCACATCGCCTCGATCCACGCACCAATCGCTGCATCCTGCTCAGCGCGGAGGACAACTTGGTCAAGGGCGCTTCCGGCCAGGCTATTCAATGCTTAAACGTGATGTGCGGCTGGGAAGAGACCACAGGGCTGCTGGGCTGAAAAGCCTGCGGGACGCTCCCTTTTCCTTTGTCCCCAGCACGCGCATCGCGTAGGAAAGTGGCCCATGCTTTCTCCCGCTGCGCTGCGCCTCCTCGGCGCGGCTCTGGCGCTCACGCTCGCCGGTTGCGGCACCACCAGGCCGCTGCCCAAATTCGAGCGGCCTCTGGCGCACACGCAGTTTCAGACCGTCCGCACCACCGCTTACACCCACTCGGAGGCTGATCACCTCCCCTACGGACACAGCTCGGCGCTCGGCGACGATCTGCAAAGCGGCGCCATCAAGAGCGCCGCGGCCGACTGGGCGCGCTGGCCCGCCGGCACGCTTTTCCGCATCTCGGAAACCGGCGAACTTTACCAAGTCGATGACTACGGCTGGGCGCTCGCGGGAACCAACACCATCGACCTCTACAAGCCGACTCGCGCGGCGATGAACGATTGGGGCGTGCGACGCGTGCACATCGAAATCGAGCGTTGGGGCGACACCCACCGCAGCCGCGAAGTCCTCAACGAACGGACCAAATACGCGCACGTCCGCCGCATGGTTGGCGAGATTGAAAGCGACCACGAGCCGTACGCCGTGCTCAGCGCCCCGGCGCAAACGCCCCCCGCTTCGCCCGCGTACCCTTCAGTTTCGGAGCCCGTGCCGCAGCCCGAGCTGGTCAGCGTCCGCAAGCCCTTCCGTCCCTAAAATTCACCCCAGCGGCGCCTGCATTTCTTTGATGATGCCGAACAGCGGGAGCGTCAGCGCGAACCACTGAAAGAAAATCTGCACGAAGATGCCGAGGACCACCCCGCCCACGACGTACAGCGGCCGAGTCGTCCCGCGCGCGGCTACACTGCCCAAGGCGAGCACCGGCAGCAGGATGCTCAGCGCCTCAAAGACGATCTGGAAGCGCACGACAAACTCCGTCACCTGCGGGAGTGGTTTCCCCATGAGCATGTCCTGATAAATCTGCTGGAACTTCGGGATGCCGAAGGCGCAGTGGATATTCGGGTACGACATCCCGAGCACCAGCGCCGCCAGGGCAAACCGCACCGCGCGAGAAACGCGTGACAATTCGCTTTTATCAGTGGGGATCAGGGGTTCGTTCATGGAGCACATCATCCTCCACTTCGCGGCTTGCTCGTGGAAGCTGATTGCGCGAGGCAACTCTCCTCGCGCATGGCCGGAAGGCTGGCAGTCACTTGAGTTTCCAAGGCGCTGCGGCTAGAAGAGGCGCTTGGCCCGGTCCCTCTCTGATGCTTGCTTTGACCGCATTCTCCTGATCAAGCCATCCGCGCTGGGTGATGTGGTGCATGCGGTGCCGACGCTCGTCGAGTTGCGCCGGCGTTTCCCAGGGGCGCAGATCGACTGGCTGGTCACACCAGAGAATGCCGAGCTGGTCCGCTGCCACCCGGCACTTTCCGGCGTGGTGCTCTTTGATCGGCGCTCTTTCAAGACCGGCTGGCGCGCTTGGCTCGGGCTCCTGCAACTTCTGAGCAAACTGCGCCGCGCGCGGTACGATCTCGTCATCGACTTACATGGGCAATTGCGCTCCGCCGCGTTCGCCCTGGCGACGGGGGCACCGGTGCGCATCGGCTTCGCCCGGCCAGCGTCGCGGCGCGCGAGCAACCGCTCGGCGCGCGGCTGGGCCGGCGCGCGCGAAGGATCATGGCTCGCCTGCACGCACCAAATTCCGATCAAAACGTTGGAGGTGCATGCGGTGGATCGTTACCTTTGGCTTGGCGCATTGCTCGGTTTCATGCCCGGCCCGCCGGTGCAGACGCTTCATCTGCCAGCCGCCGCGGAGGAAAAAGTAGGTCAACTCATCGCCGCGTACGGGCTCAATCACGGCCGCCTCGCAGTAATCGCGCCCTCCACCATCTGGGAGACAAAACACTGGCGACCTGATGGCTTTGCAGAGGTCGCCCGCTCTCTGGTCGCGGCTGGCTGGCGGGTCGCGCTGGTCGGCACGCCACGCGATGGCGCACTCTGCGCCCGCCTCTGCAGCCTCTGTCCTGAAGCGCGCGATCTCTCGGGCCAAACCTCGACCGCCGAACTGGCTGCCCTCATCCATCGCGCGCAACTCTGCGTCGCCAACGACTCGGGCGCGGCTCATTTAGCGGTCGCGTTTGGCACTCCCCTTGCCGCCATCTACGGCCCCACAAATCCGATCACCGTCGGGCCATATCGGCAGCCCGAAGCCGTCGTCCGCCTCGATCTCCCCTGCTCACCCTGCAATTTCCGCCGCCTCGCCCAATGCCCAAATGGCCACGCCTGCATGGAGCAGCTCCCGGTCGATCTCGTCCTGCAACGCATTCACACCCTCGCCCCCGCCTGACGCGGCGTGTGTGCAGCGTCCACCCCTTCGGCCTGTCCTCCTCGTCCACTCCCCTCGCTTACCGCGAGTAGAGCTCGACGATCAGTTGCTCGTTCACGATGGGCGCGATTTCATCGCGCGAGGGGATGCGGGCAACCTTGCCGGCAAAGCGATCCTTGTCGAGGGAAAGCCAATCGGGCACCGGCGTGATTTGCGTCAGGTCCAGGTTGCGCGCGGCGAGGCTGCGCGACTTCGGCGCATCCCGCACGATGATCTCATCTCCCGGCTTCACGGCGTAGGAAGAGATATTCACCTTGCGCCCATTGACCTGCACGTGCCCGTGCGAAACAAGCTGGCGTGAGCCCGAGCGCGAATTGGCGAAGCCGAGCCGGAACACCACGTTGTCGAGACGCGTCTCCAGCATCTGCAAAAGAAGCTCACCTGTAACGCCGCGTTTGCGCGCCGCGATCTCGAAGTATTTGCGGAACTGCCGCTCAAGCAGCCCATATTGGTACCGCAGCTTTTGCTTCTCCGCCAACGCAACAGAGTATTCGGACTGCTTCCGGCGGGATCCCTTGGGACCGTGCATGCCGGGCGGATAATTCTTGTGTTCGAGCGCCTTCGTCGGGCCAAACAGCGGAACGCCGAAGCGGCGGGAAATTTTGTCTTTGGGACCAGTGTAACGTGCCATGGGAAAAGTCGGCTCAATAAGGGATTAGCGAAGAGATGCGATCAGACGCGCCGCTGCTTGGGCGGGCGGCAGCCATTGTGCGGGACGGGGGTCACGTCGCGGATGACGGTGATATCCAGCCCAACGGCCTGAATGGCGCGGACGGCGGATTCACGGCCAGCGCCGGGACCCTTGACGCGGACCTCGACCTCTTTCAAACCGTGGCCCATCGCCTGTCGGCAGGCATCCTGCGCCACCATCTGCGCCGCGTAGGCGGTGCTTTTGCGCGAGCCTTTGAAGCCGCACTTGCCGGCGCTCGACCACCCAATGACCGCCCCACGCTGGTCAGTGATGGTGACGATGGTGTTATTGAAGCTCGCCTGCACGTGAGCGATGCCGGTGTGGACATTCTTGGCACCCTTCGCTTTGACGATTTTGATCTGCTCCACCACCGCATTCGGATCGAGCGAGAGATTTTCGGGCTTCTTTTCCTCAGCAGGCGCGCCGGCCTTTTCCTTGGATTTTTTGGCCTTGGGAGCCTTCGGTGCGGCGGCGGTGGCGGGTGCAGCCTCGCCAGCGGGAGCGGCGGCAGCTTCCGCCGGGGGCGCGGGCGCCTCGGCGGCTGGGGTTGCGGTCTCCACTGGAGCAGGCGCCGAAGCTTCGGCTGCGGGAGCAGCGGCGGCTTTGGGCTCCTTTGGCTCTTTGGGAGCTTTCGGCTTTTTGGGTTCCTTCGGGTCCTTCGGATCTGCCATATAAAGTTGAGCTGAGGTTTATTTCTTGGCGTCTTTCGCGCGCTGCACGCCGACCGTCTTGCGCGGGCCCTTGCGGGTGCGGGCGTTCGTCTGCGTCCGCTGGCCGCGCACCGGCAGGCCGCGCCGATGCCGGATGCCGCGATAGCAATTAATCGCCTGCAGGCGCTTCAAGTTGCCCTGCACCTCCCGGCGCAGATCGCCCTCGATGGCCAGTCCGCTCGCGGTGATCGCGTGGATAATGGCATTGAGTTGCTCGGGGCTCAGATCCTTCGCGCGGAGGTTCGGGTTGATGTTCGCCGTCTCCAGTATCTTTTTCGTGGTGCTGAGGCCGATGCCATAAATGTACGGCAGGGAGGCTTCAATGCGTTTGTCACCGGGGATGTCTACGCCAAGGAGTCGGGGCATGGGAAAAGGAAGGAAAAGGTGGAACTGGTGATCAACCCTGGCGCTGCTTGTGGCGCGCGTTCGTGCAGATGACCCGCAGGACATTCTTGCGTTTCACAATGCGGCACGACTCGCAGAGTCGCTTGACGGAGGCTCGGACTTTCATGGTTGGTGGATCGGGAAAACGGGTCTGGTTTCGAGAGACAAAAAACCGCTCTGGAGCGCAGTGGTCTCCAGCGCGATGATCTGAAATCCTTGGTTGAGCGGAGGTCATCCGCCATGTGGGTCAGGTCGTAAGGGACGGGCAAAGTAGCGAATTCATGGCTGCTGGCAAGCGCGAAAGATTCGGGAAGAGATTTTTTTTCAAGCCATCAGCCGAGGGGCAAGTGGCAATCTCAGCACTTAGGCTCGCCTCCCCTGGTTCGGAAATTCGGCACTCTCGCCCATGCTGCATGGCGGATGCCCTTATCCCCTCGGCACCGCCTTCGTCCGCCACGTCAAAATTTCGGGTTCCCCTTTGGTGATCAGAACGGTGTGCTCGTAGTGCGCGGACCATTTGCTGTCCACAGTGACGACGGTCCATTTATCGGGCAGGACGCGCACGGTGCTGGAGCCCATGTTCACCATCGGCTCGATGGCGAGAGTCATGCCGGCTTTCAACTTTGGACCGCTGCCGCGCCGGCCGTAATTGGGGACCTGGGGCTCCTCATGTAACTCGCGGCCCACCCCGTGGCCGACAAATTCGCGCACGACGCTATAACCATTTGCGACCACCTCGGCCTCGATCGCGGCGCACATGTCGCCGAGCCGCCGCCCGTGATGCGCGAAGGTGATGGCGAGGTCGAGCACCTCCTGCGTGATGCGCAACAGCCGCGAGACTTTTTCATCAATGATCCCGACCGGGACGGTCGTCGCCGTGTCGCCGACCCAGCCGTTCTTAATCACGCCAATATCGAGCTTCACCACATCGCCATACTGGATGCGCCGGGTGCCGCCAATACCATGCACCACCTCGTCGTTGACGGAGATGCAGATGTTGCCAGGAAAGCCGCGGTACCCGAGGAATGCGCTCTGGCAACCCTGCTCCACCATGAACTCCCTGGCCGCTTGATCCACCTCACGGGTGGTGACCCCCGGCCGGATAACAGCGCAGGTCTTGTCGAGAACCAGGCTCGCGACCTGGCACGCCGTCCGCATTCGGTCAATGTCGCGCTCGTTCTTGATCGGGATCATGACGCCGCGAGACTTGCTCTTCCAGCAACACGCGCACCGAGCAGAGCAGGACCGCGCTTCACTTACTTCACGTGCTGCGCCACAAAGATGGCCACGCCCGCAATGACCAGAATGGCAATGCCCACATACATCCAGAGCAGCGCGCTCTGCTGCACAGCTTCGCCCCGGCCCATCGGGCGATCAAAGCGGCCCCGGATGCGGCCTTTTCGAAGAAATCCGTCGTAATGGCGCTGAATCAGGTGAGTCTCGATCTGCCGCATCGTATCCAGAATGACGCCGACGATGATGAGCAGGCTGGTGCCTCCGAAAAATTGCGCAGCGATGTACGGCACATTCAACTGGTGCGAGAGCATCTGCGGCAGAACGGCGATGATCGTCAGGAAGACGGCGCCCGCAAAGGTGAGCCGCGTCATCACGTTATCGAGGAAAGTGGCCGTCTCTTTGCCGGGCCGAATCCCTGGGATATAGCCGCCGTACTTCTTCAGGTCGTCGGCGATCTGCGCCGGTTGGAACTGCGTCGCCACCCAGAAGTAGGAGAAGAAGAAAATCATGGCCGCGTAAAAGACGTAATGCCAGACGCCGGCGTTGAGCGCGTTCGCAAAGCCCGTGGCCCAACTCGCATTGTGAAAGGCCATCGTCACGATCGTGGACGGAAAGACGAGCAGCGCTTGCGCAAAGATGATCGGCATGACGCCCGCATAGTTAACCTTGAGCGGCATGTACTGCGTCTGCCCGCCCATGACCTTTCGCCCGACGACGCGCTTGGCGTATTGCACACTGATGCGCCGCTGCGCCTGCGTGACGCAGATGACCGCCGCAATGACCAGGACCAGAAAGGCGATCATGATCACCAGGACCAGAGGATTGACCTGAGTTCCGTGGCCCGCGGTCGGCACAAAAGTGCGCCATGCTTGAATCAGCGCCGCCGGCAAACGCGCCGCGATGCCGACGCTGATGATGAGCGACATGCCATTGCCGATGCCGCGGTCGGTGATCTGATCGCCCAGCCACATCAAAAACATCGTGCCCGCGGTCAGCGTGATGACCGTCATAATGCGGAACGCCGCACCAGGTGACGCCACCAAGTCAAGGTTCAGCTTCGCCATCGTATCGACAATGCCACCGAGCAAGGGATTCTGCGCCGGAGACTCGAAGGTGCGCGCCAGCATGTATCCCTGAATCACGCAGAGGATGATGGTGGCGTACCGGGTGTACTGCATGATCTTGTGCCGGCCCCCTTCCTCCTTGGCCAGCTTGCCCAACTGCGGAATGACCGCTGTCAGCAGTTGCATCATGATCGACGCCGAGATGTACGGCATGACGCCGAGCGAAAAGATGGCGCAATTCTCGAGAGCGCCACCCGAGAAGATGTTAAACAGCGCGGCGACGTTGCCGCCCGACTGAGTATCGACCTGCGATTGAAACCACTGTTGAATAACCGCGGCGTTGACGCCGGGGCAAGTGATCGCGGCGCCGATGCGCACGATCACCAGCATGACCAGGGTGAAGAGCACCCGGTTCCGCAGTTCCGGGATGCGGAAGGTATTCGTAAAAGCCGAGATCATAAGTCAACGCAAACAGGCTCCCCGCAAGGCCGCGGCGAGCGGGAGGCGGCGCATTACGGCAGGGTAATCGTGCCGCCCGCCTTCTCGATCTTCTCCTTCGCGGAAGCACTCGCCTTGGCGGCGGTGATCGTCAGCTTTTTGCTGAGTTCGCCGTTGCCCAGGATTTTGATGCCGGAGAATTTGCCGCGCACCAAGCCAGCGGCGCGCAAGATTTCCTCATTGATCACCGTCCCCGCATCGAAGTGTTCGAGATCCGAAAGATTGACGATCCCATAAACCGTCTTGAATTGCGCATTATTGAAACCGCGCTTCGGGACGCGCCGGATGAGGGGCATCTGGCCGCCTTCGAAGCCGAGGCGAATCGAGCCACCGGAACGCGCCTTCTGGCCCTTGTGACCTTTGCCGCTGGTTTTGCCGTGCCCGCTGCTCTCGCCGCAGCCGAGGCGCTTGACCCGATGTTTCGATCCGGGACGTGGTTTAAGAGTATGCAAATCCATAACTTAGAGAAGAGAACGTTAGACTCCGGCCAGCGCCGGTTCGGCGGACGCGGCGACCGTCTTGGGACGCATCGTGATGCCGCGTACTTTGAAAATGTCTTCCTTCAGTCGAAGCTGGCTGAGCGCGTGCAGCGTCGCCTTCACCACGTTGGCGTGATTGCTCGACCCAAGCGACTTCGCAAGCACATCGCGAATGCCCGCCGCTTCCACGACCGCACGCACGCCGCCGCCCGCGATGATACCGGTACCAGGCGACGCCGGACGCAACAGGACGCGACCGCCGCCGTGCTCACCGATCACTTCATGCGGAATGGTATGGTTGACAACCGCCATCTTGACGAGCGACTTCTTGGCGGAATCCGAAGCTTTGCGAATCGCCTCGGAGACTTCATTCGCCTTGCCGAAGCCGAAGCCGACCCGGCCACCTTTGTCGCCGGAAACAATCAGGGCGCTAAAGGAGAAACGGCGTCCGCCTTTGACGACCTTGGCGCAGCGATTGATGAAGACGACTTTCTCCGTGAGATCGGACGCCTCTTTGGGTTGATCGCGCTGCGGGCGACGGCCGCGGTTCTGACGAGGTTCTGCCATATAAAAAGAATAAATTAAAACTGCAGTCCGCCTTCGCGGGCGGCGTCGGCCAGCGCCTTGACTTTGCCGTGATAAAGCGAGCCGCCCCGGTCGAAGACGACCTTCGTGACTTTCTGGCCCGCTGCACGTTCCGCGACTGCTTTGCCGACTTTGACCGCCGTCGCCACGTTGGCGCGCGTCAGTTTGTCGGAGCGGAATTGTTTCTCGGTGGTGTTCGCCGAAGCGAGCGTCTTCCCCACTGTGTCGTCGATGACCTGGGCATAGATATGCTGACCGGAGAAGTGGACGCTGAGGCGCGGGCGCTCCGTCGTGCCGGAGACCTTTTTGCGGATTCGCTGATGACGGATCTTGGTGGGTGAAGCTTGAGAATGCCGCATAAATTATTGGACGGTTTTGCCTTCCTTGCGATTGACTTTCTCACCAGCGTAGCGGACGCCTTTGCCCTTGTAAGGCTCAGGCGGATAGTAGGCGCGGATGTCCGCGGCGACCTGTCCCACGAGCTGGCGATCAATGCCCTCGACTTTGATCTTGGTGTTATCCGCGACCGTAATCTTGATCCCTTCTGGAATATGGAAGTTGAGCGGGTGCGAGTAACCCAGCGAGAGGTTGAGGATCTTGCCCTGCACGTTGGCCTTGAATCCGACCCCTTGAATCTCCAAGTCTTTGACAAAGCCGGTCGAGACGCCGGAGACCATGTTATTAATAAGCGCGCGGGAGAGGCCGTGCAAAGCGCGGACTTGGCGGCTCTCATCGGAGCGCTCGACGACAAAGTTGCCGCCCTCGACATGCGCCTTAATCTCGCGGGGCAGTTGCCAGGCCAGCGTGCCGCGCGGCCCTTCGACCGAAACAGACCCTTCAGGCGTGACGTTCAGCTTCACCTTGTCAGGGATCGCGATGGGTTTTTTGCCAATTCGAGACATAACTTAAGGGGTCAAGGTTACCACACAAAAGCGAGCAATTCGCCGCCGAGGTTTTGGCGCTTCGCCTCGCGCCCGCTCAGGATGCCTTTCGGTGTCGATAGAATGGCGATGCCCATGCCCCCGAGCACGCGCGGAATCTCCCCGCTGCCGACGTAGCGGCGCAGGCCGGGACGGCTGACGCGCTTCAGGCCGGTGATGGCCGGGGTCCGGTTGACGACCTTGTTTGTGACTTTGATCTCCGGGAATTTGCCGGTGGTCGCGATCTCGTAGCTGGCGATGTATCCTTCCTGCTTCAGGATGCGGGCAATCTCGGCCTTGATCTTGGAGAAAGGGGCGGTGGTACCGGTCTGGCCAGCCTGCACAGAGTTGCGCAGGCGGGTCAGGAAGTCGGCGATGGGATCAGACAAATTGCTCATGAGCTTTCGATATCCCGATGTTTAAGCGGCCTTCGCCGGTTGCGCCTTTTTCATCTTATCGGTGAAAGGCACGCCGAGTTCGGTGAGGAGGGACTTGGCCTCAGCGTCGGAATTTGTGGAAGTGACGATGGTGATATCAAACCCAAGGTTGCGCTTGATCTTGTCAAGTTCGACTTCGGGAAAAATGGACTGGTCCTTCACGCCGAGAGTGTAGTTGCCATTGCCGTCAAACGCGCGTGGGGAGATGCCGCGAAAATCGCGAATGCGCGGCAGCGCCGTCTTGATCAGCCGCTCGAGGAATTCGTACATTCTCGCGCCGCGAAGAGTCACCTTGGCGCCGATGATCTGGTCCTTGCGGAGCTTGAAGTTAGCGATGCTCTTCTTCGAGCGGGTTTCAGCCGGGCGCTGGCCGGTGATGAGCGAGAGTTCCGCCTTGCAGTCTTCAATGGCCTGCTTGCCGTCGGTCTGGGAACCGATACAGCTATTCAGGACGACCTTCTGCACGTGCGGCACCTGATGAGCGTTCTTATACCCATGCTTCTCCTTGAGCGTCGGAATGACCCGGTCTTTGTAAAACGAATAAAATTCAGCGGCCATGGTGGGCGGTGGTAAGAGTTACTTCTTGGCTTTCGGAGCCTTGGCGGCTTTGGCCGGCTTGGCGGCGGCGACCTCCATCTTTTTCACATTGGAGATGTGAATCGGGCCTTCGCGCTCGATGATGCCGCCTTGCGGATGATCCTGCGACTTGCGGGTGTGTTTCTTAATCAGGCGGACGCCCTCGATGAGCACCTGCAACTTCTTGGGCAGCACGGCCAGGATCTTGCCTTGAGCGCCGCGATGGTTGCCCGTGGTCACCTGGACGGTGTCGCCTTTCTTGACGTGAAATTTGGGACGGTTCATTACAGTACTTCCGGGGCGAGCGAGACGATCTTCATGAAATTCTTCTCGCGCAATTCCCGCGCAACCGGCCCGAAGATGCGGGTGCCGCGCGGATTCAGGTCTTTGTCGATGATGACGATGGCGTTGCTATCGAAGCGAAGGTAGGAGCCGTCCTCGCGGGAAACGGGCTGGCGGGTGCGCACGACGACGGCACGGACGACATCGCCTTTCTTGACCGTTCCGCCAGGCGAAGCCTCGCGAATATGCGCGGTGATGACATCACCGATGCCGGCCTTCATGGTGGCCTTGCCGATCACGCCGATCATCTTGGCCATGCGAGCGCCGGTGTTGTCGGCCACGTCGATGCGGGAGCGAATTTGGAGCATAGAAAAAGTGGGGCGCGCAGGTTACGCTAGTGTTTGACAATTTCAACCAGGCGCCACCGTTTCAGCTTGGATAGCGGGCGGGTCTCGGAGATGCGCACGGTGTCGCCCACTTGGGCCTTGGACTCTTCGTCATGCACATAGAAGCGTTTGATCTGCTTCATGATCTTGCCGAATTTGGCGTGAGGGACGCGCGTCACGGTTTCGACCACAGCGGTCTTGTTCATTTTGGTGCTCACGACCTGGCCGACGCGCTCCTTGCGCAAATTACGCGCGGGGGCGGTGGCTTCAGGGGTGATGGTCTCAGTGGTCTCGGACATGATGTGAGGGCGTTAATTAGGCAGCGGCCGCGGCGCTCGCTTTTTGCGTGAGCACGGTTTCCAACTGCGCAATCTCGCGCCGAAGGGAGCGGATCAGGCTCGGTTTTTCCAACTGGCCACTCTGCTGCTGGATGCGCAGGTGAAAAATCTCCTGCTTCAACTCCCGCTTACGGGAGGAAAGCTCGGCCGGGGTCAGCTCGCGAATTTCTTTCAACTTCATGGCGATGGGATTAAGCGGCGACGGCGCGGTGCCGAGCCAGGAACTTGGTGCGAATCGGGAGCTTATTAGCCGCGAGGCGCAATGACTCACGAGCGACGGATTCGGGGACTCCGTCCAATTCAAATAAAATGTTACCGGGACGCACCGTAGCGACCCACTTCTCGGGCTGGCCTTTGCCCTTGCCCATGCGGGTCTCCGGAGGACGGGCGGTCACCGACTTATCCGGGAACATCCGAATCCAGAGCTTCCCTTTGCGCTTCATGTTGCGCGTCAAGGCCACGCGAGCGGCCTCGATCTGCGTATTGGTGATCCAGGCGCGATCCAAGGTCTGTAGCGCGAAGGAGCCGAAGTCGATGTTGACCGTGCGGGTCGCCGTCCCGGCGCGGCTGCCGCGCTGGGTCTTGCGATATTTCACGCGTTTGGGCATCAAGGGCATAAGAAAATCCTCGGAGGTGAGAGTGTGAAATCAGACGGTGGTCTCGAGCGGGCGGCGATCGGCTTCAGGGGTCAGCGGCGCAGCTTTCTCAGCTTCGACCACTTCGGCCTTCTTACAAATCCACGTCTTGACGCCGATGATGCCGTACACCGTGTGCGCTTCGGTCACGCCGTAATCGATCGGAGTGCGGAGCGTGTGGAGCGGAATTTTGCCTTCGCGGTACCATTCCGCACGCGATATTTCCGCGCCGCCGAGCCGCCCGGCGCAGCGAATCCGCACGCCTTCGGCGCCAAATTCCATCGTGGTTTGAATCGCCTTTTTCATGGCCCGGCGAAAAGAGATGCGGCGCTCGATCTGCAAGGCGACATTTTCCGCGACCAACTGGGCGTCGAGTTCGGGCGTCTTGATCTCGTTGATGTCGATCTTGACGGATTTGCCGCCGGACATCTTGGAAATCTCCTCAGTCATCTTTTCGATCTCGGAGCCCTTGCGTCCGATAACGATGCCGGGACGGGCGGTCGAGATGGTGACGCGAATGGAGTTCCAGGCGCGCTCAATGACGATCTTCGCCACGGCCGCGAGGCGCAATTTGTCTTTGACGTACTTGCGGATGGCGATGTCGCTGTGCAGCAACTCGGGGAGTTCCTTCGGATTGGCAAACCAGCGCGAACGCCAGTCGCGGTTCAGCGCGAGGCGATAGCCGATCGGATTAACTTTCTGGCCCATAGTTATTCTTGAGTGGAGAGGGATTCGGTGGCCGGAGCTTCTGCAGCGGCGGCGGCTTCGGGAACGGGGCGCGCGGCTTTTGGAGCCTTGGAGGCGGGTGATTTGCTGCTCTTCTTGCGGCTCGATGATTTGTGCTGGCGCTTTGGCTTGATCTCGATCTCGTCGGTCACGATGATCCTGATGTGGCTGGTCCGCTTGCGGATCGGGCCGGCGCTGCCGCGGGCCTTGGGCTGGGAACGCTTAAAGGTCGGGCCTTCGCCCACGACTGCTTCCTGGACGACGAGCTTGTCGGCGCGGAGCTCGATTATTGTTCTCGGCGTTGGCGATGGCGCTCTTCAGCGTTTTCTCGACGAGGCGCGCGCCTTTGCGAGGCGTAAACGTCAGGATGTCGAGCGCTGCCGCCACCGGCAGGCCCTGAATCTCGCGCGTCACTTCCCGGCACTTGAAGGCCGAGATGCGCGCGCCGCGATAGATAGCTTTGATCTGCATGGGAAAACTGGTCTGGATGAAGTGCGTTGAAAGTGGAAACTGGTTCTTACTGGCGGGCGGCGATCTTCAGATGGTCGCCCACTTTGATGTGGTCTTTTTCGGAACTTAGATTTTCGATGATGGCCCCCGCGATTTTCTCGCGGACTTCGACGACGCGGACGCTGCCGATGATGTGATTGTCGCGGAGCACTTGGAAGGGCATGCCGGAGATGACTCCCTGCTTGGCTGCCGATGTTCGCGACGACCAGGGCCAGCTCTTCGCTGAAGCCGATGACGAGCCCATCACTCAAGGTCGCACTCGCTGGCGCTTTGGCGCCGGGAGCCGCGTCACCCAAGGCTTCGTTGGCCTTGCGGAGCGGCGCGTCCAGCGACTTGCGTGCTTCAGGATCAGCGTTGGGCGGCGCTTTGGAGAAGCGCAGGACTGCCTCGGAAAGGCCGGTCAACGCTTCACGAAGCTTGACGCGCTCCTCGTCGGCGTGGCGCAGGTCATTGAGGGCGGTCACGTACCCGCGCTCGACTTTGTCGGTGACGCTGCCGCCGCCTTCCACCCCGAGGGCTTCGAGGCGCAGCTTCAGCTCACCGGTCTGCGCGGCGAAACACCTCGGACTCGCTGGTCGCGAGGGCGAGACTTTCCGTCATGCGGGCGGCGGTCGCCTCCTGCACCGCGAGTTTCTCCTGGAGTTGCCGCACCTGATTGCTCAGGGCCGCATTCTCCGCGAGCACTTTCTCGAGGGTCATCTTGGCTTCAGCCGTTTCGATATCTAAGTCTGACAAAGAACGAGTGGTCCCAGCGGTCAGGCCGCCGGCCAGCGCTCCGAGGAGCGCGACTGCTACTGCGAGGGCGCCAGGTGCCTTGGTGGGGAAGAACATGGAATGAACTTCTCCCGTCAAGGCAACTGGGTCGGAAATTACTTGGTCACCTTGGCGGTGTGGGAGCCGTGCTTCTTGAAGATGCGCGTTGGCGAAAATTCGCCGAGCTTGTGGCCCACCATGTTTTCCGTGACAAACACGGAGGTAAAAAGCTTGCCGTTATGCACCATGAAGGTATGGCCGACAAAATCGGGAGTAATGGTCGAGCGGCGCGACCAGGTCTTGATTGGCTTCTTGATGCCATCAGCCATCTTGTCGATCTTATCGAGCAGATGCTGGTCAACGAACGGACCTTTTTTGAGGGAACGACCCATGAATTAAGAGAAGTGAGAAGTGAAAGGGGCAGAAAGTGGTTACTTGGTCTTCTTCTTGGCGTTGCAGCGCTCGACGATGAAAGCATTACTGCCTTTGTGTTTCCGGCGCGTCTTGAAGCCTTTGGCCAACTGGCCCCATGGGCTCTCGGGATGCTGGCGACCGCCACCGCCTTTTGACTTGCCCTGGCCGCCACCCATCGGGTGATCAACGGGGTTCATGACCATGCCGCGGACGGTCGGCCGCACCCCCTGCCAGCGGGAACGACCCGCCTTGCCGGAGGAGACGTTCATGTGATCGACGTTGCCGACCTGGCCAATCGTGGCGTAGCAATCCTCGTGAATACGGCGGATTTCGCCGGAAGGCATCTTGACCAAGGCGTAACCCGCCTCGCGGTTGCTCAGAATGACTTGCTGGCCAGCGCTGCGTCCAACCTGACCGCCGCGACCGGGCGCCAACTCGACGTTATGAATCGCGGTGCCCAGCGGAATGCTCTTCAGCGGAAGGGCGCTGCCAACTGTGGGCGCGACGTTCGCGCCGGCGGAGACCTTCGCACCAGGCATGAGGCCGACCGGAGCGAGGATGTAAGCCTTCTCGCCATCAGTGTACTGGATCAAAGCAATGCGCGCGGTCCGATTCGGATCGTACTCAATACCGATGACTGAAGCCTCGACATCGTGCTTCTTGCGCTTGAAATCGACCTGTCGATATTTCTGCTTGTGCCCGCCACCGATGTGCCGCGTCGTGATGCGGCCGTAGTTATTGCGGCCGCCGCTGCGCTTCTTGGTTCCGAGCAGGCTCTTCTCGGGCTTGTCTTTGGTGATCTCGTCAAACGCCGGCAACTGCTTGAAGCGGCTGGTCGGAGTGAGCGGACGGAAGGTCTTAAGGGCCATAAGGCAAATGGGAGGTTAGGCGAACTCGATCTTGTCGCCGGCTTTCAACGTCACGATCGCCTTCTTCCAGTCAGAGGTGCGGCCATAGGCAGCGGTCCGCTGGCGGCGCGCTTTGCCGCCATACTGGCAGGTATTCACGCGAATGACCGTCTTCTTGAAAAGCAGCTCGATTGCCCGCTTGATCTGCGGTTTGTTGGCATGGCGCGCCACGCGGAAGACATACTGATTATGTTTCTCGCCCAGCAGGGAGGCCTTTTCGGTCAGGCGCACCGTCTCGATGATGTCGTGGGGCTCGTTCATTTCTTGTTGATGCGGTCGGCAAGTTGCGCGAGGCCTTCGTGGGTCAGGACGATCTTCCGATATTTGAGCAGATGCTCGGCGTTCACGTCGGAAGCGGTCATGAGCAGCGTTGGTTGAACGTTGCGCGCGGCGCGGTAAGTGTGGTCGTCGAAAGTGGCGGAGACGACCAGCGTCTTCTCTTCCGGCGTGATCTCCTGGATGAGCTTGATGAAATTCTTTGTCTTGGGCTCAGTCACGGCGAAGGCGTCCACCATGAACACATCGCCCGACTTGATCTTCTCCGAGAGTGCTTTGCGCAAAGCCAGCCGCTTGGTCGCCTTGGTGAGCTTTTTCGAGTAGTCGCGCGGCTTCGGTCCGAAGACCACGCCGCCACCCACCCACACTGGCGAAGACTTGTAGCCAGCGCGCGCCCGGCCTGTCCCTTTTTGCCGCCACGGCTTGGCACCGGAAAGATTCACATCCGCCTTGGACTTCGTATTAGCAGTGCCGCTGCGTCGATTCGCGCGATAGGCGGTGACGGCGTCATGCACGACTTGCGTATAGCGCCCGTTCTCGACGACCGGGATTTTCGCGGCCTGAGCCGCTTCGACTGTGAGAATGGTGGCTGCCATAAATTAAGCTGCTGCCTCCGTTTTGACTCGCGCCTTCTTGGCCGGGCGAATGACGACATAACAACCCTTCGCGCCCGGCACCGCGCCGGAGACGAGGATGCAATTATCTTCCTCCCGCACTTGCACGACCCGAAGATTTTGCACCGTCACACGCTCGTCACCCATATGACCGGGCATGCTTTGGTTCTTCCAAATGCGACCCGGCGTCGAGCGCATGCCGATGGCGCCCGGACGACGATGCATCATGGAGCCGTGCGACTGGCCCTGGCCCTTGGTATTATGCTTCTTCATGATGCCTTGGAAGCCTTTGCCTTTGGACTGACCGATCACGTCGATAGGATCGCCAATGGCGAATTGCGTGACGCGGAGGTCGATCTCGCCTTCGAGCACCGTGCCATCAGGCAAACGAAACTCGCGGATCAGTTTCTTCGGCTCGGAACCGTGTTTCTTGAAGTGGCCGAGCAATTGCTGGGTCACGCGTTGCGCCTTTTGCGTGTGGAAACCAACTTGCACGCCGGCATAGCCGTCTCGTTCCGTGGTCTTCACCTGAAGCGGCGTGTTGCCGCCCGCCTCGATGACAGTCACGGCGGTGGCGATCCCCTTTTCGTCATAGACGCGGGTCATGCCTAATTTGCGGCCGAGCAATCCAATCTTCATGTCTTGGTCTGTATGGCTAAGGGTTGAATGCGGGGCAAAAATCAGATTTTGATGCTGATATCCACGCCGGCAGGCAGGTTCAGCTTCTTGAGTTCATCCACGGTTTTGGCCGTCGGCTCAATGATATCGAGCAGCCGCTTGTGGGTGCGCACTTCGAACTGGTCCATCGATTTTTTATCGACGTGGGGCGACCGGTTCACGGTGAATTTCTCGATGCGCGTCGGCAATGGGATCGGGCCGGCCACCTTGGCGCCAGTGCGCTTGGCGGTCTCGACGATCTCGCTGGCCGATTGATCGAGCATGCGGAAGTCAAATGCCTTGAGGCGGATGCGAATGCGTTGTCCGTTCATGATCGTATAAAGTTACTTGTCGCCCTTCTGCTCGAGCACGGCGGCTTTGATTTGCTCCGGCACTTGCTCGAAGTGCGACGGCTCCATCGAATAAGAGGAGCGCCCTTTGGAAAGTGACCGAATGGCCGTCGAATAGCCGAACATTTCGGCCAGCGGCACCTCGGCGTTCACGATGGAGAGGCCGTTTTTGTTTTCGATGGAATTGATCCGGCCGCGGCGGCGGTTGAGATCACCCATGATGTCGCCCTGGTACTCATCGGGCGTGGTATTTTCCACCTTCATGATCGGCTCAAGCAGGATCGCCTTAGCTTTCTTGAAGCCGTCTTTCACCGCAAAAATGGCCGCCAGCTTGAAAGCCAGCTCGTTCGAGTCCACGTCATGGTACGAGCCGTCGATGATGTCGATATGGACATCGATCACTTGATAGCCGCCGATGATCCCATTGAGCACCGCTTCCTCGATCCCCTTCTTGCAGGCCGGGATGTAGTCCTTGGGAATCGTGCCGCCGACCACCTTGTTCTCAATGGTGATGCCTTTGCCGCGCTCGTTGGGTTTCACATCGACGATGACGTGTCCGTACTGGCCGCGTCCGCCCGATTGCTTAATCAAACGTCCCTCTCCCTTCGCCTCGGCAGTGATGGTCTCGCGATAGGCGATCTGCGGCTTGCCGGAATTGGCCTCGACCTTGAACTCGCGCAGGAGACGGTCGCGAATGATTTCCAAATGCAACTCGCCCATCCCCGCGATAATCGTCTGGCCGGTATCTTCGTTGGTGAAAACGCGGAAGGTCGGGTCTTCTTCCGCCAGGCGCTGGAGCGCGATGCTCATCTTCTCCTGGTCGAGCTTGGTCTTCGGCTCGATGGACATCGAGATGACCGGGTCGGGGAACGACGGCGGCTCGAGCAGGATCGGGAAATCCTCGTCACAGAGCGTGTCGCCGGTAGTAATATTCTTGATGCCGACGATCGCGGCAATGTCGCCGGAGTAACAGGTATCGATGTCTTCGCGTTTATCGGCGCGAATTTGAATGATCCGGGAGATGCGTTCGCGCTTGTTGGTGCGCGGATTGTACACGTTGTCTCCCTTGGTTAGCTTGCCGGAATAGACGCGGAAAAAGACAAGCTTGCCGACATGCGGATCGCTCCAGAGCTTAAACGCCAGGCAACAAAACTTGCCGAAGTCGTTCGCGGGAGCTTCCATCGGTGCGGCCGTATCAGGATCCTGCCCCTTGGCCGGGACAATATCAAGCGGACCGGGCAAGTAGTCGATAACGGCATCGAGCAAGTACTGCACACCCTTGTTCTTGAAAGCCGAGCCCCCGACCACCGGAGTGAACTTGATCGCGATCGTCTGCCGGCGGATGGCCGCCTTCAGCATGTCGGGTGTGACTTCTTTTTCCTCGAGAAACGCTTCGCCGATTTCGTCATCCAGGTCAGCCATGGCGTTGACGAGATCGTCGTACGCGCTCTTCACCTGATCCTGCAACTCCGCCGGCACTTCCTCCACCGTATAAGTCGAGCCGATCTTATCGTTATCCGAGTAAAGGACCGCCTTATTGTTCACCACGTCGAGCTGCCCGCGCAAATAGTCTTCCTTGCCAATCGGAATCAAGATCGGCCAGGCATTCGCCATCAGCTTCTTGCGCATCGAGTCGATCGCCGCATCGAAGTCTGCTCCCACCCGGTCCATCTTGTTGATGAACGCGATGCGCGGCACGCCGTACTTGTTGGCCTGCCGCCAAACCGTCTCGGATTGCGGCTGCACACCGGCGACCGCATCGAAGACCGCAATCGCCCCATCGAGCACGCGCAGCGAGCGCTCGACTTCCGCCGTGAAATCAACATGCCCGGGCGTGTCGATGATGTTCACCCGCATCTTTTGGCCCTCGTAGAGCTTCAAAACACCGGGCTGCTTCACCTGCTCCCAAAAACAAGTCGTCGCGGCTGAGGTAATCGTGATGCCGCGCTCGCGCTCCTGCTCCATCCAGTCGGTCGAAGTCGTCCCCTCATGCACCTCGCCGATACGATGGATCATGCCGGTGTAGAAAAGAATGCGCTCGGTCAGCGTCGTTTTGCCCGCATCGATATGCGCGGCGATGCCGATATTGCGCGTCTTCTCCAGCGGATAGGCGCGATCCTTCGAATTCGGATTCGTGTGGAGCGGTGGAGTGGCGACAGCAGCGGACATGTGCGAAAATAGTTAGAAGCGGAAGTGGGCAAAGGCGCGATTCGCCTGGGCCATCTTGTGGGTATCGTCGCGCTTCTTAATGGCATTCCCCTGCCCTGAGGCGGCGTCCTTGAGTTCCGAGGCGAGCGCGTCGCGCAGCGAAATCCCTTTGCGTTTCGAAGCAAAACCAACAATCCAACGCATCGCGAGCGCCAATTGGCGGCCCGGTTGAACTTCCATCGGCACCTGATAAGTGGCGCCACCTACGCGGCGGCTCTTCACTTCGAGGCGGGGCTTCACGTTGTCGATCGCCTTATTGAAGGTCTCGAGCGGATCGACCGAATCGCTCCCCTGCCGGCTCTTCTCAATCGCATCATAAACAATGCGTTCCGCCGTCGAGCGTTTGCCATCCTGCATGACGGTCGCGATGAGGCGCGCCACGATCTGGCTGCCATAGCGCGTATCGAACTTCTCTTCTTTATGAATGACTCGGCGGCGGCGGGACATGGTGAAGTGAAAAGGTAGAGTGAGAGTGAAACGGCGGCGTTACTTCTTGCCCTTTGGCTTGCCTTTGCCAGCAGCGGCTTCCTGGCCTGGTTTCGGGCGCTTGGCCCCGTATTTGGACCGCGAGCGGCGGCGGCCATCCACCCCGAGGGCGTCGAGCGTACCGCGGACGATATGATAGCGGACACCGGGGAGATCCTTCACGCGGCCACCACGGACGAGAACGATGGAGTGTTCCTGCAAATTGTGGCCTTCGCCCGGAATGTACGCGATCACCTCGTAGCCGTTGGTCAGGCGCACCTTCGCGACTTTGCGCAGGGCCGAGTTCGGCTTCTTCGGCGTGCGCGTCATCACTTGCGTACAGACGCCGCGGCGGAAGGGGCACTTGGTCAGCGCGGGGGATTTCGATTTGACCGAAACCTTCTGGCGGCCCTTTCGGACGAGCTGATTGATCGTTGGCATGTGGGAGACGAGGCGTGGTGGAAAAGATAAAGTGCAAGCTCGGCGCGCCTCTCGGCGACACCCGCTCCGTGTGTCTTGCGCCGCCGAACCGGCAGCGGCTTCCAAGTGGAAACGCAGACCAGATTCGGAGACGAAAAACCCGCCTGATGCCAGAATCGGGAGCGACTTACTGGCGGCGGGGGAGGCGGACTGTAGGGAGACTCGCCAAGGTGGCAAGTCTCTTTTTACCGAAACTCCTTTTTCGTGCTGAAAGCCGACACCGCCTTTTGCAAAGCAGCCGCGGCCTCTCCTCCTCACGGCTCAACCGGGGTCCACTCGGGCAGCCGCGGGACGAGGCGACGAGTCGCCCATCCAGAGCCGCGAGAGCGCGAGTGGAACTCGGCGAGAGCGCGAAAAGGGGTGTCTTGTGTAAGCGACCCCGCGGCGGGTGGCAAGCGCATTTTGAGAAATTTGTTTGCGCCGGAAAGTGTCGGCAGAGGTCGATCGGCGACACGCCGGAGCCGCGGAACTTGCGGAGCGCACGTGATTGCGCCTCGAGGCGCTCCTTGAAGCAGAGAGCCAGCGACGGGACTCGAACCCGTGACCTGCTGATTACGAATCAGCTGCTCTACCAACTGAGCTACACTGGCGGGCTGATCAACGTCCGGGCTGAGTTGGCCGAACGGAAAAACAAAGATGGGATCGTTCCCGGTCTCCATCAAGCGCAAACTTTGCCGCGCGCAACGCTGGCCCAACTTCTGCTAAACCACCGTTGCGATGCGCCTCCTGATCAAACTCGTCACCAAGTTCGCATTCCTGGTGGCCACGGTCGTGCTCATGGGCGGCGGGTTGAGGCACGGAAGCGGCTTCCTCATGCGCGCCGCTGGCATGGAGGCGCCGCAGTTTTCGTCGGAGGAGTCGGACCTGATGTCCACCGTCTTCCAAAGCGCTCTCCGACTCTTTTCCGGCGCGGCCAAGCGCGACGAGCTGGCGAGCGAACTCAGCGACAAACTTTACGCCGGTCGCGCAGAGGCCGGCACCATGTCGGAACTCGGCATTGAAATCGTGAAGCCCGGCGGCGAACCGTCTTCCGCCGGCGGGGTCGCCAACGCGCCGCATGCCGCAACGGGTGCGAGCGCGCCCCACACACCTTCCAATCCCGGCGCCAATCCAAAATCGGGCGCGCCCATGGGTGACTCGCCAGCCAGTCACGTCCGCACCGATCTGCTTGCGCAATGCTGGGTGCGCGCCAAGGGCTCCGGCTTGGAACTCTCGCTCGTCCCCGTGGTCTTTCTCGGAATGGTCTTCGTGCAGCGCCGCCGCGCGGGGCGCTCCTCGGCGGAGGCCTTCATGCCGCCGGTCGTCGCCATTCCCGTGCCGGATGAGTCCGAGCCGTACGAGATGAAACACGCGGTCCACGCGCTCGATGCGGAGGACTTTGAGCTGCTGGCCGCGCTCATTTACCAACGACAGGGGTACCGCATCTCCATGCCTTCCGGGCTGAGCGGCGGACGCGGCGGCGACTTCACGCTCCTGCGCAAGGCCGAGCGGGTGCTCGTCCAGTGCAAGAAATTCCGCCAGGAACACAAGGTGCATGTGGACCGCGTCCGCGAACTTCACGAGGCGATGTGCGCCGCCGCCGCCACGCGCGCCTTGTATGTGGCCTCGTGCGGCTTCACCTGGGACGCGCGCAATTTCGCCAAGACGCGGAAGATTACGCTCATCAACGCGCGCACTCTGGACGAGCTGATCACCGCCGCGCGCGAGCAGCCGAATGAGGACCTGCTCGCCATCGCCTCCTGGGCGCCAAAACTGATGAGCAAAGTAACGTTCACGCCGCCGCTCTGCCCCGCTTGTGAAGCGGCCATGGATCAAATCAACGTCAGCGAACGCCCGGTCTGGGTCTGCAGCCAGCGCCCCGATTGCCGCGGCCGCCGGAGCACCCGCAGATATCAGAAGCCGGCACCCGCCTCCGTCCGCCTCGCCGAACCGCAGGCCGACCCGGTCGTTGCCTGAAGCCTGAGGCCGGCTCCCGGCGCATACGGCCGGGAGAAGGACGGAAGTCGGATACGGCACCCACTTCCCGAGTGCGGAACTGACTCGGGGCAGCCACTGCGCGCGGGCGGGGCACCGAGAGCGATTGGTGGTTATGACTGATCATCCCTCTTGTTCGACGGTACCAGGCATCTCGCGCCGCAACATGCTCGCCACCTCTGTCAGCGCTCTCGCGGGTGCAGCGGCCCTCGGGGGCGGCGGAGCGCGCGCAGCGGAAACGAGTGCGAGTGATGCGAGTCCTTTGCGCGGTTTCAGCCTGGAGGGGAGGTCGGCGATTGTAACGGGGGCGGCGCGCGGGATCGGGCGGGCGATCGCGGTGGCCCTGGCACATGCCGGCGCGGACGTGATGGGGATCGACATTGCGGGACCCGCCAGCCCCGAGGTGATTTATCCGGCTGCGGCAAAGGAGGAACTTGCCGAGACGGGCCGGCTGGTCGAGGCGGAGAAGCGCCGTTTCATCGGTGTGCAGGCAGACATTCGGGACCTCTCGGCCTTGCGCGCCGCGGCAACGCGCGCGGAGAAGGAATTTGGCAAGATCGACATCGCGGTGGCTAATGCCGGAATTCAGGTCTATGCGCCGCTTGCGCAGATGACTGATCGCCAGTGGAAGGATGTGATTGAGGTGAATCTCACGGGCAGTGCCAATACCATCCGGGCCGTCGTGCCGCACATGATTCCGCGCCAGTACGGGCGCATCATTCTCATCTCATCTGGTCAAGGCCGGCACGGGATGCGCGACGGCTCGGCTTACTCGGCCAGCAAGTGGGGCATCATCGGCCTCATGAAATCAGCGGCTCTCGAGTTGGGAGAGGATCAGATCACCGTCAACACGGTCGAGCCGGGACTGGTGGATACGCCGATGACGCGCAATCCTGGGCGCTGGAAAGAGGCGCTGCGCGAAGCGGGAAAGCCGATCAAGGATCAGCCGACGGAGGAGGAGGTCATCGCGGCGCGGCTTCCGCAATCGGTGATGAAAATTCCGTGGATGCAGCCGGCGGATGTTGCGCCGGTGGTCGTCTTCCTCGCCTCCGATGCTGCCTACCGCGTCACCGGGGCGACTTACGACGCGACGGCTGGCGACAGTGCGAAGTACACCGCGTGAACGAACTCTACAGCAGGCCCGAAACGATATTCAGGCTGAGGGCCAGGACGGCGGTGTTGAACCCGAAAGAGACCATGCCGTGCAGGAGCGCCCAGCGGCGAATCTCACGCGAGGCAATCTGCACATCGGAGACTTGCGAAGTCATGCCGATGATGAAAGCGAAGTAGGCGAAGTCGGAGTAGTCGGGCTCGGTCGGTTCCGGGAATATGAGCCCGCCCGCTTTGCGCTCCGCTTCTCCCGGGTGGCCTGGCCGGAAGTAGAGGAACGCGTAATGCAGGGCAAAGACGGTGTGGACCAGCAGCCAGGAGAGCATAACGGTCCCCATCGCCAGGGAGACATGCTCCGCGAGGCGCGATTTTCCGAGGTCCTTCGCGGTGCCGAGCAGGAAAGCGACAGCCATGAGGCTCGCGCAAGCGGCGGCAATGATGAAGAGGAAGATGAGCTTGCGGCTGGTGTGCGTGAGCTTGGCGAGTTGCACCACCACGCGCGGCTTGGCGGTAAAAATGCGGCTCCAGGCAAGCGCCAGCAGGCAGGCCGCATAGGCATCCCAGCCGATGATCACCCGCACCCCCAGCCGCACATGGCTGGCGCAAGCGAAGGCGAGCAACGCCACGATGAGCGCCACCCCGAAGCGATGATGCGACTCCAGGGCACTGATCCGATGCGCCAACCTGAGATGGGTCTGCAGCGGACGGTGGGCGGGCGATGGGTGAGGAGACGAAGAGTCCATGAGCGAAGTGGCGTCAGAGGACGGTGCCGCGGAGGATGGAGATGGCCACGCTGAAGTAGATGACCAGGCCCGTCACATCAACCAGTGTGGCGACAAACGGAGCAGAGGAAGTCGCCGGATCAAGCCCGCAGCGCCGCAAGAGAAACGGGAGCATCGAGCCGGAGAGCGAACCCCAGAGAACCACGCCCACCAGCGAGACGGCGACGGTCAGCGCCACGAGCAACCAGTGCGGCCCGTAAACCCTCGAGAAGGCCGACCAGACCGCGATGCGCAGAAAGCCGATGGAGCCGAGAATCAAACCGAGCGCCAGGCCCGATTTGATCTCCTTTTGCATGACCGTCCACCAGTCCCGCAAACGCACCTCGCCGACAGCCATGGCGCGGATGATCAGCGTGGTCGCCTGGGAGCCGGAATTGCCGCCGCTGGAGATGATGAGCGGTACGAAAAGCGCGAGCACCACCGCCTTCTCGATCTCGTTTTCAAAGACTCCCATGGCGGTGGCAGTGAGCATTTCGCCGACAAAGAGGATGACCAGCCAGGTCGCCCGTTTCTTGACCATCTGGAAGAAAGGGATGGTCATGTACGGCTCATCGAGCGCCTCCAAGCCGCCGATCTTTTGAATCTCCTTCGTGGTCTCGCGCTCCGCCGCATCGAGCACGTCGTCAATCGTCACGATCCCGAGCAGTTTCCCTTCAGAATCAATTACTGGGAGCGTATTCCGGTCGTAGCGCTTGAAGGAATCGAGCGCCGTATTTTCGGAATCAGTGACCCGCAACGCGTGGAAGCGGCTGTCGCGAATCTCCGAAACCCTGGCCTCGAAAGGCTTCAGCAAGAACTCGCGGATGCGCACGTCGTCGATCAGCTTGCCGCGCTCATCGACGACATAGATGACGTTCAGCGTCTCGCGATCCTGCCCATGGGCACGGATGTAATCGAAGACTTCCTTGTTGGTCCAACCGTCGTGAACGGCGACGTAATCCGGCGTCATGAGCCGACCGACGGTGTCCTCCGGATACCCGAGCAGACACTGCGCGATCTTGCGCTCCTCCGGGGAGAGGAGCTGCAAAAGCTGTTGCACCGCCTCACCTGGCAATTCCTCGAAGAGGGCCGTCCGGTCATCCGCTGGCATCTCGTTGATCACCTTGGCGACTTCCTCGTGCCCCATCGCCTTGAGCAGGCTTTCCTGCTCGCCCGGTGCGAAGTGGGCGAAGGTTTCGCCGGCGACGCCGTGGGGCAGCACGCGAAAGACGAGCACCCGTTCGTCTTCCGGCAGACCGGCAATCAACTCGGCCAGTTCGGAAGGCGGCCAGTCCTGGAACGTGTCGCGCAAGGCCGCGTAGTTGCGCGCGGCAATCAGGTTGCGGATGGCGGGCTCGAGCAGTTGAGCGATCATCGCGGGAGCAGGGAAGCAGGCGCTGGCTGTGAGAGGCCGCCGTTGCGAGAAGCCAAAGGGACGCGCCCGGCTAGACGAATTCGCGAATCGCCAGGGTGGCGTTATGTCCCCCGAAGCCAAAGGAGTTGTTCAGCGCCACCCGCACCTTGCGTTCGCGCGCGGTGTGCGGCACAAAGTCCAGGTCGCAGCCATCGCACGGGTGGTCCAGATTGATCGTCGGAGGGACGACCCCGCTTTTGATTGCGAGGACGCAAATGACTGTTTCGACGGCCCCAGCGGCACCCAACAAGTGGCCCATCATGGACTTGGTGGAGGAGACCAGAAGCCCGTTGCTGGCGTGCGCGCCGAAGACCGCCTTGACCGCGCGGACCTCAGCTTCGTCGCCGAGGAGCGTGCTGGTCCCGTGCGCGTTGACGTAATCGATTTCCTCCGGATTGACCCCAGCGCGTTCCATCGCGACCCGCATGCTGCGCTGCGCCTGCTCGTGGTTCGGCAAAGGCGAGGTCATGTGATGCGCATCGGCAGTGAGCGCATAGCCCACCACTTCGGCGTGGATGCGGGCGCCGCGCTTCTCCGCGTGATCCAGCGCCTCCAGGACCAGGACGCCCGCACCTTCCCCCATGACAAAGCCGTCGCGGTCGCGGTCCCACGGGCGCGAAGCTTTGGTCGGCGCGTCGTTGCGCGTCGAGAGGGCCTTCATGGATGCGAAACCGCCGATCCCGAGAGGCGTGATGGTTGCCTCGGAGCCGCCGGCCAGGAAGGCATCCGCATCGCCGGATTGGATCATGCGCCATGCTTCGCCGATCGCGTGGGCGGAGGTGGCGCAGGCCGAGACCGGCGCGAAGTTCGGGCCTTGCAGTCCGAATTCCATGGAGACCATGCCGCTCGCCATGTTCGAGATCATCATCGGAATCATGAAGGGCGAAATGCGGCCCGGCCCTTTGGTGATGCAATTGGTATGCTGGTCTTCGAGCGTGCGCAGCCCGCCGATGCCGCTGCCGAGCATGACGCCAAACCGCTCTGGATCGCCCACCGGCTCGGTGAGGCCGGCGTCTTGCATGGCCTGCTTCGAGGCGGCGATGGCAAACTGGGTGAAGCGGTCGCAGCGGCGGGCGTCCTTCGGCGTCTTGTACCACTTAATCGGCTCAAAGCCTTGAATCTCACCGGCAAACCGGCAGTCGTAAGCGGTCGCGTCGAAGAGGGTGATCGGCACGATGCCGCTGCGGCCATGCGTGACGTTCTCCCAAAAGGTCGGGAGATCGCAGCCCACGGGGCTTTGCACGCCCATTCCAGTGATCACGACGCGACGGGATAAACTCATGGCAAAAAGAACCGCGTACCAGACCGCACCCCGCGCTGGGTTGCAATGGGATTCTTGGGCAACGCGGTGTTTTGAAAAAGCCGGAGCGAACTGCGGCCTTCAGATTCAACCGGCAACGTTGCCAGGGCCGGGCACTGGCAGACTGTGTTGCGGCGTTAGGCTAGCTTCTTCCGCGCGAGGATGCGCATGTTGCTCGAGAGGTTGAGCGCTCGCGGAAGAGCGTCAAAGAGGAGGAAGAAGGCGGCGGCGAAAGGATTGTTGAAACTGAAGAAGCTGGCCATCCGGTGCCAGCCGCGGTCTTGCAACTCGTGGTTGAGCGACCAGATCCAGACAAAGGTGGCGGACATGCTCCAGATGCCAACGAATTCAAAGCCAAGTTCGTCCAGCAGGCGCCGCATGGTCGCGGGCGAGAAGAGCGTCCAATGCCGCGGGAAGTGGTAGCCGCCCCAGGTGCGACGCGCGAAAAACCGGCGATCCCACCCCGCGATATTGGGCGTTTCCATCCAGAGGAGCCCGCCGGGGCGGAGAAGGTCGCGCGCCTTTTCCAGGACCCGCCGCGGATCGGCGACGTGCTCGATCACTTGCAGCATGAGGACCAAATCGAAGTCGCGCACGCTGCCATCGAGTTCCTCGGCGCGGGAGAGGATGCCGCGCAGCCCTTTGCCTTCGAGCTTCTTGATGATGGCTTCATCGATATCGACCCCGTAGAGGTTTTCGGACCGCGCGCCGAGCGTGCGAAAGGCGGCGAGCGTGGTGCCGTCGCCGGGGCCGATGTCGCAGACGCGCAGGTCCGCAGGCGGGCGATCGTAATGCTGGAGCGCCTGGCGAATGCGCTTCGTCTCGGCGCGCTCGCGGTACTTTTGCACGACGGCGTTCCCCTTTTGGTCGAAGTCGTAGCAGATGTAATCATCGACCTCGTAAATGACCGGGAGCATCGCGGTGGTCGGGCGCGGATTGAGGTAGAAGAGATCGCAACGCCGGCAGCGCGCGAGGGTGAACACCTGGTCGCCGCAGCAATGGTGATCGAAGTCCGGGCCGCTCGCCGCGATCGGTAAAATCGTCCGCCCCACACGCAGGGCAGAGGACGTTTTCGACCTCGACTGGGCCGGAGTGCCTGGCGCCTGCGGTCGTCATTGGGAAGTTGCCACCTTCGAGGCGGAAGCCTGCTCGACGTGCTCGAAATCGGCGAACGGATTGAGCAGGCGGACGCCCCAGCCGGGTTGAAAGGCGAGCTGCCAGAGACTGCGCAGATACCCTTTCGCGTAGATGATTTCCTCCTGCGCAAAGTAGCCTTTTTGTTCGAGCAGGCGCCGTGTTTCGCCGAGACGATGATACGGGATGGAAGGCCAGGTGTGGTGCTCGTGATGGTGGAAAAAGCCAACGGGGGCGATGAGCCAGCGTTCCAGCCGGCCAGCGTAGATGACTCGCGTGAGCGGCTGCATGGAAGCATCCGGCTGGTCGCAAACCTCCGCGCCCGGCTGATGCTCCAGGATGGTGCGGAAGTTGTTGAGCATCTGCGCCACCGTCATCGGCGGCGCGGCCCAGAGGATGAAGTAGGCCCACCATGCGCCTTGCACCCAGCAGGCGGCGAAGAGCGCGCTATTGGTGACCAAAAAGGAGACGATGGCGGCCATCGTAAACTGCGGCGCGGTCGCTTGCGCCCGCGCGGGCTCCACTTTAAGGCCGCGCAAGACGCGAGTGACATTGCTGGCGTACCACCAGCCGGAGAGTTGCGAGGCGAGCTGCCGAAAAGGTTAGCGCCGCGCACGCAAATCCATTGCGCTGTCTGGATTTCGCGGCCCGGGTCGTTCAGATTCGTGTGATGCGGGATGTGGTGGTAGCGGTAGTGCCCCACCGTCGTCCCGACCGGCCCCGCGATGAAGCAGGTCGCCGAGCAAATCGTTGCGCTTCCGATCGCGCGAGAGCGAGTAGTGCGAGGCTTCATGCCGCCACTGAATGAATGCATTTTGCAGGCAGCCGATCAGCAGGAAAGCGGCGGTGTACGCGAGCACGCCACCCCAAAAGGGGCAGCCGCTGGCCGGCCAGAATCGCGCCCTCCAAGGCCCCGAGCGTCACCGCCCAGGTTACTGCGAGATCGCGGATCCAGAGCGCCGGCTTGATCCTCATCAGCTCGGTGAGTTCCTCCTTCGAGAGCCAGCGCTTCGAGACACGCTTCACCGCCGGCGCGTTCGGCGCGAAAGCGGACTCGGATTCGGCGGTGGCAATCATGAGGTGAAGGCTGGCATTTTGGCCCCGGAAACGGCGGCTGTCCAATAGTTGAACCAATCCGGGATCAAGCCGGCGGCAGTTCGCGCGCGATGGCACTGAGGACCTGTGTCTCAATCTCCGCAAGGGTTCCTTTTGCGCGCGCGCCGGAGGCGAGGATGTGACCGCCGCCGCCGAATTGCGCGCAGACTTTGCAGACATCCGCGCGCGGGTATTTCGAGCGAAGGCTGATGCGCACCCGCCCATCGGGCAGCTCTTCAAGAAAAGCCGCGACGATGACGCCCTGCA
Source organism: uncultured Verrucomicrobiae bacterium (assembly GCA_963792695.1). Taxonomy (GTDB): domain Bacteria; phylum Verrucomicrobiota; class Verrucomicrobiia; order Chthoniobacterales; family Chthoniobacteraceae; genus DASYIS01. The sequence continues at coordinate 144,939 of CAWBXA010000011.1, read as the reverse complement.
CCGCACGGATGTGATCGATCAGGCCTTCAGTGTCTTCCGGCTGCTCGCCGAACTGGCGCACGGCCTCGAGCGAAAGCGCGAAGCTCGCGACGCGCTCGCCGCTGCTGAACCGCAGCGTCCCGAGCACCTCGCGCAGCAACTCCAGCCGCCGGCGCGGATAGCTCTCGTACATCTGCTGCGAAAGCTCGCCGACTTGCACTCCAGCCCGGATCAGCTCCGCCGCCATTTCGTAAGTGCGCGCCGTCGTGCTTGGGTATTGAAAGGAGCCGGTATCGGTCGAGATGGCCGACGAAAAGATTGTCCGCCATGGCGGGCGTGACCGGGAGCCTCTGGCTTGGAAGAGCTCGTACAGCATCTGGCCCGTACGCGGGCGCCAGCGGATCGATGTACGCGAGGTCGCCGTAGTGGTCGTTGGAGACGTGGTGATCGAGATTGATCCAGCAGCCGGCGTGGCGGATCGCCTTGGCGCAATCGCCGATGCGGTCTTGCACCGCGGTATCGAGCGCGACGGCCGACCTCGAATTCCTGCGGCTCCGGCGGGCGGCTTCTTGCACCATCTCCCAGCCGGGCAGGAAGCGGAACTTCTCCGGCACGCCGTCGTGATTCCAGACGGTGACGTCCTTCCCGAGCTCGCCGCAGGCAGAGGCCCAAGGCGAGCGGGCAGCCGAGCGCGTCGCCATCGGGCCGGAAGTGGCTCATCACCACGAAGCGCTGCCGCTCGCGCAGCACCTCGGCGATTTCCGCAAAGTCGCAGTTCGGCTTCATAAGCGCAGGCGGGCTCTAGCTCGTCGCGCTCGGGCTCCTCCGCGGGACGCCGGTCGCGCCCTCCGGCTCCTCGGGCAGATCGCAGCTCCTCGAGGATGCTGAGGACGCGCGTGCCGCGCTCGACCGGCTCATCGAGGATGAAGTGCAGCTGCGGCGTGAACTTCAGGACGACGCGCGCGCGAGCTCCTGCTGCAGCGCGGCGCGCCGATCGTGCAACTGCGCCATGGCGGCGTGCTGCTCCTCGGGCGAGCCGATGACCGAGATGTAGACGTGCGCCTGCTTGAGATCGGGCGTGACATCGACCTGCTGCACGGTCACGAGCTTGGCGGTGAAGGTGATCTCGCGCCGGATGCAACTCGCCCAGCTCGCGCTTCAGCACTTCGTTGACTCTGGATCAGACGGTATTTCATGGAAGGTCAGGAAAGGTGGCGCGGATGGCGGTTGCGCCGACGCACTCAGGCGGGACGGCGCCGCGAGCGCGACCGACCACGCTGCGGCCCCTGAGCCTAGAGCTTCGTGGCGAACTTTTCCGAGGATGTAGCACTCGATGATGTCGCCGAGCTTCGTACTCGGTGAAATCGCCGAGCTTGATGCCGCACTCGAGGCCGTTGCGCACTTCCTTCACGTCGTCCTGGAAGCGGCGCAGCGTGGCGAGGCCGCCGTCGTAGATCGGCTGGCGGCCGCGGAGCACGCGCGCCCGCGCAGTGCGGGCGATGCGCCCATCGGTGACGGCGCAGCCGGCGACCAGGCCCTTCGAAAGCTCGAAGACTTTGCTGCACTTCGGCGTGGCCGATGACGGTTTCGCGCGTCTCGGGATCGAGCAGGCCGGCCATCGCTTCCTTCACCTGGTCGATGAGTTCGTAGATGATCGAGTAGAGCTTGATCTGCACGCCTTCGCGGCGGGCGGTGCTCGCGGCGGAGGACTCTCGGTCTTCACGTTGAAGCCGACGATGATCGCATTGGAAGCGGCGGCGAGCAGCACGTCGTTTTCGGTGATCGGGCCGACGGCGGCGTGGACGATATTGAGGTCGATCTTCTTGCTCTCGATCTGGCCGAGCGAAGTGGTGAGCGCTTCCAGCGGAGCCCTGCACGTCCGTCTTCAGGATGATGTTCATCACCTTGCGCTGGCCCTCGGCGAGGCTGTCGAAAAGGTTTTCGAGCGTCGGCGCGCGCGGGCGCGGCGAGCTTGTTCAGGCGCTGCGTGATTCAGCCGCTCCTGGCTGAGCGTGGCGGCTTCGCGCTCCGCTGTCCATGACGAGCAATTCGTCGCCGGCATTCGGCAGCCCGGAGAAGCCGAGCACCTTGCACGGAGTCGAAGGGCCGGCCGCCTTGATCGGCTTGCCGGCAGTCGTCGATCAGCGACTTCACCTTGCCGCTGAAGTGCCCGCAGATGAAGGCGTCGCCGACGCTCGAGCGTGCCGCTGCGGACGATGATGGTCGCGGTCGGGCCGCGGCCTTGCTCGATCTGCGCCTCGATCACCGTGCCGCGGGCGGCGCCGTCATTGATGGCCTTTAGCTCGGCGACTTCCGCCACGAGCAGGATGTTTTCGAGCAGCTTGTCGACGCCCAGGCCCTTCGGCGCGGAAACCGGCACCACGATGGTGTCGCCGCCCCAATCTTCCGGCGTGAGGCCCTTCTCCTGAAGCTGGCCCTTTTACCTTGTCGACGTTTGCCGAAGGCATGTCGATCTTCGTGATCGCGACGATGATCTGCACCTTGGCCGCGCGGGCGTGATTCAGCGCTTCGAGCGTCTGCGGCATCGAGCCCGTCATCCGCCGCGACGACGAGCACCACGATGTCGGTGACGTTGGCGCCGCGCGCGCGCATGGCGGTGAAGGCCGCGTGGCCGGGCGTATCGAGAAAGGTGATCTTGTGGCCCTTGTGGTCGACCGAATAGGCGCCGATGTGCTGCGTGATGCCGCCGGCTTCGCCGGCCGCCACGCGCGCCTTGCGGATCGCATCCATGAGCGTCGTCTTGCCGTGATCGACATGGCCCATGAAAGTGACGATCGGCGCGCGCGTCTTCAGCTCGTCCTTCTTCGGCTCAGGCCGGCGGCGGCGGCGGCTCCGGCGTTCTTCTCGGCGGCCTTGTGGACGCCGCCGCCTTTCTCGCGCTTCTCGCGCTCGAAGATAAAGCCGTGCAGCTCGCAAACCTTCGCCGCCACGTCCGGCTCGACCGACTGATTGAGGTTGACGAAGATGTTCATCTTCATCAGGTCGCCGATGACCTGGAAAGGCTTTCAGCGCCGAGCGCCGCGCGAGATCGCGCACGATGATCGGCGGCTTCAGGTGGATGACCTTCTCCGTGCGCGGCTCTTCCTCGGCGGCAGCCGCTGCCTCCGCAGCGGCGCTCGGGCGCGGCGGACCGGCTCACGGCGCCGGCGCTGGTGCGACCGGCACTTCGACGGCTGGCGCGGCCGGCTCCGGCTCGATTGCATGCGTGAGATCGGCGGCGAGCGACCGCGAAAGCCTTGTTCTCGAGCGTCGGCGGGCCGGCGCACGCGCGGCGTCTTCGGCTTCTCGTCGATGAGCGAAACCGCCTCCTTCGGCCTGGCGGCGGAACGGGGGCCACGGCGCCGCCGGGCCGCGGTGGCCCTGCTTCGCGCTTGCCGTCTTCTCAGTCGGCGCGCTCTTCGCCGCCCGTGCCTGCTTTGTCGTGCGGGAGCGCGGCGTCGTCGTCGGTGGTTCGATTGGGTAGTCTTGGTGGCCATGCAAATGTGAACGTTGTCTTCATGGGTCGCCCGCTTAAGGCTGGCGCCCGCAACTTTCTGAAAATCCTCGCAGTCGCCGCGGCGTGGATTTTCTCGGCCTCCGCCAATTCGCAGCCGAGCACATCGGCAATATCCTGCGGCTCGGCGCCGGCGATGACCTCCGAGCTGATTCATGCCGTCGCTTCATCAAGGCGCGCGCTGTCTCGGGCGCGACCTGAAGCGCGGTTGGCGAGGCTGATTACCCCGCGCGCCACGTTGTCCTCGAAAGCTTCTTCGGCCGATTCGTCCTTCTCGATGCTCACCTCCCAGCCGGTGAGGCGCATGGTGAGGCGCGCATTCTGGCCGCGCTTGCCGATCGCGAGCGAGAGCTGGTCTTCATCCACTTTGATGTGCACCGTCTTCTTCGCCTCGTCGAGCGTGACGCTTTTCACCTTCGCCGGCTTCAGCGCTTCGAGCACGAATTCCTTCACGTCCGCGCTCCAGCGGATGATGTCGACCTTCTCGTTGTTCAGCTCGCGCACGATATTTTTGACGCGCGAGCCGCGCATGCCCACGCAGGCGCCGACCGGGTCGACTTTTTCGTTCGGGCTCCAGACGGCGATCTTCGTGCGATAACCGGCTTCCCGGGCGATGCCCTTGATCTCCACCGTGCGATCGGCGATCTCGCTCACTTCGGTCTCGAAAAGGCGCCGGACGAAATTCGGATGCGAGCGCGAAAGGATGATCTCCGGGCCGCGAACGCCATTTTCCACCGCCACGACGTAGGCGCGAATGCGGTCGCCGACGTTGTAATCCTCCGTCTGCACCCGCTCGCGGGCCGGCATGATCGCCTCGAATTTGCCGAGGTCGATGATCACATCCGAGCGCTCAAAGCGCCGCACCGTCCCGGAGACGATCTCGCCGGCGCGATCCTTGAACTCGTCGTAAATCATCTCCTTCTCCGCCTGGCGGATGCGCTGCATGATCGCCTGCTTGGCGGTCTGCGCGGCGATGCGGCCGAAATCCTTCGGCGTGACCGGCACGTCGAGTTCCTCGCCGACGACAGCACCGGGCTTGATCTTCTGGGCGTTGGTCGAGCGAGATTTCGTCGTGCTTGTTCACCACGCGTCTCGACGACGATGAGCTTGGCGATGGCCTTGATTTCGCCGGACTTCGAGGATCGATCTCGACGCGCAGATCGCGCGCCGCTCCGACCGCCTTGCGGGCCGCGGAAAGCACGGCTCCATTGATCGCTTCCAGGAGCACCTCACGTTTGATGCCCTTGTCGCGTTCAAAGAAATCCAGTCCTGCTAGAATTTCGCTGTTCATAAAATTTCGCGCCGGCATCCGGGGACAAAAAAAGTGGGTTTTGTGGACCCACTGCTCTGCCGGGATGGCGGTCAAAGAAGGAGGGTAGATGCGGAGGGCCGGCGAGTCAAGCTTGGCGCGCCACTAGCGTGCTCGGGGTTGCAGAACCGGCCCGCCATCCCAGCCACGGTGGAACAGGGGAGTTGAATCTCGCCGGAACACGTTCGCTGGTCTCTGACCAGGACTCATGGGCCGCCCGGCACGAAGATGGCAAACATTCCAGCGTCGGTGTCTTGGATTTTCGGAACTCTTTTCCTTCATGATCGACGCCGCTCTCGTGAGAGGTGCCGAATCCCGGCCGAGTTGTCTTACCCGAATCTGTGGCTCTCGCCGACGGTGTGACAAACTGTCGCAACCGTGCCAAAATGGGAAGAATGGGAATCGGCCTCCGTGGTGAAAGAAATTTCGGTGGCACACCTGATTGTGACGGAGCACCGAAGCAGCGGTGTAGCAAATCGTCCACCTCTGGGAGTTTCGGAAGTTCTGGTACACATTGCGCGTGTTTCCCGATCGGCATATGAGGATTTCGGAACTCTTTTCGCGATTCCGTCGCGTGGTCGCCGACGAATGCGGATCCGCGAACCGGGGAACTGCTCCGGTGCCGCCGCTCGTGCGCCAAATTGTCGCATCTGTGCCAAAATGGGAAGAATGGGAATTGCCTTCTCTGTAAAACGCCCTTTCGCTGGCGCACCTCACTGTACCTGATAGCCGCTTTGCGCGCCCACCCCGGTGGCAAACCTGTCCCAGACGGGTGGATCGCCAATTCCGGGACGTATGCCGGTTTCTGGGCGGGCAACTGTCCCCCCTGCCCGGCTGACGAGCAACCCGCCTGTGCAAACCAGGTGGCGAAGCTTCGAGTGGCACACGGGGAAATTCCGGTTTCCGGGGTCTGACAGTGCGCGAGGCCTTTGGCATCCCGCCAGCATAGCATGCCCTTTCCGGCGCGTGGTTGCCGGAGCCTCGGTTGTTGCCCGCCTCAGCCGATTTCACCCGTGCTCACCCCCTTTTGATCCGACCTCGGCCGAAATCGGCCTCCGTCCTTTGCGCCTCTCCAGTCCGCCGTTGAATAGGCGAATTGGGGGCGCAAGTCATCCAGCCCCCTTGGCGGTGAGGACCCAGGCGATGGCTTTCTCCAGCGCGGCAAAGTCGATGGGCTTGATCAGGTGAGCGACGAAGCCGGCGGCGTGGCTGCGCTCGATGTCGGCTTCCATGCCGTAGCCGCTCAGGGCGATGCCGCGCAACTGATGCTTCTCTTTCAGTTCGCGCATCAATTCAAGCCCGCTCCGGTCGGGCAGGCCGACATCGCTGATGACCAGATCGAACTTCTGCTTGTCGGCGAGCACGGAAGCTATTTGCGCGGTATTCGCGCAGGCCGTTTCGAAACCGCGCCGGCTGAGCAAGCGCTGCAGCGTTTGCAACGTATCTTGATGATCCTCGACGAGCAGGATGCGCGCGCCAGAGCGGGCAGCGGCGGGCGATGCAGGCTGGTGCGGCGCGATGGCAGTGCCGGTGCATTCGGCGGTGCGCAGCTCGACCACGAAGCGCGCTCCATGGCCGAGCCCGCCGCTCTCGGCGAAGATTTGCCCGCCATGCGCATCGATGACCTTCTTGGAAATGGTGAGGCCGAGACCGAGCCCGCCGTAGGTGGCATTCGTCGCCAGGTCGCCCTGCTCAAAGGGCTGGAAGATCGACTTGAGCGTTTCGGGCCGGATGCCACGGCCATTATCGATCACCTCCACGCGGACTGTCTCCGGCGTGGGGTTGCTGCTGACGATGAGCACCTTCCCGCCGCGCGAAAACTTGAGCGCGTTGGAGAGCAGATTCCAGAAGACTTGCTGCAACCGCGTCGAGTCGGCGACCACGCAGCTCTGGATGGCTTCGAGCCGCAGCTCGGTCTCGACCTGTTGCGCGCCGATCTGCTCCTGGCAGACGTCGCGGACCAGCGGCAGCACACTGTGAAGATCGACTGTCTCAAAATGGAGCGCGATCTTGCCGCGGACGATGCGCGTCAGGTCGAGCATGTCGTCGATCAGCCGCGCTTCCAGTTGCAGGTTGCGCCGAATGATGAGCAGATCATCGCGCGCTTCCTGCGGTAAATCGCGATTTTGCTCGAGCGAGGCGAGCAGCATGAAGACGGGGTTGAGCGGCGTGCGCAACTCGTGCGAGAGCATCGCGAGGAAGCTGTCCTTGGCCGCGCTCGCCGCCTGTACGCTCCGGTAGAGCTGTGCATTCTGCACGCCGATGGAGGCTTGCAGGGCGACGCTGGCCAGGATGCGCTCGGTCCTCTCGGAAAAGGTGCCTGGCTCGCGATGCGCGAAGACGAGCACGCCGGCCACCCCTTCCTCTGCATTTTTCACCGCCACGGCGAGATAGCTGCGCACCGGCTGATGAGGCCACTGCCGGAGGCTCTCCTCCTCGCGCAGGTCATCGATGCGCAGGACTTCGCCCACGCCGAGTTCATTGAAGAGGTCGGCCGAGGAAAGGATGTGGCCTGTCTCCAGCAGGCCGCACAAGGGTCCCCGGCTGGTATGGCAGGTGAAATGATCCGCTTCGGGAGCTTTGACCAAAAAAGCGCCCATTTCCGCGCCACTCACCTCGATGGTTGCGTCGGTAATGGCCTGGAGCAGGGAGTCGAGTTCCAGTTGCGAAGCGACGACACGGCCCACACGGTGCAACGTGTCGAGTTCGTCGTAAAGCGCGACGACGCCGCGATTCGTCTCGGTCAGTTCGTCGTTGATGCGCTGGAGTTCGAGGCGCCGCTGGTTGGCGTCTTCGAGCGCCTCAATGAGTTCGCGATTGTATGCCGCCAGTTCGTCCTCGGCGTCCAGGGCCCGGCCGGAGGGGAGCGTCCCGGCGCGCTCGCGCAGCACCCCGCGGTCGATGCCGACGGAGAGCCGTTTCCGCAGCACGAGTTCTTCACCACCGGGAACGGTGAGATACTCGACATGATCCACGAGCGGCTCGATGCCGAGACCCTCGGCGCTGCGGCGGACGTGGCTGATGCGGATGACCAGTTCCGGCAGCCGCGCGTTTTCGGGGGAAAACTGCACCGCGAATTCGATGCTGCGGGCAAGACCTCCGCGGACGGCAAACCGCGCCGCCTCGGAAGCGGCCAGCGCCACGCGCACCTCGTCGTAATGCTCGAAGCCGAGGAGCGACGCGATGAGGCGCGCCTGCTGCCGGCATTGCACGACGTCTCCTTCGGCGCGCAAGGGCAGCGTCGTGACGCGCTCGATTAATGGAGGGGCGGGGAGGCTCATGGCCGGCGATGGCGAATAACGACGACCGTGGCATCATCGCGCTCACGCCGGAAGTCCCGATACAGCACGCCCGCGACGAGTCCAGGGTGGCGCGAGAGCAGCCCGGGATAGTCGGTGAGCTTCCATTGCGTGCCGATGCCGTCGGAATGCATCACGAGCAGCGAGCCCGAAGACCAGGGATAGGTGAAAGCCTGCGGTTTGGCAGAGCTGCCGCCGACCGTCCCTCGATTGGTAATTAAGTGATGCGTGCCTGTTTCTTGCACAATCTGCATGGCGACATTGCCAATCCCGCAGGCCGTGACGGTCGCCAGGCCGGGACAGATTTCGGCGACGGAAACGGCCGCGCCGCGCGTTTTGTGCAGTTCGGAGTGTGCCATCTCCATGACTTCGACCAGAGAGCGGCTGGTCTCCCGGCGGAAGACGATGATGGCCGCGCGCCCTGCTTCATGCGCGTAGGGGCCGTGCCCCAAGCCATCCGCCAGCATCAGCCGGAGACGCGCTTCCTGCTCAGTGGTCGCCCAGCAGTCACCGCTCACCTCTTCGGTGGCGAGGGGGAAATTGACCGCCCCGATCTCAAAGGCCGTCGGGCGCGGCAGCGGCTCCGGTCTCTCTAAACGGAAGCGGCACCACAGCGCCGTGCCCCGGTGGGGCAGCGACAGAATCTCAAAGGCTTCGGCGAGGCGGCGGATGGCGCCGAGCCCCGTTCCAGCGGTGCCACCCGATGAGTGCCCATCGCGCAAGCAGGCCGCGACATTGGCCATCCCGGGGCCGCGGTCCAGAGCCAACAGATCGATGCCGGAACCCTCGGAGGCGCGCAGTTTTCGCAGGAGGATTTCGCCGCCGCCGCCATGCCGCACGAGATTTGTGGCCGCTTCCATGGTGGCGATGGCGAGCCGGCCCGCGCCTTCCTCGTCGCCACCGAGCTGGCGCACGAGTTCCGCGGCGCAACGGCGCGCCTCGCCGATCTGGCTCTCCTCCGTGACGACGATGCGGCGGGAGTGCGCCATCACTTCCAGCGCGTCGCCACCACGCGGGTTCCCTCGCCGGGGGCTGAAGTTAGCTCGAATTCGTTGACGAGCCGCTGCGCGCCACCGAGGCCCAGACCCAGTCCAGTCCCGGTCGAGTAGCCATCCTTCATGGCGCGCGCATGATCGGGAATACCTGGCCCCTGATCGACAAAATGCGTGCGCACGCCCAGGCGCGGCGGCCGCTCCAGCAGTTCGAGTGTAGCTTCTCCACCCCCGCCGTGAATGAGGAGATTGCGCGCCAGTTCGCTCGCCGCCGTCACCATCTTGGTTTGATCCACCAACGAGAAACGCGCTTCGACGCAGAGCCGGCGCACGGCTTGACGCACCGCCACCACATCCTGTTCCTGCCCGACCTGGACTGTCTCCGTCCGCCGAACGGTGATCATTGTTCGTGCATCTCTTTCCGGAGCAGCGTCATGCCACGCTCGACGTTGAGGGCCGTCATGATGCCGGTCAGGTCCAGACCCAATTCCACCAGCGTGATGGCGACCGCCGGCTGCATGCCGACCACCACCGTCTGCGCGCCGAGCACCCGCGACATTGCGGAGATATTGGCCAATACCCGCCCGATGAAGGAATCGACAATTTCCAGCCCCGAGATGTCGATGAGCACGCCACGCGCGTTCGTCTTTGAGATCTTGTTCGTCAAATCCTCCTGCAAGCTCATGGCCAACTGGTCGTGCATATCGACCTGAATAGTGACGAGCAACACGTCGCCCAGGCGAAGAATGGGAATGCGATCCATGGCCGTGCGTTAGAAAGGGAGGTCCATCCCGGCGACCGCGGAGCCCTGGCTTTCACTCACCCGCAGCCCCAGCCGCTTGAACCCGACCTGTAGCGCTTCCGCCATGGTCGCGCGGGTGATGACCGCGGAGAGGTCGATCTGCAAATGCACCATCGTCTGCGCGATCTGCGGACGAATGCCGGAGATGATGCACTCCACGCCCATGAGCCGCGCCGCCGCCACGGTCTTCAGGAGATGTTGCGCGACCAGGGTATCCACCGTGGGCACCCCGGTGATGTCGATGATGGCGATCTCGGAACCGGTCTCGACCATGGTTTGCAGAAGCGTCTCCATGACGACGCTGGTGCGCGCGCTATCGAGCGTGCCAATCAACGGCAGCGCCAGGACGCCTTCCCAAAGCCTCACGACCGGCGTGGAAAGCTCCATCATCTCCTCCTGCTGGCGCCGGATGATTTCCTCGCGGGTCTGCTGATAGGTTTCCGTCGTGTAAAGCCCGAGCTTGTCGAGCATCTGAGTGGTCGTCCAACTCTCGTCAAGCAAGCCGACGGCGTCCGCTCCATAAGCGGTGCGCAAGGCGTCGAAGAGTGGCTGTTTCAGGGAAAAGACAAAGGTCGCCACTTCAGTGGGCGAGAAACCCTGGCGCCCGCGCGAGGCGGAAAGACCGGCCAAAAACTGGAGCACGGGGCCAAAATGCGGCGCCCGAATCTGCCCGACGGGACCATTCGCCAGCGCGGTCGTGAACAGATCCAGAAAATGCGTCGATTCGGTGCGGAGTTCCCCTTCGCCCAGCAGATCGGCCCGCAACGCATCGGAGGAAAGCTGTTCGCGCACCCAGCCATCGAGGAGCGGAGCGCGCTGTTGCTGGAGGACGGAAAGGAGCTTCGGAGGGGCGGCGGGCATGCGCCGCATTGTACCGAGGGCGGCTCCGCCTGCAACCGGGTTTTGCCCGCGGCCCTCAGCCTCCAAAAGAGCGTTGTGCGGCTTGCACGAAAGCGCGCATCTTTTCCCGGTCCTTCTGGCCTGGGGTGCGTTCCACGCCGCTGCTCACATCCACCCCAGCGGGACGCACTTGCCGCACCTTCTCCGCGACATTCTCCGCGCTCAAGCCGCCGGCCAGGATCAGCGAAAATCCCGGATATCGCTCCCGAAACGAGAGCGCCAGAGCGACATCGGCCGCCCTCCCGGTGCCGCCGAACTGCCCCGCGCAATGGGCATCGATCAGAAAATGCGTGGTGGGGTATCGCTCCAGGCCGTCGAGATCCTCTTCCGTGCGTGCGCGCACCGCTTTGATGATAGGCCGCCCTGCTTGCGCGAGGGCCTGGCAGTAATCTGCTGTCTCATCCCCATGCAATTGCAGGGCATCAATGAACGGATACCGCGCCGTGCGGCGCGCTTCCTCCAGGGTGGCATTGACCAGCAGCGCCACTTTCGTGACAAAAGGCGGAAGCGCTCCGATCCACGCTGCGGCCTGCCCGAGGTCGATGTAGCGCCTCCCCTCGCGCCAGGTATTGAAGCCGAGGGCGCTCGCACCGACGGCGACCGCCGCGCGTGCGTCGGCCTCATTGGTGAGGCCGCATATTTTCACCCGGACCACGGGCGCGCCGAGTTCCATCACCCCTCGCGTTCCGGCGTGGCCGCGGTGCCGTGGTAGGTGACCGGATGCACGTGTCCATCACTGGCGCGGAAAAGCAGATTGAGCGGCCAGCTCACGGCGCTTACGATGCCCGCCGCCGCCAGGGCGCCACCAAGCGGTTGCACTCCGTAGGCCGGAATAGAGCCGCCGAGTCCCGCGAAAACTGTGGCGTTGAGCACGAGCACGACCAGCGCGGCGGTGAGGACCACCATGCTTGGCTGAAACCGCAGCACCAGCGGCCGCACGAACGCGTTCATCAGCCCGAGGAAAAGCGCCGCCCCAATCAAGGCAGCCCAACCCGCGCCCGCCGTCCCCATCGCCTTCAAGACGACCGCCACGGCCAGACTGATGAGAAGCCAGCGAAAAACAAAGGGGCGCATCGCCGCAGGCTAAGCAGCGCCGCGCCCCTTGCCAAGCACCGGAATGAAACTGTCCGCTCATCACATGCGGGCCGCGCTCTCCTGTTGCCAACCCGCTCTTCCCCGCCGACTCTCCCCACCCATTTCGCATGCGCACCCCTCCCGTTCTGGCCCCATTACGTCACGGGATTTTTGCGCGCTACATGGCCGGCGAGTTTGTGTCGATGATCGGCACCTGGATGCAAATGTTTGCCCAGGGCTGGCTGATCACCACGACCCTCCACGCCAGCGGGCTCGTGCTGGCCGGATTGAATTTCACCGCCGGGATGCCGATGCTCCTCCTGACCCTGGTGGGGGGCCGCTCGGCGGATCGGCATGACAAGCGCCTCATCCTTTTCGCCACGCTCGCGGTGCAATTCTGCACGGCCGCTGCGCTCGGGCGCCTCATCGCCCTGCACCAAATCCAAATCTGGCACATCTATCTGGCCGCGGGCATTGTCGGTGTGGCGGCCGCTTTCGAGATGCCCTCCGTGGCCGCCTTCGTCCCGGAACTCGTCCCCCGGGAAGAGATGTCCAGCGCCATTGCGCTCGATCGCGCGGGCTTCCATGCCTCGCGCCTCGTCGGCCCCTCGCTGGGCGGCTACCTGGTCAATCGCCTTGGGGCCGCGCCCGCGTATTTCGCCAACGCTTTCTCGTTCCTGGCGCTGGCCCTCGCGCTGCTCACGATCCGGCTCCCCAAACGCTCGGCCGAGCGCGTCGAGGCGGGCCAGCAAGGCGGCATCGCCGCCGGTCTCGCTTACGTCAAAACCGATGCTCCGACGCGCGCCATGGTGTTGCTCATGGCAGCCATGACGACCTTTGTCTCACCCTTTATCATGATCCACATGCCGATCTACGCCAGCCGCACGCTCGGTCTGCCCGCCGATCGCATGGGCTACCTGATGGGCTTCTCCGGCATCGGTTCGCTGGTCGGCACGCTGGGCTTGCTGGCGGTGCGGCGCGGGCATCGCACGCTGGCGGTGAAGCTGGCCTGCGCTTTGGTCGCCGTGGCGCTCGGCGGGATGGCGCTGGCGCAAACTTTTGGGTCCGCCGTCGGCTCGCTCATCCTGCTGACCATCGGCGCGTCGGTGACTTTCGGAACCGCCAATATCGTCATTCAAGAGCGCGCGCCGGATGCTCTGCGCGGACGAGTCTCCTCGGTGGCGGCACTCTCCTTTGTCGGCATCGTCCCCTTTTCCGGCGTGCTGATCGGCGTGCTCATTGATCATCTTGGCATGCGCGCGACTCTGGGCTGCGGCGCGGCCGGATTTTTCATCGCTTCCGCGCTCCTGCTGGCCGGTCGCGCGCAGCTCTCCTCCGCCCCTTCGGGCGATGCGCCCGGATGGTCTCCCGCGGTCGAGTGATTTAACGATCTGGTCCGAAACGAAACTCACGTTGCAAGGCGTACGTGATGCTCAGCACGACGAAGGAGATGATCAGGAGAACCGCCGCCGTCCGGCCAGCGGTGGCGTAGTCGAGGCTCTGCACCGAATCGTAAATGGAAACGGAGACCGTCCGGGTCACGCCCGGGATGTTGCCGCCGACCATCAGCACCACGCCGAATTCGCCCAGCGTGTGCGCGAAGGAGAGGACCAATCCGGCGAGCAAGCCCGGCCACGCCATGGGCAGCGCGACGCGCAGCACCGCTCGTGGAAAGGTCGCCCCGCTGCTTCGCGCGGCCTCGAGCAGCGCCAGGTCCAAGCCGCGAAAAGCGGCTGTGAATGGCTGCACCGCAAAGGGCAGGCTGTAGAGAAGCGACGCCACGACCAACCCGGCGAAGCTGAAGGGCAGCGGATGCCCCCACAGCCGCTCGATCTCCCGCCCGAAGACGCTCCGCGGCCCCAGCCCCACCAGCACATAGAAGCCGATGACGGTCGGCGGCAGAACGATCGGCAACGCGACAACGGCTTCGATGAAGATGCGGCCAGGCCAGCGCGTGTGCGCCAGCCACCAAGCCAGAGGCATCCCGATCACCGCCAGCCACATCGAGGTGACCAAAGCCAGCCGGCTGGTCAGCCAAAACGCCGTCCAGTCCATCAGCGCGCCTCGCTGGGCGAAGAAAAGCCGTTGCGCGCGAGGATCGCCTGCCCCGCCGCACTTCGCAGCAAGGCGACCACTTTCTGCGCTCCTGCACCATGGGCGGATCGCCTGCAAATCACACCCGCTTGCTCCAGGCCCGGAGCCCATTCCTTCGGCACCGTCCAGAAGCGTCCGTCCGCTTGCATCTTCGGCGAAAGGGCCAGCGAGAGCGAAATGAGCCCCGCATCGGCCGCCCCCGATTGCGCAAACTGTGCCGCTTGCGCCACATTTTCACCCAGGACCAGCCGCTCCTTGAGTCCCTCGTACACGCCCGCCTTTTGCAGCGCCGAGACGGCTGCGGCGCCATAGGGAGCCACTTGCGGATTGGCCACCGCCACCTTCCGCGTGCCGGGCTCGAGCAACGCGCGCAGCCCGAGCGCCTTCAGGTCGAGCTTCGAGGCCACGGGCACCCAGACGGCGAGATGGCCGAGCGCATATAGAAAGAAGCTCTCTTTCTCGGCCGACCCTTTTTCGATCAATTGCCGCGGCAACTTCGCATCGGCCGAGAGAAACAGATCAAAAGGCGCGCCGTTTTCGATCTGCGCGAAGAGCGTTCCCGACGACCCATAGGTCGCCTCCACCGGCATTTCCGGCGTCGTCTTGCGAAACTCCACCAGCACCTCTTCCAGCGCAAAGCGCAAATCCGCCGCCGCCGCGATCCGCAGCGTTGCTCGCCCCTCCTCCGCCACACTCGCCGCGCGCAAAACACTGAAGGTGACAAGGCAGGCGAACAGGATTTTCCAGCACATCGGGTCAAGGTGTCGGAACGCTCAGATGGAATCAATGCCCCGTCGAATCGCCGAAGACCCACGTTGATTAACGTCCGATTCCATCGCTTTAGCGCTCACGCCCGCCCCTTTCTCTCGATCACCTCCGCCGCCAGCGCGCGGTACGCGGCCGCGCCCACGCCATTTGGCTCGTACTCGAGGATCGTCTGCCCGTGGCTCGGCGCTTCGCCCAGACGAACGCTCCGAGGAATGATCGTCTTGAACACTGTCTCCCCGAAATGCTTCTGCACCTCGGCCACCACCTGCTGCGCCAGGTTGTTGCGCATGAACATCGTCATCAGGATGCCGCCGATGCGCAGCTCGGGATTGGCTCCAGAATCGCGGATTTGGCCGACCACGCGGTCGATCTTGGAGAGCCCTTCGAGCGCGAAGTACTCGCATTGAATCGGCACCAGCAACTCGTCCGCCGCCGCCAGCGCATTCGTCATCAGGATGCCGAGGGAAGGCGGGCAGTCGAGCAGGATGAAGTCGAAAGGCGCCTCCACGCGCAACCGCGCAAAAGCCTCGCGCAGCCGCACCAGGTGATGCTCGCTGCGCGCCACCTCCACCTCTGCCCCGGCCAGGTCGAGATCGCCAGGAATCAGCCACAAATCGGGGCGCCGCGTCGGCAAGACCATATCCGCCATTTCGGCCCCGCCCAGCAGCGGTCCATAGACGCTATGCCCCTCGACCGACTCATGCCCCAACGCACTCGTGGCATTCGCCTGCGGATCGAGATCGACCAGCAGGACGCGCTGCCCCGCCCCGGCGAGCGCCGCGCCAAGATTCACCGAGGTCGTGGTCTTTCCCACGCCCCCTTTCTGGTTGGCAACAGCGACGATCTTCATGGCGAGCGCGCACCCTTGAAGTTCTGCGCCCAGTTGTCCAGCCTCCGCGAGCGCGATGGCGATTGACACCACTTGGGCCGCGTCTGATACTCGCCCCTCCACCGGCACCTACGCGGTACCCATAAATCCGCTGTATGTTCAACAAACCAACGCCCAACCAACCTACCGTCTCCTCTATGCCCGAAGTCGTCACGTCCGCACCTGGTACCAGCCGCAATCTTCTCTCCGCCGATGTGGAGATTAAAGGCTCCATCAAATTTCAGAACGACCTCACCATCGATGGCAAGGTCGAAGGCGAAATTGCTTCGCCCGGCACGCTGACCATCGGCGAAAACGCCGAGATTCGCGGTGAAATCAAGACCAAGTCTGTCACGGTGCACGGCAAGGTGCATGGCAACATCACCGTCGATGAGCGCTGCGAGCTGAAAGGCCGCGCCGTGCTGCAAGGCGACCTGAAAGCCGCCCGCCTCGTCATCGAAGAAGGCGCCACTTTTGTCGGCAAATCCGAAGTCACCCCGAACCGCATCCCGATGAAGCAGCCGGAAATCGTGCGCGCCCCCGAGCAGAAGCAAGCGTCGGGCGGTCGCTAAGCTGAGCGCTTCCCCTTGTCCAATACTCGCAAGCAGCAGCCTGATAAGATCAGTGCGGACTGCCCGCATTGCGGCTTTTCACAGCTTGAATCCGCTTACGCGAAATCAACGATCTGCAAGAAGTGCCACCAGCACTTCTCGATCGAGAAGCTGCTGGCCAAGGAGGTCTCCAGCCTCAAGGCTCCGTCCCTTTTTGAGCGGCTGAACAAAATGGTCGCACGGGAGTCCGTGCGCGAAGTGCGTTGCTTCAGTTGTGGTGCCCGGCAGGAGGTCTCCAGTGCCGCGGAGTCAAGTTCGTGCCCGAAGTGCGGCTCGTACATCGATCTCCGCGACTTCCGCATCACCGGCCCCTTTGGCCGCACGGTCCAGACGCAGGGGACCGTCACGGTTCTGCCCAAAGGCGATGTCACCACGCGGATCCTCTGCGGCACCGCGCGGATCGAGGGCAAGGTGCGCGGCACGATCGTCTGCACCGGCCTGGTCGAGATTCGCGCCGAAGGCAAGATGCCCGGCAGCGTCGAAACCGAGCGGCTCGTAGTCGAGCGCAAGTGCGACGTCGAGTGCCTGCGCCCCATCAAGGCGAAGGTCATGGAAATCGACGGCAAGATCGAAGGCGAACTGATCTGCGAAGGGCTCATCACCGTCCAAAAACACGGCGAAGTCATCGGCGTCATCCGCGCCAGGTCGATCATCATTGAGAAAGGCGGGATCTTCCGCGGCCAGCTTCACATCGGCGTCCTACCCGAGCCCCCGCCCCCTGGCCCGAGCGGAGAGGCCGACCCTGCTCCCGCTGGCGAGCAGCAAGTCATGACCTTGACCGCCGAGGCTTCTCCCGGCGCGCAAGCTCTCAAGAAGAAAAAACGCCGCATCGCGCAAGGATAGCCGCCGCGCCATGCCTGAGGCTCCTCAACCAGATGTCCGCTGGAGGCAGCGCTTGCAGAGTTTCAGGAAGGCCCTCGGCCAGTTGTCGCAAGGGGTGGCGCTGGCGCGGCAAAGAGCGCTCTCCGAATTGGAAGAGCAAGGGCTCATCCAGGCGTTTGAGTTCACGCATGAGTTGGCATGGAAGACATTCAAAGACTTTCTCGAAGCTCGGGGAGCGACCGATCTTTACGGGTCGAGAGACGCCACGCGCCAGGCCTTCTCCGCCGGCTTGATTGAAGAGGGCGTGGTCTGGATGGAGATGATCCAGAGCCGCAACCAGGCCTTGCATACCTATGATAAAGAGACCGCTTCAGAGATCGCCGAAGCGATCCAGTTGCATTACTTGGGATGTTTTGAAGCCATGGAGCAGCGCTTCTCGAAGCTGGAGCAGGAATGTCCATGAATCATGGTCTAAGTGAGAAGACCGTTGAGCGAATCTCCGAGGTGCTCGCACGCTTCCCCGAAGTGGAGCGAGCCGTGCTCTATGGATCGAGAGCCAAAGGCAACTTCCGCCCCGGCTCAGACATCGACCTGACTTTGCAAGGCCGCGACCTTGACCAGCGCCTGCTCGCCCGCATCGACGACGCTCTCGACGACCTCCTGCTCCCCTACTGCTTCAGCCTTTCACTCTTCGCTAAGATTACCGACCCCGCTGTGACCGCCCACATTGAGCGGGTAGGCGTCGTCTTCTACGAACAAGCTGCGACAGGGCCGGCGCGCGCTGAATAGGTAACAGCCGCAGCTCAAGGCACCACAGTCACGCGGTAGAAGCGTTTGGCTCCTCCAGCATTGGTATCCTGGTACGTCGTGCTGCTCGAGGTGGCGGTCAGCGTCGCGCTGGCCGCAGTGTAAGCGGTGGCGAGGTCGGGCGTCGCCTGAACCACGTATTTCACGCCGGGCACGCTGTTCCAGGTTACCGTTACATTGGTGGCATTGAGTCGCACCACGGAGGTGATCCTGAGAGTGGACTTCGCATCCAGCGGGTCGGTGCCCGCCAAGTCCTCAGCAGCATTGCTCACGCCGTCGCCATCCGCATCGCCGGCCGGATTCAGCAGGACCGTGCCGCGGCTGGCTGCGCTCGGCGAGCCTTTGATCCCAGCCCCATTGATCGCCCGGACCGACGCGGTCAGTGTCTGTCCCAAACTGCCGCGCACCGAGAGGCTGGTCACGTTGCCCACCGTCATAGGGGTGCCATTGACGGTAACCTCGTAACCAGAGATGCCCCCGTCTGGATCGGTCGCAGCGGGCCAGGTGAAAGTTACCGTGTCGCCGATCACGTATCCTTTGCCAGAGGCCGGCGCAGGGGCCGCGGGCGGAGCGGGCGGCGGCGTCACATCGTAAAGTTTCAGATACTGCGCTTCAAAGGGAGCACTGCTCCAGGCGGCATCGGTGGTCGGCACCTTGTGAAGGCCGACATAGATGCCGTTGCTCAGAATGGCGTCGCCCGTGTGCGGCTGCGGCAGGGAATTGCCGTCCACCCACACCCATTGATCGCGCCGGGTGACATCCTGTCCCAGATACGCCGCTCGGTTCTTGATGTTATAGAGCCGCCCAGTCTTAATCCCAAACAGGCTCAGGCTGTTGGCGGAAGCGCTGACATCGAAATTACCCGACTGGTCATTGTTTCGATCCAAGTTCGCGAACCCAAAGACAACGTCGTGTGCATTGGGTGAGCTATTCGCGGCCTCGTACTTGGCCACAGCGTAAATCGAAGGATGGATGCTGCCGTTGGTTTGATTGAGGAAGTAACGGTTTGAGGACTGCAGCGCCGGGCTCTCCTGCCGTGCGCGATTGAGGGCCGCGTACACCGGGAAAATCTGATCCAGGCCAAAGTTGCGATTGCCCGGTGCGAGGATCGGTTGCAGGGAGTTGTACTTCTTGAAGTGCGCGATCTGCTTACCGAAATTTGTCTCATAGCGATCAAAGCCGAAGGTCCGCGAAATGCCATTCTCCTGGCCGTAGAAGATCATGGGCGCCCCGTCGTTCGTGCTCGTGACCGTGTGGCGAATCAAAGCTTGGAATGGGTCATCGTAATTCTCCTCGTCGTGCGAGGTGGAGTTCATCAAGACCAGGCTTTGCCCGTAAGAGGTGCGGCGTTGATCGAAGATGTTTCGATAATCCGTCGCGGTCGTCGCGGACTTCAGCGGGAAGACGATGTTTTCATTCAGAATGTCGAAGTGCCGGTTCGAGCGATAGGTCACCGCTCCCCCATCGAGCGATTCCGTCATGAAGACGAAATCCCATTTCCGGGAGCGCGCCTTGTTGACGATGTACTCCCAGCATTGCGGCGGCAACCCCTGGCCAAAATCGGCGCGCAAGCCATCGATGCCCTTGAAACTGGCGCTCGCCGGCGTCCCCGCGGGGCAGCCCGTCTGGTCGAGCCAGAAGAGGATGTAATCCGCAAAATATTTCCAAACGTTGCGCGTGATATTTTGCGGCTGCCCGTTGAGCGTGAAGTCCGCGCTGGTCCAGTCACTATCCCCGTAGGCAAACTGGTCGGCTTCGTTGAGGTAATCGCCGTTGTTGTCCGGGTTCTTGTCCACGAGCGCGGAGTAACGGCCGAAGTATATGTCATCCACATCCGTGAATTTTCCGAAGTCGCCGCGGTCCGGCGCCACCGCCACGCTGCCCGCGCTGCTCGCCCGATTGTTGTAGTCATTGTTCGCCGAGTACACCCGCGCTTCCTTGTCGCGAATGACATCGGTCACCGCCGCGCCAGGCGCGAAGTCCGTCACGCCACGCGCGGAAAGTTCGCAATCATAGGCGGTGTGATTGAACGGCGCATCGAGCATCACGCTGACGCCCTGCGCGTCGGCAGCGGCCACGAAATCCTGAAACTCCTTCATCGCGGCGGGACGCGTATTGGCTTTGCTCATCAAAGGATCCACCTCGAAGAAGTTCTTCACCGCGTAGGGGCTGCCCACCTCAAACGGCTGCCCGGTGACCGGATCGATCTGCCGCCCATTGACGCCAATAGGATGGATCGGCTGGAACCAGAGCCAATTGCATCCAAGGTTTTTAACGTAATCAAGGTTGAACCTTTGATAGCTCTTGCTGCCGGGGCCGTCCCAAAGATCGACGAAGGTACTGCGCTGAGTATCCTGCGTCCCTTCCGATTCCACGTTCAAGGTGTTCAGTTCATAGAGCACGATGGAGCGGGCCTTTTGCGGAGAAACGACAATCGCGTGATCTCGCCGGCCGCCGGTGGCGCCGCGCCAGGTTGATCCGTCGCCGCTGAAGTAATTCCAGGTGTTGCTGCCGCTTACTTTATAACGAGCCGTCAACCGGTAGGCGCCTGTCTTCTGCGCCGCCAAAGCCAAAGAGTATGTGCCATCGCCATTCGGGGTGGCGGTGTACGCCTTATAATAGCTGCTGTCGTCGCCCGCCACGAGATTATTGCCGTTGGGCGGTTGAATGCCGTCTTCGATCCCGTCGTTGTCCGAATCCAACTGCGCTCGATCGCGGCGGTTCAAGTTGGTGAAGATTTCCGCGGCCGTGACGTTCAGAACATTGGGCGCAAAGACCACATTGATCGGGACGGATTGATTGGCCAGTTCGTCAACGAAGACATGCGTTGTCGTGTAGTCGCCACCCACTCCGTTTATCGAGAGGCTGGGAACGTTGCTCGCGGAGCCGAGCGAAAAAGTGAAAACGGTGTTCGCCGTTCCCTGGTTGTAATCCGCAAACTTCTCATCCTTGGCGCTGCTGTGCCAAAACCCGATCCGGTACTTGATGGTCGTCAGCGAGGGCATGGCGGAGGAACCCGTCCACCACATGGTGTTTCCCGCGGCACTCGGATCGTCTTCCACATGATCCAAGTTCATCGGAAGCACCTGCGTGCTCCCGTTCGAGGGAATCCCCAGCGCGCCCGCGGGATCAGTTCCATCGAGGGTAAAGTAAACGACGCCATGATCCGCCCAGCGGGTGTTAAGAGCACCGCTTTTACCGATGTAGCCGACCTTCGCCCAGAACTGCACGTTATTGCCGCTGATAACCCGGTTGTTGGCGTGAAAGACTGACCACGGGCGGAAAGTCGCGTCGGACACGGTCGGGTCGGTCCCAAGCAGGTATTCTGCAAGATTGCTCTTGCCGTCCCCGTCCCCGTCCGCGGCCGCCACATTCGGATCGGTGATGCTCAGCCCGTACTGTCGCTTCCAAGAATCGGGAATGCCATCATTGGCCGTGCTAATATCAACACTGATCGTGGAACCAGTCTCCAGTCCAAGCGAGAAGGTCAGGCCGCTGCCCCCTTGAATCTCGACCTGCTGGGTCTGCGCCTGGTTGCGCATGTTGAAGGTGGTAAAACCGCTGTTGGCTGCGCGATCGGTGGCGCTGCGATTGTAAGTTGCGTTGTAGCCAGCGGCTCCCGCGTACTTCACATAAGTGCGTACCGCCGCGCCGCTGCTCGCGTTCAGCGCACTGATCTCGCCCCGCGTGGCATCATCCAGCGTGCTCAGGTGTTGCTGTCCGTAGAGAAGCAGGTCATCCAGATTCGGTGATAGACCAAAGCGCACGGCAAGTTGGTTAATCCCGCCACTTAGGACGTAGTTCGCCTCAAATCGGGAGGCCTGCACTCCGAGGGAAATCGTTTTCACAATTTTCCCGTCGCTGCTGGTGAACTTCCAGCCGGAGCCAGACTGTGTCACCGTGAACAGGTCATTCACGTAGTTGCTGTTGCCGACGCCCGCCGCGCCAGTCTGCGCAAACCAATCCTTGAAGCCGGAAGTCCGGTAAGCTCCGGCCCCGGTGCCATCAAGATTGGCATTCCCCTCCTCCTCGGTTTCACCGCCGGCCGCGCTCAGCGGATTGCCAAGGCCCTGGAAGACGGCGCCGGTGCCAAGATCGCGCACCCAAGCCGCAACCAGACGCCCGCCCAGCCGTTCGAAGAGGCCGAAGACTCGATCATTATAGAGCAGGAACTCCGTCTCGCCGTCCAAGTCCACATCCAACTGCTCGGCCACAGCTGTGGCATTGTAGCTGCCGGAGGCGGCCGACGACGCCCAGGCATCAACCTTCGTGTAAATAGCTGACATCCTCACCTGCGCCTGCGCCGCCTTCGAGAAGCTCGCCAGGTTTTGCATGGTGGCATCTTGATAGACATAGGTGCCGTCGCTGTACTTGGTCAGGTCGTTGCTCGTCTGATCGTGAAAGGCAGCCTCGAAACATCCCTGCATGCAAAGTGCCACGAGCCAGTTCTGGCAGTGAACCGGTCGCCGTGCTCAAAGCGCCCACTTGGGTCCATGCCGTATTCGCCAACCCGCTCGCCCCGCTGATCGAACCGAAGGCCGCCGGCATCGCCACGCCCGTTCGGATGTTGAAATGCTTGTCCTTCAGGCTCTCCTCCACAGCAGAACCGTTGTACCAATGGTCGTAGCTTTCCTCGGTCGCGTGATCGAGCCAGTCTTTCGCGACCAGCGGCAGGGTCTGTCCGGTCCCGCGGTCCACGACGCCGAAGCCACCCGTTTGCGTCGGCGGCACGGAGGTGTCGATTTGGCCCGGCGCGATTTGATCAGGCGTGACGATCTGAATCCAAGGATGACTGGCCAGCCAGCGGATGTTCTTGTCGTAGGCATCGGCCTTTGCGGAGTCGGTGAAATTCTCCCAGTCATTTACAAAGACCACCACCTGATCATTAGGACCCGTCCGCGCCTTGTGATGCAATAACTGGCGCGCCACCACTGGGAGACCATTGTCATCATTCTGGAACAGGTAAGAGTTCAACTGGTCGTTGATGACGAAAGTCCTGGTGCCGTTGATTTGATTAACTCGATAGCCGTCGGTCCCCAGGGCCGAGGGGCGGCCGAACCACTTGAATACATGGCGCATCTGGTCAATGAAGGTGTAGGCAAACCCGAGATCCGAGACTTTGTCCAGAACGTCACTGTTCGAGATGCGCTCCGGTGTCCAAAAGACTTGGGACGACGGAGCAGCGCCGTAGATCTTGCGCAGCCAGGCATTGGCGAGCGCCACGTTGTCGCGATTGAAAGCTTTCGTAGTATAAGGCAGCGGGTGATCCGAGAAGGTGCTGCCCAGCAGGTCGATCTTGCCGGCTGCGATCAGTGCGGCGATACGGGCGTTCAGGGCCGGTCCGTCACGGCCGGGCTGGTTCGCCGCGGGATCCACCGCCGCCCATTGCAAAGCGCTGGCCAGCGTCGGTGTGATATGCATCGTGAGCGGCACCCCATAGGCATCGTGCACATCGAGCGGGCGGTAATAGCCTCCGCCGGTGCCGGTGTTGATGAGGCTCTGGATGGAGCTTCCGGGAAGGATTGCCTGGTTGCCATGGAGCAGCGTCACGACCTTGATGCGCTTGCCGCGATCATTATCCGCCGTCAAGCCGACCCAAGAACGGAGCACGCTATTCGAGCCGGCGATGCCTTGCTGGTCCGCATAATAGTCCGAGGCAATCCAATCATTGCGCAGCGCGTCCCGAATATCGGATCGTCCGCCGATGTTGCCGGGGCCGACCGGACTATCACCCGTGCCGTCCTTGGTGGTGTACACCTGATAGAGCAAGTCCGCCGCGTTCAGCCCATTCCAGCCGGCATCGAGCAGCGCCTGGCGGCTGATGGAAAACTCGACCGCATCCAGGTCAGAGTTGAAGTAGGATTTCTGGAATCCGTTGGCGGTCAGTTGATCGCGGACCTGCACGCCAAACTGAGTCAGTTCCTGGCCAATGGCCATGGAATTATGCACCGGATCCGTATCCACATAGACGCGGCCCTGATCACCGGCATAACACGCCACGACCGCCTGCCAGCCCATGGTGGTGCCGGTATCCACTTGATCGGGCAAATTGAACTCCCCGGTTCCGGCGTGACCGAAATTGATGGCCACATAGAGATCGAGGTTCCCGTTCTCCGCATATGCCTTAGATCGTGAAGATCGACTCGGAAGTAGAAGTTCCCGTCGCCGCCCGCAGTCTTCGCGCCGCCGTCATGCGCATAGAAAGCGACGATGTCTCGCGAGGAGTCAAAGCCGTCGTTGGCATGATAAACGTCACTCCCTTGATTGTTTGATCCATCGCCATCGTACGCATCAAGCGCAATCAAGTCATTCGCCGTCCAATCGGTGAATTCCTTGTGATTAACCACTTTGCCGGCGGTCACGGCCTGGCCGTCGAGAACCGGGCCAATGGTGATCCGGCCCGGCGGCGGCGGAGCGCCTGTATCTGCCACAGCCTGGGATCGGTGCCATTCAGGAATTCCTGCAGGTTCGTGAACCCGTCGCCATCGGGATCGCCGCCCGGTCCGCTCCTTTGGCATTCGCCGGGAGGCCAGTGCGCAGGCTAAAGTGGCCCGCGACGCCCATCATCAAATGGATCCAGACCATGCGCGATTTGCCACCCATCGGGCAATCCGTCGTGCGCGGTACTCGCATCCAGCGGATCGGTCTCCAGCCAGATCACGTCGATATGGTGCCCAGCATAAGTCCCTGCCGCAGGCACCTGCGGGAAAGCCGCTGCCAGCTTCCGGCGGTCGAGGCGATTCCAAACGTAAGTCGGAGCCGGGGTGACGGTGCTGTCCGTAAAGGTGTAGCAGAAGTCATGGAACTTCCCAAAACCGAACGCGTTGGAGTCGTCGAGCGGACCCAGCACCACATAGCTGCCCTTGGCATCAAACTGATCGCGGTCGATTAGCGCCAGGTCAACATGCCCATTGTGGTTGGCGTCTTCCTGCCCGTCCGGAATGCCATCGCCGTCCGTGTCGGGATTATTAGGATCGGTCGTCAGGAAGAGGGCGTTCGCCGGGAGCTTCGTCGCGTCCACGCGCGAGGTGTTATAAACCGTCGGCGGATGCTTGATGATGGACGTGATGTTCCCATTGCCATCCAGCAAACCAATATCGACCCGGCCCCAATGCAGCGGCTTGAGCGTGGCCGTGGCGCCACTCCCCACCAGTTGGTATCGCAAATCCTCGATCCCGTCTTTGAGTCCATCATCGTCCGTGTCAGGCTTATTTGGATCCGTGACGGAACCCGCGATGAGATCAGTCCGCGGTTTGTTCAGATTATACGGCCAGGGATTGAAATACTCGTAGCCGGCGGGAGCGTCGCATTGTCGGTCGTATTGTAAATTGGGGGATCAAGATCCGGTTGAAAGTTGGGAACGCCATCTCCGTTGGTGTCGGTCGCAGATCTTGGTATCCCCGACCGGGCTTGCCCAGCCGAGTCCAAGACCGTCACTTAGTCCATCGCCATCGGTATCAGGGCTGAGCGGGTTCGTCTTGCCAGAGATGGCCCACAGATGGACATCGCTATTTACCCAAGTTTCCGGATTGGAGGTCGGTAGGGCTGCGGAGTGGTCTCCGTGGTATCGGGCAAACCATCGTCGTCGTTGTCTTTTTTCCGGTGTTGAGCACTAGTTGGCGCAGGACGACATGAGCATCCCTGGTGGCGGTTGCGCTTCCCCCGGGCGCAGTCACGGTGGCGATGAACTGGTAATCACCCGGCGCGGCATTGATCCACGAAAAATCCCAATAGGCCGTGCTGCCATTGACGTGCGCACGTCCCGCGGGAGGCTGAATGTTACTCGCCGAGCACTCCCCGACCCCAAAAGCGATTTGGACGGACGTGGCCGTCAGATCTGTTTCGACGCGAATGGGAATGGTGCGCTGATCGGCCGTGGGTGCGGCGACATCCGCCAACACGATTGGTAAGTCTTGCCATCGCTATCCACCTCCGGCGGATGACAATGATGTCCTTGATCGTGACCACTGGCCGCGCCTTGACCGTCCGTGTGGCTTCCACTGTTGGGACACCTGAAGCGGCGTAAGTCACATCAATCGTGTGCAGGAAATCAGGAGTGCCATTATAAAGGCTCGGCAGCGTAAAGGCGAGTTCGTCATAGGCACCGGTGACATCGTAGTTGATGGTGTAGCGGCTGCGATCCTGCGCGACTCCATTGGCGAGCGAGCCCGATTCACTGCTGGCGATCTTGATCAGGAAACGATTGATCAGGTCGGAGGTGGAAAGGCCCGTGGCGAGTGACTTGCTAAACCAAACTTTGAGTACGTACCCGGCCCCGACCACCTGCCCATCCGTGGAGGGATAAGCCACGAACATGCGGGTCGTCGGCCCCGCCGTGTTCACGTTGCGGACAAGCGTCAGTGTAGTGTTTGGCAGTGTCGTCAGCCGTGCTGGCGGTCGCACTAAATTGTGTGGAATCGGCAGAACTCAGCTCACGCAACCGCACTAGGATTTGGGCGCTGCCGCTCGAGGGGATGTTCGCATAATTGAAGCGCCATTCGTTTGGGTAAGTGCTGGTGATCGCCGCATTGGGCGTGAATTGCGTCGCCTTCACCCAGGCGCCGTTGCCATTCGCCGCGCCCGTGGCCGAATCATCATTGGTCGCGTCACTGTCCACGATTTTGTACCAGACCTCCGTGACGGTGGGGTCAGTCCGGACCACGGCGCCATACTGCTGTCCTCCCACGGTGTCGCCATCGTTGGCCGGATACCTGATCTCGCCACCTGGCAGTTGCGCATCGTAATAGAAAGTCTGCGTGCTAATGTTATAAATCGATGCCTGACCGACTCGCTTGAGAAACTGCTTGGTCCGCAGGACATGAAAGCCTTCGCTGAGACCAGTCTGCGTCGCCCCATAGTCATTGTCCGGATGAACCGTCGCGGTCGTCGCGTTGAAGTTGCTGATATCGAAGATGGTCTCCATGCGCTTCTTCAGCGCCACTGCATCGGCGCTGGCAGGGAAGACAGCGGCGGCGGTTGCGGAGAATCCGCCCGCCTTGTACCGCAGCACCGCGCCCGCGGAGAGCGCCGGGAATTTTCGCGCTCCACCAGTCCGTGACACTCGATCCATCGTTGTTGCCATGCCGCTCGAAGGCCATCGCTAAAACGTGGGTGGCGGCGTTGCCGGCCACGCCACCGGAACCCTCCGGGAAAGAGGCTCCATCGATCGTGTAATAGAGATACATGTGATCGATTTGGTACTGATAGCCGCTCTTCACCCGAATCGAGATGCCCTGGCCGCTCGCACTCTGGGGTGCCGGCGTGAACTGCGTCGGCGCCCCGCTTTGGTTGTCCCACGCCACCACGGCCGGGTCGTGATAGATATAAGTCGCCGTGCCACTGCTCCCGTTTGAGCCCCGAGCCATTGTTGACCGTGAACCCCGCAGCTACCGATGGTCACCTGATAACTCTCCGCGCCGACCGAGCCGATAATATTCCGTGACTGTGTCGCGCGCCGCGAATTTTTCGGCCGATCGCTGGACAAAGTGCATCTGCTCGTACCCGAGGAAGACATCGGTTGATAACCCTGGCGGGTGGTCGCGAAGTTCGCCGCTCGTCGGGCCGATGCTGAGCTGCGAATTCAGATCAACGCCGCCGTCGAGTTCCATGAGGATATTCTCGGCGGAACCATCAGCCCGCGCGCGGAAAGTAAGATTGGCGCCATTGGTCACTCGCGGCACAGTCCAAGGGTACGAATAGCTGCCGGGGGTGGCACCGGCGACGTTGTAAGGATTGAAATTGGGATCACCATCGGGTCCATCCTTGCGCAGATAAGTCAGGGTAGAGGTCGCGGCGCCATCTTGCAGAATTTCGATGGCTGGTTTGTTGGGATTGATGTCGGGCAATTCGGGTGTACGCCAGCCGAAGACGAAATATCCGCCCGGCGGCACAATGACGTTTGGGAGATTGGATGCATAGGAGTAAAAGCCGCCGTTGTACGTGGAGTAGTTGAACAAATATGCGTCATTCGACGTGCCGCCGATATGCGGAAAGCTGGTGGAGAACGAGCGCGCCTGGCCCGACGCATAGTTATCGTTCATCATGAAGAGCATGGTGGCCCCGTCGCTGTCCGCCATGGACGGTATTCTCCCGCTTATCCATGCGCTCATAAGCAACGAAGTCGGCATCGCTCCACCGCCCAATCTGGTCGCCCCGTGCGAACTGATTGTGGATTTGCAGAAGGTTTGGGATGCGGGGGTCGTTGAATTGACCGAGGTACGAGGTATTGGCATGGCGTGGAAAAGCGCCGCCACTTTGGCTGAAGGTCTGGGCCTGATGATTACCGTCGGTGTATACCAGGCCAATGCCGGCCCGGGTGAGATAGAGCGCATGTTGCAACTCCCTGCGCGAAGAGTAGTCATTATCATGGCTCTGCGCATGCATTACCGTGAGTGAGGGTGCGAAGCCTTGGCTACCGGGCTGATCCAGCCCTTGCAAGTGGCGCTCGGATTGCCGAGGATGTTATTCAAATTATTGCGCAATTGATTATCGACCAGCCGCATTCCCGGCATTGAAGTAGTCCGCATAAGCCGGGGGCTCGCCCAAATGCTCGCCAAAGAACATGGCATTGTGACGCGGTTTTTCGGTGTCGAAAAGCGATTCACGCAAATTGGAACGGATAAGTGTCGCCGCCAGGATAGTTGAAACGAGCGTCGTTGAAGCCACGTGTCACGTTGAACTGCCGTTGCGCCTGGCCCAGGAAGCCGTAGTCGTTGAAATCCTTGTCAGTGCCATAAGTCGCACCAAAGAAATCAGCGCGCACGTGCTTGACCGCATCGAGCCGGAGCCCATCGGCCTTGGTGCGATCCAACAGCCAGCGTGCCCATCGACCAGAAAATCCTCCACCCTCTCGGAATAGTAATCGGCGTGATCCAGCAGATTTTGCGTCGTCAGGCCATTTCCCGTTCCAAAGCCGACATAGCTGCCATCCCACTTGAAGCAGTAGTACTCGGGGTTCGCTGGCTGGCGGACAAATTTCTTTTTCGGAAAGGTTGAGCCTTCCGTCAGACCGAAGTTTTCGTTCGTTGGTCCAGGCTCCTGAGCGATGTCGATCAAGTCCGAGAAATTGCGATGCTGGACCTGCCACGCATCACCCCAGTTTGCAATGTTGTCCCACTTGCGGTAGTAACCGTCCGGCGTCAGGCTTAAGTGGAAATCCTCGGGCAGAAAGCCTGGATACAGGTCGATGGGCGTATTCGCATCATAGCCGGGCACGTCGAAGGAGTTGTGATTCATCACGGTGTCGAGATAGACCCGGATGCCAAAGCGATGCGCGATCGTGATCAACCGCAGAAGTTCTGCTTCGGTTCCGTACCGCGTGGAAACGGACCCGCGCTGATCCTTGCTGCCAAGATCGAAACCGATCGAAACAATCGTAGCCGACTGAAAGCCCGCCAGAGCCCTTCGTCGGCGGCGGCACCCAGATGGAATCGTAGCCAGCCTCCGCCAGCTCAGGCATCTTGGTCGCGATCTCGTTCCAGCTTGTATTGAAATACTGGCAGAGCGCCTCGGCGTGCGCTTCTCCGCCCAAACCCAGCCATAGGCCGAGCAGCGCCGCGACCCATAGCGGAAGCCAGCTTCCAAGCGCCGCTCGGCGGCGGCACTGCCCGCCTGACGACGCACCGAGGCGCCCCGCGAAAGTGGCTGCGTGTGGAGGGGCCCGCATAAGCTTAGGGTGGAGCTTCGCCGCTCTGCCCCCACATGGCAATGGAGGAACTGCCTCCGGCCAGCAGCACCTTACCGGCGCCGGCGCAACACAAGGGTCCCCAAAGATGCCAGGCTCAGCAGGGCGAAGGCGCCCGGCTCCGGCACAATTTGCATGCTGTTGGCAAAAGCATCCTTGCTAGAGCCCGACCCAGCATTCGCATTGAAAACGCGAACCCGGTCGATGCCCGCCCCGACCGTCCCTTTCAAAGTGCCGGTGAACGTCTCCACTGGCGGCGTCCCCGTGTTGTACGAGATCGCCAGCGCATAGGTATCGGCAGTGGTGAGCGTGAAAACAGCCGTCAGCCCGTCCCCGGTGAAGCCGTGCGTGGTCGCTTGAGGCGCAGCATCGGAGACGGTGTAGCTGCTCGAATTGCCCACGAAGAAGAATTCCAGCCGATTCACTCCACTGGAGTCCTGCAAGCCGAAGCCGACCGTGCCGCCAGCGTCCACAAAGCCGTTGTCCAGCTTCATGATGAATTGCTGCCCCAAGTCGAGCGTCGCCGCTCCGTTCGTCCCGCCGGCGGTGAACGTGCGCACCGCTGAAGCGACACCGCCGGAGTTCGCAAATTCACCCCAGGACTTGTTTCCTGTCGAGTTGATGTTGCCCGAGGCGCCGCCAGCATTAACAGTGGAGTCGCCGATGAAAAATCCCGAGTTCGCGCCGTTGGTCAACGTCCAGGCGTTGAAGCCGAACCCACCGTTGGTGCCAGTGGTCCAGCCACTGTTATAAGCTGGGTCGCTGGCATTGTCCGAAGCACTGGCGGCACCGAAAGCAGCGGCACCGCTGAGGAGAAGGGCGCCGCAGACTGGACCAAATTTGCTCAGAAGAGAAGGAAGATGCATCGTGGGAAGAGGTTGGGAGAGTTGTACCTAAAGCATTGTTGCGGTCACTCGTCCAATGACAAATTGTTGGAAATTCACGATCCGGCTCGCCCCCGAGCGCTGGGAGCGCCAGGCTGCATTCGGCTCCATCGATTCATGAAATTCCTCTCTTTTCTGCTCCTGTCGCTTGCGTCGCTCACCCTCGCTCCTGCGGCTCCCGAGCGCCAGATCCTCGCGGAGGACGATGCTTCCAATCCACCCTACAAAGAGGGCTGGAAGAGTTCCGGCGGCGGCACCGGCTTCGGCGATTGGACGTTTCAGTCGCTTCAGGAAGCAGGGGCGGAATCGCACGCCGGCTTCTTCCTCGCAGAGGCAGCCAATCAGCCTGATCTCCACGGCGCGGCTCTCCAGGGGAAAGCCTTTGGGCTCTTCGCGAATGGGATTCGCTTTGAAGTCGCGACCGCGTTCCGCCCGCTGAAGAAGCCGCTTGCCGTCGGACAGACCTTTTCGCTCCTGATGGAGCACGGACCTTCCTTCACGAAGAGGTTTGCGGAGGATGACCCTGCGACAGGGTCCATCGGCTTCACGCTGCGCACCGGGCAGGCGGCCGGGAGCGTCGAGGATTACAACCACGGAGCGCGCTTTGAGTTCGGCGCTTACGAGGGCCAGGCCAATTACCAGATTTACGATGGCACCGCGGAGCAGGACTCTGGCATTCCGCTCCAAACTGGTGGCCTTTCGGTGAGTTTCACCTTGGTAACGGCGGACACGTACGAACTGGAAGTGACTACGCTGGCCGATCATAAAACGACCACTTTGAAAGACCGGCACCTCGGCGGCGATCCCGGCGCGGCGCTCGAGAGCTTTTGCATCTTCAATCGGGACGGAGAAAAATCCGATGCCTACTTCAACGGCTTCCAGATTCTCTCCGCCACGCCCTGAGCCGCCAGTCTATGGCGCGAAACGGAGTGACCAGCCGCGTCCAGGGTTGCGGAACTGGCACCGGCGCCTATGCTGGCAGCATCAACCCGGTCATCAACATCCAGGAAAAGATCGGCAAGACCGTCGGGCGCCGGAAGGCTGGCGGCATCTTCCAATGCGGCTCGACGAAAGAGTCCGAGCGCGGCCTCAAACGGCTCTTCGGGACGCCGAACATCCCGCGCGGGGTGTATCGTTTTCGCACGCACGAGGAGGCAGATGCATGGCTGATGAAGATGCTGGTGCGCCAGAAGAGCTGACGTCACGCGCTCCCACAGACGAGGATCTGCGCGACCTTTGCCGCGAGTTGAACCGGCTGGGAGCGCAATACATCGTCATGGGCGGGTTCGCCGTCCGCGCCGCCAGCCAGGTCTCCGTTCTGTCCCGCCTACACCTTCTCTCCGACCGCCGCGTCCGCTGCCGTGGTCTTGCCGCCGACAAATTCGGAGTCCGCGGGGTGCGGCGCAGTGGTGCTTTCCGCGCGCTGAGGCAGGGCAGCGTTGTTGCCGCTGTTGCCACCGCCGAAAAGGCGCGAGAAAATGCGCCGGGGAGCACTGCGCCCGGTCTCTTCTTCCATCAATTCGGTGTGCGCCTCGGCCTTCGCCGTCTCCCAAGCGGGGGCAAAACCGGGGACTTGCACGAGCATCTTCTTCTCGGCACGGGCGTAGATCTCCAAGTCACGCTGGAGCTTGCGATCCGGCAGCTCGTTGAGCGCGTTGACCTTGATGCGCAGACTCTCGTTCTCCCGGCGCAGGGACTCCTGGTCCGTCTTGATCTTCTTCATCGTGTCCGCCTCGATCTCGAGTTTGTCGCTCAAGTGCCGGCGGAACCGCGCGATCTCCCCGCGCAGGCGGAAAAGGTGGTAAAGGCAGAGGATGACAAAGACGAGCCCGAGGTAGAAGCCGAGGGCAAATTCGCCAGTAAAGAGTTCAGGTTTGATCACGGAGCAGTTGTTTAGACGATGGCGTATTCGGAAGTCGAGGCTTCTCCGCTCTCAAATCGCACCACTTCGTTCCGCTCGTTGAGCAGCACGATGCGCGGGCGATGCCCCACCGCCTCTTCCGGCGTGAAGGCGCCGAAATTCATCACCGTCACCCGGTCGCCGATTTTGCCCAGATGCGCCGTGGCGCCGTTGAGTTGCATGGCGCCGCTCCCGCGTTCGCCGTAGATGACGTAGGTCTCGAACCGCTCGCCATTCTCCATGTTGCCGACCAAAATTCGCTCGAACGGCAGCAACCCGACACGCTCAGCCAGGTCGGCCGCGATGGTCATGCTCCCTTCATAGTGCAAGCTGGCGCCGGTCACGGCCGCGCGATGAATCTTCGACTTAAGCAACGTCAAGAGCATACGAGCATCACGATGCGGAGAAATGGCGCATTTGCAAGTGAAGCCGCCCCGGTTCGGCCTCCGGGAGCGCGCTTCGGCAAAGGATCGGAGGGTTCATTTGCCCAGCAGCATCCGCAGGAAAGTGCTGTCGGAGAATTTCCCGAAGTTCCCAAAGCGCACGACCACCAGCTCCAGCGAGGGAATGACGTAGAGGCGCTGATAGCCGGAGCCGACCGCCGCCACCAGGTCAGAAGGCGCATCGCGGCAGAGGCAGGCGCCGCTCCAATCCTGCTCGTACCATTTGCGATTCAGTTGCTCTTCCACATCGAGTTCGCGACCGCCGGGCGCGTTGCGATTGTTCCAGAAGCCGATGCCGAAACAGCGGTTCGCGCCTGTGCCGTGAAAGCATTGGTCGAGGGTGCCGGAAGATAAAACCGGCTTTCCCCCGCGCAGGATTAATTCGCCTTCGCGCGCCCACTGTGCTGGCGTCAGCAGAAAGCCTGCGGCGAGCAGCGGATTCCCCTCGCGGTCGGCGAGATAACGCTGGCTCCCGAGCCCTAGGGGATGCAGTACCTTGCGCTCGAGATAGTGAATCGGCGTGTCGCGATGCGCCGCCAGCTTGCGCTTGAAGTATTCCAGGAAGACCTGCAACGCCGCCGGTCCGTAAATGAAACGCGCCCCCGGCTCGGCCACCATCGCGCCGCGCAGCGCCGCGCCGTTGCGGTCGGCAAATCCGTTGTCGTGCAGCCCGAACATCGATTCGAGCCCGCTGGTGAAGCTGATCAGCTCGCGCACGGTCACGCGCGCTTTGCGCGGGTCGCTTTTCCATTCGGGAATGGTGTCGGACACCGTGTCGTCGAGATTGATGATTCCCTCCTGCGCGGCGGCCAGCCCGGCCAGCATCCAAAAGCCCTTGGTCCCGCTGTAGATTTTGTGCGCCTCGCGCGGATTGGTGGCGAAGAGCGTTTTACCGTGCTGAATCACCAGCACCGCCGAGCCGGAGCGGCTGGCCGAATAAGCCGCCGCCGCCTGAATCCCGCCGCTGGCCAGGTCACCTCGTGCGGTGGAGGCGAGCGTGCCAACGAGCGCCAAAACGAGAGAACTTTGCCGAAGGAAGAGCATGGGATACCGAAGCGGCGAGAGCTTCCCGGATTTAACCCTCGCGGAGCAAGTTCCTTCGCACGCCGCGCGCTGGCTTCAGCGCCTGCCATACACTTGCTTTTGCAAGGGTTAGTAACCGCGGAGCTTTCAGGAGTTCGGCTATACGGAGGAAAACGGGGACCTTTTCGAGCGCCTCTACGCCGTGCGGTTAGAGCCTCCGTAGAGAGCGCGGTCGACAGAATCACGCGGATGAAGCACATCCGGAGGCGAGAGGAAGTCAGACCTGCAGAGGAGGTGGCTCAGAGGAAGTCTTACGCGAACACCGGAGTCGCTGCTGATCCCGCCGCTCGCCAACCTCTTTGGCATCGGACAGACCACTTTGATCCAAATTAGGGAGTTTATCGTTTTCTTGTAAACTCTGTAACCTTCTCCAGAGGTGAGACTTGGACGTTCTCCAGTTTATGGAAGGCACCTGCTGGAGGCCAGCCAACGCGCCCCGCTTATCGAGCGGCGGGGGTTGAGGAATCCGGCAGGGCCGCGGGGAGGGCGAGGAGGCGTTGGGACTCGGCGAGGAGCCAGGCGGGATCGCGGAACGCTTCAAAAGAGATGTCCTGCCAGCGAATCAGCCCAGCGGCGTCGATCAGGAAGGTGCCGTGGAGCGGGATTTTTTCGAAGTCATCGTAGGCGCGATACGCTCTGAAAGCTGCGAGCGCGGGATCGGCGAGGATGGGAAAAGGAAAGCCGCGGCCATCCTTCGCTTTGGCGACGGTTTCATGCAGCGTGTCGGCGGCGTCGGTGCTGACCGCGACGAGCTGAATGCCGGCGGCGGCGAACTCCTGGGCCACGGGCGAGAAACGGTTGAGCTGTTCGAGGCAAAGCGCGCAGCCGCTCCCAAGGTAAAACATGACCAGGACCGGCTGCCCGCGTAAATCGGCGAGGGCGTGGTGCTGGCCAGCGGCATCGCCGAGGCTCCAGGCGGGCGCTTCGTAGGGATGCCAGCGAAACGGGCCGAGAGCGCTCAAGTCGGGGCGCCGGCCGGAATCCTGCGGCCAGGCGAGAGCCGGGCGCCAATCGTCGGCCAGATGGAGTTCCTCAGCGAGCGGCGCAAGGCGGGCGAAGGCGGGCGCATCGAGATCGACCTGCGCCGCGAGTGGGAGGAGCTTGCGAAAGGTGGTGAGCGCTCCCGCCTTTTTGCCTGCTCCCCACTGTACGGCGGCGAGAGTCGCGAGTGGCAGCACCTGGCCTTCGCCCTTGCGGACGGCATTCCTCGCCGCTTTCTCAGCTTCCGCAAGGTCTCCGAGTTGCAAATAGACCCGAGCCGCGCGTTCGGGTTCCAAGTGGTGCGCGAGCCTCAATTGTGCATGCGCATCGTCCTTGCGGTCGGATGCGAGGGCTTGTGCCAGCCGCAATTCCGCGAGCGCGTCCTGGGTAAAATCGCGGCGCTCCGCGAAGCGCTGGAGCGCGGCGGCCATGGCGGCGCTGACTTCCGCGGGCGACTTCCTGCCAGCTTTCGCCGTGGTCTCCGCCTCGTCAGCGGCGGCCAGGCGTGCCGTTTTCGCCTGGTCGCAGAGGAGGGCGAGCGCGGCGAGTTGGGCATCGCCTTTGACCGGGTCGTGCAATCCGTAATATGCGGTGCCCAGCGCCAGCCGGCGCTCCGTTTCGCTGCGCCAGTCCGCGGAAGGCGCGAGGTACGTCGAGCCGTCGAGCTTCGCCAGCTCTGGCCAGAGTTCAAAGCGCAAGGCGGTCTCGAGCAGCCGGTCCCGGCCCATGAGGTAGCCGTGGCGTCCGCCCTCGCTTTTGCTGAGCTGGCCGTCGGCTGCGGCCTTGGGGGCGGGGCGGGGCAGCTCGATCATATTCTTTGCCAGGTCGATGGCGTCGTGGGCGCGTCCGATGTACTCCAGGTCTTCCACCAGCCAGTCGTTGTTATGCGCGTAGTTGTGGATTTGCTCTGGCAAAATACGCGCGGCGATCATGTAGGCGTGATCGACCCGCGCCGAGGCCTCCTGCTGCCACGCGGCGTCCGCATAGCGGTGCAGCTTGGTGAAGGTGTGGCCGGGCATGTGCCACATGTGCGCGATGGCCGGTGAGACCTGCCCATTGACCGCTGCGGAATCCAGGGCGCGCCGGTCATCGTCCCCATTCCAAAGGTGGATGCGATAGTGGTGAATCGGATGCTCGGGATTGGCCACCAGGACTTGCCGGGCGAGCGCATCGAGGGCTTGGTGACTGGGAACGGGGATGCCGTGCTCTTCGTTGTCCCAAATCCAAAAGACGAGGAAAGCCTTCGCTTCGAGGTCGTCAGGAAAGTCGTAACTCAAGCGCTCGAGCCCCTTGACCAAGGCCTGCCGCCGCTCGCGATTGTCGCCCTTCGGCTCCGCATAGTAATCGGCGAGCAGCGCAATCCAACGCTGCTCCCGCGGGCTGGCTTTGGCCTGGAGCGCGACGGCCGCCTTGATAAATTCGGCAGCCCGCTTGCCGTTATTGATGTTGGCCATGGCCATGCCCCAAAAGGCCATCGCGCAGTCGGGATCCAACGCCGCCGCCTGCCGGAAGGACCGCTCGGCCTCGAAGTACCAGAAGCCGTGCAACTGCCCCACGCCCTGGTCAAAAAAGCGCTGCGCCATCGGATCAGGTGTCGTCACCGGAAAATGGAGGTGGCCGGTCCCTGGCATTAGGACCGCAGCCTGGCGCGGGCCTTCATTGAACGCCTCCCCATGACTGGAATGCCCCGGCTGCCGAGAGCCATCGGGGGCAACCACGGGTGCATCGTCGGCGCGCAACGGCAGCGCCCCGAGAAAGAGGAGCAGAGCGAGGGAAACGGCTCTCATGCCTGCGTACTTTCGGCGCGAAGGAGCGCGGGTCAATGGCGATTCCAGACCTGCTCCGCAGCGCGCTGACGAGGACGAGAACGACTTTATGGAAATTATGATGGAGTGGCATCCGCGCTGCTTTGGGCTATCGAGTGCAACGCTCATCCTTTCTCCTCCTCCCGCTGGCCCTGATGCTTTCCACCGGAGGCCTCGCGCGGGCCAGCGCCACCTCCGAGGGAGTCCTGGCCGAAATCAACCTGGCGCGGACGCAGCCTCAGGCTTATGCGCGGATCGTGGCGGCGGAAGGCGCTGCCGATCGGGACACCGTGGAGGCGGTGCGCTTCCTGGAACGGGCGACCGCGCTCCCGCCGCTGGCCACTTCCGCGGGGCTGGATCAATCGTCACAACTGCATGTCTCCGAGCAAGGAGCGACGGGGGGCTGCGGCCACGGCTCGGGCTGGAACACACCCTTTTCCCGCATGAACAAGTTTGGGGAGTGGATTGGGATGGCCGGGGAGAATATCTCCTACGGGCGCCACTCCGCACGGGGCATTGTTTGCTCGCTGATCGTGGATCGCGGCGTCTCGGGGCGGGGCCATCGCAAGAACATCTTCTCGCGCGCCTTTGGCGTGGCGGGGGCAGCCGTCGGCCCGCACGCGAGCTACGGCAGCATGTGTGTCATTGATTTCGCGCAGCAATACGTGGAGCGGGGCAGCCGGGTGGCTGGTCTGTAACGGCCTCAGCGCGGACGAAAGAGGCTGCCGAAGCCGCGCGGGGGGACGAAGCCGGGGAAGGCTGCGAAAGATTTTCCCTAACGTGAAGGCGTCTGAGAACGTCCGTCTCCCGATGGATCGCCTCCTCTGCTCGTTCATGTTGGGTGCCGCGTTGTTGCTGGCCGGGGTGGCTCCGGTGTTTGGCCTGGCGGGCGATTTGCCGCCGGGCGAAAACTTTTCCCATCCCGATTCGTGGCCGCCCGCGCTGTTGGCCATGGCGAAGTTGCCGGCCCGGGTGGCTGGCTGCTTTGTCAATCAGGACGATTACCTCGCCTTTCGCGGCGATGCGGCGGGCTTTCGCGCGTGTGTGGAGACGTGCCTGGCGATCAAGGAGTTTGGGCCGACGACTCTCCATCTGCACCAGGGCGC
Source organism: uncultured Verrucomicrobiae bacterium (assembly GCA_963792695.1). Taxonomy (GTDB): domain Bacteria; phylum Verrucomicrobiota; class Verrucomicrobiia; order Chthoniobacterales; family Chthoniobacteraceae; genus DASYIS01. The sequence continues at coordinate 107,215 of CAWBXA010000011.1, read as the reverse complement.
GGGCCATTTCCTGCCGCTCGACCGGACCAAGCCGCCCATCGGCTGCGACTGGCAACTCGATGTGATCAATCAGCGCTGGCGCGGACAGCAACCCACTCCAGCGGGGCCGGCTTACAGCCTGGAACTGCACCTGTGGCTGGGGGGCGCGATTGATCTCTCGGCGCTCCATCTGCCAGCGAGCTTGAAGACGGTTCACGACTGATAGGCGGCGAGCGATCCAATCTCCTGGAAAGGCTTTCTTCGAGCGCGGGCGCGGCGTAGGGTGCGGTGATGCCCCACGATCACGCGCACGGCCACGGCCACGCGCACGCGCATGTGCCGGACAACAATGCGGCTTTCGCGATCGGCGTGGCGCTCAATGCGGGCTTTGTCGTGGCGGAGGTGGTTTATGGACTGGCGGCGCACTCGCTGGCGCTGCTCTCGGATGCGGGTCACAATGTGAGCGATGTCTTCGGCTTGCTGCTTGCATGGGGCGCCATTTGGATCGGCAAATCGCTGCCGACCAAGCGCCGCACTTACGGCTGGCGCCGCGCTTCGATTCTGGCTGCCCTGACCAATGCGGTTGTCCTGCTCCTCGTCGTCGGCGGCATCACCTGGGAAGCGATCCAGCGGTTATACCATCCGCAGCCGGTCGCCGGGAGCACGGTCATGTGGGTCGCCGCCGCGGGCATTGTGATCAATGGCCTCTCGGCCTGGCTCTTCATGGCGGGTCGCAAAGGCGACTTGAATGTGCGCGGCGCCTTTCTCCACATGGCGGGCGACGCGGCGGTCTCGGTGGGCGTGGTTATCATCGGCTTCGCCATTCGCGCCACCGGCTGGCATTGGCTCGATCCGGCGGTAAGCTTTGCCATCGGGCTTGTGATCGTGTGGGGCACCTGGGGAGTGCTCGTGGAATCGCTCAATCTGGCGACGGACGCCGTGCCTGCCCATGTCGATCCGCAGGCGGTCGAGGCGTACCTCGGCAGCCTGCCGGGGGTGCGCGAAGTGCACGATTTGCACATCTGGGGGATGAGCACCACGGAAGCGGCGCTCACGACGCATCTGGTCATGCCCGCGCCGCCGGACGATGGCTGGTTCCTGCATCATCTTGCGGATGCGCTGCGCGAGCGCTTCGCCATTGACCATGTGACGGTGCAGATCGAGCACGGCGATGCGGAATGCGACCAAGCGCCGGCTCACCTGGTCTGAAACGATCCAGCTTGCCATGAGACGTCGATGCTCGCTTTACCTGCTCGTGTGGAGTTGCCTCGCCTTGCTGAGCGCCGCAGCGCAGGCAGCGCCGCCGAGTACCGAAGAGACCGTGGCTTATCTGATCCGGCATGTCGGGGAGTCGAAACTGACCTTCATCAGAAACGGCAGCGAGCATTCAGCGGCGGAGGCGGCGCAGCTCATGCAGCGCAAGTACGACTACGTGAAAAAGGAGGTCCACACGCCGGAGGATTTCATCCGGCTGGCGGGCACCGAGAGCCACCTCTCGGGGAAGCCGTACCTCGTGAAGCTACCCGACGCGACCACCATCACGAGCGCCGCCTGGCTGACGGCCGCGCTGCGAGAGTACCGGGCGGCGCACCCGAATTAATCCCTAGCCACGGTTCAAACGGCAACGAAGGCGTGCTGGACGGCGCCTCCGTTGACGTGGCACTCAGTGTAGCCTTTCTCCGGTGAGCCGTCGTGGTTTTCGCGCCACCAGGAGCAGCAGCGGCTGGTCGAGAGATGGATGCTGCCTTCGGTGCGCTCGGTCAGGCCGTGCCAGTGGCCAGAGAAGGTGGCCAGCAGTTGATGCGCGCGGAAGCGGTCGAGCAGTTGATGCACGTTCAAGGGGCGGAGCCAATTCTGACCGAGCGGAAAATGGGTCAGGATGATGGTGGGCTGAGCGCGCGCGAGGCGGGGGAGCGTCGCGTCCAGCCAGGTGAAGGTTTCAGCCGGGATGTGGGTGCGATAGACGCTCCGCTTCTGGGTCGTATCGAGGGCGACGAATTGGCAGCCGCCGTGCGCAAAGTGGTAATTAAGTTGCGGGCCGAAGAACCGCTCGAAGGGTGCTCGCTCCCCGGCCAGGGTGTAATCGTGATTGCCAATGACGGTGCGCACCGGCATTGGCAACGCGGCGAAAATTCGCTGCACCGCTGCGAGTTGCTCCGGGGTGCCGTCTTCGGAAAGATCACCCGCCAACATGACAAACGCGGGGCGCAGACGCATCGCGGCCAGCCGCGCCACGACGCGCTGGAACCACGCCGTGCAACGCTCGTCGCGGTAGTGGAGATCGTTGACCACGACAAAGGAGAACGGCGCATCCGAACGGGCCGGGTCATTGCGGGCGGAGGCCGGAAGGCCAAGCGAGGCCGCCACAGTGCCAACCGAGGCGAGGCGCAGGAAAGAGCGGCGGTGGAGGGAGCGGTTAGGAGGCATGGCAGAGGAGGGAGAGGGAACCGATAGGTGAGCGGCTCCTTAGGTCTCGTCATCCGCGAAGTGATGATGCCTCGGTCCCGCCGCCGGCCGGAGCGAGCGCTTGCCTCCCGCGCGACGGCGCATCTCGTCAAACGCCACATCCGCGCCATCCACTTTCATCTGGTACACCAGGCGGAGCAATTCGCCGAGGCGGCCGCGGGGCCAGGTGGTTCTGGCAAACCAGCCGAGATACTCGACCGGCAAATCGAAGATCGGCACGCCGGAGGGCGGGAAAGGCGCCGGCCCATACTTGCCGAAGGGCATCCGGCACGCCTCGATCTCGCGCAAATCGGCGGCCATGTGCGCGGCGAGCTGGGCAGGATGAAACGACATGTCGCCAGCCGAGGTGCCGCTTATGGCTTGAAGGGCTCGAAGCCGAGGCCGAACAGGTTGGCGGCGTTTTCCATCATGGTCGGCAGCGTGAAGAGAAAGGTTTCCCAATCCTGTTCGTTCACGTATTGCGTGTCCCAGCCGACAAAAATGCCATCAGGCACGACGTTCGATTGCTCCATCAGGACACGAATTTCTTTCTCCCAATCGGCGATGCGGACATAGCCGAGGCCGGCGGGCCGCATCACGCCGAAGCCGTGATCGAAGCCGCCCATGAAAGCCTGCAAATCCGCCGCATCGTCGAACTTGGCATGGACATGCGCGGAGAGGGCGGTCACAGACTCCGGCGGGAATTCCATGAGGGCGTAAAAGCGCCCCAGCGTTTCGCGGACGAGGTTCCAATCGACGGCATTGCGCGCGTTGCGGACGGAGAGCTTGATCCGCTCAGGCGTGCGCGTGAGGGAGCCGTTGTCGCCGAAGAAGTGGGCGTGCAACTCGTAGCCGTAGAGGTCGTCGTAGCGGCGCAAATGGACCTGCTCGCTGCGCAAGCCGAGCCCTTTGGCAGGATCGCAGATGCAAGCGCCAAACTCCTCCAGCTTCGCCTGCTGATAGCCGAGCGGACGGGGAAAAGGGATGTCGATGGCGAAGCCAAAAAGCTCGATAGGCAGGATATCCATGGGACGGGTGAGGCTTAGGCGGCAGCGGTGGAAAAGGCACGCTGTTTCTGGTCGGGCGGGGCAGAGATTGCGCCCGGACCTGCGCCTCATTTCCCCCGAGGGAATGCCCCTTGCGGAACCACCGCCGCGTTTCGGAACTCTTTGCGCCAGCTTCTCGGTTGAAGTCCCCCTCCAGAAGTGTCTGAGTGCGGTAGGAGTCGAGCCGCGCACGGTCACTGATGCGCAGGACGGCATCTTCGATCCTCTTTTCCATGAGCCCACCCCTTGTTCAATCCGGCGCTTCGCGATCGCTCCTTGCCACGTTGAAAAGTGATGGCTTGCTGCTGCTGGGCTGGCTGGCGGTGATGTGGGGCTTGGAGATCGCGGATCATCTGCCATTCGTCGATTTGCGCGGCTATGGGATCCGCCCCCGGACGCTCTCCGGGCTGCGGGGCATCGTGTTGGCGCCCTTCTTACACGCCGGATTTCATCACCTGATAACGAATACCCTGCCGTTCTTCTTCCTGGGCGGCATGGTGCTGCTGGGCGGACGCGCGCTCTTTTGGAATGTGAGCATCTTTGTCATCCTCGCGGGCGGTCTGGGGGTCTGGCTGCTCGCTCCGGCCCACACCATTCACATTGGGGCGAGCGGGCTGATCTTTGGCTACCTCGGATTTCTGCTCACGCGCGGCTTCGTGGATCGCTCCTGGGCTTGGATGCTCACCTCTGTCGTGGTGCTGATGCTCTACGGCAGCGTTCTTTGGGGCGTGCTCCCCTCGCGCGCCGGGATCTCCTGGCAATCGCACCTTTTCGGATTCGTGGCGGGCCTGCTGGCAGCCCACCTCCTCCGGACGGCTCCGCCCGCTGCTGCTTAGGCGCTGGCCCGTGGCGTGCGTTCCGCCGCTACCTCGCAGAAAGCAGCATCCGAACGCGGTTCTGGGATTGGGTAGCCTGAGAGCCGAAGTCCTTCGATGTGGAATTCGATGGCGTCGTGCATTTCTCTTTCGACTTCTTCCCGTGTGCTCCCGGTCGCGGCGCAGCCGGGCATGTCTGGCGAATAGGCGGAGAAACCCGTCGCGGTGGTCTCGACGATAATCAAGTAACGGCTCATTTCAGTTGCGCTTGCTTGAGAATACTATTGTGCGTGCCGGGAGCAAGGTCCTCCGCGGGCTTCCCGGGCACGGTTACGAGTCCAGGCTTCGTTGGGTGTTTGTATTGCCGGTGACTGCCGCGCGTGCGGTCGAGATACCAGTTGTCTGCCTCGATGAGTTTGATGACGTCACGGACTTTCAAGGTGCGCGAGGCTCGTGGTTGATTTTGGAACCATCAATTCCATGCGCTCTGGCGGTTTGCGCTTAGGCGGGCGAAGCGTACGCGGGGTCGCCTGGCGAAGACGGTGTTGGGCTGGCGCTCCGCACGGGGCCGGCGAAACGCTGCTTCAGGTGCTCGAAGAAGAGGTAGATGACCGGCGTGGTGTAGAGGGTCAGCACTTGGGAGACGATCAGGCCGCCGACGACGGCGATGCCGAGCGGGCGGCGCAACTCGGAGCCGATGCCCGTGCCGACCGCCAGGGGAATGGTGCCGAGCAGCGCAGCCATGGTCGTCATCATGATGGGGCGAAAGCGAATGACGCACGCCTGATAGATGGCCTCTTCGGGCGTCATCCCTTCCGCCCGCTCCGCGTCCAGGGCGAAGTCGATCATCATGATGGCGTTCTTTTTCACGATGCCGATGAGCAGGATGATGCCGATGAACGAAACGACCGAAAGATCTTCGCCGGTGAGCATGAGCGCGAGAAGCGCGCCGAGGCCGGCCGAGGGGAGCGTGGAGAGGATGGTGATGGGATGAATGAGGCTCTCGTAGAGCATACCGAGCACGACATAGACAGCGACCAGGGCAGCGGCGAGCAGGATGGGGGTGGAGGAGAGCGAAGCTTGGAAGACCTTGGCGGTCCCTTGAAAACTCGCCTGGATGGTCGGCGGGAAATGGATCTCCTGCGCCGCTTTGTCGATCAGGACGGAGGCGTCGCCGAGCGACACGCCGGGGGTGAGATTGAAGGAGATGGTGACAGCGGGAAATTGACCCTGGTGATTGACCGAAAGGGCTGAGTTGGTGGTGGTGAAATTGGCCACGCTGGCGAGCGGGATTTGTTTTCCGTCCGGCCGCGCGGACGTAAATCTTGGCGAGCGCTTCGGGGCCTTCGCGGAATTCAGGGGAGACTTCGAGGATGACGTGGTGCTGGTTGTAGCGCTTGTAGAGCGTCGAAACCTGGCGTTCGCCAAAGGCGCTGTAGAGCGTGTTATCGATCGCTTGCGGTGAAACGCCAAGCCGCGCGGCCGCGACCCGATCGACGACGATATTCTTTTGCAGACCGCGCATCTGCTGGTCGGTGTTCACGTCCTTGAGTTGTGGAATTTTGCGGAGCGCGGCGAGCAGGCGCGGCGCCCACTCGTTCAATTCCTCGAGGCTCGCGGAGGAGAGCGCGTACTGATACTGCGCGCGGGAGCCGCGTCCCCCGACGCGGATATCCTGGCGCGACTGGAGGATGAGTGAAATGCCGGGCACCGTGCCGGCCTGGCGGCGCAGGCGCGCGATAATTTCGTCCGCGCCCACCTTCCGCTCGGCGAGCGGCTTGAGGGTCACGAACATGCGTCCGTTATTCACCGTCGAGGTCGAGATGCCGGCGCCGAGAAAAGAGCTGACCGACTCCACGGCGGGGTCAGCTGAGGACAATGTTCGCGACGCGATCCTGCAACGCGGCCATGGCCCCGAAGGAGATGTCCTGCGCTGCTTCGGTCGAGCCCATGAGGGTGCCGATGTCCTGCTGCGGGAAGAAGCCTTTCGGCACGAGCGAGTAGCACCAGACCGTCGCGCCGAGCGGTCAGCAGCGTGACCAGCAGCATGGTGTATTGGTGGCGCAAAACCCAGCGCAAGCCCGGCCGCGTAGAGCTCGCGCAAGGCATTGAAAACCGTCTCGCTGCCGCGCTGAAAACAGCCCGCATGGGCTTCTGCTCGCTTTCCGCTTGCAGAAAGCGCGCGCAGAGCATCGGCGTGAGCGTGAGCGAGATGACGCCGGAAACGAAAATGGCCGCGCTAAGCGTGACGGCGAACTCGTGAAAGAGGCGCCCGACCACGCCGCCCATAAAGAGCAGCGGAATGAAGACCGCCACCAGCGAAACGCTCATCGAGACGACGGTGAAGCCGATCTGCCGCGCGCCCTTGAAGCGCGGCCGCCAACGGGCGCTCGCCTTTCTCAATAAAGCGATAGACGTTTTCGATGACTACAATGGCGTCATCGACCACGAAACCGACCGAGATGGTGACGGCCATCAGCGAGAGGTTATCGACGCTGAAATTGAAGAGGTACATGACGGCAAACGTGCCGGCGAGCGCAAGCGGCACGGTGATGCTGGCGATGAAAGTCGGCCAGAAGCGCCGCAGAAAAAGAAAGATGACCATCACCACCAGCGAGATGGAGAGGAGCAGCGAAAACTGCACGTCCCGCACCGAGGAGCGGATGGTGGTGGTGCGGTCGTCGAGGACGTTGAGCTTCACGCTCGGGGGCAGCCATTTCAACATCTGCGGCAGGACCTCTTTGATCTTATCAACCGTCTCGATGACGTTGGCGTCGGGTTGCTTGAAGATGATGAGGAGAACCGCGCGCTGTGTGGGCTTCTTCTCCGAAGCGATGCCGGACCAGCCCGCGACGCGGGAGCTTTCGGTGCCGTCGATTACTTGGGCGACCGAATCGAGGCGAATGGGGACGCCCTTCTTTTGAGCGATGATCAGGCCGCGGTACTGCTCCGCCGTGAAGAGCTGGTCGTTGGAGTAGATGGTGTAGGAGGCGCGGTCGCCATCGACGCTCCCCTTGGCGAGGTTGACGTTGATTTTGCCGAGGTAATCGCGCACGTCTTCGAGGCTCAGCCCGGCGGAGGCGAGCGCGGCGGGATTGACCTCGACCCGAACCGCGGATTTCTCGGCGCCAGAGATGTTGACCTGGCTGACGCCTTCGACCTGGCTGATGCGCTGGGCCAGGATTTCGTCAGCGTACTCGAAAATGGTGCTGCCGGGCTCGGTGTCGGAACGCAGGGCGACGATCATGACCGGGGCGTCGGCGGGGTTGACCTTGCGGTAAGTCGGCGGGTTCGGAAGGTTGATCGGCAACTCGCTGGCGGCGGCGTTGATGGCGGCCTGGATGTCGCGTGCGGCGGCATCGACGGGGCGCTCGAGATCGAATTGCACCGCGACGGACGTGCCGCCGAGCGTGGAGGTGGAGGTGATTTCCGAGACGCTGGCGATCTGGCTGATGCGGCGCTCGAGCGGCGCGGCCAGGGAGGAGGCGACGGTCTCCGGATCAGCGCCGGGGAGCGCAGCGGAGACGGAGATGGAGGGGATATCGACGCGCGGCACCGGGGCCACAGGCAGGAAATGGTACGCCACGATACCGAGCACGAAGAGGCCGATGGCCAGGAGCGACGTAGCGACCGGGCGCTGGATGAACGGCTCGGAGATGTTCATCTCAGAGGGGTAGTGCACGCGTCCCGCGTGTCCCAGCCGGCGTCGCGCCGGCTGGCTGAGCGGGTGAGATGGCGCAGAGGACGCCCGCGGAACGGCGCTTGGCGCCAAATCGAGGCGTCGGGCGGAGGGGTGGCCGCATGAGACGTTCCACCCTGCCAGATGTGCCGGGCGGGACGCCCGGCACGACACGCGGGACGCGTGCGCTACCCCAGCGCTGCTCATACAGCGGGCAGGGGTTCGGGGGCTTCGCGGGGCGCCTCGGCCGGAGCGCGCCAGCGGCGCACAGCGGCGCCGAGGCGGTCGAGGTAGAGGTAGATGACGGGGGTGGTGTAGAGCGTCAGGAATTGCGAGACGAGCAGGCCGCCGACGATGGAGACGCCGAGCGGCTTGCGCAATTCGGAGCCGGTGCCGTTGCCCAGAGCGAGCGGCAGTGCGCCGAGCAGCGCCGCCATGGTCGTCATCATGATCGGGCGAAAGCGCAGCAGGCACGCCTGGTAAATCGACTGCTCGGGCGGCAGACCTTCCACGCGCTCGGCTTCCAGCGCGAAGTCGATCATCATGATGGCATTCTTCTTCACGATGCCGATGAGCAGGATGATGCCGATGAGCGCAATGAGCGAGAGATCGTAGCCAAAGACGATCAGCGCCAGCAGCGCGCCGACCCCGGCCGACGGCAGCGACGAGAGAATCGTGATCGGATGAATGTAGCTTTCGTAAAGGACGCCGAGCACGATGTAGATGACCACGATGGCCGCCAGGATCAGGAATGGCTCACTGGTCAGCGAGGAGCGGAACTCCGCCGCGCTGCCGGAGAAAGTCGTCACCACCGTCTCCGGCAGGCCGATCTCCGCCTGCGCTTTTTGAATCGCCGTAACGGCGTGGCCGAGGGCGCTGCCGGGCTGGAGATTGAAAGACAGGGTTACGGCGGGAAATTGCCCTTCATGGGCGATGGCGAGCGGCGCCGTCACTTCCTGGAGCGTGGCGAAGCTCGACAGCCGCACCATTTGCCCAGTCGAAGACTTGACGTAAATCTGGCTCAGTGAGGCGGGGGTGAGCTGAAAGCGCGGCTCGACTTCGAGAATGACGCGGTACTGATTGAGTTGCGTGAAAATGATCGAGACCTGACGCTGGCCGAAGGCGTCGTAGAGCGTATCGTCGATCGCCTGCGGCGCGACATTGTAGCGCGAGGCCTGCTCGCGATCGATGTCCACGCTGATCTGCAAGCCGCCGGATTGCTGATCGCTCGCGACATCGGTCAGCTCGGGCAGCGTGCGCAGCTTGGCGAGAAAGCGCGGCGCTTGCTCGGCCAGCTCGGCTTCGTCGGCATCCTGCAGGGTGTACTGGTACTGGGTGCGCGAGATGCGGCTATCGATCTGCACGTCCTGCACCGCTTGCATGAAAAGCGAGATGCCTTCGACATCGCGCGTGGCGGCGCGGAGGCGATCGACGATCTGCCCGGCGCTGGCGCGGCGCTCGTCGCGCGGCTTGAGGGTGATGTAGAGGCGGCCGGTGTTGACGGTGGCATTGACCGTGCCCGCGCCGATGATCGAGGCGACGCTGGCGACATCAGGATCGCGCTGGACGATGTCGCTGACGGCGCGCTGGCGGTCGCGCATCGCCCTGAAGGAGATCGATTGCGCCGAATCGGTGACGCCAAGAATGAGGCCGGTATCCTGCTGAGGCAGCAGGCCTTTGGGGATGACCATGTAGAGCCAGATCGTGCCGACGAGCGTGCCCACGGCGACCATGAGCGTGAAGAATTGGTGCCGCATGACCCACTTGAGCCCGGCTTCGTAGGCGCCGAGGAGCGCATCGAACATCCGCTCTGTCCAGACGTAGAAACGCCCGTGCTGCTCCTCCCTCTCCGACTTGAGCAGGCGTGCGCACATCATCGGCGTGAGCGTGAGCGAGACGAGGGCGGAGACGGCCACGGAGATGGAAAGCGTGATGGCAAACTCCCGGAAGAGCCGCCCGACGATCCCGGTCATGAACAGCAGCGGGATGAAGACGGCAATGAGCGAGACGGAGAGCGAGATGACCGTGAAGCCGATTTGACGCGCCCCTTTGAGAGCGGCGTCCATTGGCTTTTCGCCCAATTCGATGAAGCGGACGATGTTCTCGATCATCACGATGGCGTCATCGACCACGAAGCCCGTGGCGATGGTCAGCGCCATGAGCGACAGGTTGTCCAGGGTGAAGCCCACGAGCTTCATCACGCCGAACGTGCCGATGATGGCGAGCGGCAGGGCAACGCTCGGGATGACCGTCGCCCAAAATTTGCGCAGGAAGACGAAGATGACCATGACGACGAGCGCGATGGTCAGCAGCAGCGTGAATTGCACGTCCTTGACGGACGCCCGGATGGTCGCGGTGCGGTCGGAGAGGATGCCGACCATGACGGAGAGCGGGAGATTGGCCGAAAGCTTGGGCAGCAGCGCTTTCACGAGGTCGGCGGTCTGGATGATGTTGGCGCCGGGCTGGCGCTGGACATCGACGATGACGGCAGGCTTGGAGCCGACCCAGCCGGCGAGACGGACGTTCTCCACGTTGTCAATGACCTGGCCGAGATCCTTGATGCGGACGGGCGCATTGTTGTGATAAGCGACCACAAGGTCGCCGAACTCCGGCGCGGAGAAAAGCTGGTCATTCGCGCCGATGGCGTACGACTGGCGCGCGCCGTCGAAGCTCCCTTTCGGCGCGTTGACGTTGTTTTGCTGCAACGCGGCGCGCACATCCTCCAGGCCGAGGCCAAGGGCGGCGAGCGCAGGCGGATTGATGCGGACGCGAACGGCGGGTTTTTGGTTGCCCTCGATGCTGACCATGCCGACGCCGGGAACTTCACTGAGTTTTTGAGCCAGGGTGGTATCGGCGAGGTCGTTCACCTTTTCGAGCGGCAGGGTATCAGAGGTAAGCGCGAGGGTGAGGATGGGCGTGTCAGCGGGGTTGACCTTCGCGTAGGTGGGCGGGTTCGGCAGGTCCTTCGGCAGGACGCCGCCAGCCGCGTTGATGGCCGCCTGCACGTCTTGAGCGGCAGCGTCGATGTCACGGTCGAGGGTGAACTGGAGCGTGATGGCGCTGTTGCCGAAGGAAGAAACGGAGTTCATCCCCTGCAGGCCGCTGATTTGCCCAAAGCGGCGCTCGAGCGGTGTGGTCACCGTCGAGACCATCACCTCCGGGGAGGCGCCAGGATATTGGGCGGTGACGGAGATGGTGGGGAAATCGACGGCGGGCAGCGCGGAAATCGGCAGGAGGAAATAGCCCAGCATCCCCATGAGCACGACGCCCGCCATGAGGAGCGAAGTGGCGACTGGGCGCTGGATGAAAGGCTCGGAGATGTTCATGCGGCGAGAGGAGACGAAGAGCCCCAGGCGCGCGCGGGCGCGCGCTGATTTGAGCACGCGCTCCTCATTTTTGCGAACCGCTTGCCGGCGTGGCCGGCGTGGCCGGTTGGACCGCGCGTGGCCCGGCGTGGCCGCCGGGTTGGGCGCCGGGGTGGCCGGGGGTGTCGCCGAGCTTCACCCGGGCACCCGGCTGAAGTTTGTACTGGCCATCGACAACGACGCGCTCGCCGGCTTGCAGCCCGCTGTCGATGAGCGCCGCGCCGGCGTCCACCTGCGCCACTTGCACGGGGCGCATCTGGACGATCGGCCCGTCGGGGCCATCCTGGATCACGTAGGCGTAGGCGCCGTCGGGGCCACGCTGGATGACACTCGCGGGCACCACGATTCCGCCGGTGCGTTTGGCGAGCAGCAGGCGCGCGTTGACGAATTGCCCCGGCCAGAGGTCATTCTTGTCGTTCGGGAACTCCGCTTTCAGGCGGATGGTGCCCGTCGTAGGGTCGATCTGGTTGTCGATGACGGTGAGCTGGCCTTCGCCGAGGACGCTTTTGTTGTTCGGCGCAATGGCGGTGACGGCGAGCGGCGCCGCGCCTTGCTGCTGCTGGCGATGGATGTCGATGAGACTCTGCTCCGGCAAGGTGAAGAGGAGCGCAATCGGACGAAGCTGCGTGATGACGACGATCCCGTTGGCGTCACTGGCGCGGACGAGGTTGCCGGCATCGACGAGACGGATGCCAGTCCGGCCGTCGATCGGCGAAACGATCTTCGTGTAGCCAAGCTGGACCTGTGCGCTCTGGACGGCGGCCTGGTCGTTTTTGACGGCCGCCTCGAGCTGCGCCGTGGTGGCGCGCTGGGTGTCGAATTGCTGGCGAGAGATGACTTTCTTATCGACCAGGTCGCGGTAGCGCTCGAGATCCTCGCGGGCGTTGGCGAGCTGCACTTCGTCCTGCTTTTGCCGCGCCTGCGCTTGCTCGAGCGTGGCTTGGAAGGGGGCTGGATCAATTTGCGCCAGCAGGTCGCCGGCTTTGACCTCCTCGCCCTCGTTAAAGGCGAGCTTTTCGATTTGGCCATCGACGCGGGCGCGCACGGTCACGGTATTGAGCGCCTGGATGGTGCCGAGACCATCGAGATAAATGGGCACGTCCTTCTGCGTCGCGACCCCGGGCACCACCGGGATGGCAAAGCCGCCCTTGGGCGGGCCGGCGGCTTTCTCCGCGGCCGCCTGGCGCGTCTGCATGATGCGGTAAACACCCGCGCCCAGGAGCGCGAGCACGACGAGGACGATGACGGTATTCCGAACCGGATGGCGCCGCTGGAGGCGGAGCGGCGCTGGGCTCTGAGCGGCGAGGTGCTCCGGCCGGTCGCCCGCGCGGAAATTGGTTTCAATCGGCAGAGCCTCAGGAGCAGCAGGGGGGGGCATAAAGGAGTTGGCGCAGACGATAAGCCGGCGTGGCACAAAAGCCAACGTGCGCCGTGCCGCCTCTGGCGGTCTAAGATTGACCACGCCCCGCGTCGAGCCTTTGGGCCTTTCGCGGCCCCAGCCCTTTCGGCGGTGGAACGACACCCGCACCGGAAGCGTCACACCACGCGCCACAATCTTTGAGACTTCAACGAGCAGCTCCGTTACGTCACGATCCCCCGCCACCCATGAAACGTTTTCGCATCGTCGGCATCAACTTTGATCACTTCCACATGGGGGATCTGCTGCGGTACGCGTTCGAGCGTCCCGAGGCGGAGATCGTGGGGATTTGCGATGAGCAACCGGAGCGGATGCGCGAGGCGGCGCGGAATTTCGGGCTCGGCGAGGAGCGCATCTTCACGGACTGCGACGAGTGCCTCGAGAAGACGCGTCCTGATTTAGCAATCCTCTGTCCGTCGGCGGCTTCGCATGGGCGATGGACCGAGCGCGTGGCGGCGCACCGCGTTCACATCATGGTCGAGAAGCCATTCGCCGCCTCGCTGGAGGAAGCCGACCAGATGGCATCCGCCGTGGCGCGCACCGGAAAGCTGCTCGCCATCAACTGGCCGCTGCGCTGGATGCCCGTCTCCATTACGACGAAACGGCTGCTGGATGAAGGGCTCATTGGGGAGGTGCTGAATGTGTATCACCACGGGGGCAATCGCGGCCCTCTCTACCACGGAGCGGATAAGATCGAGCACTCACCGACGACGGAAGAGAAGGCGGCGAGTTGGTTTTATCGCCGCGAAGAAGGCGGCGGCTCGCTGCTGGATTACGCCGGGTACGGGACGACGCTGGGGACCTGGTATCACGACGGGCGCAAGCCTGAGGAGGTGACCTGTCTCACAGCGGCGGCGCCGGGGCTCGAGGTGGATGAGCACAGCTTCATCGTGGCGCGCTACGAGACGGGGCTCTCGAAATTCGAGACTCGCTGGGGGACGTTTACGGACCCGTGGACACGTCAGCCGCAGCCACAGACCGGCTTTGTCATCTGCGGCACCGAGGGAACGATCGCCGCGTGGGATTACGCGGCGGTGCTGCGCGTGCAGACGCGGCAGCGTCCCGAGGTTTTCGAGGTGCCGGTGGACCAGCCGAGGGCCCCGTTCCGCGATCCGGTCGAGCACATGCTCCACTGCATCGCGCACGACGAGCCAATCACCGGGCCATCTTCGGTGGAGACCTCACGCATCGGCCAGCAGATCGTGGACAGCGCCATTTTGAGCGCGCTGGAAAAGCGCGTGGTGAAGCTCGTGGACCGCTGAGCCGGCGTGAACCAGGCGCCGCTTGGCGAATCAGGAGGGAAGCGCAGAGGCGGTGGCGTGCAGGGGCGCCGGAGTTGAAGCACGATAGCCGAAACAAACCAGGAAGAGCGCCGTGAAAGCGAGGTCGCTGAGCGCCGTGTTACGCAGGAAAAGCCAGGCGGGCGGCCAACCGGGCAGGCCGGTTGTTTGCGCCTGCACCCAACCCGTCAAGGAGTGTGCATAGCCGGCCTCAAGGAGCCAGGCGCCCGAGTTGCAGAGGACGTAAAAACCAAAGGAACCAAGGAGGCTTGCGCCCAGGATTTGCCAGACCTGCGCCTTTTCACGCAGGCGCCAGCCGAGCGCGGCGATCAGGGCAAAAGCGGTGTAAGGCGCGAGCATGGCCCAGCTCAGGAGAGGCGCATGATACCGGAAGGCATTCAGCAAAAGATCGGAAGCGAGAAGTGCTCCGAAAGGGAGGGCGAAGGCCCAGCGCTTTGGCAGGAAAAGCGCGCCACAGAGCGTCACCGCCGCCATCGGGGAGAAGTTGTGCAGCCCAATGGCGTCCGGCCTGCCGGCAAAGGCGAGCATCAGCCGGTACGCAATGACGGTCAAAAGCAGGAGGGCGGGCCACATGAGGCGACTTTGCGCCGGAGCAACGCTGGAAGCAAGGCCAGGCACAGGCCAAAACGAGGCTCCGCGGCGGTTCGGGATTGAGTCAAAAGGGAAGACCCGTAGCCTGAGGCCGTGAGTATCCTTGTGCATCACGAAGGCCAGCCGCTCGGGCCATACACGGAGGAGGAAGCGCGCGCGGCGCTCCTGAGAGGCCAGTTGCGCGCGTCGGACCTTGCCTGGCAGGAAGGGTCGCCTTCCTGGGTGCCGCTCTCCACCGTGCTGGCGCTCGCGGGTGCGCCTCCCATGCTGCCAGTGCCCTTTGACGGAGACCGCGCGGGGTTGCCCACTCCGGTCTCTGCGCTGGCGATCACGAGCTTTGTCCTCGGCATCCTCTCCATCGTCAGTTGCGCCTTCATCACCGGGATTCCGGCGATTGTCTGTGGCCACCTCGCGCGGGCGCGCATTCGGGAAGCGCGCAACACGCTCGCGGGCGATGGCCTGGCGCTGACAGGACTGATCACGGGGTACGTCGGGACGGCGATCATCGTGGTGATGACGCTCGTCATGGGCGTGTCGATGGCCGCGATGCTGGCGGTCATTCCCCTCGCGGGTGCAGGGAAGCTGATGCTGGATGGGCCGCTTCAGTCACGCTCCCAAGCGCAAGCTGAAATCATCGCCAAGGCTTGCCAGCGATATGCGAGCGGACATGAGGGCGCCTATCCAGAGAGTCTGGAAGCACTGGTCGAGGAGCACCTCCTGAGCCGGACCGATCTTCGGGACCCGAACCACTCGCCTCCCGAGACCGCTTCGAGTGCCGCGGCCGCCGGCTACCTATACTACGGCCAGGGCGCGGGCCCGGACACCCCAACCGACACCGTGTTGCTCGCCAGCAAAGCGCTATACGAGGGGCGGCATGTCCTCGCCCATCTCGATGGCACGACCGAACTGGGCGACCTGCCGCCTTGAACCGCGTGTTGATTCAAGCGAAAAGGACACCCGAGTGACGAAAAAGTTCGATACGTTGCCTCACAATCGGAGGACACCGGAGCGGGGTAAGGGTTTGCGCGCAAAAGGGCTTTCCGGAAGGAGCCCGTTGGGCGACTGGAGGAAAGCCCTTTTTCGCGTGCGGGTTGCGCCCTGCTGGCACTCAGGCAGCCAGTTGGCAGGGCCGTCTGGCTGGCGTCTGGAGCACGGCGCGCAGCTTCTTCTCGATCCGGCGCTTCAGTTCGAAGGGATTGAGGGCGGCCCTTTGTTTCTCCAATCGTTTGATCCGCTCTGGGTCGGCGCCAGCATCGCGCAATCGCTCGAAGGGCGTCCTGGGCTCATCGTAAACCCGGCGTTTGCGGCTCCCTTCGACTTCGGTGCGCAGATGCTTCATCACGGGGCAGAAGAAGTTGCGAAAGAGGTTCCATTCTTTGACGTAGAGGGCATTGAGCCGCTCCGCTTGCTCGGGATGCTCCAGTCGCCCGTAGCCGACCAGTTGCCGCACATGGGTCCAGTTCTTCTGCTCGACGCGGGCGTTATCATTCTTGCGATACGGACGCGAGCGGCTGAAGTCCACCGGGCGCGCGCGGAGCCGAAAGTAGTCGTGCAAATGCCAGTTGAGAAACTCCCCGCCGTTGTCGGAATCAAAGCCGAGAATTGGGAAAGGGAGCGCCTCTTCCACCTCTTGGATGCGCCCCTGCACGCTGTGCTGGCCTCGGTTCCAGATCGCCCGCGTTTCCGTCCACTGCGTATGAACGTCGGTCAGCGTCACGCTCCAGCAGAAGTCTCCCGCCATCGATTCCCCGCAGTGCGCCACCGTGTCCGCCTCCAGCCAGCCCGGCCCCGCGACGTCCCAGTGTTCGGTGCGGACGGGGATTTGACTGCGCAACAAGGTTCCAGGCCGGGTGCCGCAGTGCCTGCGGCTCCCCAAGCTCGCGCGACACGGTGCCAACAAACGATCAATCGTCGCGGGACTGATCTCGCTCAACCGCTGCCTCAGCTCGTCATCCAGGCGTCCACGTTCCGCTTCGAAAGGCGGCACCCAGAGCCCGAGCGCCGCTTTGAGCCGCTTGCCGCATGGCTGTTCGGCGGCCAACCAGATCTCCTTTAAGACGGCCCGCTCTGCCACGCCATACTTCGGATGCGCCCCTCCTTTCTGCACGGCTGGCCATCCGCCCGCCGTTTGCCGCCCAGCAGCTTGATCGCGTACTTGCGCTCGTACCCGCAAAGTTCGCAAAACTCATCGAGCAATCTGCTGCGCCCACCAAGCCCTCGTCGCTGATAGCGGGCACGCGTTAAAGTGAGGACTTCGTCTTTGCTTTTTTGGCTCATCGTCAGGGACATCCGCCCGGTGTCCTCGATTCTGAGTCAACGTTCCATTCTCTCCCCCTCGCCAAGGCACCGACGGGTGTCTTTTGATTTGAGTCAATTCGACCGGCAGCGGCACTCGTGCGGTCGCTTGCTTCTGCGGATGAGCAGGTGAGAATGGACTACTGCCAATGCTCCCCTGGTTTCAAAATCAGTTCCCGCTTTATCTCGCGCCGATGGCCGGGGTGACGGATTCGATTTTTCGCCTGCTCTGCAAGGAGCAGGGCGCCGATGTCATGGTCACGGAGTTCGTCTCCGCCGAGGGGATTTTCCGGCGCAATGAGCGGACGCTGGAGTACCTCGAATTCGACGAAGTGGAGCGCCCGCTCGGGCGTGCAGCTCTTCGGCGGCGATCCGGCGCATCTGGGCGAGGCCGCGCGGATGGTGCTCGACTGGAAGCAGCCCGACTTTCTCGATCTCAATTTCGGCTGCCCGGTCAACAAGGTCGTCTCGAAAAACGGCGGCTCGGCGCTCCTTGCGCGATTGTCCGCTGCTCGAACGGGTCGCAAGCGCGGTCGTGCAGGCCGTCGCGCCGCATCCGGTCACCGCGAAAATCCGCATCGGCTGGAGCGCGGAGACGATCAATGCCGACGACCACCGCGCGCATTCTGGAAAACGCGGGCGTGCAGGCGATTGCCGTGCATGGCCGCACGAAGGAGCAGGGCTACTCCGGCGACGCCGATTGGGACGTGATCGCGCGAGTCGCCGCCGCTGTGCGCATTCCCGTCATCGGCAATGGCGACATCGCCGGCGCGCAGTCTCGCCGGACCGGCTGGCCAGCGGCGTTCGCGGGCATCATGATCGGCCGCGCGGCGATGAGCGCGCCCTGGATTTTTCGCGAGATCAAACACTGGCAGCGCAACAGGCGAGTTCCTCCCGCCGCCCGCGCTCGACGAGCAGTGGGCGCTCATCGCGCCGGCATTGCCGGCCTCTGGTCGAGCGCAAGGGAAGCGAGCCGCACGCGCATGGCCTCGCATGCGCACCCGGCTCATGGCCTACTCGCGCGGCATGCCGGAGGCGAAGCACCTGCGGTCGCGCTTCTCCCACGTCGCTTCGCTGCTGGAATTCGATGCCATCGCCGAGGAAAATCTGCCTCGCCGCGGCTGCGCAGAGCCCGCGCGAATTTGCCGCCTGCATAGTCTCGTCCGCCATGTCACATACCGCTCGAAATCAAGTACAACATCGGGAACGAAAAGCTCGTCAAAGTCACCGAGCCCGCCGCGGACGAAGCTCACCGTCCCTGCTCACCCGCCAAGGCCGGCCGCAGGGCGCGCTGCGCGTCGCTGTCATCGGCGGCGGCTGCTCCGGGCTGCAATATAAGATGGATCTCGTCGATGGCCCCGCCAATCGCGACATCATGGTTCTCTCCTCCGGCGTCCGCGTGGTGGTCGATCCCAAGAGCGCCCTTTTCGTCAGCGGCTCGCTGCTCGATTTCAGCGACGACTTGCAAAAGGGCGGCTTCAAAGTCACCAATCCGAATGCCGTCGCTCACTGCTCCTGCGGCGAGAGTTTCTCCGCGTAGCCGCTCCAAGCCTTGCCGAAATGGCGCACGTCGGGAATATCGCCCGTCTCCGTCGGGCCGCACCGGATCACGCGACTCGCGCCCTCTCAGTCTCCGGGAGTCGCATGCGTGCCAGATGACCCCGTCGTTGACCCCTGCTCAGCGGAAGCCAGAACATCCCGCAGCGCCGCGCAGCAGCCTTTGATCTGCTCAGGCGTGTGCCGCGCCGAGATGGTCACGCGCAGGCGCGCGGTGTCGCGGGGCACGGTCGGAAAGCGGATGGCGGGGACAAAATAGCCGGCCTCGCCCATCTGCCTCATCGCTTCCACCGCGCGGCGCGAGGAGCCGAGAACGATGGGCAGAATGGCGCTCTGGATCGCGCCCTGCCGGAAAAAGACCCGGCATTTCATCGGCGAAAAGCAGCAGGCGCGACGCGGAGTTCCTGCCGCCGCCGCTCGCCCGCCGGCGAAAGCAGAAACATCAACGCAGCCGTTGCCGCCGCCGCGACTGCCGGCGGCGGCGCGGTCGAGTAGATGAAGGAGCGCGCCCGATTGATCAGCAGATCGATGAGGGCTCGCGAGCCGCAGACGTAGCCTCCCGAGCAGCCGAAGCGCCTTGGAGAGCGTGCCGAGTTGCATCGTCGATATCGGCGCTCGAGGCCGAGCTTGTCCGCCAAGCCGCGGCCGTGCGCGCCAATCACCCCCACCGCATGGGCCTCATCCAGCAGCAGCATCGCGCCGTAACGCTTCTTGATTTCGACGATCTCCGCCAGCGGCGACCAGTCGCCATCCATGGAAAAGACGCTCTCCGTGACCACCAGCACGCGTGCCTCCGGGTAGCTCTCGCGCGCCCAGGCAAGGTGGCTCTCCAACTTGCCGAGGTGATTGTGCGGGAAAATGCGCATGACGGCGCCCGGAAAGTCGCGCGCCATCGATGAGCGACGCGTGGCAGAGCTTGTCGAGGATCACCACATCGTCCCGGCGCAACAGCCCGCCCAGAGTGCCGATCGCCGCGGCGTAGCCTGTGGAAAAAGTGAGCGCGGCCGCCGCGCGCTTCCACTCGGCCAGCTTCTCTTCGAGCCGCGCGTGCGGTGAAAGGGTGCCGGAGATGAGCCGCGAGGCGCCGGAACCGACGCCGTATTGATCGATGGCCAGCTTGGCCGCTTCGCGCAAGGAAGGCTCCGTCGCCAGGCCGAGGTAATCGTTGGAAGAGAAGTTGATGAGGCGGCGCCCGGTCAGCTCCATCTCAGGCTGCTGCGGCGACTCGACTTCGCGCAACTGCCGCAGCAGCGAGCGCTCGCGCAACTCAGCCAGCTCAGCCTCGAAGGGCGCTGCCATCGCCCGCGGACCTAATTGCTGGCCATTCCGCTCGGCCCGAGCGCCCAGGTGAGCAGCCGATAAGAATCGACCCAGACCTCCTGGGAATCGCCCAGTACGACGGAGATAACATCGCGCCCGCCCGCCGCCGCACTCGAGACGAGGCAATGCCCAGCCGCCTCCGTGTAGCCGGTTTTCATCCCGTTGCAGAGCGCGTAATTGCGCAGCACTTTATTGGTATTCTTGAAGGTTTCGACGTGGCCGCTCGGGTATTTCCAGGTGATCTCTTTTAGGCAGACGATGGAGCGCAAGGTGCGGTTGTGATAGACCGCCATGGCGAGCTTTCCCCATGTCGCGCGCGGTCGAATGCTGACCCGGCGTGGGCAAGCCATTCGGATTGACAAAATGCGAATTGGTCATCCCGAGCTGCGCGGCTTTGGCATTCATTTTAGTGGCGAAGGCTTCGACGGAACCGGCATTGTCGCGGGCCAGGCAGCGGGCCACGTCGTTCATGCTTTTGACGAGCAAAACGCGGAGCAGATCGCCGCGGCGATAAGTCTCGCCCGGCTTGATGTAGAGCATCGACGGCTCGGCCCAGGTATCCGGCGCCTCGACGCGAACGATGGCATCCAGGTTGCCTTCCTCCGCGACGATGAGCGCGGTCATGAGCTTCTGCGTGCTCGCCACGGGGCGCTGCTGGTCGGCATTGACCTCGTGCAAGACGCGCCCGGTTTGCGCATCGAGCACCATCGCCGAGGCGGCATGGATTTGCGGCACGCCGCCATCCGCCGGCACCGCGAAGGGCTCGCCCGGCTCGGGCCGGTGCGCCCCCCTGGCCTTCGGCGCTGGCGTCGCGTCCGGCGACGGCGTCGCGCGCGGCTTGGTGGCGGAGAACCCTTCTGACGGCAGAGCCAGCGAAGTGCAAAGAAGCAGGCTGGCAAAAAAGAAACGGCGAAACATGAGGCGGTCGCCTAGTTAAAGCGCCTCCCGGCCCCGCGCAAGCGGCGATTGCCGCCGTCACCACGCTGCAACGGCTGAGCGTGCTGAATCGACACGGCTCCGCGCGCGGGCTTCACTTGGCGGATGAGCGATCTTGAACGCAATGCGCCGGTGGGGCAGATCGGCACCACGGGAGCGACGCAGGCGAAGACGGCCGCCGGCCGGTTTGACCCTGTCTATGTCAATGCCATGTCCCACTTCTACCGAGGCGAGCTGGGGCGCATCATGGCCTGGCGGGCGCGGCTGGATAACACGACGAATTGGGCGATCACGGTGACTTCCTCCATCTTCACCGTCTCGTTTTCGCTGCCGCAGGTCCCGCACATCATCTTCTTTTTCAACATCGCGATTGTTTGGGTGATGCTCTGGATTGAGGCGCGGCGCTACCGTTTTTATGACGCTTTCCGCGCGCGGGTGCGCATGCTTGAAGCCCATTTCCTGGTGCCGATCGTCTCTCAGAATACGTCGCTCTTGCAGGGCGATTGGCAGAAGCTGGTCTGCGAGGATTTGCTGCTGCCTTCGTTCAAGATCAGCGTGTTCGAGGCAGTCGGGCGGCGCTTGAAACGCAACTATGCGTTCATCTTTTCGATCATTCTCGTGGCGTGGATCACCAAAATTTTCCTCCATGCGCGGCCCGTGCCGACGGACCCAAATTCGCACATCGACTCCATGTTGAGCTTCTATCAGGCGCTCCGCGTCGGGCATTCCATCCCGAGTTGGCTGGTTGCCTTTCTGTTTGTCTCCACCTCCGTGGCGGTGATCAGCACGGTCATTTACATCAGCCGCAAGACGACTGGGGAAATCTCGGAGTTCGGCGCGCACCGCTCGCTCTGGCGCCTTTGAGCGGTGCTGCCCCTTACGTGCGATTGGTCTTCACCACCAACTCGACGCGGCGATTGGGCGCCTGCTCTTCCTTGCTCCTGGCCGCACTGACGAGCGGGCGCGTGTTGCCGAGGCCGCGGGTCTGAATGCGATTGGGCGCGATGCTGAAGACCTGGACCAGCCACGCCTTGACCGACTCGGCACGGGCTTCACTGAGCTTCGCGTTGTACTCGGGCGAGCCGAAGGAATCGGTGTGCCCCTCGATGGAGAAGGTCGCCTTCGGATTGCGCTGAATGAGCGCGCCCAGCTTGCGCAACTGCTCAACCGCCTCGGGCCGCAGTTCAAAGCTGTCGTACTCGAAAAGCGCGCCGCCGGGAATGCCGGCTTTGTCCCCCGCGTGCAGCGAACCGGAGCGGGATACGATGTCATCAATGGAAGCCATGCCGGGGATGCTGACGTTCGACGAGCCGTCGCCTGCGCCCGCTCCATGACCGGAGCCGAGAGGGATGACCGGCTGCCGCGGCGCGTGCGGACCTTCCTTGAGCAGCGCCTGGGAAATGGTGGTGAGTTCCTTGTCCATCTCCGCGCGCGAGGCGGCATCGGTCTTCGAGAGCTTCTCCAGCCCCGCGCGGTCCACCTTGGGCGTCTCGGTGAAGGTCTGCTTCAGCGGGTCTGGGATTTGCGGAGCAAAGGTGATCTCTTTCACCTCGGGTTGATCGGTGGGCAGGGTGATCGGCGCCTGATGCGGATTGGTCTCCGGCAGCGTCACCTTCTTATCGGCCAGCTCGGGCGTATTCGGGATGACCACCTGCTTCAAATGGACAACGATGGGCGCGGCGAGCCGGTCCTGCCCGACACCGAAGCCCTCCAGGCGGTGCTGGTAAAAGAAGGCGAAAAGGCCTGCGTGCAATGCGAGCGACAGCACCAGTCCGCCCAAGACCCAGCGTCGCATGACGGGGACTTCGGCAGCGTTGGACCGGTACGTATCGTAATGCACCATGCGGACCACCCTACACCGCTTTGGCGCGCGAGGCGATGAGGAAAGCAGCGCGCCCCTGGTGCGCGGCGGGGTCAGCTCGGCAGTTCCGCCAGCCCGAATGCTTCCCGGATGTCAGAGGTGACGGGGCGGCGGCGGAGAAATTTCTGGAGGGTGATCTTGCGGCCGCGCCAGGCGTTCAAGTTGATGCCGCTATGATTTTCGCCCGTCCCAGTCACGTAGATCGCTCCGGGGAAAGGGACAGCACGCAGGGGGGTGCCGCGCCCGGCCATGTAGGCGCGGATGATTGGGTGTCCTTTGGTGAGGATCGGGAAGCGCTCGCTGTCATCGGTCATGGCTTCCGGCAGCTCCTCCGCGGCGCAGCGGATGAGCGCGGAGGTGCCGCAAAAAAGGTCGAACTCGGGCCACCGATAAAGGCGCCGCGCGGGCTCCTGGTAAAGATAGCCCGCCGACACATGCCAGCCGGGGCCATGCGGATCGCGCAGCGGCAGGGCCGCGAGGTTGCGGTGGACCAGGTCGTCGGCATCGGCCAGCATGATGTGCGCGGGGACGTGCACCCGCGCGGCGATGAGGCCGCGCTTGAGCTTGACCCACTTGTCCGCCTCCAAGGCGTCGTGGTGCGGCGCCGGGTCGGGGAAATCTTCCGCGATGATGGAAAGCGCCGGATGCGTGAAGTTCATGGCCGGCGGCTCGCGGCAGACCAGATAGACGTGAAAGGCTCCCGCCCGCTGCTGGCACATCGAGCGCAGCGAGCGCTCACAGAGCGCGGAGATGTAGCGCCAATCGCGGCAGGTCGCTGGATTGCGCAGCGGAACGACGAAGACTAGCATCCGCCCACACGATGTGGAGAAAGGCCGCTATTGCGAGAGGGAAATGGGTCTTCCCGATGCTGCTGGCTGGGCTGCTGGCTGGCGCTTGCGAGCGCACCCCGGTCCTCGTTTCCGGTCCGCTGCCACAGCGCGTTTACGTCTGGCAGCGCACCTGGACGCCCGCCGTCGTCGAGGCGCTCGGCGAGGCCAGACGGCGGACCAGTGGCGCGGTGCTGCTCGGCGGCGAAGTGCGCTGGAGCAACGGGCGCCCGAGCATGGTGCGCGCCTCCATCGACTGGCCGGCGGTCCACGCCGCTGGCCTGCCGTGCGCGCTGGCTTTGCGCATCGCTCCCTACCAAGGCGCGTTCGCGGAAGACGATGCGACGGCTCGCTACCTGGGCCAGCAAGCGGTGGCCATGCTCGACGCCGCTCGGCTGGCTGGGGTGGAGGTGCCGGAGTTCCAACTCGATTTCGATTGCGCGCAGAAAAGGCTTCCTGAGTACCGATTGTGGCTGCGAGCACTCCGCGGCGCGGTCGGACCACGGCGTTTCGTCATCACCACTCTGCCGGCCTGGCTCGGGCAAAGGGAGTTTGCCGGACTCCTGCAGGAAGTGGATGGCTTTGTCCTTCAGGTCCACTCCGTGTCGCTGCGGGAGAAGGGTGGCAGCACCGCACTTTGTGACCCGGCACTCGCGCGCCAGTGGGTCAGCGAAGCCGCACGCCTCGGCCGGCCCTTTGCCGTGGCGCTGCCGACGTATCGCTGCGTGGCCGGCTATGCGCCGGATGGCCACTTTCTCGACGTGGCCATGGATGCCCTCGAACCGCGTTGGCCGCCCGGCACTCGGATGCTCGAATTGGCGTCTGATGCGGATACACTGGCAGCGCTCGTCCGCGAATGGACCGCTGCCCATCCGCCGGCGATGAAGGAAGTGATCTGGTATCGCGCGCCGGTGGCCACGGACCAGCGAAACTGGCGCTGGGCAACGTGGAGCGCAGTGGCCGCGGGGCGCGCGCCGGCGCATCGGCTCGTGGCGCGCGCGTCTGGCGACAATCCCACCGATTTGACTATCGCCAACGAGGGAGAGGCCGAGGAAAAGCTGCCGTGCGCGGTGACGGCGCGCTGGGGTGCCGAGCGACTGATCGCCAGCGATGCACTCGCCGGCTGGTCGGTACAAGCATCCGCCGGCAGAGCGGTCTTCACGACCACGCCAGCGCACCCTCTGCGATTGCCACCTGGCGAGCAACGCCCTATAGGATGGTTGCGCCATGAGACGCCCCCTTTTCTCCAGTTGGCGGTCGAAGCGCTTCCGCCCGCGCGCTGATCTTTGGCTGCTCCTCCTGGGGCTGGCGCTCTCGACAGCGGCCTGGGCGACCGGCTTTTACGGTGTGGAGTCCTATCTTGATGGCGGCGGCGAACAGGTGGACGCCGCGCCGGAGTTTTACTGGGACCTCGAGGTTAAGCGGCTTTCGCGAAATTATCTGCCGAAGGAGAAAGCTTCGCTGAAGCCGGGTCATTCTCAGACATCATCAAGGCGCAATTCGAGGATGCCAGTCTGGCATCGGCCATGAAGCGACCGACGGCGCGGACGGCCGAGGCGGATGCGCAAGATTTCGCCGAGGCCCTGCAGCAGGGCCGCTTGCACCCACCCAAGGCAGAGGAAGCAGCCGCGCAACATGAGGCCGCGCGCGCCGCACGTGGTGCCGAGCGGCGGAAAACCAGGCGGGGCCGCCTCCCGAATTCCCTTCTGAGTTTGCCGACTACCACCGCGGTGCTTACGCCTTTCAGCTCGGAGAGAAGCACTGGGATGAAGCCAAAGCCGCTTGGGACGCTTTCTGCAACGCCCGGCGGAAGAACGCCACTATCGGACCGTCTGGGCCGCCTTCATGCTCGGCAAGCTGGCGATGAAACGCGGCGAAGCGGAGGCCGCCAGATGGTTCCAGAAGACCAGGGATTTGCCGCGGAAGGATTTGCCGACAGCTTGTGCATGGCGGCGGATAGTTATGGCTGGGAAGGGCGCAGCGCCTGGAGCTGGGCCACCCGGAGCAGGCCGCGGTGCTGTTTCTGACGCAGCTCGCTTTGGGCGACGAGAGCGCCGTCATCTCCCTCAAGGCGCTGATTCCAGATCGCGAATCGGTTGGCGGAATGCTCAACTATGGAGACGGACCTGAGATGCGCCGCCGCCTACGCCAGCGGAGCAGGCCGCGCGCGACGCCAGGGAGCTGGCGGGCTTGCGTGCCGCGGCGCGGGATCCGTTGTTGAGGCGGTTGGAGACGGCTCACATCCTGGCGACGGAAACAGAGCGCTCGGATGGGCGCGCCCGCCGCCGCCGGCAAAGATCGCGCGGCCCGCTGGCTGCGCCTCCTGGGCGAGGCCAAAGTCCATATTGCGGAAGACGCGGAGTATCTGGGCTGGCTCGAGTATCATCGCGGCGCGCTATGCCGCGGCGGCTCGTTGGCTCGAAGTGGCCCGGCCCGGCGCCGCGGCGGATTGGCTCCGGGCGAAATTGCTGCGGCGGTCGGGAAAGATGGAGGAAGCAGCCCGGAGCATGGCCAAAGCCTGGCAGGCGATCCGCGATATGAGCGCCTACACCGGCTGGCACCCCGCACCGGAGGTCTCCCCGGAGGATTAGTGGACGAGCAGATTCAGGTGACGGAGGGAGGCTGGAGCTTTCCGGCAGCTTTGCATGGCGACCTGGGCCGCGTTGCACCTGAGGCGCGGCGACTTCGTGCAAGCCTACGAGGTTTTCCTCCAAGGCAATCTTTGGAACGATGCTGCTTTGTGGCGGAAGATGTTTGACCGTGGACGAGTTGAAGGCGTCCCTGGCGCAGGTGGGACCCCCCACGGCGCCCAAGGCTGCAAACGATGAGGACCATGAACAGGATCCCATCGCCCGGGCTCGCTATCTTCTGGGCGAAAGCTCGTCCGGGAGAAACGGTATGAAGAAGCGGCCCGGTATCTGATACCCGCCGTACGACCAGATTCTGCGCTGGTCGTCAAGCGCTGCAGGAAGCGGCCGATGAGAAGCTGCCCAAGCTCGCAGCGCGCCCGAGCCTGGTTCACCGCTGCATGGTATATGCGTTACGACGGCATGGAGCTGATGGGGACGGAAGTGTCGCCGGATGACTTTGTCACGGAGGGCGACTTCGAGGAGGAAGATTTGGCGCTCGAGCGCCGCACCGGCCGGGTGCCCTGACCGGGATCCCGATGGAGCACATCACACTTCACAGCCGGTCGTGCTCAAGGCCTCGCCGCAGGAGATCGTGCGTCTGAAGAGGAGCGACACGCAGCCGCACGTCCGCTACCACTACCGGGTGATTGCCTCGGAATATGCGATGAAGGGGGCCGAGTTGCTGCCCGACGATTCACCGGAATTGGCAGACGTGATTAACACCGCCGGGCGTTGGGTGCAAAACCGGCTGCCGAAACTCGGCGACCGCTATTACCAAGTCTTCGAGAAGCGCTGCGGAAAAACGGAACTCGCCAAAACGGTGCTGAAGAACGGCGCGTTTAAAGACACCACCAGCGTCTGGAGTGAGAGCATAGGGGAGGAGCGCGCCGCCTTCCGGAAGAAGCTGGGGCTCGAAGTGAGTGACCCGTAATCACCGCCGCAGAATTCACTCCTGAGAGGTCAAGATGACCGGCAGCGGTCCGAAGAATGGCTAAGCAGGATCGACCGCGGCCAAGAGCGAGACGGCGGTGGCGCCGTAACGCTTTTCACGGAGACTCTGCCAATAGCGGCGCCAGCGGCAGGGTCGCCCCGGGCAGGTGTTCCAGGATAAAGATGCCCTCCGGCGCGAGCGCGGTGCGCAGGCCGACGAGCCCAGACAGCTCCGGCGCAAAATCCCGCTCCCCGGGCTGTTTCGCATAAGGCGGATCGGCGAAAATCAGGTCGAACGCGCCCGGCCTGGCCGCCCGATCCAGGTAACGGAAAATTCATCGATTTGCAGCTCACCGTGAAGCGGGTTTTCGCCAGGTTGCGCGTGATGGACGCGGCCGCGCGGCGGTCCTCTTCCACCAGCACCGCAGAAGCCGCCCCGCGGCTCAGCGCCTCGATT
Source organism: uncultured Verrucomicrobiae bacterium (assembly GCA_963792695.1). Lineage (GTDB taxonomy): Bacteria > Verrucomicrobiota > Verrucomicrobiia > Chthoniobacterales > Chthoniobacteraceae > DASYIS01. The sequence goes on along the minus strand of CAWBXA010000011.1, from coordinate 79,764 downwards.
CCGAGCGCCCCCGTGCCGGCAAACAAATCGAGCACCCGCGCGCCGATCACGCGCTCGCCCAGGCTTGAGAAGATCGCGCCGCGCACCAGATCCATCGTCGGGCGCAGATCGACGCCCTTGGGCACTTCGAGCGTGAGCCCGCCTGCCAGGCCAGCCACGACCCTCATGGAGCAGGGGCGGCCGGCGGCGCGGACGGTGCGCCTGGGCCGCGGGCTTACCGGTGGAGTGGGTAAGCTGACTCCCAGGGTTGGCGCCCCAGGGGGCGGAGCCGGCGCTGGAACGCTACTGGCGGCGCCTGCGGCCGCCGCCGCCGCTTCCTCTTCCTTGCGCCGCTTCTTCTCCTTTTTGTCCTCTTTCGGTTTGTCCGATTCTCTTTCTTGCCGAAAAGGCCGGAGACGATGTCGCCGATTTGCTCGCCGATTTTTCCGCCGAGCATCTTTTCCATCAGATTGGTTTTCGGGCGGTCGTTTCGCCCGGTGATGTTGAAAGCAATGCCGCGCCGCCCCGTTCCCTCGGTCGAGGCGAGCGTGTCACGCACGAAGGTCGGAAGCTTTTGCGCCAGCGCTTCGGAGACGTTCAAATTCGCTTGCAGGTCGAGCTTGCCGTCCGCGGCAATGTTCCCTTTTGCGCCCACGCCGAGATCGCCCGCGTCGATGGTGAATTGCTCGATCGTCGTGGCGCGGTCGCTCATCACGAAGATCGCGTCCGCGGAGCGCAACCCCAGTGTCTCGGGCAAGCCCAGCGTCTGGCCAAAAGTCAGCAGATTGGTTTGCAGGGAAAGCTTCAGCTTCGCCAACTCCGGGATGTGGCAGGCTTCACCAACGAGGCCGCAATAGCGGCTCGATGACATCAACGCTCGCCTCGGTTACATGGATTTCGCCGCGGCCCGTGCGGCGCTGGGCGGTGTCATGTGAAGCTCCGTGCAATTCGAGCGCGCCACGCAATTGGCCACCGTGGATCTGCCAGGCCGGATCGGTGATGGCGCGTCCAAGGTCCACCTTCTCGAGTCGCGAGTTGCAGGTCGAACGGCAGATCCTCGCCCTTTGGTTTCCAGCGCCAAATCGCCACTGGAGGGCGCCGCCGCCGAGCATGCCATCAAATTTTGTGAACACGAGCTTTCCCTCCGCATAGTGGAATGGCAGCCGAACCTGCTCCAACGTGAGGCTGTTTTTGAGCACGGTCACGGTGGCGGCCGTGGCCTCGCCGCTCACCTCACCGACGTTGCGCCAGCGAAGCATGCAATTGCACCTTTTGCGCCGCGGCGAAACGCTGCGCCTTGGTCGTCCAGCAACATGATCGAGCCATGGCGGACTTCCAGCGTGTCGAGCGCCACGAGTGAAGCCGGGCTCCTTCTCCTTGGGCGCTTTCACCGTCTCGGTTACGGCGGATTTTTCGGCGCTTTGGTTCGGCCCGGCAGCACCCATTTGCCTTCGGCATTTTGCGGCCACGTGATCTGCGGACTCTCCAGCACCATCTTGTGCAGCACCACCTCGCGATGGAATAGCGGACCCAGCCGGTAACGCGCCGTGAACAACGGCGCTTCCAGGAACGTCTGCCCATCCGCCAGAATGCGCACGCCGCTCAGCCGCAAGCCACTCCAGCCGAGCGATGACTCGCGGATGGCGACCGGCACGCCCAGCGCCTTGCCCAGCTCGGACTCGATCCGCACGCGGCCCCCTTCCGAGCCGACGTACCAGCCCAAGCCAAACACCGCCCCCGCTCCGCAGAGGAGCAGCACGGCCACCAAAATGAACATCGCTTTCGTCAGCCGTTTCACGGCGCACACGTTATCGCTCGACTTCGGAAAGAAAAGGGCGAATCAGCCCCTCTGCGCATGAGCAAAATCCTCATCATTCTCAATCCCGCCGCCCGCTCGACCCGTGCCGGCGAGGAGGCCTCGCACATCGGCGACCTTCCCGGCAGCCCCGAAATTGCGCTCACGTCGGAGGTCGGCGAGGCGCGCGCTCTCGCGGCCGGCGCCATGGCGCGCGGCTTCGACACCGTCGTCGCGGCGGGCGGCGACGGGACGATCAACGAAGTCGTCAACGGCCTCGTCGGCACCGGCGCGACCGCTCGGCGTGCTGCCCATCGGCACGATGAATGTCTTCGCGGCGGAACTCGGCATTCCCAACTCACTGAAGAAGCGTGGGCGCTCATCCAGCATGGCCAGACGCGCGAGATCGATCTCGCCGTCGCCAACAGCCAGTACTTCGTGCAGCTCGCCGGCGTCGGCCTTGATGCGCAGGTGGTGAAAGAGACGAGTTGGGCCATGAAGCGCAACCTCGGCCCGCTCTCTTATGTGATCTCCGCCGCGCAGATCGCCGCGCGCAAACCGCCCCGCCTCGTCGTCCGCGCCGACGGCCGCACGCTGGAGGGCTGCTTTGTGCTCATCGGCAATGGCCGCTACTACGGCGGGCCGCTCGCCTTCTTCAAAAAAGCGCGCGTTGATGATGGCCGCCTCGACGTGCTCGTCTTTCAAAAAATGGGCTACCTCGATATCGCCCGCTACATGGGCAATATCCTCATGGGCAGCCACGCCGAGCTGGAGGACGTGCATTATTTCCAAGCCAGTGAGATCATCGTGACGAGCGATGAAATAGTCCCGGTCGAAGTCGATGGCGAACTCGCGACCGAACTCCCCGTTACCTTCCGCCTCTCCAGCCGGAAGCTCGAGGTGCTCGCGCCCCCCGCCCCGCCTGCGTAAAAAAAGACGCGCACCATGCGTTGCCTACTGATCACCGTTCTCTCCCTGTTGCTGATGATCGGAAATTCATCTGCGGCTGATAAGGGAGCCTTCACGGGTTCGTGGGGTTTCAAGGCCGGTGACGACAACGCCTTCTCACTCGAACTCACGCAGAATGGCAACCGCATACAAGGATAACACACGGCCGTCGCCAGTCATGGCAAACGCATAGATGCCGTTCTTCGAGACGAGGGCAAGCCGTCGATTGTCGGGCAGGTTGTCGCAGGCGTCGCTCATCTTCATTTCCGCAGCGGTTACAGCGATGCAACAGGAGATGCGACACTTACCCGCAAGGGGAGCAAACTTGAATGGACGATCACCCAATCCACGGGTGCCCACTACCTTCCGGCTTCATGCATCCTGCGTCATGAATGACCGCTCAAGGCGCGCAACAAATCAGACTGCCTCGACCGGAGATGGTGAGGCGGGCGGAGCTTCGCTGCTTTAGACGGATCCTCTCCCCAATGATTTTCGCACGCTGCAAAATGACGTTTGATATGTGGAATTACTACTGTGAGCACACCGACGTTTGGACCTTTGGCACCGCCGAGCATTTTCGCGAATTTGCGCTTCGTCTCGACCACCATGCAAGCGGCAGCGCCACACACACTCCACTCGTGGCGGACAATAACTCGCCAGGCATGGACGTGCTTTTACTTCCAACCTGCAAGGATGCTCACCGCCCCTTCCTGCTCCTTCAGGAACGATTGGTTTTTCAGCGCAACCGGTTCAACATGGAACTGGTAATTGGCGGCTCCTCCGAGGGTTTCGCCTTTCTCAGTGAGCAGTTCTCCGCCATCACCCGCACGGCGGACGGCGACCCAGACGACCACACCCACGTTGACAGCGCTTCGGAACTCCTGGCCTCGCCGTCTGTCTTTCTCAACATTCGCGGCCCAGTGACATCTTTCTCGGAGGAGCATCTCGGCCACTATTCGAGTTACTGCACGATGCCCGGCAGTTCGCAACGACTTCCCTCTGGCATCGGTCACCACACTCCTGATTCTTCCACCTACGAGCTGCTTGGTTATGACGACATATACGGCCGATTCCCGAGAACTCGCAACGCCTGACTTCTATGAAGGGCATCAAGTGACGGCGCCCTTCCGCCCATCCCGACATCGCCCCTCCGCCCGGCGGCTCGATCAGATGTTAGGCGGCTGCGCACGTCTCCTGTTTGCCGGACATCTATGAACCCCTTTCTTATCCCGGCTCTCGTCGCAGCCATCGCTTTTTGTCCCTGTGCGTCACTCGCTAAAGCCGGGTCCGAGATACCCCGACCGAAGCTGCCGGCGGCCGAAGCAATCGCCAAAGTGAAAAACTACTTCCAGAGGCACTACGAGAGCGAGCCACGCGACCCAAAGTTCGACGCCTACAAACGCGAATGCATCGTGCTCTCAGTTCAATACACCAATACCTACTATCGCGATTTCTCCGACCCAACGCGCTTCGTCGACCTCGGCGAGTGGAGCTGGGTGATCACCCTCGACCATCCTCGCCAAAACGACCATTCCTGGACATTTCATCTTCGTCGCGATGGCACCTTCAAACTCCTTTCGCACAGCGTGTGAGCTGGCTGCCAACGTCGCCCGACCAAGCGTTTCAGCGACCCACGCTGGGCGTCGCGGTAGCTGTCTCCGTCCTCGCCTTTCCAACCATCATGCACATGCCCTGCCGCACTCCGCGATCGCTGAGCTTGTGGTCGTTTGGCCACTGAACACCTCTCCTGAGAAATGAGCGCCAGAAGCTCCATCTATGGTCCGCTCTCTCTTGCCCTTCCAGTTTGCGGACTCGCCGCAGAGGCTGTTTCGGTGCAGATCCATTCTCCTATGGGCCAGAGCACCGCTATGACAGTTTTCTTTCTGAGCGTGTTTTCGACGTTTATGCTTGGCATTGCATTCAGCGTCGTTGGCATGGTGCGCGGCGAACAGTTACGTTGGCTGCCGGCGATCGGCTTTGGCTTTAACCTAATCCTTATAGCACTACATTTCAGCGCCTGAGCGATGACTCGAAGTGGCCTACCAAAATTTCAGGGTATGACACACGCCCACCGAGGCCTCCATGAAAGGCCCCTGCCAGATTCCGCCGGATAGCTACCCGCGGAGAGCCTGGAGTGATCTCGAAATCGCATCTCCCCTTGGTGCATCGAAACTCTGAACCTCATCGACACCATTGTCCTCGGACTTCGGCAGCTTCATTCCCGCGTCTAGCGGATCAGCCTTAGCTTTCGACCGGATCGCCCCACTCGCCGAAGTACTTCTCCCGTTCGCCCTCCCGCATACTCCAACGCCGCCCCTCCAGCCCGGCGGCTCAATTTGACACTAGGCATAGCTTCGCGCCTCCTATAAACCCGAGTCGTTGAAAATGAGCTTCGACACCATCTGCGGCATTTCGTTCCCGATTCTTAATGTGCTGGTTTTCGGAGTTCCTGCATGGCTGGTGTTTTATCCTCCTCGCACAGTTCGCGCGCTGTCGGTTTGGTTCCGCCCCATTCTGGCTTTTCTCGCGGCTCAAGCGAGCGTTTACGCGTTGTTCTATGGTTTTGTTTATCCAGCTTCTCGCGCTTATGGTGCCGCCTATGAGCTTGCGCACCCAAACTCGACGCTGTTCCTTGACGGAATTTTGCTCGTCAAGCCATTGTCTCTGTGGCTGCCCATCGTAGCCACCACTGTTGGTTGCTTCGTCGCCCGCGGCGTTTACCTCGCCTTCGCTTCACTCACCAATCATGCGAGTTCTCCTCCCGACGACCGCAACGCCTGACAAATCAGCTCTCGCTGCAACCGGTGCCGAGAGGGCAAGCTGAGCGTCGGGCTAAGCTGGGTGGAAGAAGCCCGTCTGCCTTTTCCACCCCGCTAACACTCCTCCGTCCACCCCCGGATTTCTCCTGTGCCCAACTCGTAGGCAGCATGATAGAATGTTAAGTCGATGAACGCAATCACAACGACGGTCATTACCTGCCTTCTCAATTTGCTAGCGTTTGCAGAGCCTGTTCCACTTTCGTATTCATCTCCAGACGGTGCACGGAAGGCGATTGTGGTTCCACTTGGCCGCGACGCCGGGGCAGCAAAGATCGATTCACCAGAAGGGCATCCTCTAGAGTATGAGTGCCGGGTTGAGATTTACACGCGCCAGGAACGCAAGATTTGGTCGGAGGATTTCGGCTCGCTTGATCACGATCATGGCCGAGGTGTTGCGTTTGCATCGTGGTCACCAGACTCGAAGTACTTTGTATTCAGCACGGTCAGTTCTGGAGGACACCATCCGTGGCAGTATTTCACCTACGCTTACTCCCGCAGTCAGAACGACCTTTACATTCTTGATCGCTTTGTTGGCGAGGTCATTCGTCAGAAGTTCACTTTCGCTCCGCCCGACATCCTCTCGCTCACGACTCTCGACCGTTCTGTCAAGGACTCGACCGAGGCTTTGGCCATCCAAAGCAGTCAGAGTGAGTCTTGGCAAGCTACTCGCTCACAAGAAACCAGCTCCGAAGTACATCCGTGTTAATCCCCCGATTTATTCTCCATGACAAGACCTGGCAGGCGCCACAGCGACCGGACCCGGCTGTCGGAGAGCTTGCGGCCCCGCCTCTTTTCGCGGTCTCTAACCTTGCCTACCCCCTGACCCACACTCCTCCGTGTCCTTCGCCTCATCGACCCGCGCAACCCGCCATCTCCTCTCCGCAGGCAAACGCACTCCTTTTCCCCGCCCGATTGACGTGGCTTTGCAGAGGGCGCGCAGCCATGATGTCTAGAATGACTTAGGCCTAGTATGACCAGATTGTCCCTCCATGCCACCAATCCGTTCGCCCGCAGCCCGTCCGCATACATGATAAGCAACGTCTCTCGATGAAACGCGCCGCCAGGAAGTCTGCAAAGCCCAGTGCCAGCCACCAGCACGACGAGCGCGTGGAGAGCGCGAGCGCCGCAGCGAAGGCGAATGGGGCGGCGCCGGCCCTGCCGCTGCGGCTGGGCTTTGCGGTGAAGGTGATGGGGCAGTTGGGCTTGAAGAGCAATGACTCGCGGCGCTGGCAGAAGGGGCCGCATCTGCGCGTTTCGATAGAGTATTTGCACGCGATTTTTGCCTACCTCAAGAAGCGTGACCTCAGGATGTACCGCATCTCTTCGGACATCGCGCCGTACCTCACGCACCCGGAGAAACCGGAATTTCATCGGCAGATCGCGGAGGCGGCGGAGGAGTTGCGCGCGCTCGGGGCGGTGGCGGCTGCGCAGGGGCTGCGGCTCTCCTTTCACCCGTCGCAGTACATCGTGATGAACAGTCCGAACGAGAAGCTGACGCAACAGAGTCTCCTCGATCTGGAGAGCCAGGCGGAGATGCTCGATTTGCTCGGGCAAGGACCGGAAGGGGTGGTCGTCATCCATGTGGGCGGGGTGTATGGCGAGCGCGCGGTGGCCCGGGATCGCTGGGCGCGGGCTTGGGAGCGGCTCTCGGAGCGGGCGCAGCGCCGGCTGGTGCTGGAGAACGACGACATCTCCTACAGCGCGGCGGATGTGCTCGCGATCCACCGGCAGACGGGGGTGAAGCTGGTCTTCGATCATCAGCACCATTGGTGTCTGAATCCGGAGGGGCTCCCTTTGCGAGCGACGGTCGAGCAGTTCTTGCGCACCTGGCCGAAGGGCGTGCGCCCGAAAATGCATTTCTCCTCGCCCCGCACGGAGCTGCGGGAGCTGAAGCGGCGCAACCGGCAGACAAAAAAGATGGAGACGGTCTGGCAGCCGCCGCTGCTGACCGGCCATGCGGATTACGGGCACCCGTTCGAGTTCATCATGATGATGCGCGAACTGCGCGGGCTGGAGTTTGACGTGATGCTCGAAGCGAAGGTGAAAGACCTCGCGGTGCTGCGTCTACGCAAAGATCTCGCGCGGCTGGATGCGGAGACGGCGCGGCGCTTCGGGATCGACCCGGCGGTCGTGGCGGAGATGAGCGGCGACGAGGAGATCGTGGTGGGCGGAGCGGAGGCGAGCAGTGAGCAGGCAGCGGAGGAGGCGTGAGGCAGGGGTCCCGCGCTCGAAGGGCTGCTCATTCGAGGAAGCCTCAAGCGAGACGGGGGTGCTCTGCGGAGCAGGGTGTTCCCTGATGTGGGAACTTGGTTTGACCAAATGGGAACGCTTGTTTCCTCCGAAAAACGGTTTATCCTCTGCGCACACCGCCCGTTCGACTGCGCGCGCCATCGACATGCTCCACGAATTTGCCCAGCAACTGCAGCTGCAACGCGAGGCGATTCTGGGCCGCTGGGTCTCGGCGGTGCGGGCCGATCCGAAGTTGATCACGGCCAATTTGCTGGAGGAGATCGAGCTGCGCGATCACCTGGGCGAGATCATCGCGAGGCTTGCCGAAACGCTGGCGGCGAACGCGCAGCCTGTCGGGATGCTCCAGGAGCCGCAGCTCGTGCAGGGCGCGCGGGAAGACGCCCGCCTGCACGGCCACATGCGCGCACGGCAGCACTATCGCGTGGATGAGATGGTGCGCGAGATCGGGGTCTTACGTAGTGAGCTGCTCGCCTTTTTCGGCGAATATCTGCAGAGCGGGCGAACGATGGTGGCCGAGGAATTTTTGCGCATCTCCCAAATGGTGCACCGCTTTTTCGACGAAATCTGCGTGAGTTCAGTGACCACGTACGTGACGGATCGCGACCAGCAGGCGGAGAAGACGCAGCTCGGCTTGCGCATGCTCAACGAGGCGCTCGAGAAGCAATTCGTCTCCGCGAGCGCCACCAGCCGGCGGACGCTCAGCACCGTGGCGCACGAGATGGCGACGCCCGTCAACGCCCTCGGCCTGGGGGTGACGTACCTCGCGGAAAGCGATGACCCGGGCGAGCGGCGCGAGGCGCGGCAGCTCATCGGGCGCACGCTCGATCACCTGCGGACGATGCTCGACCAGTTGCTCGATTTTGCGCGCGCCGATGGCGGGTCGGAGGCGGTGCGCGTGGCGGAATTTGCGGTGCGTCCGCTCTTTGAATACCTGGTGGCTGGCTTCGAGCCGCTCGCTGCCGCGCGCGACCTCCAGTTCCATGCGGACTATGATGAGACGCTCGGCTCGCTGTGCAGTGACGAGAACAAGGTGCAGCGCATCGCGGTCAATTTGCTCTCGAACGCGATCAAGTACACGGAGTCGGGGCGGATTACCCTGAGCTTGCGCGGCGTCGAAGCGGGCTACTGGGAGATCGTGGTGACGGATACTGGTTGCGGAATTCCAGAAGCAGACCTGGTGCGGATCTTTGCCGAGTTTCAGCGGCTCCCGGCGCATAGCGACAAGCCGGGGCTCGGGCTCGGGCTTTCCATCGTGCGCAATCTGGCGGAGCGGCTTGGTGGCGAGGTGAAGGTCGAGAGCGAAGTGGGCCGTGGGAGCCGATTCACGGTCATCCTGCCACAGCGGCTCTGACGCACGGTATGCGGCATTGGATCGGCACCTCGGGCTTTCAATACCCCGAATGGAAGGGGAAGTTTTACCCGGAGGATTTGCCAAAGGCGAAGATGCTGGGCTTTTACGCCGAGCGCTTTCGCTCGACGGAAAGCAACTACACTTTTCGGCGGGTGCCGAATGCGAAGACGATGGAGCGCTGGTCGGCCGGCACGCCGGAGGGCTTCGCGTTCAGCCCGAAAGCGCCCCAGAAGATCACGCATTTTGCGAAGCTGCGTGATTGCGCGGAAACGGTGCGCGCTTTTTATGGGATCGTCAGCTTGCTCGGGCCGAAGCTCGGCGCGGTGCTTTTCCAGCTTCCGCCGACGCTCGTGTGCGACGTGGCGTTGCTGCGCGACTTCCTCGCGGAACTGCCAAAGGGGATGCGGGCGGCGTTTGAATTTCGGCATGCGTCGTGGTTTGCGGAGCCGACGTATGCCACGTTGCGGGCGGCGAATGCGGCGCTCTGTCTCGCGGAGAACGAGGAACTGGCGACGCCGTGGGAGGTTACGGCCGACTTCGGCTACCTCCGCCCGCGCCGTGAGGATTATCAGCCAGCGGACCTGCGCCGCTGGTCAGCTTTCGTCGGGAAACAGGAGAAGCGCTGGAGCGACGTGTACATCTACTTCAAGCACGAGGAAGAGGCCGTTGGCCCGAAATTCGCCGCGCAGATGCAACGGCTGCGGAAGGGGTAGGACGCCGCTCAAACGAACGGAACGGCGAGGGGTGAAGGCAAGCTGTTGATGGACTGGGGCTCCGAGAACCCATGATAGTCCACGGAATCCACGGAAAGGCGGAAGAAAGGAGAACGAGAGAGGGTGGCGAGACTCATTCCTCCTGCACTTCCCGCGTCTTCTGTGGACCGCAGAGCAGCAGGGCTGCCGCGCCGCTCTCCTTCCGTTGGTGCGTCACGGCCTTTTCGTGGACCGCTTTTCATTGGCACCGATGCGCGCTCTCCTCGCGCCGCTTCGGATTTTCGAAGCGGCGCCTGGCTTTGGTGTGAAGGAGAGCTTGGGGCGGCGATGTCTGAGCAACGAATCGCTCCGATCGCACTCTTCGCCCCCTCACTCACCAGTGGCTTGCTAAACCGGCACGGTTGCCATGGTCTGCAGGATCCGGCTGGCGATCTTGTACGGGTCGCCGGCGGAATTCGGGCGGCGATCTTCGAGATAGCCTTTGTAGCCGTTGTTCACGAAGGAATGCGGAACGCGGATGGAAGCGCCGCGGTTGGCGATGCCGTAGTTGAATTTGTCGATCGACTGCGTCTCGTGCAGGCCGGTCAGGCGGAGATGGTTGTCCGGGCCATACACGGCGATGTGCTCGTTGCGATACTTGTCGAAGGCCGCCATGAGCTTCTCGAAGTACTCTTTGCCGCCCTTCTTCGCGCATGTACTTGGTGGAGAAGTTCGAGTGCATGCCGGAGCCGTTCCAGTCGCCGCGGATCGGCTTGCAATGGAACTCGATGTCGATGCCGTACTTCTCGCACAGGCGGCGAGGATGTAGCGGGCGACCCAGACCTGGTCGGCGGCCGTCTTCGAGCCTTTGCCGAAAATCTGGAATTCCCACTGGCCCTTCGCCACTTCGGCGTTGATGCCTTCGTGATTGATGCCGGCCGCGATGCAAAGATCGAGGTGCTCCTCCACGATGTCGCGGGCGACATCGCCGACGTTCTTGTAGCCGACGCCGGTGTAGTACGGGCCCTGCGGCGCGGGAAAGCCCTCCTCGGGGAAGCCGAGCGGCTTGCCGTTCTTGATAAGGAAATACTCCTGCTCGAAGCCGAACCAGGCGTCGGGGTCATCGAGGATGGTGGCGCGGGCGTTCGTCGGGTGCGGGGTGCCGTCGGGCAGCATGACCTCGCACATGACGAGCGCGCCGTTGTTGCGGGTGGCATCGGGGTAAACGGCGACGGGCTTGAGGATGCAATCGGAGTTGTGCCCTTCGGCCTGCTTCGTGGACGAGCCGTCGAAGCCCCATTGCGGAAGCTGCTCGAGCGTCGGGAAGTCGTCGAAGTCCTTGACGAGGGTTTTGCTGCGGAGGTTGGCCACGGGCTCGTAACCGTCGAGCCAGATGTATTCCAGTTTGTACTTCGCCATGAGGTGAGTTGGTATGTTGTCTGCTTGGTTTCAGCGGCGTGCGCCCAATTTTTGGAGCCGCTGAGGGTGAGTGGTGAGTGGACCTCTAAAACAGGGGGTCCAGGCGCGGGGCGGACCTTAGCAGACCGAATGCCAACGACAAGCTCCCATCGCTTCCGAAACCCGGATGAGGGGCGCGGCGCCCGCATCCGCGATCCATGGCGCACCCGTTCCTTCCAGCGGGATACCCTGCTCTGCCCTTCATGAATGCCGTCAAAGACACCCTGCGCGCGACCGTCCGCATCTTCTACGATGGGCGGGTGCAAAAGACGTTTCGCGGGCCGGATGCGGCGAAGAGATTCGCCAAAGAAGTGCGGGTTTTGCAGTACTTGGAAGCGCGCGGCTGTCCTTTTGTGCCCAAGCTGCTCGAAAATCAACCGGAGCAGTTGCGGATCGTCACCACCAATTGCGGCGGACGGGTCGAGCGGATGGATGACGCACGGCTGCGAGAGCTTTTCGCGGAGCTGCTCCTGTACGGGGTGCAGCACGACGACCCGGAGCTGCGCAATGTGACGTATCGGCAGTCCGATGGGCGCTTCTGCCTGATCGACTTCGAGTTTGCGACCATCCTCTCCGATCCGCCGGAGCCGCCGCAGCCGGATGTCCGCGAACCATACGAACTGCGGGAGTGACCCCCAGCGGTACCGCGACGGGCCATCGGCGGGCGTTTTACGGGCATCCGCGCTTTGCGGCATTGCCGATGAACAGGCGTATGGAACTCGAAACCCTGAAAGACCTCTACATTCACGAACTCAAAGACCTCTACAGCGCGGAAAAGCAAATCATCAAGGCGCTGCCGAAGATGGTGAAGGCCGCGACGAACGAAGAACTCGCCGCCGGGTTCAAGCAGCATTTGGAGGAAACCAAGGAGCAAGCCGTGCGGCTGGAGCAGATTCTCGAAAGCCACGACGAAACGACTCGCGGCCCGAAGTGCAAGGGGATGGAAGGCGTGCTCGCCGAAGGCGACGAGATGATCAAGGAAGACGCCGAGGATGAAGTCCGCGACGCGGGTCTGATCGCGGCGGCTCAGCGCGTCGAACACTATGAAATGGCAGGGTACGGCTGCGCCCGGACCTACGCGGAATTGCTCGGCGACAAAGAGGGCGCGCAGCTCCTGAAGACCACGCTCGATGAGGAGGCGCTGACCGACAAAAAGCTCTCGAAGCTGGCCAAGTCGGTGATCAATCTGAAAGCCGCCCGCAAGTAGCCGCAGCTCTTCGTTCCCAGCACCGCCGTGCGGATTGGGCTGCTGCCTCCGTGCGGTGGCTTGGCTCTCCCATGACGCCTGCGCTCGTTTTGGCTCCAGATCACCCGCTCGCGGGCGTGCTGGTGCCGATTTTTGCCATCCGAGCGGAAGGTGATCTGGGCATCGGTGACGCGGTTTCGCTGCGTGAGTTCTCTGACTGGCTGGCGGAGCTGGGCTTTTCGCTGGCCAAGATTCTCCCCATCAATGAGACCGGCGGTGATCACAGCCCTTACAACGCGATCTCCTCGCGCGCGCTCGAACCGACGACGATTCGCACGACGCCGGAGCATCTGCCGGATCTCAAGGCGGGCGACTTCGAGGCGGCGGTCGCGGAGGTGGATCGCAGCAAGCTGGTCGGGAGCGTGGTCGATTATGATGTCGTCAAGCCGCTGAAGCATCGGTTGCTCCACGCGGCCTTTGTGCGCTTCCGCCGCAATCACCTGCTGCGCCGCACGCCACGTGCGCAGGAGTTCCAAGCGTTCCTGGAATCGCAAGCGGAGTGGATCGACGATTACACCCTCTTCCGCGTGCTGCTCGAGTTGCATGAGGGCGAGCGCTGGGACAAATGGCCGCAAGAGCATCGCACCCTGGAGGCGGCACGCGCCTGGGTGGCGGCGCTCCCTGCACGCCGCGCGCAGAGTCTCGCACTCCGCCGTCATCTCTTCGCCTACATCCAGTGGATCGCCTTCACCCAGTGGCGCGCGTCGAAGGCTCATGCGAGGCAGCGAGGCGTAGCGCTCATGGGCGATATCCCCTTCGGCGTCTCCTTTCAGAGCGCCGATGTCTGGGCGCATCCCGACCTCTTTCGCACCGGCTGGTGTGGTGGCACGCCGCCCGACAAAATCTTCAAGCACGATCCCTTTGTCGTGAAATGGGGCCAGAATTGGGGCATCCCGCTCTACGATTGGCCTGCACTGCGCAGCAGTGGCTTTCAGTGGTGGCGCCAGCGGGTGCGCGGGGTGCGCGAGTTCTTTGACCTTTTCCGCATAGATCACGTGCTCGGATTTTACCGCATCTACGGCTTCCCCTGGACGCCCGATCGCAATGCCGAATTTCTCCCACTTTCCCACGATGAAGCTCGGGAGCGTACGGGCGGCGAGCTGCCGCACTTCCAGCCGCGCGCGGACGACTCGCACGAGAACAAGGAGGCCAATCGGTGCGAGGGCGAAGAGTATCTGCGGGTGATTCTCGAGGAAGCGGGCGCTGGGCGCGTCATCGGCGAAGACCTGGGCGAAGTACCCGATTACGTACGGCCCAATCTCACGCATCTCGGCATCGCTGGGTACAAGATTCCTGCCTGGGAGAAGCATCACGATGGCCGGCTGATCAGTGGCCACGAGTATCAGCCGCTGTCGCTGGCGACGTACGGCACGCACGACCACGACACCCTGCGCGCCATGTGGGAGCAGCTCGCGCAGCACGCGAGCGGGCCCGACGGCGGCGGCGCACGGCACGAGATGCGCATCCTGGCGGACTTCGCCGGGTGGCAGGGCGAGCCGCCGCGAGAATTCACTCCAGAGCTGCATCAGGCCCTCTTGCGCGCGCTCTTCCAGTCGAAGTCATGGATCGCCGTTGTGATGATCACCGATCTCTTTGGCCGCTCGGAGCGCTTCAATCTGCCGGGCGTCGCCGGCTCGGCCAACTGGACCCAGCGCCTGCACGCCAACGTCGCCGACCTCCGTCGCGAACCGATCCTTCCCGCCATCACCGGCCTGCTGCGCGAGAGCCACCGCCACGCCTCAGCGAGCTAAAAAGCAAGCGCTCAGGGCAGGTCCGCGGAGATCGCCCAAAAGCTCCGGGCGGCAGCGCGCCAGTCGCGGTCCGCAACCGAGGCACGCGCCGCGAGACGCATCGAGGCCAAATGCGCTGGATTGGCCAGAGCTTCGTTGACCTGTTTCGCGAACGCCGAACTGTCGAGTGCGGGCGTGATGTAGCCCGTTACGCCTGGAGTGATCAGATCCTTCGGGCCGCCTTGGTCGGAGACGATGCAGGGCAAGCCGCACGCCAAAGCTTCGAGCACGACATTGCCAAAGGTATCGGTGGTGCTCGGAAAGAGGAAGAGATCCGCGGAAGCAAACGCGCGCGCCAAATCGACACCGCTCAAGTAGCCGGTAAAGACCGCCTCCGGCAGGAGCGTGCGCAATTCTTTGAAATAGGGTCCATCCCCCACCAGCGCGAGCGCCGCTCCGCTCGGCGCGATTTGGGGCCACGCTGCAACCAGCACCTCGAGATCTTTTTCGCGCGAGATACGTCCCACGTAAAGGAGCACACTTTGGCCCACCGCCATCCCGCGGCTCGTCCAAAATGCGGCCTCACGCCGCGCCGGATGGAACATCTCCGTGTCGAGCCCGCGCGGGAGCAGGCGCAGCTTCCCCGGGGCGAGACCGCGCGCGATCCATGCCTCGCGATATCCCGGTGAGTTGACATAGATCAGGTCCATGCGGTCGTAAAACCAGCGCATGAAATTCCAGGTCAACGTCTCCATCGCGGCGTCCTCGGAGAGGATCCGCACGTACTGCGGGAAGTCGGTGTGATAGATGCCGCTCGTCCGCAGACCCAGTACCTTGCCGGCGAGCAGAGCCGTGAGCCCGACTGGCCCGGGCGTGGAGATGATCAACTCCGTGAACCCCTCGCGCTGGATGTAGTCGAGCATCGGCAGGATCGGCGGGAACGAGAGTTTTTGCAGCTCGTACTCCGGCAGCTCAAAGACGCCAATCGGCTCGAAGTTCCTGATCGGAATCCCTTCCGTGCGCACTTCTGGGAGCGAGGTGACGACCGTCAGATCGAAGCCTTCCGCCACGCAAGCGGCGGTCAGCCGGCGGATGGTCGTCGAGACGCCATTCACATCCTCGAGGGTATCGGTGAACCAGGCGCGCCTGCCATTTTGCAAAGCGGGCGGGAGCGTGCCAGCCACGCTGCGGCAGAGGTCGCGGAGCTGACCGCGATCCGGCGCGCCCGCGCGAAACGCATAGAGGTAAGGTGTGAGGGTGGCGAGGATCGGCAGCAGCACGCTGATTTCGCGGATCGCCTCGATGATATTACCCGTCGAGAGTTGCCGGAGGAAATTGGTGAAGAAGCGGAACGCGAGTTGATTGGCAAAAAGGTTGGCCATCGTGAAGGCCCGCCGCTCTGGCTCCGCAATGTGCGAGACTTCGCGCGAGAGCACCGCCTTCACATCATCCGCGGCAAACGTGGCGCTGAACTGTTTCCAGAGCGACGCATTGGCCGGCTTAGCCAGCTCAAAGATGGCACCAGTCGCCAGGCCTTGCGCCACAAAACCAAACTTCTCGCCCCACGAGAATTCCGTGGGGTCGCGGCCCTCCATGAACCGCGAGAAGGCCTTCCCGATCAGCGTCGAACTCTCCGCCTCGGCAAAATGTGAGCCAATAAACTGGCGGAGATTGTTGTAGAGCCCGTGCGAAAACGCGAGCGGCGTCCCGCCCGTGCCCGCCGGTGAGCACCGCCCGGCTCGCACATGCTCCAGGAACTCCCGCGCCGAGGCGCTCGCCGGCGTGGCGGTCCAGGCCGAGCCGGGGAACATCCCGCCGTGGTCGTCCGAGCCGCCGGTCAGGAATTTGCGCCAGGGCTCCGCATGCGTCGGCGCCAGGCGGTGCCGCTCCGCCATCTCGCCGATCTTCTCCGGCGTGAGCGCGCTGAGGAGAAAGACGGTCGTCTCGCTGAGCAGCCGGTCGCGCAGCCCGTTGAGCCCCTCGAAATGGGAGAAAAGGAGAATCAGCTTCTCAAAGTGCGCCAGCGTCAGTCGCCCATCGAGCTTCTGCAGCGGATGCGCCACCGCATGGGCGAGGCGCTCGCCAGCGAGGTAGGCCTGCAGCTCGTAGATATTCTCGCGCAAAGCCCCGAGCGCGCGATGCTGCTCCTCGCTCAAGCCCCACACGAGCAGATGCACCGCGCAGCGATCCTCCGGGAAATGAGCCGCGACTTGCTCCGAGAGAAAGACGCCCGGCCGCTCCGCGATCTGGAGGCAGCCCTCGATGGAATGGTGGTCCGTGAGAGTGACCAAGTCCTGCCCAGCGGCGCGCAGGGCGTCGTAAAGATTACCCGGCTCCGAATAGCTATCGGCCAGCCCCGCCCGGCGGAAAAGCCACTCCGGCGCGCGAGCGCTGAAGCGGGAATGGAGATGCAAATCGGCTTTCACGGGGAGGCGGAGCCTAACGTGCCCAACCGGCCCGGCAATGCCCGGCTGCAAGTGGTGAGCCGGCGAGCAACGGCTCGCTTCTCCAATCCCCAGAAAGCCTCTGGCGTGAGAAGATGCTCCTCCCGCCTCTACTCTCCCTCACTCAAGTCCCGCCCACCCAGTACCCGATCCACCATCACCTTGATCGCGGCGTCGCAGCCGTCGTCGGCGAGTTCGGTGGCGGTATTCGTCGCGGCGACAAAGGCCGTGTTGCGCAGGGGCGCAACCCAGATGGCGCAGTACCACATGGTGTTGGAGCCGGTATGCATGAGCACATCGCCGCCGGCCCAGTGCCGCGTTTGGACGACCCAGCCCATCGAGTAATCCTCGTTCGGTACGCGCGTGTGCAGCTTGGCGAAACTTTCGGCCGAAAGCGTCGGCGGGCTGATCTTCCCCTCGGCAGCGTGAAAGGCGCAGTACCGGGCGAGGTCGCCGATGGAGCAATGGATCGTGCCGGCGGGGCCGATGGCGGGCGGATTGTCGGCTTCAGCGCTGGGCGGGATCGGCTCCGGCTTGCGCACCGAGCCGGTGTGCCCCCAAGGCTGATCCGTCCCGTCTTCCGCGCCGGGCGCCCCAAAGCCGGCCGTCTTCATACCGAGCGGCTCGAAGAGCATGGAGCGCATCATTTGCTCCCAAGCCTGACCGCTCCGCCGCTCGAGCATGGCCCCGGCGATGGCGTAGCCCTGATTTGAGTACACGAATTTCGTGCCCGGCGTCGTCTCGGGCCGGTGGGTAATCAAGCCCGCCATGAACTTCAGCCGTTGCTCAGTGGGCGTGCCGTGGCGCTGCCAGGCGCGCATCCAAAGGTCGTCCGGCGCATGGCCCGGCGCGCCGCCGCGATGCGAAAGCAGTTGCTCGAGCGTCACCTTCTCCCACTCCTCATCCATGATCGGCATCAGCTCGGGAAAGACCTCGCCGACGGTGCTCTCCCACTTGATTTTGTCCTGCTCCACGAGCATCGCCGCGAGGGTGGCGGTCATGCTTTTGGTACAGGAGCCGATCTGCCAGGCGTCATCCACCGTCACCTCCTCATCCCCGCCAAAGTGGCGCAATCCGGTGGCGCCGAGTTCGATGACCTGGCCATCGCGCACAGCCGCCGCCGCGAGCGCCGGGAGGTGGAAACGTTTGCGAATCCCCTCGAGCTCTTTGCCGAAATCCGTCGGCGGAGCGGCGAGCCCGGAGCGACTCGGAGCCAACGGGAGCGCCAGGAAAAGGAGCGTGGCCAACATTCGAGCGTGCAGCAGCATAGGATGAAATGGTGCCGGCGCGTCGAAGGCTCGCGCCGGTTCGCAAGGACATCGCACGCTGCCGCCGGGGGTGCCCGGCAGCGGTGAGACCTTTTCTTAAAAGGAACGCCGCACCATGACGGCAAATGTGCGCGGCGTCGAGCGCTTTTCGCATCGGGAGGTGGATCGTACTGGCGCACCCCGAAGGCCACCGGCGAATCCGCTCCCGAAAGGAGTTGCCGTTCCCATTAGTCGCCTCACCTCGCCCTCACCTCGCATGAACCCCGTCACCAGCCGCCGCACCTTTGTCAAAACCGCTGCCTGGACCAGCGCCGCCTGGCTCGCCGCGGCGCGCTCCGTCTCATCAGCCGCGCAGCCGGGGCAGGCCGCGGCCTCCGCTCCTGCCGTCGAAACAGTCCCTTTGGCGCCGCCCGATGCGCAGCCGCCGCACCTGCCGCTCCCCGAAGCGCCGGCGCGGAAGATCGGCTACGCCATCGTCGGATTGGGCGAACTCGCGCTCGAACAGGTGATGCCCGCATTTCGGGAGGCGCGCTTATCCGAGCCGGTGGCGCTGGTCAGTGGGCACCGCGAGAAAGCGCGGCAGGTTGCGAAGGTTTATGCCATTCGGCCCGAGGCGATCTACGGCTATGACAACTTTGAGCGAATCGCGGACGATCCCCGCATTGAGGCCGTTTACATCATCCTGCCCAACTCGCTGCACGCGGAGTTCACCGTGCGCGCCTTGCAAGCCGGCAAACACGTTTTCTGCGAGAAGCCGATGGCCACCAGCCCGGCGGAGTGCGAGCGGATGATCGCTGCCGCGCGCGAGGCGAAGCGCAAGCTGGCCATCGCCTATCGGCTGCATTACGAGCCGAAGACCATCGCGGCGGCGAAGCTGCTCCGCGCGGGCGCCATCGGGAAGCCGAAGACCTTTGCCTCGTCGAACTGCCAGACAACCACCGCGCCCAATATCCGCCTCTCCAAAGCGCTCGGCGGAGGCCCAATTGGCGACATCGGCATTTATAGCATCAATACCGCGCGCTTTCTCCTCGGCGAGGATCCGGTGGAAGTCTCCGCCACGCAGCATCAGCCCGCCGACGATCCGCGCTTCCGCGAAGTGCCGGAAAGCGTCGCCTTCACCATGCGCTTTCGCTCGGGTGTGCTCGCGTCGTGTGACTGCTCCTTTAGCAGCACCGAAAGCCGGCGCTGGCGGCTGCACGGCACGCAAGGCTTTCTCGAGATGGACCCGGCGTTTTCCTACAAGGGCTTGCGGCTTCGTGCGCAAGAAGGCGAAGCCGAGCAATCCACCGCGCGCCTGAGCGAACTGCTCGTGGCCGACCAAAATCAGTTTGCCTCCGAGCTGGACGATTTCTCTGAATGCCTCCTGCAAAATCGCGAGCCGCGCACGCCGGGTGAGATCGGCCTGGTGGACCTGAAGATCATCGCCGCGCTACAGGAGTCGATCGCCACGGGCCGCTCAGTCCGCCTCGCCTGACGCGGCGGCGACCGAGACATTTTCTGGACACCGCCGCCGCTTGCTCCGTAGCTTCCCCGGCGCATGCACGAGGGAAGCATCACGATCCGTATCAAATCGAACGTCCACGAGATCGAGCGGTTGAATCGCCTGATTCGGCAGTTCGGCGAGTTGCACGAGATTCCCGGACGCGCGCTTTACGCGGTCAATCTCGCCTTGGATGAAGTCGTCTCCAACGTGGTGCTCTACGGGTATGACAAGGCGAGCGAAGAACTCATCACCGTGCGCCTCGAATCCGATGGCGAGCATCTTCTGGCGGGCGTGGAGGACAGTGGGCGGGAATTTGACCCACTCAGCCTGCCGACTCCCGATCTGCAGGCGCCCTTGGAGGCGCGCCAGGTCGGCGGCCTCGGCATTCACCTCATGCGCAGCCTGATGGATAAGGTCGAGTATCGCCGCGCAGGCGGCAAAAATTTGCTCACCATGCGCAAGCGCGTTCAGCGCTGATTCAGCCACCATTTCCAGTCCGAACCATGGAATTTCTCCAATCACGCGAAGGCGACGTGCTCCTCCTCAGCCTTGCCGGCCATCTCGATACAGCGGCGGCTCAGCCGCTCGAAGAGCAGGTTTTGCAATTGATCGAGGACGGAGCGCGCCAGGTCCTCATCGACTGCGCCCCACTGGAATACGTCAATAGCTCAGGCCTGAAGGTGTTCCTGCTGGCGGCGAAACGCCTCGAGGCGCTCGGCGGGAAGCTGGTCATCTGCGCGCTCGCGCCGAATGTGCAGATGATTTTCGAGATGATCGGCTTCACGAAGATTCTCCAGATCACCGCGACCCGTGAAGAAGCGCTGGCGCTCTTCCAGTCCACCCCTGCCTCGGCGTGAGCACGCGCTTCTCCGGCAGCGCTTGGCCCTCCCGCGCCTCCCTCCTGGAGCACCGCCCCGTGTGAGGCGCAATCTTTCCAGTCGCTTGATCCTGTGGGCGGGCGTGCCGGCCACCATCCTCTTTGGCGCGCTGGTTGTGATCGCCTCCCTGCGCAGTCACCAGCGGCTCATTGATGAGACGAAGCAGGTCGCGCGCGGGCTGGCGGAATATCACGCGGCCGAAATCGAGGAGCGCCTCTCGCGCGCCTCGCAGATTCCCGAAGATCTCGCGATGACGCTGGAGGGCGGCCTCCTCCCGACCGAGAAGGAACTCGAGGCATACCTGCGCGAAGTCATCGCGCGCAATCCGGCGGTCTATGGCTCCTGCCTGGCCTTCGAGCCCGAGAGCTTCTCCGCCGACAAGTACTTCTACGCCCCGTATTGGTACAACAAAGACGGCCAGCCCTTCTTCGAGCAGCTCGGCAAGCCCGAGTACAATTACCTCGATGAGAAATGGGAGTGGTATGCGCGCCCGCGTCGGGAGGGCCGCGCCATCTGGACCGAGCCTTACTTCGACGACGGCGGCGGCAACACCGTCATGACCACCTACTCGGTCCCCTTCTACCGCTCGGAACATCGGCTCTGGGGCATCGCCACCGTGGACATCGCCATGTCGCAACTGATGGACCAGGCCGAGCGGCTGCGCGTCGGCCAGAGCGGCTACACTTTCATCGTTTCCAAGCAAGGCCGCTTCCTCGCGTTCCCCGACAAGAGCAGGATCATGCAGGCGACGATCCAGCAGACCAATGCCGAGCTGGGCGCCAGCATGATTGCGGGCGAGCATGGGTTTTTGCGCACCATGGAGCCGCAAAATGGCCGGCCCGCCTGGATCGCCTTCGCGCCGATTCAGGCTGGCGAATTTTCGCTGGCGATCGTCTATCCGGAGGCCGAGGTGCTCGCCCCCGCGCTCGTCCTGCAAAAGGAACTCCTCTTCGCGGGCGCACTTGGTTTGCTGGCGCTCTTCCTGGCGCTCTTCATCGTGGCGCGCTCCATTTCCCGGCCGATCGCCAGCCTGGCGGACGCGGCTCGCCGCGTGGCTGGAGGCGAACTCGGGCCCGAGGTGCGCATCGATGCCGGCACCGAAGAGGTGCGGCAGCTCGCCACGGCCTTTCGCAAGATGACGCGCGACCTGAAGATGCGCATGGACGAGCTGCGCTACACCACCACCATCAAAGAGCGCATCGAGGGCGAGCTTTCGGCGGCGCGGACCATCCAGATGAGTCTCGTGCTGAAGTCGTTTCCCGCGTTCCCGGATCGGCCGGAAATTGACTTGCACGCCATCATCAAGCCCGCGCGCGCGGTCGGCGGCGACTTCTACGACTTCTACTTCATCGAGCGCGATTGCCTCTGCCTCGTCGCCGCGGATGTGGCGGGCAAAGGAGTGCCAGCGGCGCTTTTTATGTCGGTGTCGAAGACCTTGATCCGCACCAACACCGCGCTCGCCGCTTCGCCGCCGGAGTTGCTGGCCAAGGTGAATAACGACCTTTTCGAGCAAAGCGGCGCCTCGGGGATGTTCGTCACGCTCGCGCTGGCGCTGCTCCAGGTGCAGACCGGCGAACTGCGTCTGTGCAACGCGGGTCATCCCGCGCCGTTGCGCCTCTCGGCCAGCGGCGAGGTGGAAACGCTCGTCTCCCCTTCGGGAGTGGCCCTCGGCGCATGGCAGGGTGTCGCTTACGAGAGCACCACGCATCAACTCGCCCCGGGCGACACGCTCCTTTTCTATACCGATGGCGTAACCGAGGCGCTCGACCAGCGGACGACCTTCTACACCGCCGCTCGCCTGAAGCTTGTGCTCGGTGACCTGCACGGCCTGCCGGTGGACCGCATCACGCGCGGCATCATGGATGATGTCCGCGCCTTCTCCGGCGCGCAGGAGCAAGCGGATGATCTGACGGTTTTGGCCGTCCGCTGGCACGGCCCGGCAGCGCAACCCACGGAAGCCGCTTTCTCGTCGTGAAGCGCGCAGCGAGGAGCGCGCCCGCCAGCGGTTGTCTGGCCTGCACGCCTAACGCGTGCTGATGGCTCGCGGGATCCTGGTGACCGGATGCCCCGAGAGCGCGCTCAGCAAAGAGAGCATGCTTTTGCGCGCCCACCGCGGAACCAGCGGGGCGCTTCTACCCGCTGCCGTGCCGGTTGTGGACCCGGTTGAGCGCTTGGATCTCGCGCGCGGCTTTGGCGTGGAGGTCTTCATAGCGTTGAGTGTAACGGAGAGCGCCTCCACGAGCAAGTTCCCGATGGTGGATGACCAGGGCCTCACCCCGGACCTCCTTCGTGCCAGTGTTGTGCAAAAGGAGAAAGGCGGCGCGCTTTCCACGATACCGGGAGACGAGCCTTAGCTCAGATCAATCCCCCGACCTTCTCTCTCCCACCTTTCCAAAGCCCTCTTCGCCCCGAATGCTGTCATTCCAATTCCTCGCGCAGTTGCCTCTAGAATACCCTTCGCTTCTTCCGTTTTGAGTGGAATCAAAAATGCCGCCGCCATAGTTCGCACATCAGTCCGGGAATCTTCCAATAATCCGCTGAATGCCTTTAGGCCGTCAATTCCTTCTCCGAGCAGCTCCTTCGCCGCGGCACAGTACCTCTGCGCCCACAAATTACCCATTAGCGAATTCTGCCGCTCGATAGCTTCGTTTTGTGCACGAACAGCAAGAGCAAAATCTGCAACTAATTGATCTAGTCGATTTGGGCCACTCATCACCATTGGCCGGTCGAAACGTAATGGAGAGCCGCGCGACCGAAGTCGAGATTTTGTTGTAGAGACTTCGTCCTGAGCCAATCCCGCACCGTCAAATGTGCATCTCCGGTAATATTGGCGGGGCTACACCACCTTCGCCACGGCGCGTTTGCGCTGGTTGGCGTCGAGAATCTTCTTGCGGAGGCGAAGGCTTTTCGGCGTCGCTTCGACGTACTCGTCGGGCGCGATGTACTCGATGGCGCGCTCGAGGCTCATGTTGATCGGCGGGGCGAGGGCGATTCCTTTGCCATCGCCTTGCGAACGCATGTTCGTCAGCTTCTTCGCGCGGCACGGGTTCACCGGCATGTCGTCGTTGCGCGCGTTTTCGCCGACGATCATCCCCTCGTAGATCTCCTGCTGCACGCCGATGAAGAGCCGTCCGCGCTCCTGGATCATCTCGAGCGCGTACCCGGTCGAAATGCCATTCTCCATCGAGACGAGCACGCCGTTGCCGCGCGTCGGGATGTCGCCCTTGTGCGGCGCGTATTCCTTGAAGAGATGCGACATGATGCCGTGGCCCTTCGTGTAGTTGACGAGGTCGGTCTCGAAGCCGATCAGCCCGCGCGTCGGGATGACCGCATTGACCGTCACCGAATGCGTCTGGTGCTCCATGTTCGTGATCTCCGCCTTGCGGCCGGCGAGCGACTCGCAGGATTGACGCCGAGGTACTCCGGCGGCACATCGACGTAGAGCGACTCCATCGGCTCGAGCAGCGTGTTGTCCTCGTCGCGCTTGAAGATGACCTCGGGCCGCGAGACGAGCACCTCGAAGCCTTCGCGGCGCATCTGCTCCACCAGGATGGCGATCTGCATTTCCCCGCGCGCATTGATCTCGAAATGCCCGGCGGTATCGGTGTCCGTCACCTGCAAGGCGACGTTCGTGCGCGTCTCTCGGACGAGCCGCTCGCGCACTTGGCGCGCCGTGACGAGCTTGCCTTCCTTGCCGGCCAGCGGGCCGTCGTTGATGCAAATCCGCATCGTGATCGTCGGCGGATCGATCTCGACGAAGGGCAGCGGCAGGCGCTCCTCGGTATCGGTGATCGTCTCGCCGATGAAGACATCTTCAAAGCCGCAAATGCCGACGATGTCGCCGGCGCTGGCGTGCTTCAGCTCCACCTTCAGCAAGCCTTGATGCCCAAAGAGCGCCGTGATGTTCGCCCGCTCGCGCCGGCCATCGCGATGGATGCAGACGACCGATTCGCCGACCGTGATGCGCCCGGAAACGATGCGCCCATAAGCGATCCGCCCGAGGTAATCCGAGTAGTCCAGATTCGAGACGAGGAATTGGAAATACGGCACCTTCGACTCCGGCGGCGGCGGGATGTGCTTGATGATCGCCTCGTAGAGCGGCTCCATCGTCGTGCTCTCGTGGTCGATCTCCTTCATCGCGTAACCGTCGCGCGCGCTGGCGTAGATGACCGGGAAATCGAGCTGCACATCCGTCGCATTCAGCTCCATGAACAGCTCGAACACCATGTCGAGCACCTTGTGCGGACGCGCGTTTTCACGGTCGATCTTGTTGATGACGACGATCGGCTTGGCCCCCTGCTCGAGCGCCTTCTTCAGCACGAATTTCGTCTGCGCCTGCGGGCCGTCATGCGCATCCACCACCAGCAGCACGCCATTGATCATCTGCATGATCCGCTCGACCTCGCCGCCGAAATCCGCGTGGCCCGGAGTATCCACGATGTTCACGTGGTAATCGTGATATTTGAAAGCCGCGTTCTTGGCGCGAATGGTGATGCCTTTCTCCCGCTCGAGATCCATCGAGTCCATGATGCGGACCTCGGTCATGCTCGATTGGTTGGCGCGGAAGGTGCCGGATTGCTTCAGCAATTGGTCCACGAGGGTGGTCTTGCCGTGGTCAACGTGGGCAATGATGGCGATGTTTCGGATGTGTTCCATGTCGTGCTTAATTGGGTCAGTCATTTCTCCCCTTCGGCCTTCGCAGGAGGGTCGCGAGCGCCGGCAGCGTCGGTCATAAACCGCAGAAAAAAGGGCGCGAACTATCGCGACGCCTTCCGCCAGAGTCAACGAAGCGTTTGGGAAAGGTTTCCGCCGCCCCCTTGCCCGAACCGCAGCGGTATCTCACGCACGAGGCAATCGTGACCGGTGCCACATCCACCGGAGAATTCCCAGGAGGCCGAAGACGAACGGCGTGCTCGTAAAGAAATCGACAAAGCCGAATACGGTGAGCGTGGGCTCCCTGCCAAGTGCGAGCGCCATCCAAAGGAAGCCAAGCACAAGCGCGGTGATTGCGCACGCCAGCGTCACCCAATGCCGCCTGGCCTTGGTGAAGCTTAGTACGAATGAGAGCACCCCAAGCGAGATCGAGCCCGTGGCGAGAAGCAGACCCACGGCAAGGAAACCCAGCTTGGTCATGTGTAACATTCCGGGAAGCGGTGTCTTCCGTCGAATTCGGAAGGGTTGCGAGCGGCGTCCAGTGGCGGAAACAAGCCGCAGAAAGTTGGCCGCGCACTATCCGAGGCGCGTGACGCCGGAGTGAACGAAGCGCTTGGGAAAGGTTCGCTTCACGACATAAACCAGATTTTCGTGATCGAATTTTTCAGTTGGTCGGTGATGCGGGAGGAACGCGTCCCTCGAGAGCCGCTTTCGACTCAGGTTTGTTCAGATAAACATAAGTGAAGATCCCGAGTGCAG
Organism: uncultured Verrucomicrobiae bacterium; assembly: GCA_963792695.1. GTDB lineage: Bacteria > Verrucomicrobiota > Verrucomicrobiia > Chthoniobacterales > Chthoniobacteraceae > DASYIS01. The sequence goes on along the minus strand of CAWBXA010000011.1, from coordinate 54,011 downwards.
TGCCGATCGGGAATTGCAACAACACGAGCGGTGAGCAAACCCACCACAGGTACTTTCCGACCTTGCTGCAACGATAGAGGCAAAAGGCAGCGACCCAGAGCGCAAAGCCCAAGCCGAGGATGCTGCCTCCAAAGACTTTGCCAAATGTATCTGGCGCATGGTCGGAATTCACGAGTACGACATAGACCAGTGCGACGTAGAAAAAACCGGTGCCGATAAGGCAGTTGGCTGCGGATTTGAGCGTCGATGGGGTGTTCATGGGTTTGGTATGAGGAGTGGCACTCCATTTCACAACTGTCTTCACGGCGTCCGAATGCGGAGAATCGACAGGGAATGGCGGTTGAGACACCCCTCCTCTGGAAGGAAACGCGGTATTTCTGGCAGCGTTTGGTGAATTTCGGGAAGGGTTTGCGGTGTTTCTGGATGAGGCCGCCGCGTTTCTTGCAGGGTTTGCGGCGTTTGTGGGAGCGTTGGCGGCGATTCCGATAGCGTTCTCCGCGTTTCTGGCAGCCTTTGCGGAGTTTCTGGCAGCGTCTGTGGCATTTCTGAGAGGCTTTGCCACATTTCCGGCAGGGTTTTCCGCAAAGAGGGGAGGGTTTTCCGAGAATCCGCGCGGCGGCACGACGGTTTTGGCCCTATTTTCACCCTTTCCGCCCACCAGCGCGGCTTTTTCCTCCCACTCATGAGCGAACCCCTCCGATGGGATACGCCCGGCTTGACCTGGGATGCCCCAGGCGCGACCTGGGACGCCACTGTACCGACCCCCAAACCCAAAAAACGCATGAACAAACTCAAAGTCAGCATCGACTTCAGCAAATACAAGGCCGACGAACTCCCGCCCCTCGCCATGGCCATTCACGCGGGGATGACCGCCGCCGTCGCCGACTTCCCTTCGCCGCCCATCAGCATGGCCGTGCTGCTGGCCGCGATCCAGGATTACATCGCCAAACTGGCCGCGCGGGCCAGCAACGCCACCGCGGATGTCGTCGCCTTCAACGTCGCGCGCGACGTGCTCGAGGGCTACCTCGCCGTGCTCGGCAACTACGTCAACATGGTGGCCGACGGCGACCCGACGCTCGCCACCGCCAGCGGCTTCCCGACCTACAGCACCAGCCGCACGCCGGACAATTCGCCGCCGCGCCGCGCCGACCAATCTGCGCCTGCGCAACGGCCCGGTGAGCGGCGACGTGGACACGCGCTTTCACCCGAGCCGCGACCACAGCATGAACGAATTGCACACCTGCACCGGCGACCCAAACATCGAGGCGAACTGGCTGCTGCACGGCATCTACAGCGGCGGCAAGGCGACCCTCAGCGGCCTCACCCCCGGCACGACCGTCTGGGTGCGCGTCCGCACGCTCGGCCTGCAAGGCGTCGTCGGCGCCTGGAGCGACCCCGCGAAGATCATGGTCGTGTAGCGGCGGGGAGGCGACGGGCCAAGTCAAATGCGGGAGTCGAGTAATGCCCACCCAGCGGGGTCGACCTTCGCCCAGACATGCTCAATGAGGAAAAACTGCGTCTCTTGAGGAAGCCATCCGTATAATCCATTCAGTACGCTTCCTAGACCGGGCACTCCATCGCCCGGATGTCGTGCTACATAACTAGCAACGCCGCAGAAGCCTGCCACATAGAGCAACAGCACGGCGAGCACGGAGACGATGGTGATCGTCCAAGCGTGGGAGTTTTCCTTCGGCTGGCTCATGGCGTGGAGCTTCGCACAACTCCCCCGCCCGGCCAACCCGGAAGCCCGGCCTCGCGGCTGCGCATCCGCACGCTCGGCCTGCCAGGCGTCGTCGCCGCCCGGAGCGACCCCGCGAAGATCATGGGTCATCTAGCGGTGGGGAGGCGGAATGGTAGGGCATGCGCATCGGGGTCGATCTTGGCCCAGACATCCTCGATGAGGAAATCGGCCGTTTTCCGCGGAAGCCATCTGTAGGAACTGAAAAGCACGTCCGCTGACCTGCTCGCTATCCACGCTGGATGTCGCGCCCAGTAGCTGAGGCCGCCGAAGAAGACCGCCACGTAGAGCACCGGCACGGCGAGGACGGAAACGATGGTGACCGTCCCAGCGTGGGAGTTTTCCTTCGGCTGGCTCATGGCGTGGAGCTTCGCACAACTCCCACGCCCGGCCAACCCGGAAGCCCGGCCTCGCGGTCCGCGCATCCGCACCCTCCGCCCGCCAGGCGTCGTCCACGCCCGGAGCGACCCCGCGACGATTATGGTCGTGTAGCGGCAGGGACGCTGCGGGCCATTCCATTAGGGGACACAAGTATGACATGCCCATAGGGGTCGATCTTGGGCCAGGCATCGTGTTCGAGGAAAACGCGCGTTGTCTGCGGAAGCCAGGCGTAGAAACTTTCAATTACCTCCGCTGGCCTGCTCGTGCCCCACGCTGGATGTCGCGTTGCGTAGCTGAGGCTGCCGAAGAGAAGCGCCACGTAGAGCACCGGCACGGCGAGGACGGAGACGATGGTGATCGTCCAAGCGTGGGAGTTTTCCTGCGGCTGGCTCATGGCGTGGAGCTTCGCACAACTCCCCCGCCCGGCCAACCCGGAAGCCCCGCCTTGCGGCTGCGCATCCGCACCCTCGGCCCGTCAGGCGTCGTCGGCGCCTGGAGCGACCCCGCGAAGATCATGGTGGTGTAGCGGGCGGGGAGGCGGCGGGCCGGCTATTCACTCCTTCGAGACGAGTCGAGCATGCCCATCGGGGTCGATCTTGGCCCAGACACCGAAGAGGACCTCGAACGTTGTCGCCGGGAGCCATGTGTAGAAACCTTCAAGCACCTTCGCCGACCTGCTGTCTCCCCACGCTGGAAAGCGCGCTACGTAGCTGAGGCCGCCGAAGAGGACCGCCACGTAGAGCACCGGCACGGCGAGGATGGAGGCGATGGTGATCGTCCCAGCGTGGGAGTTTTCCTTCGGCTGGCTCATGGCGTGGAGCTTCGCACAACTCCCCCGCCCGGCCAACCCGGGAAGCCCGGCCTCGCGGGTGCGCACCCGCACCCTCGGCCCGTCAGGCATCGTCCGCGCCTGGAGCGACCCCGCGAAGATCATGGTCGTGTAGCGGGCGGGGACACTTTGGGCCAATTCAATAGCGGGAGTCGAGTAATGCCCACCCAGCGGGGTCGATCTTGGCCCAGACATACACGTAGATGAAATTCTTCGTTTCGGTCGGAAGCCATGTGAAGCAACTGTCGATTATTTCCGCTGACCTGGTCCTTTGCCACGCCTGATGTCGCGCCCTGTAGCTGATTTTGGCGCAGAAGACTGCCACGTAGAGAACTGGCAAGAAGAGGACGGAGACGATGGTGATCATCCCAGCGTGGGAGTTTTCCTTCGGCTGGCTCATGGCGTGGAGCTTCGCACAACTCCCCCGCCCGGCCAACCCGGAAGCCGGGCCTCGCGGGTGCTTCGGCACGCCGCTGGAATGCGGCACGTCTGCGATTCGTGGGCCTGCCGCTTAGCCAGTTCGTCTTTGCGCGAAGCGCCATGGCGGGTAAACTCTTCTCCGTGATCCACTCCACCGAAACTGCCTCGCACGTGGTGCGCGACGCGCAGGGGGTCGCCTGGGTGGATGACTCCAACGTGAAGGTCGTCGAGATCGCGCTGGATCATCTGGCCTACGGCTGGAGTGCCGAGGCGATTCACGAGCAATTCCCGCATCTGACGCTGGCGCAAATCCACGGGGCGCTCGCGTTCTTCTACGACCACCAGACGGAATTGGAACAGGAGATCAGGCTGCGGGAGAGCGAGGTCGCGGCCTGGCGGGCGGAGTTGGGCGAATCAGCGCTGCAGCAACGGCTCAGGCAGATCAAGCAGGAGCGGGGTGAGCGGGGAAGCGCGCGATTGCCAAGGGGTGGTCCAATGCTAATCTTGGCGCATGATGCTGGAGCGCGTTCCTCAGGTGCAGGCGATGAGCCTGGCGGAGAAGGCCCAACTGGTTGACGAACTCTGGCAGGACTTGGAAGCGCATTTCAATGCCATGCCGATCAGCCCGGAGATGCTGGCGGAGATGGATCAGGAACTGAATGAACTTCGCCGCGACCCCTCAAGGGGTTCGACTTGGGAGCAGGTGCGAGAACGCCTGCGGCCATCCAATCCGAGGGTGCAGGAGCGGGTCGAAGCCCTCGCGGAGAAGTGCAACGAGGGTCTGCTCACGCCGGCGGAGCGTGCGGAGTATGAGGCGCTGATTTGGGCGGATCATTCCCTGGGTTTGCTCTTGGGGCGTCGCACCATTTAGCCCGCCGGCCATTCGGAAGCCGATCTTCGCGGGCTGCTGCTTTCGGCCAACCGCGAGGCTTTGCCCGGCCCGCCGCGCTTGAAGTTTCGGACGGCACCGTGGAACCTGCCGGCTTGCTCATGGCTGCTGCTGAAACGGTTTTCGATCCCATCGACGATGTGCTCCGCGATTTGCGCGCGGGGCGGATGGTCATCGTCACGGATGATGCGGATCGCGAGAACGAGGGCGACCTGGTCATGGCGGCGGAGATGGTCACCCCCGAGGCGGTCAACTTCATGGCGACGCATGGGCGCGGGCTCATCTGCGTGCCGATCACCGAGGAGCGCGCGGAGCGGCTCGGGCTGCCGCGCATGGTCGTGGAGAATCGCGAGAGCTATCGCACCGATTTCACCGTCTCGGTCGATGCGGCGAAAGGCGTGACGACGGGCATCAGCGCGCAGGATCGCGCGCAGACCATCCGCACGCTCGCCGATCTCCAGGCGGCGCCGAGCGATCTGGTGCAGCCGGGGCACGTCTTTCCGCTGCGCGCGAAGCAGGGGGGCGTCTTGCGGCGCGCGGGGCACACGGAGGCGAGCGTGGACCTGGCGCGGCTCGCGGGGTTGCGCCCGACGGGCGTGCTCTGCGAGATCCTGAATGAAGACGGCTCGATGGCGCGGCTGCCGCAATTGCTGGAATTCAAGGAGCGGCATCGGCTTGAAGATTTGCTCGATCGCGGAGCTGATCGCCTACCGGCGGCACGCGCGAAAAGCTGGTCGAGCGCGAGGAGGTCGTCCAGATGCCGACGGCGTATGGCGACTTTGAGCTGCACATGTACCGTTCGCTCGTCGATGAGGCGCATCACCTGGCGCTGGTCAAGGGCGTCATCTCGAAGACGAAGACCACGCTGGTGCGCGTCCATAGCGAATGCCTGACGGGCGATGTCTTCGGCTCGCGCCGCTGCGATTGCGGGCCGCAACTCCACACCGCGCTCGAGCAGATCGAGGCGGCGGGCAGCGGGGTGCTCGTCTATATGCGCCAGCACGAAGGCCGCGGCATCGGTTTGCCGGCCAAAATCCACGCGTACAAATTGCAGGAGGAAGGGCTCGATACCGTCGAGGCCAACTTGCAGCTCGGCTACCCTCCCGAATTGCGCGAGTACGGCATCGGCGCGCAGATCCTCGTCGATCTCGGCGTGCGCAAGATGCGCTTCTTGACCAATAATCCGAAGAAGGTCATCGGCCTGGAAGGCTACGGCCTGAAGATCGTCGAGGTGGTCCCGATCCAGCCGCCCGCCAATCCGCACAATGAAAAGTATCTTGCCACGAAAAAGGCGAAGATGGGGCACTTGCTGTGAAGCAGGGGAAAGTCAATGGCCGCTCGAAGGGATGCGACGCAGCAGTGCGGGAGTGGAGGATGAGGCGAACTGCGGAGGACGCAACGCGATGAGTGCGAGGGGGCAATAGAGTGACATGGGTCGCCGGAGCTCAAGGCTGCTGCTTTTAAATGATGAGCACCGCGCGGCGGGGGCGCCGCGGGAACGACAGGCGGCGGGGACGCCGCCTCTACGTTGAGGCCGCCGCTTAGCGCGCGGGTTGTTCGCGCGCGGCATATTGGCGTGGACGATGAGGCAACTGCGGAGGACGCGGCGAGACGAGCGCGGGGGCAGAAGAGTGACATTGGTCGCCGGAGCTCCAGGCTGCTGCTTTTCAACGATGGCCACCGCGCGGCGGGGGCGCCGCGGGAACGACAGGCGGCGGGGGCGCCGCCTCTACGTGGGGCCGCTTAGCGGGCGGGGCGTTCGCGCGCGGGGGTGCCGCCGAGGGCGTTGGTGGTGGCGGGCTTTTTCGGCTCGGGGGTGGCGTCGTAGCGCTTGGTGCTCGGCCAGATCAGGCGCCACGGCTGCCGCTTCACGGTGTCGGAGGCCTGCTCGAGGTTGCTGGCGATCGAGCCGAACTTGAAGCGGAGTTCATTGAGCGTGCTATTCAGCTCCTGGGTGGCCCGGCGGCTGTTGGCCAGCGTGAGCGAGAGGTCGCGGTTGTTCGCCAGGTCGCCGGTGAATTTCTCCGCATTGTGCATGGCGTGGGCGAGGGCGCTGTCGGCGCCAGTCAGTTCCCGGATGTTGTCCAGCGCCAGGGAGAGCTTGCCGTCATCCGCAGTCAGTTTGTCGATGTTGCTCAGGCTATTGTGCAGCTCGCCGGTCGGGCCGGTCTCGAGTTCGAGATTGGCGCCCACGCGGCGGAATTGATTGATGGCGGAAGGCAATTCCCCATCGGGCGCCGTGAGCCGCGCGATATTGCCGGAGGTCGATTTCAGCGTGGCGAGTGTGGTGGTCGCCTGCTCAATGAGCGGGTCGAGCTTGGCTAAAAGCTGGGGGGCTACATCGCTCATCGTGGCGGTCTTCCCGCCGATGAAGGTATGCTGCCCTTCGGCCAGCCCGCTGCTCTCCAAGCCGGAGGTGAAATCGATGTAGTACTCGCCGAGGAGGCTGCTCGAGGTGATCTGCACCTTCACGTCGTTGTAGATTTTTGAGGAGCGATTGACGCGCACCTCCACCAGCACCTCGCTATTGGGGCTGCCGGCGGGCGCTTCTCCAGCGCCACCGGCGAGAAGAGCTGCATGACCTGGCCAATCTTGCGTCCCGCGAGCGCCACGTCGGCGCCTTGCTTCAAGCCGCCCGCATTTTCCACGAAGATATAGAAGGTGCGCTGCGGGACAAAGACGCCCGGCGCGCCCAGGTAGAGCACCACAAGGACGAGGACGGTGAGCGAGAAGATGACCAGCAAGCCGGTGCGAATTTCCTGGCGAATGACATTCATGAACGGTGGGCGGCTTGGGACAAGGGGGCTACTCTCGCATGGAAGGCAAGCCGCGCACCAGTTTCGCAGCGGTGCGGCTCACGCGGCGACCTCCGTCAGCGGGCCTTCCGGGTTGCCGGAGACAAATTGCGCCACGAGCGGGTCGGGATGATTGCGGAATTCCGCGGGCGTGCCAACGGCATGGATGACCCCCTCGTGCAGCATCGCGAGGCGGGTGGCGACTTTGAAGGCGCTATCCATTTCGTGCGTAACGATGATGGAGGAGGCGTGGATTTTTTCGCTGAGGGAAATCATCAGCTCATCGATGCTCGAGGAGGTCACCGGATCGAGGCCGGCGCTCGGCTCGTCGAAAAGCATCAACTCGGGATTGAGCACGAGACCGCGGGCGAGGCCGATCCGCTTCCGCATGCCGCCGCTCAACTCGGCGGGCATCTTGTCCGCGGAATCTGCCATGCCGACCAGTTCGAGCTTTTCTTCGACGACCTCCTGGATTTCGGAAGGCGTCTTGTCGGTCAGCTCTTCGAGCGGCAGCGCCAAATTTTCGCGCACGCTCAGGGAGGAAATGAGCGCGGAGTATTGATAGACCATGCCGATCTTTTGGCGCATGCGATTGAGCCGGCGGCGTCCCATGCGGGTCACTTCCAGTCCGTGGAACTGCACGGAGCCTTGCTGCGGTTGCAGGATGCCGAGCACGAGCCGGAGCAGCGTGCTCTTCCCGCCGCCGGATTTGCCCAGAATCACGAGACGCTCGCGCGGGCGCAGATCGAAGGTGACGCCCCGCAGAATGGAGGTCTCGCCAAAGGAGAGATGCACATCCTCCATGGCCGCAACCGGGCGCGAGGTCTCCGCGGCTGCGGACGCGGACGCGGGCGGGGGCGGCAGCGGTTCAACAAGGGGCATGGCGCATCAGGAAAAAAGCATCGTTTGCACGATATTGAAGACCGTATCGAAGCCGATGACGGTGGTGATCGCCGTGACCACGCTGGAGGTGGTCGAATCGCCCACGCCGGCCGCGCCGCCGCGCACGGCCAGCCCCTTGAAGCAGGCGACCAGACCGATGATGCCGCCAAAGAGAAAGCTCTTGAGCACGCCGCCCACGATGTCACGCAGGTAGAGCGAATTGACGGCGTTTTGGGCGAAGGAGAGGAGGTTGATGTCGAAGGCGATCTTGGAGATGAGTTCGCCGCCGATCAGCGCGGTGACATCGCTGACGACGACGAGGCACGGCATGAGCAGGAAGATGGCGATAAGTCGTGGCCCGATGAGGAGCCGGCGCGCGCCGATGCCCATGGCTTCGATGGCCTCGACTTCCTCCGAGACGGTCATGGTGCCCAGCTCGGCGGTGAAAGCGGCACCCATGCGGGCGGCGAGCACGATGCCACACATGAGCGGGCCGAGTTCGCGGGTGAAGGCGATGGCCACGAGGTTGGGCACGAGGCGCTGCTGGCCAAAGGTCTTCAGCACGTAGCCGGAGAGCAGCGCCATGGTGAGCCCGAGAAAAAACGAGACGAGCGCCACCAGCGGCACGCTGCCCGCGCCCGTGCGGTCCGTCTGCTCGGCGAATTGCGAGATGCGGAAAGGGATGCGCCGCCGGAAAACGATGTGGTCCCAAATTTCCTGGACCGTCTCAATCAGCAGCCAGACGATGCTGGTGACACTCTGGAGAAAAGGGCGAATCACAACCGGCACCGACCATCCCCCGGCGCGGCGCGGCTGTCCACCCTCAAGGAAGGGGTGAAGCCGGGCGCGCATCGGACGGTTGCGCGGATTCCGTTGCGGCAGCGCCGCCTGACTGGCGCGAGGTTTTCTTTCGCAGCGAAGCCAAACCCGTTTTGAGGTTTGCCACTCAGGTCCAACCCCGACATCTTCGGCTTTGCCTCGGGTCGTAGATAGCCGAAGCCTACGCCTCGCCGATGCACCCTCTGATTTTTCGCTCTCCCGCTGTCGCCGTTAAGGAAGGGTGCGCCGGTTGATGCAGCGCGAGGTCGTCATCATCGGGGCGGGTCCCGGCGGGTTGGCGACGGCCATGCTTCTGGCGGCCGGCGGCGCCAGGGTGCGCGTGCTGGAACGGCTCGGGCAGGTCGGCGGGCGCACGAGTTCGATCGAGGAAGAAGGCTTCCGCTTCGATGTGGGGCCAACTTTTTTCCTCTATCCGCGTGTGCTGGAACGCATCTTCGCGGCCGTTGGACGGGACCTGCACCGGGAGGTGCAAATGGTTCGGCTCGATCCGCAGTATCGGGTGGCTTTTGGTTCGGGCGGGCATCTCGACGCGACGGCGAACGTGGCGGAAATGGAGCGGCAGATTCGGGCCATCGCGCCGCAGGACGCGGGCGGATTTCAGCGTTTCCTGGCGGAGAACCGGCGCAAGCTGGAGGCTTTCGAGCCATGCCTGGAGGCCCCCTTCCTGAGCTGGCGCGACGTGGTTAATCCGCGCATGGCGAAGTTGCTGCCGCTGTTGCGCCCGCATGAAACGCTCGACTATTCCCTGCGGCGGTTCTTTTCCGATCCGCGCATCCGGCTCGCCTTCTGTTTCCAGTCGAAATACCTCGGGATGTCGCCATTCCGCTGCCCGAGTTTGTTTTCGATTCTCTCCTTCCTGGAGTATGAGCACGGCGTGTGGCACCCGATGGGCGGCTGCGGCGAAGTGACGCGGGCGATGGCGCGGGTGGCCACGGAGCTGGGCGTGGAAATTTACCTGAACGAGCCGGTGGAAGAGATCACCTTCACCGGGCGGCGCGCGACGGGCGTGCGGACCGCCAGCGGCTCGTATCGGGCGGATGCGCTGGTGGTGAATGCCGATTTTGCGCAGGCGATGACGCGTCTGGTGCCGGACCATTTGCGGCGTCGGTGGAGCGATCGGCAGTTGGCGCGCAAACAGTATTCCTGCTCGACGTTCATGATGTATCTCGGCATCGAAGGGCGCTTCGAGCAGCCGCATCACTCGATCTACATTTCGGAAAACTACGAACGGAATCTCGACGAAATCGAGCGCCAGCATGTGCTCTCGGCAGACCCTTCATTTTACGTGCAAAATGCGTGCGTGACCGACGCCTCGCTCGCGCCGGAAGGGATGAGCACGCTGTACGTGCTGGCGCCGGTCAGCCAGCAACACGCCAACATCGACTGGGCGCGCGAACGGGCTGGGTTCCGAGCGCTGATGCTGCGGCAGATTGAACGCGCCGGTTACAAAGGAGTGGAGAAGCGCATCCGCTTCGAGCGGGTCGTCACGCCCGCGGATTGGGAGCACGGGCATCGGATTTATCGCGGCGCCACGTTCAACCTGGCGCACACGCTTGGGCAAATGCTGCACCTGCGCCCGCGCAATCGCTTTGAAGATCTCGACGGCGTCTACCTGACGGGCGGCGGGACGCATCCGGGGAGCGGTTTGCCGGTCATTTTCGAGTCGGCGCGGATCACGTCGCGCCTGCTGCTGGCAGATTTCGGATTGTCGATGCCGGAGGGTGAAGAAGCCGGCGTCGCAGCGGAGGTGGCGGCGCGATGACGGCGTTGGCGGGGCACGTGGCCGCGGCGCGGGAAGCGCAGGCGCGGTGGCGCGAGGCTCCGCTGCGCGAGCGGCTGCGGGTGATCGGGCGAGTGCGCCCGCTGATCGCGCGGGATGGGCTCGCGCTGGCACGAGCCGCCAGCGCCGGGAGCCAGCGGCCTTTAGCCGAGAAGCTCACCACGGAAGTAATTCCGCTCGCGGCGGCGTGCGCCTTCCTGGAGCGTGAGGCCGCGCGCGTGCTGCGCGCGCGGGTCGTGCGAGGCCGCGGCCGTCCTATTTGGCTGGCGGGGGTGCGATCGGAAGTCAGGCGCGAGCCGTTTGGCGTGGCGCTGGTCGTAGGTCCGGCCAATTACCCGCTCTTTTTGCCGGGAGTCCAAACGCTGCAAGCCCTGGCCGCGGGCAACGCGGTGCTGCTGAAGCCGGGCCGCGCGGGCACGGAGGCGGCCGAGCGGCTGGCGCGCCTTTGCACGGAGTCAGGCCTGCCGGCCAGTCTCCTGCACGTTCTGCCGGAGCCGGTGGAAGTGGTGCATGAGGCGCTGGCCGGTGGTGTCGATTTGGTGGTGTTCACCGGTTCGAGCGAAGCAGGCCGCGCGGTGCTCGCCGCGGCGGCCCCCTTCACGATCCCGGTGATCGCGGAGCTTTCGGGCGACGACGCCTTCCTTGTCCGCCGCGATGCCGATCCCGAACTCGCCAGCCAGGCCCTGCGCTTCGGGCGGGAACTGAACGGCGGCGACTCCTGCATCGCGCCGCGGCGCGTCAGCGTGGATGGCGCGGCGGCAGGCGAACTGCGCGCGCGCTTCTCTGGCGCGGAGGTGGCGGTCCACGCGGACGACGAAGCGGCGCTCAGAGGGGCCAATTCCTCTCCATACGGGTTGGGGGCGACGATCATCAGCCGCGATGAAAAAGCGGCGCTCGCACTGGCGAGCCGCCTTCAAGCAGGCGTGGTGGTAATCAATGATTGCCTGATGCCCACGGCTGATCCGCGCCTCCCATTCGGCGGAACGGGAGCGAGCGGCTTTGGCGTGACGCGCGGCCCGGAAGGACTGCTGGCGATGACGCGCCCGAAAGTCGTCATTACGCAACGCGGCGCGCGAAGGCACCTCGCCCCGGCGCATCCGGGCGACGAAGAGTTCTTCATGGCCTACCTGCGCGCGGCCCATGGCGGCAGCCGGCGTGGCCGCTGGCGTGCCTGGCTGGAACTCCTCCAACGCGCCGCGGCTCGCGGGAACCTTTCATGAATACCTCAGAAAAAGTCGGCATCATCGGCGGCGGACTGGGCGGGCTGGCGGCGGCTTGCACGCTTGCCGCGCGCGGCTATCGCGTCGTTCTTTTCGAGCGCAACGAATGGCTGGGCGGCAAGGCGGCGGTGCTTGAGCAGGAGGGCTTCCGCTTCGACATGGGACCGACGATCCTGACGCTGCCGTCGGTGCTGGAGCGCATCTTCGCCGAGGCCGGCGCGCTCGCTCGCCAGTGAACTCGACCTGGTCCGGCTTGATCCGCAATGGCGTTCCTTTTTCGACGACGGCTCGCGCCTCGACCTCCTCTCCGATGGCACAGCGATGGCGGGCGCACTTGACCGATTCGCGCCCGGCAGCAGCGCTGGCTATCAGCGTTTTTTCGATCTGTCGGCGCGGCTGCATCGCATTTCCGAGCGCTGGTTTTTCTGGCGACCGGTTGGCGGCATGCGCGACATGTTCGACTTCAAGTCCTCGCTGGATCGCACGATGCTGGGCGATGTGCTGGCCATGCGCATGGGCCGCTCCGTGGCGTGCACCGTGCGCCGCCACATGCCGGATGCGCGCGTGGCGCAGATGATGGATCACTTCACGCAGTATGTCGGCTCGGCGCCGGATCAATCGCCGGCGGTGCTCTGCGGCATCGCACATATGCAGACGGACGAGGGCATCTGGTATCCGATGGGCGGCACGCGGGCGGTCCCGGCAGGCGCTCGCAGCGCTCGCGCGGAACTCGGCGTGGAAATCCGGCACCGGTGCCAGGTCGCAGACGCATCGTGCACCGAGGCAGGCGCGTGACGCGGCGTGGCGTTGGATGGACGGGGAAATCATGCCGCTGGACGCGGTCGTCTCCAACTGCGATGCCGTGCGCACTCATCGCGAGCTGCTCGATGGGCGAGCGGCGGCGCGGCGTTTCGACCGCCGGCGCAAATACGAGCCGGCCTGCTCGGGCGTGGTGCTTTACCTCGGCTGGACCGAGCGCTACGAGCATCTGCTGCATCACAATTTCGTCTTCTCGCGCGATCCGCACGAGGAGTTTCGAAGCATCTACCGCGAGGCGAGCCGGCGCCCGATCCGACCTGCTACGTCTGCGCGCCCGGCGCGGCACCGAAGCCGGACGTCGCGCCGCCGGGCGGCGAGGCGCTGTATGTGCTGGTGCATACGCCTTATCTGCGGCCGCATCACGATTGGACCGCCATGTTTCCGGCGTACCGGGAGGTCATCCTCGATAAGCTGAAGCGGACGGCTGGGCTGCACGATCTCGAGGAGCGGATCGTCTTCGAGTGCGCGCTTACGCCGCAGGATATCCATGATCGCTATCGCGTCCTGAATGGCGCGATTTACGGGCTGGCCAGCCATGGCCGATTCACGGGCGCCTTCAAGCCCTCCAACCGCAGCCCGCGATCTGCGCGGGCTTTACCTCGCGGGCGGTGCCGCTCATCCCGGGACCGGGGATGCCGATGGTGCTGATGTCCGGCTGGATCGCCGCGGATGCCCTGGACCGCGACGCCGTGGTGCGGAAGAGGACGAGCTATGCCGCGCCTGCCTCCGCTTGATCCGCCCAAGCCAGCTCGCTGGATGTTGCGCGGCTTCGAGCACTACTGCGCCCGCTATCTGGCGCGGCATTTTCATGCGCTCCGGCTGCTCGGCGGCTGGCCCGAGGTCCCGGCGCATCGCCCGCTGGTGGTCTATTTGAATCACCCTTCCTGGTGGGATCCGCTCATTTGCCTCGCCCTCGCCCCGCCTTTGCAGCGCGAGAATTTTGCGCCGATTGATGCCGCCATGGGGCAGCGGTACGGTTTTATGAAATGGCTCGGCTTCTTTCCGGTCGAGCAGGGCACGCGACGCGGCGCGGCCACGTTTCTGCGCGCTGGCGAAGCGATCCTCGGGCGGCCCGGCACATCCCTTTGGGTGACCCCGCAGGGCCGCTTTGCCGATGCGCGGGAACGTCCGGTGCGCTTCGCCGCGGGCCTCGAGCATCTCGCGCGGCGCGTGCCGCAGGCGGTGTTCCTGCCCCTCGCGCTCGAGTTCCCCTTTTGGACCGAGCGGACCCCGGAAGCGCTGGCGCATTTCGGTGCGCCCGCCAGCCCCGGCGCGCTGGCCTCGCAACTCGAAAGCGCCATGGAGACGCTCGCGGCGGCCGCGTTGCGGCGCGAGCCGGCGGAGTTCACCACGGTGCTGCGCGGCCGGGCGGGCGAGGGTGGCCTTCACGAAACGTGGCGCAGATGGCGGGCGCGGTGGCGCGGCGAACATTTTCAGCGCGCGCATGGCCGCGAGGAACCGTAACCCCTCGCCGTGCTGCTCGCTCTGGCTCTCCTTTCCTTCGCCTGCGCGCTCCTGCCCGCGGTGCTCTTCCTGGCGAATCTCCGACTCTTTGCGCCGCCGCCCGCGGTTGACCCGAACGGCCCGCCGCTGGCCGTTTCGGTCCTCATTCCGGCGCGCAACGAGGCGGCTCGCCTTCAGGAGACGTTGCGCTGCGTGCTCGCCAGTGAGCAGGCCGAGTTTGAGGTCATCGTGCTGGACGACGCCTCGACGGACGGCACGGCAGAGCTGGTCTCCCGTGTGCTGGAAAGGGACGCGCGCGTCCGGCTGGAACAGGCGCCGCCGCTGCCTGCGGGGTGGAATGGCAAACAGCACGCCTGCCATCATCTCGCCCGCCTCGCGCGCCACCCGCGCCTGCTCTTCCTGGATGCCGATGTACGGCTCGCGCCCGACGCGCTCGCGCGCTTGCTGCCGCTGCTCGAAGGCTGCGATCTCCTGAGCGGCGTGCCGCGCCAGGTCACCGGCAGCCTCTCCGAAATGCTGCTCATCCCGCTCATCCACTTTGTGCTCCTGGGCTTTCTGCCGCTCGCGCGCATGCGGCAATCGCCCGCCCCGTCTCTCGGCGCGGGTTGCGGGCAGCTTTTCCTGACCACCGCCGATGCTTACCGCGCCTCGGGCGGGCACGCCGCCATTCGCGCCTCGCTCCATGATGGACTTCACCTGCCGCGTCTCTACCGGCGCGCTGGACTGCGGACCGACCTCACCGACCTGACGCCACTCGCCTGGTGCCGGATGTATGAAGGCGACGCGGCCACCTGGCGCGGGCTCGCCAAAAATGCGCATCAAGGCATGGGCGCGTGGGGCGCGATTTTTCCAATGACCGCTTTGCTGCTCTGCGGACAAGTGTTGCCGTGGGCGCTGCTCAGCGTTGGCGTCGCTCAGGCGTTACCGACGGCGGTGTGGCTGCTCGCTGCTTTGGGCGCGGGCAGCGGAATCGGTGTACGGGCGCTGGCGGCGCGTCGCTTCCAGCATACGTGGCTCGGTGTGCTGCTCCATCCGCTTGGGGTGCTCGGCCTGCTCGGCCTCCAATGCTGGGCGCGCGCGCGGCACAGCCTCGGCTTCCCCTCACGCTGGAAAGGACGCGCCTGCTCGTGACGCGCGGCACTCGCGAAACGCTGCGCGCGCTGGCCGTGGCGGGCAACGCGACCGCGCTTGGTTTGCTCGTGCTCTTCTTGTTAAACGCGCCCGCTCTTTCCCGCCATGCTGCGGCGCCTTTCCATGTCGTGGAACCTGGTGTTGAGCCGCCCCGCGCGCGGCTGCTGCTCGTCCTGATCGATGGCTTGCGCGCGGATGTTGCGGCGGACGCGCGCCTCATGCCGGAGTTGCAACGATTGGCGGCGCGCGGCTCCCGCGGAGTGGCGCACGTTGAGGCGCTCATTCCCACCACCATCGCCGGCGTGCGCGCCTCTGTCGAAGGGATTGTGGTCGCGCCTGCTTCCGTGGTCTTCGACTTCGCCTCACCCGGCGCGCCAAATGGCGGCTGCTTCGCGACCGTGCGGGCCCGCGGCGGCCGCAGTTTCGTGTCCGGCCCGCGGTTGTGGCGGGATCTCTACGGCGCGTGGATCGACGAAGCGGTCACCACAATGAGCCTGCTCGGTGAAGACGACCAGAGGCTGCTGGAGGAAACGCTGCGCCGCGTCGGCGATCCTGCCTGGGACCTGCTGGTGGTGCATTTCAGCAGGACCGATGTGGCTGCTCATCTCGCCGGCGGTGCTTCTCCGCGATACCGCGCCGCAGCCGCGTGGTGCGACGCGGCGCTCGGGCAACTCGTTCGCGCCGCGGGCCCGGCCATGAACGTGATGGTCACCGCCGACCATGGGGTGACGGATCGCGGCGGCCACGCTGGGCCGGAGCGGGATGTGCTCCGCGTGCCGGTGATCCTGACCGGTCCGGGCGCTCCGTCCGTGCCGCATGAGCTCCAGCAGGTGGAAGTGGCGCAGTTGATCGAAGCGACGCTCCATCGCGGAATGACGGAGTCGTCTCCCGGTCGAGTTGATGAACCTGCGGCGACTCGGTTCCTCGGCGCGAATCGGTGGTGGCGTGCCGCTTGCGTTGTCATGGCATGCCTGGCGGCGGCGGGTCTCCTTTCCTCAGCCCGCCCCCTGGCGCGTTCCTCGCGATCGGCCTTTTGGCTGCATGCGCAAATCTGGATGGTGGCCGCGCTCGGAGCTCGTGAAATTTGGGTTGGAACGCTCGCGGGGGTGGTGGCGTTGGGATGGATGGCGCGCCGGCGTCCGCTCCTCTCGCTCCCTATCGCCGCCTGTCTAACCGCGGGAGTTGGCGCGGCGGTTCTCCGGCTCGTTTGGGCGAAACAGCAGATGGGAGATGAGCATGGGCTGGCGAACACGAGCGGCTTCTTTTCGTTTGCTGCGCCAGCGCTTCTGGCGCTGCTTCTCGGCACCTGTATCGGCTGGCTTTGGCGCCGCTTCACCGCGGGAGCCCCGCGCCGAGCGACCGTCTTCGGCCAGTTCGCGGGAGCGGCGGCGATCATCCTGTCCGAGCTGGCTCTGCACTCCCGTTCCCAAACCGTGAGCCTCTCCACGCTGGACGTGCGCCTCGTCTTTCAAGCCTCGGGCTGGTGCATGCCGGCCGCGCTTTGCCTCGCCGCCTTGCAGCCTTTCACCGCCCCGCTGCTGGTGCTGCTGGGAGCCTGTTTCGCGAAGGGACGCCTTGATGAGCGCCTGCCCTCTCTCCTGCTGAGTGGCGCAGCGGCGGTGTGGCTCGGCGAAGCGCTCGCCGCCGCCCTGCTACTCACCTTCTCCCATCCGGACGGGAATCCCGTGGCTGCGTCCCTCGCGCTTGGGCTCCTCCTCCGCACCGCTGGAGCCGTCGCACTCCTTTTCCCTCTGATCGCTGTCATGGTCTGGCTTCTGGCAAGGCCGCGCTCAGCTTGAGAGAGCGCGAGCGACCCCGGCTGCCGTCACCTCAGCCGCTTTCGCCTGTGCTGGGCGACGCCCCTACCGTGCGACCGCGAGGTCGGTGGACGCGACCGGGATCTGAATCACCGAATTCAGGTAGTTGACTCGGGCCTTGTCCCCTTCCACGGCAATCAGTTTCAAGCTGGTCCCGGCGGCGATGGTGACCTGCCCATAGGCGAGTTGCACGAGGACTGGGCGCGTGACCAGTAGGCTTTTGCCCGCTGTCTCCGCAGTTGGCGACGGGGAGGACATTCCCGGAGCCGTGGCCGATGGCGCAGGCGGGGTGTTGGCATTCGGGTCAAAAAGGCCTTCAGCCGGCTTGGGCACCGACATGCCAGCAGGCTTTTCGGCGCTGGTCTCCGGAGGCGTGGGCGGCGGGGTGTTGACCATTGGATCGGTGACGGACAGGCCGTTGCTCATCATGGTGGAGGGCACCGGTGCCGACCTCAAGTCGCCTCCGGACAAGGCGGGCGCGTGGGTGGGAGCAGTCGCCTCCGATGCTGGCATACCGGCGGGCTGGCCGTCTTCCAGCATCGAGGAGGCCGCCGGGCGCGGGCGTCCGCCAGCCAGGGGCGCCTGAGCGCTGCCCCGGTGCGGCGCACCGGATGCCGGCTTTCTGGCCGGCGAGGGCTCGTCACCGCGAACGAACGCCGCCGTCTGGGCCTTGAGCGAATTCACCTGTGCACGCGCGCCGCCCGGCAGCGCCTCAGGGTGATACCAGGCAAAGACGCCCGCGCCAAAAGCGGCCATGGCCGCGAGCACCGCCAGTCCAGCCGCGGCTGCTCTCCACTGTCCCGGCGCCCGGCGCGAGAGGCGCGCGCGCGCTGGACGCCGGTCGATGATCTCAGGCGCGACTTTCGAGGTGCCGGCGAACTTCAACTTGCTGCGCCACTCTTTCCTGACCAGTTGCGGGAATTTCTCGGCGACGGCTGGAAAAAAGTAGCTCCAGGTCGCTTCCGACTGTTTGGCATCCCAATGCGGGTACTTTAGGTCGAGATAGCCGACCAGCACCTGGCAATGCGCCTTGGTCACGCCGGTGAAGCACTCCGCACCTTCGCTGATGACCTTGCGATGAAAGAAGTTCGGTCGATCTTTCGTGCGCGCCTGTAGTTCCGTCACGAAAAGCTCCGGGTGCAGGCTCAATCGCTCCTCCTCCCACTGCGCGAGCCGCTTGGCCTGCTTGGAGTCGCGCGAGGTCTCCGCGCACAGCAGCTCGGCATCTGGCTCGGAAAGATTCGCCGGAATTGGCACCTTCATGAAGGAGAGAAAGGCGCGCTGCTTCGCCGTCGCCGGATTGGCTCCGCCCAGCGGCTCATCCACCGCCGCCCACACTTCGCGTACGCTGGCGTGTGGCGCCGGCGAGGCCGCGCGTCGGGGCTCAAGGACTTGCACCAGGGGCTGCCAGCTCTCCAGCCCGGGGCGACCACGCAAGTTCCGACTCCGAAACGTGCCCCTCGTGCAACCAGGAACGAATGTCCTCCGGGGCGTAGGGGCCGACTTCTTTATGTTCGCGCAGCAGGTAAATTTCCATGGGTCAAGAGTGCGGTTCGTCCGCCGCCCGGCAGGCCAGAGGCAGCCGGACACGGGGAAGCCCCAAGGAGAACGCACGGTCTATTCCACGTCTTGGACAAAGTTGCAACCGCGCTGCACATTGATTATGGGAGAGCATGGGAAAACGGAAGCACGGAATAAAGGCAAGTCCCTGCCGGCCAACGGCTTCACTCCTCGCTTAAAGGAGCAAGCCACAGGACCCGCGCTCGTCGCATCGTGGCGCAAATTTCCAACCTGCCTCCCCTGATGCGCGCGATGGTGAGGCCCGGATCGCGCAACCCGGCGAGATTTCCGCAGGCTTGGCGGAGCAAGGCGCGCGGCCGGAGCGAGGCGCAATCCCAAGCCTCGGCGAGCGACAGACGCGCCCAATCGGCGAGGTTGGCGACCGCTTGCTCCATGGTGAGCGCCGACCCGGCGAAGTGCTGGCGGCCCGTTTCACGGACCACGCCGTCCCGCCCCACGAGCAACGTGAGATCGCCCAAGGTGTAGCGGCCCGGCGTCGCTCCCGCAGCAGCCATCGCGTCGCTGACCAGGATCGTTCGCGACAGGCCTTTCGCCCGGGCGAGCGAGCGCAGCACTTCCGGTGGCAGATGGACGCCATCCGCGATGAAGCTCGCGGCCAAAGCGTCGCAGCCGAGCTGTGCAAAAACGGGATTGCCATGGCGAGCGAGTGTGGCTGGACAGCCGTTGCCGAGATGCGTGGAGAGCAGCGCGCCCGCGGCGGCTGCTTCTGCAATCTGCGCCGCCGTAGCCATGGTGTGGCCAAGTGCCGGGAGAACGTTCTCGTCACGCAAACGGCGGATGAAGCGCGCCGCCCCGCGCAGTTCCGGCGCCAATGTCAGCAGCCGGATGCGCCCGCCGGACGCGCGCTGCAACCGGCGCCAGACCGCTCCGCTGATGGGGCGCACCGCGTGCAAAGGGTGGGCGCCACGTGCTCCTTCCACGGGGCTGATGAACGGCCCTTCGACGTGAAAACCGGGTGCCAAAGCGGTCAACAGCGGATCGTCCCGCGCCGTGCTGAGTGTCTCCAGCAGAAACTCCATCCGCTCGGGTTGATGGGTGATGACGGTCGGGAGGACGCTCGTGCAGCCGTGCCGCCAGAGCTGGCGCAGCCCCTCGCGCGCCCCTTCCGTTGTGAGCTGTGGGCTATTGAAATCAACGCCGGCGAAGCCGTTGCATTGCAGGTCGCAGAAGCCGGGGCCGAAAACGAGTTCCGTCGGAGCGCCGCGCGGCTCCGGCCGGCGCTCCACCGCACCACTGGCGAGAAAATGGAAACGCATGCGCGCGCCTGATCGATAGTGCGCCGCGAGCAGCGACGGAGGAATCGGAGCACCGCCGCGTCTCATGCGGCCTCGAGCAGCTTGCGCAGTTGCGGAAGACAGATGCGGCTGGCCGCTTCCGCTCCCGCGGAGAAGGCATGGCCGGCGGGCAGATGCTGGCTCGCCGGGTCCAGGGCCGCTGCGCGCCAGTGCGTCTCCAGCGTGATCCATCCCCGGTAGCCGCGGCGGCGGAGGGCGGTGAATTGCCCCGCCCAATCCAACTCCCCCTGGCCAAGCTCGACGCACGATTGCGCGGGAGCTCCATGCTCGCGCCGGGCGTCTTTGACATGCACATGCACCACGCGCTCGGCCACGGCCGCATAGTCCTCGGGGAAAGGCCGCTGCGCATGCTCCAGGAAGAGCACGTTGCAGGGGTCCCAAACCACGCCGACCTCTTCCGCTCCTGAGAGATGCCCCAAAAACTCCCGCATCTCGCGCCCGCTGCCGGCAATGCAACTCGCCTCATTTTCCACGCCGATCTTCACCCCTGCGGCGCGCGCCACCTCCACCAGGGGTGAGAAAGCGTCTGCGGCACGCCTCAGTTCGTCCGCGGTGGAGGCCGGTGAGCGGCGCAAAAAAGTGAAGACCCGCAGCAGGGAGCAGCGAAGCTCATGCGCCATCTCGGCCGCGCGCCGGAACAGCTCGAGGTGTTCCGCAATTTGCGATGCTGAATCGACCTCGCACTTGAAGACAGGGGTGGCACAACCGGAGATCAACAGCCCCGCTGCCTCGCAGCGGAGCCGCACCTCCCGAATCTCGCCCAGCGAAAGATCGCGGAACGCTTTCCCGCCCAGCGAGCGCAATTCGATGCCGTCCAAGCCAAACTCTTGCGCGAAGCGAATGACGTCCCCGAGGTCCTGCGAGACCTCGTCGGAGAGGATGGAAAGCTGGCACCAGACAGGCATGGGGAGCCGTGATCATAGAAGCGCCGCGCTCGCCGCATCCAGAAACAAGCGCGCCTGCGCGTGGCAGCGCAGGATCGAGGCCGGGCAGCGGGGCTCCACCGGACCCAGCAGCGCCGCGCGCACGGCGGTGGCCTTGCGCGGCCCTGGCACCGTGCAGATCAGCGCCTGCCCGCTCATCAGCGCCGGGATGGTCAGCGTCAGCGCCTGTCGGGGCACCGCCTCCAGCGACGGAAAGCAGCCGTCGTGCACCTGCTGCTTACGGCAGACCTCATCGAGTTCGACGGTTTTGACCAGCAGCGGATCGTCGAAGTCGGCGACGGGCGGATCGTTGAAAGCGAGATGCCCATTTTCGCCGATGCCGAGACAGACGAGGTCAATGGGCCGCTCGGCGAGAAGCGCCGCGTAGCGCCGGGCTTCGGCGGACGCGTCGGTGGCCTCGCCACGAAGGCCAATGAACGCCGCGGGCGTCACCAGCGAAAGCACGTGTTCCTGCTGAAAACGGCGAAAACTGGCGGGATGGTCCGCAGCGATGCCAAGGTACTCGTCCATGTGGAAAAGTGTCACGCGGCTCCAGTCGAGCTGGGTCGCCGTCAATTGCTGCAGCATCTCCCTTTGCGATGGAGCGCTCGCCAGCACGACCCTCGCGGCTCCCTTTCGCCGGAGGGCTCCTGCCACGACTCGGGCAGCCGCCGCGCCCGCTGCCTGGCCCATGCTCGCCCGGTCCGGATGAATCGTGACCTCAAGTCGATCGATTTGCATAAAGGCAAGGGGGAGCGTAAACCGAAGAGAACCCCGCCCCAAGCGTGCGCTGCACTGGAGTTGTGCCATCCATGCGCCCTCTGCTTTCTTCTCCTCCAACCAAAGGCACCCTCCGCCACGCGCGACGGGCCCTTGCCTGCGGCGCTCGCGTGGCCTTGCTCCTCACGCTGGCACTCGCTGCGGCAGCCGCCGAAACTTTGCCGGCCGACTCGGCGGCCGTGGCGGAATCGCTCGCTCGCCAGACAGAGATTCTGGCGACTGGCTCGCTCCCGTTGCAGCAACGCGCGCTGCGCCGCCTGGCGCAGAATCCCGGTCCCGAGGCCACACGCCTCATCGCCGGTCAGCTCGATCTCTTGGAAAGCAACCATCTCCCGCTCGGTCTTTGGCTCGAGGTCCTGGAAGCCGCCGCGCAGCGCCACGACCCCGCGCTCGATGAGCGCCTCGCCCGGCGGTCACAAGCGCTCGCGCGTTCGGCTGATCCGCTCAAAGCCTGGCGCGAGTGCCTCGAGGGCGGTGATCGCCACGAGGGACGCGACCTTTTTCGCACGCGGGTCGAGGCGGGCTGCATCCGCTGCCATCGCGCGGAGGGCGCGGGCGGCGAAATCGGCCCGGACCTCAGCGCCCTGGGGCAGCGCGCTCAACGCATCTCCGTCCTCGAATCGATTCTCCTGCCGAATGCCTACCTCGTCCCCGGCTTCAAAAGCGTCCTGCTCAAGCTGCGCAACGGGGATGAACTCACCGGCATTCTCTCCTTCGAGAGCAGTGAAATCCTGCGCCTCACCTCGATCACCGATGGCCATCCGACGACGATTCGCGCGAGCGAAGTGGTCGAAGAGACGCCGCTCCCGAGCGCCATGCCGGAAGGGTACGGCCTCATCCTGGGGCGCCGCGCCATCCGCGACCTCGTCGAGTACCTCTTCACCCAGGAGCCGTAGATCGTCGCGTGTCATAGCGGCTTTTCTCCCTTGCGGCCCGTCCCATGGCGTTTACCGTCATCGCAGTTCTTTACGACATCCCGATGCATCAAGAGTGGCTGCGCCTGCGCGCAGTCTGCCAACCTGGTTGGAGAAACCAAGGTGGAAGCCGCGCCCGAGTGGGTGGCGGCGATGTGCACGCCCGGCCCTCCGCCGTCGCGTGAACCTTTTCTCCCTTGATGTGTCCAACTTCATACGACCATCCATGACCTCGACCCAACTCTCGGTTCGCATCAATCCCGCGAACCCCAATCATCACCTGTGGAATAACCACGGCACCTGGTTCATCCACTACGTCGTCCATCCGACGCCGTACACCAAAGAGCGCATCCGCCATTCCCTGCACACCAAGTCGCTCGAAGAGGCTCGGCAGCGGCGCGACGCCCTGCTCGGCGCTGCCGGCGAAGCGCTCCCAACCGAGTGCGTGCGTTCCCCGGGTCGTCAAAGCTCCCATCCCAGCAGCTCCACCAGCCGCGCCACCGCGTAGGGCTCCTGGCAGATTGTCAATTTCCGGGTTGATTAATCATACCTGAGCGATTCGAGACCACCTCAACCGGGCGCTGCTCCGCCCGTTTTCAGGAGGCGCTCCACGTACTTGGCGAGCAGGTCGAACTCGAGATTGACCTGATCCCCAGCTTCGCGCTCGCGCAGGTTGGTGGTGGCGAGGGTGTGCGGGATGATCCAAAGGACGAGCCGATCCCCATGCAGTTCGGCGACGGTCAAGCTGATGCCATCAATGGCGATGGACCCTTTGGCCACCACGTAGCCCGCGCCGGCAGAGGGAAGGCTGATCTCCAGGCGGTGATCCGCGCCCCGTTTTTCGAAGCTCAGGATTTTGCTCACCCCATCGATGTGACCCTGCACGAAATGGCCGCCGAGGCGCCCGTTCGCTGGCAAGGCGCGTTCGAGATTCACAGAGCCGCCCGCCGGAACGAGCCCGAGATTGGTGCGCACCAGCGTCTCATCCAGCAGGTCGAAGCGCAGCGCGCCTCCCGCGAAGGATGCGAGAGTCAGGCAGCAGCCATTGACGGCGATGCTTTCGCCCAGCGCGAGATCGGTCCACCCCTCCGGGGCGAGCAGGCGCAGTTGCGCCCCACCGGCGGTCTTCTCCATGGTCACCACTTCCGCGGTGAGTTCGACGAGGCCGGTAAACATGACCGCAGAGCGTATCCGCAAAGAGCAGCCACGGGAACGACAAGCTACAGCGTGACCGCACGCCTTGCTTAGCCATCCGGCCTCATCGATCTCCGAGCTGCTCTGCCGCGCCCGGGAAGAACTTGTCCAAGGAGCCGTAATCGTAATCGTCCTCTTGATTGATCACTAAGGATCACGATTACGACCAAGAGCACAATGAAAGGTGCTCCGGCGCACCTACAGCACTTTGGTCTGCGATTGGAGGCCGCGGATCAGCCCAGCCTCTCCGATCAACAGCAAAAAGGAGCGCCTTCGGGCGCTCCTTTTTGTGCGAAACAGGCAGAGCCGAGGGCTACTTCGTCGTGGTCGTCGTTGATTCAGTGGTCTTCTCAGACGACCCGCCGGAAGTACCGGGCGCAACCACGGTGGTATTGTTTTCGGTCTTCTTTTCCGCTGCCGGGTTCACGACGGTGGTGTTGTTTTCCACTTTCTTGTCGGAAACGCCGGGAGTCACGACGGTGGTATTCTCCGCGGGCGGAGTGTTGACTTTGGTGTCGCAGGCGCCCAGCAGGGCGGCAAAAGCAAGGAGTGAGAGGGTCTTTTTCATATCAGTAGGCGGAGTGAACGGTGGTGGATGTGGTGGAAGCTGCGGCGGGATGGACCACATGACTGGTTTCAGTCGTGGTCGTCGTCGTCGCTGCGGGTTTTTCCTCAACAGTGGTGCAGGCCGGCAAAGCCAGCAGCGCCACAGCGAACGGCAGGAGGAGGTATTTCATGTTGGGGTTTAGTCTCGAGCGCACGCTTTTTCGACGGCAGACGGTTTGGGGCAGCTTGCCGCCACTGGAGGCGCTTCCCCAGAATCGTTCGCGTGAGCATGCCTGGATGTCGAAGTGAGGAGGTATCGCCTCGCACCGCCTCGCCGAATTTTGTCGCTCGCCTCCCGCCACCGTTCCGTTCCTGCCCAACGCGGGTCCGGAAGCCAACTCCGTCCCACCGCGTCCTCACAACCACTCCACCCATGCCCATCGACCTCGACGCCCTTCTGGACATGCTCCGCGCCATCCGGCGCGAAATCCGAGCCGAATACCTCGATCCGCACGCCGGGCCGTGGATCATCGGCTTCTCCGGTGGCAAAGACTCGGCCCTGCTCACCCACCTCGTCGTCGAGACGCTCCTCACCATTGCGCCCGGCCAGCGTCAAAAGAGGGGCCGTCTTCCAGGATGAGTGTGGCAGCTTCAGAGACGACGCACTGGCTCGGCAAGCTGAGCGCGGTCAAATTCGATGCCGCCAAGAAGAGGGACGATCGGCGCCGCACCGCACAAGCCTTTGCTTCTGCTCATCATCTGCGATCTGGTCGAGGAGGGCGCGCTCGCGGGTGGATTGCTGCACCGCACGGAGCGCTCGCCTTTCGCTTCGGAACCTACTGGCGAGTCGTCGCTGACCGCCGCCGAGCGAAGCCCGATCTGCGACTGCCATTCTACCGTATCAAGTCGGATGGCTTTTGGCGTCCGCTCGAAGCCAATGGCCGTCCAGCGGAAAGCCGTGAACGCGCCGTCATGGCGCAGTTCAACATAGCCTTCCTCGTCTGCCTGCAAGACCCGGAGTTACGCATGCTGACCCGCCGGACTCTAATTGCCAAATACTTCGAGCCGACCGAACGCGCCGAACTCTACGCTCTCTGCGGACTCCCCGTGCCGCCAGATGACCTGTGAGGTTTGCGATGAATCTGGACCACAAACCAGAGGAATAAGCGATCATGGAACTTGTGACCAGAAAACGATACACCGCAGAATTCAAAGCCCAAGCCATCGGGCTCGTGGGATTGGGAAAGCCCGTAGCCGTCGTGGCTGAGGAGCTCGAAATCGGCACCAGCATCCTTTATGGATGGCTGCGCAAGGGAGCGCAGCCTGGGCAGCTCGGGAGCGGAGGGCTGCGAGCCGGAGGCGAGGAGCCCGCAGCAGACGAGCTGCCCAGGCTGCGGCGCGAAAATGCCAATCTTGAACTGGAGAACGACATTTTAAAAAAGGCGGCCATTATCCTCGGGACCAAGACTCTGCCGGGAGCCGTGCGATAATCCAGACCATCGCTCAGCAAACCCACGCCAGCGTCCGCCAAGTCTGCGCGGTGCTGGGCTCCGCTCGCAGCAGCTTTTATCACGCCGCCGGCCCGACCCACAGGCAGATCACCGACCGCACCCTCGGCGACCTCATCGAGACCATCTTTCGCGAGCACCGCCGACGCTATGGCCATCGCCGCCTTCAGCAAGTGCTCTCCGAGCAGGGCGTGGTTTGCGCTCCAGCCAGAGTCCGGCGCCTGATGGCGCAGAGAGGCCTGCGCGCCCTTCAGCCGAAAAACTTCGTTCCCCAAACCAGCGATGGCCGGGCCGACCAACCCTCGCCGAATCTTCTCCTCGACCAGCCTCTGCCCGCTGCTCCCGACCAGGTCTGGGCCGGCGACATTACCTTCATCCCTACCAGCGCCGGATGGCTCTACCTGGCGGTCGTCATTGATCTCTGTTCGCGCCGCATTATCGGCTGGAGTCTCGCCAACCATCTGCGTGCCGACCTGGTCCTGGACGCTCTTCTCCAAGCCCTCCAAACCCGCTCCGCCCAAGGCGTCATCTTCCATAGCGACCGTGGCAGCCAATCGTGGGAGCCAATATGGCAGCGCGACCTATCGTCAGGCTCTGGCAAAAGCTGGCTTGCGCCACAGCATGTCCGCGCGCGCCAACCCCTATCACAATGCCTGGACGGAATCCTTCATGGGCACTCTCAAACGCGAAATGCTGCAAGACGGCTGCTTTGCGAGCGCCGGCGACGCCCGCGCCGAAATCTTCGACTACATCGAGGCCTACTACAACACGCGCCGCAAACACTCGGCCCTCAGTTACCAAACCCCCAGCCAGTTCGAAACCCAGCTCCAGTCCGTAAATTAAACAACGATTGGTCCAAAAATCAGTTGCACCTCACTGGGCCATGGGCGTTCTGGATCGAACCGCACTTGAACGACCAGAAATCGCCCATTACTCCTCCGGAATCACGTAGGCGTACCTTGCATTCAGCCGCGGCCAAGCGGCAGCAGTCCGAGCAGGCGGAGGGAGGCGAGGACGGTGAAGATCAGCAGCAGCATCTCGAAGAGCCGTTGCGGCACGATGGCGATAAGCCAGCGGCCGAGGAGGGTTCCCGCTGCGACGGCGGGGATGAGGAGGAGATTGAAAAGGAGCGACGGGGCGTGGATCAGGCCGAGTCCGGCGGAGAAGGGGACTTTGAAAAGGTTGACGATGAGGAAGAACCAGGCGGCGGTGCCGACGAAGGCGTACTTTGGCAGGTCGATCGCGAGGAGGTACAGCGCCATGATCGGGCCAGCGCCATTCGCCAGCATGGTTGTCACGCCGCAGGCGCCGCCGAGCGTCCAGGCAAAGCCGCGGGTGTGCGGCACGCGCTGGTACAGGCCGGGCCGGAATTGGCGGATCGCCTGGCAGAAGCTCATGAGCAGGACGATGCCGCCGATTACGGCATTGAAGTGCGCGTCGGGGATGCTTTTCATGAGATAAAACCCGGTGACGATGCCGATCGCCGTCGGCGGCAGCATGCGCCAGATTTGCCGCCAATCGGCATGCCTGCGGAAGACCAGGACGGCCAGGATGTCGCCACAGATGAGGAGCGGCAGGAGGACGCCGGTCGATTCGCGTGGCGGGAGGAGCCGGGCCATGACGATGACGGTGACGAGCCCCAAGCCGGAGAAGCCACTCTTCGAGACGCCGATGCAAAGCGCGCTGAGGATGGCGAGGAGCCATTGCGCGGGCGAAAAGGCGGGAAGCATGCGGGAGTCGAATTGCGAGGGCGCCGGCACCCTGCCGAAATGAGGCGCGTCCGACGAGCGCTACGCCTGAAAAAAATTCAGCCCCCCGCGACCGAATGGCCACGGAGGGCTGATGTTCCCCCCAGAACAGTTTTGAAATCTGCTGAAGGAATACGGCCGACCCTGCAGATGCGCAATAGCGAAATTGCAAAATATTACGGACTTTCTGATGGTGCGACAAGATTCACTGCTGATTTCGGCAGCTCAGTAGGAAGAGCTACTTAACGGGGTTTACTACATGAGTGGGCCGCAAGGAGGATTGCCGGCATACGGGTAAGCCGTGCTTATTGGGCCCGCGCCCTCTCTGACCCGACGCACGGCTGATTTTCGCCACTTCCGATTCCACGGTGATGAAATCGACGCCCTATGAGCTTTAGCTCGCTTGGAAACTTCTGAAGGAACACCTTCTCCGAGTGGTCCGACGACAATGCGATGCGGCTGAGCGCAGCCCTTTCGTACTACTCGGTCTTTTCCATCGCGCCGCTGCTGCTAATTGCCATCAGCCTGGCGGGCGCCATCTTTGGAAAAGACGCGGCGCAAGGGAAGATCGCTTCGGAACTGGGGCAATTCATCGGAGCGGAAGCGGCAAATCGGTGCAAACCCTGGTGCAGAGCGCGAGCAAGACGAGTGGCGCCGGACGCTGGTGGGTTTCGCCACTCTGTTTATCGGCGCCTCGACGGTTTTCGGCCAGTTGAAGGAGGCCCTGAATACCATCTGGAGTGTCCGGCTGAGGTCCAACCTTGGAATTTCCGGCTTTATCAAGGAGCGAGTGATGAGCTTTGGCATGGTGCTGGTCATCGGCTTTTTGCTGCTGGTTTCCTTGCTCATGACGACCGCGCTGGCGGAGATAAACGGCGGGATGAAGCAGATTCTACATGTCCCAACCGTCGTGGGGAACATGCTCGGCTTTGTCGTGTCGCTCGGGGTGGAGAGCCTGCTTTTTGGCCTGCTCTTCAAGGTGCTGCCAGACGCCAAAATCGGCTGGCGGACGGTCTGGCGGGGGCCGTCGCCACGGCTGTTCTTTTTGAGATCGGCAAATCGCTGCTGGGCTGGTATTTGGGCCAGGCCAGCACCACGTCTTCTTTCGGCGCGGCTGGGTCGATCGTCGTCCTCCTGCTCTGGGTCTTCTACGCCTCGTGCATTCTCTTCCTTGGCGCGGAATTCACCAAAGTTTATGCTCGGGAAGTGGGCTGCGAAATTGAGCCGAGCGACATGGCGGAATTCGTCACCAAACCGTCCGCCACATCGGCGCGGGTGGCGTGCAGGCGCATCCTTTCACCCCCGAGGCGAGCGTCCCAGCCTTGCCGATGAAGGAAAGCCTTGCCCCGCTGCTAGTGACACCTCATCTGGAGCATGACGTTCTCCGGGCCACGCGTATGCCGCGTCGATCTCCCGGGCAGAGCCGAAACACGGCTGGAGGAATGGATCGCCAGGCGCGCACGAACATCCGGTGGCGGAATTTGGCGCGGCCCGTGGGTGTCGGTTTGTTGGCGGGTTTTCTCAGGCGAGCCTTGGATCGCCCCGCGGCGGCATTGCCACTTTCCGCTGGAGAACACTTCCAGCAAGGCGCACGCAAGACCGCCGTTGCGGGCGCTTCGCTCGCTTTGGCAGTTGGCACCTGGCTGACGCGGCACCTCACGCGCAAGTCCTTACGACGGTACGGCAGTGAAGCTCGGCAGCGGGCGCAGCGCGTCGTCCGCGGCATTGCCGACCGCGTCGAGTATTAAATGGGAGGCGCCCTTTTTCCCCTCTCTCCAGCTTTGCTCCTGCGCAGGGAAGGGTCCGGATCGCGAGCACGCCTGAAGTGATGCACCAAACCAACCTGTGGCGCGTCGCGATCCGGTGAAGTTTCCCCCTACAGCACACTTCGACACGACCGCCGCACCCGTGTTCAAACTTTCTTCAACTTCCTTCCAGGATGCGCCTAGGTCTCAAGAAACGGCCGAAAACGGCGCCGGCTCTCGCCGTTGGCTTCTCTGCGGGCTGACGGAGGCGCGCCGGGGAACATTCCGGAGCGCCGCGCCTTTCACCTCGGCTCCCCATGGCCAGTCGTCACCAGCTTGAGGAGGCTTCCGGTCACGAAGGAGTGCCATCCTTCCCGGCAATCGTTGTAACACTCCACCGTCGGCACCAGCCCGGCGTGAGTGAGACGCACGCGCGTAGAGTCACCTTGCGTCGCCACGTCCCAAACGACTTTGGTGCCCTGCCACTCCGTCTTGTCTTCCAGCCAGTGCAGATGGCAATCCACCACGTCCCAGACGACCGTGCTCGCCGGCACCAGCTCCGAAATCCTGAACGTGACCCACGTCTCACCAAAGCGGATGGTGAAGGTATCGCCCACCTTCTCCGCACGGCCCGTGAAGTTGGTCGCCCACCAGGCCGCCACGCGGCTGATCTCCTCCAGAGCCTTTTCTGGCGTGACGGCGGCGGTGAATTCGCACTGGTAGTCTTCGGGTGTCATTGGGAGCGGAGCTTTTGCCCGGCATGGGGCAAAAGCAACAAAATGGCGCGGCCATCCGCAGCGCTCTCAATTCACCTGCGCTGACAGCTTCGCCAGCAGCCGATCGATCTCGACGTATTGCTCGATGAGCGACTGGATTTTATCGATCTTCTCCACGTCGCCCGGCAGCGTTTTGACCGTCATCGAGTGGATGGCATTCGCCACCGTGTAGGAGTCGAGCGGCGAGGAGATCACCGGCAGGTGCGAGTTTTTCAGCAATTCGAGCACGGCGTCGCATGGCATGTGTTCGCCCGCAATAACGAGGCCGGCGAGCGACTGCCCATCAAGGTCGCTTAGCGTGGTCGTGGAAAGGGCCGCGAGGACGACGTCTTCGCGGTCGCCCGGGCGTCACCACAAGGGTGCCGGGCTGGAAAAAGCGCATGACTTGCGAGGAACTCATCGCGCCGATGATCACCTTCTTCACGCGGCGCCGGGAGCGCTCCTTCGCATTCAGAAACTGGCCCTTGATCGTCTTGCAAATCTGTCCAAGCGTCGCATCCGCGAGCACCGGGACTTGCGGCACACAACCGAGCAGATCGATGCCGAGCCGCGCCAGACCCCGCTGCGCGAAGTCCCGGATGTAGTCGAGCTTGTCCGGCGTCACTTTGTTGAGGATCACCCCGATCACCTCGACGCCTTCGCGGTCAAAGAGCGCCTTGTTGAGGGCCACCTCATCAATGGGGCGGCCGATGCCGCCCCCGGTGACCAGCACCACCTTGCTGTTGAGCAGTGCCGCCACGCGGGCGTTCGAGAGATCGAAAACCGAGCCCACCCCGGCATGACCCGTTCCTTCGATGATCACGAAATCCTTTTCCCACGCCGCACGGTCGAACGAGTTTTGGATGCGCCGCACCAACTGCTCGTTGTTCGATTGCTCGATGTAGCGCCGGGTAAAATCCGGTTCGACCGCGATGGGGCTCATCGCCTCGAGGGGCGTGTGGACGCTGAAGGTTTGATCGATCAGCACCGTATCCTCATCGATCCGCTGCCCTTCGATTTCTTCGAAGCGCTGCCCCACCGGTTTGATGAAGCCGATGCGGCCGACGCGCTTGCGCAGCGCCGCAAAGAGCCCGAGCGCGGAGGTGGTCTTGCCGTCATTTTGCTGCGTGGCCGCCACAAAAAGGCGGGGAGTGATGCTGTTCAAGAGGGCGCAACATAGCGGAGCGTCGCGCTCCCGCAACCGCCCCCCGCAAACGGCGCTTTGACTTTGCCGCGCCCGCCCCGTACTTCTCTGGGATAGAGCGTCTGTCCCCCGGGTGCGCGGTTTCCACGATGAGCGGCTCGGGCCAGGGCTGACGCGAGCCTTTCACCTCCTCTCCCCCATGGCTGCCAACGAAGACTATACCCTCAATATCCTCCAGGAGACTGGCTTGGTCACCCCGGCTCAGATCGAGCGCGCCCGCGCCGAGCGCAAGCCGAAGGATGCCGTCACCGATGCGCTGATCCGCCAGGGGGTCATTTCGCAAGAGGATCTCATGCGGGCGCTGGCCACGCATGCGGCCATGGATTTCGTCGATCTCGCGCAGGTCGCGATTCCCGATGAAGTCATCGGCATGGTGCCAAGCGAAGTGGCGAAGCGCTTCAAGGTGGTGCCGATCGCGCAATCCGACAGCGGCCTGATGCTCGCCGTGAGCGATCCGCTGAATTTCGACACGTTCGACGCGGTGGCGCACGTGCTCCAGCGCGATGTCGAGTGGGTCTGCGCCACGCCGGAGCAGATCAGCATCTCGCCTCCGCAAATACTACGGCACGGCGGATGAAGCGCGCGGATGACATCGCGGCGCATTTTGATGGCGACATCCAGATCGGCGACAGCGAGCGGCGATGAACGGCGCCGAAGGTGACACGGGCGACGCGCCCATCATCAAGATGGTGACGATGATGCTGCTCGAGGCGCACAGATGCGCGCGAGCGATATTCATCTGGAGCCGCTGGAAAAGCGTTTCCGCGTCCGCTTCCGCATCGACGGCGTGCTGCACGAGATGCAGAACCCGCCGAAGAAGCTGCAGAGCGCGATCATCTCGCGCCTGAAGATCATGACGGGTCGATGTCCATCGCGGAGAAGCGGCTGCCGCAGGATGGCCGCATTCAGGTCAAGATGGGCAAAGGCAAGCAGATCGACCTGCGCGTTTCGACCATTCCGACGAGCCACGGCGAAAGCATCGTCATGCGTATCCTCGACAAGACGGCGCTCAATCTCGGGCTGCCGCAACTCGGCTTTCTCTCGGACGACCAGGAGACCTTCGAGAAGCTGATCACGCTGCCGGATGGCATCCTGCTCGTGACCGGCCCGACCGGCTCGGGCAAGACGACGACGCTCTACGCCTGCCTCAATTACATCAACAAGCCGGACAAAAAGCTGATCACGGTCGAGGACCCGGTCGAGTACCAGATGTCCGGCATCAATCAGGTGCAGGTGAATACCGAGATCGGCATGACCTTCCCGGCGGCGCTGCGCTCCATCCTGCGGCAGGCGCCGAACATCATCATGATCGGCGAGATTCGCGACGTGGAGACGGCGAATATCGCCATCAATGCCTCGCTCACCGGCCACCTCGTTTTCTCCACGCTGCACACCAACGACGCGCCCGGCGCGGTCGCGCGCTTGGTCGATATCGGCGTGCAGCCGTTCCTCGTTTCCTCGGCCGTGCGGGCCATCGTCGCGCAGCGGCTCGTGCGCAAGATCTGTGCCGAACTGCAAGCAGCCTTATGAGATGACCGAGGCGTGAGCTGGAGGCGCTCGGCATCGATTTCTCGCAGACTGGCGGAGCCAATGTCGCCAAGGGCGCGGGTGCGACGTTTGCAAGCACCTCGGCTACAAAGGCCGCGCTGGCATCTTCGAGATGTTCCTCATCGACGACGAAGTGCGGCACATGATCAACAACAAGGCGACGACGGTCGAGCTGCGCAAGCGCGCGCGGGAAATGGGGATGCGCACCCTGCGCGAAGACGGCGTCCGCAAGGTGCTCTCCGGCATGACCAGCGCCGAGGAGGTCATCAGCGTCTCGATGGGCGATGCGCTAGACCTCTTCCAGCGTCAAAATGAGATTAAGCTCATCGCCAGCCGCCTTCTCATGGCTCTGTTCGATTTCCGCAAGATGACCAGTCGCCTTCACGCTCGTCGATCCGCGCCGACGTCCGGCGCCGAATCAGAGCGCCGCGGCCTCCGCCCCGAGCGCCATGATCCCGATGGAGGATCTGCTGCGGCTCGTCGTCGACGAAAACGCCTCCGACCTGCATCTCACCGTCGGCGCGCCGCCAGCCGTGCGGCTCAATGGCCGCCTCGTCAAACTCGATGTCCGCCCGCTCGCTCCCCGAGGACACCGAAGCCATGGCGCGCGCCATCGCCGGCGAGAGCAACATGCAGCGCGTCAACGAGGAAGGCAGCGTCGATTTCGGCTTCACCTTCCGCGAGTATGCCCGCTTTCGCGTCAGCGTCTTCCGCCAGCGCGGCACCATCGGCGTCGCCCTGCGGCAGGTCCCGAGCGCGATCCGTTCGCTCGAGCAGCTCGGTCTGCCCGCCTCCGTCCGCCAGCTGCTCCATACGCCACGCGGTCTCATCCTCGTCACCGGCCCGACCGGCTCCGGCAAATCGACCACGCTCGCCGCCATGCTCGATGTGATCAACTCGACCACCGAGGGGCACATCATGACGATCGAAGATCCGATCGAGTATTTCCACACGCACAAGCGCGGCGTGGTCAATCAGCGCGAAGTCGGGACCGATGTGCCCAACTTCGCCGAGGGCCTGC
Source organism: uncultured Verrucomicrobiae bacterium (assembly GCA_963792695.1). Classification (GTDB taxonomy): domain Bacteria; phylum Verrucomicrobiota; class Verrucomicrobiia; order Chthoniobacterales; family Chthoniobacteraceae; genus DASYIS01. The sequence goes on along the minus strand of CAWBXA010000011.1, from coordinate 20,244 downwards.
GCCGCGCCTTGCGGCAGGATCCCGATGTCATCCTCGTCGGCGAAATGCGCGATCTGGAGACGATGGAGACGGCCATCACCGCTGCCGAAACCGGCCACCTCGTCTTCTCCACGCTCCACACGACCGGCGCGCGCACGCACCGTGGATCGCATCATCGACTCCTTTCCGTCCGACCAGCAGGAGCAAATCCGCGTGCAGCTCTCCGTCCAATCTCAAGGCCGTCATCTCGCAACTCCTCATTCCGCGCATCGACGGCCAGGGCCGCGTCGCCGCCTTCGAGGTGATGATCAACACCCCGTCCATCGCCGCGCTCATCCGCGACAACAAGACCTTCCGCATCCCGACCGATATCCAGACCGGCGCCAAATATGGCATGGTGAGCCTTGAAGCGTCGCTCGTGCAGCTCTACCTCGACGGCCAAATCGCCTACGAGGAAGTGCTCAACAAAGCCCAGGACCCCGAGCAGGCCATCCAGCTCGTCGCCGGCCAAAAACCGAGAAAGCGGTAGCGGCCGCTCTCTCGCGCTTCGCGGTTTTTATGCGCCATCGCAGGCACCCTCTGCTGTTTCCGTTTCGGAGAAATCAACCACTCAGTGGTTGAAATCCCACCACTCCGTGGCAGGATTGTTGCGGAATGAGCTTTGCCCGCCACGCTGAACGTCCCCTGCGCGCCGCCTTGCGCGACACGCCGGCTGTCTTAATCAAAGGTGCGCGCCAGGTCGGAAAGAGCACGCTCGCCAAAGCGCTGATGGCGCCCGGTGAGCGCTACGAGACGCTGGATGCTGGCGTCACCCTGGCCGCAGCGAACAACGCGCCCGAGGAGTTTGTCGAGGGGTTGGGGCAGCGGGCGGTGATCGACGAAATCCAGCGTGTGCCAAGCCTCCTCCTGGCCATCAAAAAGGCCATCGACGAGGATCGCCGTCCGGGGCGCTTTCTGCTGACCGGCTCGGCCAACGTGATGACGCTGCCGCGGGTCGCTGACTCGCTGGCCGGACGCCTCGAGGTCCATACCCTTTGGCCCCTCTCGCAGGGCGAAATCGAAGGCCCGCTCGAAGGCTTCATCGACGCTTGTTTTAGCCGGCGCCGAATGCCCGCCGTGGCGCCGATCGCGTGGAGCGATCTCGCGCGCCGCCTGACGACCGGCGGCTATCCCGAGGCGGTGCAACGCAGCGACCCGGCGCGCCGGCAAATCTGGTTTGAGTCGCTGGTGACCTCTCTGGTGGAGCGCGACGTGCGCGATCTGGGGAACATCGACGGCCTGCGGCAGATGCCGCTGCTGCTGCGCATGCTCGCGGCGCGCGCGGCCGGATTGCAAAACTTCGCGGAAGTCTCGCGGATCACGCAACTGCCCGCTTCCACCCTGAAACGGTACATCAGCCTGCTCTCCGCAATCTTCCTCCACGTGGAATTGCCGGGCTGGTACCGCAACGCGGAGAAGAAGCTGCTCAAGTCGCCCAAGACCTACTTGAACGACACCGGCCTGCTCTGCAGTCTGCTCGGCCTGAATGCGGAGGGTCTCACCGCTGATCGCACCAAGGCCGGACCCATCCTGGAGAACTTTGCTGTGATGGAATTGTTGAAGCAGCGCGGCTGGAGCAAGATCAGGCCGCGCCTCTTTCATCTGCGGACCCAAGCAGGCCAGGAGGTCGATGTCGTCCTCGAGAACGCGGACGGCCGACTCGTCGGCCTCGAGATCAAGGCGACCGGCAACGTGGGCCCACGTGAGTTCGCTGGGCTCGAAGCGTTCGCCGAGATGGCCGGCTCCGCCTTCGTGCGCGGCATTGTTCTGCACACCGGCAAGGAGACGGCCAGCTTTGGACCGAAGCTGGTGGCTCTGCCGATCTCGGCGCTCTGGCGAACGGGCGCCTCCTGAGAGTTCGCGCCACAGTTTGCGGCCTTGCCGATTGGCCTCTTGTGGAGGAGTGGTGCGGGTTGATTCCTCCACCCTTTCGCCCGCGATGAAGAAGATCGAGGCGCTCGCGCGTGATCCACTGGAGGTAGCCGCTGGATTGAGGCATCTGCCGGGGCTGGTTTTCTTCGACTCCGCCAGGAGGAAAGGGCAGGACGACCCGATCTCCATTATTGCTGCCAATCCCTCCGAAATTGTGCGCGGCCAGATGGACACGGACTGGGAGCGGCTGAGCAAGCTGGTCCGGGAGCACGGGGCCACGGCGGCGAGCGAGTTCGGATTGCCGCACGGCTTCGTGGCTGGATTGATCGAGTACGATGGCGCCTTTCACTTCGGGCTCTACGAAGACGCACTCTTTTACCAACATGGCACTGGCGAATGGTTTGAGCACGGCGACCTGGCCTCCCATCTTTGTCAAGCGCACCCGGTCGGGGCGCAGGCGACATTCCCGTTGCCGTTCCGGCCGGAGATCTCCGCCGCGGAGTATGCCACGATGGTGCGACGCGCTCAGGGATTCATCGCGGCGGGCGACATCTATCAGGTGAATCTCGCGCACCGCTTCCAGGCTCCGCTACCGGCACTCACTCACCAGGAGCAAGCGGCGTTCGCTTTTTCGTTCTACGAAGCGCTGCGCCGCGCCTCTCCCGCGCCGTATGCCGCCTACTTAGATCTCGGCCAGAAGCAGATTCTCTCGACCTCGCCCGAAAGCTTCCTGCGCCTGTCCGGACGCCACGCACGGACGCGGCCGATCAAAGGGACACGCCCGCGTCTCACCGACCCCCTGGCTGACGAGCGCTCCGCACGCGAGCTTCTCCACTCGTCCAAGGAAGCCGCCGAGCTGGTCATGATCACCGACCTCGAGCGCAATGACCTGGGCCAGGTGAGCACCTTCGGCAGCGTCACGGTCCGTGAACTCCTGGCGCTCGAACGCTTCGAGCAGGTCTTTCACCTTGTGTCCACTGTGGAATCGGAGCTGCGGCCCGGGCTCGATCACCCGACAGCGCTGCGCGCCTGTTTCCCCGGCGGCTCGATCACCGGCGCGCCCAAGAAGCGCGCGCGCGAAATTATCGCCGAACTCGAGCCCGTCCCCCGCGGCGCTTACACCGGCGCGCTGGGCTGGTTTGGCTTTAACGAGGAAAGCCAGTTCAACATTGCCATTCGCACTGTGGTCGTTGAGCCAGGCGTCGCGCACTTTCACGTCGGCGCAGGCATCGTCGCTGATTCCGTCGCCGAACAGGAGCATCAGGAGACGCTCGACAAGGCCGCCGGGATTCTGCTGGCGGCGGAACGCTGGTCCGGGGAGCCGCGCAACTTTCTCGCGGCGGAGACTCGCGCCGCGTCCTCCATCCGTCTAGAATCGGTGCGATGAGCCAACGCCGGCCCCGTCCGCCATCCTCCATCCGCTCGCCGCGCCGAGCGCAGCCCGCCGCGCCTCGCAGCGCCTGCCGCTGGATCATCCTCATCGATGAGGCGCCTATTCGCCGGGGAGCGCTGGAAGCCCATCGCCAGCTCGAGGAAAAAACCGCCGCGCTGCGCGAACGCCTCGAGCATTTCGAGACCGTGGAACTGCCCGCCTTCACCCGCTGGGAGGCGCAAGCCCTGGGCCCGAGGCTCACCCAGGTGCGCGAGGCCGAAATGGCGATCCGCCAAAAACAGACGCTGCTCGATGAAATCGACGACGAAGTGTTTTTTACCGGTTGCACCCGCCTCACCGCGTTTCGGCAGATCATGCAGGAGAAGGAAAATCCCAGCGCCGCGAGGGAGTCGGAAAAAACGGACGAGGGCGCCGACAATGATTGGTCAGACGACTTTGCGGAAGAGGGCCCGACTGGTGAGGGCGACCGACTCTACGGCGACCGCGACCTGCCACCGGGCATGGAGGCAGAGGACTTCGACCGCATGGATTCCCGGCAGCAAAGGGACTTCCGGCTCCAGTATAAACTGCTGGCGGATATGTATCGCGCAGTGACCGGACGGGAGGCGCCCAGCTTGGACGAGGCTCTCCGGGCTTCGCGCCAGCGGTCGAAAGCCGGAGGACCGCGCCAGCAGCGCACGCCTCCTCCACCGCCGCCGCGTCCGCCGATGAGCACCGAGGCGCGGCAGACCGCCACGCGGGTGAAAGTGCTATACCGCTCGCTCGTGCGCCGGCTGCATCCCGATCACCATCCGCGGCAGACGCTCCGGGAGCGGGAGCTTTGGCACACCGTGCAAGCGGCCTACCTTAAAAATGATCTGGAGTCGCTCGAAGCCATTGCGGCGCGCTTGGAAATGGGCTTGGAAGGCAACGCGGCCTCGCTGCCGGTGTACCTGCTGCTGCGCCTGGTGCGCGACCTCCGCGCCGCCCTGCGCTCGCTCCAGGCGAAGCTCGGCACCGCCCGCAAGCACCCGGCCTGGGACTTCTCGGCGCAGAGCCTCAATCTTCAGCGGTACGAGCAGAAGCAGCGGCTGCACCTGGAGCGGCACCTCGGCTCTTTGCAAAACCACCTCGCCTACCTCACTCAGCAAATCGAGCAGCTGACCGCGCAGGCGAAGCGAAAGCCAAAGGCCAGGCCTGGCCGGGCGAAGAAGCAGCGCCAGCCCGTGCAGAGCGAGTTCTTCTCGTTTCCGTACTGACGGCCAGCGAAGACCTGGCCGGCTCGCTTTCGGTTGCAGAACCGTGCGCGCGCCTTTCCCGCCTCCGCAGGGGCGCGCGTGGCACCCCGATTGCTTTATGGTAATTCGAATCGCTTGACCTTCCCTTGGTTGGGCGCCGCCATCATCCAATACGAAATAACCATACCTATGCTTACCAAGAACCATTCACGCCGCGCGGGTTTTACCCTCGTGGAAATCATGATCGTCGTCGCCATCATCGCGCTTCTGGCTGCGATTGCGGTGCCGAGTTTCCTGCGCGCTCGCAAGCGCTCGCAAGCGACCACGACTCTCGAAACCCTCCGCATCCTCGATGCTGCCAAGGATCAGTACGCGCTGGAAGCCGCCCGCCCTCCCGGCACGACCCCAGCTCCCGCTGACCTCGCTCCCTACGTGAAATCCGGCACGAAGCTCTACACCACGCTCGTCGCCGGCACCCAGCCGGCCGATGCCATTGGCAACCCGATTACGGTCAACGCCCTTGACACGCCGCCGCAGGTTTCCGCAGTGACGGAATCCGCACTCGCCGACGCCCTCGGCTCGAATCCGCAGGATTTCTGGGGCGCTTACTACTAAGCCCTGCTCCCCCCCACCAAGTGCCCTGCGGCCACCCGATTCACCGGGTGGCCGCTCGCATTTTGCGACCAGTTTGGCGTCAACGACGCGGCCCTTCTCTTTTCGGGCCTACAGCCCCGGCTCGTCACCTGTCCGAGTCCTTGGGGCGACGCTGCGCTCTGCCTCGGGCATTCAAGCAAGACGGCTCCGGGGGCTGAAGGCCCGGCCCCATCATCTGCCGCTTTTAGGCGAGATCCTTTTGCGCTCCGGCGTCTTCGGGCATCGGCTGGCCCTTGGTCTCTGGCAGGAAGATCAGCACGATGAGGCCGAGCAGGAAAATCGCACTCATGTAAGTCGCAGCATTGCGAAACGCATCCACTTTTGCCTCAGGCGTGGTGGCGCCCGCTTTTAAGGCCGCCTGCAACTTGCCCAGCGTGAAGGGCCCGCTCGCCGCCACAAAACGGCCCACATTGTAGCAAAAGCTCGTCCCCGTGCTCCGCAGTCGCAGCGGAAAAAGCTCAGGGAGATAAATCGCAAAACCGGCGAAGAGCGCCAGTTGGCAGGCCCCCATAATCGGGCTCAGCCAGAAGACATCGCTCTTGGATTGAAAAAGCTGGAAAAAGGCAATCGTCGCAGCCATCGCCGCGAGGAAGGCGATCGCAAAAGCCGGACGGCGCCCGAGCTTCTGCGCGAGGAGCGTCATGAGCAGCATCCCCCCAAAGGCTCCCGCGTTCTGGCAGATGGAGTTGATTCCGATCCAAAAGCTTTTCGCACCGGCAATCTGTTCCGGCGCCAGATGCTGCGCACGCAACGAGTTCTCGATGACGGGTCCGACAAGTTCTGGTGCGAAGAAGCCGATTCCCCAAAGCCCGATCACGCCCGCGATACAGAGCACCATCCCGAGCAGCGCCGAGCGCCGCCAGCGTGGCACGCCAAAGAGCGAGGCATACGAGCCGAAAGCCACATTGTTCAAGCGGCCCGCTTCGCGCGCGCGCACCCACTTCTCCGGCTCCTGCAAGCGCCACGCGAAAAAGAAGCAAATGAACGCCGGAATCGCGCCCACGAGAAACATCACTTTCCAGGAGCCCGCCGCCGCAATGCTCTTGTGCGCCACCAGGCTGCCCACGACCATCGAGATGACTCCGGCGGCAATGTTGCCCACGGCCGAGAGCGCTTGCAGCGTGCCGAGCGCGCCCGTCCGCGACTGGTCCGGTACGGCGTCCGCGATCAGCGCCACCGCCAGGCCGAAGACGCCGCCGACGCCCAAGCCAGTGATGAAGCGGTACAGCGCGAAATCGAGCCATCCGACCGAAAGTGCCGAAAGTCCGGTGAAAACTGCGTACAGCAGGATCATGTACGTGAGCGTTCGTGCGCGGCCGATCCGGTCACCGACCGCGCCGAAGATCAGCCCGCCCGTCGCCCAGCCCGCGATGAAAATGGCGGTCGCGTAGCCGCCGTAGGTGATCGCATCCGACCCTGGCGGCAGCAGGTTTTGCAGGGCCGAATTGCGCGCCAGAAGAAAAATCTGCTGATCAAGGCAGTCAAACATCCACGCCAGCGAGGCGACGGTGAAAACAAACCAATGGTACCGGGTGAGATGGCGCCACCAGGGACCAGTCATGGGGAGAGCAGACATGGGTGCGGAGCATGCAAAAGCGCGCTGCCCCGTGCAAGCGCCCCGTGCGCCCGCGCCGTTCCATTTTCCAGGTGGCAGATCGGCGCGCATCGGTTCACCATCCCGATTCGCCATGGACAAAACCGAAATGCGACTCGACCCGCTGACGGAGGCTTGGACGCTCTTTTCCACCGCCCGTGCGCACCGGCCCGCCTTTGGCTCGGTGTTGGCGGAAAGCGGCGCCGCCGCCGCACCCGACCCTTTTCTCAAAGGGCGCGAGCGTTTCGCAGCCCACGCCTTGCACGAAGCCGCCGGCGAGGGCGGCTGGCAGGTCCGTGCCGTCCCCAATCGCGCGCCCGTGGTCCGCGTGGAAGGCGATGCCTCCCGGCACCCCGATGGCTTTTACGATCGCATGGATGGCGTCGGGGCGCACGAGGTGATCATCGAGTCGCCGGGCTCCGAGGCGCTCGAAGAGCTGCCACTGCCGATGATCGAGAAGGTGATCGCGGCCTGGAAGTTTCGCATGCTCGACCTGATGCGCGATCAGCGGCTGCGCTCGTTTTCGGTGGTGAGAAATGTGGGGCGTCCTGCGGGTGGCACCATCCGCCATGCGGTCAGCCAGCTCATCGCCCTGGCCATCATTCCGCCGGTGCTCAAGCGCAAGCTTGAGGTGGCTCGCGCCTTCTACCTGGTGAAAAAGCGCGCCATTTTTGAGGACATTTTGGGCGAAGAGGTCCGCAGCGGAAAACGGCTCGTTTATGAAAACAACGGGTTTGCCGTCTTCTGCCCCTACGCGGCGCGCGCCCCTTTTGAGATCGCCATTTTTCCGAAACGCCAATGCCCCGATTTTCATGGTCTGAGCGATCAGGAGCTCGCGCAGCTCGCCGACGCACTCCAGACCACTCTGCGCAAGCTCTGCCTCGCGCTCGATCATCCCCCGTACAATTTGATGCTCTTCACCGCGCCCACGCGCTCGCGGCGTCAGGATCAGTGGGTGACCATCGAGCAGGATTTCCGCTGGCACATCGAGATCCTCCCGCGCCTCGAGCAGCTCGGTGGGCTCGAGCTGGCCACCGGCTGCTGGGTCAACAGCGTCTGGCCCGAAGTGGCCGCCGATTACCTGCGACACGGCGAATAGGGGCCGTATTCACGGAACGACCGCGCGCATGACTTCCATCCAGGTCTTCTACGAAGGGCACGTGCAGGGAGTTGGGTTTCGCTGGACCGTGCGCAATCTGGCCAAGGGTTTCGACGTGATCGGCCTTGTCCGCAATTTACCTGATGGCCGCGTGGAATTGCAGGCGGCCGGTGAAGACGACGAAGTTCAGGCGTTCCTGAGCGCCATCGCGGAGAGCGAACTCAAGAGCCACATCCGCAAAGCGGACCAGCACTCCATCGCCCCCGCGCCGGGGCGGAAAGGCTTTCAAATCCAGCAGTAATCCTCCGGCATTCCTTGCTTCAAAGCACAGCCGCGGGCTCTGCCTTCTCCACGCCGCTCTGACGCGCCTCGTCGCCTCCACGCAGAATCTGCAGACAGCCGCGCACCGGAATGCCGACCCACGTCGGCCGGTGATTCAGCTCATACATCACCTCGTAAATGGCCTTCTCGAGCAGAAAGGCGTTGAGCACGCGCTCCACATCGGCCGGTTTCGCAGGCAGAAACGGGGCGCCCGCGACCGTGGCCAGCCAGGTCTCGCGGAAGGTGCGGCTCGCGACCTGCGCCCAAAGTTCGGCCCAAGGCTCGAACTCCACGCGATCCTCCGGCAGAATGCGCTCGAGAGCGCTATGCGCGGCGTAGTGGAATGACCGGAGCATTCCCGCGACGTCGCGCAAAGGGGAGCGCTTCGCCTGGCGCTCGGCCAGCGTCCGGCGCGGCTCGCCTTCAAAGTCGATCAGGAAGAAATCGTCGCCGGTATTGAGCACCTGGCCCAGGTGGTAATCGCCGTGCGTCCGCGTCTTCATGGCCTGCACCGCTTCGGTCGCGTACTCGGACGCGAGCGTCTTCACCCGTGGTTCGTAGCCGAGCAGTTCGGCAACTTCCTCGGCCAGCAATCCCTCAAAAGTCTGCCGCCGCAAGAGCGCGTACATCTCTCGCGCTGAGTCAAGGATGCCTTCGGAAATGGTGCGCTGATCGTCGGTCGTGATCGATTCTGGCGCGAAGACCGGATCGTCCGCATCCGAGGCCAGCGCGAGATGCACTTCGCCGGTTCGCCGCGCGAGCTGCCCGATGCGCTCGCCGCACGAGCCGAGGTTTCCCTCCACCCAAGCGAGGTCCGGCGTGGCTTTGTCCGCTGGGAGCCGCCCGAAAAACTGCGCAACTTCGTCCAGCGCGTAGGCCCAGGCATCCCCGCGATTCTTCACCATCCCCACGGCCAGGCCGAGCACCCGTGGCACGCCGCCGTTCTTTCGGAACTCCAGCGCGCCGGCAAACGGCGGGATATGCTCGTAGTGCGCCTTTTCGCTGAGAAAGCGGGTGATCTCCACATCAGGATTAATGCCCGCGTCAGGCTTGCGAAAGAGCTTCAGAAAGATGGCGTCCCCGTAGGCGATGGAGGAGTTGCTCTGCTCGACCTTCAGGTACCGGGATTTCGTCTCCAAGTCGCTCTCAGGATCGAGGGCGCTGCCGCGCAGGCCGGCCAGCGAGCCGGTCTCGCCCGTAATCGTCGCCTCCGTCCGCAACAAGTGGAGCAACTCCGCGCGCCGATCCGTATCCTCCAAGGCATCGAGCAGCGCCAGCCCGTCTGTGAACTCCGCGATGACGGCCGCCTCTTCCGCACCCTCGCGCCTACCGACCTGCACCGGCAGCACGTACACTTCCGCCTCACCCGCCACGTACTCCACGCGGACCAGCAGCAAACGCGCCGGTGCCTCTTCTTGAGAAAACCGGAGCAACTCCTCCACGATGAAGCGCTGCGGGTCGCGCGCTTTCCCACCAAACCAGCGGCAGGCTGGCACATAGTTTGGCAAGACCTCGCGTTCGAGCACCGCCCGCGCCTCGGGCGAAGAGAAGAACTGCGCGCCGGGTGTGGAAAGAGAGATGATGTCCATGGAAGCGGAGAGGCTTCGCAGACCGGTCCCCACCCGGATGTCAGAGAAGAACCCCCGCTTCAGCAATCGCGCCAACGGCGCCAAAGCCGGTCGCCCAGCCCACGGGCGCCAGTCCCGAAAAGGCCAGAACGCCGACACATCACCTGGTCATACAGCGCGATGAGTGTCACCGCCGAGCAAGTGGACTCCTAATCGCCGAACCGCGCGACGACGGGCGCGTGGTCGCTCGTGCCGATGTCGGCCTGCACCACGCACGCTTCTGCGCGCGACGCGAGATTCCTGGTCGCCAGCAGGTAGTCGAGACGCCAGCCGATATTGCGCAGCCGCATCTGCCGCCATGGTGCCCACCACGTAAAAAGCCCTTCGTTGTTTGGGTTCAGCGCGCGCCCGATATCGATCAGCCCCACGGCGAGCAGTTCTTCGAAAAGCGCACGTTCCTCGGGCAGTTGGCCGATCACGGCGCGGCGCTCCTTGGGATGCACGTCAATTTCCGCCCGCGCGATATTCAAGTCGCCACACAAGATGAGCGGATCACCAGACTCAACAAACGCTGCGGCGTAGTCGATCAGCGCCCGCCAGAAGCGCAGCTTGGCGGGATAATCCTTGCCGCCATTCGGAACGTAAACGGAGGCGACGGTGAGGCCGCCGACTTCCGCCGCCACGAAGCGCGTCTCCATATCGAAGGGCGGGTGAACAAAGCGAGGCGCCTGCTGGCACAACTCCCGGCGCAGCAGGAGCGCGACGCCGGAGTACCCTTTCGCGCCGTGCCAGCAGCTCCAGTACCCTTCGATCTCCCGCAGTGCGGCCGGGACTTGCTCGGGCGAAGCCTTGATTTCTTGCAAGCAAATTACATCCGCATGATCGGCGGCCAGCCAGGCTTGCACTTGCGCGGCGCGCGCGCGGATGCCGTTGACGTTCCAAGTGGCGATTCTCATGGGGGCTCAAGTGCCATGCAACCAGCGGGGTGGCGCGGCGTGATCAGGCTTTCATTTTCCACTCGTCGACCTTTTGACGTAAGTCTCCGACTCACCGCCCGTCCGGCCCGGCAGATTCGGCTCTGCCGCCTCTCCGGGATCGATCAAAGAGTCTCGAAGAACCGAGCCGGAATTTCGCTGGCCCACAAAAGGGCGCGGCAGGTTACCGGGTCAACCGGCTCTAAATCCTTACACCGGATGGTGTTGCTGCTCTTCCGTGACCGCGCTGGGAGTGGCAAAGGTCGAGCTGACAGGTTGCGACGGCGTGAGGCCGGTGTGCAGGTCCGGCATTGCCGAAGGCGGCTGGACAGTTTCGGCATGGAAGTCTGCCACAGGCACGGTGCTCGGGGCGGCCGCGTTCGTGCTGTAGTGCGGCTCTGTGTACTTCGGCGCCTCGATCTGCGGCTGGACCGGGTCCGCCGCACGGGTCATCTCATGATGAATTTCGTCTTTGGCCTTGGAGAATTCGCGGACCGCGGAGCCGAGCCCCTTCGCCAGCTCCGGCAACTTCTTCGCCCCGAAGAGCAGGAGCAGAATGAGAAAAATGATCAGGCCGTCGCCCGTGAAGAGATTCGAGATAACCGCGAGAGGAGGCATAGGGTTGGCAGGTGGAAACGGCTTACTTCTTCTTTTCGAGTTCGAGGCGGGCTTCCTCATCTTTTTCCTCTTTGCTCTTGGAAAATTCGCGCACGGTTTCGCCAAGGCTTTTGCCAAGCTCCGGCAGCCGCTTGGCTCCGAAGAGCAGCAGGACAACGAGCAAAATGATCCCTCCCTGCGGGCCGAGCAGGTTGGTGATGAAGGCGAGGGAAGACATGTACCAAATTTTAACTATCACTGGGCGGACAAGTTGCAACGGCCATTTTGCACCTGCCACGGTGCCGGGCTAGCTGCCTCCGTCTGGAGAATTCCCGCGCACGAGGAAAAGATAAACCATGAGAGCCAGGATGAGGAGGGCGTTACCGGCAAGGAGGAGGCTGGATAGATGGACAAACGACAACATGCAAACGAGCGGAGGGCACTCCCAAAGACAACCCACCCGCGCGGGAAAGCTTTGGAGCGCTCTGCCAAACCGGAGCCCGCTCCCATCCCACAGGCGCGTGGGCCATGGCTCCGCCTAATTCGCGCCGAGCAGCGCCGCCGCTTCCTTGGGGCTCGGCAGACCCCACGCCTGCCATTTCTTTTCGTACTCCCCCTTCGGCAGCAGCGCATAATGCGGATCGCGCCCGACGCGCAGCCAGCGGATGAGCTTCACGAGGTTTTCCTCAGCCATGGTCGTGCAGCCGGCGCTGGGGCGATCCGCGCCGCGGCGGATGTGGAAGAAGATGGCGCTGCCCGCGCCTGGCACTGGTGGGTCGGCGTTGTGCCGAATCTCGACCAGCCACCGGTACGCAAAATCGTTGTGCCGCATCTTCTGCTTTTCGAACCAGGCGGGTGGCTGTGCTGGATCGGGAATAGTGATGTGCCGATTGTAATCCGCCGAGGCGGGATCGTCCACCCACGCGTCCGCTTGAGTGACTGTGTGAAATCGAAAATCCGCGCCGCTCGGCAAGGCGGTGTCATAGGTATAAATCGTCCCGATCCGGAAGACCCCGGCGGGCGCGCGTTTGTCGTGCTCCGCTTTGTGCAAGCCGGGCTCTTCGGTCCCGAGGACGCCGCGGCCCCACGCCAGTCCGTTGCGCCCGAAGAGCACCGGCCAGGGCGCGCCCACCGCTTTCCACCCGCCGGCGCACCGTTCGAAAAGCTGGAGCCGCCCATTCTGCGCATTCCAATCAGGAGCAACGGCGACGATTAGTTGCTGCACCGCTGGGTCCAGCGCGCCGCACTCGGCGTGCGCCGGGAACAAAGCGACAAACACGAGCGCCATCGTCCGGGGCCACTTGAGTAATTCCGCGAAAATCGTCAGGCTATCGTTCAGCGGAGACACCTTCATCTTATTTGGCGGGTGGATCGCTGACGAACTTCAAATCCTTGGTTGCGTGTCCATCAGCATACAAGACGTTCACTTTGTTATCCAAGTAGGGGTGAAAGCCCTCCTTGTCGGAGAGCACCGGGATTCGGCTATGTTCATCCGTCAGGCGTAGAAAATCGAGCCCGCCGAGGCGCTGGCTATTCAGCGCTACATTCCAAAAGTAACTTGTCCCCGATTCTTTCCCAAACCTAGGGTCAGAAGGACAGACAAAGACAGAAGCATTGCGCACGTATCGGAGCAAGGTGTTGTCGATGACGGGCAAGTCTTCCGAGAGCGACATCCGGCCGGCCTTTAATTCCGGCATGGTCATTTCGTGCTCGCCAAGGTAGGCGCTCAACCCTGCCCCGAGCTGCCGCAGATTGGACATGCAAGCCGCCGCACGCCCGACCTCCACCGTCTTCAAGACACTCGGCACGGCGAGTGCAAACAGGATGCCGACCACCGCGATCACCACAATGAGTTCCAGCAAGGTGAAGCCAGTAGCCGCGCCACCGGGCCGGCCTCATTGCATCCCTGCAGTTCTTCTGGATCTGCTCGATCAGCGGCGCCAGGTCGAGCTTCGTCTGCACAGAGGCATCTGAGTAGAAGGATTGCAGGCCGCTCTCAATGATCTTCTTCACCTGTGGATCGTCGTGGTTCGGTTCGGCCACATCGACCGTGTGCGCCTTCATTTGGGCCAGCGCCTTGTCCACCATTTCCTTGCGCTTAGTCGGATCCATCTTGTTGAAAGCCTCCATCATCTGCTTCATTCCCGCCGGCACCGTCAGGTCAAGGAACCTACCCTGCTCCTCCGCGGAGAACGACTTATAAAAGGAATCGAGCCGCTTGTTCACCCGCAGATCGCGCCGCTGCTCGTACTCGAGTTGATTAAGTTGCCGCGCCACCGTTTCCATCACTTTCTCGCGCTGCGCCGGGCTTCGGCCATCCACCGGGTGCGCCGCCACATACGCGGCCATCGACTCCGGCGTCGCCTTCGCCGAATGCGCCCACCAGATGATGCCAGCCACCGCCGCCCAGATGAGAACCAGGGTGGCGAGGAGTCTGAGGACAAGCGGGCGCATGGGAGATTTCTAATCTCGCTTATTTTTTTCGGCGCGCTCCAAAAGAATATCCCTTCATCGTCCTTCCTCCGCGCGGGCCTCCGCCAGTGGACATCTGACTCTCATTGAAGAGTGCGGTGTAAAGGTACGGAAACTTCTCCACCTTGAGTTGCGGAATGCTTTGCCCGATGAAGCGCTCGATCGACCGGACGTGATCCAGGTCTTCCGCTGAGAAAATTGTAAAGGCGTCACCGACCTTCAGCGCCCGGCCCGTGCGGCCGATGCGATGCACGTAATCCTCCGGGTGACCCGGCACATCGAAGTTCACCACGTGCGAGACGCCCGCGATGTCCAGCCCGCGAGCCGCCAGATCAGTCGCCACCAGCACCTCGAATTTGCCCGACTTGAAGCCGTCGAGCGCCTCGATGCGCTCGCGCTGGGTCCGATCCGCATGCAGGACTGCCACCGCGTGTTTCATCTCCTTGAGTTTCGACCGCCACGCGGTCAGCCATGATTTTCGTGCTCGTGAAAATGATGACGCTATCGAAGTTCGTGAGCTCGAGCAGCGCCACCAGCAGATCGAATTTCTGATCCTTTGCTACCGGGTAAAGCGCGTGTGTCACCGTCTCCGCTGGCGATCGCCGCTGCCCGATTTCGATCACCACCGGATTCGTCAGCACCCATTTCGTCATCCCCGCGATCTCCGGCGGCAGTGTCGCGGAGAAAAAGAGCGTTTGGCGGATTTTCGGCACGCGCTCGATGATCTTGCGGACCTGCGGCAAAAAGCCCATGTCGAGCATGCGATCCACCTCATCGAGGACGAGGTATTGGATTCCGTCGAGCTTCACCTCGCCGCGTTCGAGGAAATCGATGCAGCCGCCCCGGCGTGGCGACCAGCACATCGAGCCCCGACTTGAGCGCCGCCTGTTGCGAGCCGAAGCCGACACCGCCGTGGACCAGCCCGATCTGCACATCCATGAAACGCGCGTAATCGCGGAAGGCCGTCTCCACCTGCGCCGCCAGCTCGCGCGTCGGCTCGAGGATCAAACAACGCAAGCCGCCGTGCTGGCCGAGCTTCGTCAGGATCGGCAGCGCGAAGGCGGCCGTCTTGCCGGTCCCCGTTTGGGCCGACCCCATCACGTCTTTTCCTTCGAGCACGAGCGGGATGGCGCGCAACTGGATCGGAGTGGGATCCGAGTAACCCATCGACTGCACGCCGTGAACGACCTCATCGGCCAGACCAAAATCCTGAAATGACATGTGAACCCGCACCTTAGCCCAGCCCTTGCCATAGCTCAATCATTCTTCCCGAACCGCGCCTCGCACTCCCGCCGCCAGCGCCTCGATTCAAAGATTCCAATGGCGTCGAACTACGCGTGCCCGCTCGATCCTGTCAGCGCGCGGTCAATTGCATACGCCGCGCTGATCAATCCGAGATGCGTGAACGCCTGTGGGAAGTTTCCGAGATGATTCCCCTCCGACCCGAGCTGCTCCCCGAACAGGCCCACGTGATTTGCGTAGCCGAGCATCTTCTCAAAGATGTATCGCCCCTGCTGCACGTCGCCCGCGCGCGCCAGGCACTCGGCGTACCAAAAGGTGCACATGCTGAAAGTCCCTTCCGTGCCTTCGACAGCCCATCCGGCGCGCCGGTGCTCAGCCGGTAACGATGGACCAGCGAATCCTCGACCAGGTCTTCCTTGATCGCCTGCAACGTCGAGAGCCAGCGCGGATCAGTCGGGCTGATGAATTTCACCAGCGGCATGAGCAGCGTCGCCGCATCGAGGCCCGGCTGCCCTTGCGCTGCGTGAAGCCTGCCGCTTCTCATCCCAAAATTCGCGGAAAATCTCCTCGTAAATTGCGTCGCGCTGCTTGATCCACTCCGCCAGCGGCGCGGGAAACGAGCGCTTTCGCGCCAGCCGCACGCCGCGATCGATCGCCACCCAGCACATGAGCCGCGAGTAGAGAAATTCCGCCTGCCCCCCGCGCACCTCCCAGATGCCTTCGTCCGGCCGATGCCAGTTTCGGCAGACCCAATCGATCAGCCGCACCAGATCCATCCAGAGATCGTGCGAGATCGGCTGGCCCCACTTGTCGTACAGATAGACGGAGTCGAGCAGCTCGCCGTAAATATCCAGTTGCAGTTGCCCGTAGGCCGCGTTGCCGATGCGCACTGGCTTCGGAGTCGCGATAGCCCCGCCAGCCGCGCAGGGTCTCCTCCGTAAGTTCGCGCCGCCCATCCAAGCCATACATGATTTGCAACGCGTCGCCGTCCGCCAGTTCGTGGCAGCGCTGCTCGATCCAGCGATTAAAGGCCGCCGCTTCCTCCGTGTAGCCGAGCCGCATCAGCGCGTAGATCGTGAAGGAGGCATCGCGAATCCAGGTGAAGCGGTAGTCCCAGTTGCGCGCGCCGCCGAGCACTTCCGGCAAGCCAAAAGTCGGCGCGGCCACCAGCGAACCGAATTCCTGCGAGACGCAGCAGCTTCAGCGTGAGCGCCGAGCGATGCACCATTTCCCGCCAGCGCCCCGTATACCGGCATTGCGCCACCCAACTGCGCCAGTAATTCATCGTCTCCTTGAAGCTCTCCGCCACATACCGGTCCGTGTTGCACGCCAGCCGCGCCCGCGCGTCCTCCAGCACGAAGGAGGCCGATCTCGCCGACGCGCAGCGTGAAGGTCGCCACCGCGGCGCCTTCCTCGACTCAGCGCCACCGAGCTGCGCAGCCGCAGCACCGTCCATCGCTCCCTTGGAGGAAAAGGTCACCCCATCGCTGTCGCGCTCGCACGTGTGCTCCGCGCGCCCGTAGTCGAAGCGCGGCGCGCACTCCACGCGGCAGGACACCTCACCGCGCACCGCTTTGATGCGCCGCACCAGGTTGTGCGCGTGGCCCGCGCCCCCGACCGGCATGAAGTCGGAGACTTCCGCCACCCCGGCGTGCGCCAGAAAGCGCGTCAGGAGGATGTTCGAGTCCGGCAGGTAAAGCTGCTTGCGCGTGGCGCCGTCGAGTTCAGGTTGCAGCTTGAAATGGCCACCCTTCTCCGGGTCGAGCAAACTGGCAAAGATCGATGGCGAATCAAACCGCGGAAAGCACATGAAATCGACGGTCCCATCCAGCGCCACCAGCGCGATGGTGTGGAGATCGCCGACCATGGCGTGGTTCTCAATCGGCGGAAACTCGGGCATCGGCAGCGTCAGGGTGAAAGCACATCCGATTCGCAACCGCCCCGCACCCCGGCTGTCCGATAGCTAACTCGCCCTTGTTGGCTTCCTGGCTGGTTTTGGGCTCGGTGGCCTAGCCCGCATATTTCATCCGCAGATTTGAGGCGCGGCGCAGCGGCGCGGGCGCGCGATCCTGCGCGTTCGACGGTGTTTTGCAGTGTTTTTTCGAGGCGGCGGTAAGGTTTTTCGACACTTCCCCCAACCCCCGTTGACCTGCGGCGCCGGGGCAGCGCCTTGCTCAGCCTGAGCGCAGCCGCGCAGACCTTTTCGAAGAGTTCCTGATAGGGATAGGCGCTGCTGAAAAACAGCCGGATGCGCCGGGTGTTGCGCACGATGACCGTGCCGATTTTCAAAAGCTTCAGGCGAATAGTGCCGACTTGCGCGCGCGCCAATGCGGTCCCGGCGAGGCCGACGCGGCGAATGTTTTCCAGCAGGACATAGGCACAGGCCGAGAGCAGCACCCGAAACTGATTGGCCCACCAACCGTGGCAGGACGTCCGATCGCCAAAGAGTCCCAGTTGCTGCTCTTTGATCCGGTTTTCCATCTCCCCACGCGGGCAATAGCCCTTGTCATAGAGTTCCTCGGGATCACCTTCCAGGCTGGTGACGACAAAGCGTGGGTTCGTCCCTTTTTCACTGAACTCGGCCTTGGCAATGACCCGCCGCTTTTGGTCCCAGCTCTCGGCCGCGTAGTCGATCCACCCAAAGAATCGCTGCTTTTTCGGCTCAGCCGCAAAGGCTTCCTTCGCCTGGGCCATGAGTGGCTGGCCCAGTTTCTCCAGGCGCGGGTTGCGCGCCAAGCCGATGATATAATCCACGCTGGCCCACTCACACCAATGCAGCATCCGCCAGCGGCAGAAGCCGCTATCGGCGCGCACGATGAGCCGCACTTCGGGCCAAGCTTCCCGCAACCGCGCGGTCAGCAACTTGAGAATGGCCCAGGCATGGTGGGAGGCCCCGATGTTGCTCGGGCGCAGGTAGGAGACCAGCAACTGCTCACCACAGAAAACGTAGAGCGGCAGAAAACACCAGTCGCCATAGTAGCCATGATAGTGCCGGCCTTCCTGCTGGCCATGCACCCGGTCGTCGGTGGCGTCAAAATCCAGAATCAGTTCCTGGGGCGCTTCGGCGAAGGACGCGATGAACTTTTCCAGCAGGATTTGGTGAAAGGCCAGCGCCGCTCGGCGGTCGAACCGTTGCTCCAGACGGCACAGGGTGGAGTCGCTGGCCAGTTCCGTGTCGCGCTCCAACGCCGTCTGCCACACCAGATCCTTGCGCAGGGTGTCATGATCGTTGAGATCCTCGTAACCTTGCGCGATCCCGTAGACCCGTTGCCGCAGCAAATCCCGCTTTTGGAGCGGTTTATCATCATCACGACGCTAGCCAACGGAATGATTGCACCAGCCGACCTCGAATAGGCAGAACTTTTTCCGCCGACCGCCAGGGCAAGGAAGGGTGTCTTCATGTGGCCGGGCCATTGGTGGAAAAGTGACAGGTAGTGGCTCAGTTTGAAAAGCCACTCCCGACGTGCCGCAACCCGCGCCGAGCGAGGCTTGCTTTGCCGTCGAGGGCGGCGCAACGGTGCGGGGGTGCAAACCTCTCCTTGCGAACCGCTGCCGGAACGGCAGCCGCTGCGGATGCCGGTGCGCCTGGGGTCCTGCGCGTGGAGCTTTGATGAGTGGCACGGGGTCTTCTACCCGGAACACCTCGCGGCCGGGGAGCGGCTGGCGAACTACGCGCAATCGCTCCCTTCCGTCGAGATCGACTCCACCTTCTACGCAGCGCCCACTCCCGAGTTGGCGCGGCATTGGTTTCAGGTGACCCCGGATGACTTCACCTTCACCTGCAAAATGCCGCGTGCCATCACGCACGAGCGGAAGCTGCGCGACTGCGGCGATCTGCTCGCTGAATTCCTCCACGGGATCGAGCCGCTCGGCACAAAACTGGAGGCGGTCCTGCTCCAATTTCCAGCGTATTACAAGTGGAGCCGCGGTGAAGAAGCTGGACTGCGCGAATTTCTGGGGCTGCTGCCAGCACCCATCCGATTTGCGATCGAGTTTCGCGAGGCGGGCTGGCATGCGCCCCGCATCGCGCATCTCCTTGAAGAGCACCGCGTGGCATGGGTCTGGAACGATCTGTCACCGCTGGCCCATCAAAATGAAGCGCCCTTCGAGTTCGCGCCGTTGACCACGGACTTCATCTACCTGCGCCTGCTCGGCGATTTGCAGACCAAGTACGCTGGAAGCGGGCAGCGCCTTTTCCAGTACACCAAGCTGATGTGGCCGCGGGATGGAGCGCTCGAAAGCTGGGCCGTCAAGATCCGGCAGCACGAAGAGGCCGTCTCTCGCACCCTGATCTACGCCAACAATCATTATGAGGGCTATGCGCCCGCAACCTGCCAGCGTATGGGGGCGCTGCTGGGGCAACGGATCACTTTGCCTGAAGGGCCACCCCCTGCCGCAGTAAAGGCCACCGCACAATTGGAGTGGAATTTTTAAGTGGTTGCAGAGTTCTTCGGCCTTCGTTTGGCCGGACTTGCGAATTTGTTTCACCAGGAGGAACTGTGGACAGAACGCCCGAGCAGCCCGCATCGTGAACCTTTTGTGACAGCAAAGTAAATTCGCCGCGCGAGGCTATTCCGCTGGAAAATCTGCTTGCGAGCGCTGGGCAGCGCGAGCACTCTGGCTCCAGCGGCATGTCTTAGCGTGCCGCCGAGAAGCTGCGTGGCGTCGCCCGCGCGGCCTTTCCGGAGCCGCGGGTGCCAGTCCCTGATTGGCGAGCCGCGTTCAGTCGCGACCCCGCACCTGTAACCGAGGCTGGCCGAACGCTCCCCGAGCCCTGCCCCACCAGAAGTACCCCGTTTATTCAAATCCAGCAAATTCGAGTCAATAACCGCATCCGCGCTCGGGAAGTGCGCGTGATCATCGGTTCCACGGGCGAACAGCTCGGCGTCATGAAACTGAGCGACGCCTTGCGGCATGCACAGGGGATGGGTCTGGATTTGGTGGAGATCGCGGCCTCGGCCAATCCACCGGTCTGCCGCATCGTCGATTACGGCAAGTTCAAGTACGAGCTGGCCAAGCACGACAAGGAAAAGAAGAACGCCGGGAGCAAGCTCAAGGAAATCAAGTTCCGGGTGAACATTGATGACCATGACTACGAGACGAAACTGCGCCACGCCGAGGAGTTTCTGGACAAGGGCAACAAGGTGCGCGTGCAGTTGCAATTCCGCGGGCGCGAGATGGCGCACCAGGAACTCGGGCGCGAACTGATGGAGAAGGTCAAAG
>CAWBXA010000010.1:0-196632 GCA_963792695.1 uncultured Verrucomicrobiae bacterium | reverse complement strand
GTTGTGCGCCCGGTTGGAGACCTGGCCCATCAAGGCGGCCGGCACAATGCTCACTGCGCCCAGGTCGGCCGCGCTCAAGATGGAGCCCGCATTCATTCCCGAGCCGCCTGTCTCGCTGCCGTGGACCGTGACGGTGCCGATCGCGGACGGATCGGTCTTTGCGCCACTGCTGGTATTGGTCCGCGTGAAAAGCGAGCCGCTGGAAGCACCGCTCCCGCCGAAGATCGAGCCATTCACCGTCACCTGCGCGATCCCAGCACTGGCGAAAACGGAGCCGGAATCCGTCGAATCACCACCCTGCAGGTCGCCGCCGAGCGAGACGCTCAGGATGCCGCCATTGGAGGAGATGGACCCACTCGCCACGGCCGTGGGAACATTGAGCGCCACCAGGGAACCAATCAGCGACCCGTTCACATGCACGATGCCCAAGCCAAGTTGCGCGAAGATGGTTCCGGAATCAGGTACGCTCCCGCCTCGCACATCTCCCCCGATTTGCACGTGCCGGTAGGGTGTTCGCCTCGATGCGTCCGCTCTGATCACCAAGCGATCCGCTCAGACTTCCATCGATGGCGACTTGGTCGATCTGGGCGCTGCTCAGCAGCGCGCCAGTATAGCGCTGTGTTCCACCAAGCACGGAACCCACGACATGGATTGATCCAATGCGCCCAAAGCTCCCGATGGTTCCCGCCTCAAACGCGCTCCCGCCAGTGACATTGCCGCTGATGAGGATGCTGTAGATCCCGTTCGCGCTGGCCACTTCACCCGCATTCGCGGCGGAGCCGCCAATCAAATCGGCATCAATGATGACCGGACCGAGAGCGTTGCTGCTGCCGATGCCGCCGCTCGATGGACCGGAGCCGCCTTTGACCGATCCGTGGACCGTCGTGGCGTAGTTGATCCCGATCGAGCCGATGATGCCAGAGCTGTCGCCCGTGCCGCCAATGATGTCGCCCGTGACCACGACCGAAAGGATTGGGCCGCCGCTCAGGATCGAGCCGCTGCGCGTCCCGGCCATCCCGGTCAAGCCTCCGGTGACGACCGCATGCACGATCGACCCGGAGCTGCCGAGCGCACCGCTTTCCAAGCCGGCACCGCCTTTCAATCCTCCGCTCACAGTGACGCTGTTGTAGCCAAGAAAAGTGCCCACGAGGCCGGAGTGGTCGCCGGTGCCACCGGTAATCTGCCCATCAATCACCGCCGTTCCGATGCCGAGCGCGAGTACCGAGCCAGCGTAGGGTTTTGCGCTGGGATCGGTGCCTCCCGTGATTGAGCCGCCGACGTGGAGCCCGTTGATGCCGCCTGCCGCGCCGACCTGCCCAGAGTTTCCGCCAGCTCCGCCGAGAACGCTGCCGGTAATCTCCGCGGAGAAGATGCCGCCGCCGGTCTCGATCGCCCCGGAGCTGCTGCCGGCACCGCCGATCAGATTGTGGTCCACGGTGATGGCCGCGATGCCGCCACTCACGCGCACCGACCCGAGAAAATCCGCCGTGCCGGTACCAACCAGGGAGCCACCGATGTGCGCCGTATTGAGGTTGCCTCTGATGCTCACGGTGCCGGCGAGATTTCCATCGACCAGCAGTTGCGTCACCGCACCCAGGAGCAGACTTTCGTAGTTCGCCCCCTCTGCCTGCTGGATGTCCTGCCGGACGCCGAGCGAGCCGACATGCAGCGAGGCGACGGCGACGCTGCCATCGCCTGCATCGAGTTGCCCCAGATCGCCATCAACCACCACCGTGCCCAGGCGGAGGCCTTGGGCATCAATCGCGCCGACATCCGCCACGTGCGCGCCATCCACTGTGATGGAGAGGTCAGTCCCGTTGAAGACCGGGTGCGAGGCCAGGTCGAGTTTCTGCAAATTGTGCTCCGCACCGGGCACATTGAACGTCGCCGCCGCCTGCAAATCCGCCGCCGTCCCGCGCGACGTAGTGATCGTCACCGTGTCCCCCTGCGGATTGAGATAGGTGAAAACCGCCGGCGCAATGCGCGCCTCGAGCGGCTCAAGCGAGGAGACGAAGATTTTCATGCGGAGGGAGAGACGAAGCAAGGCGCAGGCCGACCGAGTGCCTACCTGTGGCGCCAACGCGCTGGACCGCACTCTCCGGCGCCTTTTTCTTACACTCGACCGCTCCCACGTGCCACCGCTAAAGTCCTCGGTTCGAATGCCGCGGAATCTGCTTTACGCTACCTCCGCGCGGATCGGGGGCTCAGGGCTGGATGCGGTCGCGCTGGAGTCGCTCCGCGCGAGTGCGCGCGGCGGTTTTCTGGGCCGGGCGCTGGCGTTTGACGCACGCACGGGCGAGCTGCCGCGCGCGCGACTGCAACTGCTGAGGTGGCATCCGGTGCGGCTGCTTTCGTGGCTGGGCAAGGAGTATTACTATGGCGCGAAGAAGCATGCGCTCGACCGCGCGGCGGCGCGGGAGTTGGAGCGAAGTTTTCAGTTCGGCCGCCAGCCATACGATCTCTTCCACACGTGGTCTGGTGATGCGCTCGAAAGCTTGCGCGCGGCGCGGCGGCTGGGGGTGCCGAGCGTCCTGGAAATACCCACCTGGCACCGGCACAAGGGCCGCGACAAACCGGAGCGGCTGACCAAGAGCGAGCGGGAGCGGGCCGAGGCCACGGGTTGGCAAGGGTGGAAGAATCGGCAGCTCATCTCCCGCCAGCAAGCGGTGGAGGAGTACGCGCTGGCCGACCTGCTTCTCGTGCTTTCGCAAAAGGCGGAGGAGACGTTTCTGGCGGCGGGCGTCCCGGAGGGGAAGCTGTTTCGCCACCAGCGCGGGGTCGATGTCGAGCGCTTCACGCCGGCACCGGGGCCGCCGGAAATCTTTCGCGCGGTGTTCGTCGGTGCGCTGATCGCGCGCAAAGGGGTGCATCACCTGCTGGAGGTTTGGCGCCGGCTGGCGCTGCCGCAGGCGGAGTTGGTGCTCGCTGGCACCGCCCACCGCGAGATCGAGCCGTGGTTGCGCGAAGCAGGGTCGAATGTGCGCGTGCTGGGCTTCGTGCCGCACGTCGAGAAGGTCTATCGCTCGGCAGCGGTGCACGTCTTTCCCAGCTTGTGCGAGGGGAGCGCCAAGGCGACCTACGAAGCCGCTGCTTGCGGGTTGCCTCAGATCGCCACGCGGGAAAGCGGCGATGTCGTGCTGGATGGGGTGAATGGCCTCCTCATCCCGCCCGAAGATCCCGATGCCCTGGCTGCCGCCCTTCAGCGCCTCCACCGGGATCGCGCACTTGGCCTTCGCTTAGGGGTCGCAGGACGACAGCGCGTGGTGGAGCATTTTACGTGGGACCACTTCCGCACCCGCCTGCTTGAAGCTTACGAAGCAGCCACCGTTCGCCGCCCAGCGACCTCGTGACCGGCGGTGGGAAGGCAGTGCTGGCGAGACCCGCATGATACCACCGCCAAGACGCCAAAGGAGGAGTAACTGGAAAATCTCACAAATTTCCACCTGAGGATGAGCACCTGCCACTCGAACCTTCGCCTTTTGGTGCCTTTTTGCGGCAATCCCCCAAAAAGGAAACGCCGGGGTCGGAAGACCCCGGCATTTCCGGTAAGTTCTAGATCGGAGCGAGGCTCAGCTTAGAACACCCAGCGCACGCCAGCGCGGGAGGTGAAGTTGTTCTGATCGTCGTCGCCGTGGCGGTCGCCGTAGTAGTTCCAGCGCGCATCGATGAACAAGCCGAGCTTGTTCGGGATGAGGCGGTACTCTGCGCCGACGCCGACGAACCCGACGGCCCACTGTTCGCCCGCGAGCGCGGCACCGCCGCCGATGAAGGCGTAAGGCGCGAGGCAGATGCGGTCGATGGGGAGACGGAAGATCAAGCTGCCATCCACATTGTGCAGCGTGGTCATGTCGTTGTCGCTGTTGCGCACACCGGGAGCACCGTCGTTGCGGCGCTCGGCGAGCCAATAGCCTTCCGCACCAACACCGATGTAGCGGGAGAAGAAGTAGTTGACTCCGATACCACCGCCCCAGCCGTGATCATGCATCGGGCCAGCGTGGGTGCCACCTTCGCCGACCGAATAGGCGCCGAAGACGTTGAACTGGATTTCGTGGTCCTGGAAGCAGAAGGTCTCAGGGGTGGTTTTGTCTTTGAAGTCCTTGCCGGAAGACACCATTTCGTGGCCGGCGAAGCTAGTCGCGGCCAGAGCGATGCTGGCGAACAAGGTAATCGTCAGTTTTTTCATGTTTTTACTCTTAGGGTTGGTTTGGTTGTGGGCAGCCTGTGGCCGCTTGCGGGCAGACTTCTAGAGAAACTTGGGAATGAGTAAAGGATTTTTTTACGCCCCATGACACTTTCTCCGCAGCCTCTCGCCGCAGGGCGCCGAGAGGAAGCGGGCGTCTTCGGGCGATAACTCTCTGGGTAAGGCGCTCTCGTTCA
Source organism: uncultured Verrucomicrobiae bacterium (assembly GCA_963792695.1). GTDB lineage: Bacteria > Verrucomicrobiota > Verrucomicrobiia > Chthoniobacterales > Chthoniobacteraceae > DASYIS01. The sequence goes on along the minus strand of CAWBXA010000010.1, from coordinate 192,255 downwards.
GGGCGTTCCCCGATGGACGGGCCGCTTCGACTCACAAGGCCTTCATCGCTTCTCCATCGAGCCAGCCCTGGAGGATCATCTGCGCGGCGACCTGATCGATCACCGGGCGGCTCTGCTCCACGTTGCGCCCTGTTTCATGGAGCGCCCGTTGCGCCGCGACGGAGGTGAGCCGCTCGTCCCAGAGCTGCACTTCGCAGGGCACGGCGGCGCGCAGCTTTTCCGCAAACAGGCGCACCTTCTCGGCCGCAGGACCATAGGTGCCATCCATGTTGCGCGGCAACCCGAGGATGATGCGAGTCACCTTCTCGTGCGCCACCACTTCGGCGATGCGCGCAATCGGGTTGGTGGTTTTCACTGCCACCGTTTCGAGCGGGTGCGCCAGCATCCCGAGGTCGTCGGAGAGAGCGAGACCAACCCGTGCTTCGCCGTGATCAATGCCGAGGATTTTCATGAGAGGAAAAGGCGGACTCTACTGCAAGGCGGCGGGGATCTTTTGCAGGAGCTGCTTGATCTTCTCCGACTCGTGGCGATGGCAAATCAGCAGGGCATCGCCGGTGCGCACGACGATGAGATCCTGCACCCCCAGCAGCGCCACGGTGATTGGCTGGTCGGAAAAGACGATATTGTGTGAGGCTTCGAGGGTCTGAAGAGGCACGTTGGTGGCGTTCCCATCCTCACTGGTGGTCAGGTACTTGGCGACCGCGGTCCAGTTGCCCACGTCGTCCCAATCAAAGGCGGACTCCACCACGAGCACGCGCCGGGCGTGTTCCATGACAGCGTAATCGATGGAAATCTTGGGCAGCGCGGCGAACGATTCACCCACCATCCGAAGCCAATTGGGCGCGGCGTGAAGGCGTTCGATGAAGTGCGCCATCTCCGGCGCGTGCCGCGTGAAGGCGCTCAGAATGGCCGGGATCGTCCAGACAAACATGCCCGCATTCCAGCGGTAATTGCCGTGCCGGAGAAAAGTCTCCGCCAATTCGGCATTCGGCTTCTCCCGGAAGCGCACCACTTCAAACGCCGGCGGCCCACTCTCCGCCCCGCCCGCATGGTAAGGCGCTCCCATCTCGATGTAGCCGAAGCTGGGGCAGGCCCACGTCGGTGGAATGCCCACGGTCACCAAGTCGCCGGATTCCTGCGCCGCCGCCACGGCTGTCCGCATGGTCCGTTGAAAGCCAGCGACGTCCTTGATGAGATGGTCCGCCGGCAGCACGGCCATGGTCGCGCCGGGATCGCGCGCGGCCACCCAGGCGACGCCGAGCGCGATGGCGGCAGTCGTGTCGCGTTTCGCCGGCTCCGCCACAATGTTCTCCGTCGGCAACTCCGTCGCGATGGCGCGTACGCCGCTCTCCTGGTCCGCGTTGGTCAGGATGAGAACGTGATCCGACGGCACCAGTCCCTCCAGGCGGCGGAGCGTCGCCGCGAGCAGCGTCTCCTCCGAAAAAAGCGACAGCAACTGCTTGGGGCGCGCCCGGCGTGAGAGCGGCCAAAAGCGCTCGCCGCTCCCGCCTGCCAGAATCAGAACATAGAGGGACATCAGTCGTGTGTACCCGTGCCTCGCCCGCTCGACAAGCCAGCCCTCCCGCGGATTGGGCGCCCTCCGGAACAGGAGGGCCTAAAGAACACGCTCCGGCGAACAGCCGGAGGCGATCGGATAATTCCAGGCTCCAAACTTGACCTCACCGATGCCGGTCGCTGAACTTCGACGCGCTAGACCCCAACACATCGCACCCATGCAGTTACGCCACTTCGCCCTGACCCTCGGTGTTGGTATCAGCGCCGTGCTGAGCATTTCAGCTTGCTCGGGTCGCGCACCGTCGCCAGCCCCGCTGGCAGGCGGAGAGATCGTCGAGGTTGTGCTGGGAGACAAGCCGGTGATGCGAGCCGGAGAAACCGGCGCTTGGAGCGGACATCCATTCAGGCTCGGCCACGTGGATATCTACGAGCGTGTCATCATCGTCACTGAGCCGGACGGCACCAAGCATAGCGCCCCCCCCGATTGGTTTTCAGAAGTCACCTTCAAATAACAACCTCGGAGCCCCGATTGCATCGGCGGTTTCTGAGCGCCCGCGCGCGGCGCCAACGCCATCTGCAGGTGTCCTAGCTTCGGCCCGGGTTACTTTGCCTCTGGCGCTACTTGCCCAGCGGCTGGGAGACGTGGGCCTCGGCGGGAGGAACGTAGTCGAAGGTCGAGGCCGGGAGTGGTGCCGGCCGTTGGTTGCGGTAGGTGGTGACGATCTCGTCGCCTTTGGGCAGCAGGGCGACGGTCTTCTGGATCTTGTAGGTCTCGTCCACCCAGACGGTGATTTCCTGGAGGATCCGCTTGATCCCGCCGCTGCGGGGGGTGAGGACGAGTTTGTAGCCGCCAGCTTCGCGCGCGGCGGTGGTGCGGTAAAAGCCGGCGACGTTTTGAAAGTTCAGCCCGGCGGTGAGCGCCTCGATCGCTTGATCGAAGAACTTCTGCTGGCCGAGCGGGTAAAGCTCGGCCTCCTTGAAGTTGGGGTAGTACATCCAGAGCTTCTCGCCGTTGCTCACCATCAGGCTCGGACTGTTGCCGCGCAGCTCGCGCCGGAATTTGTTGGGGGCTTGGAAGGCGAGGGTGCCGGAGGAGACGACGGGCTTTTGCAAGAGGTGCGAGGTGCGCTGCTCAGTGAAGTCAGCGGTGAGGGAGGGGAACTTGGCGCGATGCTCTTTGAGCTGCTCGAGAAGCTGCGTGGTCTCGGCGGCGGAGAGATCGGCGGCCCGCGCGGCGGGCGTGAGCAGCGCGGCGGTGAGAAGGGCGAGCAGGAGCGCGCGGGCGTGAAGGAGGGCGCGTTCAGCGCGCCGTCGGCGGGGCTGGAGGGGCAGGATCGAGAGGAGGGGCAGGGAAGGCAGGCGCATAATTAAACCACTGTTCGGGAAAGCGACGGATAATCGTTTCAAAGACGGAGGCAATCCTTTGTGTATTCGCCACCAGGGCGGTGCGCTTGTCGGGCAGGGCGGCGAGCGGCACGGGCGGCTCGGCCCACGAAGTGTAGCGACCGCCGGCGCCGCGCGTGACAAAGGCGGCGATCACGGCCGCGCCGGTGTGTTGCCAGAGGAGCGCGGCGGCGCTCGAAAATTCCACGGTCTCGTCGAAGAAGCGGACGGGGAGCCCGGTACCCGCGTACGGGCGATCCACCAGCATGGCGAGGCATTCGTTGCGCCGCAGCGTCGCAATCATTTCGACAAAAGCGAACTCGCGTCCGGGTCCGACGGCGATGGTTTTGATGCCAAGCCGCTGGCGATAGGCATCGCGCCAGCGCGTCAGCTCGGTGCTCGGCTCGTCGAGCGTGATGATGGTCATCGGCAGACCGCGCGCGGAGAGGAGCGCGCCGCCGAGTTCCCAATGGCCGAGGTGGCCGGTGACGAGGAGGATGCCGCGGCCCGCCTCGCGTGCGGCGGCGAGATGCTCCCAGCCGCTCCACTCCGCGAGGAGGCGCTGGGCATAAGCCGGGGGCCGGCTCGAAAAGAGAAAGTAATCGGCGAGCGTGTGGCTGAATTCGTCCAGGTTGCGGAGGCAGAGGCGCTCGAGCGGCCCTGCTTCAAGACCGGTGACGGCGCGGAGATTGGCGCGCAGAATCTCGAAAACGGGCGAGCCGGGCGGCGCGGCGCGGCGCCCGAGCAGCAGGCCCAGGAAGTGAAAGAGCCGCCGCGGCAGAAGGCGGCCGAGAACGAGGGCCGCCTGGAAAGAGCGCAGGGTGTAAAGCGAGGTGCGCATCGATTCACGCGCCGCGGCCTGGTCGCCGCCGCGCTTTCAACGGCTGAAGTGAAAGGCGAAACGCTCGCCGCCCTCGGGGAAAGAGACGGTGAGTTGCACGGGGTGCGGCCCAGCGGGTTGCGCCTCCGCCGTCCAGCCCGTGCCGCTGAGATGCGCGCGTCCGGGGGCTAATTGCGCGAAGACTTCCCGAAGTTGCACCCAATGCCGCAAATGCGCCGGGGCGGACGCCGCTGAACCCTGCCAGGAGCCGCGTGCGAAGAGCCCCTCGGCGCGGACGCAGAGGCCGCTCTCGTACAGCTTCAGCAGCGGAAAGCCAGGGCCGGAGGAGAACTGGAATTGGAAGGCGTCCGGATAAGGTGAGCGGCGGACCACCACCTCGCCGATGACGGATTTTCCCGCAGCGTTGCTGTAGTGCATCTGGCCGGTGAAAGCGGGCCAATTGGCTCCCGGCGCGGCGAAACTCATCGGGCTCTGACACCCAGGCCAAGTGGCGAGACCAAGGAGAATGAGGCAGAGGAGAAGGAGGCGGCGAGGCATGGCTGGAATGGGCAAAGGTGTTCAGGTGGCAGGGCTGGCGAGCGCTGGCCCCGGCGGGGGAGCGGGCGCGGCGACGCGCGGACAGAGCGGGAAGAAGCGTTGCAGAAAGAGGACGAGGTAGAAAAGCTGCATCCTCCACCAGATGGCAAACGAGCCGCCCAGGTTCCCGGCCAGGACCGCATTGACGGCGGGGGCGAGTTCCCATCGCTGCGTCGGCGTGGTGAAGACCTCGATGAATTCCTTGCGATACCAGGCGGTGACGAACCGGAGATAAGTGTCCATGGTGCGGTTCATCATCCGCTCATAGCGGCGAAAGAGCCGGGCGCGGCGCGCGGGCGCGGCGAGCGCGCCATCGAGCGCGGCCGGCGCATTGTTCACCGGAATGGAGCGCGAGGAAGACGCCGGTGGAGAAGATCGGATCGAGAAAGCCCGCGGCGTCCCCGGCAAGCATCCAGCGCTGCCCGGTCAGCCGCCGGTTTCGATAGGAGTAATCGCCGGTCGCGTACACCGGGGTGACCCGCTGCGCATGCGCCATCCGCGAGCGCATCAGCGGCGACTCGCTAATCGTGTCGGCGAGCACCGCTTCGGGCGTCGCACCGCGCGCCCGGAAAGCCGCTGTATCCATCACCACGCCGATGCTCGTGCGCGTGGCATCCAGCGGGATAAGCCAAAACCAAAAGTCCGGCGCGCGCACCAGCCGCGTCAGCCCCGCATCGATCCCCTCATCGCGCTGCACCCCTTCGTAATGCGCGTAGCAGGAGAATTTCTTGAGATTCGGATAGTCGTATTTCAGGCCGAACTGGCGCCCGAGCAGCGAACCGCGCCCGGAGCAATCGAGCACGTAACTCGCGGAAACTTCCGCCGAGGAGCCGCCGCTCAGCGCCAGCAGCACTCTGTCGCTCTCGAGAGCCACCTTTTCCACACCCACCTCCTCCCAGACGGTGGCGCCGCACTCCGCCGCGCGGTTCAGCAGGACTTGGTCGAACAGGGCGCGCGGCACCTGATACGACTGGTGATGCGAAAGGCGGAAGCCGTCCTTGAAGTAGAACTTCACCGCGCGTTCGCCGTCGGCCGTGGCGATCTCGCCGCCGTACTTCGGCATGGCTTGCGCCTCGAGCGTGGCGCGGATGCCGAGCCGCTCGAAGGCGCCCATGGAGTATGGGAGCAGCGACTCGCCGATGTGAAAGCGCGGGAATTTCTCCTTCTCGATGACCACCACGCGGCGTCCCGCCTGCGCCAGGAAGACGGCCGCACTGCTGCCGGCGGGGCCGCCGCCAATGATGGCCACATCGAAGTCCGGGGTCATGGAAGGGAGGGAGCTTAGCGCGGGCGGGCCACTTGGAAAGGGGAACGTCGCCGCGCCGGAAGCTGGTCTTGCCGCCGCGCCTCGGTAAGCTGCGCGGATGAGCTTCCTTGCCGAAATTGCCGAGCATCTGGGCAGCACGCCGCGGATTCCGCAGAGCGCTTTTGTCGCGCCCAACGCGACGATCATCGGGAATGTGACCTTGGGCGAAGCATGCAGCGTCTGGTATCACGCCGTGTTGCGCGGTGACATCAATCGGATCGTCGTTGGCGCGCATTCCAACATCCAGGACGGCGCGATCATCCACCTGGCGAGCGATCTTGGGACCGAGATCGGGGACTTTGTGACGGTCGGCCACCGCGCGATCCTCCACGCCTGCAAGGTCGGCGACGAGGTGCTGGTCGGGATGGGCGCCATCGTGCTGGATGGGGCGGAAATCGGCGCGCGCTCGCTGCTGGGGGCTGGCGCGCTCGTCACGGGTGGCACAAGCGTTCCGCCCGGCTCGCTGGTCCTCGGCTCGCCGGCCAAAGTGGTCCGCGCCCTGACGGCCGAAGAGCAAGCCGGGCTCAGGCATTGGGCGGAACGCTACGTCACGCTCTCGCGCCTTTACCTCGAGAAGGGCCTGGCAAAGTGAGGACCGCCGTTGCGCGCAATGGCGCGACCGCGGCGCCTCATTCGCATTGCCAACGCGCCGGTCTCTGCTTCAGCTTCGTGCTCTTTCCTCCTCCTTATGGCCAACGTTTTCTACCCCTCTATCGAAGGCGCGCAACACGGCGCCAAACCGCTCGCCGACTTCCTTGCTTACGCCAAACGCGTCCGGCGCGAGCGGCGCGCAGCCGAGCAATTACATGCTGGAAGTCGGCGACGGCTTCAAGCCGGCGGCGGAAATCCGCGGCGCTTTCGAGAAGGAGGGCCTCTCGCTTGATGGCGTCTCGGCACATTGCCCCATCTGGGTGCATACGACGGCTTGGACCGGCAGTCCGACGATCCGGCCATTCATCCCCGCCGATGTGGCGAAGAAATCACCCGGCGACATTGAGCAATGGGCGGAGACGTATCTGTCCTCAAGCTGCTCGATCTCGCGGCGGAACTCGGGGTTGAAAGTGCTGCCGATGTTTTGGGGCGCGGCTTTCGGCTGGGAGGTCGCCACAGGCTATCCATGGGGTTTCTGGGCGGGACCGGGCTACGATTTGCTCAAGGAAGGCGAGGAGCGCTTTGTGAAGAAGACGCAGAACATCCGCGATCCACGCGGGGAAGCTCGGGATTAAGCTTTGCCACGAAATTCATCCCGGCACCGCGGGCCGCCACAGCGGATGACTTTCTTCACCTGGTGAAGATTTCGACCGTGACGATCACGCTCGGCGTGAATGCCGATCCTTCGCACTGCTGGGAGGGCGAATCGCTGGGAGACGCGCTTTCTGAAAGTCGGCACGTACGTCTGCGCGGCGCATATTAAGAATTTCGTGATTCGGCTCCGGTTTTCCGCTGCGGGCCATGCACTCCGAATGGGCGCAGCGGGCTATGCAATTCACCGATCTCGGCTCAGGCGACATCAACATGCAGCGGTACGCGGAACTGCTCATTCACATCGGCTATCCGCAGCGGTATCAGAAGCAAATGGGCCGCCCGAGCGCGCCGCTGGTCGTGGAAGCCGAAAGCGCCCACAAGGATCTCGACTTCACCAGCGCCGATGGCATCGCCTTCGTCCGCGATCATCTGCAATGGCCGGCGGCGGGCGGGTCGTTCGAGGAGGGAATGGGAGCTTGAGGGGCAGCCAGAGATAATCAGTGCTGAGCGTTGTTTGTTTGTCATGAGCCGATGCGCTATGCCCCGATAAATCCGAAGTTGTTTGCGGAGAATCGCCGACGGCTGGTGGCGTTGTTGCGGCCCAAGGCGCTAGCCGTGGTGAATAGCAATGATCTGCTCCCGACGAATGCCGATGGGTCGCTCGGGCTGCGCGCCAACTCGGATTTATTCTACTTAACCGGCGTCGAGCAGGAGGAGACGGTGCTGTTGCTCTATCCTGACGCGCAAGATCCTCGTTTGCGGGAAGTTCTCTTTCTCCGCGAAGTCACGCCGCTCACCGAAACCTGGGAGGGACATAAGCTCACCCCGGAGGAAGCGCGCAAGCTGACCGGCATCGAGAGAGTGGAGCCGGTTTCCGCCTTGCCGGGGATGTTGCACGCGCTGATGTGCCATGCCGAGTGCGTCTATCTCAACTCCAACGAACATCCGCGCGCGTCGCTCACGGTGGAGACGCGAGAGGCGCGCTTTGTCCGCGAGGTGGTGGGGCGGTACCCGCTGCACGAATATCATCGGCTGGCGCGGCTGATGCATCGGCTGCGCCTGGTCAAGTCCCGGCTGGAAGTGAAGATGCTGCGCGAGGCTTGCCGGATTACGCACGACGGCTTTCGGCGCGTGGCGGGATTTGTTCAGCCGGGTGTCTCCGAAACGGAGCTCGAGGCGGAGTACGCCCATGAATTCCTCAGGCAGGGCGGCGGCTTCGCCTACGCTCCGATCATCGCGAGCGGCGCCAACGCGAATGCGCTTCATTATATTCAAAACGACGCGACCTGCCGGCGCGGCGACCTGCTGCTGCTGGATGTGGCGGCGAGTTATGCCAACTATCAGGCGGACCTAACCCGCACCATCCCGGTGAGCGGCTGCTTCACCCGCCGTCAACGGCAGATTTACGAAGCCGTCTTGCGCATCTTCCGCCAATGCGCTGCGCTGCTCCAGCCTGGCTTGCTCCCGCGCGATTGGCGGGAGGCGGCGGATGAACTGACGACCAAAGAGCTGGTGGATTTGCAACTGCTCAAGATTGCCGCCGTGCGGAAGCAAGGACCCGAGAAGGAAGCGCTCCGGAAGTTTTTCATGCATGGCATCGGTCATCCCATCGGCCTCGATGTGCATGACGTGGGCGATCTCACCGAGCCGATGCAAGCCGGCTGGGTGATGACGTGTGAGCCCGCCATTTACCTCCGCGACGAGGGAATGGGCATCCGTCTGGAAAACATGTTCCTGCTGACCGAGGGGGACCCCATCGACTTAATGGCGGATGTCCCGATCGAGATCGAAGAGGTCGAGGCGCTCATGGCGCAACGCCGCGGCTGAGATGCGGCAGCTCCCAGAGTGCTTGCTGTTCCCGAGAAGCATCCGATAATCCTCCTCTCGCTTCGCATGGCTGATCCCACCCTCCCGACCGCAAATAGCGAAGCCGTCCGTCTCGCGGTGGAGCGGACCAAGCAGGCCAGCGTCGCGGGGTGGACGGCGGGGCTCACCTCAGTGGTCGCGCTCGGCGGCCTGCAGCTAAACCCCGTCTGGCCTATGGCGGCCCGCCGTGCTGGGGGTGTCGGCCATGCTGGCCGTGGTCTGCCTGGCGATCCTGCGGAATCGCTGAGAGTCCACTCGCTGCGCGCTTTCAAGAGTCCACAGGTAGAGAAACGCCAGCGCTCCCGGGCGTTCGACGCGCCGAGCGGCTTTGGCACAAGTTGCTCGCTTCTCCAAGCTTCTGCGCGAAGCTGGTCCATACGCCATGAATCGCCGCACCGGCTTTACCCTGCTGGAAATCTGCCTGGCGGTGGCCATCATCGTGCTGCTGGTGATGATTGCCGTGCCGAGCGTCAAGGGCGTGCTGGATGAGCAGCGTTTGCACCGGACATTCGATGCGTTCGATCAACTGGTGCGGCAAGCGCAGGCCCGCAGTGTGAGGGAGCGGCGGACCTTTGCGCTCGCTTGGACCAGGGACGGCGTGGACCTGGTCGCGATCGAGAAGCGCGAGAGCGATGCGACGGCGGAGCCCCTTCGCGTCGGGACGGAGAAGGACGAGGGGTACTCGCTCGCCCGGCCAGCCGCGCTGAGCAAAGAGGCGCCGCCGGTTTGGACCTTTTGGCGGAGCGGGGTCTGCGAACCGGCTGTCGTGTCGTATCATGGCCCGGCAGGAAGCTGGGTTGTGAAGTACGACGCGCTCACGGCCCACGGAACCTTCCTGCGGGAGGACGTCAAGTGAACGTGCGCGTGCTCGTGCGACACGGTCGCCAGCGGGGGCTAATCTTGTTTGAGTCGATGCTGGCGGTGGCGATCTTCGCACTCTCGGTGCTTGCGCTGGGGCGTTGCGTGGATAATTGCCTGCGCGCGGAGATGCTGAAGGAGGAGGATGCGCGCGCGCGGCGCTTTTTAGAAAACCGCATGGCGGAAATCGAGGCGGGAGCGGTGCCGCTGAACGACAAACCGGTGGTGACGGAACTCAAGGGGCAGTTTGCCGGGATGACCGTGCGGCAGAGCCGGGTCGAGTTGAAACGGAAGAACGAAAAGAAGCAGGCGATCAACGGCCTTTACGCCGTCACGCTGGAGCTGACGTGGCTCAACCGGGGCGAGAAGCAGGAACGCAAAATCGATTTCTATGTGTACCCGCGGCCCAGTTAAGCAGCGCACCCCCGGCAAGGGTCCTCGCCGTGCCTTCACCTTGCTGGAGGTGATGATCGCCGTCGTCATCATTTCGATGTTGATGATCTCGGTCTTTCGCTTCGTGAAGACGGTGCTGACGGCGGTGCAGGTCTCCACCAGCGCAACGGTCACACAGCAGGAGGTCGTCGGACTCATGAACTTTCTGCAACTCCAACTCGAAGATCTGCCTGCGAAAACGCCCAACGCGCTGCTCGGTACGCCGCATAGCTACAACAATCTGGCGAGCGACGAGCTGGAGTACACCTGTGTCGGCGGGCACGGCGTTCTCACCGCGGCGGCGCCGGATCAATACCGGGTGACGCTGGCCATCCAGAACGTGAAGGAGAAGCCCGGCGAGCTTGAGATTGGTTTGCGACGGCGCAGCGTGCGTGATGACGAGCGCTCGTACAATTGGCTCCCGCTGCTGCGTCCGGCGGTGGCGCTCGAGGTACGCTACTGGGATGGCCGGCAGAAGGAGTGGATCGACGCCTGGCGCGATCCAGCAATTCGCCCCTCGCTGGTGCGGGTGCGCGTCTGGCGCGCAAAGGACCAGCCGCCCTACGAGGCGATCATCGCGCTTCCTTCAGCACGCGCGCAGAACTTATGAGCCGCCGCCCTTTTTGGCATGGGGCAAGCGCGCTGCTCGTCGTTCTTTGGGCGCTGCTCATCATCACGGCGGCCGTCTTTGCCTGGGCGCGGTGGATCCGCGAAGACGTGCAGATGAGCGGTCAGGCGAATCGCGGCACGGAAGCGCGCGCGATGGCGCACTCCGGCGTGGCCGCCGCGTTGCATCCGCTCGTCTCGAAGCAAACCGGCCTCTTGCAGGAAGAACTCGGGAACGCGCTGGGTTACCGTGCCCGGCTCATCAGCGAAGGCGGCAAGCTCAATCTCCCGTGGCTCATGGCCGGTGAAGATCCGCGCAAAATCGCGCTGTTTAAGGAGTGGCTCGCCACGCGCGGGCTCAGCTTCCAGGAGCGCGAAATCCTCACCGATTGCCTGCTCGATTACATCGACCCGGACAATGTGCATCGTCTCAACGGGGTGGAGGACGAAGGCGATTACCACGCCGCCAATCGCCCACTTGAGAGCATCGACGAACTCGCGCAAGTCCGCGGCTCGGGCCCGCTCACGCGCACGCCGGGCTGGCAGGACGACCTGACGATGGACAGCTCCGGCCCGATCGATATTCTCGCGGCTCCCGCCTCGGTTTTGCGGCTCGTGCCGGGGCTCGGCGAAGCGCGTTTGCAGCGGCTGCTCAAATTGCGGCGGGGGCCTGACGGGCTCGACGGAACCGCCGACGACCCGGAATTTCAGAGCCTGGCCCAGGTGCTGGCGCTGCTCGGCATGCAGCAGGCGGAAGTGCAGGCGCTGAACGGCTTGATCACGATCAATGATCCCGTGGTGCGCATCCTCAGCGAGGGGCACTCGGGAAAAGTTGTTCGACAAGTCGAAGTGGTTGCTCGAAAGAATGGCGGCTATCCACAGATTCTCCTCTGGAAAGAATGAAGCTTGGCGCTGAACCAGCCCAGATCACCCCGGCTTCCGGTGGCTGGCGGCTGCATCACGGCGCGGCGCCTCCGCGCGAAGCCCCCAGCCTGGAGGAGCTGCGGCCGCTTCTCCCAGCAGGTGTGCCGGTGGAGCTGGCCCTACCATGTTTCGCCGTGATCCTGCAGCGGCTGACGCTCCCCTCGACGGAGCGCGAGGAACTGAGCGGCATGATCCAGCTTCATCTCGAAAAGACGCTCCCTTACCCCATCGAGGAAGTGACCAGCGACTTCGTGGAAGTCCGTCGCGGAACCGCTGAGACAACGGCGCTGGCGGTGGCGGTCCATGGTCCTGGCCTAACCAAGCTCTGCCAGCCGCTGCGCACCGCGGAGCGGTTGCCAGAATTCGTTTCGCTCTTCGCGCTCGACGTGGCGCCGCATCTGCCGAGCGGAGGAGTGGTGGCCGCGGTGTGGGCGGAGCAGGGGCACCTTGCGGTTGGCCTTTACGAAGGGGGCGTGCTGAGCTGGGCGGATAACCTGATCGGCCTCGATGCCGAGACGGTCGCCACGGACCTGCCGTCACTTCTGCTCACCGCCGAAATGGAAGGGGTGCCCGTGCGCGTCGAGGCGGCGGTGGTTGCGTCCGATTGCGTTCATCTGCGCGAGGTGTTGGGTGGAGTATTCCGAGTGCCGATTGGCGTCCTGGCGGTCGAGGAAGTTCGGCCTCGACGGCAAATTCAACTCGAGCCGCCAGACTGGGCGCTCGCCGCCCAACGGCAGGCGCGCACCGAAAATCTGCGGCAGCGTCTCCTGCTCGGCGCGATGGCCTACCTGCTCCTGGTAGCCTGCGCCTTCGTCTATCTGGCGTGGACCAAACGGCAGGTGCAGATTCTCGAAGCGCAAATCGCGCGCGTGCAGCCGGCCTTGCTGGCCATGCAGGCGCGCGCGGTCCGCTGGCAGGCGCTGGCGCCCGCGCTGGTGCCGAGCCAGTACCCGGTCGAGGTGCTTTTTCTCGTGAATCGTAATCGCCCGGCTGAAGTCCACATCACGCTTTTCGAGGTGACGCCGGCGCAGTTCAAAGTGGAAGGCGAGGCGCCCAATCCCGGCCTGGCCATTGACTTCACCGAGAAGCTGCGCGCCGACCATGATCTGGCATCGTACTCCATCGAAAGCGCGCCGCCCTCGATTTTGCCGAAGGGCGACGCGCAATTCCGCATCTTCGGGAATGCCCGCGGTCTGGCCTCTGTGCCGAGCAGCGAGGCGAAGCCATGAGCCGCTCGCTTTCTCAGCGGGAAAAGGCGCTCTCGTGGCTGGTCGGCGGCGCCGTCTTTGGCGTGCTTAATCTTTTTGTCCTCTCGTACCTCTTCGAAAATCACCAGCGGCTGCACCTGGAGAGTTCCCGCAAAAGCGCGCAGTTGCACGCCATGCAGGCGCAGCTTGCGCTCGCGCCCGTCTGGGAAGAGCGCGAGGCTCGGCTGCGGGCCACGCAACCGCGCTTGGAAAACGAAGCCACCGCGGGCGTGCAGTTGCTGAATCAGGTGCAAGCCGCCGCGCGGCAGGAGGGCGTCGAACTCGGCCCTTCACCGGTCTTCGGCGTGGTCGAGCCGCAGCCCGCCGGGCTTTCGGTTTCCGTGCAGATCAAAACGAAAAGCCCTTGGAAAGCGCTCATCAACTTCCTGGCGAAGCTGCAAGGCCCCGAGCAATTCATCATGGTCGAGAGCACCAAGTTACAGGTCGATCCCGGCGATCCGACGCAGATGAGCGGTGAGTTCAAAATCTCGAAGTGGTATGCGCCCAAATGATCGCTCTCCTGGCTCGCCCGGTGCGCCGAGGCGTCATTCTCGACTGGCGCGGCGCTGCGGTCTGCGCCACGTTCCGGCCATGCGATTCCTCGCTTTGATCGCTGCCGTTCTTTGGCTGGCGCGCCCCGCTCCCGCGACGGAAGCCGGCTGGCCGGAGAAGCTGCCGCTCAACCGCTACGACGCCATGCGCGAGCAATCGCCGTTTGCGCTGGCGACCGTGGTCGAACCGCCCAAGGCGCCCACGGAATCCTTCGCTGCCAACTGGGAGCTGACCGGCCTCGCGAAGCTCCGCGACGGGCAGGGCCTGGAACGCGATTTTGTGACGATTCGCAGCCGTGACAAGCGCGTCTCCTTTTCGCTCTTCGGCGACGAGCCGAGCACCGATCCGGACGCGCGGGGCATCACCATCGCCGCCGTCGATCGGTCTCCCGCCACCCGCAAAAGCAAGGTGACGCTGAAACGGGGCGTGGAGACGGCGGTGGTCGAGTTCGGCCAGGAGGTGGCCCCCCCCCGCTGCCGCCCAACCCCGGCGGCCCCAATGGCGGGGTGCCGCGCGGCTTTCAACTGCCCACGCCCGGCGCGTTCGGCAGCAACTTTCCCGCTCCCGGCGCCGGCAATGTCCGGCCCGGTCTGCCGATGCCCGCCCAGCCTTCCCAGAGTAATCCGGTGCGCGCAAATGGCGCTACTCTGCCAAATGGCATCAGCCCCTTCCCGCCCACCAGCGTAATCAACAACAACGCGCCCAACAACGCCGCCCCCAACGCCGCCTTGCCGCCCCGCACGCGCTATATCAACACGCGCCCGTGAATGCTTGCTCCCGTGCGTTGGTGGAGTGCCTGCTGCCTCGGGTGCCTCTTTGGTGACCGCTACAAATCGGTGCTCGTCGGACGGGACGTGGCGGAGTATTTCTCGACCTTGCTCGACCATGTGCATCTGAACCCCGTCCGCGCCCGGCTCGTTGCGTCGCGCCGTGGCGAGAGCCTGCTCGATTCCCGTGGAGCCCGGCAACGATCACGCAAGGTGCGGATCGCCATCATGGAACTCGGTGGTAACATCAGTGAGGCGTGGACATGGGAAGAGAAGTCTGGTTCTCGACGCTAAGAATGATGACACTCCTCAGGCTAATCCTTGTTTCAATCGTGACGCTTGTGAGTGGCTGCAAAGCATCTAGTCCATCACGCTTTGGTTCCTCCTGGAACCCAGAGCGGGAGAAGCGCGGCATTCGCCTAGTTCCCGATAAGGCCGTCCTTAGAAATCCCGATGACTCAACTGGCGAGCATTGGATATTGAAGGGTCAGCCAGCGGGTGCGCCGCGGTGGGGCGGCAAAGAAGTCGAAGTGATCTCCGGAAGGCCTGCGCGAGAAACGGATGTCTTCTACGGGCCGCGCTATACCGACCCAGCGGACGGGCCATTGGAGTCAGTCTTAAGAATTCGCTTTGATTACAACAAAGAAGCCGCAGGACAGCCGCCGTGGGACATAACTTTGAAGGATGGTACCGATCCGCTGGGACGTGCTCTTTCTTCGGATGAGGCTAAGCGCGTATTGGTGACGTGGGGATTAAGCTATTAAGACGCGGCGCGTCATCTCGCGGTGGTGCTCGCCGCTCTTTTTCCAGGCTACTATATTTCCCTTCAATGAATTACTCCTCTGCCAAAGAAGCTTACCTAGAGCATGGGGGCGTAGCTACCAGCTTTCCGCGGGAGGGCACCCAGCCTGCGATTGAATTTGAGGCAATTCTATGTCCGGCATTGACTTTAGAGCAGGCTGACGCTCTGAGGTCACAAGTCAGTGCAGATGAAAGGTCTGATTTTTTTAAATCCTCTTTTTGTTCGGCGAGGCAAACGATACTCGGTTGAAGAACTCCGTGCAGGTGCCCTGTCGCCCTCAGAGCCGCTGGTTTTGGATGCTTGGTTGATTAGACACACTGATTCCATACTCAGATTGCATTTATCAAGCATATAAAATACCTTTCAACCGCGCCGACTGTTCGTGATCAGGTTTTTAGCTTGCTTCGGGAGTTCTACAACGTTTCACCTTTTCGCGTTTGGGAAGCTTCGGAAGACGCAGTAATCCTCGACTTTTCAAATGTCTCCGCGTTTCGTAACCGCCTTGACTTGGTTTCAAAACTGAATGCAATTCGACCCGAGATCGATTCGGATCTCTCGCTTAAACAGATTCATCGAGAGTTCATTAGGTCGCGCTCCCTTGCAGTTTAGATTCCTACTCAAATCCCCAGGATGGCGTTGACGTGCGGACATTCCTGTCCAAAACGCGGTGCGGGAGGGCTGGAGGAGACGCTGAAGATGCTTTTGGATGCGCAGGCGAACATTCTGTGCGGGGTTTCGCGCTCGAACGCGCAGTTCGGCGCACGACGCCTCCATCGAGACGGGCCTGTAGCTGCGGCCCGGAATCCGGGGCACCGGCTCGGCTGTCGGCGCAGATTTTGACATCGCTCCCCTTGAAATCCGGCGATTCGTTCCTACACTCCCGCCCCTCATGACGAAGCCGCCTTGGGATATTCCCGCCGCCATCGCGCTCTACAACATCGACCGTTGGAGCGCTGGCTATTTCACGATCAATCCGCGCGGGCATATCGGCATCATGCCGACGCAGGAGGCGGAGAAGCAGATCGACATCATGGAGCTGTGCGAGGAGGCGAAGGAACGCGGGCTGACTTTCCCGCTCGTGCTGCGCTTTCAGGACCTGCTGCGGCATCGTGTGGAAAAGATCAACCACGTCTTCGTTGAGGCCATTGCGGAGGCCAATTACCAGAATGTCTACCGCGGCGTTTTCCCGATCAAGGTCAACCAGCTCCGTGAGGTCGTGGAGGAGATCATGGAAGCCGGCGCGCCGTTTCATTTCGGCATCGAAGCCGGCAGCAAACCGGAGTTGCTGGCGGCGCTCGCCATTCACAAAGATCCCGAGAGCCTCATCATCTGCAACGGCTACAAAGACGCGCTATTCATCCAAAATGCGCTGCTCGGCCGCAAACTCGGCAAGAAAGTCATCATGGTCGTCGAGAAGCTCGAGGAGTTGCAGCAAATCCTCCAAGTATCCCAGGAAGTCGGCGTCGAGCCGATGATCGGCGTGCGCGTACGGCTCGCCGCCAAGGGGGCGGGCAAGTGGGCGACCAGCGGCGGCGAGAATGCGAAATTCGGCCTCTCGACCGCGGACCTGGTGGCCGCGAGCAATCTGCTCAAAGAGCGCGGCCTCGCGCATTGCCTAAAGCTCGTGCATTTCCACGTCGGCTCGCAGGTGCCGGACATCGGCACGATTAAAAAGGCGGCGCGCGAGGCGGCGCGCTTTTATGCCAAGCTGAAAAAGCTCGGCCACGAAATGGGCTACATCGATGTCGGCGGCGGGCTGGGGGTTGATTACGACGGCTCGCGCACGGCTTTTGAGAGTTCGGTGAATTACTCGCTCGCGGAGTATGCGCGCGACATCGTTTACAATCTCATGGAGGTCTGCGACTCAGAGAAGGTCGAGCATCCGGCGATCACCTCGGAGAGCGGGCGCGCCATCGTGGCGCATCACTCGATCCTGGTGGTCGAGGCTTTTGGCTCGATCGAGAAGGAGAGTTCGCCCATCCCGCTGGAGGTGACCGAGCGGGACCCGAAGATCGTCAGCGACATGCTCGATATTCAGCGCACGTTCACGCAGCAAAATCGCATGGAGAGCCTCCATGACGCGCAGCAGATCAAGGAGCGTGCGCAGTCGATGTTTGACCTCGGGCTGCTCGAACTGGAGGCGAAGGGAAAGATTGAGGCGATGTTCTGGCAGATCGCACATCGCCTCGTCAAAGCCTGCGAAGGGATGAAGTACGTGCCGGACGAAGTAAAGGAGATGGAGACCGCGCTCAGTGATCAGTACGTCTGCAACTTCTCCGTCTTTCAGTCGCTGCTCGATCACTGGGCGCTCGGCCAGCTCTTTCCAGTGATGCCGATTCATCACCTCGATGAGTTTCCTGACCGGCAGGCGACGCTGGTCGATATCACCTGCGATTCCGATGGCAAGGTCAGCAAATTCGTCGATTTGCAGGATGTCAAAGAGACATTGCCGTTGCATCGTTTGCAGCCCGGCCAGCCTTACTACGTCGGTTTCTTCTTAATCGGCGCCTATCAGGATATCATGGGCGATTTGCACAACCTCTTTGGCCGAGTCAACGAGGCGCACGTCTTTCTCGATGAGGACGAAGAGAGCGGCTGGTATATCGAGGAGACGATCAGCGGCTCGACGATCGCGGAGGTTTTGTCGCTCACGCAGTGGGATCAGAATGAACTGATCCGATTGGTGAAGGGGCAGGTCGATGCGGCCATTAAAAGCGACCGATTGAAGCCAAACGATGGGATGCGCCTGTTGGCGAACTATGAGCGCGGCCTCAAGGGCTACACGTACCTGAATTTCAACGGCAGCACTGAGGCGAAGAAATGACGCGGCCATGCGTTGGCTGATCCTCGCAGTGGGCAAGCCGAAGCTGCCGTTTGCGCGCGTCGGCATCGAGGAATACGCGCGGCGCTTCGGGCCGATGGCGCCGCTAGACATACGCTACCTGAAGGCCGGGAGCCGCGAGACCGAGAGCGCCGCTTTGCTCGAAAAGAGCGCGGGCCATCTTCGCATCGTCCTCGATGAGCGCGGCGAAGAGGTGACCAGCCGCGCGCTGGCGGAGCGCGTCAGCGGCTGGGAACAGGCGCGCGTGAAATCGGCCGCCCTCCTGGTCGGCGGCGCGGAGGGCCACACGGGAACGTTGCTGGCGCAAGCCGAGTGGCGCTGGTCATTGAGCCGGCTCACTTTGCAGCACGAGCTGGCGCTCCTCATCGCTCTCGAACAGCTCTACCGAGCTTACTCGATCAAAGCTGGGGCGCCTTATCACCGGGACTGAACCCGCCCAGCGGCCGTTTCCGCTCGCGCGCGCCCGCTGCCTGCGCTCCCTCGCGTCCCCGCAATAAACGTTGCCAGAGGAAGCAAACCCCCTACACTCCCGCACCCCTTACGGCAGGACCCCTTTATGTTCATCCTTGCAGCCTCCTCATTCCTCGAAAACAGCGGCATTCCGCTCTCCATCGCGTGCGCGCTGGGCGGCCTCGCTTTTGCCATTTACCTCATCCGGGGCATCGTCGCCTCATCGCCCGGCAATGAGCGGATGCGGCAGATTGCCGCCGCCATCGAGGAAGGCGCCAAGGCGTACATGCACCGCCAAATCATCGCCATCAGCATCATCGCGGTGCTGCTCGTGATCCTCATCGCTCTTTTCAAGGATGGACCGACGGCCATGGGCTTCGTGATCGGGGCGGTTTGCTCGCTGGTGGCTGGCTTCGTCGGCATGCGCATCGCCGTCCTCGCCAATGTGCGCACCGCACAGGGCGCCGTGACCAGCCGGCACAAGGCGCTGCAAGCGGCCTTCAATGGCGGCGCGGTGACGGGGCTGCTCGTCGTCGGACTCGCGCTGGTGGCGGTCGGCGTTTTCTATCTCATCATGCGCAACGTGCGGCCCGAGCACGCGACCGCTTCGCTCGTCGGCGTGGCGCTCGGCGCTTCGCTCATCAGCGTCTTTGCCCGGCTTGGCGGCGGCATTTACACGAAGGCGGCGGATGTCGGCGCGGATCTCGTGGGCAAGCTGGAGAGCAACCTGGAAGAAGACGATCCGCGGAACCCTGCGACCATCGCGGATAACGTCGGGGACAATGTCGGCGATTGCGCGGGCATGGCGGCTGACGTTTTTGAGACGTACGCCGTCAGCCTCATTGGCGCGGTCCTCATCGGCACGCTGACCGTCAAAGTGCCGGGGGCGGCGGTCTACCCCTTTCTCGTCGGCGGCGTCTCCATCGTCGGCGCGATCATCGGCATCCTCTACGTGAACTGGACGCAAGCGAAGCCTGAGATCGCACTGATGACGGGCGTCGGCGTGAGCGCGCTCGTCTCCGCCCTGCTCGTCTGGCCGATCACGGCCATGCTTTTCGGCGACGGACTCCAAATCGCCGGACGCCACTACAGCATGGGCGGCCTTTATCTCTGCGCGCTCATCGGCTTGGTGATGACGGGCATCGTGGTGCTCATCACCAACTACTACACCTCCACGGCGCACGCGCCCGTGCGCAAAATCGCCAAAGCCTCGGAGACCGGCCACGCTACCAATATCATCGCCGGCCTCGCCGTCGGTCAGCACGCCACCGCGCTGCCGGTCCTCTTCATCGCTGCGGCCATCGGCCTTTCCTACCACTTCGGGCATCTTTATGGCATCGCTATCGCCGTCATGGCCATGCTTTCAATGGCCGGCATCATCATTTCGCTCGATGCTTTTGGGCCGATTACTGATAACGCCGGCGGCATCGCCGTCATGAGCGGCCTGCCGAAGGAAGTGCGGGCTATCACGGATGATCTCGACGCCGTGGGCAACACCATGAAAGCCGTGACGAAAGGCTACGCCATCGCCTCCGCCGGCCTCGCCGCGCTCGTGCTCTTTGGCTCTTACGTGCAGGAATTGCAGGACCATGTGAAACACGTCGTCGAATTCTCGCTGAACGATCCGCACGTCATCATCGGCCTCTTCATCGGGGGACTGCTGCCGTTCATCTTCTCCGCCTTCTCCATGGACGCCGTCGGCAAAGCCGCCGGTGCCGTCGTGAAGGAAGTGCGCCGCCAACTTCAGGCGCATCCCGGCATTCTCACGGGGCAGGACACGCCGGAATACGGCACCTGCGTCGATATTGTGACCAAGGCCGCTCTGCGTGAAATGATCATCCCCGCGCTCCTGCCTCTGCTGGTGGTGGTGGCCGTCGCCGCCATCCGACCGCTCGGCCCGGTCGTCCTCGGCGGCGTGCTCGTCGGCACCATCGTCACCGGCCTCTTCGCCGCCATTTCCATGACTTCCTCGGGCGGCGCGTGGGACAACGCGAAGAAGTACATCGAGGAAGGCAACCTCGGAGGCAAAGGCTCACCCGCCCACGCGGCCTCGGTGACTGGCGACACTGTCGGCGATCCCTACAAAGACACCTCCGGCCCGGCGATCAACCCCATGATTAAAGTGGTCAACATCGTTGCCATCCTCATCATCCCAATCTTCTTTTAAGCCGAACGTCGGCCCGGGGAGGCTTCCTCGGGCCTGAACGACCGTGTCGAAGGAAGCCGTCGTCGATCAGGTAAACCGCAGCTTCCTCGCGGCGAAGAGGACCATGCGGAGGAGGAGCCAACCGTGCGCCCAACGCTTGATATTTGTCTCGCCATAGGTGCGGTCGCGGTAGCGCACGGGAATGTCGGTGATTTTCAGGAGCAGCCGGTCCGCGCCAAAGAGAAGGTCAAAATCGCCAAACGGATCGAAGTCGCCGAAAAAGGCGCGGTTGTGCGCGATACGTTCGTAGTCGTGACGGAAAAGCACCTTGGTCCCGCAGAGCGTGTCTTTCACCGGCTGCACGAGAAGCCATGAGAATATCACGCTGAACGCTTTGTTCGCCAGGAAGTTGAGCGTCTGCATGGCCTCCGATTCCATGGGGTAAACGAGCCGCACCCCATTGGCGAATTCCCCATGGCGCGAAGCAAGGGCGCGGTAGAATTTCGGCAACTCCTCCGGCGGCACCGTTAGGTCCGCGTCCAGGATCATGAGGATGTCGCCGGTGGCCACGGCGAAGCCATCGCGCACGGCGTTGCCCTTTCCTTTGCCGCTCTGCTGAAGCGTCTTGAGGCGCCGCTCCGGGTGCGCCGCCGCGACCGACTGGATGCGCTCCCACGTGTCGTCGGTCGAGTTGCCTTCGACAAACACGATTTCTGTCCCGAGACCCATCTCTGGCGTGCGCGCGACGATTTCCTCAATGTTGCCGGCCTCATTGCGCGCCGGCACGATCACCGAAACCGTGTACGCCTGCCCCCGCCGGACGCTTTCGCGCGGCCGCGCCACGCAAAAGCAGGTCAGGCAAAACCACGGCCAGAGCGGCGCCAGGAAACGGTTCAAAAAGGTCGTGAGCAACGGAACCGGCAGCGGCAATAAGATGCGCGGCACTTGCTTGAGCGGCGCCCAGCCGCCGAGTTCCAGCAGGTTGTTGATGTCGGGGATGCTGAGCCAATTATTCTCCGGCGTGGCCCGCCGCATCCCGAAGAGCGTCGCCAATCCGAGATACGGCCGCCACAGGGCGTTGTAGAAGTTGAGGATCAGCCGCGTGCCAGGATGCGCCACCTTCAGCACCTGCTCGAAAAGCTGCTGCACATCGACCGCCATGTTGACCGTCTCTGAGAGGATTATGTAATCGAATGTCCCCTCCACCTGCAGCTCTTCGCCTGCCGCGACCAGGAATCTGCCGTGGGGCACCCGCTCTCGTGCGCGCTCGATTTGCACCGCCGAGAGGTCCACGCCCGTCACCTCCTGATTGGGCAACTCTGCGAGCAGATGCCCCGCGCCGCAGCCGATCTCCAGCACCGTCGCATCCGGCGGGATCATTTGCGCGTAGTAGCGATAGAGGATGCGGTGAAACTCTCGACTCGCCCAGCCGCGCGACGGTTTCGCTTCGTCGAAGAAGGCGCGCGTCCGCTCAAGCTG
This sequence comes from uncultured Verrucomicrobiae bacterium, assembly GCA_963792695.1. Taxonomy (GTDB): domain Bacteria; phylum Verrucomicrobiota; class Verrucomicrobiia; order Chthoniobacterales; family Chthoniobacteraceae; genus DASYIS01. The sequence goes on along the minus strand of CAWBXA010000010.1, from coordinate 170,418 downwards.
ATCGCGCGCGAGAGTCGAGAGCACTTCAGTCATGCGAGGAGGCGATGTCCTGCTTGGTGAGCGCCACCACCAGCCGCGTGGAGAAAAGCGCCGGCCAGGGTTGTACCGCGCGCTCGGCGAGGCGCACCACCGGCAGAAGCGCACGGGGATAAAGCTGCGGGCCGCGCAATCCGCCCGACGCCACATAAGCCAGCGCCGGCAGCCGCTTGACTCGCTCGATCTTCCACCCCTCCAGCGCACCCGTTTCCCGCGCGACAAAGATGCGCCACGCATTCCCCTGCGCCGCGTAGTAATCCTGCTGCGCCGCGGCCCATCCCTCCGGCGCACGCCACGTGATCGGCTCCTCGAGCGCGAGCGGCTCGTGATGGAACCGCCCATAGATGAAACGACCCAGCGCCCCCATGTCGGGCTCGCACAGCAGCACGCGCCCGCCCGGCTGCAAGACCCGCCGCCACTCCGCGAGCGCTGTCCCCGGGAAGCGCAAATGATGCCACACATCGACAGCGATGACGGCACGCAACGACGCTTCGGCGAAACTCAGCGCATACCCATTCTCCACCCGGTCGATTCCCGGATTGGCGAAGAGATCGGTCGTCACACACTCCGGGATCCATTGCCGAATCTGGCCCATGCCCGACCCGAGTTCGACAATCGGCCCGGTCACGCCCGGCGGCAAAAGCTCCATGAGCCGCCCGTAAAAATCGCCATAGATTTCCTCGAGCAACGGCTTGCGCCGCCACGCGGCGGCGTTCTGGCCGATCTCGACATTGTGTTGTTCGATGGAGACCACAGGGGGAAGGCGAAGCCGCGCGCATGGGAAGTTTGGCTTAGCGCCGGACCCTCGCGAGCACATTCAGCCCGCCGCCGCGCGGGATGAGCCGCTCGAGTCCCGCCGCGTCGCGTGGCAGCGGCGCTTCCTTTAAGGAGAAAAACCCGTAGCCGAGCTCCGTTAAGCACACGACCAGCTCGGCAAAAGTGTGCCCTTGCTCCACACAAACGTGCGGACACAGCTCGATCAAAATGGGCGGCTCGAATTTCCGCAAGAGCCCGCGCCCGCCCTGTAGTACGGCCAATTCATGGCCGTCCACATCGAGCTTGATGAAGTCCAGTCGCGCGAGGTCTGGCAGCGCCTCATCGAGCGTCGCGCTCCACGCTCCTTCGGTCCCATGCGGCTCGCCGCCGTGCTCGGGATGCAATTCGCGCCCATCCTCAGCCAGCGGCCAGCCGGAGCAGATCGCCGCCGGCACCGCCGCCTGCGGCACCGCACTGAGCAGGATTTGCCGCGCCTGAATAGCCGTCGCGACTGCCGGATTCAACGCGACGTTCGCCTGGAGCTTTTGGAAGGCGTACCGCGTTGGCTCAAACGCATGCACCTGTCCCCGGGCTCCGACCGCCTGCGCCAGCGGCAGGGTGTGCGCGCCGATGTTCGCACCAATATCGAGCGCCACCTGGCCCGGCTTCAGCAGGCGTTGATAAGTCCGCACCGTCTCCGGCTCGAACGCCCCCAGTAGGAAAATGGAGAAGTCGATCCCCTCATCCAGATCGAGCGCCCAGCGCAACCCGCCGCGCACAAATTCCGCCCGCATCGGCTCCCTGCGCCAGCCGCGCCAAAGCCGAACCGCCCGGTGCGCCAAGCGGGCCAGCCCGAGCTTCTGATGCGTCGAGAGCAAGCTCATGCGCACGTCCGGTCGAGTGTCGGAAGTAGGCAGCAGCGGCGGGCGCACATAGGGTGCGGAGGGTGCCGCTGACGGGTGCGTCCAGGCAAGTTCAAATCCCGAGTTGGGGAGGCGCGCCGTCCAGGCTACAGGAGCGGTTTCGACCTTGTGAAGTAAACTGGATGTCCTTGACCAGGACTGCCACCGGGCGGAATGGAGGAGCCACTCAGAAGAAATATTGGGCCGTTCGGGAATGGCCGCGAAAAGGCTCAGAAGGCTCAAAAAGGATTTTACAAGCTCGCGTGTCTAGAAAGTGATCACTTTGGAAGGCGAGAAATCAAGAAGGAGAATGTCGTTGAGGCGACGCCACTCGTAGAGGCGACGTCCCCGTCGCCTGTCGTTCCTGCGGCGTCCCCGCCGCGCGTTTCCACACAGCCGCTCCGAAGTGCGCGACCCACCCATAACGATTTTCGGAACTCTTTTCTCCATTCGAAGCGCCAATCATCTGATTGCCACGCAGGTACGGCGGTCTCCTCCCCAGACGCAAGTTTACTGCTCCTCGATTCCGCCTCCTCACCCTGACAGTGCCAATTTGTCCCAAGTGCGCCAAAATGGGAAGGATGGGAATCGCCCTCTCTGTAAAGGTGTGCCACCACGCCCTCAGACCGTTGCTCGAATCCAATCTTCCAATCAAGTGGAACTTGGACGTGGAACAGATGAGCGCCGTTTCGGAACTCTTCGCCTGATGATGAGCGATTGAACAACGCATGCCGTTGCCCGATCCGCCCATCTACGCAATAATTTCGCGGGCGACGGTGCCGTGCACGTCGGTGAGGCGGAAATCGCGGCCGGCGTAGCGGTAGGTGAGCTTTTCGTGATCCAGCCCGAGCAGCGCGAGGATGGTGGCGTGGAGATCGTGGATGGGCATCTTGTTTTCGACCGCCTCGTAGCCGTAGTCGTCGGTTTGGCCGTAGGAGAGGCCGCCTTTCACGCCGCCGCCGGCCATCCACATGGTGAAAGCCTTGTTGTTGTGGTCGCGTCCGTCGCCGCCTTGCGCGTGCGGGGTGCGGCCGAATTCGCCGCCCCAGACCACGAGCGTATCCTTGAGCAGGCCGCGCTGGGCGAGGTCGGTGAGCAGGCCGGAGATCGGCTGATCGACCGCGCGGCAGTTGTTCTGCCAGCGCGGTGGTGAGATTGAAATGCTGGTCCCAGTTGCCGTGCGAAATCTCCACAAAGCGCACGCCCGCCTCGACGAAGCGCCGCGCGAGCAGGCACTTGCGGCCGAAGTCGTCGGTGCGCCGGATCGCCGATGCCGTAGAGCTTCTTGGTGGCCTCGGTTTCCTTGGAGACATCCATCACCTGCGGCATCTGGCTCTGCATGCGGAAGGCGAGTTCGTAGCTTTCGATCACGCCCTCGACCTCGGGATTGTAGCTGATCGCGGCGCAGCTCTTCGCGATTGAGCGTCTGCACGAGATCGAGTTCCGCGCGCTGCGCCTGCGGGTTGAGCGGCGAGGCGAGATTGCGGACTTCCGCGGCGGCAATCGGGCGATTGTCCGCGCCGATGCGCGTCCCCTGATAGATCGCCGGGCAGAAAAGAGCTGCCGTAGTTTTGCGCGCCGCCAAAGGCGCTCGGCGGGGTGAGCGTGACGAAGCCGGGCAGGTTTTCATTCTCGCGTGCCGAGGCCGTAGAGCGACCACGCGCCGAGCGAAGGCCGCACGAACTGGAAGCTGCCGGTGTGCATCTTCAGGAAGGCCTGCGGATGCGCGGGCACGTCGGTCTGCATGGAGCGGAGGAGGCAGAGCCGATCGGCGTGCTTCGGCGACGTTCGGGAAGAGCTCGGAAATCCAGAGGCCGCTGCGGCCCTGCTGCGAAAACTTCCACTTCGAGCCGAGGAGCGAGGTGCCGGGGCGCTTGCCGGGCTTGCCGGTATCGGCGATGAGCTTCGGCTTGTAGTCGAAGGTATCGACGTGCGACGGCCCGCCGCGCATGGAGAGAAAGATCACGCGCTTCGCGCGCGCGGGGAAATGCGGCGCTTTCGGCGCGAGCGGGTTTTCGCGCCGCCCCGCCGGCGCTCGCCGCAGCGTCGGCGGCGGCGCGCTGCGCCAGCCCGGCGAAGGCCAGATAGCCGAAGCCCGAGGAGAGGGTCTTCAGCATGGTGCGGCGCGAATCGGCTCGCCAAGCTGGCAGGAGGAGCAGGAGTCTTCAGCATGTTTGAAGAGGTGTTGGAGAGTAGGCTTCGGAGTCCACGATACACGAAAGCTACGAGGATGTCGCGTCAGAATCCACGTTCGTATGATGTTGAATTCTGGTCAGCGAAGCGTCAATTCGCGAACTCCGCATGGCGAAGAGCGCGCGGCAGAAGCTGGTCCAGGCGGCGGTCGTCGCGGCGGCGTCGTGCAGCGACGCTGGCGCTGGTCGTCGCCCGTCTTCCAGCTCGCCGGGAAACCGCGTGAAAAAATCGCACGCGGCTTTGCGCTTCTCCGCGGCCGTCGGCGCCGCGCGAGAAGACGAGCCAGTAGGCCAGCGTGACGCGCTGGTCGAGATTGGCCGGCCGCGCCGCCATTCGGCCCGGCGGGATAGGTGGCGAGCACCCGCGCGGCGAGCCTTCTCCGCCGCCTGCGCGACGAAGGGCGAGTTGAGGAGGAAGAGCGCCTGCGACGGGCACATTGGTGCGTTTCGCGGATGCCCGCTGACCAGGCTCGGCTCCGGAAAATCGAAGACGGCGAGCGCGTCGGGCAGCAGATCGCGCGCGATCGGCAGATAGACCGAGCGCACGTCGAGCTGCGCGCCGGCATCGACGATCGCCTCCTCCGGCATGCCGACGCAGCGCGGGCCGCCGATCGGGCCGTCGCCGGCCAGCGCGATGACCGAGCCGACCGGCGCGCTGCAGCTTGCAACTGGCCGCTCGCGGAAAGCACGGCATCGCGGATGCACTCGGCCTCGAGCCGGCGCTTGCTCATGCGCCAGTGGAGCGCGTTTTCCGGATCGGCGGCGAAGTCCTGCCTCATCGTAAGTCGAAGCGAGCTGGTAGGCGTGGCTGAGCACGATCTCGCGCACGAGCTTCTTCACCGACCAGCCGCCTTCGCGCGAACTCCACGGCCAGGGAATCGAGCAGCGCCTGGTTGCTCGGCAGCTGCCCCGTGGTGCCGAAGTTATCCGTGCCGAGTGACGATGCCCTCGCCGAAAATCCAGTGCCAGACGCGGTTGACCATCACGCGCGCGGTCAGCGGATTCTGCGCGGAGGTCATCCATTCGGCGAGTTGCAGGCGGCCGCTGCTGCCGCTCGGGAATGGCTCGGCGGCGTGGAATGGGTGAGCAGGCTCAGAAAGCCGCGCGGCACTTTCTCGCCCGGCTTCTCCACATCGCCGCGCGCATACAGCGGCGCGTCGCTGACGAGCCTGAACTCCGCGCGGACGGCCAAAGCGCTCGCGAAAGCGCCTGCGCCATCTCCGCGAAATTCTGGCCGGGCCGCATGCGCCGACTCCGCCGAAGCCGCCCATCCCCACGCCGCCGAAACGGCCGAGCCGCCCGGCTCCGCGCGTGTCGCCGGCAGATCCTTCACGCCCATGGCGAGCGGCTTCGGACGCCCCTCCGGCGTGAAGCCTTCAGCTCCGCCTCGAGCAAGCCGATCTGCGCCAGCAGCACCAGAATGCGCACCTGCTTCTGCCCATCCGGCGCGGGCGGCGCGCCTTTCCCGGCGGCACCGGCGCCCGTGCGCGCAGCCACCCGCTCCATGATGAATTCCTTTTGCTCGGCTTGCAGAGCGGCGAGCCGCTGCTCCTTGCGCTGGCGCTCATCGGGCGACAGCGTCTTCGCGATCACCGGCGCTCCGGCTCCGGCGGGCAGCTCGATCAGCTCGGTGGGGTGGCGATTTTGCAAACCGCCCGCGGTGCCGTATTGCGTATCCGTGGAAAGGAAGATGCCCGCGAGCGCGTAGTACTCCTTCTGCGGGATCGGATCGAACTTGTGATCGTGGCAGCGCGCGCAGGCCACGGTGATCCCGAGGAAGGCTTGGGAAATCGTGTCGATCTGCTCGTCGGCCACATCGAGCGCGTATTGCCGCGGATTCTGCTCGTTCAGGCCTTTGGGGCCGATCGCCAGAAAGCCGGTCGCAATCGTGTGCTCGGCCCGCTCGCGGTCGTCGCTCGCCGGGAGCAAATCGCCGGCGAGTCTGCTCGCGAGGAATTCGTCGTACGGCTTGTCCGCATTGAAGGCCGCGATGACGTAGTCGCGATACCGCCAGGCGTGCGGAAAGGCGATGTTCGCATCCTTGCCGCAGCTTTCCGCGTAGCGGGCCACGTCGAGCCAATGTCGGCCCCAGCGCTCGCCAAACTGCGGGCGACGCCAGCAGCCGATCCACCACCTTGGCGTAAGCGCTTGGGCGAGGTGTCTTTCACAAAGGCATTGATCTCCTCCGGGGCGGGCGGCAGGCCGATCAGGTCGAAATAGACGCGGCGCAGCAGCGTGAGCTTGTCGGCATCGCCAACTGGCGTGAGCCCCTTGGCCTCCAGCGCCGCGAGCAGAAAGCGGTCGATGTCGCCGCGCGGCCACGCGGTGTCTTTCACCGCCGGCGGAGGCGATTTTTGCGGCTTCTGCCAGGCCCACCAGTTGCGCGCCTTCTCCCAAGTCTCCTGCTTGCTCGTGGCCACTTTCGGTTCGCTCGCGCGGATCGGGCGCGCCCATTGCACCCACTTCTCAAAATCCTGAATCACCGCGTCCGGCAGCTTGCCGCCGGCTTTTTGCGGCGGCATCGCGAAGTCCTTGTTCTGGTAGCGGATGGCCTCGATGAGCAGGCTGTCGTCCAGCTTTCCGGGCACCACCGCCGGGCCGTTATCGCCGCCGCGCCGGATGCCCTCGCGGCGTATCGAGCACCAGCCCGCCCTTGATCTTCTCCGCGTCGGCCGAGTGGCACTTGTAGCACTTCTCCGCCAGCACCGGCCGGATCTTCTTCTCAAAGAAGTCTGCTCCCGCCGCATCAGGCTTCTCCGTCGCGACGGGCTGGTCCGGGCTGAGCGCCGCTGCGGCTGGGCGCGCGGCCAGCACCAATGCGAGAAGCGCCGGAAGCAATCGGGAATGGCTCATGCGTGAAAGATCCGACAAATAGATGGATGTGCCGATTCCACGTGCATTGACGAGGAATCCAGCAGGATACGTGCATAAAACCGCGGAGGGGCCAAAAGTTGCGCAGGCGGGTCGCGAAAGGTTCTCCACCGGACGGCGGGTCGCCATGGCCACGAAGTCCCATGCCTTGGCACGCCCCGGCTGCTTGCATCCGTGCGGACGAGAGCTACAGTCGCTCGCTCTGCCCATGAATCTTGTCCGCACTTTCTTCGCGCTTTCGCTGGGGCTGCTCCTTCTGTCGGCGCCCGAGCATGCGGCTCCGTTCCCGCTGGCGCAGGTCGCCACGCCGGTGGCGGCTCCGGGCGGAGGGGCGCCGGATAGCTTCTCGATCCCCGCACCGCCCCCGAAAGAATTGGCGGCGCCTTCGACCAACCTCTGGGAAGTGGTGAGCCGCGGTGGCTGGGCGATGTACCCGCTCGGCTTTTTCTCGGTCATTACCGTCATGCTGGTGGTGGTCTTTCTCTTTACGTTGCGGCGCGGCTCGATCCTCTCGGCGCATTACATGAACACGGCGGATGTGTTGTTGAAAAAGCGCGACCACCTGGGGCTGCTCGCCATCTCCTCCCGGCATAGCGAGGTGATCGCGCGCGTGGTGCAGCGGACACTCGATTTCTCGACGAAGCACCCGAATGCGCCCTTTGACAGCGTGCGCGACATTGCGGAGACCGAAGGCGGGGCGCAGGCCGCTTCGCTCCAGCATCGCGTCACTTACCTGGCAGATATTGGGGTCTTGTCGCCGATGATTGGACTGCTCGGCACGGTCAGCGGGATCATTCGCGCGTTTGCGAAACTCGGCAGCGGCGAGGCATCGATCTCGCGCGATATTCTGCTGGCGGGCGGCGTCTCCGAGGCGCTCATTGCGACGTTCACCGGGCTCGTGCTCGGCATTCTGTCGATGGGCTTCTATGCCCTCTTTCGCAACCGCGTCCACTCGCTCATCTCCGACTTGGAAATTGGCACGGCGCATATCATGGGCCTGCTCGCCATTCAGCATGGGAAGAAGGCGCCGCCCTCGCGCGTGCCGGTCGAAGAGGAGTTCTAGCCGCGCGCCTCCCGATGAGATTTCGCAAGCGCGCCGAGGCCCACGTGCTCGGATTTCAGATCGCTCCGATGGTGGACATCCTCCTGGTGCTGCTCTGCTTTTTCATCGTGACGTGGTCGCTGACGCGGCGCGAAAACGAACTCGATGTGAAGGTGCCGACAGCGCAGAACGCCAAGGAGTCGAACCCGGTCGTGAACCAAACGGTGCTCAATGTGAAACGCGACGGCTCAATCGTTTGGAATCGGAAACCCGTGATCCGGACTGAGTTGGTCTCGCGGCTGAAGGAACTCTCCAGCCTCTTTCCTGATTACGCGATCATCCTGCGCGGCGACCGGCTCGCCTCGTATGAAGCGATCACCAACGTGATGGATGCCTGCCGCGAGGCGAACATCTGGAACATCGCGTTTGCCACGGACAAAGGACAATGAGGCGCCTCGCTCTCGCGACCAGCGCCGGGCTCCTTTTGGGCGCATCTCTGCTGCCGCTGGAGGGCCAAATCCTGCGGCCTTTTCGCCCGGGTGACGACCGGCCAGTGCCGCGGGCCAACGTCGTTCGCCCGGTGACTGATGATCCGCTGGATGCCGACCCGCGCGCGGCGACGCCCGTGCCAATCCGGCGTGCGCAGCCCGTGCGCCCTGCCGCCACGCCAGCGCCCGCGGCCCCGGCCGCGATGCCGAAGATCGAGCCAGCCGATCCTGGTGAAATCCACATCGGCCCGCAGCCCGGCAAGACTGCGGACCAGGCGCAATTCGACGCCGCGGACAGTCTCTACATGCGCAAGATGTACGAGATGGCGGCCTCGGAATATCAGCGCTACCTGGACCAGTACCCGACCGCGCCCGATGTCCAAACGGCACTGTTTCGCCTCGCGGAATCGTATCGCAAAACCGGCTCGGACAACGCGGCCAAAAGCACTTATGACACCTTGTTGTCCCGATTTCAAAACGGCGACTTCGTGGGCCCGGCCTCGTACCGGCTGGCGGAGATTTACTACCAGGAGAAGAACTACCTTTTCGCGCTGCCGTACTTCCGCAAGGCTACGGTCCGGATCAAGGAACCCGCGGTGGCCACCGCGGCCAAATTCTACACGGCGCGCTCCCTTGAAAGCCTCGGTGGCAGCGGCAACCGCCTGGAGGCGGTGGATACCTATCGCGAACTCGCCGACGCGAAGGAACCAAATCCTTTCCAGGAGGCGAGCCGCTTTTCGCTCGCGCTGCTCCTGCACGAAGCGGGCCGTCTGCCGGAGGCGATCAAGCAGATCAAGCTGCTCGCCGCTGCCACGCAGAGCCCCGAACTGAAGGCCGAAGCCACCGTGCGCGCGGGCGTCTGGCAGCTCGAAACGCAGCCGCCGCAAACCGCGGGCGCCGCCGAAGATTTGCAAAAGGCGCTCTCTCTGCCGGGCCTCGGCAAGTGGAAGGAGGTGGCCGAGATTGGGCTCGTGCGGATGTATTACGACTCCGGCAAGTTCAAGCAGGTGCTGGATATCTATGGCGAAGGGAGCGCGCAATTTTCACCGGATTCCCGCGCCGAACTGCTGTTGCTGGCGGCGAACAGCCAGCGCCAGCTTGGGAAGGGCCCCGAGGCGCTCGCGCTTTACGAGCAGTTGCTCAAAGATTTTCCAGCTTCGCCGCTGGCCAAAGACGCTGCCTATCAGCGCCTCATCACGTTGTATAACGCCGACGACGAGAAACTGATTCCCGCCATCGACGATTATCTAACCGGCGTAGCCGATCCGGAGAAGCGCGACCAAGTGCTCTTGATGAAAGGCGAGTCGCTTTACAAGAAGCAGAACTACCCCCTCGCGGCCCCCATTTACGAAGCAGTGGCCAAGTCGCGCCTGCTCACCGGCACTCTGCGCGCGGAGGCGCTCTTCAAGCTTGGCTTTTGCGAAATGCAAATCCGGGACTTTGAGAAAGCAGTTGCAGCTTTCACCGAGCTGATCGACGGCCATCCCACTTTCAAGTCGCTCACCTTTGCCATCACGCAGCGCGCGGTCGCTTATCAGAATCTGAAGAACCTCGCGGCGGCCGAGAAGGATTACACGCTGCTGATCAAAAAATTCCCCAAGGCGAAAGAGCGCGAACTCGCCTTGCAGCAAAAGGCGATCATTCGCGGGCAACTCAACGACCCGGCTGGGATGAGTGAAAACTTCGAGCTGCTGCTCAAGGAGTTCCCCAAGACCGCCGCGGCCGCGCAGGCGCGTTTCTGGATCGGCCGGAGCGCCTTCGATCAGAAGGATTATCAAAAGGCGGCCGCGCAGTTGAGCGAAGCGCGCACTGCAGACCGTGAGCAATTTTACGAGCGCGCCAGTTTGCCACTCATCCTTTCGTACTACTACTTGAGTGACCGGACGGGGGCGGCGCGGGAGGTGGACAGCTACTTGCAGGATGGCAAAGGACCGGTGCCGGAAGAGGTGCTGCGCTGGCTGAGCGACCAATTCGTGGAGGCCAGCAACTTCGCCGCCGCGGGCAAATACCTGGCGCTGCTGACCAAGCGCGACAAGCCCGAGCCACGCGACCTGCGCAAGCTGGCGCAGGTGCAGTTGAAGCTCCAGCAATTCAGCGAATCCGCGCAGACGATGGAGGCATATCTGCAAGGGGTGCAGGAGCCGCCGTCGCGCGCGCTCGGCCTGCTCGATCTCGCCCGCGCCCGGCTCGGCCAGAAGGATCTCGCCGCCGCGCAGAAAGCCATCGACGAGTCGCTGACGCTGCAACCCGAGGGAAAGTTGAGCGGCGAAGCGCGCATTCTCGCGGGCGATGTGCAAGCCGAGCAGGGCCAGTGGGATCAGGCCGCCAAGCTTTATCTATCGGTGGCCGTGATTCTCGACGAGGAAGACGTGACGCCGCGGGCGCTCGAGAAGGCGGTGCTGGCTTATCAAAAAGCGGGTCGCGAGCCCGAGGCGAAGAAGACGCTGAATACGCTCCAGAGCCGCTATCCTGAGTACGCACAGGGCAAAAAGCTGAGCGCGACCAAGCCGTAGGCGAGCGGCTTTTCCCTCGCGCGCCGCGGGCGGCCTCGCTAGAACAGCGCCGCTCATGCCGCCATCCACTCCCGTGCTCAGAATCGGGCTCCCTTCGGGCAGCTTGCAGGAGCCGACCTTCGCTCTTTTCGCCAAAGCCGGCTTTCACATTTCCGGCGCCAAACGCTCCTACAAACCAGAGGTTGATGACCCCGAATTGGTCATCCGCCTCCTGCGCGCGCAGGAGATCTCCCGCTACGTGGAGCATGGCTTTCTCGACTGCGGTTTGACTGGACACGATTGGATCGTCAACAACGGCTCGGACGTGGCCATCCTGTGCGAAATGACTTTCTCCAAGGTGAGCGCCAAGCCGACACGATGGGTCATCGCCGTGCCGGAAGACTCCGCGATTCGCACCGTGCAGGATTTACAAGGCAAGGTCATCGCCACCGAGGCCGTCGATTTGACCCGGCGCTATTTGGCGGAGCACGGCGTGGTGGCCGAGGTGGAATTTTCCTGGGGGGCGACTGAAGTGAAGGTGCCGGATTTGGTCGATGCCATCGTCGATGTCACCGAGACTGGCTCCTCGCTGCGTGCCAACCAACTGCGCATTCTCGCGACGATTATGGAGTCGAGCCCGCAAATCATCGCCAATCACACCGCGCTCACTGATCCATGGAAACGCGCGAAGCTCGAACGGCTCGTGCTGCTTCTACAAGGCGCGCACGCCGCCCGCGAGAAGGTCGGTCTCAAGATGAACCTGCCCGAGGAAAAGCTTCCTCGACTGCTGGAGACTCTTCCCGCCTTGCGCAATCCCACCGTCTCGCACCTGACCCTCGGCGGCTGGATCGCCGTCGAGACGATCATCGACGAACGGGTTGTCCGCGAGATCATCCCCGCACTCAAGGCACTCGGCGCGGAAGGCATTATCGAGTACCCGCTGAATAAAGTCGTTTACTGAACGCCCGCCGCCCTGCGCGCCCCGACCGCTGGCGCGCGGACGCTCCCCTTTGGGCGCCTTCGTTCGCCCTCATCACCACTGAATGACTGAGCTCGCCCAGGTGAGCCCACCGCCAAAGACGACGAGGAGGATGTAGTCGCCTTCTTTCATGCGCCCGGAGCGGTTGGCCTCATCCAAGCGCGATGGCGACCGCCGCGGCGCTGGTGTTGCCGTAGCGATCGAGGTTCACCATAAACTTTCCAATCGGCAATTCCATGCGCTCGGCGATGGCTTCGATGATGCGCATGTTGGCCTGGTGCGGGATGATGCACGCAAGGTCCTGCAGCGTCAGATTGGCGGCCTGCAGCGCCGCTTTGGCGGCGGTCAGCATTGCGGTCACCGCCTGTTTGTAGGTCTCCTTGCCATTCATCTTGATGGCGTTGAGGCGCTGATCGATGTTCTGGCCGTGCAGCGGCGTTTTGCAGCCACCGCCGGGAATGTAGAGGATATCCGCGAAGCGCCCGTCGCTCCCCATATGGGTGGTGATGACGCCATGGGAGCCACCGCGATGCCGCAGGATGGCCGCGCCGGCACCGTCGCCAAAGAGGACGCAGGTGTTGCGGTCGGTCCAATCGACAATGCACGAGAGCTTTTCCGCGCCGATGACGAGGATGGTATTGAAAGTGTTCGACGTGATGAATTGCTGCGCAATCTCGAGCGCGTACAGGAAGCCGGAACAAGCGGCGCTCACGTCGAAACAGGCCGCCTTATGCGCCCCGATCTTGGTTTGCACAAAGCAGGCCGTGGAGGGAAAAAACATGTCGGGCGTAACCGTTGCCACGATGATGAGATCGATCTCCTCCGCCGTGATGCCGGCATTTTCCAGCGCGCATAAGGCAGCCTTGGCCGCGAGATCGCTGGTCGATTCGTCGCAGGCGGCAATCCGGCGCTCGCGAATCCCGGTGCGGGTGCGAATCCATTCATCGGAAGTCTCGACCGTCTTTTCGAGTTCGGCGTTCGTCAGCACGCGCTCCGGCAGGTAGGAGCCAGTCCCGATGATCGAGACGGTCCGCTTAGGGAGATGCGTGCGCGTGCGAGGCTGAGGCGCTGGTTCGTTGGTGCTGCTCATGGTAACGCTGCACTTGCTGGATGAGGCGGGGGTTCAGGTCGTGGGCGACGGTTTCGGTGGCGATGCGCAGGGCGTTCTTGATCGCCACCGGGGAAGAACCGCCGTGCGCGATGATGGTCACGCCCTTCACACCAAGCAAGGGCATGCCGCCGTATTCGTCCGCATTGGTCAGCTCGCGGACGGCGAGGAAGGCAGGCTTGCAGAGTGCCGCGCCCAGTTTGCGGATGGGATTCGCGAGCAGTTGCTGCTTGAGCAGGCGAAAGATGCCGCTGGCCAGCGCCTCGGCGCTTTTGAGAATGACGTTGCCCGTGAAGCCGTCGGTCACCACGACATCGACGGTGGCGTCCCAGAGATCGTGCCCTTCGATGTTGCCATGGAAAGGAAGGCCGCTCGCCTTGAGCAACTCGTAGGCTTCGAGCGCGAGCTGGTTGCCTTTGTGCTCCTCCGTGCCGTTCGACATGAGCCCGACCGTTGGATTTTGGCGGCCCAGCACATGCTCGGCATACGCGAGCGCCATGATGGCGTTATCCACCAATTGCGGGGCGGTCGGATCGGGATTCGCCCCCGCGTCACACAGGACGAAAAATTTGCCAGTCGTGCCTGGCAACACCGAAGCGATGGCGGGCCGGTCAATGCCCGGCAGCATCCGGCACTTGATCATCGAGGCCGTAACCGCCGCGCCCGTGTGGCCCGCGCTGACTACCGCCTCCACCGCGCCGCTTTTCATCAAATCCACCGCGCGCGAGATGGAGGAATCCTTCTTCTTGCGAACGGCGTCGAGGCCACTGTCGGACATCGCAACGACCTGGGTGGTGTGGACGATTTCGACCCGGCGATCCGCGAAGTCTTGCTTCTTCAACTCGGCCTCCAGCAGGGCCGCGTCGCCCGTCAGGACCAGCTTGGAGATGACCGGGTACTCGCGCAGGGCCAACACCGCTCCCGCCACGATATTCTGCGGCGCATAGTCACCGCCCATCGCATCGAGCGCGATGTTCATGGCAGCACCGCGGCGGGCGGGCAGGGGTGCGTATTCGGCAGCAGGCTCAAGGGAAGGACGGAAACATATGCGCTCCCGCTCATGACCCGTCCACCGAAAAGCATCGGGCAGACCGCGGCGCTCCTTCGGCCGGAGCGCGGCAGACGGCGAGGCCGGAGGTCGTCCGGCACCTCCCCGCACCAATGGCCAAGTGCCCGAGCGTGACGGCGACCGCGCGGTGCGGTCCCCCCGGACTCGGAACTCGCTCACTCAGGCGCTCGATAGACCGGAAGTGCTCCGACGAGATTGCCGGGCAGTGGCCAGACCTTCTCGAAGACGTGCTCGGCGAGCGGCTTCGCGACCTGATAACCAACCAACATCATCTCGAGCTTGGCATCCAGGTTGTCGATGTGATGCAGCGCCCAGGCCTCGGGAGTCTTGGGGACGACCGGTGAGCCAAATTGCAGCTCTCCGTGGTGTGCGGCCACCAAGTGCAGCAAATGCAAGCGCACCTGCTCGCTTTCGGGCTGCAAGCCAGCCCAGCCCTTCGCCTCCTCACTGAGCAGCAGTTTGCGCCAGAGGGCGTTCACCAATTCCACACCGATGGGGATGTGGCCGAGCAGTTCGGCCCGGTCATTGAAACCCATGGCGAAGCCATCCGGGGGATACACGTTTTCCCACAACTTGCCGGCATCGTGAAAGAGAATGCCCGCAACGAGCAGATCGCGGTTCAACTGCGGGTACACTCCCGCGAGCGCCAGTCCAGCGCGCAACATTTGCCCCATGTGCTCAACCAGCCCGCCACGACGCGCATGATGGTTCACGCGGGCGGCGCCAGTCCGCTGGAGCCGGTCGCCGTAGTCGGCAAAGAAAAGCTGCGCCAACGCCCGAAGCCGGGGGTCATGTATCTCATCAGCCTGCTGCCGCAAGAATAGAAAGTCGGCGAGTTGCCGCGCCCGCAGTTCGGGCGGCCCGGCCAGGAGCGCATCGCGTTCCGCGTCGTTCAACTCCCGGCAGCGCCAGTCCTTCGACTCCACGCCGTAGTTGCCGGCTGCAAAATCCCCAGCGATTTCGAGAAACGCACCATCGCCAAGCGCTTCGCAATGCCCAAATGAGGCGCTGTCACTCCAGGCGCGCAAAGTGAGCTTCCCTTCCGCATCAGCCACGACCAATTCAAAAAACGGCTTCCCATCGCGAGTCTCCTTGCGCACTCGCGACTCGATCTGCACGTGGACCCTGGCGGGAGTTCGCCCTTGCGTCGCCGCCTTTTTGAGAGCCAGAATGGAAAGCAAGATCACAGAGCGACCAACCATCGCTGGTCCGTGCCTCGAGAACAACTCTCGCGTTGGGAGGCCGCCACCGAGGACAAAACCGAGCCAAAGCTCGGCACGCGCCTTCCGGTCGATCCGCTCGACCAACCTGCTGATCGAGACCACCGCGATGGTGCCCCGTGTCGCTGGGAGCGAAATCCCCCTGCCGAACCTAGAAGGCCCTTTTCCAGAGCTTCCGGAACCAATCGGTCACCGGGTCGGTATAGTCGTCCAGATCGATGTCGTGCGCCTTGCTCTTCGCATCGTCCACCACGCCTCGAACTGCGCCGCTCCCCTTTTTATAGGCTTTGCGCGACTGCTTCGCGACCGCCTTTAGAAGATCCTTCAAGCTCTCTTCCGAGTCGCCCACGCAATCGCGGACATCGTCCCAGCGGCTCCGGGGCGTCGGCTCCGAATGGTGCACCAGCAATCCCAAGGCGAACCCAATGGCGAGGGCGCCGAGGATCATGGGGACTGGGTTTTCGCGGACGTACTCGTCCGCGCGGTGCAAGGCTTCTTTGGCTTGGTCGAGCGCTTCGTGCGTGTGATCGGCAGGGACGGTATTTTCGGGGTATTCCATAAATCGATAGGTTATTGGCGTTTCTGAATTTCCTCGTACACCTTCGTCGCGCCGAGGATGAGCAGGGCTGGGCGGACGAGTCCGAACGCCAGGCGCAGCAGCCCGGCGATGATCCCGCCGATGGGCAGCAGCGTCAGCACAAGGCCGACGAAAAAAGCGATGCTCACCGCGCGAATGGGCTCCTCTCGCGCGTACTGTTCGGTCCGGGCGGCGAGCCCGTCCATGTCGAGATGGTTTTCGGTGCCTTGGTGCTCTTCTGGTGGTTGCATAGGGTGATGAGGATTGGGATCGGTGCCAAGCAGGCTCAAATGGTTCGGAGCGGACCCTCGGAGCGGTCTCAATTCTGGCAAAAATTCCAGTTGGCTTCCGCCGCCGGACTGCTACGCTCTCAGGCCCGATGGTGACTGTAGCTCAATGGTAGAGCTCCAGCTTGTGGAGCTGGCCGTTGCGGGTTCGAGTCCCGTCAGTCACCCTCCCCCGCTCTCGCGGGGAACGGCTGCTCAGCGGAGAAACGCTTCGTGGAGGCCGCCATCGACGGTGATGATCTGGCCGGTGGTTTTGGAGAGGCGCTGGGAGACGAGGAGGAAGTAGGCTTCCGCTTGGTCGGCGGGGGTGATGGGCGATTTCGTCAGTGTTCGATCGGCGTAGAACTGCGCCAGCTTCCCCACGAGCGAATCGGTCACTTCATCCTCCGTGAAGGGGATGCTGTATTTGGCGAGGCTGCCGATGACGCGGTCCCGTGGAAACATGGCGCTTCCTTGCACGACGGTCGCCGGAGCGACGCCATTCACCCGCACGAGCGGCGCCAGTTCGATGGCCAGTTCGCGCACGAGGTGATTGGCAGCCGCCTTGGAGGTGTCGTAAGCCACTGAGCCTTTCTTAGCCACGGCCGCATTGGCACTGGTCGTCAGGACCAACGCGCCGCGGAGGCCCTGCTCTTTCCAAGTCTTCGCAGCCTCGTCAGCCACGAGATAGCTGCCGGTCACGTTGACGTTGAAGGTGAGAGCCCATTTGTCATCCGGGATGTGGCCGCTGGTATCACTTGGGACAAAGATGCCGGCCGTGATCTCGATGGCATCAAAGCCACCATAGGCCAGCGCTACTTGATCCAGCATGTCGCGAATGCTCGCTCGGTCCGTGATATTAGCCGCCATTCCGACGGCCGGGCCGCAGCCCGAAAGGCCGCTGCCGGCGACGCCGATGCCCAGCCCATATTTGTCGGTAATTTCTTTGGCCGTGCGCTTCGGCGGCTGCTTGGTTCAAATCAACGCAAACAATGTGCGCGCCTTCCTTGACCAATCGATGCGCCGTCTCCTTGCCGATGCCGCTGCCCGCGCCGATCACGACATGAACTTGGCGCGCGAGTTCCTTCTCAGCCGGCATCCGCTTCAGCTTCGCTTCTTCGAGCAGCCAATATTCGATGTCGAATGCCTCCTGCTGATCGAGGGCGATATACTCGTCGATGGCTTCCGCGCCGCGCATCACTTCGACGGCGCAATTGTAAAATTCCGCCGTGACACGCGACTCCGCCTTGTCTTTGCCCCAGGCAATCATCCCGAGACCGGGGATTAAGATAACCGTCGGGTTCGGATCCCGCATGGCGGGGGAGTTGGCGCGCTTACATCTTTGATAGTAGGTAGCGTAATCTGCCCGGTATTTGTTAAGCCCACCTTGCAGAAGACCTTTAAGGGTTTCCAGATTGCCCGAAGCCGGATCCCACGGCACATAGAGCGGCTTGATCTTGGTCCGCAAAAAGTGGTCCGGGCAGCTCGTGCCGAGTTCCGCCAGGCGCGGGGCGTCGTGCGCATTGACGAAGCGCAGAATAGTCGCGATCGTCCTGGATGGTGCCGATCCAGCGCGCCTGCTGGCTGACTTGACCACGCAGCCAGGGGAGGATTGCCGCCAACGCTGCACGGCGCGGTTCATCGGCCAGAGACGTGTACTTCTGCCCCCCAAAAGCTTTGTCATGGCCTCCCTTCGCTTCGTACTTCGCTTCAATGAAAGCAGCCGCCTTCTCGATGAGGGACAAAGTCAACTCATAGCATTGCTTGTCATCGTCCGCCCAATTAATCAGCCCATGCTGGCCCATGATCAGTCCCTTGGTCCGCGGATGCTCTCGCACAATCTTCTGCATGGCCAGACCTAACTCAAAGCCCGGGCGCAACCAGGGTGTATGCAAAACCTCATCCCCGTAGATCTCCTGGGTGAGCCGCACGGAATTGCGCGAAGCCGCCACGGAGATCGCGGCATTGGGGTGCATGTGATCGACATGCTTGAAAGGGATGAAAGAGTGCAGCGGTGTATCGATGGAGGACGCGCGCGGATTTAGGTTGAAGGTCGCGTGCGTGTACATGCCGACCATGCGATCTTCAGGCTCGGTCTTCGGACCGCCGCCGGGGAGGCTTGCGTAGAGCGCCTGCAGACCGATGAGCTTGTCCTGGTAAAGCGAAGAGAAATTCTCGCGCTGCGAAGTCCGCAAATCGCCGCCACTCCCTTTCACCCAGAGGACCTCAGTGGGTGCGCCCGTCAGCGGATCTTTCTCCGTGAGTTTGGCGGAGGTATTGCCACCGCCGGTGTTGGTGATGCGCTGATCGCTTCCGAGGATATTCGAGCGGTAAACGAGGCGCCCGACCGGATCAAGCTTGGCCGCAATTGCATCATCCCAGGCATAGTGAACGTGGCGAAAAGTTGGCGTCATGGAGAAAGAGAGGTCGCGAAAGGGGGAGAAGAGCGTTCCTTGCGGGCGTGAGAAAGACAAGCGCTTTCCCCGCACGATTAACGCTGAACCGACGAGAGAACTGGCCTTCGCCCGTTCACTTGTTCACACCTCCGGAGGGGGAGAAGTGATGGAACGGCCAGATCCTTCTTCTTCTTCTGGTTGCGAATAACGCGGCGCCATCGCGTTCCACAGGCCCGGTGTCGCGGTTCCCCGGCTGCGTCATTTTGGGAACAACCCACGCGCCGGGCGGCACCGGGCCAGGCGAACTTCTTCTCCGAGACGGTTATTCTGGAACTCCCACAGTTGTTCGGAGCTTGTTCGGAACTTGCTGGCTCTCCGCCGGAGCGCTCCGGGTAGGTCCTTCTAGCATATCGTGCTCCAGGTCAGCGGCGATTTTCGCGGAATCTTTCCAGAGCTCTTTTCTCAAGGCGTCGCGAGCCGCGGAGACTTCCGCCTCTTTTTTGCTGCGCCCCTCCCCTTCCCCGAGCTGCTGCCCATTCCAGACGATCCGCGCGACAAAGCGCTTTTGATGTTCTGGCCCGGATTGATGGATGATTGGATAGGTCGGGCTGCTGGGCGAAATCGCCTGGAGCACTTCCTGGAGACTTCCTTTCGGGTTCGTGTCGGGCGTGTTGAGGTCGAGCGCTTCGAGAATCTCCCGGGCCTCAGTCAGCACTACGCGGCGCACCGTCACGTAATCGCTATCCAGATACATGGCGCCGATGAGCGCCTCGTAGGCATCCGCCAGCGCGGAGGCGCGCTCCCGTCCTCCACTGGCTTCCTCGCCGCGGCCCATCATCAGGTACTTGCCGAGATCGATCGAGGCGGCGTGGATGCGCAACCCTTCGCGGGAGACGAGCTGAGCGCGCAGCTTCGTGAGATTTCCTTCGGGCAACTCCGGGAAATGATCGAACAGGTACTCGGTGAAGATGAGCTGGAGCACCGCATCGCCGAGAAATTCCAGCCGTTGGTTGTCGAAATGGTGCCGCTGTGTCTCGTGGCCGAGGCTCGGATGGGTGAGCGCCTCCGCTAGGAACAGCGGGTTGCGGAACTTATAGTGCAGGCGCTGTTCGAGCGGGTTCATGGGCGAAAAGCGGGGAGGAAAGACGTGCGTGCGCGGCGATTATTCAGCACGGAGGGAGCCACGAAGTGGAAACTACGCACACTTCGTGCCTGCGGCGAGGCTCGACAGCGGTTCGCGCCTCGGCTAGGGCTCTTCCCGCATCCTTTCTTTATCTATGAAATCTCCCCTCCTCGCCACCGCCTTTTTGCTCTGCGCTGGCGCCCTGGCCTTCGCTCAAACGGTCGAGTTGAAGCCCCAGTGGCTCGTCGGCAAGCGCTACACGCAAGCGACGGAGATGCAGCAGGAGACGACGATCCCGCTGGGCGAACAGGCCATGAACCAAAAGGTCGGCACGACGATGGAGATCACGACGACGGTGACCAAGCACGAGGATCCGAAAAAAAAGCGTCTCGTGCAGCGGTACGACCGCATGGTCATGGACATGGATATGATGGGGCAAAAGCTGCACTTCGACTCGAGCGATCCAGCGAGCGGCAATGATCCCATGAGCCTCGGCAAAGCCTTGGGCGCAATCGTCGGCAAAGAACTTCGCCTCGTCATCGACGAGAACAACAAGGTGGTCGAGTTCGAGAACATGGATGAAGTGACGGCCCCCTTTGCGCAAGGCAACCCGATGGTGGGACAGATGATGAAAGGAATGATGAACAAAGAGACCATCTCGCAGGCGCTCAATCAGGCGTCGCTGAAGGCGCTGCCCGGCAAGGCGGTCAAGGCGGGCGATACGTGGCCTTATGCCATCACGATGAACTTGCCCCAGCTTGGGGCTATTTCGCTGAAAGGGACCTACACGGACAAAGGAATGTCCCAGCGGGGCGGCGCCAACTGCGTGGAGCTGACGGAGACGGGCACGCTCGACATGGACCTGGGTGGAGCGGGAGCCGGCGCCGACGCTGGAAGCCCCGCTGCAGCCATGCAGCAGATGGGATTGAAGGTGGAAGGTGGCACAATTGCGGGCACCACTTGGTTTGATCCGGCGCTCGGTATGACGCGCGAGACGCAGTTCACGCAGAAAATGACTTTGAAGATGAAGAATCCGACCAATCCTGATGCTTCGATGGAGGTGCCGATGACGCAGACGATCAGCATCAAGCTGACCGGCGTGACCGACGCGAAGTAGCGCCGCCGGACAGGAAAGGGCGCGATGGCACGCCGTTGACGATGTGGCGGGCCGGCGCCAACCTACGAGGATGAGCACGCTCGGCGGCCTCAATCCTTGGATCAGCCCGGAGGATTACCTTCAGGGCGAACTCCACGGCGAACTTCGGCATGAGTATTTCGCGGGCGAAGTGTTCGCGATGGCCGGAGCCAGTGAGAATCACAATTACATTGCCGGGAACATTTTTGCCGAGTTGCACCTGCATCTGCGCGGAAAGCCGTGCGCGGCTTTCATGAATGACATGAAGGCGCATATACAGAGCGGCGGCGACGATTGGTTTTACTACCCGGATGTGATGGTGAATTGCGATCCGGCCGGACAGCACAAGTACTTTTGCGATACGCCATCGATCCTCGTGGAGGTGCAGTCGCCCGAAAGCGAAACACGGGATTGGCGGGAGAAGCGGCTGGCTTATGAGAAGATCCCGACGCTGCACACGTGCGTGGTTGTCTCACAGGAGCAGCGCGCGGAGGTGATTTTCCGGCGCAAGCCGGATGGCGGGTGGAAGCGGGAGGTTCTCATCGAGCCGGGCGAAGCGCTCCGGTTTCCCGAGCTTGGTTTTGCGTTGCCGCTCTCGGCGGTTTATGCGCGGACCGGGCTGTAGGCTGGGCTTGCGATAAAGACGGAGTGCCACGGCATGGCGGTTCGGATGCGAATGGAGCGCCGTTATTTGCGGTCAGAGCGGATCGCGGGGCTGGAGCTTTGATGGGCCGCCGTTTGGGCTGATTGCGGGATAGGCATAAGTCGTGGGAGGCCGTGGTCAGCGCCCTTTGCCACGCTGCTGTCACTCATCTGACACAGAGCCGTCGTGAGAGTGTCACAGAGTCGCAGTTGCCCCACCACGCCGCCCGCCCGAACGTTGCGGCTCCCACTGGCAAACCGCACTTTATCGATCATTTGACCATGTGACGCCTCCCCTGAAGGTGCCGCGATAATGTGACAGTAAACCTTTTGTCAGCCGAAGACAGCGCCCTTACAGACAGCCCGAGCCTGGCGTGAGTTGAACTAACTTAGCTCCGCCAGGCTCACTCCAAACAATCCGACCCTTACTCCTTCATGAAACCAACCCTCATCGGAACGACCGCTCTCCTGGCCCTCGCCAGCGCGCTGCTTCCTGCAACACAAGCCCTCGCGGCTCGACCTTATGCCGATGGCGACATCTTCCTCGGCTTCCGAATCAGCGGCCAACCCAACGATTATTTCGTCGATATCGGGCAGCCCGATGCTTTCGAAACGGCTACGGCGGGCGCCACCGTCACCATCGGCAACTTCGACGCCGATTTGAAAACGGCGTTCGGCAATAGCTACTACTCGTCGAGCCTGCTTTTCTCTCTGACGGGCGGCAATGAATTCGGCGGTACCAGCCAAAAGGACGACACCGGCACGATCTACACCACCGCCCCCGGGACGCTGTATGCGGCCAAGAAAGAGAACACCCAGGACACCGCTATCAGCTCGCTGCAAACGCTGGCGACAAATTACGGCCCCGCTCCTTCAGGCGGAGCGGTCAACCCGAAGGGTGTCATCGAAGCGACCACCGCCAACAACAGCTACCGCTCCTTTGAGTTCAACGGCGCGAATTCGCCGAATTCCTCATATAACTACTTCACCACGGCCAATGAAACCGCGGTGACCAACGACGGCACGACCGCAGCTCCTGTTCACTTCGAGCAGATCAGTCCGTCCGATGGTGGCGCCAACGGTTACAACCAGAGCGGCCAACGCCTCTTGGGCAACGTGGCGGTCTCCCCGGCTGGCGTCGTGACCTTCACCGCCGTCCCGGAGCCGACCTCCATCCTCATGCTCGGCCTTGGCGCCACTGCCATGCTTACCACCACCCGCCGCCGCCGCGCGGTTCAATCCTAAAGACCACCATCCCCAACTCCATCCTGAGAATAAATCGAAACATGAAACTCCATCAACTCCTCCTCGCCGGCCTCTTCATGGCCACCCTCACGACCCTCAGTCAGGCTCAGACGGTTCTGCGCATCACTGGTTCCACTGCGGCCTCGGCCAACGTGATCATCGCCGTCAGCAACCTCGCTTGGGACGGCGGCACCTACCAGGCCGCCTTCATTGGCGGCACTGATTTATCGGCGGACAAGATTGTCCTCTTTAAGGGCTCGATTGGCGGCGTCGCGACCACCATCAAGACCTCGTTCAACGGCTCGGAAGCTGGTATGGAGTCGGTGGCCGGCAGCATCCCGCTGCCCGCTTTGCAAAACTTCCTCGACGACACGACACCGACCGTGACGATCGCCGTTGGATCTCATATCGGGACCGGCTCAGATGCGCCGTCCTCGCACCAGACTGATACGGCGGTCCCGGACGTAGCCATGTCGGACACATTCCAGAGCACCTCGCAGTTCTACAACAACTCGCTTACGTTGAACGCACCGCAGGCTGGCTCCCATAGCTTCGCAATCCTGAACCCGGCGACCACCAATGGCGTTGATACCACGGGTATCGTTGGCGTCGTGCCCTTCAAGTTCTGCGCCAGCCGTGGAGCCACCATCACTGGGGTGACCGCGCAGCAGATCCAGGCGATCTTCACCAGCAACCGCACTTCGCTGTCGTTGCTGACGGGCAACCCATCCGACGCTGGGACCAAGTCGAATGGCAAGTACCTCTACGGGACGGGCCGCAATCCAGACTCCGGCACCCGGCTGACGACCTTCGCCGAGACCGGCTTGGGCGCGCTGCACGCGGTCACACAATACCAGCCGAGCAGCACCTCGGGCGGAGCGCAGATCACCACGGCGGGCGGATCGGTCGGCTTCAATGTTCCTTTCCCCGGCGGCGACGTGAACTACATCACCGTGAATTCGCCGAATAATGGCTACTCGAGCGGTGGCAAACTGGCGGCGGCGATCAATAACGACACCAGCACCATGGTCACGGCGGGCGGCTACACCGGCGGAACCTACGTTGCCTATATCGGCACCAATGATTGCGACCCGCAGATCACGGGCAGCCCGAGCACCGGCATTGTGGAACTCGCCTACAACGGCACGCTCCTCGGCAAGCCCACCGGCGTGGCAGGTGATGCGACCTACAACGATAAGCAAGTGCTGACCACCGGCAAGTACACCTTTTGGTCGTACGAGCACATGTACTATCGTGCGGCAACGTCGGGCACGGCGGCCGGCAGTCTGGCCGATGTGCTCGCAGGCACGCTGTACTCCACCTACGCCCCGGTTCTGTTGACGAACATGACCTCCAGCCGCGCGACGGATGGCGGGACGGTGAAGCCCAACTAAAAAACCGAGGATTCAGGCGACCTTCATCTGCCTGAAACGCCGGAAACCAGTGCGGATGTTTCATCCGCACTGGTTTTCCATTTTCATCCGAACCACTGCTGCCTTCATGAAGAAAACTCAATTTCTGGCCACGCTCCTGGTGCTGAACGCCGTCCTGGCCGCAGCCGTAGTCGTGTTGCTCTATCTTCATTTCACGTCCATCCCTCAACTTGGAGAAACGCCTCCCGTAGTCTCGCCCATGACCGTGGTGGCCAGGCGGAATCCGCCGGTCCTCCCTTCGCCAGACGCTGCCGACGGGAGTCTTCCAGCGAAGGAGGTCGCCGTTGCAGACGTGACCGCTGCTCCCGATCAGCAGGTCAGTCTGTGGATGCGCGGCACAGGATTGGCCGAGCATCGCACCCGCATCCCGCAGCCTTTCGTGCCTGATGCCACGGACCTCCCCAGCGTTGTGTCGGAGTCTCGTTCGCCGACGCCCCCGCAGCTTGATGGGTCAGCTTCCCAAGCCGGCGCCAACCCGGCCCGACTCGTCGCTGGCTTCTCATCGTTGCGGGCTGCTGCTTCGCCCGCGCCTGCGACGGCTCCGCCCGAAGCTATTCGCCTGCCTGCGGCCCTCGTTGAACCCGCAGCCGGGTCCAATCTCACCCAGGCTGAACTCGACCGCCTCCAGGGAATCCGCGACAGCTTCGTTCAAGCCGTCGGTGGAGAGGGGCAGAACCCGAACGACCCCGGCTATCAACAACGCTGGCTCGATGCTCAGGGGCAAGTGGATGAACAGGTCCGTGCCATCTATGGCAACGCTTTTTACGGCAGCCAAGTCGCCGCTGCGGAGCGCGCGCGCCTCGCGGCCGGGCTCGGCTATTGAGCAGCCGTAGCGGCGACCCCGCTACCCGTAGCGGCGGTGCCCTCGCCGCCGGATGTGCTGGCGGCGCCCCCGCCGCCCGTGCCAGGCGGCGCCCCGCCGACCATGCCGCCACTTCGCGATGCAGGCGTCGCGTCCTTCAACGCGCTGGGAGTCGCCTGCACGATCCCGCGATCTGGCGTGCCTCACGCGGCGAGGACGCCGCGGGAACGACCGGCGGCGAGGACGCCGCCGCTACGGGGCGCCGCTCTCCCTCATAGAAAGTTCGTAATCGGT
The DNA here is from genome assembly GCA_963792695.1 of uncultured Verrucomicrobiae bacterium. Lineage (GTDB taxonomy): Bacteria > Verrucomicrobiota > Verrucomicrobiia > Chthoniobacterales > Chthoniobacteraceae > DASYIS01. The sequence goes on along the minus strand of CAWBXA010000010.1, from coordinate 145,350 downwards.
CTCCGTGGTTGGAGTCACTGTTTCCCCTGAAGCAACTGCGCCGCGCCGCTGACCCATTTCCCTTTGCGGACGACTTTCTCGATGGCGAAGCCGGTGCGGCCGAAGGCGGTGAGGACTTCGGCCTCCTGCTCGCGGAGGATGCCGGAAAAGATGAGCGTTCCGCCGGGAGCCACGGCACGCGCAAACTTGGGAGCAATCTCGAGGTGCAGGCCGCTGAAGAGATTGGCGCAGATGATCGGCCACCGGCGATCGGGCTCCCATTGGCGGACGTTCGAGCCGGCGAATGCGCACCCTGGTGGTCGCATTGGTGCGGACGTTTTGCTTCGCGGTGCGGACAGCGTGGGGATCGAAGTCGCCCGCCTCCACCGAGCGGGCGCCCAGTGCCCGGCCGGCGAGAGCAAGAATGCCGCTGCCGGTGCCAAGATCAAGCAGGTCCCAGGCGCCGGCGAGCTGCGCGCGACTGGCATCGACGAGCAGGCGCAGGCAGGTCGCGGTGGTCGCGTGTCCGCCAGTGCCGAAAGCCATGCCCGCGGGAATGAGCAAGGCCGGCGTGCGGGAGCCGCTCGCGTGATGCTCCTCCATCTCACGCGGCGTGGAAAAAATCAGCAGCCGGCCCCGCACACGGATGGGCGGGCGCTGCGGCGGATCGATGGCGGTGAGCCATTTGGCTTCCGTGAGGCGCCCGCCGAAGAGCTTCACCAGCGCTTCGCCCTCTGCCTTCGTGAGGCCGTGCGCCTCGACCCGCGCCGCGCGCGCACCAGAAATTTCGATGACCATCGCGCGCTGCGGGCCAAGGTAGCTGAGCCGTTCGAGCCATGCATCGCCCCACTTGGCCGCGCTGAGTTTGCGCCACGAATAGCGCGCCGCAGCCAGGCCGCGGCTCATCCTTTACGGAAGATGATGATGTGCTGTTGCGGCAGCACCGCCAGCGTCTCCACCCAGGTGAGCGCCGGGAAAACGGCCACCTCCTTTTTCACTTGGGCCTCGGACATTTTGTGGACCTCTTTGATCGGCACGCTCGGATCCTCTTTGCGAAACTCGACAAAGACCAGCCGCCCACCGGGTTTCAGCGCGGCGACCATCCGCTCCGTCATCTCATACGGGTGATCGAACTCGTGATAGACATCGACCATGATGATGAGATCAACACGGGCCTCGGGGAGCTTGGGATCGGTAATGGTGCCGAGCACCGGGCGCACGTTTTCGACGCGCAGCAGGTGCATCTTGCGCGCGAGCAAATCGAGCATCTCCTGCTGAATATCGACCGCGAACACCGTGCCGCCGGGCGCCACGCGGCGCGCCATTTTTTCCGAGATGTATCCTGTCCCCGCCCCGATATCCGCCACGGTCTGGCCAGGCTGCAAGTGGAGGGCGTCGATCAGGAGATCGGTTCGCTCTTCCTCCTGCCGTTCCGGGCGCTCGAGCCAGCCGGCGGCTTGGTGGCCCATGACGTGCGCCATCTCGCGCCCAAGGTAAAAGACACCGATGCCATTCGGATCGTGCTGCGGGCGCGTCTCATACCGCTCCGGCTCCGCCGCTGTAGCGCCAAGCCAAGCCCCCAGCGAGATCGCGAGCAGGCGAAGAAGAGAGAGCATGCTTGAGCGAAGCAGGAAAGAAGTGCCGTAGGAAGGGGAGAACGCCGGCTGGCCTCGGCACGTGCGGATTGGCCCAGGATTCCGACCGCCCATTCTTTGGTGAGGCGCGGCGATTGCCTGGAGAAAGCCTCTCTGCTGAAGTTCGGGCTTAAATCAGCATGAGGGCGGGGTTTTCGAGGAGGCGGCGGAGTTCGGATAGGTATTGGGCGCCGACCGCGCCATCGACGACGCGGTGATCGGCGCTCAGGCCGACGGCCATGCGCTGTCCCACCATGATCTGGTCGCCGGGACCGACCACGGGCTTCTTCAAGATGGCGCCGATACTCACGATAAGTGCTTGAGGAGGGTTGATGATGGCGTCGAAGAACTCGATGCCGTACGCGCCCAAGTTGGAGACCGTGATGGTGCCGCCCTGGTACTCATCTGGCTTCAGCTTCTTGTTGCGCGCGCGAGTGGCGAGATCTTTAACGGCTTCGCTGATTTCGCGCAGCCCCTTGTGATGGGCATCGCGGATCACCGGGGTGATCAAACCTTCCTCCACCGCCACGGCCACGGAAAGGTGGACCGCGCCATATTGGATGATCGCGTCGCCGGCAAAGCTGGCATTGACGGCCGGGACTTTCACCGCCGCCGAAACGACGGCTTTGAGCACGAAGTCGTTGACGGTGAGCTTCGGGCCTCCGGCGCTTTCACTGGCCGCATTGAGTTGCCCGCGCAACGCCATGAGCGGACCCGCGTCCACTTCGATGTGAAGGTAGAAATGGGGCAACTGCGTCTTGCTCGCGAGCAGGCGCTCCGCAATCACCCGGCGCATGCCGGAAATGGGCAGACGCTGATCGCCGGCACCCGCCGGAGTGGCCGGGACGGGCGCGATGGCGGGTGCGCCTGGGGCAGTTTGCCCGTTCGCTCCCCTGGCCGGTGCGCTTTCCACATCTTTGGCAACAATGCGTCCGCCGGGTCCGCTGCCGTGCAGACCCGCCAGGGAGACGCCGCGCTCCTGGGCGATCTTCCGAGCGAGCGGTGAGCTTTTGAAGCGTCCGCCGGAGGCAGCTTCTTGCGCGAGCGCGACCGTAGCTGATTTGGCGGGCTGCGGCGCGGCGGGCGGCGCGTTATCTTCGGGACCGTTCTTTTGTTTCGATGGCGCCGTCCTGGTCTGCGGCGTGTCGGCGCCGGGTGCGGGCGCTGTTTCACCCTCCGCCAATAGGAGAGCCAACCGAGTACCGATTGGCACTTTTTGACCGACCTGCACCAGTTGTTTGCTCAGTTTGCCGTCCTCGAAGGCCTCCATCTCCATGGTGGCTTTGTCTGTTTCGACTTCAGCGACGATGTCGCCGATCTCCACTTGATCGCCTTCGGATTTTCGCCACTTAAGAAGCGTACCCTCAGTCATGGTGTCGGCCAGTTTGGGCATCTCGATGTACTTAGGCATAAAAGAGGGGTGATTGGGAGTTTAACGACTTCCGACTAAGATGCAGGCTGTTAGCGCTCAGTGGGGAGCGACGGTTTATGTCCATTCCTGTCGGTGCGACCGAGGCAACGATTAAGTTGGCTACGGCTCGCTTGCCTGGCAAATGCTCAACGCTTTCGTGACGACATCGGTCGGCCGTGGCAATTGCTTTGATTCAAGGTGCGGACTGTAGATGGCGGGCGCGTCGATGGCGCTGATGCGGAGCACGGGAGCATCGAGGTCGTCGAAGCATTGTTCCTGGATCATGCTGGCGATCTGCGCCCCGATGCCGCAGAACGGCTTCCCTTCCTCGACGAGCAGAGCGCGATGGGTCTTGCGCACCGTGCGGAAGATCGCTTGGTCGTCGAGCGGGCGAATGGAACGCAAATCAAGCACCTCCGCGCTGATGTCGTGCTCGGCCTCGAGCAGTTCCGCCGCCTTCAGTGCGGTAAGCACGGCCCTTCCGTGGGCGATGATGGAAATATCCGTCCCTTCGCGCTTCAGGTCAGCCACGCCGAGCGGAATGACATACTCCTCTTCAGGCACTTCCCACGATTCGCCGTAGAGCACGGTGCTTTCGAGAAACATCACCGGATCGTTGTCGCGAATGGCTGTTTTCAGGAGCCCCTTGGCATCGTAAGCCGTCGCTGGGCAAACCACTTTAAGCCCGGGGATATGCGCCAGCATGTTTTCAAAAGTGTGGCTGTGGGTGGCACCAACCCCCGTGCCGCCATTGGCTGGTCCGCGGATGACGATGGGGCAGTTGATCAGGCCGCCACTCATATAGCGGACAAATCCCGCATTATTAACGATCTGGTCCCAGGCGACTGAGGCGAAGCTCCAAAACATCAGTTCCATGACAGGTCGCAGCCCAAGCATGGAAGCGCCCACCCCCATGCCAATAAAGGCCGCTTCGCTGATCGGCGTATCGACCAACCGCTTGTCTCCGAAACGCTTCCAAAGCCCTTGCGTCACTTTGTAGGCACCATCGTACTCAGCCACTTCCTCGCCCATGACCACCACATTGGGATCACGCTCAATTTCTTCCGCCAAGGCGTGGCGGACTGCTTCACGATAGAGTATCTTAGCCATAAGGAAGAGGAGTTGGGAGGTGGCGAGGCTGATCCAGCCTCCAAGCGGACGCCGCGCCCGATGTGTTAGCTAGTTGAAAAAGTGACGCCCCGTGCGTCCTGCCGTCGTTTGTCGATCTACTTCAAAATAAACATCCTCGGTCAGCGCGGTTTCCACTGGCCATGGGCTTTCCTCCGCAAACCGCATCGCCTCCTCGGCTTCCGTGCGGACCGCCTTGTCGAGTTCCGTATATTGATCTTCGCTGATGACTCCTTCGTTGATCAGCCGCCCTTTCCACTGGCCGATGGGATCGTGCTCCTTTTTGTAACGCTCAATCTCTTCTTCGCTGCGGTACGACTTGTGTTTGGCGTCAGCGACCGAGTGGCCGTAGTAGCGATAGGTGTCGATTTCGAGAACCGTGGGACGCGACTGCTTCTGCGCACGATCCAGGGCGATCTTCGTCTTAGCCCGGACTTCGTAAAGGTCTTCTCCATTGCAAATGTCCCAATCAACTGCAAACCCTTCCGCACGCTCCGCCAGGCAGGAGCGGAACGCGCTGGAACGCTCCTGGCTGGTCCCCATGGAGTAACCGTTGTTTTCAATGATGTAGATGATGGGTAAGTCAAAGAGCGAGGCCAAATTGAGGCACTCGTAATAGACGCCTTGGTTCACCGCTCCGTCGCCGAGGAAGCAAAGCGCCGCTCCGGGGACGCCTTTATACTTAAGAGCATAGGCGAGCCCGAGGCCGAGCGGAGTCTGGCCAGCCACGATCCCGTGGCCGCCCCAGTAGTTTTTGTCTGGCGCGAAAAAGTGCATGGAGCCACCTTTCCCCTTCGAGCAACCGGTCGCTTTGCCGTAGAGTTCGGCCATGCACTCGTTCATGCTCATCCCCATCACCAAGGCGTGGCCGTGATCGCGATAAGCGGTGATAACGTGATCATTCGTGCCGAGCAGCGAGCAGGTGCCGACAGCCACGCTCTCCTGACCGATGTAAAGGTGAAGAAACCCGGCCATCTTGCCCGAGTTGTAGGCCTTGTTGGCGCTCTGCTCGAAACGGCGGATGCGCAACATTTCGCGCAAGGAGCGGAGCTTGTCTTCGGGCGTGAAAGACTGGTTAACGGCAACTGACGCAAAATCGCGGGTTTCGACAACGGTTTCCATAAGGGAGCGGTGCGGCAAAGGCAAAGGGGAGAAGGTAGCTGAGCGCAGGCAAGTAGCAACCCCCAAGCGCGAGAGGGTGAGGAAATTCTTCAAGTGCCCAAGTATTTACATTGTATGGACAACTCGAACTCGCACTTGGCACCGGTCTTCGGCTGGTGCAGACTTGCTGAAGTGGACAGTGTTCCACGTGGAACCGATGTACACCTATCCAAAAACGTACGATGTGATCGTCATCGGTGCCGGCCACGCGGGTATTGAGGCGGCCTTGGCGGCGGCGCGTCTGGGTTGCGAGGTGGTGATGCTGACGCAAAACCTCGACTCCATCGGGCAGATGTCGTGCAATCCAGCCATCGGCGGTCAAGCGAAGGGGCAGATGGTCCGAGAAATCGATGCGCTCGGCGGGTTCATGGGTGTCAACACGGATGCGACGGCGATCCAGTTTCGCATGTTGAATGCACGCAAGGGACCCAGCGTCCGCTCGCCACGCGCGCAGTGCGATAAAAAAGCCTACCAATTCCGCGCCAAGTCGGCGTTGGAGCGGCAGCCAAACCTCGATCTGCATCAAGGGAACGTCATCCGGATACTCCGTGACGAACATGGCGCCTCTGGAGTGGAGACGAACCTTGGCCTCCGAATTCGGGGGTGCTCGGTCGTCGTGACAACTGGCACATTCATGCGGGGTTTGCTCCACGTCGGCTTGCAGAATCAGGCGGGCGGACGGATGGGCGACAGCGCCTCGACATTGAGCGAGTGCTTGCGGGAGCTTGGGTTCGGGGTGGGGCGCTTCAAAACGGGCACACCGTGCCGGCTCAATGGGAGGAGCATCGATCTCAGCCAGTGCGAACCCCAACAGGGTGATGAGCCGCCTTCGCCGTTCACCTTCACACCGGAGTTACTGGAGCGCACCAGCGACGAAGTTTTTACTCTGAATGGATACCGTGACGGAAAGTTCCACGTGGAACAGATTCCCTGCTGGACCACCCATACCAACGACCGCACCCATTCGCTGATTCGCGAAAATCTTCACCTCTCACCGCTCTATACGGGCAAATTCGAAGGGAGTGGGCCCCGCTATTGCCCGTCGATCGAAGATAAAGTAGTCAAATTTGCAGACAAGACACAGCACCAGCTTTTCCTGGAACCCGAGGGGCGGCACACCGAGGAGATCTATGTCAATGGTGTCTCGACCAGTCTGCCCTACGAGGTGCAACTCGGTTTTATTCGGACGGTGCCGGGACTGGAGAATGCCACCATCATGCGCCCGGGTTATGCCGTGGAGTACGACTATTGCCCGCCGACTCAACTGACCCATGCCTTGGAAACCAAGCGGCTACCGGGATTATACTTTGCGGGCCAGATCAACGGCACATCTGGATATGAAGAGGCTGCCGCGCAGGGGTTGATGGCGGGTGCCAATGCAGCACTCAAGGTTTTGGGCAGAACACAACTCGTTTTGCTTCGGTCGGACGCATACATCGGCGTGCTTATCGATGATTTGGTGACGCGGGGAACGTCCGAGCCCTATCGCATGTTTACCAGCAGGGCAGAACATCGGCTTCTTCTGCGGCACGACAACGCCAACCAGCGGCTTAGCCCAATGGCGCGGCAGCACGGCTTGCTCGATGACCAGCGGTGGCAGCGATTTGAGCGAAGCCGGGGGGCTCTTGAAGCGCTATCCGCTTTTGTGCAAAAAACACGTTTTGATGGGAGTTCCCTGGCGCAATGGCTCAAGCGCTCCGATTTTCACACGGAAGACGTGCCGGAGGAACTGCGCAACCAGTTCAGCCTGGAGGCTTGGGAATCGGTAGCGATCGACCTGAAATATGAAGGGTACATTCTTCGCCAGCATGCCGAGGTGGCGAAATTGCGCGCGTCAGAAGAACACGCGATTCCGCTTGGATTCAATTTCGCAGGCGTGCGTGGCCTTCGAGTGGAGGCGCAGCAAAAATTAACCGAGCAGCAGCCTGAAACGCTTGGTCAAGCGGCACGAATCAGCGGCGTGACGCCGGCTGATCTCGCTCTGCTGGCCGTAATGATTGAGCGACCCCGCCGCACGCTTCAATCGTTTGCAGACCGCTCGACTTAGGAGCGCAGTCGCTGGTCGAGCATCTCACGATGAGCCGTTTGGAACGCGCCGAGAAGCTGCTCCCACTCAGCTGAAGTAGTCTCCCAGCCGCTGCTAATCCTGAGCACTCGCGCGGCTACGTTCGCCCTCATGCCGAGTGCGGACAGGACGTGAGACGGCTTTTCCCGGCCACTGGCGCAAGCCGAACCTGTTGAAACAGCGAAGCCGAGCTTGTCGAGTTTAACAATCCAACGGTGGCGGCAGTCCACCTCCGGCATGACAATCGAGACAGTATTCCAGAGCGCATCATCCTCTGCGCCAACTATTTGTATATTGCCAAGATGCTTTTGGAGGCGATGGACGAATTCCGCGCGGTCCCTACCGAGCACGAGGTGCTCCTCCCGCTGAAGACGGCCCTCCCGATCCACGAGCGCAGCTACCTGAGCCAGAACCCCGGCAACATTCTCGGTGCCGGCCCGGCGGCCTTCTTCCTGTCCGCCACCCACCAGTAAAGCCCGAAAGTTACTCGGTCCCTTCAGGAAGCCCACGCCTTGAGGTCCACCAAATTTGTGAGCGCAACCTGCGACAAAATCACACTCTCCCAGCCCAGCTGCTGGGAGTTTGCCGATCCATTGCGAGGCGTCGCACAGCAGCGGTACCGAGAACCGCTGACAAAGATCCAGCGTCGCGCGCCAGGGTTGAAGGCTGCCGGTCTCGTTATTGGCCGCCATTACTGCGACCAAAGCCGGCCTTCTTCGCTCAAGCTGCCGTTCCAGCCAGGTGAGGTCGATGACCCCTGAGGGGAGCGCGGGGATGAACCGCACCCGCTCACCGAAATGCACCGTCGCCGATTCAATGACGCACGGGTGCTCGATCGCTGAAATCCATGCTTCGCCACCCGGTGCGGCAAGATGGTGGATGGCGGTATTGACCGACTCCGTGGCGCCACTCGTCCAAACCATAGCCGCGGCGGAGCACCCGAGAATTCCCGCCAGCGTCTCACGGGCATCTTCAAGTGCCCTTTCTGCCCGGCGGCCAACCCGATGCGGGCTGGACGGGTTCCCGATGAATTCTTCCGTCGCGCGGAGCCAGGCGATGCGGGCGACTGGGCAGATCGGAGAGGTGGCGTTGTGATCGAAGTAAGGCACGGCAAAGGCGGATCACATGAAACTTCATCCCGCGATTGCGCGCACCCACTTTCACCGGCAATTTCACCGCGCATGTCCGAGACCGTTTTTTATAAGCGCGCGACCTTCGTCACGCACCTCCCGGCGGCTTACCTTTACAGCCCATCGCATTTCTGGATCGCCAAGGTGAGTGATGGCGAATGGCGTGTTGGCTTCACAAAGTTCGCCACCCGCATGCTGGGGGAAATCGTGGATCACCAGTTTGAGAAGAGAGCAGGGGACCCGATAGCGAGCGGAGAGATCATCGGGTCCGTGGAGGGCTTCAAGGCGATCTTCTGATCTCTACTGTATCGCGGTGGGCAAGTTCGCGGGTGGGAACCCTGCCTTGCAGACTCAGATCGAGTTGGTTGGAGAGAAGCCGTACGCTGGAGGGTGGCTCTACGCCGTGGACGGTGAGCCGGACTCCAAGTGCCTCGAGGTGGATGGCTATCGGCGCCTGCTCGATTCCACGATTGATCGCATTCTGGCAAAACAGGCGGCAGAACAATCCTGAGGCGCTGACCACTTCCCTGCCTTGCGCGCGGCACGGAACTGCGCGAAAACTATCGGCACGCACCGCATGAGTTCGCCACGCCTTCTTTATTGCCACTGCCAATACGCGCAGGTGGTGCCGCTGGACGTGAAGCAGGAGGTGCTGCGGCGTCTCTGCGCTTCCGGGGCAGAATTTGAAGCGGTGCCCGATCTCTGTGAAATGTCCGCGCGGCACGACGCCAGCCTCGCGCAGTTGGCCGCCAGCGATGGAATCAAGATCGCCGCTTGTTTTCCGCGCGCGGTGAAGTGGCTTTTCGCTGCAGCTGGCGCGCCGCTGCCATTGGGCGGATGCGAGGTTCTGAATATGCGGGTTGCTTCCGCTGACGAGGTCGCGGAGCGGCTCTTTGCGCCGGAGTTGCACCCGAACCTGCCGGAGGGCAAGGTGACCAAACCGGCCACGCCTCTGGCAGCCTGATCCGACCCATGGCTCTCCTCGAAAAACCGGTGCGCATCGTCTTGTATGAGGGCAGCGATGCAGATCCGCTCTCAGTGGAGGATCGTCTCGCGACTGTGGCGGCACTGCTGGAGCGGGGTTTTCCGACAGCATGGACGCACTCGGCCCCAGAATCGGTTACGCATGATGGGGCGCGGACTTTGATGGTCGGCCGGTTTTCCAACGATGAGCGCCCCGCGTGGACGAGCGACGGCGCCAAAGCGCCGTGTGAGAACATTGCTGGCCTCAGCCCTGCGGAGGTCGTGGAACTGGCCGGCGCAGCGCGCACCCGGTGGCAGCCGACCGCGCCGGCCGCTTGGAAGCCGTGGTTTCCCGTGATCGATTATGATCGCTGCACGAATTGCATGCAGTGCCTTTCGTTTTGCCTTTTCGGCGTGTACGGCGTGGATGCCGAAAAGCGCATCCAAGTGCAGAATCAGGACCATTGCAAAACCAATTGTCCGGCGTGCTCGCGGGTCTGCCCCGAGGCCGCGATCATGTTCCCGAAGTACAAGGCCGGTCCGATCAACGGTGATGTGGTCAGCCAGGACGACCTGCAACGCGAGAAGATGAAAATCGACATCTCGGCGCTGCTGGGAGGCGATGTTTACTCATTGCTGCGCGCGCGCTCGGACAAGGCCAAGAGCCGGTTTTCGAAGGAGCGCGACTCCGAGAAGGCGCTCACCGAGCGGCAGAAGTGCCTCGTCAAACTGGCGCAGGCGGGCGACATCCCACCCGAGGTGCTCATGTCGCTTCCCTCCCCGGAAGAAATCGCTCGGCGCGCGCAGGAAGCTGCCGCAAGGGCCGAGGCCGCTCTCGCGGCAAACGCGTAGCGGGCCCTTTTGTGCGGTCCACCTGGTCCCATGAACGCGATGGACCGCACGACTGAACGTTCCAAAAAGAAGCGCCGCACCGGTTTCCCGGCGCGGCGCTCGATTGACTAGCCCTATGTCCTACTTGGCTGCGGGGGTCGTTGCCGCACCGCCAGCCGCCGGAGCAGCCGCCGGGGCCGCCGCAGGCGCCGCTGCCGGGGCTGCACCGCCCGCCGCTGCGCCACCATGGCCATGATGCGCCTTGAACTCTTCCAGCGAGATCTTGCCGTCGCCATCGGTATCCCGCTTCTTGAAGTTTTCCTCTGCCTTGGCAGCGTCCTTCTTGCCCGCGGGGCCAGCCTTCCACTCTTCGAGGCTGATGAAGCCGTCGCCGTTGGTGTCCAGTTTCTTGAACATCTCCTCAGGGTTGCCTTTGCCTTCGCCCTTTTTCTCCGCCTTCTTCTCCGCGTCCGCCGCAGTGGCAAACGAGACACTCACGGCCAGGGCCGCGAGGATGGTAATCAGTTTCTTCATGGTACGATTGTTTGGTTTGGGGTTTACGGACGCAGCGGCTCGGCACGCATTTGGCTCCGGGGCTTCGCGTCACACTAGGTAAACGAAGCCCGGGGCCGAAAGTCGCGTATCAATCCGACTGCTTGTTCCCTTCGACCACCGTCAAGCCCCTGTTATTCAACAAAGTTCGCGCGCTTCGATGCCCGTGTAATTCACGTCCTGCCCCGGTCAGACTCTCCGGATTCTTCCCCGCTCACTTTTCGCCCGCATTGTCAGGCGACGCCGCCTGCTCGATGGTTTCGCGGACAAACTGAGCGTGCAGCACGGTCCCCAATCCGAGCGGGTGATGCACGGTCCGATCCTCGTACTCCATCTTCATCAACTCGTCGTGTCGGAACTGCGAGAGGACGATCCCGATCACCAGGGGACGCGTGTCGGAGGCCGGGACAAAGACGGGGCCACCGCTGTCTCCGGCAAAGGTAGTAAAGTCCGCGAGATAGGTGGGGTGCGTCGCAATCGGCAGAAAGGGATGGCTGGCGACGATCCCCTGGCGCGCCACGGCATAGCCCGCTTTGTTCGCTTCGAAACGCTCGGGATAGGTGAGCACGAAGAGCGAACTGCAAATGTGCAACCCAAACGCCTTTAGGCGCTCTTCGTCGGCCAGCGCTTCCATCGGGAGCGCGGCGACCGACACCGGCGGCGGTTCGATCAAGCGCATGACGGCGGCGTCCTCCGTGGCGTGGCGCGTCCAGAGTGGCTTGCCCTCGCGACGGATCGTGATGGTGTGGTCGCGGCGCCGGTCAGTACCATCGGGCAGCCGCTCGCGCAGAACGACAACGGCGGTCTCGCCCTTGGTGTGCTCCAGCACGTGCGCCGCCGTAACCAGATAGAGGCTTCGGTCGGGCGCGGCGCGGCGGACGAAGAAACAGGTGCCTGTGGAATTGGCGTGATAGAGCTTGTGCGTGGCATCCAGCATCTCCGTGGCAAAATCGCCAGCTTGCGCAGTGCCGCAGATAAGGGTGCCAAACAGGAGCGCGAGGATTTGTTGTTTCATCTAAACGGAGCAGGAGCCCCGAGGTTCAAACCTAGCGGCAGCAGGTAGATTACGCCCGCACGAAGGCTAGGCAACCGCCCGCCGTTACGATTCGACTGATCGACGGCTCCTGGCCGCTCAAAGGCGTTGCGGCCACGGCGACACTTTGCTCGCTCCTCTTCGCAACGGGAGGCGCAGGAAGATGCTTCCGCACGCGTCACTCGCATGCAGCAGCAGTTCAGAAGGAGGATGAACTGCTTAGCAGACCTGAACTAAAAACTGAAAGTTTGCGTTGCATCTGTTTCAGTATGTAGAAGATTCGGCACCTTTATGAGATTCCCGCTCGCGCTCACCGCCAAGATCGCCACCCACATCATTACCAAGAAGGTGAAGAAGGTGGAGAAATTCGCCACGGTCCTGCAACTCGAGCCGCTTCACACCTGCAACCTCACCTGCACCGGCTGCGGGCGCATCCGCGAGTACTCGACTTCGCTCAAGGACATGATGTCCTTGGAGGATTGTCTAGGCGCGGCCATGGAATGCAACGCGCCGATGATCTCGATCTGTGGCGGCGAGCCGCTCATCTATCCACAGATTGAGGCGCTCATTCAGGGGCTGCTCACCCAGAAGCGCATCGTCTATATCTGCACGAACGCCACGTCAATGCGCCGCAAGATGCGCGAGTATCTCGCGTCGGAGTGGAGCCGGAGCGCCGCGCCCGCCATCCGCAAAGGCCAGGAGGCGAAAATCCAGGAGTTGCTCACCAAAGAACTCATCTCCGCCAAGGATGCCGACGACATTCGCAAAGGCCCCAAGGATCCCGCCAAGCCCGTCATTGCACCCAGCTCCTGGATGTACTGGAACGTCCATCTCGACGGACTCGAGCGGACCCACGATCTGATCGTCGAGCGCGAGGGCGTGTTCAAGGAGGCGATCCTCGCCATTCGGATGGCGAAGGCGCTCGGGTATCAAGTCGCCACCAATACGACCGTTTACAAGGAGACCGACCCGGATGAAATCGACGGGATGTTCAAGTACCTTTCGCAGCTCGGCGTCGATGGGCACACCATCTCGCCCGGGTATGAGTACGATGCCGCCAAGAAAGACATGGTGGAGCGGCTGGGATTGCGGCCCGAGGCGTTTTACCTCACGCGCGCGGCGACGATTGAAAAGTTTTCGCGAATCGAGGAGTGGGGCCGCAAGTACCCGATCTTCGGCACACCGGTTTATCTGGAATTCCTGGCCGGCCTGCGCGATCTGACCTGCTCGGCCTGGGCCATCCCGACTCGCAACATCCGCGGCTGGAAGGCGCCCTGCTACCTGATGACCGACGGCCATTACCCAAGCTACCAGGCGCTCCTGGACGAGGTCGATTGGTCGAAGTACGGCGTCGTCGATGGCAAAGCGCGCGACGTGCGTTGCGAAAATTGCATGATGCACTGCGGCTACGAGCCGACGGCCAGCCTCGGCCTCCAGGCCAAGCCCGGCGATACGTGGAAGACGATCAAGTTCAACTTTGGACCCAAGCCCAAGCCCGTGGATGCCAGTGACGTGATCGCCTTCAACGGCGTCACCTGTGGGCAGGGCCACTTGACGGGACCGAAGCGCGAGCACAATTCGCCAGCCGTCCCGACACCTGCCCCCACGCCGGTCAAACCAGCGGAAGCGGAGCTCGTCGCGGCCGTGTAGCGAAGGCGTCGGCGACTTCCTTGGCCGCCCCCGTGGCGATATGAAACACGCGGCGCTCGTTCCCCTGCTTGCGGCGGGAACGCTGCTCGCTCTGGATTTGCCCGCCCCGGTCGTGGTAACGAAGGAAAACGCCTTCACGTTCTACCGTACCTTTAAGCGGCTCACCAAGCAGCCGCACCTGGTCGCCCCGCTGACTGCCGCCCTTTGCACCACACCAAGGCCCGAGGTAGTCGAGCGCGAAAAGAACGCTACCGGCCCGCATTATCAGAACAGCATCCACCTCTATGCGAACGCCTTGGCGGAGGAGTCAATCACGCGGCGGCTACTCGCGTTTCCCGAGGGTGCTGTCATCGTTAAGGAAAAGCTGAATGGGCAGGAAGGCGCCGACGGCGTGGGCGGCATGATCAAACGGGCTCCCGGCTACGACCCATCCAACGGCGATTGGGAATACTTTTACGCGGATGGGGCGACCGGGTTTTCCACCGGGAAGCTGCAAAACTGCATCACCTGCCACGCGCAAGCCCGCGCGACCGACTACGTATATAGCGTCTGGAATCTCTAAGACCAGCCTCTCAAGGCCGAAGCGGCACCGGCATCTGGTGGCTCGGCCCAGACCGCTGGGTTGATCCAGCGGTTGCAGGGAAGTACGCATACGTATAAACTTCCGGTCTTCTTCCCCATGGATCTCCCGCATCTCCCGGCGCTGCGCCGCGGCAAACCTTACCAGAGCCTCGACACCGTAGAGGTGGTCAATCACCGCACCGGGGAGCCGCTTGCGCGCGTTTCGCAGGTCAATGCAGGCATCATTCGCAAAGACCTCGCCCGCATTGGCGAAGCGCGCACCGCCCTGAAGCGTTTCTACGTCCCAGAACTCGTGGCCATCTCCGCCAAGGCGGGCGAACTCTTCCTCAAGGGCGACCTGCCGCTGGGTGATGCCGGCCATCACCAGACACCCGACGACTACGTGCGCACCCTCTCTGCCACCAGCGGATTGCCCCACGTGATGGTGCGGCGCAATATGGCGAAGATCGAGTATGCGCTGACGCATATGGGAATGGTGCTTAACGGGCTCACGCGCGGTTTGCCACTCGAGGTGATCGACCGCGGCTTTGGCGAGCAAGCCGGCGCGCGCGTCTCGTACTATCCGACCACGCAGGCGCTTGGGCTCGTCATGCCGAGCAACTCGCCCGCGGTGAATTCGCTCTGGCTGCCAGCGATTGCCCTCAAGACCCCCGTCGTTATCAAGCCGGGTCGCGAAGAGCCGTGGACCCCTTACCGGCTCATCCAGGCGTTCATCGCCGCCGGTGCTCCGCCCGAGGCGTTCGGTTTTTATCCGACGGATCACGAAGGCTCTGGCGAGGTGATGAAGCTCTGCGGGCGCGCGCTCATCTTTGGCGATGCTGGGACCGTCGAGCAGTATCGCGGCAATGCGAAGTTCAGTGTGCACGGGCCCGGCTGGAGCAAAATTCTCCTGGGCGACGATGAGGTCGAGCATTGGCGCGATTACCTCGACCTCATGGCGGCTTCGATCGCCGAGAACGGCGGACGCTCCTGCATCAACGCCAGCGCGATTGTCGTCCCGAAGTACGCCGCGGAGATCGCCGATGCGCTTGCGCAAAGGCTCGGCCCGATCACGCCCAGTGACCCCGAGGATGCGGAGGCGAAACTCGCTGGCTTTGCCAATCCCAAGATGGCCGAATTCATCGATGCCGCCGTTGAGGAGGGGCTCGCGACGCCAGGAGCGACCGACGTGACGGCTCGCTACAGGCAAGGCCCTCGCAAAGTGGACGACGGCCATGGCGTTTATCTGCGGCCTACCATCGTCCATTGCGACAGCTTCCAGCACCCTCTGGCCAACAAGGAGTTCCTCTGCCCCTACGCCAGCGTCATCGAGGTGCCGCAAAGCGAGATGCTTGCCCAGATCGGGCCATCGCTGGTCGTCACCGCTATCACCAAGGACCCCGCCTTTACCGCGCAACTCCTCGATTCTCCTCTCATCGAGCGCCTGAACCTAGGCCCAGTCCCAACCATGAAAATTTCATGGGATCAGCCGCACGAAGGCAACATGTTCGAATTCCTCTACCGCCGCCGCTCCATCGAGAAAGCGTGGTAACGCGCGAGCCTCGGCGGACAGCGATGCCGCCGCGACGTGGAGACCCGCGCCTCACACGCGGGAATCCCCTGGCTCAAGCCGGGCGTCGGCGAGGAGGTAATTGATCACGTAGTCGCTCACCGCCACTTCGAGCGGGGTGAGCGGGGTGGCGTAGCCGGTGCCGCGCAGTTTGGTGATGTCGGCCTTGGTGTAGTACTGGTACTTGCCTTGCAAGGTCGCGGGCATCTCGATGAATTCGATCTTCGGCTCCTGGCCCAAGGCCGCGAAGATGGAGCGGGCAAGGTCGAGCCACGTGCGTGCTTCTCCGCTGCCGAGGTTGAAGAGGCCACCCGCGTTTTCGGTAGCTGCGAGGTGCAAAGTCATCGCCACCGCGTCTTTGATGTACAGGAAGTCGCGCTTTTGTTCCCCATCCGGAAAATCGGGCCGGTAACTCTTGAAGAGCCGAATGACGCCCTCTTGCTGCGCTTGGGCGGTAGCCTTGTGGACGAGCGAACGCATCTCAGCTTTGTGGTCTTCGTTTGGACCGTACACGTTGAAGTACTTCAAGCCGACCAGGCGCGTGCCAAAGCCGGCACGTTGAGCGTGGAGATCGAAGAGGTGCTTCGAGTAGCCGTACATGTTTAGCGGACGGAGCGGCTCGATGGGCCCCTGGTCGCTCATCCCCTGAGCGCCATCGCCATAGGTCGCCGCGCTGGAAGCATATACGAAGCGTGCGCCGCGAGCGAGCGACCAGGCTGCCAGTTGCTTGGTGAATTCATAGTTGTTACGGATGAGAGAAGAGGCGTCCCGCTCGGTCGTGGCGGAGCAGGCGCCGAGGTGCAGCACCAAGTCGAACTGGCCGAGCGCGCCGCCTTCCAGCCGAGCGAGCAGATCCGGCGCTTCGACGTAATCCGCGAACCGCAGCGGCGTGAGGTTGCGCCATTTCTCGTCCGTGCCGAGCTGATCGCAGACGACGATACGTTCGCCGCCAAGCTGATTGAGCGCCCAGACCAGCGCGCTCCCAATGAAGCCCGCGCCGCCGGTCACCAGGATGCGAGCGGAAGAGAAATCAGTGGAGGAGAAGGGGAGCGGCATGGTCACAAAGGACGGGACGAAACGTTTCGCTGAGGCGGCACTGTCGCCCTTTCAAGCGCTACGCTCCACGGAACGTCGCGGACCGCGCGGAACACCGAGTAAACGACGGTTTGATTTCGCACTTTCTTCGGTGTCTTCGCGAGTTCTGTGGACCAGCGAAGCTTCAGGAGCCGGGAAAACAAGGGGAAGAAACATAGTACAAGCGGACGAAAGGAAGAGAAAAGGCTCTCCCGATTTCCCCTCCGCTTTTGGTTTCGCGCCTTCGCGCGGACTAGCGAAGTGTCGCAGACACAAAAAGCCAGACCGGCGCGAGCCAGCCTGGCTTTCATGAGGCTGCTCGCGCAGCTCCACCACAAGGAACTACTTGGAGTAGCTCGTTCCGGTGTGCGACATCGTTGTCGTCTGCTGATGGCTCTCCGGCTTGGCGCAGGCGCCGAGCGTGAAGGCCGTGGCGGCGAGCGCCAGGATTGCAAGGTATTTCATGTTGTTGGTTTCCCCCCTTTCTCTGCCAGTAGGCATCGAAAGGCTGTTGTAGCGGGTGGTTCCGCGGAAGGGAAGCAGGATTGCTTCGATTCGCTCCTTTTCGTCCGGGCACACTCGCGCGGCTGTATGGCCGTAGCGGCGTCCTCGCCGCCGGTCCTTCTGGACGGCGTCACCGCCGCCGGGAGGCGCGGCGAAAACGACGGGCGGCGTGGACGCCGCTACTCCTCAATGAATACCGGCGTCTCTTCCGGGACAAGGTCGTAGAGGTCGATCACATCTTCATTGGAAAGCCGAATGCAACCGTGGCTGGCGGGCGTCCCGAGAAGGCTCTCGGCATTTGTCCCATGGATATAGATGAAGCGTTCGCGCGTGTTGGCATTGGCTTCCTCCAGCCCCTCCAGCCAGAGAATGCGCGTTTGCACCCGGTCTTCGGCGTCACTCGGCTGGCCGAATTCACCCGTCGGCGCACGCCCGACGAAAATCGCGCCCGGCTCGGCGCCATCCCCGATTTTCTCGCCAATACGAAAGTGGCCCGTCGGCGTGCGATAACTCCCCGGCTCGGTCCCAAGTCCAAATCGCGAGGTCGAAACGGCGTAGCGCCGCACGAGCTGACCCTCGGCGTTCAGCAGATCGAGCGTCTGCGACGGGACATGGATGCGAATTTGCATTGGCCGGGCGAGCCTATACATTCACCGCCCTTTTCATGAGCAGAAATTTGCACGTTGCCATCGTTGGCGCCACCGGAGCGGTCGGAATCGAGATGATCAAGGTCCTCGAACGGCGAAGCTTTCCAGTGGCGCAACTGACCCTGCTCGCGTCCGCGCGCTCGGCCGGCAAACGGTTGCCGTTTCGGGGCGAAGAACTGCCGGTGCAGGAGCTGCGCGAGGACTCCTTCGCAGGTGTGGATGTGGCGCTCTTCAGCGCGGGCGCGGGCATTTCGCGCGAGTTCGCGCCGCATGCCAACCAGGCTGGGGCGGTCGTCGTGGATAACTCGAGCGCCTTCCGGATGGATGAGCACGTGCCGCTCGTCATCCCGGAAATCAATGGCGACGACATCGCGAAGAATCGCGGCATCATTGCGAACCCGAATTGCACCACCGCCATTACGCTGATGGCGCTTTGGCCGCTTCACAAAATCTTCCGGGTGAAGCGGCTCATCGCGGCCAGTTACCAAGCGGTTTCCGGCACGGGAGCGCAGGCCATCGAAGAATTGCGCACGCAGGTGCAGGCCCTCGCAGCGGGCCACGAGCCGGTCCACAGCGTCTATCCGCATCAAATCGCGTTCAACGTCCTGCCGCACGTCGATTCCTTCCTTGAAACGGGCTACACCAAGGAAGAGATGAAGATGCAAAACGAGGGCCGGCGCATCATGCACCACCCCACCTTCAAGGCTTCGGTGACGTGCGTCCGCGTGCCGGTTTATCGCGCCCACGCCGTGGCCGTGAATGCGGAATTCGAGCGCCCGGTGGATCTTTCCAAGGCGCGGCAGGCGCTGGCGACGGCCGAGGGGATTGAGGTCTTCGATGACCCGGAAAACGCGCGCTACCCGCAGCCGTTGCAATGTGCCGAGCGCGACGATTGCCAGGTCGGCCGGCTCCGCTACGACTGCGCGCTCGATAACGGCCTTGCCTTCTGGGTCGCCGGCGACCAGCTCCTCAAAGGCGCCGCCCTCAACGCCGTGCAAATCGCCGAACGGCTGTGAGCCATACCTTAGCGGGTCGGGTTCAATCCTTCAGACGCCGCTGACTCTGACGTTCGTCCATGAAATCTTTGCTCCCGCTGGCGGCTGCCCTCCTGGCAATAATGCCAGCCCCTCTCCGGGCGGAAGCGCCCGCTGATCTCACAGCCCAAGTGCAGCGCATCGCCAATGGCGTCAAGCTGCTCAACCAACGGTATTGGTCGCCCACTTTAGCCATCTGGCTGGACCGACCGGGCGATCCGCTGCGCGAGCATTATGAGGGCCGGCGCAATCCGCCGTGGTGGCCATCTGCGGTCGCGGTGGAGACGCTCATCGACTTCATGGACGCGACTGGAAGGGCAGACTACGACTCCGACATCCAGGCACTCTATGCCTCGCAAAAGGATCTACCCGCGCGGACGGCACGCGTGGTCGCCGAGCTGAAGCGGCGGGAGCAATGGAGCGCCGCGGACGAGGAGACGTATCAGCGACATCTACGCGAGGCCGCCGCACGACCTACTGATTCGCATGCCTATTACACCGATTTTCAAAACGAATATCTGGATGACTCCGGTTGGTGGGGCGTCACGTGGCTGAAGATGTATGAGCGCACGCATGCGCCGTCGTATCTGGCGACCGCGCGCACCATTCACGCGCACATGGCCGCGAACTGGCGAGCTGACGCGGGCGGAGGCATTGCCTGGGCGGAGGAGCCCGACAAACGACAGCCGAACGCCATCACGAACAACCTTTTCCTGCTGCTTTCCGCGCAACTTTACACCGACACGCACGAGCCGATCTATCGGGAATGGGCGGATAAAACGGCCGCTTGGCTTTGGGCGATTCAGCTGTATGACGGCGTTGCGGTCGTCGATCGCCCTGGGAATCGCGGCGACTACTGGAGCTACAATCAAGGCACCTTTCTCGGCGGCCTCGTCGCGCTGAGTCAGGCCACCGGTGACTCCGTCTATCTCGAGCAGGCGGTGAAAGTAGCGGACACCATGCTCAGGCTGGCTGGCCTCACCCGGCCTGATGGCGTGCTCATCGAAAAGATTGGCACCAAGGGCGACGCCATTCTGTTTAAAGGCGTCTTCGCCCGCTACCTTGGCCAGCTCCGCGATGCGCTCCTGGCCGCGCGGCTGCACCCCGAAACGTCGCAACGGCTCGAGGCCGTTCTCCAGGCAAGTGCCGCATCGATGCTCCAGCATGACGTGGCGGAAGATGGCGCCTTCCTGGCCGAATGGCACGAAGGCGCCAGGGACCGCACCGCCAGCTTCAACGCCCAGGTCTCCGGCCTCGCCCTTTTGGTTGCGACCCTCCCGCGTCCGCTGCACGAGCGCGCTCCGTGAGTGTGACGGCCTGGGCAGGGATGGCAAACCCTCAGATGCCTCGCCCTCCGCGATTGAATACCTTTTGGGGCCTCTGTGCACCGCAGCGTCTTTCCTTTTCATGATCCTGAAGGCCAACCTCGTCGTTCCCATGGATGGGCCTCCCATTCGGGAGGGCGCCGTGGCCATTGACGGCAATCTGATCGTGGCGGTCGGCCCAGCCGCGGAACTCGACCTGGCCACCGAGGGAGATGTGCTCGACCTGGGGCCGATGGCGCTCCTGCCGGGGCTGATCAACGCGCACTGCCACCTTGACTATTCGACACTCCGTTACGCGCTCTCGACGCAAGGGAGCTTCACGCAATGGGTGCGCCGCATCAACGCCATCAAACGGACGCTGACCAATGAAGATTACGCCGCGGCGCTGGCGCGGGGATTTGAGGAATTGCAGCGCTGGGGGACGACAAGCGTCGGCAACATCGAGTCCATCCCGGAACTCATGACCGCAGTGCGCGAGCCGCCCATTCGCACCTGGTGGTTTTACGAGATGATCGATATTCGGCATCGCGTCACCTCGGAGGAGATGATGCGCGGCGCGTTTTCCTTCTTTCAGCATCGGCCCAATTCGCTGAACAGCTTCGGCCTCAGCCCGCATGCGCCGTACACCGCCTCGCAGTCGCTTTACGGCCTGGCCAAGGCCTGCGCGGAAACGCTGCCGCTGCTCCTCACCACGCATGTCGCTGAATCGCAGGAGGAGCGCGAAATGTTTGGCGCGGCACGTGGGCCGCTTTTCGACTTCATGCAGGCACTTGGCCGGCCGATGGATGACTGCGGTCACGATACGCCTTTCGGTTTGCTGTGGCGCAATGGTGCGATCGATCGCGACTGGCTGCTGGTCCACATGAACGACCTGGACGAGAGCGACTTCGAGTTGCTCGCATCCGCCGGACCAGAGGGGATGCCGACGGTGGTGCATTGTCCAGGCAGCCACGCCTACTTCGAGCATCCGCGCTTTCAATACCGTCGCCTGCACGAAATGGGCGTGAACCTTTGCGTGGCCACGGATAGCCTCGCGAGCACGCACTCCCTCAGCCTGCTCGGAGAGCTGCGCCGCTTGCGCGCGACTGAGCCGTGGCTGAATGAAGAGCAACTCCTGGCGACCATCACCACGCATCCCGCCAAGGCGCTGTGCCTCGCAGGCCGGCTCGGCACACTGCGGCCTGGGGCGTTCGCCGACTTGATTGCGCTGCCGGTCAGTGGTAATCCCGGCACCGTTCACCGGGAGATCATCGATTTCAAACAACCGATCCCGTGGATGATGATCGATGGCCAGCTTCGTTCGTAGACTTCTCGCGCCTCTGGTGGGCGCCTGTTTTCTGGTGGTGCCTTCCGCCAGCCATGCCGCGACCAAACGTGCGACGCTGCCGCGCCGCGTGCCGCTCGTCACGCCGGTGGAAGAAAGCGCCGACCAAGTCAATACGCGGATCGACTTGAATACGGCGGTGCCCGCTTTGCCACCGGGGTTGCAGGAGCTTCCGCTCGCGGCCAAGGGGGCCATCGTGCTGGATGAGTGCACCGGGCGCGTGCTTTACGAGAAGAACGCGGATGAGCCGCAGTATCCGGCGAGCACCACGAAGATGATGACGGCGCTGCTGGTCATCGAGGAAGGTGACCTCGATCACGTCGTCGAGGTCGATCTCGAGGATAGCAAGGTCGGTGAGAGCGGGCTCGATATTCAGCCGGGCCAGCGTTTCACCCGGCGTGAGGCGCTCTTCGGAATGATGCTGAAAAGCGCCAACGACGTGGCGCACGCGCTCGGGCGCGACAATGCCGGCTCCATCGAGGCGTTCGCCGAAAAGATGACCCGCCGGGCGCAGGAACTTGGCGCGCGCAATACGCACTTCATGAACCCGCACGGGCTGCATCACCTGCAACACTACACCACGCCGCGTGACCTGGCCCTCATCGCACGCGCCGCCATGCAGCAGCCGCTCTTCCGCAAAATCGTCGGCACGCAGTACGCCACCTGGAACTCCGGCGCTTACGGCCCGCGCGAGCTGCGCAATCACAACCGAATGCTTTGGATGTTTCCCGGCTGCACAGGGGTGAAAACCGGCTACACTTACCCCTCGCAGCAAGTGCTCGCTTGCGCCGCGCTCTGGGAATCACACGAGGCCGTCTCCGTCATCATGCACAGTGACAAACCAGGGATCTGGAACGACACCAAGCTGCTGCTCACCTACGCGCTCGAGCATGAGCGGATGGAGGATGAGGGCGCTGCTCCACCAGCGGCTGCAAACTGAGCGCCTTTCGCTGAGCAAGGGTTCGGAGGGAGCGCTCCGTGCTCGTTCATCCGCCGATTTTCAAATGTGGATCGCCCGCTTGTGCGCTTCGCCAGCGGCTTCGTGAATCATTTCACTCAGCGTGGGATGCGCGTGGATGGTTGCTTCGATCTCCTCGTAAGTCGCCTCAAGATTCATGGCGAGGCCAAGCTCCGCGATCAGTTCGGTGGCTTCACTCCCGATGATGTGCGCTCCGAGGATTTCGCCGTGCGGCTCGCCGAGGATGAGCTTCACAAACCCCTCGATCTCGCCGATCGCCCGGGCCTTGCCGCTCGCCAGGTAGGGGAATTTGCCCACCTTGTACTTCAGGCCCTTCTCCTTCGCCGCCCGCTCGGTGAGTCCCACGCTCGCAACTTGAGGCTGGCAGTAGGTGCAGCCGGGGAAGTTCTGCACCTTCTTCGGCTTAAAGCCTTCGACAAACATCCCGCTCACCGCCTGGATCGCCTCCCAACTGGCCACATGCGCCAGCCACGGTGGCCCTATGATGTCGCCAGCCGCATAAACGCCGGGAACGCTCGTCTCGTACCGGTCGTTCGTCTTAAGGTACCCGCGCTCGGTCAGGTCGATCTTTTGCGTCCCGCCAGGCAGCAACGGCGAAACGCCGATCGCCACCAGGCAGACATCCCCCTCGATCACCTGCTCCGCTCCTTTGGCGTCCTGCGCAGTGATCTTCACTCCATTGGGCATTGCCTCAGTCTTCGTCGTTTTCGTATTCAGCAGAAACTTGATCCCTTGCTTCTGGAAGGATTTCTCCAGCGTCTGCGAGACCTCCGTATCCTCGACCGGCAGCAGATTCGGCATCATCTCGATAACGGTGACCTTCGTCCCGAAACTGTTGAAAAAATAGGCAAACTCGATCCCGATGGCGCCCGCGCCGATGATGACGAGGCTCTTCGGCTGCGGCTCCAGGATCATCGCCTCCTTGGACGAAATGACCGTCTTTCCATTGAACGGCAAGCCGGGCATGGGGCGGGAGAGGCAGCCGGTGCAGACCATGATCTTCGGCGCGGCGTGCGTCTCTTCCTTGCCGTCCTTCCCCTTCACGCGGACCTGCCCCGGCTTGTCGATAGCGGCCTCGCCGAGCACGTAATCGATTTTGTTCTTCTTGAAAAGGTACTCGATCCCGGCGGCATTCTTGTCGGAGACATCGCGCGAGCGCTTGATGATCTTGCTCCAGTCGTACGACAGCCCTTCGATCTTGAAGCCAAACTCCGGCGCGCGATGCGCCATCAGGTGGTACAGCTCCGCATTGCGCAGAAGCGCCTTGGTCGGGATGCAGCCCCAGTTCAGGCAGGTGCCCCCCGCGCGCTCCTTCTCGATGCAGGCGACCTTTTTGCCGAGTTGCGCCGCGCGAATGGCCGCGACATAGCCGGCAGGCCCGCCGCCAATGACCAGAAGATCGTAATTCATAAAGCGCGAAGAAGATGCGCGCTCCGGGGGAGGCAGGTCAAGGAGGAGGAGCCTGCCTCGCAATCCGATCGCTCCGTGCGAGACGCTGGCGCTCTCGTTTCCAAGAACTTCCCGCCTTGCGCTTTGCCTCTCACGGAAGAAACGTGTCGCCATGCCTCTCGCTCCGCCCCGGATTGCCCCCACCCCTGTCGCGCTGACGCTCCCGCGTCCCGTGCCGGTCCAGCGCATCCGCGCACCGAAGAAGAATATCCCGGCGACGGTGGTGCAGCGCAATGCGATGCTCCACTTCGTTCGCGCCTACGTGGCGGAGCATGCGCCGGTACCGCCGATGCCGCAGGAGGAGTTGAAGGTGCACGCGGACCGCGTGGTGGGGATGCTGGGGTGCGACCCGATCTTTCGCGATTATCTCGGCGTGCTGATCTCGAATGAGATGTGGCGCGAAACGCTCGCGACGGTGCCGTACGAGCGGCGGCTGCTTCTGTTGCCCAAGTGTCTCCGGGTCGAGAGCAAGTGCCCGGCGCCCTTCGATGAATTCGGCCTGCTCTGCAAGCAGTGCGGGCTCTGCTCCATCCAGGACTTGCAGGCGGAAGCGGAGCGGCTCGGGTACGCGGTGCTGGTCGCGGAGGGGTCCGCCATCGTCATGTCGCTTATCCAGACGGGGAAGATTGAGGCGATTGTTGGCGTGTCGTGCCTAAGCGTTTTGGAGCGGGCGTTTCCCTACATGGAAGCGGCGGCCATTCCGGGCGTGGCGGTGCCGCTGTTGCAGGACGATTGCGTCGATACCACAGTCGATCTCGATTGGATTTGGGATTACATCCACTTGAGCGCCGATGACCAGACGCGGCGGCTCGATCTCGGCGCGCTGCGCGAAGAGGTCGATTTTTGGTTCACCTCGCTCAGCCTCGAGGCGATCATGGGCGCGCCGGAAGGGGAGACGGAAAGGATCGGACGCGACTGGCTCGGGCGCGCGGGCAAACGGTGGCGGCCTTTCCTGACGGTGGCGACTTACCAGGCGCTGCGCGGGCAGCCCGGTGCGCCGCTGCCGCTGGATCTGCGCAAGGTCGCAGTGGCCGTCGAGTGCTTCCACAAGGCATCGCTCATCCACGATGATATCGAGGATGGCGACGCGGCGCGTTACGGCGAAAAGACGCTGCACGAGGAACACGGCACCGCCGTGGCGCTGAATGTCGGCGACCTGCTCATCGGCGAAGGCTATCGCCTGCTCGCCTGCGCGCAAATTAGTGCGGAGCAAAAGGCCGCGATGCTGCGGCTCGCCGCTGAGGGTCAACGCGAACTCTGCCGCGGCCAGGGCGCGGAGCTCTGCTGGGCGCGCCAACCCGAGCCGCTGTCGGCGGTGCAAGTGCTTGATATCTTTCGGCAGAAGACCGCGCCGGCCTTCGCGGTCGCGCTGCAACTCGGGGCGCTGTACGCAGGGCTCGAGGCGTTCGAGGAAGTCGAGGA
Organism: uncultured Verrucomicrobiae bacterium; assembly: GCA_963792695.1. GTDB lineage: Bacteria > Verrucomicrobiota > Verrucomicrobiia > Chthoniobacterales > Chthoniobacteraceae > DASYIS01. The sequence continues at coordinate 119,924 of CAWBXA010000010.1, read as the reverse complement.
GGTGCTGGAGGAGTACAGCGAAGCGCTCGGCATTGCCTACCAGATTCGCGACGACCTGAGCGATCTCGGGGACGCGGGCGAGACCAACGACGTCGCCGCTTTGCGCCCGAGCCTGCTGCTCGCCATCGCGCACGAGCAGGCAAAGGGCGACGACCACGCCCGCCTCGCCGCCCGCTGGCGCCGGGATGCGACGATGAGCGGGGCCGAGGTCGAGGCGCTGTACGCCGCGCTCGGGACGGAGGAGCGCGCGCGCGATCTGCTCGAGCGCTACAAGGAGACGGCGATTCGCAGCCTGCGCGACCTGGACAACGCGAGCCTCAAAGGGTTGCTGCGCCGCGTGCTCGGCAAGATTTTCAACGACACCGAGATCAAGGGCTGGTGTAAGGAATTCGAACCTGCCGCCGCTGCTGGCCAAAGCCGCGCCGCCTAGCCCTTCAAGACCGGAATGCGATCCTCGAAAGAAAAAGGCCACATCGTCGTCACCAATGCCGGGCCTCCCAGTCCACGGAATACGCGGAAGGCACGGAAGGAAGACTGTTGGGCTTTCGCTCTGGCACTTCATTCCGTGATTTCCGTGCCTTCCGTGGACAAGCGAAGCGCTGCTGTCTGCCTCCTTCCGCCTTTTCCGTGGACCTCCCATTCCCGAATGGAGTCTTAGCCCGGTGCTCATCTCGGAGATTTTTCATTCGCTTCAAGGCGAAGGCGAGTTGACCGGCGTCCCCTCCGTTTTCATCCGCACCTCCGGCTGCAATCTCCGCTGCCGCTGGTGCGATACGAAGTACGCCTCGTGGGAGCCGGAAGGGACGCAGCTCTCGGTTGAAGCCATCGTCGCCGAGGTCCAGCGCCACCCCGCGGCTCACGTCGTCCTCACGGGTGGCGAGCCGATGCTGGCCAGGGAACTCCCCGCCCTGGCGGCGACCCTTCGCACCCTGGGCAAACACCTCACGATCGAAACCGCCGGGACGGTCCCTCCTGGCGGCATCGCCTGCGACCTCGCCTCGCTCAGCCCCAAGCTCGTCCACGCGACACCCCTGCCGGGTGAAATCGACTCCGCCTGGATCGCGCGCCACGAAGCGACCCGCCTCCAGCCTGCCATCCTCCGCGCTTGGCTCAGCGCCTACCCCTCCCAGCTCAAGTTCGTCATCTCCACTCCAGAGGATCTCGCGGAGGTCCAGTCGCTGATCGCCGCCCTCGATCTACCGATCCCCGCCCACCGAATCCTCCTGATGCCCGAAGGCATCGACCAGCCAACGCTCGAAAGCCGGCGCGAATTTCTCGTCGCCGCCTGCCGCGCGCACGGCTACCGCTACTGCGAACGGCTGCACGTCACCCTCTTCGGCCACCGCCGCGGCACCTAAGGAAACCCCGCCCTCGCCGCGCCTCGCCTCTAGACCCCACCTTGAAATTGCACCGGGTCGCTCGGCACGCCGAGGCTGCTGGCATTGAATTGATGACAATCAGGAAGTTGTCCGACCCGCTCAGCGCGGTCATGTCCACCGAAATGCCCAACCCTTGACTCCCGCCCACCACGATGGGAGTCTTTCTTGAGTACAATCTCCCACTAAGGACCACTTCGCTAAAGTAAAGTCCCACCATTTCCCCAGTCCCTTCCCTCGCCGCCTTTTTGAATACTCCGTCACCGCACCTCCCGTCTGGGGCTCAATCAGATGTTAGGCGATGCTGCGCGCGTCCTGTGAGAAAGATACTTATAGCCTTCCTTTTCTCGGCGCTTTATCTCGCGGCGCACGCTGACGAGCCTTCAGTCGTATCGCCCAACAAGCGCTATCATGTCCGACTCCACCACAACCCAGGGGCCATTTTTCCGGTTATTATTCTCCGCGACGCGCGCACCGGACGCGAGGCAGAGGTTTTCGACTACGACTCGGTTGGACAGGGCACCACTGGCCTCGACGCACTTTGGAGTCCCGATAGTCGTTACGTCGCGCTTGGCATCGCAGTCGGCCCATCAACACACGAGGTCGAGGTCTATCGCATCGACAACGGCAAGGCTGCCGAGGTCGAGTTGCTTCCGCTGCCCAAGTCACTCGACACCAAGAAGTATTCTTTCCGCGGTGGCACTTTCGCAGACCGCTGGGAGGACAGCCGAACCCTCTGGGTTGGCGACAGTTCTAAGAACCGCAGCTTTCGCTATCACTTTACGAAGAACGGCAAGTTGCTCGCCCACGCATTCAAAGATGATCGGTAACACGCCGCCTCCCACCCTCTGCTAGAAAAGATGTTAGGCGTCGCTCACGCCATCCACTAATGAAGGCACTTCTCCAACTCATTTTCGCCGCAGCGCTTGTTCTCGGCGTCGATAGCATCAGCGCAGAGCCCGACGAGCGCACCGAACGCCGAAAGAAGCTGGAGGACGAGCTCGACTACACGAAAGGCACGAGCGACGTGTGCCCCGTTCACAAAATTAAGATGCCAGCGAAGTCTGTTCCAATGACATTCGGATTAGACAGTCGCGGAATGGACGGCCTGCGACAAATGATTGAAAAGGAGTTCCCTTTCTCCTTTGAAGAAATTTCGGGCGGCTGCGTCGTCAACAATCCAGAATGGCCAACCCAAGGAAAGCGCTTTGTCTGTCCCAAGTGCGTTGCGGGTTGGAAGCTTTGGAAGGAGACATCGCTAAAGAAGGCAAACGAGCAAAAATCTAAATGACCGCAATCCTAGCCGGTGTGCGTCGGCCACCGGAACGCATCGGCCACAGTCGCTTGCCCCGGAAGGGATCGAGGAATTTCGTTTCCGCTTGGCGGGGATGGGGCGAGTGGCTAATCCGATCAGGCTCTTCCAGCCCAGCTTCGCCTTAAGCAGAATTGGCCGGAAGAAAAGAAATCGAGACACCGTGCCATACCGCATTTGCAAGACCTTCGAGATCGAGAGCGGCCACATGCTCTCGAAGCACCCGGAAAAGTGCCGCTTCCCACATGGGCACACGCGCAAGGTGGAGTTCGTGCTCGAAGCGGCGACGCTCGATGCCCACGACATGGTCTGCGACTTCAAGCTGATCAAGGAGCTGATGGCTGACTTTCTCGAGACGTACGATCACGCGCTCTGCATGAACACGGCTGACCCGCAATACCCAGCGATGAGAGCGGCTTACGGAGACCGCGTCATCCCTTTCACCCAAGTCGATCCCACGACGGAAGTCATGGTCCAGACGATCCATCGCCACTTCGCCGAGCGGCTGGCGGAGCGCCTCCGGCAAGGTGGCCAGCCGTACGCGTTGCGCCCCGAGGTGCGGATCGTCCGGGTGCGGCTGTGGGAAACGAGTTCCTCCTGGGCCGAGTACTTCGAGTAGGGTGCCAGTCTTCGATCCGCCGCTGGGCCGCTTCCCTCACACGCGCCGGGCCGCCGGATCCCAAGCGGGCTTTTTCAAGCAGCCCTGCCGATCAGACCTCGATCGTCAGCACCTGGCGGCCGCGGTAGTAGCCACAAGAGGGGCAGGCGGTATGTGCGCGGGCGGCGCTGCCGCACTGTCCGCAGCGATTGAGCTGCGGGGCGTGCCAGCGATTCGCGGCCTTGCGCGTGCGCAGGCGCATCTTGGACATCTTGCGTTTGGGGACTCCCATGATCGGTAAAAGTGAGAAGTTACGGCTTGAGCTTGAGCTGATCCAGCGCCCCCCAGACATCGCAAACCTCGACGGTGAGCGGCTCGGCCTGCGCCTCAAACGCGGCCGTTTGATGGGCGAGCGGACAGAGCTTTTCGCCGTTCCAGTCGCAATGCGGATGGGCCGGAAGGGCGAGCAAGATGTCTTCGCGGATCGGCTCTGTCAAGTCCACAGTCTCGGTCCCCGGCAGATCCATCTGGCAGGCGAAGGCGCCGAGCCGCACGGGGAAGCGGAACATCTCGAGGCAGCTCACGCAGCGCAGGTCGAGATCCGCCTCCAGCGTGCCCGTTGCAAAAATGCCGCCATCGCTCAGGCCGACATCCAGCGCATAGCGGACGGGTGAGGCAGCCTGGGCATCCGGCTCATGCAAATCGAGCACCTCGGGTGGATCCTCCCCTTCGTAATGCTTCCCCTCCACAGGAATTTGCAGCAAATGGACTTTCATAAAGCGGCCTTTCCAAGCGGGCCGGCGCTGTTGAGCTTCCCTCGCAGCGCGGCCACGACAGACGGTGGCACAAAGGCGTCCACTTTTCCACCGAGCCGCGCAATTTCTTTCACGATGCGGGAGGAAAGGTAGGTCAACTCCTCGCGCGGCATGAGGAAGAGCGTTTCGATGGCGGGGTCGAGCTTGCGATTCATGAGCGCCATCTGGAACTCAAACTCAAAGTCCGAGACGGCCCGCAACCCGCGCACCACCGCGCACGCTCCTTCGGCGCGCGCGAACTCGACGAGCAGGCCATCGAACTTTGCCACCCGCACATTGGGCAGTTGAATCACGCCTGCGATGAGCGCCAGCCGTTCATCCACGGAAAAGAGACTCTCCTTACGATCATTGAAGGCCACCGCGATGATCACCTCGTCGAAAAGACTCGCCGCGCGCTGGAGCACATCGAGATGGCCGTGCGTGACGGGATCGAAGCTGCCAGGGTAGATTGCGCGCCGCACCGGCCTACCGTGGGCAACCTCCTGGAAGGAAGCAAGCGCGGTGGCGCCCGCTATCACTTCGGGGTGGAGGACCTGGCCATGGGAGGCGACGCCGTTCGGGATGCTGCCGATGAAGTAACCGCTGGCCGGCGGGTACACGGGGTGCTGGTAAAAGACTCCACCGAAGCCATTTGGGATGGCCTCGGCACACTTGCTGGGTGGTCGCAGGGTGGACTGGCAGAGCTGCGCTTGCGTCGGATGCGAGCAGGGCGAGTCGGCCAACGGAAGGATATTGGAACGAACGCAAAGAGTTCCGAAAATCAGCCTTTGGGGTAGGCGGACTGCGGAGTTGATCGTGCAACGTGGAAACGCGCGGCGGGGACGCCGCGGGAACGAAAGGCGGCGAGGACGCCCGCCTCTACGGTAGGGCGCCGCCTTGGAGGTGGGGCGTGTTTCTACGACTTTCCTATTCCTGATCTCCTGATTCCGCCTTATGCCGGCGCGCCGGGCTCCTGAAAAACCTGTGCAACGCCTTCCAAAACTTCCGAAACCCCGAGCAATGGCGAAAGATCGACAGCCGGGAGGCGCTCGTCGCCATTCCGCCGCTTCATAATTTCGACACCGTTGCTATTCAGTTCCGCTCGGACATCGCGCTTAACCGGTCGACCTGATTTTGAGCGCGCTCCGGCCCGATTCTCATCCCCCGGCATTTTGATTCAAACCCGGCGCAACGCGATGGCAGCCAGATCGTCGGGCAGCGAGGCAGTGCCCTCAGGCTTCACCGCTTGCACCAACTTCCGCAGAAAGTCGTCGGCGCTCCCAAAATCGGCTGGCAGCATGGCGGGCAGATCAGATGGGTCGAGCGGTAGGCCAGCGCGGGCGCGCGAGGAGTAAAGGCCATCCGTATAAAGGAGTGCCAGATCGCCCGACGCCAGCTCAACCGATTGTTCGGTGGATTCCTGCTGCGCGAGAATCCCGAGGGGCGGCCCTTGCGAGCGAAGAAACTCCACCTGCCCGTTGGCCCGGCGGATGAGCAGGGGAGGATGGCCGGCGCCACAAAAGCAGAGCCCGCCCGTCTCGGGGTGAATCGACAGGCACGCGGCCGTCATGAACGACTTGCCGCGCAGCACGGCGTAAAACTCGGCATTCACCGCCTTCATCACCTGGCAAGGCGTGCCGGCTTCGCTCGCGGCATGGCGGAAGACCAATTTGGTGAGCGTCGTCAGCAAAGCCGCCGAGGCGCCGTGTCCGGTGGCATCCGCAATCCAGAAGAGCCAGCCGCCATCCGGCCGGCGCAGCCAATCGTACATGTCGCCGCCGACTTGAATGACCGGCTGATAATGAGCCGCCGCCTCCCAACCCAGGATGATCGGGAGCCGCACCGGCAGGATCGCCTGCTGCGTGATCTGCGCCGCTTCCAAATCCATCTCATGAGAGTGCCGCCAGGCCTCGAGCTCCGCTTTCTGTGCCTCGAGTTCGCGGCGCAACGCGTGCAGCCCCAGATGGGTATCAATCCGCGCCCGCAGCACGGGTCCGTTTACCGGCTTGGCGACAAAGTCATTCGCCCCTGCGCGCAATGACTCGACTTCGGGTTGCTCCCCCGCATGGGCCGTCAGGAGGATGATCGGCAAGGTGGCGATCTCCGGGTCGTGGTGCTGGCGAATCAGCTCGCAAACCTGCGCCCCGGTGAATTCCGGCATTTCGTAGTCGCAGAGCACCAGCGAGGGCGGCGCGGCATCGATCAACTGCAACGCCTCGCGCCCGTCATTGCAGACGCTGCAATCGTAACCCTCCTTTTGCAGCATGCGGGCCAGCAGGTCGCGCGCGAAGCGATCGTCGTCGATCAGGAGAATGCGGGGGGCGGGCATGGGCGTTCCGTGGAGAATATCGCCCCAGCGTCTCAGCGTGGCTTTCGCTTTCGCACAGAATCGTCACGAATCGTGCCCCGGAGGTGCGGGGACGTTTGCGGATTGCGCGACCTCCCTTTCCTCTCTAAGCGATCCTCCCCATGGCCAACGTCGTTTTCCTCTGGCACATGCATCAGCCGTATTACGTCGATTCGACGACGCAAACCGCGCTCATGCCCTGGGTGCGCCTGCACAGCGTCAAAGGCTACCTCGACATGGTCTCGGTGCTCGAGGACTACCCGGGAGTTCACGTAAATTTCAACCTGACCCCGGTCTTGCTGCTGCAAATCCAGGAGCTGATCGAAGGCGAAATCCAGGACCTGTGGCTTAACTGGTCGCGCAAGCCGGCGGCGGACCTCACGGACGAGGAAAAATTCCACATCCTGGAGAACTTTTTCAAGCTCAACTGGGACCATCTGGTGACGCCCTTTCCGCGCTTCCGCGAGCTGCTGCACAAACGGGGGCTGACCTTCTACCGCGACGAGGTGCGGCGCGGGTTGCGCTACTTCTCCACCCAGGAGATGCTCGATTTGCAGGTCTGGTACAATCTCGCGTGGTGCGGCTACACGGCGGAGCGGCTTTATCCCGAGTTGGTGCAGTTGAAGCGCAAAGGGCGCGGATACACAGAGGCGGAGAAAAATCGGGTGCTCGACCTGCATCTGGAGATCATGCGGCTCGTCGTCGGGCGTTATCGCGCGGCGGAAGAGCGCGGCCAGGCGGAGCTGACGACCACGCCCTTTTTCCACCCGATCCTCCCGCTCGTCTATGACTCCGCGCTGGCGGAGCGAAGCCTTGCCGGGAAGCCGTTTCCGAAGCGCTTTCACTGGCCACAGGACGCCGAGGCGCAGCTCATGCTCGCCATCGATCAGCACGCCGCGATTTTCGGCCGAGCGCCGCGCGGGCTTTGGCCGAGCGAGGGCTCGATTGCGCCGGAATTGATCCCGCTGATGCACGACTGCGGACTTGAGTACTTCTGCTCGGACGAGGAAAATCTCTTCAAATCGCTGCGGCGGGACCCCGCCTGGCAGGGGCGCGTGCCGGATCACCTCGAACTTTTTCAAGGGTGGCGCGTGGTGCATGAAGGCGCTTCGATGCAGGCGCTCTTTCGCGAGCGGCCGCTCTCGGACTTCATCGGCTTCACCGCCGCGAAGAACACCCCCCGCGCCGCCGCCGATCACCTCATCCACCATTTGCGCAACATCGCCGGCGCGGTGCCGCGCGACACGGGCGTCATCCCGCTCATCCTCGATGGCGAGAACGCCTGGGAGACCTTTGCCGATGGCGGGGAGGGCTTTCTGCGTGCGCTTTACGGGGCGCTCGAAGAGGAGGCGCCGCTGCTCCACTCCTGCACCGTGGAGGATTACTTGGCGCATCACCCGCCCACCAAGCAGATCACGACGCTGCACACCGGCTCCTGGATTGGCAGCAACTTCGATATTTGGATCGGTGAGGAAGAGGAGAACCGCGCCTGGGATTTGCTGGGCGAAGCGCGCACGTTTCTGCAAGGCCGCATCGACTCGGGTGCGCTCAGCGAGGAGCAACGCTGCGCCGCGCTGCGCGAAGTTTATGCCGCCGAGGGGAGTGACTGGTTCTGGTGGTACGGGCCCGATTTTTCCACGGAGAACGACCTGCTTTTCGACCGGCTCTTCCGGCAGCACCTCAAAAATGTGTACACGCTCTGCGGGACGCTGCCGCCGGCCGCACTCGACTGGGCCATCGCGGGGGCCCAGGAGACGCCACTCTTCACGGTGCCGACCAGCCTCATCTCGCCACGCGTGGATGGGCGCCGGGCGACCTTCTTCGAGTGGACCGGCGCGGGAGTGTACCTGGCCGGCATGGAGCAGGGCGCGATGTTTCGCGCCGAGCGCCTCGTTGAGCGGGTCCGATTCGGGCACGATGAAACGTCCCTATACTGCCGGATCGATTTGCGCCGCTGGGAGCCGGTGGTCGTGCATATGGAGTTTCAGTCACCACTCGCGGCCACCCTGCGGACCAATCTGCTCACCCCCGGCGGGGCGGGGGAATACACGCTCGCGCTGCCCAGCGGCGAAAGCCTGAAGCGCACGACCATTGGCGCGCAGGACAGCATCGAGATCGGCGTCCTGCTGGCGGATTTGGGAGTGACCGGCGTGAGTGTGGTGAGCTTCCGTTTGCAGATTTTTCAAGGAGAGATCGAGACCGAGCGCTATCCCGAAAACGTGCCAATTCAATTCGCGCTGCTCGGTGAAGAAGCGGCCCTGCAAAACTGGATCGTCTAGAGCCGAACCGCATGAGCACGATGAATTCCAACCCTGCCAGGACGCTGCTTCTTTTTGACATCGATGGCACTTTGCTCGCCAGCGGCGGGGCGGGTGTGCGTGCGCTCTCCGCGGCGGTCAATGAGCACTTCGGCACCGAAGAAGGCTTGCAGGAAATCGAGATTGCCGGCCGCACTGATTCCGGCATCGCCCGCGCTGTCCTCCGCCGGTTCGGCGCCATCGATTCAGACGCCGCAAGCTCGGCGCTGCTCGCGTGCTATCTCGGCCACCTGGAACGGCTCCTCCCAGCTATTCAAGGGCGGCTTCTCCCCGGGGTGCTCCCGCTCCTTCAAGCCCTCCATGCGCGCAATGAATTCTTGCTCGGCCTGCTCACCGGCAATCTTGCGCGCGGCGCCGAACTCAAGCTCCGCCAGTATGGACTCTGGCATTTTTTCAGTTTCGGCGCGTATGCCGACGACCATCACAACCGCAATGAACTGGGCCGCTTCGCCTCGGCGCGCGCGCAGGAGAAACACGGAGCCGCCATCCCCCCCAACCGCACCTTTGTTATCGGCGATACTCCTCACGACATCGCCTGCGGGCGCGCGTTCGGTGCGAGGACGGTTGCCGTGGCCACCGGAGTCCACACGCATTCGGAGCTGGCGGCACATCAGCCCGATTTTCTGTTCGACGACCTCTCAGACATGCCCGCCGTCCTGAAAGCCTTCCGCTCGTGAGGCGAGGCTGCCAAATTCTTTACGCAATTCGATTGCATCTAGCAACTTGGGATGCGACTGTCTATCCGCATGTCCAGACTTCTTCTCGTCGTCGCCGCCATCGCCCTCTGCGCCTCCCGGACGTACGCTGGTGAGAAGCCGCAGGTCGCCACCTTCTCCACCATTCTCACGGAAATCGCCCAACGTGTCGGTGGTGATGACGTGCAAGTCATTGGTCTTATCAAGCCCGGCACTGACCCACATGAGTTCCAGCCGCGCCCGGCTGATTTGAAGGTCGTGGGTGACGCGCAGCTCATCCTTCTTTCGGCAAAGCACATGGAGGGCTATCTCGACAAAGTGAAGGAGGCGACCGGCACCCGCGGCGCACTCGTGCAGGTCGGAGACCAATTCCCATCGCTCAAGCTCGCCGCGGAGAGCGGCCACGGCGGAACGATCGAAGACCCGCATTGGTGGCACTCGATCGACAACATGAAACGCGCCACCCACATCGTGGAGGCGGAACTCAGCAAGATTGCTCCCGCGGCTCAATCAGGCTTCGCCGCGCGCGCCGCGACCTACACCAGGGAACTGGACGACCTTGACCGCTGGGCGAAGAGCGAGGTTGCGAAGCTGCCACGCGATCAGCGGAAGCTGGTCACTTCACACGACGCGTTCCAATACTTCGCGCGGGCGTACGGCTTCACCATTTACCCGATCGAAGGGGTGACGCATGAGGACGAGCCGTCTGCGAAAAAGGTGGCGGATTTGATCGCGGTCATCCAGGCCCAGCACGTCAAAGCCATCTTTCTGGAGGATACGCTCAACCCCAAGGTGACCCGCGAGATCACGCGCGAGAGTGGCGCGAAGATCGGCGGCACTCTCATCGCCGACGGCCTCACGGGCACACCCGAAGGTGACACTTACGCACGCATGTTCCGCCACAACGTGACCACGATCGTGGAAGCGCTGCGGTAAGCCGCGCCTCGACGTTCGTCGGGCGCGCGTCAAGGCACGCGATGGATGGTATTGCCGATCACCGTGTTGATTTCGCTGCCATCACCCGCCCGCAGATGAAGCTTGATCTCCATTTGCATCACGGGTCGCAGTCCAGGAACGGAGAGCGTCACCGTCTTGCCATCGGGCGAGAGCTTTGCGCCGGTCACCTCGACGCGGTCGCGCCCTTTTTGACCGGGGTGAGCGATGGAAAGATCGGGCGAGCCGTAGGTGCTCCACCATTTGTACTCGTACTGCTCGATGGAAAAGTTGCCCTCGTCATTGGCTGCGGCCGTATCGAGAGGCGTGTCGAAGCTGATCGCCAGGGCCTCTTTCTGCACATGCAACCCGGTGGGAAGATGAAGCGCCTGACCCGTGTAGCGGACCCGCTGAAAGCAGCCGTCCTTGCTGGCATTGCTCTGCCAGCCGCGCAGCCCCGCAACGTAAAGCTGGCCATCCTGCGGGTCGAAGCGCGCCCGCATGATTCCTGAGGCGAATTTCACCGGGAACGTCACAACGCCGCCTTGTGTCACCCCATCAACCTTCTCCTCGAGCACCGCCATGAGCGACGACTTCCCGTACGAGGTGTGGAGCAGGTGCCCTTCGTACGGACCCCATTTGCCACTCGTGACCCACACTTCACCGCCGCTCGAGTTGTCGAGCGTCATCGGAATCCAGCAGAGCGGCTGATCGTAGCTTGGCGGGGCGGGCGCTTTGGGATCGATCCGCGGATCGGCGACGTGCCCGTAGAAGCCGCCGGGCTTCACGAGGCTGATTTTACTCGAGGGAATCCAATGGCCTTGATTATCGCCGACGACGATCTCGTCGTGTGGCCCGATGGCCATCCCGTTCGGCGCCCGGAAGCCGGTGGCGACCGTCTCCGTCTTCGAGCCGTCCGGCGCGACGCGGAAGAGCGCCGCATGCCAGTCGCGCTTGGAGCCAAGCTGATTGCCGCCGACGACGTAATAGAAGTTCCCGTGACTGTCGGTCTGTAAGTCGAAGGCGAACGCGTGGTAACTCGGGTAGAGGGTGCGGTCGCTGTTGAAGCACTCGTAGAAATCGGCTTCGCCATCGCCATTCAAGTCATGCAACCGGGTGATCTGGTCGCGGCCATGCACGTAAATCACGTCATGCACGATCTTGAGCCCGAGCGGCTCGTAAAGCCCGACGGCGAAGCGCTTCCAGACGACCTTTTCCAACCCGGCATTCAGGCCCGAGACAATCCAAACATCGCCATTCAGAGTCGCCACCGCCGCGCGTCCGTCCGCGAAGAAATCAAAGGCCGAGATGCGCATCCACGACTTCCATGGATTCGCCTCCGGCACGGGAATGGTATCGACGACGTACGCGACGGTCGAAGGGGCGACGCTGCCGGCCAAAGTGATCGCCTGCGGCCAGCGTGCGGGTCCGCCATGACAGAGCGGCGTGAGGTCAGACGGTGCCGGCTGGACCGCTTTCAATTGGGCCGGAGTCAAGCTCGCCCCGGAACCAGCGAGTGCTATCGAGCAATGCAGCAACCCGCGATGCGGCGGGAGGCGCAGGACGAGCATTTTCCCCTCCGCGGCCTCGATGGTGGCCCCGACGCTCGGTGCCAGGAGGCTCAGGCTTGCGCCAGGCAGCGCTTTCCCGTCCATCGCATCTGCGAGGCGAATCGAGAGCGGCTTCTCCGCGGGCGCCACGGTGAAGCTCCTGATAAAAACCGGCCCGCTGCCGGATTTCGCCAAGCTGGCAGACTCGAGCACATCGCAGCCCTCGACCTGATAGGAGAGGATCACCTGCTGACCGTGCAGATAGAACCCCTTGAAACGCGCTTTGACGTGAGGCAGAGGCCCGGCTCCTTCAGGACGCGGATCGGCGAAATCGCTGCCGCTCACCGCACCCGGCCCGGACGCCGTGCTAAACTGGACCTCCCCGGCCACCTCGGCGGCGCCGGTTTTGTCGCCTTTGTACGACCCAATATTCGTCAGGCGAAGATTCAAAAAGCCGCCGGTCCAGGCAGCGGCCATGCGCTGCGTATCGGTGTCGTAGCAGACGTAACCTTCGTCGTGCTCGCCGAGCTTGACGACGAGCCCCTTGGACGCCAGATGACGCGGTGAAAAGAGCGCCTTGCCCGCCGCCGGTGTCTTCGGGCTGGCCGACTTCCCGCCGGATGTCGCTCCCGGCAGCTCGACGCTGTAGGAGAGCACCGGTCCGTACTGCATCTCCACCCCCTTGGTTGGCCCCTTAATGCCCGCAGCCGCGCGTGCTTCAGCAGCGGCTTCGTCTTCCACCGCATGGAGCGGCAGCGGGCTGAGCAGACAGACGGCAGGGAGAAGACAAGCGATGCAGAGTGGGAGAGACTTCATGACGGAAGGGACTGCTTAGCGCCTGGCGCCGCGCCATGCCAGCCTTCTCCCAGAGAGCGCTACGGTTTGCGCGCCCGGACTTCGTGCTCCTGGATTACTTTAATGACGCTCTCCTCCGGCGCGACTCCGCGCCAATGAGTGCCCGGGTAGAGGACCGTATTGCGTCCGATGAGCGAGCCTGGATTGAGTACGGAATGGCAACCGATCTCCGCCCGGTCACCGATGATCGCGCCGAACTTCTTGAGCCCTGTCGGGATCGCGCCGCCCGGCGTGCGCACGAGGATTTCGCCGTGATCGAGCTTCACATTCGAGAGAATCACCCCCGCCCCCAGATGCCCGCGATAGCCGATGATCGAATCGCCGACGTAGTTGAAGTGCGGGATTTGGGCCTCATCGAGCACGATGCTGTTCTTCAGTTCGCACGAGTTCCCAAGCACGCAGCCGGAGCCGACGATGACGTTCTCGCGGATGTAGCAACCGTTCCGAATCTCGCATCCTTCACCAATCCAAGCGGGTCCTTTGATCATGGCGCCCTGCTCGATGACGGTGCCCTTGCCGATGAAGACCGCGCCGGAGACGAATGGCTTGCCGATTAGCCGCCCGTGAATGGCTGGCTTCAAGCGAAATTGCAGGTAGGAGACGATTTGCGCGAGCGCATCCCAGACGTGGACCGAGTTGTCGAAGAGCATGCGATGCTCCGTGTGGTTTAGGTCCAGATAGAGCTGGGGAGCAAACGGGTTCGTCATGCGGCGGGACGTTGTAACGTGCTCCAGCCCCGATGTCCAAAGCGGAGAAGCGCCCCGCGCCGCGCTCAGTCCGCCGGCATGTCAGCGAGCGGGCTCTCCGCCGGGCCACCGAGCACTTCGCCCGTTGCCTTGAACCGCGAGCCATGGCAAGGGCAGTCCCAAGTCGTCTCCGCCGGATTCCAGCGGACGACGCATCCAAGATGCGTGCAGACCGCGGATTTCAAGACCAGCCGCCCGCCATGATCCCGGTACGCGGCGCACCTGCCACCCGGCAGCTTAACCACCTGCCCCTCGCCCGGCTTGAGCGCCTCAAGGGAGACGGTCGAAGTTCCCGAAAGGCGGTCTTTGAGAAAATAGAACGGATAATCTTTGTTCTCCCTCAGATAGTCCCAGACTCCACCGCGAACAATTTTCCGGTCGGGGTGGAAAAGGTCCCGCCAGGGGTTTGCACGGCCCATGGCGGCATCGACGGCCATCATCGCGCTCAACGTTCCGAAGGTCATTCCGTTGCCGGCGAAGCCCGTGGCAACGAACTGCTTCGGCAAAATTTCGCCGATGAACGGCAGCCCATCCGCGGACTCGATCACCTGCCCGGACCAATGCCGGTCGATGACGGCCTGAGGGATCATCGCCAGGAGATTCTTCTCCACCGCGGCATAGGCGTCTCGGGTATCGCCGCTCTGCCCTGTCTTGTGATCGCCACCGCCGAAAATGGCGTAGTCGTGCGCTTCATGGCGATCAATGCGCAGGTAGTTATAAGGATCAGCCGTGTCCCAGTACGACGCCTCAGGCACCACTCCGCTCGGGACCCGCGCGCCCACGACATAGGTGCTGTAAGGTGCCAGCTTCGTCTGGAAAAGCTCCGCGCTCACTCGGCCGGTGAGTCCGTGCAGGGGCACATGCGTGGCCACCACGACAAAGCCGCACTTGATTGTATGGCCGTTGGCTTTCACCTGCAGCGGCTCTTCTTCGATGGCCTCGAGTTCGCTCTCCTGGAAAACGTGCGATCCGTCACCCGGCACCGTCGCGAGCAGACCAGCCAGATACTTGCGCGGATGAAATTTGGCCTGATTCGCGAACCGGACGCCCGGCTGGCGGACGCACGGTACGGAATCCAGGTACTGCGCCTCAAAACCGAGATCGTGCGCGAGCCGCGCTTCCTCCTGAAGCGAACTCTTCTCTTTCGCCGAAGCGCCGGAGAGCGGCGCATGCAGGTAGCCTGGGACCCACGCAAACTCCGCGTCGATCCCCTCAGCCTCCGTATTCTCGTGAATATGCGTGATCGCTGCCGCTCCCGCATCCCAAAAAGCCTGGGCATGGTCGCGCCCGAGGTTTTTGACTGATTCCACCAGCCGCATATCCGTGACGTAGGTGAGATGCGCGGTCGTATGCCCCGAATCAACAGCGGCGAAACGGTCGCGCTCCAGCAGAGCCACCTTGAGCCCCGCTTTTTTCATCATGTAGGCCGTCGTGATGCCAGTGATGCCGCCGCCCACCACCACGACATCCACTTGCAGATCCTCGGCCAGCTTAGGGAAGGCCGGCACCTTGGCCGTAGCGATCCAGTACGGGGTTACATCCATCGAAGATTTCTTCGCGGGAACCCATCGCCTTGGCTGTAGCGACGCTGGCGCCGAGACGCTGAGTGCGCGGAGACTCGGGTATGAAGGAGATCACCTTCAGTCCTGGATCCTCGGCGGTTCTCACCGAGAACCTTTGCCTTCTGTCCCGGAGGCGGCATGGCGTCTGGCCAGTGGACACTCGCTCACACCTATTTCTTTCGGCAGCTTCCTTTCGAGAAAGGCTCCTTACCGGGCACCGGCTCATACCCCGCCCAGCAGCGCCCGCTGCTCTTGGCTTTCGGTGCGGACTTGGATGATTTGGCTTTGCCCGGTTTGCCGCCGCTGGTTTTGGCGGCCTTTGCTTTGGTGGCCATACTGCCGATACGCAAATGCCGGCGCGTGTGGACGCTCAGGGGTCCGTCATTGCTCTGTGGGCGAGCGTGCGGCAGAGTACCGCCTTCAATGTCCGCTCCTTTTCACGCACTCAGTTCGCTGACCGAAAGCGTGAAGGTGAATTCGATGCGGCTCGAACAGCGCGAGGGGCGCTTCTTCTGGTTAAAGCGGCGCCGACCCCTCGCCGGGCCGATTCTGCGGGGCGCCAACCTCTTCTTTGCGCTTGCGCAAGCTCCGCTTCGCGCGGTGCTGCCCGTGTGCGCCTGGCAGCGATGGGAAATCGAGTGCTTCATCGGCCTGCACGGGGCGGAGGGCTTCGCGGCCTTCGCCGAAGGCACAGATGGCATGGGCGCCGAAGCCTTGCCGGGGCGCGGCCTGACCGAGCCGCTCGACGACGGCACGCTGACGCCCGCGATGGCCGCCGCCGCCGGACGCGAGTTGCGTCGCGCACATGCCTGGCACTCTCCACGGCTCGGCGCGGCTTGGTCGCACGGCGATGCGCATGCCGGCAACTTCGTGCTGGACGACCAAACCGGGCGCGCGCGGCTCATCGACTTTGAGTTGACGCATCTGCCCACCCTCTCGCCTGATGAACGCCACGCCGATGACCTCGCCGGCTTCCTACTCGACCTCGTTGGCCGCATCTCCGAGGAGAAATGGCTGCCGTGCGCCACAGCCTTCCTGAGTGGCTACGGGCGCCGCGAGATCATCGCCCGACTGCTGGAGAGCTTGCGCCTTCCGCGGCGCACCGTGGCCCTGGCATGGCTGTGGCGCATGGTGCGCACCGGATTTTTGCTGGGCGACATCTATCGACGGCGAATCTCGGCGCTGCTCGAATCCGAGACTTTCTCCAGCAACGAATCGCCGATAGTCGACGACCCGGTGGCGCTCGTCGGACCGACGGCCTTGCTCGCCGAGCCGAGCGGATTGGTCGCCAGCACCCAATCGCTCACCGGGGTGCCGCCCAGCAGGTGCTCCTGAAGAATGCGCTCGAAGCGTTCCGGCGTCACCTGCGTGTACCAGACCCCCTCCGGGTACACCACCAGCAGCGGCCCCTCCGTGCAGATGCGAAAACACGCCGCTTTGGTCCGCATCACCGTCAACCCGGTCTCGCGGACGCGTTGCTTGACGTATTCCCAAGTCGCCTCTCCCTGCAGGGTCGCGCAGCAATCCGGCCCGAGGCAAAGAAACAAATGCCGCCCTGCCCGCGCCACCCCAGCCTTGTCCAGTCCGGCCCTGAGTTTTGGAGAAGACTGCATCTTACGTCTGATGGTGGAGAGTCCGGATCAGGTTTAAAGCAACTGGCGGAACTCCTCGGGTGTAAGCCCCGCGGCCTTCGCGATTCCGCCCATGGTCAGAGCGTCGTTGCTCCGGTGCCGCGGGACTTCGAGCCGTACGCCGCTGCGACTCATGATGATGTGTTCACCCTCCCAAACAAGACGAAAGCCGACCTTCTGGCAAACTCGGCATTGCGGCTCTCGTCATCAAGGCTCGACACTCCGCGCGGGCTCTCATTTCATGCCGGGCCTTTATGAAAATCGTCCTCGCGTATTCTGGTGGTCTAGATACCTCGGTCCTGCTCGCCTGGCTCAAGGAGACCTATCAGGCCGAAATCATCGCCTTCTGCGCGGACGTCGGCCAGGAGGAGGAACTTGATGGCCTCGAAGAAAAGGCGCAGCGGACGGGCGCCAGCAAGATTTACATTGACGATCTGCGAGAGGAATTCGCCCGCGAGTTCATTTTCCCGATGATCCAGGCTGGGGCGCTTTATGAGGGACAGTATTTTCTCGGCACGAGCATCGCGCGCCCGCTCATCGCCAAACGCATGGCCGAGATTGCGCAGGCTGAAGGGGCGGACGCCGTCGCACACGGCGCCACCGGCAAAGGGAACGACCAGGTGCGCTTCGAGTTGACGACGGCGGCGCTCGCGCCGGAACTGGAGGTCATTGCGCCGTGGCGGCAGGATCGATTTCGCGCGCAATTCCCCGGGCGCGCCGAGATGATCGCCTATTGCGAGGAGAAGAAAATCCCGGTGCAGGCGACCGCCAAAAAGCCGTACTCGATGGACCGCAACCTCCTGCACATTTCCTTCGAGGCCGGCATCCTCGAGGACCCTTGGTACGACGCCTCAGCGGAAAAGGCGCGCGAAATGTACGTCCTCTCCACCTCGCCTGAGCAAGCGCCGGACAAGGCGGAATACGTCGAGCTGCACTTTGAGCAGGGGAACTGCACGGCGCTCGGCTATCACGAGATCGACCAACTCCTCCATGAACTCGGCCTGCAGAATGGCACCAGTTTCACGGAGGAAGGGGCGGCCTTGCTCACCCCGCTCGGCATCATGCGGGTGCTCAACAAGCTTGGCGGACGCCACGGCATCGGGCGCGTCGATATGGTGGAAAATCGCTTCGTCGGCATGAAATCGCGCGGGGTGTACGAGACGCCCGGGGGCGCGATCTTGCACTTTGCGCACCGGCAGGTGGAATCGCTCACGATGGATCGGGAAGTCATGCATCTGCGCGACGGTCTCATTCCCAAATACGCCGAGTTGGTGTACAACGGCTTCTGGTTTGCGCCGGAGCGCGAGATGCTTCAGGCGCTCGTCTCCGAGTCGCAACGCCACGTCACCGGCGTGGTGCGGCTCAAGCTATACAAGGGGAACATCATGGTCGCTGGCCGCAAGTCGCCCGTCTCGCTCTACCATCCGCAGATCGCCACCATGGAGGCCGATCCGACGAAAGCCTACAATCAGAACGACGCCACCGGCTTCATCGCCCTCAATGCTCTCCGCCTCAAGGTCGCCGCACGGGTGCACGGCACCGGGCGATAGCCAGCCTTGCGCTCAGCGGAGAAAGCGGGCGAGATTTTCGTGCTCCCAAGCCTTCGCACGGCGGAACCAGCGGAATTCCCGCTCGCGGCTGGAGAAGCCCTCGTGATGAATCAGTCGGCGGCCGCTGGGATCATACCGATCCGGGACGAAGGCGTGCAGCATCTCGTGGTACATCACATACTCGAGAAACCAAGGCGGTACAAAAGGCCGGTCGAGGAGGGGATGGATGCGAATGACGCGGTCCGCTTCCTGAATGGTGGCGAAGACGATGGAACCGCGCGGGCGCTGCTTGCGGCGCCGTCCCCAGACAATGGTGTACCCGCGCAGCTTGTTGCTGAAGTAGCTGGCGTTCAGCTTGTTGAACACCGCTCGTAGATTAAAGATGCGGCCTTGCTCCGGAAACGCGAACTGCTGCTGCATGGGCAGCTTGGGAGTCGCGAGTTTGCGTTTGGGCCGGGGCATGGGCAGGTGAAGGGCGGGTCAGAGAAGGATAGTGCGGAGCGCCAGATGGGACAAGGGTTAGCGCCCGGCTGTTCAAGATTTGGGCGGCTCTCCGGCCTTTTCTTCCAGTTGCTTCACCCGCTCAAATAATCGACCCAGCCGATGCCAGTAGGCCACCTGCTTGCGATATTGGGCAGCGGGGAGGCACGGATTTCCGAGGTACATCCCCTTGGGCGGGAGGCTTTTATTCACGCCGGCCGTCGCGCCAACAACCGCTTGATCACCGATTTCGATGTGACCCACGAGGCCGACCTGGCCTGCCAGGGTGACGTAGTTGCCCAAGCGCGTGCTACCGGAGATGCCCACCTGCGCCACAATGATGCAATGCTCTCCGATGACGACGTTGTGCGCGATCTGCACAAGGTTGTCGATCTTGGTGCCGCGCCCGATCCAAGTTCGCCCAAATCGCGCGCGATCGATGGTCGAGTTGGCACCGATCTCCACGTCGTCATCGACCTGCACGATGCCGATCTGCGGAATTTTCACATGCCGGCCTTGGACCGATTCGAAGCCGAAGCCGTCGCTGCCGAGAACGGCGCCGCTTTGTATAACGACTCGATGTCCCACCAAGCATCGCTCGCCAACCGTGACGCGGGGATGCAGCAAGCAATCTTCCCCGATTTGGGCTTCCCGGCCTACGAAGCAGAAGGCGCCGATGACTGTCCGCGCGCCAATCTGGGCGCCGTCTTCGATCACGGCGTGCGGCTGAATGGAGGTCCCTTCACCTAGCACCACTCCTGAGCTGACGACCGCTGTTGGATGGACGCCCGGCGGATAGGCGACCGGCTCTGGGCCGAAGCGGGTGACCAGTCGAGAAAAGGCGAGCGTTGGATTCTCAACCCGAATGGGCACTGGCGGCACCGCCTCGGCAAAATCGAGCGGCACCAGAACGGCGGAAGCCCGGCACTTCCGCACCGAAGCCAGGTACTTGGGGTTGCCGAAAAAGGTCACGTCCCCCGGCTCCGCCTCACCGACTGAAGAAAAGCCGGTGATGATCAGAGCCGGATCGCTGCCCGCGTCGAGCGTGCCGCCCACCAAGGTGGCCAGTTCAGAGAGAGTCAGGCGCATGGCTGCTTAGGCGCGTTTCCTCAAACGCAAAGCCGTGCGGTCGACACCGCGCCGCAGGTTCCATCCATGGGTGTTCATTCGCACTCCGGTTCCGCGAATGTGGAGTTGGTAACGCTGGAGAAACATTGGCAGAATGACTCCCGCCCCCTACCGGGCGCAGCGGATCTTGAAGGAAGTCCGGTGGTGTGACCACCGGCTGATTTCCGGACATTTCTCCGGGATGGAAGACGGGCAGAAGCCATACGGCCTTTTGCGCCTCTCAAGCCGCGCAGAAGGCAATCCCCAATCTGCGCCGATGGCTGCTGGAGCTTGCGCTCCGAGAGTGACAGCATTGAGGCGGATCTTCGTCTGGCAAAATCGGAAGAGGCCCTCCAGCGCTACAGAGCGCCTTAGATGCGCGCCGGGGGCCCTGAAGACTAGGGGCGCCTGGGCTTGGGCGTAGCAGCCGGGGCGGCGGGCGCGCCTGAGGCGGAGGTCTCCGTGCTCGCGGATTTGGTCTTATTCAGCGCCGTCACCACGTCCGTCGTGAAGTCGTACGAATCTTTGGCGTAGAGGACCACCGGGACGCCGTTGAGGCTGGGGCCGGAGCGATCCAGCACCAAATCGTATTGGTCGGCTTTGACCCGATCGTTCACCACCTTGGTGATCTCATCCACGATGCCGCTGCGCATGCGAACCGACTGCTCCTGGAGCTGCTTCTCGCGCGTGCTCTGAAACTCCTGAATCTCACGCTCCATGGTGCGCAGCTTAGTGACGCGGTCGTCGCGATCCTTGCTCTTGTCGTCCTTGGCCTGCTTGCTCAGTTCCGGGCGCTGGATGTCGTCATTCAGCTTGCGGACCTCATCGACCGCCTTCTTGTAATCTTCCGAGCGATCCTCCAGCTCCTTCTTGGCGGTGTTGCGCGCCTCATTGATGCGCTGCTCGGCATCCTTCGTCTTGTAGTAGTTCTCGAAGACCTTCTTCATATCCACGGTGCCGATATGAAGCTGCTGCGCGGAGGCGCTGGGGAGAGCGGCGCCGGCAAGAGCCGCGACGACGGAGAAGAGAACGAGGTTTTTCATGGGTGTGGGTCTGCTTGGATCAAAAGTGGGTTGGATGAGACTAGCGCAGGCGCACTTCGTTCAAAATTGGTAGCCGATGTTGAAGTTGAATTTGCCGCTCGAACTGTTTGAGCTGTCGCTCGTGAGCGGGATGCCGTAGTCGATGCGCACCGGGCCGATCGGGAGATCGAGCCGCAAGCCGATGCCGACATCCTGGTTGAGCCCGGCGGAGCCGTTCGCTTCTTTCTTCGGCGTGAACTGATAGGCAGCGGAGTTGACGAAGCCCACATCGTAGAAGAAGGCCGCGCGCACTTTGTCGATGACGGGGATTGTGTATTCGACCGTGCCGCGAACCAGCAAATTGCCGCCAATTGGCTCGCCTTTGTTATCCTTCGGGCCGACTTCACGAAACTTGAAGCCGCGCAGATTGTTTGCGCCGCCCAGGTAGAGGCGGTCGAAAATCGGGACCCGATCGCCGCCGTTCCAAGTCGCCACCGAGCTGACTTCTCCGTTCAGCGTCAGGATGCCGTCGCCCGGGAAGAGGAAGTAGCGCGCCGCCTCGACGGTCCAGCCGTAGATGTTCGTGTCGCCGCCGAGCGGCCCGCCCGCGACGAAGGTGGAGAGATCCAGCCGCCCGCCGTGGCGGGTAAGGAAGACAGAATCGCGGGTATCGAAAGTGAGGCCGGTGGAAATCTGGCTTTGCAGCCGCTGCCCAGCTTCCGCCTTGATCACATCCGAAGCGCTGGAGCTGATGTTTTGGATGCCAATCGATTCCAGCCGATACCCAAAGCGCAGGTAGGTGAAGTCGTTCAGCGCCTTGCGGGAGTTCAGGTCGAAGCCGTAGCGCTGCTCATCGTACACGGTCGAGACGAAGGAGGCCTCGCGGTAGAAAACTTCGCCCCCGACCGACAGCTTGTACCCGAGGAAGTACGGCTCGGTGAGGGAAAGCACGAAGTCCTTGCGGCTCACGCCGTACTGTACCCGCAAACGGAATTTCTCGCCGCCGCCCGTGAAGTTTGGCCAGTGCGTGATGTCGAAATTGCTCTGCGTGATTTCCGCGAAGCCGAGCAGGTTGTCGATGGAGGAGAAGCCGGCGCCGAAATTGAACGAACCGGTGCGCTTCTCTTCCAAGATGACGTTCACGTCCTTGCGGCCAGGCACCAAAGTATCGCCCGGATACACCTCGACTTTGGAGAAGTAGTTAAGATTTTCCAGGCGCTTTTTGCTCGCCTCCATCCGCACCGTGTTCATCTCGTCGCCCGGCGCCACCGCAATTTCGCGGCGGATCACCTCATCCTTCGTGCGCGAATTGCCGGAGATGTTGATATGCTCCGCGTAGCTCTTCGCTCCCTCCTCCAGAGAATAGACGATGCTGATCACCTGCGGCCCACCGGGATTCGTGTTCGCGCCTGCCTGGAAATCGACATAGCCGTGTGAGCCGTAGAGATCCTGGATCGCCTTGATGTCGGCGCGCAGAGCCGTCGGCGAATAGACGGCACCCGGACGGAGCTTGGTCGCCTTCTCCACTTCATCGGCGGAGAAAACTTTTGGCCCGCCGTAATCGATTTTGCCCACATGGTAGAGCGCGCCCTCCGTGATCGGAAAAGTCACGTCCACCTTTTCGCCAAAGCGCTCAATGCGGGGGGCTCCAATTTGCGCGTCGATGTAGCCGTGATTCTGGTAGTACTCGCGCAACGCCGCCACATCCTCCTGAAGTTGATCCGCACTCAGGTGGCCGTCCTTGGTGAGCAGATTGAAAATGGTCTTGCGCCGCGTCTTGGCGACACGTCCGAGGTCGCGCGGTTTGAAAACTGTATTTCCCTCGAAGCGGACGTTGCGGACAATCGTCTTCCCGCCCTCCGTCACCGTGAAGACGACCCGAGTCGTATTCGCGTGCTCATCCGTATTGACCACGTACCGCACATCGACATCGGTGAACCCGCGGGACGTGTAGTAATCCAGCACCTTTTGCCGATCCGCTTCAAGACTCGCCTCATTGAGCGCATCGCCGACCTTCGTGGCGATTTGCGAGCGAATCCGACTCGGCTTGAAGCGGCTCACCCCGTTGATCTCGACGCCCGTAATCGAGGCCTTGCCCGCCACGACCACGACCACTTTCACGCCATTGGCAATCTGCTCCCCAAAGATGCGCACATTCGAGACGTTGCCAGTCGCATAGAGGCTGCGGATGTCGTCCTCGACGGCTTGCTGCGAATACGGCTTGCCGACCTGCGTCCGCATGTTGGCCAGGATTTTCTCTTTCGAGACGCTCGCCGTGCCAGCAAACTGAACCTCAATGCTGCGCACCGTCAGTACGGGAGCGGTCGCTGGGGGTTCCAGCGGCGGCACGGCTTGGGTATTCGCGCTCGGGGCGGCGGCAAAGCACATGAGAACCCCGAGGAGCAAGGGGAAAAGCTGGCGAATGGGCGTCATGTTTTGGGTGTCGTCGTCGGGGCCGGAATACGGGTCCCAGCCAAAGCCGCCGTATAGAAGGGGAGAGGTCTGCGGTCGTCAAGAGCGGTTTTCCGGGTGAACTGAGAAATGCCCTGGCCGGAATTGACAGGCAGAACGGGCCCTTACGCGTGTTTCAGGACTGGACGGCTCCTCTTCCGCGCGGCACAACGGCCGCGCGTCCCATTTCGCGTCCCAATTCTCGCATTTTCCATTTGAGCAGAACGCGCCAGTGGTTTCTCGTCTGTGCAGCGACCCTGTTGCTGCACGGCGCGGGAAGCCGGCGAGACGACTGCGGCTGGCGAGGACGGCCCGCCGCGGAGCGGATTGTGCAAGGCTGCGGCGTACGTGGTGGAGAGGACGCCCAATTGTCTGCCGGCAGCTTTCGCTCAGCGCGAGGACTCTTCCCCAATGGAAATGTGCAGAGATTATCCGCCTTTCGAGGAGGGCGGCTGCACGACAGTATTCCGCACGCTGGCGCCTGCCGGCGCGTGACCTTGGAGGCCAGTTGCGCTCCCGACTACTGAACTTCGGGGTTCGGCTTTGCGCTGCCTTCGGCAAGGCCGAGCGCCCACTTGATTCCGCCGAGGATATGCTGCTGGTACAGTTTTGCGGTTTCGACGGAGTTGGCGCGATCCTTCAGCATTGGATCATCGCTCCAGATATCCTCGCGGTGGCCGAGTGACGTGTAAAAGACGCGCCCCTGGCCGGCCATTTTGCACCACGAGACTCCGGCGTATTCCTTCACGTCCGGTTTCTGCGGCGGATGCCGCAGAAACCAGAGCACATGCACATTCGCCCGGTCGTGATTTTTGAATTGGTACATTTCCTCTTTGGCGATGTTCCACTGGTCCGGCAGGCCAGATGTTCGCGGGATGCGCCGGATCGCCCTTCACCAAATCGGCGGCGACCTGCGGACCGTGCCCTTCGAACTCTCCGCCGAGCATTTCGCGATAGGCCGGAAAAGGGTGGAAGGTATCCGCGCCCGAGTGCATCGCCATGAAGGCGTGCCCTTGTTCGATCCATTTGATAAAACCCTCTTTGTCAGGGAGCGGCAGGTCGCCGGTGGTGTTGGCGAAGATCACGCCGTCAATCCTCTCTTTAGTCAAACGCTCCGGCGCGAGTGGTTCGAGCGCCTTCTTCACAGCTGCATCAAAGCCTCCTTGCGCCGCCTTGGCCTGCGCCTCGACTTCGGGAGTCCATTTGGCCAGCTCCTCATTGTATTTCTTCAGGTCGGATTCATAGCGCGCCGTAGCCCGGGCATCTGCGCCGCTCGCGGGCTCCTTCGGCTTGTTCGGTTTATGCGCGATCTGCCCTTCGGGTTGGCGGCAAAAGCCCACAATCGTGAACGCCTTGCTCTCGTTGGCGAGCTTTTGCAGCGTCTTTTCGGCCTCGGCGATCGACGAGTGCCGGAAGCCGGTGGTCACCGTGC
This sequence comes from uncultured Verrucomicrobiae bacterium, assembly GCA_963792695.1. Taxonomy (GTDB): domain Bacteria; phylum Verrucomicrobiota; class Verrucomicrobiia; order Chthoniobacterales; family Chthoniobacteraceae; genus DASYIS01. The sequence goes on along the minus strand of CAWBXA010000010.1, from coordinate 95,165 downwards.
ATACAATGACGCGCTTCGGTTCAGCGGCGGAGAGGGAGAGCGCGGAGGCGAGAAGGCTGGCGAGCAGGAGGCGGGGGAGCAGGGTCATGAGGAGGGCGAGGTGAGGGACTTTCAGGGATGTGCACAGGCGAAGCCAGCGCAGCGTGGGCATTATCGGAAACCCCTCCTTAGCGCAAGGCTTAGGGAACAGTTTGCCATGCATGAGCGCGAAACCCTCTGGCGACTTCTTCGTCATGAACACCCGCGTGCTGGAGCGTTTCCGTGAACGTTCGAGAAGATGTCCTGAGCCGTGCGGCCTGATTGGCTGCGGTCCCCCGAAAAAGCGGGCGCAATTCGCGGCACGCGCCGTACACTCCACGCCATGGAATCCGCTCCGCTGCCGGCCGATCAGGGGCTCGAAGTCCGCACCCTTTTCGTGCGCCACCGGCAGGCACTGCTGGCGCGCGCTGATTTTGGGGAGCTTTTTGTCGATTACTACCTTCACCAGGGGCAGCACGGTTACCAACACGCGCCGTTGCATGATGGGCTGCTGAAAACGGCGCTTGCCGCGCAGACGCTCCATTGCGCTTCGCGCCCGCGCAATGAAGTCTGCGCCTGGACGATTCACTTCGAGGAGCCGCTCTTGAATCTGTTTGTCTCCGGTAATAATCCGCTCGGCACGGTGGTTGGGCAAATCTTCACCGAGCACGTGAAGCAGACCGGCCAGCCGCTCTTCCTCGCGGATGTGGTGCGCGGGACCGCGCCCGCGACCCGCAGCGCTGTGGAGGTCGAGGGAGTGGACGTCTTCCGGGCCGTCGAGCGCTACTATGAACAAAGCGAGCAGCGGCCCGCGCGCTACTTTCGCCTGGGGCCTGAGGAATTCGTCATGATCTCTGCGCAGCCGGGCTGCGACCTCGCCTGGCTGGCCGCGCTGGACGATGCGGCGGTGCGCACCTTGGATGAATGCGAAACACTGTCGCTGCTGGAACGGCGATTTTATCGCTGGGAATGCGGCTGTACGCACGAGCGAATGCTGGCGGTGCTCGCACCGATCATGCGCTCGGATCCCGAGGGGCTCTTCGGAGAAGAAGCTTCCGTGCGCATGAGCTGCCCGCGATGTGGCGCCCGCTACTCCATTACGCGGGAAACTTTGGAGGCCTATCTTGCAGCGAACGCCGCCATGTGACGCAGCCCCGCCGTAAGCGGACCCAAGTTACATCCGCACGGGTGTCCACCCTGCCCGAAATCGCGGGCTTGAATCGCCACCTCATCCTCTTCACCCTCTTTCTTCCCCACTCTATGAAAAAAGTCCTCCCTGGCTTGCTTCTGTCATTTCTCACCCTCACCGCGCGTGCGGAACTCAAGCTGCCGGCCATCATCGGCGATCATATGGTTTTGCAGCAGAAGCAGGCGAATCCTCTTTGGGGCTGGGATGCGCCAGGCACGAAGGTGACGGTGACTTTTGCCGGGCAGACGAAGGCGGGGGAGGCGGGGGCTGATGGCAAGTGGACGGTGACGCTCGATGCAGTCGCGGCCAACGCGACGCCGCAGACCCTCACGATTGAGGGCAGCTCGAAGCGCGAGGTGATCGACGTGCTGGTGGGCGAAGTCTGGATGTGTTCCGGGCAATCGAACATGGGCTTCGCGCTCAAGGGCGACACCAATGGCGATCTGGAAGCCGCCGCATCGAAGCTCCCGAACCTGCGTTTGATCAAAGTTCCCAACTTGGGAACACAGGAGCCTCAGACGGATTTCCACGGCGCTTGGGCGGCGTCCAGTGCGGAGACGGCGCTCCCTTTCAGCGCGGTCGGTTTTCTTTTTGGCCGGTACTTGCATGAGATTTTGCAAGTCCCGGTAGGCTTGATCGACAATGCGTGGGGTGGCAGCGCCGCCGAGGCATGGGTGCGGCGTGAGTCGCTGGAAAAAGACGCTCGTTTTGGGCCGCTGATGGAGCGGACGCGTGGGCAGGAGGAGTCGCTGGCCAAGCCTGACGCAAAGGCCGCCTACGAGGCGCAGGTCGCGAAGTGGCAGGAGTCCGTGGCGAAAGCGAAAGCCGAGGGCAAGGCGGCTCCGCGCAAGCCGAATTCGCCGGATCAGTGGCTCCACGGGAATGCGCGGCCGGGCAACATCTTCAATGGCGTCGTCCTGCCGACGCTCCCATACGGCATCAAAGGTGTCATTTGGTACCAAGGGGAAAGCAACGCCGGTCGGGCGGCTGAGTACGGCTCGCTTTTCCCTTTCCTGATTGAGCAATGGCGCGCGGAGTGGAAGCAAGGTGCCTTCCCTTTTTACTGGGTGCAGCTTGCGGACTATATGGCGGAGCGGCCTGAGCCGGGCGACAGTTCGTGGGCCGAGTTGCGCGAGGCGCAGACCAAGACCGAGCAGCTCCCGCATACCGGGCAGGCAGTGATCATCGATCTCGGCGAGGGCAAAGACATCCACCCGCGCAACAAGCACGATGTCGCCGCGCGGCTCGTCCGCTGGGCGCTCGCGAAGGATTACGGCCTGCCGTTTCCTTACCACAGCCCCGAGTTGAAGAGCGTCAGCTTCGACGGCGCGAAAGTGACGGTGGCGCTGGAGACCTTTGGCAGCGGGCTGCGGCCATTTGATGTGCCGGAAGTGCGTGGCTTCGCCTTGTGCGGAGAGGACAAAGTCTGGCATTGGGCCAAGGGTACGCTCGCGGGCAAAGACAAGGTGATCCTGACCAGCGAACAAGTCGCCTCGCCCATCGCGGTGCGCTACGCCTGGGCGGACAACCCTGTTTGCAATCTCTACAGCGACGAGGGTCTCCCGGTGACCCCTTTTCGCACGGATGATTTCCCGATGGTGACGGAGCCGAAGGCACACTAGGCAACCGGCGGACGTGAGCCGCTCGCCGCGCGGACGGCGGCTTCGTAAATGGCGCGCAACGGTTGCCCGGTGTCGTTGCTCAGGGCGCTACAGGACTCGAACTCTGGCGCGTGTTGGATCACCGCGCCACCGCGCGAGCCGACCTTCACGGTGACTTCGCCAAATTCGGTGGCCACGGTCTCGAAATGGCGGGCCAGTTTGAGCCGCTGGACCGTTTCCACGCGCAAGCCGAAGGTGGTGGTTTCGTGGAAGATCAGATCGGCCAGCCTTGCAAGGTGCACTTCCTCGCAAAGGACGGAGAGGAGCGTGCCGGGGCGATTCTTCTTCATCTGGATGGGCGTGAGCCAAACGTCGAGCGCGCCGGAAGCGAGCAGCTTTTCGAGCGTGGCGCCGATAATTTCCGGCGAGAGGTCGTCGAGATTCGCCTCGAGGCGAATCACCGCGTCGGTCTCGTAGCCTGCGGGTAGCGTCATGCGTCCGCCAATTCGCCCAAAACTGCGCGCAACACGTTGGGCCGGGAGGCGAGATCACGCGTGCCGACGCCGTAGCCGATTTTTTCGGTTCTCAGGCGTGGCATGAGGCCAAAGCTTTGCGCGAACTCCGCCAGGATCCCCGCGCCCGTGGGCGTGATCAACTCGTGCTCTTCATCGATCTGGCCGATTGGGATGCCGGCGAGAATCTCAAGCGTAGCGGGCGCGGGCAGGGGAAAGGTGCCATGAGCGCACTCGATGGTGCCGTGCCCTTCGTGCAAGGCAGAGGCGTGGACCGCCTGGACGCCGAGCGCTTCCAACGCGACGCAGGTGCAAATGATGTCGGCGATCGAATCGAGCGCGCCGACTTCATGAAAGCCGACCTCGGCCGGTGGCTTCCCGTGAATCTTCCCTTCCGCTGTGGCAATGCGCGAGAAGATGCCGAGCGCGTGTTTCTTGACGAAGGCGGAGAGTTCGCTCTCCTCGATCAAAGTGCGAATTTGGGCATGGGTGCGACCGTGCTCGTGCTCGTGGGCGGACCCGTGATGATGGCGATGCGAGCGATCGTGCCCGCAGTCATGGTGTTCATGCTCGTGGTCCTCATGGGCATGCCCGTGCGCGCCGCCATGGGAATGAGCGTGCGTCTCCTCGCCGTGCTCATGATCGTGCAGTTCACCGGCGGCGGCGTGCTCCTGCTCACCTTCATGCTCATGCTCGTGAGTCGCGCCTCCGTGGATGCTGAATTTGACCCCTTCGATGTTCTTCCGCTGCGCTCGCTCGAAGTGCATGTGAAAATCGCCGAGGTTGACCTTGGAGAGTTCCCATTCGAGTGCGGAAGGCTTCACCCCAAGATCGCAGAGAGCGCCCACCATCATGTCGCCACTGATGCCGGAAAAACAGTCAAGATAGAGAACCTTCATAAGCAGAACAGGTGATCGTATCCGGCGCGTGGCACGATGTGAGCAAAAAAGCGGTTGGGCCGGAAACGCTTAAGCGGACGGATGGGCGGCCAGATGCAGCGCGCGGTTGATTTGCGCCGCGGCGTAGCCGGCGCCGAAGCCGTTATCAATATTCACCACCGTGACGCCGCTCCCGCAGCTATTGAGCATGCCGAGCAGCGCCGCCAGCCCGCCGAAATTCGCCCCGTAGCCGACGCTCGTTGGCACCGCAATGACCGGCCGGCTAACCAGGCCGGCGACCGCGCTGGGCAGCGCTCCTTCCATGCCGGCGACCACGACGAGCACATGACAGGCTTGCATGCGCTCCTGCTCGGCGAGCAGGCGATGCACCCCAGCCACGCCCACATCGGAAATGCGCTCCACGCGATTGCCGAAAATCTCCAGCGTTACAGCCGCCTCTTCAGCAACGGGCAGATCGGAAGTACCAGCGCAGACCACGCCGATGGCGCCGTCGTTCTTCGGCAGCGGCGTCCGCTCCACGGTGATGCAGCGGGCGCGCGCGTGATGGACCGCCTCCGGGAGCACCGCCTGCACGGCCGCATACTGCTCCAGACTCGCGCGGCTGACCAGCAGCACGCCATGTCGCTCGACCATGACCTGGCCGATGGCCGCGACTTCCTCCGGCGTTTTGCCCGCGCCAAAAATTACCTCTGGATAACCGCAGCGCTCCTGCGCGGCCGTATCGACGCGCGCAAAGCCCAAATCTGACGAAGCTCATCGGCACTCGCTCACTGATCTACCGTCGCCGCTTCCTCCGAGAGCACCAGGCGCATCGGGATCATCTTCGAGATTAAAAAAACCGTGGGCTTTGAAAAAGCGCTGGCTGTCTTCGTTGAGCCGATCAGTGAGCAGCGTGATCGCGTTGAAAGTCTTTCTTCCGCGCATAGTCGATCGCGTAGCTGGAGCAGCTGTCGCCGAAACGCTGGCCGCGGAAATCGCGATGCACCACCACGTCCTCCAAGAGGATGACAAAGCCGCCTTCGGCCGTGGAGATGGTGAAGAGCAGATTGATCATGCCGATGATCTGCCCGTGGTGACGGAGCACGAAGACCCGTCCGCGGCTCGGCTGCTCGAGGATCAGGCGCAGCCCGCGCATCTGCTTGGCGCGATTCGGCTGGAAGTCGCCCTCCATGCGTGAAGAGATCATGCAGGAGGTCGGTGAGCTGAGGCAGGTCCTCCATGGTGGCTTGCTCGATGTGCGGCTCGTCCATGTACCCCGCCGTTATGCCAGCACGCGGTCCGATGGCGAGCAAACATCTAATCCGGCAGGCGCGCTGAACTTCCGAATGACTTGACCGAAGGCGCGGAATTCCCGGACCTTGACGCTCCGCACGCCGTTTGGCGCCGCGCGTTCCATCGCATGCCCGTCTCCATCCCCATTCAGCCTCCGCCAGCAACGGCCTCGAGCCGGGTGGAGGCAGCGGGCTGGACGCGCATCATTCGGCCCGAGCGGCCACTCTTTTCCCTGCCTCTGCGCGAGCTTTGGGAATACCGCGACTTGATCTGGACGATGGCGCGACGCGACCTCACGACCTCGTACAAACAGACGGTCCTCGGTCCGCTCTGGTTCATCCTTCAGCCGCTGCTCATTACCGCCGTCTTCTCGTACCTCTTCGGGCGCATGGCCAAGTTTGGTTCCGACGACATCCCGCACTATCTCTTTTACATGGGCGGCTTGGTCCCGTGGGGCTTCTTCGCGGAATCGCTGACGAAGAACTCCAACATCTTCGTCGAGAACTCGACGCTCTTTTCGAAGGTTTATTTCCCGAGGCTTAGCGTGCCGCTCGCCACGCTAATCACCACCCTCTTTCCGACCATTGTGCAATTCGGGCTCTTCGTGATCGGGCTGATCTTCTACCTCCTCGCCGGCGAGAAGTCGATTCATCCGAACTGGTGGATTCTGGCCTCGCCGCTGGTCTTTGTGCAACTCGGCGCCCTCTCCCTGGGCCTCGGCTGCATCATCTCGGCGCTCTCACGGCGGTTTCGCGATCTGGCCATGGGTGTGCGCGTCTTCCTGCAATTGCTCATGTTTGGCAGCGCCATCGTCTTCCCGCTCACCCACCTTGCGCCGCACGACCGCTGGCTCTTTTTTCTCAATCCCATCGTGCCGCCGGTGGAATTCTTTCGTTACGCCTTTCTCGGCAAATCGCTTCTGCAGCCATGGCAGTTCGGCCTGTCTGCCGCCGTCAGCCTGCTCCTGATGCTCGTGGGCGTGCTGCTCTTCAACCGCGCGGAGCAGAATGCGATGGACACCGTCTAGCCGAATTCTTTTCTCCTGATGCCGGTCGTTGTCCAAATCGAGAATCTCAGCAAGATTTACCGCCTCGGTGAATTGAGCCGCGGTGTTTTTTTTCGTGACTGGCGGCGTAAATTGGCCGGCGACATGGCGGAAGTCGCGGATGACGATCCCGCGCTTTTTTGGGCGCTGCGCGACATTTCGCTGGAGGTTGAGCAGGGCGAAATCGTCGGTCTGCTCGGCCGCAACGGCGCGGGCAAATCGACGCTGCTCAAAGTGCTCGCGCAGATCACGGCGCCGTCCCGCGGCTGCATTCGGCTGCGCGGGCGGGTGGCGTCGCTCCTGGAGGTCGGCACGGGCTTTCACCCGGAAATGACGGGGCGGGACAACATTTTTCTCAACGGCACCTTCCTCGGCATGAGCCATGCGGAAGTGCAAAAGAAGTTCGATGAAATCGTGGCGTTCGCCGGCTTCGACGAGTTTGTCGATACGCCGGTGAAGCACTACTCGCTCGGCATGCGCGTGCGCCTGGCCTTCGCCGTCGCGGCGCATTTGGAGCCGGAAATTCTGCTCGTGGATGAAGTGCTCGCGGTCGGCGACGCGACTTTTCAGGCGAAGTGCCTGGGCAAAATCGGCGAAGTTTCGCGCTCCGGTCGCACCGTTTTTCTCGTGAGCCATAATGCGGCTGCCATCGAGTCGCTCTGCACGCGCGGTGTCTTGCTGGAGCGCGGGCGGCTGGTTTTCGATGGGTCGCCCACCGAGGCCATCCAGGCTTCCGCGGAAACGCGCGCCACGCTGTCGCATGAACTGAGCGAGCGGACGGATCGCAAAGGGACAGGCGAGGTGCGGGTGACTGCTCTGCGGCTGCGCGGGAGCGGCGGCTCGGAATTGGCGGTCCCGCGCTGCGGCGGCCCTTTGGAGGTGGCGCTCGACTTCCTGCGGACGAGCAAAACCGACTTCCCGCGGTTGTGCGCGCAGATCACCGTCAGCACGCACCTGGGCGCGCCGCTCTTCACCCATGGGAGCTGGCTGACGGGCGAGCTTTTCGGCGGCCTGCCCGAGCGCGGCACGCTTATCTGTGCGCTGCCACGGCTGTGCCTGGCGCCGGGTCACTATGATCTTTCGTTTCGCGTGCTGGCCGAACTGCGTGGCGGCGTGGCGCTCGATGAGCTGGAGCACGCAGCGGAGCTGCACGTCGAGGCGGGAAACTTTTTCGGCACCAGCCAATTGCCCGGCCCGCGCGATGGCGCGCTGCTCGTCGATGGCGCCTGGCGCATGGAGCCCGCGCTGGCTCATGCGGGGAGCCCCGCCCAGTCATGACCCCGCTCATTTCCATCGTCGTCCCGACGCTCAACCAGGCGCGTTACGTCGAGCAAACGCTCGCCTCGATTGTGGGGCAAAACTGGAAGCGGCTGGAGCTGATTGTGATCGATGGTGGGAGCACCGATGGAACCCAGGCGATCGTCGAGCGGTATCCCGTCCAGCATTTCGTCTCGGAGCCAGATGGCGGACAGGCGGCGGCGATTAATAAAGGCTTTCGGCTGGCGAAAGGAGATATTCTGGCGTGGCTGAATTCGGACGATTATTACCTGCCGCTCACGCTGGCGCGCATCGCCGCGGCCCTGGCCCCGGTCGAGCTTCCTCACCTGGTTTATGGCAATTGCCTGCTTTGGTTTGAGGAGGAGCAGCGGGCGCTCATCGAGCGCGCGCCGGAGTTTGACCGCGAAGCGCTACGCAGCCGCACGTACATCATTCAGCCTTCCGCTTTCTGGACGCGCGCGCTTTGGGAGAAGACGGGCGAACTGAACGAGAAGTTCACTTTGTCCTCGATTGGGATTGGTGGCTGCGGGCGAGCGAACTCGGCACCTTTGCACATCTCGATGAGTGCCTCGCCGTGTATCGCTTCCATGCGCAGCACAAATCGAGCAGCGGCCATCCACGGCGGGTGGCAGAGATTCTCGACTTGGTGCAACGCCACGCGCCCCCGGAGTGGGTCGCCGCTTTTCAGGAAGTCGCCGGTCACCTCGATACGATGTCCGCCGCGCGCTTTCGCCTTCCGGGCGGTGCGGAGTATCGCTGGCACAAGGTGCGCCATCCGGGGCTGCACCTGCGGCACGGCGCGCGCGCAGAGGCGGCTTTCTGGCAACTGCATGGGTAGCAGGCCATGCGCATCTCCATTGTCACGCCCACGCTGAATCGAGCCCCATTTCTGCGAGCCGCCATCGAGAGCGTCCGCGCGCAGGAGGGGGCGGAAGTCGAGCATCTCGTGGTCGATGGGCTCTCGACAGACGGCACCAGCGAGTTGCTCGTCGAGTATCCCAAGTTGCGGGTCATATCCGAGAAGGATGCCGGCCTCTATGACGCCATTAACAAAGGCTTGGCGGCAGCCACGGGCGACGTGATCGGACTGCTCAATAGCGACGACGTGTACCTGCCCGGAACATTTCAGCGAGTGGCTGCGGCCTTCGCCGACCCGGCCGTGGAAGCGGTCTCGGGCGGCGCGGAGATCGTCAACAACAGCGGCCAAGTGCGGCATCGCTTTGTTCGGCGGGCCGAAACGGAACTCAATTTTCGGAATGTGACGGTTGGGCCGCTGACGCCTAACGCGCGCTTTTTCCGTCGCTCTTTTGTCCAGCAAGTCGGGTTTTATGATCTGCGCTATCGCGTGGCGGCGGATCGCGATTGGCTGTTCCGCGCGGTTCTGGCACAGCCGCGTGCCGTCACCATCGAGCAAGTCCTCTACAGATATCGCGAGCATGCCGGCTCGCTTACGTTCTCCGGTGATGCGAAGCAGGCGGCACTTTGGCGCGAGGAATATCTGACGCTCGCTGAGCGGCAGCTCGATCAGCCTGAGCTGCCCTCCGAGGCGCGCTCTGGCTGCCGGCAATGGCATCGGCGCGAGAGCGCGCAGGCCGCCACGCGAGCAGTGCTCGCAGGAGAATGGAAGAGCGCGGCTGCCTGCGCGCGGCGTGGCTGGCGGCGCGATGCGAGCTGGCCGATGATGTTCCTGCGTCACCTCGGCGGCGCACTGCTGCCACCACGATGATCAGCATCGTTCTGCCCATCTACAACCGCGCTGCCACCCTGCCGCGTTGCCTTGCGAGCATTCAGGCGCAGACCTGGACCGATTGGGAGTTAATCGGCGTGGACGATGCCTCACATGACGACTCGGCGGACGTCTTCCAAGCAGTCATCGATCCGCGCTTTCGACTGTTGCGGCACGAAGCGAATCGCGGTCCCAGCGCGGCGCGCAACACGGCGCTGGCGGCCGCTCGCGGCGCGTACGTAGCCTTCATCGACTCCGACGACGAATGGCTGCCGGAGAAACTCGCGCGGCAGCTTCCGCTCCTGCAATCCGGCGTGGCGGATGGCTGCGGGTGCGAGTATTGGCGGATGGAGGGGAGCGACGCCACGCACCACCGCTTGCCCGAGCCGGGATCCTGGGCGGAAGAACTGCTCCTCCGCTGCGAGCTGACGGGGAGCACGCTGCTGGCGCGACGAGAATGCGTGGCGGCCACTGGCCCGATGAACGAAGGTCTGCGCCTGTACGAAGACTGGGAGTGGATGCTCCGCTTTGTCGAGCGCTTCCGCTTCAGGGTGCTGCATGAGCCGCTCGCCCGGTACACGACTGGGCATCTCCGCAACCCTGTCGAGGTGGCGCGGAATGCCGAGCGGTTTCTGGCCGCGCGGGAGCCGAGCCTGGTTCAGCTCGGCGTCCGGACGACCAGGGAGGTCCGCGCCGCGCACTTCGAAAACGTGGCGGTGAATGCGTGGCGTCAGCGTCACTTCGCCCTCGGGGCCAGGTACGCTTGGAAAGCGTTGCGAGCCGCTCCGCTTCGCCGCCCTCGCCTGGCCGGAGCGCTGCCGCTCGCGGCGCTCGACGCCCTGCTCGGCACTTCGCTCCTGGCGCGCACGGCAGGCTGGACACCCTGCCCTACGCCGCCCAAGGTGCCCTCCCGCGATGATCTCGGTCACCGTCCCCATCTGCAATGAAGCCGGCACGCTCCCGGCGCTGTGTGCGCGGATTCGCGAGACCTTGCAGGCCGTGGGCCGCCCGTGGGAACTGATCCTTGTCAACGACGGCTCGACGGACGGCTCGGATGAATTGCTCGATGAAATCGCAGCCGCCGATCCGCAGATCAAGGTGATCCACTTTCGCCGCAATTTCGGCCAGACAGCGGCCATGATGGCGGGATTCGACTTTGCGAAGGGCGAGATCATTATCCCGATCGATGGCGATCTGCAAAACGATCCCGCCGACATTCCCCTAATGCTGGCGAAGCTCGATGAGGGATTCGATGTCTGCTCCGGCTGGCGGAAGGATCGGCAAGGACAATCGCTGAAGCGCAATCTGCCGAGCATCATGGCCAATCGGCTGATCTCGTTTGTCTCCGGCGTGCGGCTGCATGATTTCGGCTGCTCGCTCAAAGCGTACCGGCGCGAGGTCATCGAAGGAGTGCGGCTCTATGGCGAGATGCACCGCTTTCTGCCGATCTACGTGAGCTGGCATGGCGCCCGCATCGCGGAGGTGGAAGTGCGGCATTACGCGCGCACCTCGGCGGCAAAGCAAATACGGGCTGGAGCGCGTGCTGAAGGTGCTCGCCGACCTGGTCGTGGTGAAGTTCCTCGACCGCTTTCAGCAGAAGCCGATGTATCTTTTCGGCGCGGTCGGCCTAAGGTCGTGGTTTGTCAGCCTGGCGGAGCGGCGCTTTCGCCGTCTGGCGGAAGCTCATGGAACACGAGGCGTTCATCGAGACCCGCTCCCGCTGCTCTCCGTCTCACCGCCGATGACTGGGTGTCATGTGCGTGCTGATGGGGCTGCTGGCGGAGATGATCATGCGCACCTTCTACGAGTCGCAAGGCAAGTCCGTCTATCTGGTGCGCGCCACCCGCAATCTGGAGGCAAGCCCGCCCGCCGCCGCCCCACGGCCGACGCCTTCGCCCAACGATCCTCGGTCACCGTGCTGCTGCCGCTGCGTGACCGATGAGCGGCTGGCTCCTCTTTGACGCATGTGCGGGATAGCGGGCTTCGTGGGACGTGGAGACAGCCGGACGCTGTGTGCGATGACGGGCGCGCATCTCGCATCGCGGGCCGGATGCCGAAGGCCATTGGAGCGACCCCGCGCGCGGCGTCTTCCTCGGTCACCGGCGCCTCTCGATTGTCGATCTCGCAGGCGGCGCGCAGCCGATGTGGACGGCGGATGGACAACTGGGCGTCGTCTTCAACGGCGAGATTTACAATCACCGGGAGCTGCGCGCGGAACTCCAGCGCGCAGGCTGCCTTTTCGAGACCGACCACTCGGATACGGAAGTGTTGCTGCATGGGTATCGGACTTGGGGCGCGAGCTTTGTCAGTCGGCTCAACGGGATGTGGGCCTTTGTGATTTATGATCGTACGGCAGGGCGGCTCTTCGGATCGCGCGACCGCTTTGGCAAGAAGCCGCTCTACTACTTCCACGAAGGAGAGACGTTTGGCTTTGCCAGCGAATTGCCGGGTCTGCTGCAGCATCCCGCCGCCCCGCGAAGCCTTTCGCGGCTTTCGCTGCAGAAATATCTTTGCCTACTGCTACATTCCCGCGCCGCGTTCGATCTATGAGCGCGTTTGGAAGCTCCCGGGGGGACACTCGTTCACTTTCGATCTCGCGACTGGTTCGCTAAAGGTGGAGCGGTACTGGGGTTTTGAACTGGAGCCGGATGAACGCCTCGCCCACGCCACGGGGAAGCAGCTCGATGCGCTTTGCGAAGAAATCCGCGCCACCCTTGGGGCAGCGGTGCGGCGGCGGCTCATGTCGGATGTGCCGCTCGGCATCTTTCTGAGCGGCGGCATCGATTCCTCGGCGATCGCGGCATTGGCCGCGAAGCACGTGCCGCGCAGGGAAGCTCAATACGTTCGCCATCGGCTTCGACGAAGCGTCGTTCGATGAGTCGAGGTATGCGGCGATCGTGGCGGACGCGGTTCGGGACGGCGCATCACCACGAAACGCTAGGGCTCGACAAGGCGCTGGCGCTTCTGCCGGAGACTGATCGCGCGCCTGGATGAGCCGCTCGGCGACGGCTCGCTGCTGCCGACCTATCTGCTTTCGAGGTTCACGCGCCGGCACGTCACCGTCGCGCTCGGCGGCGACGGAGGCGATGAACTCTTCGCCGGATACGATCCCGTTTCGCGCGCTCGGGCTCGCGAGTCTCTATGCGCGGCTCATGCCGCAAGCCGTTGCATGCCGCCATTCGCATGCTGGCCGGCGCGCTTCCGGTCTCGCACGCGAATCATGAGCCTTGACTTCAAGATCAAGCGCACGCTGGCTGGGCCTGAGCTATCCGCCCAGCGCTCTGGAATCCGGTCTGGCTGGCGGCGCTGGATCCGCCGGAGATCGGCGAACTTTTCCGCGAGCCGTGCGCGCTGAGGAATTGTACAGCGAAGCCATCGACGCGTGGGACCACTGCCGCCAGCCGAATCTCGTCGATCGCTCGCTGCAATTCTGGACCGAGCTCTATTTGCAAGATGGCATTCTGGCGAAAGTGGACCGCGCTTCGATGATGTGTTCGCTCGAAGCGCGGTCGCCTTTTCTCGACTTCGAGATGGTCGATTTCGCGCGCCGCATTCCGCATCAACTGAAGCTCCGCCGGGGAAGACGAAATGGATTCTGAAGAGGGCGCTCGAGCCGCTGCTGCCGCGTGAGATCGTCGATCGTCCGAAGAAAGGCTTTGGCATGCCGATTGGCCGCTGGATTCGCGAGGGAAAGTTTTCGGCCGAGCATGGCGCAGGCTTTCCGGGCCTGGACGCCTCGTTCGTTCAGCGCAAATACCGCGACCACCTGTGCGGCAACTCCGATGAGCGGCTTTTTCTCTGGTGCCACGGCGTGCTCCAGCGCTGGGTGGCGAAATCCTGAGCGATGCGCATCCTGGTCCTCTGTTATGAATATCCGCCGATCGGCGGCGGCGGCGGACGCGTCGCGCAAAGTGTGGCGGAAGCGCTGGCCGCGCGTGGACACGAGGTGCGGGTGCAGACCGCCGCCCTAGGCTGGCGCAGTGAGCAAGAAACGCGAAACGGCGTGGAGATATTCCGCACCGCCAGTGGACGGAAGGCACCCGGGCACTGCGACGTGCATGAGATGGCTTTGTTTCTCGCCACCAGCCTCTGGCCGACCCTGCGGCACTGCCGGACGTGGCGCCCCGATGTGCTGCACGCCCATTTTGCGCTCCCCTCCGGCGTGCTCGCCTGGGCGGCGCAGCGCTGCACCGGCCTGCCCTATGTGCTCACGGCGCATTTGGGGGATGTGCCGGGCGGAGTCCCCGAGCAAACGGATGCCCTCTTCCGCCTCGCCGGCCCGCTCGCGCGCGCCGTCTGGCACCGCGCCGCTGCGGCCACGGCCGTGAGCGATTTCGTGCGGGAACTCGCCGAGCGCGCGTACGGGCGTCCAGTCCGCCGCATTCTGAATGGAATCGACCTCACCGACCGCCCGGCGCGCCCCACGCAGCTCTCGTCCGGTCCGTGCCACCTGGTGTTCCTTGGGCGTCTCAACCCGCAAAAAAACGCGCCACTGCTGATTGACACGCTCGTGCAAATCGCGGACCTGCCCTGGCGCCTCACCGTGATTGGCGATGGACCCGATTCCTCCGAGGTGCGCCGACGCGTGCGCGGACACCACCTCGAAAAGCGGGTGCACCTTCTCGGCTGGCAGACCGCCGAAGAAGTCGCCACCGTGCTGCGTGGAGCCGACATTCTTTGCCTGCCATCCTCGTCCGAAGGTCTGCCGATGGCTGCCGTGGAAGCGCTCAAGGATGGCCTGGCCCTCGCCTGCAGTGACATTCCCGGCTTTCGCAACGTCGTGACGCCTGGCGTGAATGGCCAGGTTGCGCCGCCAGGCCAAAGCGAGGCCCTCGCAGCCATTCTGCGCACCCTCGTTTCCGATCCCGAGCGCCTCCTCGCCATGCGCCAGGCGAGCTGGGATCTCGTCGGGAACTTTGCGCTCCCCGCCATCGCCGATCAGTACGAGCAAGTGCTTCGCTCCGCCTTCTCGTTCCCGGAACCGGCCTCTCAGAGGTGAAATCATCCACGGCGGCGGAACGCCGCAGGCACGTTGAATGAGGCAGGCGCCGTCGCGGCTGACGGTGACGAGCGACGGCGGATCGATGCTTCTGATCACTGCTCGCTTCCCCCTCCGCGTCGAACCCGCCACTCTCCTCCACCCCAACATGCCCGCCCCACGCGATCCCCTCGACTGCGCTTCGCGTTCGGCGCGGGATCCGTACAGCGCCTTCCGGGTGCGCTCGTACAGCCTCTACGCCGGCGGCAACTTCATTGCGGTGCTCGGGCGGCAGATGCTCGGCGTGGTCGTGGCCTACGAAATTCACGCGCGCACCCAATCGGCTTTCGCCTTGGGCCTGATCGGCTTGGCGGGCGCTCTGCCCATCATCTTCCTCGCGCTGCCGGCGGGCCATGTCGCCGACCGGGCGAATCGGCGCAGCCTCATCGTCACCACGCAGTTGCTGAGCTTGCTCACCTCCGTGGGCCTGGCGCTGCTTTCGTGGCAAGCGGACCGGGTCCCGCCTGAAGCAGCACTCCGATGGTTGAGCGGCGGTCTTCAGTGGCTTTCGACTCATCTTGGCGAACGCGGCACCGCCTTCGGCCCGGAAATCCCGCTCTATTTCGCATTGCTGCTCGTCAACGGGGTGGCACGCACGTTCGGCTGGGCGGCACGCGCGCCGTTCATCGCCAACTTGGTCGGACGCGACGTGCTGGCCAACGCGATCACTTGGAATAGCAGCCTTTTTGAAATCGGCTGCGTCGCGGGACCGGCGCTCGGCGGCTTTCTGTTGGCGAAATTTGGCTTTCCGCTCGTGTACCTTCTCGATGCCATGGGCAGCCTTTGTTTCATCGCTTTCCTCCTGCCGATTCCGGCACTGCCGAAGGGACTGCCACGTGAGGATCACCCGCTGGATAATCTCCTGACTGGCGTCCGCTTCGTCCTCAACACCAAGGTCATCCTCGCCACCATCACCCTCGACCTTTTCGCGGTGCTGCTCGGCGGCGCCACCGCTTTGCTGCCGATCTACGCCGACAAAATCCTCCACGTCGGCTCCTTCGGCATGGGGTGGCTGCGGGGCGCCCAGTCCCTCGGCGCCATCGTCATGGCGGTTGGCCTCGCTCACCTGCCGCCCATGCGCAAAGCCGGCTCGGCGCTGCTCTGGGCTGTCGCGGGTTTCGGGCTAGCCACGATAGTTTTCGGGCTTTCGCGCACTTTCTGGCTCTCCATGGCCGCTCTTGCGGTCGCTGGCGCTTGCGACAACGTGAGCGTGGTCGTCCGCCATACCTTGGTCCAACTGCTCACGCCCGATTCCATGCGTGGACGGGTCGCCGCCGTGAACAATATCTTCATCGGCTCCTCGAATGAACTTGGCGCCTTTGAATCTGGGTTGACGGCGGCTCTCATCGGCCCGATTGCCTCGGTGGTGACCGGCGGACTCGGCACGCTGCTCGTCGTCGTAGGCGTCGCTGCCAAGTGGCCGGAAGTCCGCCGCATCGGCTCGCTTCACGCGATGCCTGAGGAGAACGCTGACTCTGCGGAAAACCTCCCCGGATAGAAGCCCGAAGCAAATTCGCCGCAGAAGCGTGGGAGTGGGATTTGCCATTGAGCAATCCGCATCTGTGGGCGTATAAATCCCGGTTCCATCAGATGCCCGCCAAGAACACCAGTCCCAAGACTCCCGAACAGTCGTTCGAGTCCGCGCTCGAGCGCTTGGAGCGCATCGTCGATGAGATCGAGGGGGACCGCCTGCCGCTGGAGCAACTGCTCGAGCGCTACGGGGAAGGGACGGAACTGCTGAAAGCTTGCCAGGAGAAGCTGGAGGTCGCGGAGAAAAAGATCGAGATGATCACCCGCGACGCCGCTGGCAAGCCGTCGCTGGTCCCTTTTGTGCCGAACGCCATCGAACCACCCGCCGCCGCTGCCTCCCGCCCTCCAAGCGAAGGCATCGGCGACGTGAGCCTTTTTTGAGCCACATTGCGAAGCGTACTGCCCTTCAGCCCAGTGCGCCGGTCTTTCCCCGAGCCTCTCCTCTCCACTCTTTTCCAATATTCCGCCGCCGCGCCTCTGCTTGACTCCCTGCGCATCTTCTCCTGACCTTCCGACGACTCCCTTCTGATACTGACTACCGAGTCACTCCTCACTGATCCCCCGCCCCACATCATCATGCCAGCCACCATGCACCTCGCCACGATCAACTCGCCCGCAGACATCAAGGCGCTGCCCGAGGCGGAACTGGTGCACCTTGCCCAGGAAGTGCGCGATGAGCTGGTCCACATCATGTCAGACAAGAATCCGAAGTCCGTCGGCGGACACCTCGGCCCGAATCTCGGCGTGGTGGAATTGACCATCGCGCTGCATCGGGTCTTTTCCACGCCGAAGGACAAGTTCGTTTTCGACGTTTCGCATCAGGGCTACGTGCATAAACTCTTCACAGGGCGGCGTGATCGCTTCGATACGATCCGCCAGCACGATGGTTTGAACGGCTTCCTCCTGCGCACCGAGAGCGAGCACGATTGCTATGGGGCTGGGCACGCGGGAACGGCGATGAGCGCGGCGCTCGGCATGGCTGTCGGGCGCGACATGCGTGGCACGGATGAAAATGTCGTCGTGGTGGCGGGTGACGCGGCGTTCACCTGCGGCGTCACTTACGAGGCGCTCAACAACGTGGCGGAGCAAACCAAGCGCTTCATCGTGGTGCTCAATGACAACGAATGGTCGATCGCCCGAAACGTCGGCGCGATCGCGACGTATTTTTCGCGCATCACCACGCACCCCGCCTACACGCACCTGCACGAGAAAGCGGCCCATTTCATCGAGATGATTGGCGGACGAGCGGTCAAGGATTTCGCGCATCGAGTGGAGACCGGGGTGAAAAATCTCATCCTGCCGAGTGTCATCTTCGAGGAACTCGGCCTGCGCTACTACGGCCCAATCGATGGACACGACATCCCGCTGCTGATTCAGACCTTCGAATTCCTGAAGACGCAAAACGAGCCGGTGCTGCTGCACATCCTCACGCAAAAAGGCCGCGGCTACCCGCCGGCGCTCGAACAGCCGGACAAGTTTCATGGGCTGGGCCGCTTTGAGCCGGCCACGGGCGCCGTCAAGGCGACGGCCTCGCCGACTTACTCCGAACTTTTCGGGAAGACGCTGGCAAAGTTTGCGGAACAAAACTCGAAGATTGTCGCTATCACCGGAGCCATGCCGACCGGCACCGGGCTCTCGCACTTCGCCACGGCGCATCCGTCACGTTACTTCGATGTGGGGATTGCCGAGGAGCATGCCGCGCTCTTCGCTGCCGGCCTTGCCACCCAAGGGTTCAAGCCTTTCCTGGCGATCTACTCGACCTTCATGCAGCGCGCCTACGACATGATCGTGCACGACATCGCCTTGCAGAATCTGAACGTCGCGCTGTGCATGGACCGCGGTGGCCTCTCGGGCGACGACGGCCCGACGCATCACGGCCTCTTCGATATCGGCTATCTTCGCCCGATCCCGAATATCGTGCACATGCAGCCAAAAGATGAGGATGAATTCGTGGACATGCTCTGGACCATGGCCAACTACCAAGGCGGTCCTATCGCCATTCGATACCCGCGTGGCATCGGCGCCGGGGTCGTCCCGAAAGAGCAGCCGCGCCTGCTGGAAATCGGCAAAGCCGAAGTGGTCAAGCATGGTACGCAGGTGGCCATCTTCGGACTGGGCGGCATGTGCCAGGTGGCGCAGGAAGCGGCCGCGCAACTGGAGGCCCTGGGCATCTCGACGGCAGTCGTCAACCCGCGCTGGATTAAGCCGCTCGACACCGGCACCATTGAGTTCTTTGCGCGTTCCGTGCAGGTCATCTGCACCATGGAGGATCATGTCCTGCACAACGGCTTCGGCTGCTCGATCGCTGAGCACCTGAGCGACGCTGGAATTAAGACGACGGTGGTCCGCGTCGGCTGGCCCGATCAGTTTGTCGAGCACGGCTCAGTGGATCTGCTCCGGCAAAAACATGGCCTCACCGCCGCCGCCGCGGTGGAAAAGATTCTGCCTCACGTGCGCCTGAAGAAAGCCGCCAGCCAGCCTGTGGCGGCGGCTTGAAGCGGCGAAAGCCCATTGGTTTTCAACCACGGTTCTCCCCGGAGCTGCCACCCTACTCCAAAACAGAACCATGGCCGATCCTGCACACAAGCTAGCCGAGAATATCCCCGGCGCTTGGTACGTCGATGACACCTGCACTCCCTGCCGCGTTTGTCTCGATGTGCCGCTCGCTGAGACACTGCTCAAGTATAACGCCGACGAGACTTATGTCTATTTCTACAAGCAGCCCGAGTCGCCCGAGGAATTGAATGCCGCTGAAGAAGCGCTCGCCATTTGCCCGCAAGCCGCCATCGGCCAGGACGGCGCGTAGCACGGGGGACGCGCTGCCGCTTACGGGCTGTCAAGGAGGAGGGCTGAACGCTAGCGACCGGCTTGCGAGATTCCTGATCAGCGTGGATCGCCTTGCCCCTGAGGCTGCGCTTCGGCCCGCTTTTGAATACGATGGAGCTCCCGTGGAGCGACCACGTCCTTGACCACCCTTCGGTGTTCCTGGGCAAAGAATTCATGAAGAGCAACCTCCGCAATCACCGCAACTCCCATCTGGCCGCTGGACCCTCGAGGGCGAAATCCCATGGCGGTCCGTGGCTATTCCTCTCCCTGGTCGCGCTCGGGTTTTGGCAAGTCTCAGCAGCGCCTGTCGAGATCGTTCCCCCATCGTTCCGCGGCGCTGTTCAGCCGCAAGTCGCCGTCGCGCGCGGGGGGAAGGTTCACGTCGTCTTCGGGAAGGAGAATTCCGTGTATCACATCAGCTCGAGTGATGGAAAACTATTCTCGGCACCCGTCAAAGTTGGCGAGCTGACGAAGTTGGCGCTGCGTCTTCGGCGCGGGCCGCGTATCGCGGCGACTGACGACCGCCTGCTGGTGACCGCGATCTCCCACGCGGATGGGGATCTCCACGCGTGGTCTTCGTCCGATGATGGCGCGACCTGGCGGGAGGAGGCGCCCCTCAACTCCGTCGCCGCTTCCGCGCGCGAGGGCTTGCAAGCGCTGGCGGGAAACGGGCGCGGGCTGGTGGTCGCCGCCTGGCTCGACGATCGCGCCGGCGGCAAGGAGCTTTGGAGCCGGACATCCCACGACGGCGGCGCGACGTGGCAAGATGACGCCCGCGTCTATGCTTCGCCAGATGGGCATGTCTGCGAATGTTGCCACCCGAGTTTGGCCTTGGGCTCGCACGGCGAGATGACGGCCATGTGGCGCAACTCGCTCGGCGGCGCTCGCGACCTTTGGCAGGCAACCAGCACCGACGGGGGACGAACCTACGCCCCCGCGCAGAAGCTTGGTACAGGCACTTGGAAGTCTAACGCCTGCCCCATGGACGGCGGCGGACTGGCCTTCGGCCCGATGGGCCTCGAGAGCACCTGGCGTTGCGGTACCAGCATCTTCACCGCCCGTCCGGGCGAGCCAGAAGCGCCGCTCGCGGAGCATGCCGCTCAGCCGGTCATCGCCTTTGGGGCAAGCGAGCGTCTTCTGGCTTGGGAGGAAGTGGGTCAAATCCGCTTCCAGCGCGGAGTGCAACCGGCTCGCACGATTGCCCAAGGCAGCGCTCCGGCGCTGGCCAGCATCGGCGAAACGGTGCACGCCTTTCTTTCTTGGGAAGCACCAGCGGGCGGTGTCCCGAGCCTCTTCGCGGCAGTGCTGCCTTGAGCGATCAGCAGGGTCGGTGTGTCGGAGTTCAGATTGGCTGCGGATTGGGCACAGAAATTGATGCAATAGGTAACCCCTCTCCGAGGCCCCAACATCAGCAAGGCCCGCGTTCAACCCGTCTCCGAGCTTGGGGACTCGGCGGGTTCGCCCCGGAACGCCGCGTCGTTGAGGCCACGCAATTCCCCCGTGCTGTCGGCGAAGCGCGAGACCGGAGTGCCCATGGCTCCAAGCATGGAGCGGTAGAGATTCGTCAGCGGCGTGTTCGCGCTGTAGCGGAGGTGACGCCCCGTGGCGAGGGCGCCGCCGCCTCGGCCCGCGACGACGATCGGCAGGTTGTGCGGGTTGTGCGAGTTGCCGTCGCGCATGCCGGCGCCGAAGACGATCATGGAGTTGTCGAGCAGCGTCCCTTCGCCTTCGCGGATGCTCTTGAGCTTCGCGAGGAAATAAGCGAGATGCTCCATGTGCCAGGCATTGATGCGCTGGTACTGGGCGAGCTTGTCCTCCTTCTTCTCGTGGTGTGAAGTCTGGTGGTGCCCGCCGAACTCCGAGCCGAGGAAGGAAAAGGAGCGGCTGCTCACAGCATTGCCAAACATGAAACTCGCGATGCGGGTCTGGTCAGTCCAGAAGGCGAGCGCGATTAGGTCGAGCATCAGGCGGACGTGCTCGGTGTGATCGCCCCGGCGCTCGCTGACTTGCGCGGGATCGGAGTACGGATCGACCCGGCGATCCCGAGCGCCGCGATGGCGGCGCGCGCCAGCGGATCGTCGAGCACTGTGGCGCGCTGGCGCAGAGCGTCGCGCTCGATGCGCTGCTCGACCGCGCGGACACTTTCGAGATACTCGGCGAGCTTTTCACGATCGTCGCGGCCGATCTGGCGCTGCAGGCCGCGGGCGTCGGCCAGCACCGCATCGAGCACGCTGCGGTCCCGCGCCGCAGCGGCGGCGCGATCGCCGGCGGGCGCGGCCGGGCGGAAGAGCCGATCAAAGCAAGCGCGCGGATTGATCTCCTTGGGCAGCGGCGTGTGCGGCGTGCTCCAGGCAATATGCGCGCCGTAAAGCTGCGTGTACCCGACATTGGCATCGACGCCGGTGCCCGGCGGCTCGATCCCGAGCTCGAGTGAGGGCAGCGAAGTAAAGTGCCCGATGCGCTCGCGCAAAGCTGATCCATCGAGACGCCATTGCTGCTGAGGATCGCGCCGGTGGTGCGCGTGATGGTGGTGCCGGTGAAAAACCCGCCCGTCTTCACGTAATGGCCGTCGCCCGTATTCGTCGCGGCGTTCCAGAGCTCGGTCAGGACGAGCAGCTCGCCTTTGTGCGGCGCGAGGGCGGAGAGGATCGGCGAAAGCTCGAATTCCGCGCCCGCGCCGGAGGGCGTCCACGTATCGGCGCGCACGCCATTCGGCATGTAGAGAAAGGCCATGCGCACCGGCGGCCGGGGCGCCTCCGCACCGCGCGCGCGCGCGGGAGCAGCGACTCCAGCCAGGGAAGCGCGAGCGTGGCGCCGAGCCCGCGCAGAGCCGCGCGGCGCGAGAAGGTGGGAGCGTGCATCGTCAGAAAGAGAACCACGCGGAGCCTTGGAAATTAGCCATCAACCTCAAGGGGGCGCTTGGCTCCTGGTCCTTTGCCCGTCAGCGGGCGTCCGCGGCGGGGTGCAGTCGCGTATCCCAGCAGGCATGATGAAGAAATCGCTCCCCCTTTTGTGCGTCGCGCTGGCGACGGCTCTTGGCCTCTCTTCGTGCGAGACTCCTGGAGAGACTGCCCTTCTGGGTGCCGGGTTGGGAGCAATTTCAGGGAATGGCCGTCACGTCGTGCGGAACGCCGCCATCGGCGCCGGCGCCGGTTACTTGATCGGCAAAATCGCTCAGGAACGCCGGCGGGACGAGTATTACGACGAAAGCGATGCCTATGACCGGCCTCCGCCATCTCATCGGTACGCCGTGGCTCAGTTCTCTAATAGACGCGGTTTTGTGATCAGCCCGTACTCCGGCAATTTGATTGATGTGCGCGGAATCCCTCCCGGTGCCCATGTGGTGGACCCGTCGGTGGACCGGGTCTTTATCAATCCGTAGGGGACGCGGAAACGCGGTTCTGAGGAATGCCCGGAACCACTGGGCGGTGTGTGATCGCGGCGCAGCGTTGGCATCCGTCGCCCGAGTTGGTGCGCACTGTGAGGAGTGCGCACGTTTTTGCGCGCTCCGAGCCATGCTGTTCTTAAAATTAGTCGCCAAGTGCTCAACGCCGGGAGCAGACTGCCACCCATCGCTCTCCGCGATCCATGAACACCCCCGAGAATCCCAGCGCGCGTCAGGAAGAGGCGGCGCTCCTGGCCCGCATCGCGCAGGGAGACGAAGCCGCTTTTGCAGATCTTTATCGCCGAATGTCACCGGTCCTTTTCGGCCTGACGCTCCGCATGATGCATGATGCCAAAGACGCGGAGGACGTGCTCCAGGAGGGGTTCTGCACCATTTGGCGCAAGGCGTCCACCTTCGATGATCGCGTTGGGAGCCCCATGACTTGGGCCGTGCTCATCATGCGGCACAAGTCCATTGACCGCTTGCGCGCGCGGCAGCGGACGGAGAAGCTCGCCACGCGGGCGCTGGAATATGCCACGGAAGGATTTGACGACGCCTCGGCGCAGCAACCGGCCTTGCGGGAGCGCTCTTCCCTGGTCCGGGGAGCGCTGCGGGAATTGCCTGCCGAGCAGCGGGGTGCCCTGGAACTCGCCTTCTTCAGCCACCTCACGCACGAGGAGATCGCCACGCGCTTGGCGACGCCACTCGGCACGATCAAGGCGCGCATTCGACGCGGCCTGCTTCGGTTGCGTGATCTCCTGGATGGGAGGCTCGCATGATCGAAGAGACGCGCCAAGATGAGGCGATTCGCTACGTCTTCGGCGAGATGAGCGAGGCGGGGGAACGCGCTTTTCAAGCGGCTTTGAGCGGCGATGCGGAGTTGCGAAAATTTGTGGAGGAGGTGGAGAAAAGCATCGCCTCCCTGGCGCTGAGTCTCGCCCCGAAGGAGCCACCCTCGGGATTGCTGGGACGCATTCGCGAAGAGCTCCGCAGCGAGGCGGCGAGCGAGCAACCTGGGCGAAGGCGCTGGCTGCCTTGGGCAGTCGCGGCCTGTCTTGCTTTTGCCTGCGGAGCGTTGGCTGTTCGAGAGGCCGCGCTTCGCCGGGACCGGACCACTTTGGAAGAGCGCTCCCAAACGGCGGCGGCGCGGGTCGAGACGCTGGAGCTCGCGCAAACCGAGTCGGCTCAGGAGATCACGCGGCTTCGGCAAAGCGTGGACGACGCGCAGTTGCAAGCGACCGCACTCGCCCAGCGCGACGCGCTCGCGCAAATTCGCATCGCCTCACTTTCTGCCAAGGTCGAGGCGTACGCGAAAGCTGGCGTGATCGTCGTTTGGGACGAGGAGCAAAAGCGCGGCGTGGTCAAGCTGACGCAACTGCCCGCAGTTGATGCGCAGCACGACTACCAGCTCTGGGTTATTGATCCGGCGCTCCCCCAGCCCGTGAGCGCCGGCATCGTCACGATTGATGCGGCGGGCGGGGCGCGGGCGATGTTTCATCCGGCGCTGGCGGTCTCCGGCTCGCCGCAATTCGCGGTGAGCCTCGAGCCAAAGGGCGGCTCGCCGACGCCGCAGGGACAGGTGATCTTTGCCGGGCAGTAATCATTTGGGCGGGGCGCGGGAGCGCAGGCTTGCTTACCTGTGGCAATCCGCTGTTCTTATCCGCAGCCCCTCCCGGCCACCCTTTTATGCCCCAGTTGACCGACGAACAGAAACAGCGCGTGACCGAGTGGATCACCGCCGGCTTGAAGCTTTCCGAAATTCAGGAGCGCCTCGGCGCAGAATACAACCTGCGCATGACCTACATGGATGCGCGTTTGTTGATCGATGACTTGAAGCTGACGCCGCACGAGACCTTCGTGCCCGAGCCGCCCAAGCCCGCCGCCCCGGAGGCCATTCCGCCCGGCGCGGCGCCCGCCGAAGTCTCTTCGCTGGACCCGGCAGCAGCTCCGGCGCCCGGCGGCTCAGGCAAGGTGAGCATCAGCGTCGATCAGATCACCCGGCCTGGCGCGCTGGTCAGCGGCAAAGCCGGCTTCAGTGATGGCCAGGCTGCCGACTGGTACCTGGATCAAACCGGGCGCTTTGGCCTTGTCCCCGCCACTCCGGGGTATCGCCCGCCCGCCGCAGACGTGGCCGAACTGCAAGTAATGCTCGATCGCGAGCTGGCGAAGCTCGGCTATTAGGCTGCGGCGCCGCCGGAATCCCATTCGCGGCGCCAACGCGCGGATTTTCTTCGCTCGCCAGGGCTGCGCGTGCTCATGTTGGCGCGATGTCCACCGAATCCGCTTCCGGCTTTTCGCGCAAAAATCCTTTCCCCGCCCCGCACCTGGTTAACCGCCGCTTGAGCGGCCCGCAATCCGAGAAGGAGACTCGGCACCACGAAATTTCGCTGGCCGGCTCCGGCTTGCGCTACGAAGTAGGCGACTCACTCGGCGTCTTCCCGCGCAACGATCCGGCTTTGGTCGAGGAGATCATCCACGGCATTCACGCCACTGGAGAGGAGCTGGTGACGGGTGCCGACGGGCAGGTGAAACCGTTGCGCCAGGCGCTGCTCACAGACTTCGTCATTACCACGCCGTCGAAGGAATTGATCGCCGCCTTGGTCGCGCGCGGCGGAGAAGGAGTCGATCTGCTGCGCGATCTCACGAGCGATCCGCTGCAAAAGAAGGCGCTCGAGACGCACCTCTATGGGATGGAATTCATCGACTTCATTCACGGTCATCCCTCCGTCACTTGGACGGCCGAGGAGCTGGTGAAGACGATGCGCAAACTGCAGCCGCGCCTTTACTCGATCTCCTCCAGCCAGAAGGCGGTCGGTGAAGCCGTGCACCTGACGATCGCCACCGTCCGTTACGAGACGCATGGCCGCCGGCGCGGCGGAGTCGCTTCGACCTTTCTGGCGGACCGCACCGGGCCTGAGGTGCCGGTGCCCGTCTTTGTCCATACGGCCAAGCATTTCCGCCTGCCAGAAGATCCGGCGACGCCCGTCATCATGGTCGGGCCAGGGACGGGCGTGGCACCGTTCCGCGCCTTCTTGCAAGAGCGCAAGGCGGTGGGGGCGACGGGGAAAAGCTGGCTTTTCTTTGGAGAGCAACGCCGGGCCAGCGATTACCTGTACGAGGAGGAACTTACCGCCTTGCAGGCGGAGGGCGCGCTCACCCGGCTCGACGTCGCCTTTTCCCGCGACCTCGAAGGACAGAAGGTCTATGTGCAGCACAAGATGCGGGAAGCGAGCCGCGAGTTGTATGCCTGGCTGGAAGAAGGCGCGCATTTCTTCGTCTGCGGCGATGGTGCACGCATGGCCAAGGACGTGGACGCCGAGTTGCACGCCATCGCTGCGCGGGAAGGCAATCGTTCACCCGAGGAAGCTGCTGCCTACGTGGAGGATTTAAAGAAGAGCAAGCGCTACAAGCGCGATGTGTACTGAGCCGCGTCGGACACTACTCCGCGGGAAGGGATGGCGTAGGCTGGAGGTCCTGCGCGAATCCGCGCGGGAGGATCACGAGCCTGAAACTCTGCGAAGTCTAAGGTGTTTCCGCGAGGGCTTCGTCCACTTGGGTAACGCGGACGACTTCCTCGACGGTGGTTTGCGCGCAGAGGACGCGGCGCCAGCCGTCAGTGCGGAGGGTGTTCATACCGTCGGCGACGGCTTGGGCCTTGAGTTCTGTGCCGGTCGCTTTGCGCGTGATGAGGCGCTGCAAGTCGTTGGAGACGACGCAGAGTTCGTAGATGGCAGCGCGCCCGCGGTAGCCAGTCTGGCGGCAAGCGTCGCAGCCGCGTCCGTGGTAGAATTTCATGTCGGCCGGCATGGGGGCGCCGATCTCGCTCAGGTAATCGACCGGGTAGCCGGCTTCCTCGCGGCATTCCTGGCAGATGGTGCGGACGAGGCGTTGGGCGATGAAGGCGCGCACGACGTTGGCGAGCAGGAAGGGCTCGATGCCCATATCGAGCAGGCGCGTGATGCCGCCGACGGCGTCGTTGGTGTGGAGCGTGGAGAAGACGAAGTGGCCCGTCATTGCGGCGCGGATGGCGATCTCGGCCGTCTCGGAATCGCGAATTTCGCCGACCATGACGACGTTCGGATCCTGGCGCAGGATGGCGCGGAGGCCGTTGGCAAAGGTCAGGCCGATCTCGGGTTTCACATCGATCTGCGAGACGCCGGGCAGGCGGTATTCGACGGGCTCCTCGATGGTGATGATGCGGCGCGAGACGGCGTTGATCGATGAGAGGAACGAGTAAAGCGAAGTCGATTTGCCGGAGCCGGTCGGGCCGGTGACGAGGATGATCCCGTTCGGCTGCGCCAGGAGACTGCTTAACTGTGCCGAGTTGCGCCTGGCTCATGTCGAGCCGGTCCAGGCCAAAGGTCAGCGACTCCGTGCGCGAGAGAAGGCGGAGCGAAATGCTCTCGCCATTCACCGTCGGGATCGTCGAGACGCGCACGTCGATCGCGCCGGAGGTCGTCGTCAGATTGATGCGGCCATCCTGCGGCAAGCGGCGCTCCGCGATGTCCATGTGCGCCATGACCTTCAGGCGCGAAATGATGGCGCTTTGCAGGACGCGCAATTGCGGCGGCACGGCGACCTCGTGCAGGATGCCGTCGATGCGGTAGCGGATGCGCAGATCGTTCTCGAGCGGCTCGACGTGGATGTCCGTCGCCCGCTCGTAGATCGCTTCGCGAATGATTTGGTTGACGAATTTGACGACGCTCGCCTCGGGGTCATCGGTAGTGATGTCCTGCGCCTGCTCGCGCTCTTCGCCATCGTAGGTGCGGGTCGAAGCGAGGATCTCCTCGAAGGTCTCCGCGCCGACGCCGTAAACCGTCTTGATCGCGCGGATGAGCTGGCTGCGCGGGACGATGACCCACTCGACCTTGCGCCCGGGCAATTGCTGCTGCGCCAGCCGCCTGGCGACGGAATTGAAGACGTCGTAGGTCGCGAGCTTGGCGGTGGTCTCGGCTGCCTCGAGAGGCAGGATCTGGTGCTTGAAGACAAAGCGGCTCGGGAGCATGCCCAGCGCCGCCCGATCCACCTTGCCTACCTCAACCGCGGCCATTGGCGTCTTGAAGAGTGCGGCGAGCCCGGTGGTGAATTTCAGTTCATCAACCTGCCCTGTGTTCGAGGATTTCGGCGGTCCACGTATTTCCGTTAGCAGGAGTCAGCCCTGCCAGCCGCGTGGCTTCCTCCTCGGAACTGATGCCGCTCTGGAGCAGCAAGTCGATCAGCCCCTGGCGGGTTGACGGCGCCGGCCTCGCCACCACGCGCGGCTTTTCTGGCAGCACGATGTCATCTGGCGTGATCACTTGCTGGTGTCGGTGCGCAAGACCGGCACCGTGCGGCGCATCGGGACAGCCGTCTCGACACGCACCTTCTTGCGGAGATTGGTGGGATAAATCGTCGCCTCCACGTCAGGCTCGATATTCAGAGCCTCCATCGCGCGCTCCCGGCCCCGCACGTCTTCATTCGGCCCGATCGTCACGACGGGACGAATGAGCACCACCAGTTCGGTTCGCGTTTTGTCCTTGGTGGTCTTGCGGAAAAGTGCGCCGACGAGCGGCAGCCGACCCAGAATCGGAATGCCAGCCGTCCCGCGATCCTCCGTCTGCTTGATAAGACCGCCGAGCACGAGTGTCCCTTCATTGGGCACCGAGACGGTGGTCGAGAGCGCGCGGGTAGCGATGCGCGGAATCGAGTTGTTATCGATGGTGTCGCTGCCGGATTGCTGATCAATTTTCTGCACGATATCGAGCGTCACTTCTCGATCGCTGTTGATCAACGGGAGCACCTCGAGTTGCAGCGCGACGGTCTTGTACGAGATGCTCGACTGGGTCACGAGCCCGTTGGTCGTGCCGGTCGAGCCGTTGAAGCCGCCGGTGATATTGACAGGCACCGCGATCTCTTCACCCGAGGAGATGATCGCCTTTTTGTTATTGCTCGTGAAGATGCTTGGCCGCGAGACGACCTTGAAGCGATCGGTCGATTCGAGCGCATCGACGATGGCGTTGAATGCGCTGCCCGCCGCGATGAAGCCGCTAAAGCCGCCTGCGCCCGCCGTGGCCAACTGCGTGATGTTGCGCGAACTGAGCAGCCCAGCGAGATTGATGGAAGGGTTGTTGCCGCTGAGGGAAAGCGCGCCGGTGCCAGTGTTCGTTGCGGCGCTCGCGGTGGAGCCGGTGCCCGTGCCATCGGTTGTGGTGGTGCCCGTTGTCGTGCCGGTGGTCGTCGTGCCAGTCGTGGTGTTGGTCGTGCCGAGCAGGCCGCTGCGACGTCCATTATTGAGGATGTAGTTGACCCCGAACTGCTGATTGTTGCTGAGGTTCAACTCACCAATTACGGTGTTAATCATTACCTGCGGCGCACGCACATCGAGTTCATCCAGCAGGGCAAAGATCTTGGTTTTCACCTCTTTGTTGCCGAGCACGATGATCGTGTTGGCGCGCTTGTCGGCGATGATCTTGGTGCTGCCAATGATGCGCGCTTCAGGGACGATGTCGCGCTCACTCGTCCCCAGGCTTTCGGAAAGCGTGGCGCTTCCTCCATTCCCGGTGCCGCTTCCGCCCAAGCCGTTGGAGCCGTTATTAGAGAAGTTGCTGTTGCGGCTCGAGAGGTCGTTCGTATTGGTCCCGGTGTTGCGATTCGTGCCAGAGGCGGAACGTCCGCCCCCTTGTCCGCCCTCTTGCTTCTGCCCCGGCTCGGTGATGGCGTCGACGATGGTCGGTAAAATATCACCGGCCGCGACGAATTTCAGTGGGCGAATCGACGGCTCGCCAAAGGGCACGTCTGCGTCGAATTCATGAATGAGCTTCCGAATGAAAGGGAGATTCACCGGGCGCGTAACGATGTGCAGGCGATTGGTTCGCGTGTCGGCGGTGAGCTTGATTTTACCGACGATGATCGAGTCCTCTGATAGCGCGCCGCCGTTGATCTCGACCGAGTTGGGTCCGCTGGGGGTGACGGTAGCATCCGGCGGGAGGGGACTGCCTTCCGGCGTCGTGCGCGCGACGGGAGGCCGGGCGCCGCCGGGCGAAGTGGTGGCACCCGTCGCCTCCTTTTTCTCGAAAATCTTCTCCAGCTTCTCGAGCACGTCTTTGGCATCAGCGCGCTCCAAGGTGATGAATTCGGCGACCACTTGCGCTGGAGGCGTATCAACTTCGCGCACGATTTGCAGGAGCTTGCGCACGATGAGGCTGTTCTCTGTCACCAGCACGGTTTGGGACTTTGGCAGCGGCAGGACCTGGCTATACCCCAGTGAAGACGGCGCGATGTATGAGGAGAGCAGCGTCCCGACGTCAGTCGCGTCAGCGTAGCGAAGTTTGATGGCGAAGGTGACGACTTGTTCGTTTTCCGGCAGGAGAAGTTCATCGGAAATGATCGGCACCCCGAAGCCGCGCGGGTTGCGCCCCGTCCCGAGGACTTTGATCGTGTCATCGAGTCCCTTGACGAGGGTGAAACCGTTCATCAGGAGCGAGACTTCAATGATGCGCATCGCCTCGTCGGCCGTGATCTTCTGCTTCACCACGATATTTACTTGGCCGATCGCCTGCACATCATAGACCAATCGCTTGCCGCTGAGCCGCTCGTAAACCGCGAGCACGTCCTTAACGTCAGAGCCCGGGAATTCCAGTCCGTCCACGATCTCGGTGCGGGTCGAGGCAGGCGCGACCGCTGGTTGGGCCGGAGCTCCGCCGGGCAGCGGCAGGGGAGGGAACGCACGCGGCGAGGGAGGCTGCTGCGCGGCTGCGCTCAAGGCGAAAAGAGGCAGCAGGGCAAAGGAGGGGAAACGCAACACGCTGCGTATTTAACCTTGACGCACGAAACGGTCAATGGCCGCGGTGGTGCACCGCCCTTGTTCACCCGCGTCCGCAGCGTATAGTCCTCGTTTTATCGTGAAGCTGGAACGCGCCCAAGAATATGTAACCACGACGGTGGCCATCGCCGTAGGCATGGTGCTGGCGTACTTCTTCGGGAGCCTCTCGGGCAGTGGGCAGGTTGGGAAGGTGATGGTTGTTTTTGGCGCAATCGGGTTTTTCGCCCTGCTGCTCGCCTTGCGCGAACACATCTGGATGCTCATCCCACTGTCGACGCTGATGGTGGGGCAGGTGATTGAACTGCCAGGGCACCCGGCAGTTAAGGATCTGGCTATCTTCGCCGTCTTTGCCGGCATCTTCGCCTTGCGCGCTTTCAAAATTATTCGGCGGAAGCCGAACTACCAGGCGGTCGATTTCTGGGTTGTGCTGATGCTTTGCTATCTCGCGACCTGCTTTATCCGCAACCCGACCGGCGGCGACGCTCTCGGCTCAGAACGCGTCGGCGGGCGTCCGTATCTTAACGTCGCGACGGCGTACATGGCGTACTGGGTGCTGGCGCGTGTCTCGCTGCCGGTGCGGCTGGCCCAGACAGCCTTCTACGCGCTCATCACCCTGAACTGCTTCGGAAATATCCTGGTGCTCGCCGCCGTTCGCTGGCCGGGCTTGGCACCGTATCTGGGCCGGGTGATTGGACCAGTAGGCGAAGAGGCCACAGAAAATCCAGGGATGCCGGCAGACTACTCTTCGCGGCAGGCGTACCTGTGCGGATTCGGGCAGTCGCTCATGCAGTCGCTCTACACTGGGTGGCCACCGCTTTCCTTGCTTAATCCAGCGCGAGTCGTGCGCTTCTCCGCCTTTGCTCTTTCGCTCACGTGCATTCTGCTCTCCGGCTTTCGCTCGGCTCTAATCGCCAGTTTCATGATGTTTTCCATCGCGGCGTATTTCCGCAATGGGTGGAGTGCCTTGTCCAGGCTCGCAGTGGTCGCCGTCGCTGGGACGGTGCTCGCCGTTCTCATGCAGGGCACGATCCTAAATCTTCCACGTTCGGTGCAGCGCACGCTTTCTTTTCTGCCGGGAAGTTGGGACCAGCAGGCGCAAGCCGACGCTGATTTTTCCGCGGAATGGCGCTTTTTCATGTGGCGGCAAATGCTCACCACCGACCGTTACATCAGCAACAAGCTGCTCGGCGACGGGTTCGGCATGACCGCGCTGCAGTTGCAGCAAAGTGCCAACGCCATGGCCTCAGGCGATCCGGAGCAGGCACAGGAAAGCTTCATGATCGTCGGGCAGGTCCATAGCGGCCCGATCTCTACTATTCGCTATGTCGGCTACCTCGGCCTCGTGATCTTTCTTTGCCTGCTCACGGCGGCGGCGACGGAGGCGTGGCGGCTTTGCCGTGATTGCCGGGAGTACCCCTTACTTTACCCTTTCCTTGCTCATCTGTGTGCCAGCGGTCTTCTATCCGTTCAATTTCGTCGTGATTTTTGGCTCCTATGATGCTGACCTGCCGGCTGTGCTGGTGATGACGGGGATGCTGAAAATGCTGCGCACCTCGCTTCTGGAGTACCAAGCCACGGCGCCGCGCCCACCATGCACGCCGGCTTGGAATTCGAACCGGCTCGTCCCTTGGGTGAAGTCGCTCCCGGCTTTGCCTTACTAACAAATGAACAGGTTAACGGCCGACCTTCGGCGGACGGTCCAGCGGTGTGCTCCCTTACTTCTTGCCCGCACTGTTGACAGCCAGCCTTTCCTTCACCGCGGCGGTGATCTCTTCATAAAGCGGCTCGTTGCTCTTCAAGAGATCCTTCGCTGCGTCGCGGCCTTGGGCCAGTTGCGTGCCATTGTAAGAAAGCCAGGAGCCGCGCTTTTCTACGATCCCTTGTTCCAAAGCCAAATCAAGCAACGCGCCGGTTGAAGAAATACCTTCGTTGTACATGATGTCAAACTCTGCCTCAGTGAACGGCGGAGCGACTTTATTTTTGACGATCTTAATCTTCGTGCGATTGCCCGTCACTACACCGTCAGTTTGTTTAATCGCGCCGATGCGCCGGATATCGACGCGCACGCTGGAGTAGAATTTGAGTGCCTTGCCGCCGGGGGTGGTCTCGGGATTGCCAAACATGACGCCGATTTTCTCGCGAATCTGATTAGTGAAAATGCAGGTCGTTCGTGCTTTGGAGATGAGCGCCGTCAGCTTGCGCAACGCCGCGCTCATCAAGCGGGCTTGCGCGCCCACGGTGGTATCGCCGATCTCGCCTTCCAACTCCGCCCGCGTCACGAGCGCTGCCACAGAATCGAGCACAATCACATCCAGCGCATTGGAGCGCACGAGGGTTTCGCAGATGCGCAACGCTTCTTCGCCCGAAGACGGCTGGGAGACGAGCAAGTCGTCGATGTTCACGCCCAGTTTGCGGGCGTAGGAGGCGTCCAGCGCATGCTCCACATCGATGAAGCCCGCCAATCCGCCGCGCTTTTGGGCTTGGGCGATCACCGTCAAGGTCAGCGTCGTTTTGCCCGAGCTTTCCGGCCCAAAAACCTCCACGATCCGCCCGCGCGGGAAGCCGCCAACGCCCAGAGCGCGATCGATCAAAATGTTTCCCGTCGGGATGACATCGATGTCCTGCGTCTTCGCGTCGCCCATGCGGATGATGGCGCCTTCCCCAAAGTCTTTGGCGATCTGCTGCAAGGCCAGATCGAGGTTTTTGTTACGCGCTGCGAGCACCTTGTTTTCCTCGGGGGGAGATTCTGCTTTCTGGGCCATGGATTCGGAAGAGCGGTGAAGGAGTGAAGAGGAAGGAGAGGCTTTCTTTGCGGGCAAGTCGATTTCTTTTCGGTGAAACCTCGCGAGCAATTCCCGTCGTCACCGACGAGAAAGCTTGCGAACTGTACAATAGGTGGTGCAATGATGGCCGTCCATCCCAATCTGTTGGGGTAATGCGCTTTGTCGTGGGCCTTCTGCATCGTCGGCTCGTGAATGCCACCAAAAAAATTCTCGTTTTAGAGCTTGAGGCTGGGTGGAGGAAAGTGGCAGAAAGTGGGTGCCGCTGGGAGGCGGTGGTTCTCTTTTCCTGATTTACCCTGCCGCTATGTCTGCCGTCGCGATCTCCTCTCCGATCTTTTCGGGAACGGAGTTTCCCTCCCTCGATGCGAAAAATCGGGTGACGATTCCCGCCCGCTGGCGCCATCCCGAAGAAGATCAGGAGGACGAGTTTTTTCTCATGCCGGATCGCAAGAACCAGTTCCTGCGCGCGATGCCGCCGATGGAGTTCCGGGCCGTGGCGAAGCGCGTGGAAGACGACCCGCAGTTTTCTCCCGAGGAGCGCGTGAGCTTCAAGCGCCGCTTTTTTGCCGGCTCCGTGCAAGTCGTGGCCGACAAGCAGGGCCGGATGCTCATCCCGGAGGATTTTTGCAAGCTCCTGGATCTTCGTGGCGAGGTGGCCTTTGTGGGGATGAACGACACTTTTGAAGTTTGGAACAAGCAGCGGTATCTAAGCGCCGCCCCGGCAGAAGCGGGCGCCTTCGACCGGGTGGCCGGCTTGATCGGACTATGATCTCCACCATGCAATCCCACGGCGAAAACCTCGGCCCTGACGCGGAGGAGAGCAGCACCCCTGCGCATGCGCCGGAAGGTCACGTGCCGGTTTTACGTGCCGAAGTGGTACAGTGCCTCCGACCTGGCAAAGGGAAGCTCATGGTCGATGCCACCCTTGGGGGCGGCGGGCACGCCGAGGCGCTGCTCGAGAGCGGTGCGGTCGTGATCGGGTTGGATCAAGATCCGGCAGCCATCGCGTTCGCCAGCGAGCGGCTGCGGCGCTTTGGCGACCAATTCCACGCCATCCAATGCAACTTTGCGGATGCTGGCGAGGCGTTGGATCGCTATTCCGTGCCAGTCGTTGACGGCTTCCTGGCTGATTGCGGCGTCTCTTCCTTTCAACTCGACACGCCCGAGCGCGGCTTTTCTTTCCGAGCGTCCGGCCCGCTCGATATGCGCATGAATCCCGGCAGCGGGGTCACCGCCGCCGAGCTGGTCAACACCATGTCCGGCGAGCAGCTCGAGCGCCTCTTTCGCACGCTCGGGGAAGAGCCAGCGGCTCGGCGGATTGCCATCCGACTCGTGCGCGAGCGCGCGGTGCGTCCCTTGCACACGACGGGCGAACTGGCCCGGCTGGTGGAAGGCGTCATCCCACGGCGGGGGAAAACGCATCCCGCGACCAAAGTTTTTCAAGCGCTGCGTATGGCGGTGAATCACGAACTCGAATCACTTGAAGCCGGGCTGAAGGTGTTCGCGCGCCGCCTCGCACCAGGCGGACGCCTCGCGGTCATCTCCTTCCACTCGCTCGAAGACCGCCTCGTGAAGAACTTCTTCCGTGACCGCGCAGTCGAAACCATCGACCGACCGGAATGGCCCGCGCCACGCCCGAATCCCGACCGCCTCTTTCGCCGCGTCACCGGCAAAGCCGTGACCGCCACCGACCATGAACTGCGCCGGAATCCGCGGGCGCGTTCCGCCAAACTTCGTGCTGTGGAGAAAATCTAAAAGCCCATCCTGTCATGCCCAACCGTCGTCGTCATGGGAATGTTGTTCCCCTCGCCTCCATCGCCACGTGGATCGTTCTCGGCTTCTTTGCCGCCGGGGGAGGATTCTATTATGTGTATTGCAAAAATCAGCTCCACAAAAGCGGCGGAGAGATTCGCCGACTCGAGGTGGAACTGACCGCCTTGCGCAATCAGAATGAAGATGTCAAGGCGCGCATCGCGAAGCTTTCTTCGCCCAACGAGCTGCGCAAGCGGCGCGAAAAAGACCGCAACTTTCTGCCCGGCTATTCCGAGATCACGCGGGACCGGCTGGTGGTCGTGAGTGATTCACCCGCGCCTCGTGGCGAGCTGCGGCCCGTCTCCAATTCCGTACCCTAGAAACCTATGCTGCGCTCACCTCAGGAGCGGTTGCTCACAGCGAGTTGCGCGCTGGCGTGTTGTTTCACCGCCTTCTCCTTTCGGCTCGTTCACCTGCAAGTGACGATGCACGACGCATATGCGCAGCAGGCGGCGGAGGCCCATGGGACCAAGAAAGTCATCCCGGCGCGGCGCGGCTCCATTTTCGATGCGCGCGGCGCGCCGCTGGCGACAAACGAGCCGGTGAAGACCGTCGTGGCCGATGGGTCACTCGTCGGCAACGCAGAAGCGCTCGCGCGGCTGCTCGCCGAGCCGCTGGACCTGCCAGCAGCGGTGCTGCTGGAAAAGCTCTCCCGCTCGCGGTGGTCGGACCGGGAGCAGAAAAATGTGCCGCTGCGCTACATCGTCCTGAAGAAGGATGTGCCGGAAGTGGCCGCGATCGCCTTGCAGGCCAGGCTGGCAGAGCGTTCGGAGGATGCTCCCACCGCGAAGCTCGAAAAAAAGAACGCGCGTGCCATCACCTTCGAGCAGGACTCCATTCGCGTCTACCCGAATGGCGAGATGGCCTGCCACGTCATCGGATACACCAACCACGACAATCTGGGCATGGAGGGAGTGGAGCGCTCCATGAATTCGGTCCTGCACGCGCGCGACGGCTATCGCTACTCGGAGCGCGATGCGGATGGCCGGGAGCTGGTGCAATTCCGCGGCCAGGAGCGGCCACCACAAAATGGCGGAGACGTGCGTCTGACCATCGATTCTGGCCTCCAGATGATCGTCGAGCAGGAACTCGATGCCGCGGCGAAGCAGTTCAGGCCCGAGATGGCCACCGCCATCATGATGCGCCCACAAACGGGCGAAATTCTCGCGATGGCCAACTGGCCCCACTACAATCTAAACGAGCAGGAGGGCGTCCCGGAAGCCAACCGGAAGAACCACGCGATCATGGATCAGGTGGAGCCGGGGTCGACCTTCAAGATTGTGCCGGCTTCCGCCGCGCTAAGCCTGCACCTGGTCGATATCGATACGCGCATCTTCTGCGAAAACGGCCACTTTACCTTCCACGGCAATACGCTGCACGACCACAAGCCGATGGGTGAAATCCCGGTGTCCGACGTGCTCGTCTTCTCCAGCAATATCGGCGCGGCCAAGCTGGGCATTCAACTCGGCGACCAGCGGCTTTTTGAGTTCGTCCGCCGGTACGGGTTCGGCGAGCGTACGGGCGTCAATTTGCCGGGTGAACTCTCCGGGCGGGTTGTTCCTCCGAGCCAGTGGAGCCCTATCTCCATCACGCATCTACCAATGGGCCATGAGGTCGATGTGACCCCCCTCCAGATCGCCACCGCGATGAGCGTCATCGCGAACGGCGGCCACGCTCATGACGCCGCAGATCATCCATGAAGTCGTCGATCAACCCTCGGGCGCCGTAACCCCTTTTCCGCCAGTGGAAGTGCGGCGTGTGGTCCAGGAGAAAGTCGCCGATCAGGTGCGCGCCGCGCTGGCGCAGGTGGTGAGCAAACGCGGCACCGCGCAAAAGGCGCACGTCCCCGGTTTTCTGGTGGGCGGCAAGACCGGAACGGCCCAAAAAGCCTACCTCAACAAAGGCTACATGAAGGGCAAGTACGTCGTCTCCTTCGTCGGTTTCCTGCCAGCGGAAAAGCCGGAGTTCGTCTGCCTCGTGATGCTGGATGATGCCAAAGTCGAGGCGCACGAGAACTTCGGCGGCATGATCGCGGCCCCGGTCTTTGCGCGCATTGCGGAAAAGGCCGCACGTCATCTCAATCTCACGCCGACGGAGCCGATTGCCCCCGGCGAACAAGCCGGCGTCGGCGAGGCGGTGCGCGACTAGCTTGGGCGTATGAAACTCGCCACCCTTCTCAACCGCATCGAGACGTTGTCGGTCAACGGCTCTCTCCAGGTGGATGTCACGTCCATCGCGTACGACTCGCGCAAAGTCGCCGCGGGCGCGCTCTTTGTTGCCCTGCCCGGAGCGCACGCCAATGGAGCGCTTTTCTGCGCGCAAGCGGCGGGCGCCGGGGCCGTGGCGGTCCTCACCCAGGAGGACGTGAGGGACACTCGTCTCCCGGTCGTGGTGGTCAAAGACGCGCGTGCGGCCATGGCCGAACGCAGCCGCGGCGCTTTATGAGCAGCCTTCGCGGCACATGAAAATCGCCGGCGTCACCGGCACGAACGGCAAGACGACCACGACGTTTCTGATCAAGAGCATCTGCGAGCAGGCACTGCATCGCTGCGGGCTCATCGGCACGGTCCGCTACGAAGTCGGCGACCGCTCAGTGCCGGCCTGGCGGACGACGCCCGAATCGGCCGATTTGCAGGAGTTGCTCTGGCAGATGCGGTCGGCGGGCTGCAAGGCCGTCGCCATGGAAGTCGCCTCCCATGCGCTCGTGCAGCAGCGGGTGCGCGCCGTCGAATTCGATGCGGCGGTCTTCACGAACCTCACGCAGGATCACCTCGATTATCACGGGACGATGGAGGCATACTTCGAGGCCAAGGCGCTCCTTTTCACCGCCCTGGCCGCGCAGACGCGCAAGAAAGGCAAGGCTGTCATCAACCTCGATGATCGCTATGGCGCGCAACTCGCCTCCCGGTTCAAAGGGGCCTTCCCGATTCATCACGCTACGGACTTGGGGTGCGCGCGGATTTTCGCGCAAGCAATTTGCGGACCGACTTCCAGGGCACCTCTTATCAACTCGATGCCAATGGCAAATCGTACCTCGTGCGCCTGCCGCTGATCGGCAACTTCAATGTCTATAACTCCCTCGCCGCCATCGCCGCTGTGACCGCCATGGGGATCGACGTGCGGACAGCGGTTCTCGCACTCGCGACCGCGCCCGCGGTGCCAGGCCGGCTGGAAGCGGTGCCGGCGCAACGCAGCTTCCGGGTCTTCGTCGATTACGCGCATACCGACGATGCGCTGATCAATGCGCTGAAAACCTTGCGCGAATTGAAGCCGGCGCGGTTGCTCGTCGTCTTTGGTTGCGGCGGCAGTCGCGACCGCAGCAAACGTCCGCGCATGGGCGCCGCCGTCGATGAGCACGCCGACTATGCCATCGTCACTTCCGACAATCCGCGGCAGGAGGAGCCGATGGCGATCATCGAAGACATCAAGCCGGGGCTGCGCCGCGGCAACTTCGAGGTCATTGAGGATCGCCGCGCCGCCATCCAGCGGGCCATCGACCTGGCGCAGCCGCGCGAC
This sequence comes from uncultured Verrucomicrobiae bacterium, assembly GCA_963792695.1. Taxonomy (GTDB): domain Bacteria; phylum Verrucomicrobiota; class Verrucomicrobiia; order Chthoniobacterales; family Chthoniobacteraceae; genus DASYIS01. The sequence goes on along the minus strand of CAWBXA010000010.1, from coordinate 56,934 downwards.
ATCGTGCTCATCGCGGGCAAAGGCCACGAGACGTACCAGGAGTTTGCGGACGCGACGGTCCCTTTCGACGACGTCGCCGTGGCGCACGCAGGCGCTGCAAAACAAACCGGTGGAGCTCGATCACTGATGGACCCGACCCCTCTCCAACTCGTCGCCCACTGGGCCGGCGGCACACTCCGCGCCGGCGATGGGCGCGCTCTCGCCGCGCCGATTTGCACCGATTCGCGCGCGTCTCCAAGCCGGCGATCTTTTCGTTGCGCTGCGCGGGGAGAATTTCGACGCCCATTCGCTTTGTGGCGGAAGCGGCGCGGCGTCGGGGCGGTCGGCGCCATCGTCGAGGAAATCCCCCCGGACCTGCCGCCGCAGTTTGCCGTCATTCAAGTGGCGGACACGCTGGCGGCGCTTGCAAAGCCTCGCGACCTGTCTACCGCCGCTCGCTGCCGATGCAGGTCGTGGGCATCACCGGCAGCAACGGCAAAACGAGCACCAAGGACATGACGGCCAGCGTGCTGGCGCGGCGTTTCCCGTCGCGCACACGGAGGGCAATTTCAACAATCACATCGGCCTGCCGCTCACCCTCTTGCGCGCGCGCGAAAGCGATCAGGTCGGCGTGTTCGAGATGGGGATGAACCATCCCGGCGAGATCGCGCCGCTGGCCGCCATGGCCGCGCCGGATGTGGCCATCATCACCAATATCGGCCGCGCGCACATCGAGCATCTGCTGACCCGCGAGGCGATCGCCCTCGAGAAAGGGATGCTGGCGGAGGCGCTCCAGCCGGGCGGGTTACCTCATCCAGAATATCGATGACGAGTTTGCGGCGGGCATCGCGGCGCGCACGCACGCCGATGCCGTTTACGTCGGCTTCGAGCGCGGCGACGTTCGCGCGCAGAATCTGCGCGCGCACTTTCACGGCGTCCGCTTCACGCTTGGAGGCCGAAGGCCGCTCCCTCGAGGCGGAGGTGCCCGTGCCCGGCGAACACATGGTGCGCAATGCCTGCTCGCCATCGCCGCCGGCCGCGTCTTCGGCCTCTCGCTGGAAGAATGCGCCGAGGGCATTCGCGCCTGCGCCTGACCAAGGGCCGCCTCGAGCAGAAAATTTTGCGCGGCATTCACGTGCTCGACGACACTTACAATGCCAATCCCGATTCCGTCGCGGCGGCGCTTTCCACGCCTCGCCATCATGCCCGCGGCAGGGCGGCGCATCGCGGTCCTCGGGCGCATGGGCGAACTCGGGCGCGAAGCCGAGGGCGGCCATCGCAGCGTCGGTGCGGCCACCGCGAAAGAAGGCATCGATTTCGTTATCGGCGTCGGCGAGCGAGGCGCGCTGGATCACCGAAGCCGCGTACACGCGGCGGCGTCGCGCAGGGTGCAGCACTGCGATTCGATCGAGGAGGCACTGCAAATCGCTCCGCTCCTTCGCGCGCGCCGGCGATGTCGTGCTGGTCAAGGGAAGCCGCTCCGCCCGCATGGAGCGCATCGTGGAGGGTCTACAGGCGGTATGATGTACTATCTCTACCGGCTCAGCCAAGGCTCCGCGCCGGACTATCTCCGCGCGCTCAACGTCTTTCAGTACGTCTCCTTTCGGGCCATCGCGGCGGCGCTCACCGCCTTTCTGCTCTCGCTGGTTTTCGGCAACTACGCCATCCGCCGCCTCATTTCGCTCAAGCTCGGCCAGCCCGTGCGGACGAAGGAGGAAGTGCATCGCCTCTTCGAATTGCACGGCAAAAAAGCCGGCACGCCGACGATGGGCGGCGTGCTGTTGCACGGCTGCGTCCTCGTCTCCGCGTTGCTCTGGGCGCGGCCGGATAACACCGCCGTCTGGCTGGTTCTTGCCACCATTGTCTATTGTGGCGCGCTCGGCTTCTGGGACGACTACCTGAAGGTCGCACAGAAGAACTCCAAAGGCGTCAGCGAGAAGACGAAGCTTGTCGCGCAATTCATCCTCGCGGGCGCGGTGGCCGCTTATTTCTTGAGCAATCCCGCCATTAACATTCAAGCGAAGTCGCTCTACGTCCCCTTCTACAAGGAGCCGATCATCTACGATCTCGATTCGCTCTTTTTCGGCCACGCGCTGGCTCTACGCGCTCGGCTTGTGCACCACGATCTTCTTCACGCTGGTCATCGTGGGCACCTCCAACGCGGTCAACCTCACCGACGGCCTCGACGGGCTCGCGGCCGGCTGCACGATCACCAGCGCCTTCACCTACGGCGTCTTCGCCTACGTCGCTGGCAGCCTGAAAATTTCCGCCTACCTGCAAGTGCCTTATTACCCCTTTGCGGGTGAGCTGATGGTCGTCTGCTTCGCGCTGGTCGGCGCGTCGTTCGGCTTCCTTTGGTTCAATTGCTACCCGGCGCGCGTCTTCATGGGCGACACCGGCTCCCTGGCCATCGGTGGCGCGCTCGGCGTGGTCGCGATCTGCTGCAAGCAGGAGCTGCTGCTCGTGGTGGTCGGCGGCGTCTTCGTCATTGAAGCCGGCTCCGTCGTCATCCAGCGGACCTGGTTCAAAATCACCAAGCGCATCCATGGCGAAGGCCGGCGCGTCTTTCTGATGTCGCCCATTCACCATCATTTCGAGCTCAAAGGGTGGAAGGAAAACACGGTCATCGTCCGCTTTTGGATCATGTCCGTGATGTTTGCCCTGCTCGGGCTGGCCACGCTCAAACTCCGGTGAAAACGCTGCGCCATCCACCTCATCTCGGCGAGTCCGTGGCCATCCTCGGCGCCGGCGAAAGCGGCGCGGCGGCAGCTATGCTGCTGCAGGGGCGCGGCCCGAAGGTGACGGTGCTCGACACTGCCGAACCCGCAACTTTGCGCGCGAAGATCGAGATGTTCGAGACGCATGGCATCCGTCTCCTGGCGGGCGCCAGCGCGCTCGACGATGCCACGGCCTATGACCTTGCGGTCCTCAGCCCAGGCATCGACCCCACCGCGCCGCTCGTGCGGAAATTCGTGGAGCGGAAGATCCCGATGATCGGTGAGCTCGAGCTCGCCTACGCTTGGTGCGAATGCCCGATCATCGGCATCACCGGCACGAACGGCAAAACGACCACCACGCAGCTCGTCGCCACCATGCTCGAAGCCTGCGGTACGTCACACCGCCGCCGCGGGCAATATCGGCCCCGCCTTCTCCGCGCGTGTGGGCGAGAGCGCCACCTTCGATGTCATGACGCTCGAGCTCTCCTCGTTTCAGCTCGAGACGGTGCGCGATTTTCGTGCGGAGATCGCCGTCTGGCTCAACTTCGCGCCCGATCACCTCGACCGCTATCGCTCGATGGAAGAGTACCGCGTCGCCAAGCTCCGCATTTTCGAAAACCAGACGGCCGAGGATTGGGCGGTCGTCAATTTCCGCGACCCACTCCCCGCGTTGGTTGCGCAACCTCTCACCTTCAGCGCCTACGCTGCGGGGGGTGATTTTGCATTTCACGACGGCGTCATCCATTTCCACGGCGAGCCGGTGCTCGCGCTCAGCGAGACGCAACTGCGCGGAGCGCACAACGCGGAGAACCTCATGGCTGCGCTCGGGGTCGGCGTCGCGCGCGGCCTCTCTTTCACGCAGATGCGCCCGCCGCTGTGCGCGTATCAGGCGCTGCCGCATCGCTGCGAGTCGGTGCGCACGCTTGGCGGGGTCGAGTGGATCAACGATTCCAAAGGCACGAATCCCGATTCCGTCGAGAAGGCGCTCCTCTCGGAGACGCGTCCCGTCGTCCTGATCGCGGGCGGCAAAGACAAAGGTTTTGAGTACCACTCGCTCACGGAATTGGTTGCCGAAAAATGCCGCGCCGCGGTCCTCCTCGGCGAGATGGCCGACCGCATCGAGCGCCTCTGGAGCCCGCGTCTGCCGTGCCACAACGTCGGGCGATCACTCGAGGCGGCCGTCGCCGCCGCCGCACGCGAGGCTCGCGCCGGCGATGCCGTCCTCTTTTCTCCCGGCACTTCTTCCTTCGACATGTTTCGCCATTACGCCGACCGCGGCAATCAGTTCCGCGCCCTCGTCCTCGCCCTGCCCGATGCCCAAGCCCTATGAAAATGAAGCTCCCCAACCTGCCCAAATTCCGCTGGCTGCAGGCCCGCACGAAACGACTCGCGCGGCCCAAGCCGCCCACCCGCTACCAGGCCACCGCGGCCCGCCGCGGCGCGGCGCCTGCGCTCGACGATTACGATGACGAAGAGCAGCCCGTCACCAAGCTCTCGACCGCCTTCTTCGTCGTGCTCATTTTACATGCCGTTTTTATTGGCGGCATCTACGCGTTCAGCAGCATCAAAGCGCATCGGCACGCGCGGGAGGCGGCGGCGGAAGAGAAGGCCGACACCAGCGCCAGCGCGGCGGCTACCACTCTGCCTGAGTCCGCCGCGCTCTCCGCCGCGCCCTCAGCCACGGCTGCTCGTCCCCTTCTCTCCGGCGGCGTCGCGCCACCGGCTGCGCCGCACATCCTGCATGCACGGGGCGGCGAGTCCCTCGGCAAATTCGCGGCGCAACACGGCATCAATGCCATCGACCTCGCCGAAGCGAACAACCTTTCTCAAGCGACGATCCTCAAGGCCAATCAGACCCTCACCATTCCGGCGCCGCGCACCCCGGCCGTGCATCCCACCGCCACCACGGACGTGAAAAAGTCCGACTTCCTCACGCGCAAGGAAGATGGCGCTTTCCTCAAAGCGACTCCGGCACCGTCAAAGCCGCCCATCACCGAAGGCAAAAGCTACACCGTGGCCAAGGGCGACACCATCTACTCCATCGCCCGAAAGTTTTCGGTGACGCCCGACGATTTGATGAAAGCCAACAAAATCGAGGACTCCAAGAAGCTGCAGATTGCCCAAATCCTCAAAGTCCCGGCGAAAAAGAGCGAATAGCAGTCCAAAGCGCGCCCTCCATGCATCGTCACAGCGTCTATCTCCTCACGCTCGGCGTGGCGCTGCTCGTGACGCTCGGGCTCATCATGCTCTTCTCCACCGGCGCGTATGCGCATGACGCGCACGGCAACCCCTCGTTTTTCATCCGCAAGCAGATCGTCTGGCTCGGAATCGGCTTGGTCATTTGCGTTATCGCCGCCCGCGTTGATTACCATCTCTGGGGCAAGGTTTGGTGGGCGCTCTACGGGCTCGCCACCGTGCTGCTCGTCCTCTGTTACGTCCGGCCGATCGGTCAGAAAATCAACGGCTCGTGGCGCTGGGTGAATCTTCACTACACCACTTTTCAGCCCTCTGAATTGGGCAAATTGGCCGCTTTGGTTGCCCTCGCCTGGTGGTTCGCGCGTGACGAAAAAGGGGCGCTCGAATTGCGACGCGGCTTCCTTTATCCTCTCCTCCTCAGCGGCTTCCTCATGGCGCTCATCGTGCGCGAAGTCGATCTCGGCACCACCTCGCTTCTTGGTGCCACCACCCTTGGCGTGATGTTCGTCGCCGGCACGCGCCTCTATCTGCTCATCCCGATGGTCTTTTGCTCGCTGGCTGGGCTCAGCCTCGTGGTCTGGCGCATGCCCGAAAGCGATGCACCGCTTTCTGGCCTTCCTTTACCCTGACAAGTATCCCGATGACGCCTACCAGCAGGTGCAAGGCTTGATCGCCTTCGGCTCCGGCGGCGTCGAGGGACTCGGCTTCGGCAATGGCCGGCAAAAGATGGCCTTTCTGCCCGAGGCGCACACCGACTTTATTCTGCCGACTTTCGGGGAGGAGCTTGGGCTGCGCATCACGCTCCTGATCGTGTTCACTTACGTCGTCATCATCATGTGCGGCGCGATCATTGCGTTGCGCGCGCGCGACCGGTTCGGCCAGCTGCTGGGCTTTGGCTTGGTCATGATCATCGCGCTACAGGCGGCGATCAATATCGGCGTCACGACCGCTATGCTGCCGAACAAGGGGCTGCCGCTGCCGTTCATCTCCTACGGCGGCTCGAACCTCGTTTTCTGTCTGCTCGGCGTCGGCATCCTGATCAACATCTATCGCCAGGGATTGAGCGACCGCGAAGCCAAAGCCGCGGTGCAACTCGCTGTGCGCACGCGTCGGAAGGCACGCGTCCGCTTCTGAAAGTATGTCTTTCAAATTCGTCATCGCAGCCGGCGGCACTGGCGGACATCTCTTCCCAGGGTCTGGCCGTCGGCGAAGTGCTGCGTGCGCGCGGGCACGAGGTGATGGTGCTCATTTCGGAAAAGGAGATCGACACCCTGGCCACCCAGGGCCGCTCCGAGTTTCGGATCGAACGGCTGCCGGGCATCGGCCTGCCGCGGCTCTTCTCGCTCTCGGCACTCACTTTCGCGCGACGCTTTGTCTCCGGTCTGCAGCGATGCCGCCGTCTGTTCGCGGACTGCCAACCCGCCGCGGTGCTCGGGCATGGGCGGCTTCACCTCCACCGGGCCGATCCTCGCAGGGCGCCTGCGCAAAATCCCGACCTTTGTCCACGAATCCAATGCGCTTCCGGGCAAGGCCAATCGCCTCAACGGGCGCCTCGCGCAGACGGTGCTGCTCGGATTCGAGGAATGCCGCCGCTTCTTTCCCAAGGCGCGCTGCGAGGTGACCGGCACTCCCGTGCGCCAGACGCTCACGGAGCGCGCGGACCGCGTGGCGGCCCTGCGCACCTTCGGCCTCGTTCCGGGTCGCCCAACGCTGCTCGTGATGGGCGGCAGCCAGGGCGCGCAGCGGCATTAACCAAGCGGTGGTCGGCGCCCTGCCGCAACTGAGCAGCGCGCCTCTGCAAGTGATCCATCTCGACCGGCGCCACCGATGAAAGCGCCGTGCGCGCTGCTTACAAAGACGCCGGGGTGCCGGCTTTTGTCGCCCCATTTTGCCATTCCATGGGCGAGGCCTACAGCGCCGCCGATTTCGCCGTCGCACGCTCCGGCGCCGCGAGTCTCACCGAGCTGGCGCAATTCGCTCTGCCCAGCCTCCTCATTCCTTTCCCTTTCGCGGCGGAGGATCATCAGACGCTGAACGCCGCAATCTTTCACCGCGCGGGCGCCGCCTTCCTGCTGCCGCAGACGGAGGCGACGCCAGAGGCGCTGGCCACTCATTTGCGCCAATGGCTCGACGAACCAGCGCGCCTGGCAGACATGGCCGCCGCCACTGCTCGTCTTGCGCCGCACCACGCCGCCGAGCGCGTGGCCGACGCCATGCTCGCCCACACCCGTTCCTGATGGATACCGGCCAAATTCTCGCTGAACACCTCGCCGCTGGCGACCTGAGCGTGCATCTCATCGGCGTCGCTGGCTCCGGCATGAGCGGCCTCGCGGGCTTGCTGCTCGCGCTCGGACATCAGGTCAGCGGCTGCGACAAAGTCACCACGAGCGAAATTGAGCGACTTGAAACAACTCGGCCTCGATTTTCGTCTGCCCTGCCACCCGAACGGGGTGCAAGCCGCCGACGTGGTCATTTTTTCCTCCGCGATTCGCCCCGGCCATCCGGACTACGATGAGGCGGTGCGCCTCGGCAAACAGATGGTGCGCCGCGCCGACGCCCTGGCCGCCATCATGCACGGCAAGCGCGGCATCGTGGTGGCCGGGATGCACGGCAAGACGACGACGACCGCGATGGCGGCGCATGTGCTGCGGTTGGGCGGCCTGCATCCCTCCCACTACGTCGGGCGCGGAGATTCCGATCCTCGGCACCAATGCCCATTGGGATGCCGGCGGCGAACTCTTTGTGGCCGAAGGCGACGAAAGCGACGGCACCCTGGCGCTTTATCATCCCGAGCACGCCATCGTGCTCGAACATCGAGGAAGAGCATCTCGACTATTACGAGGACCTCGCCGCCATCGAGCGCGTCTTCCGCCAATTCCTCTCCCAGACACGCGGGCACGTTTTTTACTGCGCGGACGATTCCGAGGCCGCGCGCATCTGCTCCGCGCATCCCGGCGCGCATCTGTTACGGCGAGCGGGCCAGCGCCTTCTATCGCTTCGACAATCTCCACGCGAAAGACTTCCAGTCGCATTTCCGCGCTCTGCGCGATGGCGAGTCTCGCTTGGGCGCCGTCACGCTCAACGTGCCGGGCCGGCACAATGTCTCCAACGCCGCTTGGCGTGATTGCCCTTGCCACAGAGCTGGGCGTCCCTTTCCCAAAGATCGCGGAGGCGCTCGAGAGCTTCCGCGGCGCGCGGCGCCGCTTTGAGATTCTAGTTTCGCTCAGATCGCTACATGGTCGTCGATGATTACGCGCATCATCCCAGCGAAGTGCGCGCCACCCTTGCCGCCGCGAAAAACACGGGACGCCCGCGCGTGATCGTGCATGTTTCAGCCGCATCGCTTCTCGCGCACACAGGCGCTGAAGGCAGAATTTGGGCGCGCGTTTCACGACGCCTCGGCAGTCTTCGTAACCGAAATTTACCCCGCCAGCGAGCCGCCGATCGAAGGGGTCACCGGGCAGACCATCGTTGATGAGTTGCTCCGCGAAGGGCATCCGTCGGCGCAATACATCCCCGACCGCGGGCAAGCGGTCCGCGAAGTGGGACGATTGCTGCAACCGGGCGACTGCGTCCTGTCACTGGGCGCTGGGAGCATTCACGAACAAGGCGCGGCGCTTGCCAAAGATCTCGCCCTCTTTCAGCAAATGCAGGAGGTGCTCGGCCCCGGCATCCTCAAGCTTTACGAGCCGCTCTCCCGCCATACCACGATGTGCATCGGCGGGCCGGCGCAATTCTGGGCGGCGCCGGAAACCGAGGAGGGCTTCGCCCGGCTCGTCCGCTTTTGCACCGGGCACGGGATTCCCATTTTCGTCATCGGACGCGGCTCGAACCTCCTGGTGCGCGATGGCGGGCATTCGCGGCTGCGTCGTCTTTTTGGGCGCGGGGAATTCAGCAAGCTGGAGGTTCGCGACCGGCAGATCATCGCTGGCGCGGGCGTGCTGCAACGCGAGCTGGCCATTGCCGCGCGCGACGCGGGGATCGGCGGGTTCGAGTGGTTCGAAGGGCATTCCCGGCAGTGTCGGCGGCGCGCTGCGCATGAACGCCGGCGCCATGGGCGGCGAGACCTTTCGCCAGGTGGTCAGCCGTTCGTTTCATCGACCGTCATGGCGAGTTTCACATGAGCACGCCGGAGGAGATGGACATTGGCTACCGGCACGTGCCGACGCTCATCGGCAACTTCGCCGTCTCCGCCACGTTCATCGGGCACGAGAGCACGCGCGCCGAGATTGAGCAGGGCATGGAGGCTCCACGCTCAAGCGCCGCACGAGCCAGCCGCGCGAATCGAGCGCCGGATGCATCTTCAAAAATCCAGGCCCATCCCAGCGGGCAAACTCGTCGATGAACTCGGCCTGAAGGGAGCGCGCATGGGCGGAGCCAAAGTCTCCGAAGTGCATGGCAATTTCATCGTCAACGACCGCAAAGCGACCGCTCAGGACGTGCTCGCGCTTGATTGCGCATGTCCAGGAAATCGCCCGTCGCGAACGCGGGCTTGAGCTCGAGACGGAAGTGCAAATCGTCGGCGAGGCGAAAGGCTTCCATGATTAATCTCCAGCACCAGCGCATTGCCGTCCTGATGGGCGGACCGGGTTCCGAACGGCGCGTTTCGCTCGCCTCCGGCGCGGGCGTGGCGGAGGCCTTGCGCAGCCTGGGCGCGGAGGTCATCGCGGTCGATGTGGCCGGACCTGAATTTGGGTTGCCAGAGGGCTCGACATCGCCTTCAACGTCATTCACGGCACTTTTGGCGAGGACGGCCAGTTGCAGCGCCTCCTCGAAAAACGCGGCATCCCCTACACCGGCGAAGGCGTCGCCGGGCAGCGAACTGGCCATCGACAAGATCGCCAGCAAAGCGCGCTTCGTGCGAACGCGGCGTGCCGACGCCGCCTTCGGAAATTCTGCGCGACGGCGGCTGATCCGACGCTCGCGCTGCCCTTTGTCATCAAGGCGCCGCGCGAAGGTTCCAGCGTCGGCGTGTACATCGTGCGCGAGCTTCGGAATTGCCCGCCGCCCTGGCGGAGGCACGCGGCCTGTCGCAGCGAGTTGCTCGTCGAGCAGTACATCGCCGGGCGCGAACTCACGGTCGGGGTCGTGGGCGGCGAGGCGCTGCCGGTCATCGAAATCCGCGCCAAGACCGACTTCTACAATTTCGAGAACAAGTATCCGTTCCTCAATCCGCAGGCCGCTGGCGCCGATCACTTTTGCCCCGCGCCACTTAGCCCGAAGAGACGCGCCTCGTCCAGGAGACCGCTCGTCCGCGCGCATGGCGCGCTCGATCTCCAGGTGTACTCGCGGGTCGATTTGCTCTTCAGCGAGACGGGCGAGCCGTTCGTTATCGAGGTCAATACGATTCCCGGCATGACCCCCTCCAGCCTGCTGCCCGAGGCCGCGGCCGCCGCCGGGCTCTCCTACCCCGAGCTTTGTGCGCGCATCATCGCACTCTCCCTCGCCGCCCGCCGCGCATGAAACCCGCCGCTCCCAAGTACCGCAACCAGCGTCTCTTCCGGCCCGGCCGGCAGCGGAAGCAGCAGCATTTGCTGGAGGTGAGCATTCGCCGCGATCGCGAGCGGGCCATTCGCCTGCGGACGCGTTTCGCATGTTCCTGCTCAAGACGATCCTTTGGCTCGGGCTTGGCGCCGGCCTCTGGATCGGCGGAAGGAGCGGCTTCCGCAAATACATCTGGGAGAACGAGATATTCCTCCTCACCGACACTCACGTCCGCACCGACGGCACGCTCACGCGCGAGCAGATCCTCACCGCGGCCGGCGTGACGCCTGAGATGAATTTCTTTCAGCTCAATCTCGCGCCGCGTGCGCGAGCCGCGATCGAGCAATTGCCACAGGTCGAGCACGTCGAACTCGACCGCGGCCTCCCCAACAAACTCTCGATCGACATCAGCGAGCGCCAGCCCATCGCCTGGCTCACCGACAAGCCGGAGATCGATCCCACCGCCACCGACCATGCCTTCCTGTCGATGCGCGCGGCTACGTCATGACGAGCCGCAAGCGCCGGCCAGGACTTCATTCATCTGCCCATCATCTCCGGCGTGGTGCTCGAGGACTTCGCGCCGGGCCAGAAGGCCAACACCTTTGAAATCCAAGCCGCGCTTGAACTCATCCGCCTGAACGCCGACAGCACACGCTGGCAGATCCAGAGCGTCGATGTCGGCAAAGGCTACTGCCTCGTCGTGACCGACCGCGGGCACGCGCACGTCACGTTCGGGCTCGATGAAATCGACCGGCAACTCACCCGCTTTTACCGCCTGCTCGATTATCATCGAGCCGAGCCACCGCGAGATCCAGACGGTCAATCTGCTCGTCGAGCGCAATACGCCCGTCACCTTTATGGACGAGGCCGAAGCGCAGCCAATGCCGCCGGGCCGCCGCCTCAGAAGTGCGCCTCGCCGAAAGGCGCGCCTGACAAAGGCACGGTCAAACCAGCCGACTCGCCGCCGCCAAGCCGCGCGCCACGCCCGCTCCGCCCAGGCGCGACTTGAAGCCGGTCATCAACGCCGTTCAAGCGAGGCGACGCAGGTCCAGCAAAGATTCCGGAGCAAGGCAGTCGCCGACGAGAGCGTGAAGAAACCATTCCGCACGCATGGCTAGGGAACAAATCGTCGTCGGTCTCGAGATCGGCACCTCCAAGGTGTGCGCCGTCGTCGGCGACATCAAGGCCGACGGGACCGTCAAAATCCTCGGCGTGGGCGAGGCTCCGTCGCGCGGGGTGCGCAAAGGCGAGATCGTCGATTTCGAGACCGCTGGCAAATGCGTGCGCGAGGCGCTGGTCGATGCCGAGGAGAAGAGCGACGTCATGATCGGCAGCGTCTATCTCGCGCGTCACCGGCGCGCATATCCAGAGCTTCAACAACCGCGGCGCGCGTCACCATTCCCGAGGAGCGCGAGGAAATCGATGACCAGGATTTCGAGGACGTGCAGGCGAGCGCGCGCGAGGTCATCGCTCCCGGCGCCGAACATGTTTCTGCACACCATCCTTCAGCACTATTATGTGGATGGACAGGATGGCGTGCTCAATCCCATCGGCATGCTTGGGCGAAAACTCGAGGCGGATTTTCACATCGTCCACGGCGTCGGCACGCGGATCAAAAATGCGGTCCGCTGCGTCAAGGAACTCGACATCGAAGTGCTCGACGTCGTTTTCGGCCCGCTCGCCGCGGCGCAGGTGGTGCTCGATCAAAATCAGAAGAATCTCGGCGCGCTCGTCATCGACATGGGCGGCGGCACCACCGAGTACATCGTCTATGTCGATGGCGCGGTGCGCGCCAGCGGCTGCCTCGCCCTTGGCGGCGACCACCTCACGAACGATCTCTCGCTTGGCCTCCGCATCCCGATGGCCCGCGCCGAGAAGCTGAAGTGCGAAGAGGCGAGCGCCGTCCTCGGCGCAAGCGCGCCGAACGAAATGGTCGTCCTGAAAGATGAGACCGGTTTCGCCGGCAAGGAAGTCGAGCGGGAGATGCTCAATACCATCGTCCACATGCGCTTGCGCGAGACGTTCGAACTGCTCCGCAGAGAACTCGAGCCGCACAACCTCCTGCCTTATCTCGGCGCGGGCCTCCTTCTCACCGGCGGCTGCTCGTTGATTAAGGGCATCGATCGCCTCGCGGAGGAGGTCTTCGGCATGCCCGTCCATCTCACCCACGCCAAGGCTATGTCAGGCCTCACTTCGGCTTTTGAGAATCCTCAACTCTCGGCGGCCATTGGCCTGATCAAATACGCCCATGCCATGCAGCCCGACCGCCCTTCGGGCCTCTTCAGCCGCCTCGCCCGGCGGCTGAAAATCCTCGCCTACGTCACCGTGCCAACCTTGGGCACCGCTGCGCTCCTCCACCACTTCCTTGCCCGCGTTTAGCCCTGCTTTCCGCTCACTTGCCCGCCAGTCGCACCACCTCGCCACCTCCTCATGATCACCATCCCGCGCACCGTTAATCTCACTGCACCCAAGCTCAAGGTCATCGGCATCGGTGGCGCGGGCGGCAACGCGCTCGATCGCATCGTTCTCGACGGGCTGCCCAATGTCGAGATCGCCGCGATCAATACCGACCTCCAGGCACTCGCCGCCTCGGTGGCGCCCTTGCGCGTGCAAATCGGCCAGACGATCACACGCGGGCTGGGGACCGGCGGCGACCCGGAGATCGGCCGGAGCGCCGCGGAGGAGTGCGCCGAGGAATTGCAGCGCGTCGTGTCCGATGCCACAATCATCTTCATCCTCGCTGGACTTGGCGGCGGCACCGGCTCCGGCGCACTGCCTGTCATCGCCGATCTGGCGCGTGAGCAAAATGCCTTCGTCGTTGTGCTCGGAACGCTCCCTTTCTCGTTCGAAGGCAAACGCCGCACCGCGCAAGCGACCGAGGCGCTCGACGCCGTGCGCGGACTAGCCGACCTCGTCATCTGCTTCGAAAACGACCGCATGGCCGATCTCGTCACTCCTGAGGCCTCGGTCCGAGAGGCCTTTGCCACGGCCGATGAGACCTTGAGCCAATGCGTACGCGCCATGGCCGCGCTCGTCCATCGCCGAGGTCTGCTGCGGCTCGGCTTCGATGAGATCAGCAGCGCCTTGCGCGGACAGGCGCGGGCGTACTTCGGTTTCGGGGAAGCCACTGGCGCGAACCGCTCGCACGACGCGCTCGCCTGTGCCTTCAAGAGCCCGCTCCTCGATCATGGCCGCGCCTTGCGGCAAGCGGAGACCGTGGTCGTGCAAGTCGTCGGCGGCGACGACTTCACGCTGAATGAGCTGACGATCGTCATGGATGAGGTGAACAAGCACCTGACCGACCAGACGCATCTCTATTTCGGCACGGCTACAGATGCCGGCATGTCGGGCCAGCTCTCCATCGCTATCTTCTGTGGCGGCACGGCCAGCGCAGCCGCTCTCGCCGAGCCGAGACGGCCAGCTCCGGCCCGAGCGGACGCCTCACCCAGGCACCAACGCCAGGCGCGGCGCGAACCGGCTCCTTCCCTGCCTCTGCCGCTGCCGGAACTTGAATCTGAGGAGGAAGAGGAATGTGCCGAGGAGAGCGACGAGGTGTTCGCCGAAGAGGATGATGAGCTTGAGCCAGCGGCGGAGCTTCACTCGGAGGAGGATGAAGAAGCCGAAGCGTCCGACGAAGATCTTGAGGAAGCGCCCGCGGTCCCGGCCACTCTGCGCCACCCCATCTTTGCCCGTCTTGACGCCGCCCGGCGCGCCGAGGAGGCCGCAGCCCAGGCGCTCGCGCAAGCCGCCTCCGCTGCCAAAGCCCGCGAAGAGAAACAGGAGCAAATGCTGTTCGAACCGGTCAATCGCGGTCGTTTCGAGAAGAGCGAGCCGACCATCATCGATGGGCAGGACCTCGACGTCCCCACCTTCATGCGCCGCAAAACCGGGTAGGAAGACGCTCCCTTCGATCCGGCGTCATGATGCACGCAAGAAGCCGGTGAGCGGGCTGGTTGCCGCAGCTTGGCCGAGCCGCTCGCCGAGGCCAACTTCGTAAGCGGCGCGGCCTGCTTCCACAGCGATGCGAAAGGCGCCGGCCATCCGCACCGGGTCGGAGGCAATGGCAATCGCCGTATTCACCAACACCGCCGCCGCACCCATCTCGAGCGCCTCGGCTGCCTGGCTCGGAGCGCCCAGACCGGCATCGACGATCACCGGCACCAGGCATTGCTCAAGGATGATCTCAATCTGCGCCCGCGTTTCGATCCCGCGATTCGACCCGATTGGTGAGCCGAGCGGCATGACCGTCGCCGCGCCCGCGTCCTCCAGCCGCTTCGCCAGGACCGGGTCTGCATTGATGTAAGGGAGCACCGTGAAGCCTTCCTTCACCAATATCTCGGTGGCTTTGAGCGTCTCAATCGGGTCGGGCAGGAGGTAGCGCGGGTCCGGGTGAATTTCCAGCTTGATCCAATCGGAAATGCCCGCTGCGCGCGCCAGCCGGGCGAGGCGCACTGCTTCCTCCGCATTGATCGCCCCGCTCGTATTCGGCAGCAGCAGATAGCGCTTCGGATCAACGAAATCCAGGATATCGGCGAAGGGATCGCCCTGGCCGGAGAGGTCCGCCCGCCGCAGCGCCACCGTCACTATTTCCGTCCCGCTCGCCTCCAGCGCCGCCGCCATCGCCTCATTGGAAGAAAACTTCCCCGTCCCGAGCAGCAAGCGCGATCCGAACGAGCGTCCCGCGATGATCAAAGGTTCGGAAGCGTGCATGAGCGGTTCAGCGTAAAGCGCTGCGCTCGCGCGAGCAAGCGCGCCGCCCGCCTTGACCCCACCCCCTCCCTCTCCTACACCGCTACACCGCTCCCGCTTCATGCCCGACACTTTTTTCCTCACGACCGCCATCGACTACACCAATGGCGCGCCGCACATCGGGCATGCTTACGAGAAGGTGCTGGCCGATGTGATCGCGCGCTATCATCGGTTGAAAGGCGAGCGCGTCTATTTCCTCACAGGAGTCGATCAGCACGGTCAAAAGGTCCAGCGCTCCGCGGAGAAAGAAGGGGTCGCGCCGCAGCAGTTCGCCGACCGCGTCACGGCGCTCTTCCGCGCCCTTTGGGAGGAACTGGGGGTGCAATACGACGGCTGGGCGGCCACGACCGATCCGCGCCACCAAGCCTGCGTCCGCCAAATTCTCCAGCGCCTGCACGATGAAGGGCAGCTCTACAAGAAAGCCGAAGGCGGCTATTACTCGATTCGTCAGGAGCAGTTCCTCACGGACAAGGAGCGCGGACCGGATGGGGAATTCGGCGCCGAGTGGGGCGAAGTCGAGTTTCGCCAGGAAGAGAACTACTACTTCCGGCTGGCAAACCATCGCGACTGGCTCCTCGCCCTGCTTGACCGCCGGCCGGACCTCGTCTCCCCAAATTTCCGCCATGCGGAGTTGCGCAACGCCGCCGAAAAGCTCTCGGGCGATCTCTGCGTCTCTCGCCCCAAGTCGCGCCTCTCCTGGGGAATCGAGTTTCCCTTCGACCCGGAATTTGTCACCTACGTCTGGTTTGACGCGCTCATCAACTACATCTCTTTTGCTGGCTACCTCGCCGCTTCAGGGAGCGGGCTGCCCGACTTCGCCAGCCTCTGGCCCGCCGCGGCGCACATCATCGGCAAGGACATCATGGCGCCGGCGCACGGCGTCTATTGGCCGATCATGCTCCATGCGCTCGGCTTCGCCGACCAGGACATTCCGCCGCTGCTCGTCCACGGCTGGTGGAATGTCGCGGGCGCGAAGATGAGCAAGAGCGTCGGCAACAGCGTCGATCCCGCCGCGCTCGCGCAGAAGTATGGCCCGGAGACGCTCCGCTACTATTTGATGAGCGACATCTCGACGGGCAAGGACGCCGACTTCTCCGAGGAGCGCCTCCTCCTGCGCTACCACGAAGACCTGGCGAAGAATCTCGGCAACCTTTTGAATCGCACGCTAAGCATGGCCGCCAAATACCGGGCCGGCCGCCTGGCGAAGTTTCAGCATCCCGGCCCCGTGGCGCTGGAGGCGGTGGCCAATCATTTCGTCGCTACGTACCGCGACCGCTTCGAAGGTTTCACCACGCAGCACGACGGCACACGCGTTCGGGCGGATCCCTATCAGACTCATGCCGCGCTGGCGGTGGTGTTCGATTTCGCCAGCCATTGCAATCAACTGATCGATAACGAGAAGCCGTGGGCGCTCGCTAAAGACCCCGCCGAAGCGCCCCGGCTGGATGCCGTTCTTTATCACCTCGCCGATTCGCTCCGCCTCCTTGCCCTCCTCCTCTCCCCCGTCCTTCCTCAAGCGGCGATCGCCCTCGGCCAGCAGCTTGCCTGGCCGCATCCTCCTACGCTGGCCGAAGCGCATTGGGGCGTCCTCCCCGACGGCCACCAACTAAACCCCGGCACCCCGCTCTTCCCACGAATCGAGGCTGGTTGAGAGGCACACCTTTATTCAGAAGCGGAGTTCCGAAGCCGCGGAGGCAATATGAGCACTTGCTGGACTGGCCAAGGCGTGCTCTTATAGCAGAGCAGTGTTTGAGCCCTCAGGGCATGGTAGATTGCTAGTTGTTTCGAATCGCGAAGTTTTTCGCGGCTTGTCAGTGGCAGTTTTGAAACCCGATTTGCGGGAACAGCCACCGACCGTCTCGCCGTTGCAAAAACAGAAACAAAGCAGTATGTCCAATAAACTCTACGTCGGGAACCTCTCCTTCGATACCACCGAGAGCGATCTCCACAACCATTTCGGCCAGGCCGGCACGGTTTCGGAAGCCGCGCTCGTGCAGGATAAATTCACCGGCAAATCGCGCGGCTTCGCCTTCGTGACCATGTCCAGCGCCGAAGAAGCGCAGAAAGCGATCACCCTTTGCCACGGTCGCGATTTCATGAATCGTGAACTGACGGTGAACGAAGCGCGTCCCCGTGAGGACCGCACTGGCGGTGCGCCCCGCCGCGAAGGCGGCTACGCCTCGCGCCACTAGGCTTACCGCTGCGCATTTTCAGCGCGCCTCTCGAACGCCCCGACGCAAGTCGGGGCGTTTTGCTTTCGCGGAGAGGTCAACATCCACCCGAACCGGAGGTGAACCGCCGGGAAACAAGGGGCACGGCGCAATCTTGGCTGGTCTCGGCGGGATCGCTTCATTACAGAGTATGGATGCTCTCCCGTCTCCTTTCGCTCATCGCTGCCTGCGCGGTATTCCTCATCGTCCCCGTGGCCAGCGCCGATGACTTTCAGCCGGATCCCGGCTTTCTCTCCCTTTTCAACGGTCGTGATTTGACGGGATGGCACTACAAAGGTGGCCCCGCGTTCGATGGCCAAGCGGCGTCTTCCGATGGTCGCTACTCAGCGAAGGACGGCGTTCTGACGGTGAATTTCCCTCAAAATGTGCCGCGGAAGGTGCAGCAAATGTGGACGCTCCAGGAATTTCCTAGGGACTTCATCCTGAAGCTGGAGTTTCGCGCATCCGTGAATGCGGACAGCGGCATCTTCCTCCGCGAGCCGCAATTGCAGTGCCGCGATTATCTGGTCGCGGGACCGTACAAAGATCTGAAGCAATACAAGGCGCAGGATTGGAACACCATTGAAGTGATCGTCAAAGCAAACTCTGCGTATTGCACCTGTAATGGTGAGGTGCTGGAAACCGCCTTCAAGTTGCCGGCGACCGGTCCCATCGGCTTGGAAGGGGATCGCGGCCAAATGGAATATCGGCACATTCAGATCAAGGAGTTGCCGTAAATTACGCGTAGCGCGCCGTGCCTCACGCCCAGTATTCAGCGCGTTCTGGCTGAATCTCATCCAGTTTCGTCTCCACTCACTAAGTCGGAGGCGGAAGGATCGCCTTTTGGCGATTGGCGGCAGGCGTGAGGCTTGATTGCTTGGGCTCGTAAGCTCAATAACACAGCACCGTGAGCTTCTTGGGGCCGTGGGCGCCGAGGACGAGGATTCGCTCGATGTCGCCAGTGCGACTGGGGCCGGTGATCACGGAGAGGAAGCTGGGAAACTTCCCGGTGTACTTCTGCTTCACAAAGGCAAAGGCGCTCGGGAGATCGGCGAGCATTTGCGCGCGGCGCGTGAGCACGATGTGATGCGGCGGCAGCACAGAAAGCGCGCGTCCACCCGCGCTCGCGCTGCTGATAAACACGCTGCCGGTCTGCGCAATCAGCGCGTCGCACTCCGTGATGCCCGCGGCGCATTTCTCCAGTTCCACGGCATCGTACGGCGCGTCGGTCAACAGGCAGGGCAAGCTCAGCGCGTTCACGATGGGATCGGTGAGTTCGCCACGGTGGCTGCCGAAACGAGGCCAGGCATCGGCGGCGGCCAGTTCCCGGACTTTGGCGATCATCTCGTCGCGGCTGTTTAGGAGATGGAAGTCGGTCCGCAGTTCGAGGGATTGCTTCGCGAAAAGCGCGAGCCGCTCTTCGAGGCTGCCCCCGACCGCGGGCAACCAATCGGTGATGGCCGCCGGGTGCACACCGCTCTCGCCCGCGGCTGGTCCCTCGACGGCGGGCAAATGCTCGACGCCATGATAACCCGGACGCTCGGAAGGCACGCGCAACGCTTCGCGGATGCGGGTGAGGATTTGCTGGCGCTCGCTCATGATCTTCGCCGCGCTCGGAATTGCTCTTTGAAGGTGCGTTGAGCGATGGGTGGCAGGTCGCGAGTTTTGGTCCAGGCGCGCGCGGGGTCGAGCACGCTGCGGAAGACGAGCGGGTGAAAGATTTGCCCGAAGCGCCCCAGCTTTTTCGCCATGTCATAGAGGCCGGGGTTGTTCAAGACGCGCGAGAGGAGGAAGAAGGCGATGCGTTCCCACCAAAGCGGCTGCGCCTTCATGGCATTGCGGCGGTTCTGCAAGAGGTGATGGTGGAGGTCGATCTTCACCGGGCAGGCCTCGGTGCACGCGCCGCAGAGCGAGGAGGCGTAGGAAAGGTGCTTCCAATTTTGCAGCCCGCGCAGGTGCGGTGTGATGACGGAGCCGATCGGCCCGGAGTACGTCGTGCCATAAGTATGGCCGCCGATGTTTTTGTAGATCGGGCAGACGTTCAGGCACGCGCCGCAGCGGATGCAGTGGAGCGCGTCGCGCTGCTCGGCGTCGGCCAGGAGCCGGGTGCGATTGTTGTCGAGCAGCACTACGTGATACTCCTCCGGGCCGTCGCTTTCCCCGGGCTGGCGCGGGCCGCCGTACATCGAGTTGTAGCAGGTGATCGTCTGTCCGGCGCCAGCCGTGGCCAGGAGCGGCAGAAAAAGCGCGAGATCCTCAAAGCGCGGCAGGATTTTCTCGATGCCGAGCAGCGAGATGAGGGTCTTGGGCAGTGCCGCCGTCAGCCGCGCGTTCCCTTCATTCTCCGTGATGCTCACCATGCCGGTCTCCGCGATGGCGAAGTTCGCGCCGGTGATGCCAATATCAGCGGTCACGTATTTGTCGCGCAAGGCGCGGCGCGCGATCATGGTCAGCTCCTCGGGATTATCCGTTGGCGCGCTGCCGAGTTCCTTCTCGAACAGGGCGGAGATTTCGCCGCGCGTCAGGTGCATCGCGGGAAAGACGATGTGGTACGGCGCTTCTTTCCGAAGTTGCACGATGTATTCGCCGAGGTCGCTTTCGACCACCTCGAAGCCCGCCTCCTCCAGCGCGCTGTTCAAGTGAATCTCCTCCGCCGTCATCGCCTTGGACTTGATGATCGAGCGCGCCTTTTTCTCGCGCACGATTCCGACAATGATGTCGCGCGCCTGTTGCTCGGTGGAGGCCCAATGAACCTTCGTCCCGCGCGCCTCCAGCTGGTTGGTGAACTCCACCAGATGCTGGTCCAGGGCGTTGATCGCCTCGTACTTCGTCTCCGCCGCCGCCTGCCGCGCCGCGCCATAATCCTGAAAGGCTGAACGCCGCAAATCGCGAGCCGTCTCGTACTTCTTCAGCGCCGTCTGGATCAGCCCGCGATGCCGCAAGTCTCGCGAGACGCGTCCCGCCACCTGCTTGAATTGCTGTGAAAATCCCATCATCGACTGGCGAGAACCTCGGCGAGGTGGAGCGTCTTCATCGGCTTCTTCTCGCGCGAAAGGAGCCCCTGGATCTGCATCAGGCAGCTCGAATCGTTCGAGACGATGTAGTCCGCGCCGGTTTCGATCCCTGAGGCGCATTTCACCTCGCCCATCGCGGTGGAAATCGCCGGAAACTTCGCCGCGAAGGTCCCGCCAAAGCCGCAGCACGTCTCCGCCTCCGCCATCTCGACCAGCTCCAGCCCGCGCACTTCCGCGAGCAATTGGCGCGGCGGCAGCTTCTTCCCGAGTTCACGCAAGCCGTGGCAACCATCGTGAAACGTCACCTTACCCTCGAAGCGGGCGCCGACATCCGTCACGCCCAGTTTCGAGACGAGGAAATCGGAGAACTCGTACGTCTTCTCCGAGAGGGCTTTGGCGGCGTCGGCGCGGTCCGTCCCCGAAAAAAGCTGCGGATAAAAGACGCGCAGCATCGCCCCGCAGGAGCCCGAAGCGATCACCACCACCTCCGCGTCGCGCAGCAGATCGAGCGTTCGCCCCGCGACGACGCGCGCCTCGTCCCAGTAGCCGGAGTTAAAAGCCGGCTGTCCACAGCAAGCGATCCGCTCCGGGCAATCCACCTGATGCCCGAGCCGCTCGATCACCTCCACGACCTTCATTCCCACGCCTGGGTAAAAAGCGTCCACGAAACAGGGAATGAAAAGCGTCACGCGCATGTCGAGCTGACCAAAAGGTCAGGCACCCATGTTCCAAGCCGCTGTCCCGCTTGTCCACGAAATTGACCGAGGCACGCGCCGCGCCGGCCGGGACAGCATGGCCGGCGGGTAGCCAACGCCGTTGCGAAAAAGAATCTCCCTCGCAGGGCGCAGCGTCACGCCAGCACGCGCTCCAGCAGCGCGTTCATGCGGGCCAGCATGGCGCGGGGGTCTTCCATCAGGCCGCCGGCGACGAGTGCGTCGTCGAAGATTTGCTCCGCTACTTGCCCCGCCAGCGCCGCATCTGCGTGGCGCTTCTTATCCAGGCGCACCATGATCGGGTTGCTCGGGTTGATCTCGAGGTCGGGCTTGGACTCGAAGCTCGCTGGCGCGCCTTCACGCTGCTGCATCGCCTTCAACATCCGGCGCATCGAGGTGGTCATGTGCGTGTCCTTGTCCACGATCACCGCCGGGCTGCCGACCAGCCGGTGCGAGACGCGCACTTCGTTCACCCGCTCGCCGAGCGTCTCCTTGATGAAATTTGCCAGCAGGCGCGCGTCGTCTTCACCGAGCGCGTGTGCCTTCTCCTCGTCGAGCTTCACTTCCGCTTTCTCGGCCGCGACCACGCGCTTCCCTTCGAAAAAGGAAAGGTGATCCATCACGAATTCGTCCCGCGGATCGGTCAGGAAAAGCACCTCCCACTTCTTCTCGCGAAAGACCTCGTAATACGGGCTCGCCTCCGCCGATTCGCGCGTCGGCGCGAGTTGAAAGTAGATCTCCGTTTGCCCTTCCGGCATCCGGCTTACGTACTCGACCAGCGAAGTCACCTTGCCCGCCTCGGTCGCCGAGGACTCAAAGCGCAGCAGCTTCGAGAGCGCCTCGCGATGCGTCCAATCCGTCGCCACGCCTTCTTTCAAGACATGCCCGTGCTGCAAAAAAAAGGCCGCATACTTGTCCGCATCCGCCTTCGCTTCGTCGTCCAGCCAGCGGATCACGCGCTTCGTCAGCACGTCGTTCAGCTTCCGCATCAGCGCGGAATCCTGCATCGTCTCGCGCGAGATATTCAGCGGCAAGTCTTCGCTATCGACCACGCCGCGCAGGAAGCGCAGCCACTCCGGGAAGAGCCCTTTCGGGTGCGCCTGGATGAGAACCTTGCGACAGTACAAATGCACCTCCGGTTCGCTGCGGGCCATCGTCATCAGCTCCGTGTTTTTTTTCGGCACGAAGAGCAGCGCGCGGATCGAGAGCGGCGCATCGGCCGAGAAATGCAGCCGGTACTCCGGCGCTTCGGCGTCGTGCCCGATGTACTTGTAAAATTCGTCGTAATCGGCATCCGCCAATTCGCTTTTATTCTTCGTCCAAAGCGCCTGCACCGTGTTGACCGGCGCGCCGTTCAACTCGATCGGGAACTGCACGAAATTCGAGTACCGCTTGATGATCCCCTCGACCCGCGAGGCGCTGGCAAACTCCGCCTCGCGCAAGTGCAGCACGATCCGCGTCCCGCGAGGCAACCCCTCCGCCGGCTCGATCTCGTAGCCGCTCGCCCCATCGCTCGTCCAGACCAGCCCAGTCTCGCCGGGCCGATACGAGCGCGTATGCACGCTCACCCGCTCGGCCACCATGAAGGCCGAGTAAAAGCCGACGCCGAATTGCCCAATCAAGTGCGCGTCGCCTTTGCTTTCCTTCAGTTGCTGAAGGAAAGCCTTCGACCCCGAGTGCGCGATTGTCCCGAGATTCTCGACCAGCTCCGCTTCCGTCATCCCGATTCCCGTGTCCGTTATCGTGATCGTCTTCGCTGAGTCGTCCGTGCTCACATGGATGTCGAGCGCCGCTTCCGGCTCCACGATCTCCGCGCCCGAAGTCTGTAGAAACTTCAGCTTCTCGAGCGCATCCGCCGCATTCGAGATCAGCTCGCGGACGAAGATTTCCTTATCAGTATAAAGCGAGTGCGTGACGATTTCGAGCAACTGCCCGATCTCCGCCTGAAATGCATGTTTTTCCAAAGTGGCCATAGCCGCCGAAGCTACGAGCCGCGCCCGCGGAAATCAAGACGAGCCGCGCCTTGGCTCCCTCGGGATCGGCTCGGCTAATCCAAATGCTCCTGAGTCGAGAAGTGCCAGTTGACCGCATCAGCCTGAAGCTTACATTCGGCGGCGCGCATGCTTTCTCCCGGCCGGCTTTGGTGGCTCCTTCGGCGCGATTTGCGCCGCGGGTGGGCTGCGACGCGGCATCACTACAAGACGCTGCCGCGCATCCAGGATTGGCAGCGCCCTTTTTGGACCGAAAAGCTGCAGAGCGTGCCGGTTCATGTGCTCACAGGGGCGAAGGATTGGGAACTGGCGGCTTGGATGCTGGCGAGCTGGTGTTATTTCTCGGAGAGTGGCTGGCCGCTGGTGATTCACGATGATGGGACGCTGCCCCCGACAGCGGCGGCGACTTTCCAGAAAATTTCGTCGGAGGTGCGCGTGATCTCGCGCGCGGAGGCGGACAGAGAAATGGAACTGGTGCTCAAGCAATTTCCGTTTGCCTACGAGTACCGCGCGATGCACCCGCTGGCGCTGAAGCTCTTCGACGTGCCGCATTTTACGACCGGCGAGCGAATGATGATTTTCGACAGCGATCTGCTCTTCTTCAACTACCCAGGCGAAGTCATGGACTGGGTCGGCAGCCCGCCCGATGAGACCTCGTGGTTCAATGAAGATGTCGCCGAAGGGTCGCTGGTCACGGTGGAAGAGGCGAAGGAGGAACTCGGCGTGACGCTCTGGCCGCGCGTCAATTCGGGCCTCTGCCTGTTGCATCATCCGGTGGTGAATTTCGAGTTTTGCGACCGCGCGCTGGCAGAGACGGCGATGCTGCGGCGGGAGATTTGGCGGGTCGAGCAGACGCTTTTTGCGCTGTGCGCCTCGCGCGTGGGCAAGGGCGGATTGTTGTCGAAGCGCTACGAAGTTTCGCTCGGAAAACGTGGCGCGCGCGACGCCGTCATGCGGCATTATGTGGGTGCGGTGCGCGAGCGCTTCTACGGCGAGGGGTTGGAGCGGCTGGGCAAGGTGTTGCTCGCGGAATGAAGGTGCTTTTCGCCCCGGATTGGCGCGAGGGAGTGCCTTATCAGCGGCTGCTCGCGGAGGCGCTTAGGGCAGAGGGAGTCGAGGTCGAGTTCTTGCGAGACTACAAACGTGGATTGCCGCTGGCGCGGCTGGTGCGAGCCACGGCGGCAGCGCAGTCCTGCGAGGTGCTCCATCTGCATTGGCCGGAGGCGTATTATCCCATCAAGCACGATGGCTGGGACGGGCTGCGACTCGCGCGGTATCCGCTGGACCTGGCGCTCGCCAGACGGGGGCGCGCACTGGTCGTCACCGCGCACAATTTGCATGCGCACAATCGCGGCGGCGCTCGCTTTGAAGAGCGCAATACGCGGGCCAGCTTTCATCAGGCGCGGATCGTCATCGCGCATTCGCCTGCAGCCCAGGCGGAGATCGTGCAGCGCTTCGGAGTGGCCCCGGAGCGCATCCGCGTGATCCCGCATGGCGATCTTTCCAGGGGCGTGGGTGCGCCTCTGCCGCGAGGAGAAGCGCGTCGTGCGCTCGGCTTGGGCGGCGAGCGCCTCGTGCTGATGTTTGGCGCCTTGGAACCGTACAAGGGGATCGAGGAAGCGATGGCCTTTTGGCGGCGGCAGCAGCCGGAGGCCACGCTCGTCGTGGCCGGCCGCCCGCAAACGCCCGCTTACGAAGCGCATCTCATTGAGCAAGCCCGCGGCATCGCTCGGGTGGATTTCGGCCGGGCTGGCTTTCGGATGATGCATTGCACCAGTGGCTCTCTGCGGCGGATGCGGTGCTTTTCAATTACCGCGCGATTTTTACCTCGGGCGCGGCCTGCCTCGCGCGTTCGTACGGCGTGCCCATCGTCCTGCCGGAGCGTCTGCGCACGGTTTGGCTCGAAGAACCGACGCCGCTCGTGCATCGCTTTAGCGACCTGGAGGCGAGTCTCGCCGACCAGTTGACCCGCGCCCTCGCGACGGTGCCGGATTTCGCAGCCGCGCGCCCATGGCGCGAGGCAACCGCCTGGCCGCGCGTGGCTGCCGCAACCGCCTGCGTCTATCGCGACGCCTACGCAATGCCTTGAGGTCTGCGTTCTGCTGTGGAGACTTCCAGCCGATGAAAATCCATTGCCTCTGCCTCGTCCGCAATGAGGTGGACGTGATCGAGCCGTGCCTCGAGGAGGCGAGCCGCTGGGCTGATCGGATTTACGTTTACGACGGCGCGAGCACGGACGGCACATGGGAGAAAGTGCAGGCGATGGCAAGTCCGTGCATTGTTCCGTGGCGCAGCGACGCGGCGACCTTTCGCGAAGGCTTGCGGGCGCAGATTTTCGAGGCGTTCCGGGCGGAAGCGACGCCGGGCGACTGGTGGTGCCAACTGAATGGCGACGAGTTTTACGCCGAAGACCCACGCGCTTTCCTCGCCAGCGTGCCGCGCCATGAACACGTCGTCTGGGGCGTGAATGTGCAATACTACCTCACGAATGAAGCGGCGGCGGGCGAGCCGTTCACGGGTGATTTCCGCCGGGACCGCGAGCGGCTGCGCTCCTACCGCGCCGCCTGCGCGGAGCCGCGCTTTTTCCGGCATCGCACGCGCCTCGTTCTGGCGCGACACGGATGCCTGGCCGCTGCACCTGGGCGTCACTTGTCCGCGCACGCTCCCTTTCCGCCACTATCCATACCGCAGTCCGCAGCAAATCCAGGTGCGGCTCGACGTTCGGCGCGACGCCCGCGCACGCGGCTTCGAGGGATGGGATCATGCAAAGGAAAGCTCCTGGCGCGAAAAGCTCGTCCCGGCCGAATCGCTCCATCTCGACCAGGGCGGCGGCGCTTTCACCATCGAGCCGGAAGTCGGGCGCCAGCATCTGGAAACCCCCATTCGCCGCGCCGTGAAGCGCCTGATGCATGGGAGCGGGCTCTGGCCCTGAGGCGCCTCGCTTATGTGTGGCATCGCTGGTTTCCTTGATCGCTCCGCTTCCGAGCCGGAGGCGCGCCAGCTTCTCCAGCGGATGCTCGGACGAATCGCGCATCGGGGGCCGGATGGCTCCGGCACGCACCTCTCGACGCGCGACGGTCTGGCACTCGGAATGCGGCGGTTGAGCATCATCGACCTCGAAGGCGGCGCCCAGCCGATCTGGAATGAGGACCGAACCATCGGGGTGGTTTTTAACGGCGAAATCTACAACTACGTCGGCTTGCAGGAACGGTTGCAGGGGAGCGGCCATTGGTTGCAAACGCGCAGCGACACGGAGGTGCTGGTCCATCTCTACGAGGAGCTTGGCGAAGACATGATGGAAGCATTGCGCGGCATGTTTGCCTTCGCCATCTTCGACCATCGCGCCGGGCGATTGCTCCTTGCGCGCGATCACTTTGGACAGAAGCCGCTTTATTACACGCGTGCTGGCGAGCGGTTGGCTTTTGCCTCGGAATTGAAGTGCCTTTTCGCGCTGCCGTGGGTCAGCCGCGAGCCTGATCCGGAGGCCTTCCTTGATTACTGCGCGTGGCTCTCGCTGCCGCCTGGCCGCACGCATTTCAAGCACATCTTCAAGCTGCCAGCCGGCAGTCTGCTCTCGCTCCCTTTCGCTGAACCAGCTCAGGGCACGCCCCGCCGCTACTGGCGCTACGATCTCGGCGCGCCGCCTGACCTGACGGCGCTGGAGCCTGCGGCCGAGGCGCTGGACGCCGCGCTGCGCGATTCGCTCCGCGTCCATCTGCGCGCGGATGTCCCCTTGGGGGTGCTCCTTTCGAGCGGGCTCGATAGCCGCGCGGTCGCGGCCTATGCGCAGGAGCAGATGGGTGGGACGATGCAGACCTTCACCGTCGGATTTGGTGGGGACGATTCAGAAGCCGCCGGGGCGGCGCAAACGGCGCGGGAGATCGGCTCGCAACATCACACGCTGGAAGTCGGCGCCAGCGACCTCGGCGACACCCTCGAGCGGATTGCGTGGCTGCTCGACGAGCCCATTGGCGACCCGGCGGCGTTTGCGGTTCTCAAGGTGTGCGAACTCGCGCGAGGCCATGTGAAAGTGCTCCTTTCGGGCGAAGGCGCCGATGAGCTTTTCGGCG
The DNA here is from genome assembly GCA_963792695.1 of uncultured Verrucomicrobiae bacterium. Taxonomy (GTDB): domain Bacteria; phylum Verrucomicrobiota; class Verrucomicrobiia; order Chthoniobacterales; family Chthoniobacteraceae; genus DASYIS01. The sequence continues at coordinate 29,811 of CAWBXA010000010.1, read as the reverse complement.
GCTACGACGGCCGCTACCTCGGAATGATGGCCACCATGCGGCGCACGGAAAAGCTGCGCCCGCTGCGCGCGCTGCTCTCCGCACCCGATCCCGGCGGTGCCCCTTCGCGCTGGCAGCGGCTCCGGCGCGCGCGACTCATCTTTCCCGCGGGAGCGAAGCCGTGGCGCTGCGCATGGAAGGGCTTGCCGGGCGACGTGCGCACCCCGCGCGGCTTCACGCCCGAGCAGCTTCGCCGTCTCGCCGCTCGCACCCGCGCGATGGCCACTGACCTGTTCCGCCCGCAGCGCGATTTGCTCAGCGAATTGCTCGTGCTCGATCTCGACTGGCAGCTCGCGGAATCGCTCCTGCAAAAGGCCGACAAGATGAGCATGGGCAGCTCGATCGAATTGCGCACTCCACTGCTCGACGTGCCCATCGCGGAACTCGCCGCGCGGATGGATTCGCGGCTGAAATTACCGGTGGGCGGTCCGGGCAAAATGATCCTGCGCCACACCCTCGCGCGCAAGCTGCGGGAGCCGCTGACCCGGCCCAAGCGCGGCTTCCCGGTGCCGCTGCGGAGCTGGTTTGCCGGGCCCTTGCGTGAGCAGGTGGAGGCGGCGCTTTTCGCCCGTCAAAATCCCGCGCTGGAGGCGCTCGACCGGCGGCTCCTGCGCACCGCGTGGGATGATTTCCTGGCAGGCCAGTGGGACGGCGCACGCTTCTTTTACGCGCTTTGGCTGTACGACACGTGGGTCCGCGTGCTCGCCGCGCCAGGCACCTGAGTTGTTTTCTTCGCCATGACTGACGTCATCCCTTCGCAGCGGCCGCGCTGTTCGCGCATCTGCCTGTTGATCGTGCTGACGATCCTCTCCTTGCTCTACCTGGGGCGGGGCCTGCACTACGCGGTGCAGACGCCCGAGCCGCCAAATGACTTGCGCTTGCGCTGGATCGAGGAGCGGTACTTTCTGGCTGGCCGCGATCCCAATGATGCCTACTTCGCGAGTCCAAAAGGAGCGGCGAATTACCATCCGCTTTGGACCAGGCGCGACGAGTCACCGTTGCCGGAATTTGGCCCGCCTCTGACGGGCGGGTATCCGCCGTGGGCTTTTTCGATTGGCCTCCTCTTTTTCGGGCCCTCGTCTTTCACGGTCGTGCGCTGGTGGTTTGCCGCGCTGAATCTGCTCGCGCTCGCAGGAGTGTTTCTTCTCGGTTACAAGGTTGCGCGCCCGCGCGGGCTGAGTGAAGCGTGGCTGCTCGGGCTGGCTGGCACGGCCATGAGCGCCATCAGCACCACGCTCGGCGTCGGTCAATACGGGCTCATCGTCACCGGGCTGCTGGTGCTTTGTTTCTGGTCGCTGCCGCGTCCCATGGCCGGTGTCTGGCTCGGCCTGGCGGCGGCCAAGCCAATTCTTTCCGGGCCATTTGGCCTCCCTTTTCTCCTGCCGCTGCGCGGGCGCGCACTGGCGGCGCTGGCGGGCGTCTTCCTGCTGGCGAATGCGTTCGCTTGGTGGCAGACCGGCGCGCCGCCGATCGAGATGCTGCTCCAGATGATTCATCTCGGCCAGACCGTTATCACTAACTCGTACGGCCCAATGAATACGCTCAATCAACTCGGCGTACCGATCGTGGCGGCGGAATGGATCGCGGCGCTCGGCTCGGTCGCCGCGGCGGCATGGCTGATGGCACGCTGGTCCGGCGCGCCGTTGCTGGTCCATTTCGCCATCGCCGCCGTGGCCGCACGTTTTTGGAGCTACCATCAGCTTTACGACAACCTCGTGCTCGTCTTTCTGCTCGTGGCGCTCGGCGACCTCGCCAGCCGCTGGCCGAGTCGAGCGCGTGGCGCCGCGTTTCTCGCTGTTGGCCTCTCGTTATGGGCGCCCGGTAAATGGTGCGATCACGTGCCGTTTCAGGTTTATCAAATGTGCGCTTGGGCGGGTGGCCTCGCCATTCTGCTCGCCGGCACCCCGCGGCAGGCCAGCGACGAAGCGCCCATTGCTGCTCGGCGTGATGATTGCTGAGAGTGCCTCCGCGCGCTTCAATCCTGTGCCCGCCCCGCTCTCCCCATGCCTTCCCTGGTCACCATCGGCATCCCGTCCCACAACAGCGCGCGCTGGTTGCAGGCGGCCATTGGCAGCGCCCTCGCCCAAACCTGGCCGGCCTGTGAAGTCATTGTGGTGGACGACGGCTCGACCGACTCCTCGCTCCTCCTGGCTTCGGCTTACGGCGACCGCATCACGCTCCTGCGCACCCCGCATCGCGGCGCCAACTTCGCCCGGAATCTCATTCTGAAAGAAGCCGCAGGGGAGTGGGTGCAATTTCTCGATGCCGACGACTACCTGCTGCCCGATAAAGTTGCGCGCCAACTTGAGGAGGGCGGTGAGGGCGCGGAGGCGGACGTGCTTTACTCGCCCGTTTCCATCGAGGAGACGCGCGGCGACCTGACGCGCCACTTCGCGAGCGCGCTCGAAACGCGGCGTGATCTTTATGACCAGTGGCTCGCGTGGGAACTGCCACAGACGGGTGGCTGCCTCTGGCGGCGGGAAGCGCTCGAGGTTCTCGGCGGCTGGCGTCCTGATCAGCCTTGCTGCCAGGAGCACGAACTCTACGCGCGCGCCCTGAAAGCCGGGCTGCGCTTCCGGTTGACCCCCAGCCCCGGCGCTGTCTATCGCATCTGGTCCGACGACACCTTGTGCCGCAAAGATCCGCGCCTGGTGATTCGCGAAAAGACCAAGCTCATTGATGCCATGCGCGAATGGTTGGAAGCGAAGAAGCTCTGGACTCCCGCGCATGCCGCGACGGCTGGGCGCGCCTGCTTCGAAATGGCCCGCACGCTCGCCCGCGCCCATCCCGGCGAGGCGGCGCGCTACTTTCGCGGCCGTCTGGCGCGCGGGCTGATCGCTGTCGATGGCCCCGCTGCGCCGCGCTCGTACCGGCTGGCCCTCCGCGCCTTTGGTTTCGCGGGAGCCGAGTGGCTGGCTCGCCTCGTGCGCCGATGAGCCAGCTTTCTTACAGCATCGTGGTGGCAACCTTCGAGCGGCCGCTCGATCTCGAACGGCTCCTGGCGAGCGTGGCCGCCCAGGAGCGGCCGCCGGAGCGGGTCATCATTGTGGACGCTTCACCGGGCGAGGAGACGCGCCGCGTGGCCGAGCGGCGCGCCAGCACGCTGCCGATTTTCTATGAACGCGCAGCGGCTCCGAGCGCTGCGCGGCAACGCAACCAAGGCGCCGTTCACGTGCTCTCGCCGCTCATTGCTTTCATCGACGACGACGCGATCCTTCCGCCGAGCTTGGCGGAACAACTCTGTGTCCCTTTCGAGCAGGATGCCACCGGCGAGATCGGCGGGGTCGCGGGTCGCATCGATGAAGCGCCGCGTCCCGTGCCGCGCGGGCTGCTCCGCTGGTACTACCGGCTGCAGGCAGGTTTCGCGCATCCCACCTACGGTGGCCTGCTCTTCGGCCCAGCGATCAATTGTTACCCCAGCTACGAGGAGCCTTCCGAGGGCGAGTTAGTCCCGGCCAATTGGCTCTCCTCGACCTGCGTTTTTTACCGCACGGCGCTCTTTCGACGGGAAGAGTTCCCCCACTTTGCCGGGTACTCTTTCATGGAAGACGTGCATCTCTCCGCACGCATCGGTCGCACGCACCAGCTCTTCTTCCATCGCGCTGCGCTCTTCGAGCACCGGGACGCACCGAGCACCTGGAAGCGAAATCATCGGCAGCTCGCCCGCAGCCGCTTGCGCAATCAGCGCCAGGTCGCGCGCGAGATTCTCGGTCTGCGGCCGTTCGAACTCGCCTGGAAACTCCTGCTGCACCGCCTCTTCGTCACCGCCTATCTCCTCCTCCGCCGCCCCGTTTGCTACGGCGCCGAACTCCGCGGCACCTGGAGCTGGTGACGCTTCGCTCGGCCCCCTTTCGTGTTCTCGGATCGACGGCGTTCGTGCGTTCGTGGACTTCGGTACGCCGGTCTGCTGTTGGTCCGGCGATTCGGTCTTGTGAGACGGGGTGATTTGCCGTCTGTGGCAGCACGCTGATGTTCCCTTCACTCCTCACGTCCGTTCTCTTTTCGTTCTCCGTCATCTTTGCTTCGCGCTCGGCGCGCGTGCTCGGTGGGCCCGTGGCGAACCTGGCCCGGCTGATGGTGGCGCTGCTGGCGCTCGGCCTGTGGGCGCATCTTTTTGGCGGCGGCTTTGGGGGTCCGGCATTGCCGTGGCTGTTGATGGGGGGTGTGCTCGGCTTTGGCTTGGGCGACATGGCGCTTTTTGGCGCGCTCACCCGCATCGGCCCGCGCCTCTCAATTCTCTTCACCCAATGCCTCGCGGCGCCCATCGCGATGGCGGTCGAACGGCTTTGGCTCGGCAGCACGCTCTCCCCGCGCGAGGTGGCCTGCGCGGCTTGCATTCTGGTGGGGGTGGCGATCGCCCTGGCGCCGGATCATGGCTGGGAAGGAAGCCGTCGCACCTTCTGGATCGGCGCCTTTTTCGGCATCGGCTCCGCGGGCGGTCAGGCACTGGGCGCGGTCTTCACCCGCAAGGCTTACGTGGTGGCGGATCAGTTTCACTTCGCAATCGACGGCGGCACTGCGGCCTATCAGCGCATTGTGGGTGGAGTACTCACGGCATGGCTTGGCTTCTTGATCATGCGCCAAACGCGCCCGGAGTTTCGGACCCTGCCGAGACGCGACGAGTGGGTGCGGGGCTGGCCAGCCGTGGTGGGCAATGCCCTGGCCGGACCGGCGCTCGGCGTGGCCTGCTTTCAATGGGCGCTGCGCGTTTGGCCAAGTGGCAAAGTACTGGCCGTGGTCGCGGTCTCCCCCATCATTACCATGCTCCTCGCTTGGGCATTCGACAGCGCCCGGCCAACGCGCCGCGCTTTGTGGGGAGGCGCCCTGGCGGTTGCGGGCGCGGTCACGCTGAATTTGGTGCATGGCAGCCGTTGAACGGGAAAACGATCACTCCTGATACGGCTTCCGGGGCGCTCCCGCACGATGAGGGAATGGCGCTCCACCCCTTTTGAATGCGCGCCATGTTTCCACGTCTGAACCTCCACATGAAAATCCTCCTCTCCCTCCTCGCCATCACCCTGCTGGCGGCCCCGCTCGTGCCGACAACGCAGGCCCGCGAAGTCTCCACCGAGTTCTTCTATCAGCAGCTCGATCCCTTCGGCGATTGGATTCAGACCGCCGATTATGGCTACGTCTGGCATCCGCGCGATGTGGACGAGAACTGGCGTCCTTACACGGTCGGCAGTTGGGCTTACACGGACGCCGGGTGGACTTGGGTTTCGGATGAACCGTTTGGGGCAATTACCTATCACTACGGTCGCTGGACGCAACTCGGGGACGTCGGCTGGAGCTGGGTCCCGGAGAAAGAGTGGGGTCCCGCGTGGGTCTCCTGGCGCCGGAGCAATGAATATGTGGGCTGGGCGCCGCTGCCACCTGAGGCTTCGTTCCAGCGGGAGGTAGGGATCAGCCAATGGGCCGATTCCTATTACGACATTGGACCGACTCACTACGCTTTTGTCCGCGTGGCCGAATTCGGCTCACCCAGCCTTGCCAGGGTCGTGCTGCCGCCACGCGAAAACGTCACGGTCATTCGGGAGACGCGCAACATCACCCATATCTCGTACCGCAACGATGTGGTTTACGACGACGGTCCGGAATACGATGTGGTTGTCCGGGAGAGCCGCGAGCCCGTGCGGCGTCTGCGGCTGGAGCGTCGCGAGGACGTGATTGTCGAAGACGGGCGCCCGCGAGAAGGCGGTCTTCGAGCAACCGTCGCTGGCGGAGCGCTGCGGATCTTTGCACCGACCGTGGCCTTTAGCCCGGATGTGGCTCCGACTCGGGTCGCGCGTCGTGTCGAACGCGTTGAGGTGAACCGTGGCTGGCGGAATGTCGATCAAGCGCAAGCGCAAGAGTTGCGCACGCACTTGCAGCGTGACACCCCGCGGCCGCCGGCGCAATTACCCGCGCAGCCCGTCTTCACGCGAGCCGCCACAGCCAACCCTGCGGCAACGCGAAGTGGGAACGCGCGGCCAGAGACGAGCCGGACTTCCGCAACCACGCCCGCTGCTGCACCTGCGGCTTCGGCCTCGGCGCCCGCAGCCACGGAAACGTCTCCCTCCACGACTTCCCGGGCTGTGCGGCCCGGCGGTGCTCGCAATCCAGCGGCCGAACCGGGTACAACTCCCGCCACGACCGCTGGCGGATCACCTGCGGAAACGATGCCCGCAGCCACGCCGGGCGGACGGGTGAAGAACGGCACGTCGTCAAAAGGCGGATTCACTCCGAAGGGCGGCACCCCGCCTGAGCGCGTCAAGGGCCCATCTGCTATTCCCGGAGAGGGAGCGACCCCGGCGGAGCGCGGCGCGTCTGTCGAGCCGAGTACGCCAGTGGATCGCTCGCCCGGCACCAGGAAGATGCGCGAGCCCGGCGCTGAACCTTCGCCAGGAGCGGGCGCGCCCGACGCTCCTCGTTCCGGTCACGCTGTCCCCTTCAACGGCACCAGCGGCACACGGGCAGAAGCGCCGGGGAGTGCCGCCCATCCCGAGGGCACGCCAGCTCGCGAGCCGGGACACAAACCCGAAAAGGCGGTTCGACCCGAAACGACCGCTCGTCCCGAAGCTAGCCGGCCCGAGTCAGCGCCTCGTTCAGAGACGCCCCGTTCGGAAGCGCCGCGTTCAGAGGCGACCCGTCCAGGCGGCGCCCCTCCGAAGCCGGAAGGGGCGGCAACAGAGATGCCTCGCGCGCCTCGCGAATCGCGACCGGAAACTTCGGAGCGGCCTCATGTTGTAGCGCCTGCTGGCAGCGGCGAGCCTTCCGGCATCCGGCAGCACGCACCAGGCGCGGAGGCTCCTCACACGGCACCGGGAGCGAAACCCGCGGGAGCCACGCCAGCCGCCGCATCCAAGGATGGCAAGAAGAAGGGCGAGAAAGGCGAGAAGCCAGAAGCAGAAAAGCCGCAATAGTCTCTCTGTCGCCTCGCGCCGCACGCGCGGGGCGACCTTTCGCCGCGATAAGGTGGAGCGCAGGTCCACCAATCAGCATTCTTTCTTTATGTCAAAGTTACTTCTCGCGCTCATCATTGCCGCCTCCCTGACGGCCTGTACCACTGTCGTGGAAAAGCCAGCCGCTACCACGACAACGACCGAGACGACGTCGACCCACGTCGCGCCCACTTCGACGACTGTCGTGCACAGCAGCTACTAGCCTGCCCAATGGCGACGCTTGGCTCGCCACGCGCTGCGGATTTGAGGAAGCTCCTGCATCTCCATGCAGCGCTATCTACTCGGTTTTGCCCTACTTACGGTCTTCGGCTGGGCCAAGCTCCCGTTTGAGGAGCGGCTGACCGGCGACCTCCACGGCGCGCACTTTCTCGAGTACCAGCTCAACCTGAACATCCGGCAGCAGGTTGGCCAGATGGGGTTCGTGGCAGCGCTGAGTGGCTATCGCGCGGTGCTGGCGGATTATCTCTGGATCGACGCCTACACGACTTGGACGCGCACTGAGTGGGGGCGCTTGAAGCTGAAGCTCGATGTGGTCACGGCGCTCCAGCCGCGTTCGCTCACCTTCTGGGATGAATCCGCCTGGCACATGGCTTGGAATGCCAGCGTCAACGTGCGGCAGGACAAGGCGAAACAGCCGCGGGAAGCGTTGCGGATGAGAGCAGAGCAGGACTACATCCGCATCGGCGAGCAATTTCTCCTCGAAGGGATCCAGCACAACCCCGACCGCGCCTTCCTCTTCGAGCGGTTGGGGCGGCTCTACTGGGATAAGATGCACGATTACTGTCGCGCCTCCTGGGCGTTTTTCGAAGCCGCCAAACGCCCGGACGTGGCGCCCTACGTCATGCGGGAGGCCGTCTATGCGTTGGCGCAATGCCCCGGTCACGACCGCGAGGCATACCTCCTTGCGGTGGCCCTCTATCGCAAAGGCGTGGACGAGCGCCTGCCCACCTTGCTCCGCCTGATTGCGGACCAACAGGTGAAGCTCAACATCCCCCCAAGCGAGCGGATTGACATCACGGAAGACCTGAAAGCCGCCACTCCGCATTGAACTCCGTTCATTCTTCTAGCTTCCTTTTTCAGGGCGCGGCAAAGTAAGTGGAGGACACCCCCTTCATGCGATATCGCCATCTTCGGAGACATCCACGCCAATCTCGAGGCGCTCCAGGCCGTGCTGGCGGACGCCGAGGCGCACGAAGTCACTCATTACGTCTGTCTTGGCGATGTCGTCGGCTACAATGCCAATCCGCATGAGTGCGTGGACATCATCCAAAAGCTCGAGTGCCCGGTGGTGAAAGGGAATCACGACGAGATGGCCTCGATGGCGGACGACCTCACCGGCTTCAATCCGCTCGCGGAGGAGGCGATTAACTGGACGCGCCAGCAGCTCACGGACGCGGACAAACAGTGGCTGCGCGAGCTGAAGATGGTGCGGCAGGTGCGCGACTTTACCATCGTCCATGCCACGCTCGATACCCCGCACAAGTGGGGCTACGTCTTCAATCAGCTCGATGCCGCGGCGAGCTTCAACTACCAGCACACGCAGCTCTGCTTCTACGGGCACACCCACTCGCCGCGCGCCTACATCCGCGACAGCTCCGTCCGCACCACGCACCTCGAGAAGCTCCAGATCGAGCCCGGCAAAAAGTACTTCATCAATGTCGGCAGCGTCGGCCAGCCGCGCGACGGCGACTGGCACGCGGCGTACTGCCTCTACTCGCCCGACAAGCAACTCGTCGAGCTGCGCCGCCTCGAGTACGACATCTGGACGGCGCAGGATAAAATCGTCGATGCCGGGCTGCCGCAGCGTCTGGCGGACCGGCTCGCGCTTGGGAAATAGAGGCCGGCCCCCAACCCCTCTCCATGTCCGAAGAAGCAAGCATCCCATCTCAGATTTGCCCTTCCTGCGGAGCCGCCCTGGACGTGGCGCAAGTCGAACCGCTCACGGCGGTAAACTGCCCCACCTGCGAAGCAACGGTGGTCGTCGGTAAAACGCTCGGCCCCTATGAACTAGTCGAAGTGATGGGGCGCGGCGGCATGGGCGTGGTCTATCGCGCTATTGATCACCAGCTTGACCGGCAGGTCGCGCTCAAGGTGCTGCGCAACGACTATTCCAACGACGAGGAATTCATTCGCAAGCTGGACGAAGAGGCCGCCATCACGGGCGGCATCAATCACCCGCACGTCGTCAAGGTTTACACCACTGGGACAGCGGAAGGGCGCTTCTTCATCGCCATGGAACTGGTCGATAAAGGGACCCTCGATGATTTGATGGAGGTGCAGGGGCGTATCGCGGAGTCGCAGGCGCTTGAGATCGCCAGCCAGATTGCGCAGGGCCTGCGCGCGGCCAGCCAAATCGGCCTTATCCATCGTGATGTGAAGCCGGGCAACATCCTCTTTGCCGACGCGCATTCCGCCAAAATTTCGGACTTCGGCCTGGCCATGCTGGAGGAGGCGTCCAAGGGCTCTGATGAAATCTGGGGCACGCCGTACTATGTCTCGCCGGAACGCCTGGATCGAAAGCCGGAGGATTTTCGCAGCGACATCTATTCCCTCGGCGCCACGATTTTCCACGCCATCGCCGGGCGCCCGCCCTTTGAAGCGGCGGATGCGGGGCTCGTCGCTTTGAAGCACCTGAAAAGCCAGGCGGTGAGTTTGCAGGCATTTGCGCCATGGGTGGCCGGCTCGACGGCTTTCGTGATCAATCGGATGCTCATGAAAGAGCCGAGCGCGCGCTACGATTCTTACGATGAATTGGTCGAGCACCTCGAGTACGCGCGCGCCGAGCTCGCTCAGAAAGGGAGCGAGCCAGCGCAGAAGCAGCGAGTGGTGCTCGAGACGGCCGAGGATCGCAAACGCTGGGGCCAGCTCACTTTCGGCGTGCTCGGGCTGCTGCTTCTGCTCGGTTTGGCTGCGGGCGCTTATTTCCTTTTCTTCGCCAAGGAGACTTTCACCGGGAGTGCCGTCAGCCGGAGCGTTGGGGCCGACAACAAACACTCGGCGCGGTTCGATGCGGCGCGCAAAGCGCTTCTGGGAAACCGCCCCGCCGATGCGGCGCAAGCCTTCCATGCCCTCGCCACTGATCCGACCACGCCGGGGCCGCTGATCCAATGGAGCCTGGTGCATCAAGCGCTCGCGGAGGAACTGACCGGCCACTGGCCAGCCGCGCAGAGAGCGATCGCTGGCCTGAGCGAAAAGGGTGCGTTGACCAGTGGTGCGACCCCTGAGCCGCGCCAGCTTTTCTTCCAGAAGTTATCGAGCATGATGGCCGATCCGAAGCCAACGCCGGCCAGTGCGCTCAGCAGCTTCAATCTCTCCTCCTTCGGCGCCATTGCCCCGCTCTTGATCGGCTTGAAAGATTGGGAACTAAGCGATTTCGAAAACGCTAACAACGCCCTCCGCGCCTACCAAAGCGCTGCGCCCACCGGGGAATTTGCTTGGATGACGGATTATCGTCCGCTCATCGAAGACTACCTTGCGGACCTCTCAGCCTATCGCGGCGCAACCCTCATTTTCAAGTCCGCCAAGACGTCGCAAGAGTTGCAAAAGGCGGCGGCAGCGTTGCTCAAAGGCCGCGCCGAGCTGCGACGCAAAGCGACCCCTCTGTCGATCAAAATGGAAGCGGCGGCTCAAGAGGCGACGACGCTGGCGGTCGAGAAACAGAAGGCAGCCGAGGAGACGGTGAAGAAGGAAAAGGCGGCCTTTGGCAGCGCGCGCGACAAAGCAGTCGGCCTCGCCAAAGAGTGGAAGTTCAAGGAGGCCAGGAGCGCCGTCTCCTCCGTGGTGCTGACGACCGATTTGCAAAAGGAGCAGCGCGCCTTGGTGAAAAAGCTCGATTGGCTTCAGCGCTTCAAGGAAACGCTCGTCAAGGACCTCGCCAAAGGTTATCATGAGGAGGTTAAAGGGAAGGACGGAACGAGCTTTCCGAATCCGGTGACCAAGGCGAGCGACCGTGGCCTCGAACTCGGCGCGCCTGATGTTCCCACCGTCAACAAAGGCTGGCGCGACGTCGCCCCAGAAAGTGTGCTGGCTATGGCACAGTCGTTCCTCGCGGAGAGCTTGCCCGCGCCCGCCGCCGCTGAGCGCCGCTGGGAAGCGGGCATCTTCGCCCTCTTTACTGAGCAGCGACCAGCCGCCCGCCAGCTCCTGCTCGACGCCGCCAAAGGGCAAAAGGACTTGACCGACCTGCTGCCGCTGCTCATCCCCAAGAAGCCGAACATCAAGGGGAAGCCTCCCACTGGCGATCCCTATGGCGATCCGGTTAAAGACCTCTTCGCCGCCCCTCCGCCCGGCGCGCCGGAAGTCAAGAAATAGGGTTCTGTCGGAACGGAGATCCGATGGCGAGCGTCGGGTTGGCGGAGGTTTGTGTTCCAGACGCACGCGCGCCGCATGCGTGGTACGGAAAATGGTACTTGGGCTTCTGGAGGATCTTCCCCGCTCAATTTCATGGCCAAGCAACAGGTCGATACGCTGATTTCCGCAATGGTCCAGATGGCCGAAGGCATCTCGGACTTGCTCTTCGTCGTGGGCCGGCCACCTCAGGTAGAAATCTACGGCAAACTGCGCCCGGTCGAACTGGAGTCAATGAACGGTATTCTCACGCCGGAGCAGACCGAACAAATCGCCGTCACCCTGCTCGCGGGCAATGAGCGGCTCTACACAGATTTCATGAACTCAGGCTCGTGCGACACCTCGTACGCGGTGCCGGGTGTGGCGCGCTTTCGTGTGAACATTTTTCGGCAAAACGGCACGCACGGGATTGTGATGCGCAAGCTGAACACCTCGATTCCTTCCATCGAGCAGCTCCGCCTGCCCCCCATCCTCAAGCAGGTTGCCAAGGAGAAGAACGGCCTCGTCTTTGTCACTGGCGCCACTGGAAATGGCAAGACGACCACGCTCGCGGCGGTGCTGCACGAGCTCAACAAGACGGAGGATGTCCACGTCGTGACGCTCGAGGACCCAATCGAGTATCTGCATCCGCATATCCGCTGCACTTTTTCACAGCGCGAATTGGGCAAGGACTTCTCCGATTTTGCGACAGGGCTGCGGGCGGCCTTGCGGCAGGCGCCCAAGGTCATCTTGGTCGGCGAAGTGCGCGACCGGGAGACCATGGAGATTGCGCTGACCGCCTCGGAAACGGGGCACCTGGTCGTGGCGACGCTGCACACCATTTCGGCGGCTGCTTCCATCAAGCGCATTCTCGGTTTCTTCAATCAGGAAGAGGAGGAGCAGATGCGCCAGCGCCTGGCGGAGGTCCTGCGCTATATCGTCAGCCAGCGGCTGGTCCCCAAGAAGGGTGGGGGACGGCAGTTGGTAACGGAGATCATGGGGAGCAATCTGCGGACGCGGGAAGCGGTGCTGTTGGGCGAAAGTGAAGTGCGCGATTTGCACGAGATCATGACGGCCTCGGTGCCGATGGGGTGGCACACCTTCGAGCACTCGCTGATCGAGGCGTTCAAAGTGGAAAAGATCACCGAGGAGGTGGCGCTCAACTACGCGGTGAACAAGAGCCAGATGCGCAAAGACCTTGATCTCGCGAAGAAGCAGATGTATCCGGCGGACGAAGAGCCGAGCGGCCTGAAGCTAAATTTCGAGGACCTGTACGTCGATCCCAAGGCGACCTTCCTGCCCCGCGTTTAGGGAGTGGCTGCGCCTTGCGCAGGTGCGGACCGCGCGGCCAGGATGGGTTGCATGGAACTCGAGCCGATCACCGATCACCCCGCTTTCTTGCGCGCGGCGCAGGCGGCGGAGTGGCGTCCCGCGGAAGTGTTTCGGCGGGCGCAGGTGACTGATCTCTTCGCGACCCCCGCGCCGCTCGAAGTGGATCTCGGGTGCGGTGAAGGAGCCTTCCTCCTGGCCATGAGCAAGCGGCACCCCGAACGCCACTACCTCGGGACGGAGCGGATGCTGAAGCGGGTGCGCAAAGTCTGCCGCCTCATCGCGCGCGCCAAGCTCACGAATGCGCGCGTCCTGCAACTCGAGAGCGCTTACGCGGTGACGCACCTGTTGCCGCTCGGCTCCGTGGAAGTCGCACACGTCGCCTTCCCTGATCCCTGGCCCAAACGCCATCATCAGCCTCGGCGCCTGGTGCAGGACGCCTTTGTCTCGGGCGTGCATGCGCTGCTCGCGCCCGGCGGTGAGTTGCGCGTCAAGACCGATGACCTCCCCTATTTCCAGTGGATCGAAAAGGTGCTCGCGCGGGCCGAGGGATTCGAGCGGATCGACTGGCCCGACGATCCGGATTACCCAACTACGAATTTTGAAAGGCAGTTCCTGGCCCGTGGGCTGCCCATTCATCGTGCGCGGCTGCGGAAGGTTTGACCGTTGCCGAAGGCGCGCACGGAGAACTGTCCATCGCGCAACTCAATGGTCGCAGCGCCAGCTTCATCCTGAGCGAAGAGGGTTATACCGCGTTGAGCGACCATTTCCTTCCACTCCGCCATTGTCTCCCGCGACGCGCCGTATTCGGGGCGAGTGGCGATGATGGCCTTCGGCTTAACCGCCGCGAGAAAGTCGCTGGTGCCGGACAGGTCTTTGGCATGCCAGCCTTTGACGAGCACATCGGCGCGCAAATCGGGTTCATGCGCCAGCAGCCATTGCTCCGTCGGGAAGCCGCTGTCGGAGGTCAGCAGGGTGCGCACACCAGAGTTCTCCAGCATCAAGACGAATGCTTTGTCATCAGCTACGGAGCAAGCGAGACCCGCGGGCGGGAAGAGCATGCGCAGCTCCGTTTCGGCATCGAGGTGCAGCACGTCCCCGCGCTGGCAAATGCACTTTGGCACGCCAGCAGCCGCGAGTTCGGCGAAGAGTTTGCGCCGCGAGGTGGAGCGATCCTTTAGCGGAGAATCGACGAGCACGCCGGGATGCAAATCGCCCAATGCCGCGGACGCGCCGCCGATGTGCTGCACATCGCCATGAGTGAGCAGCAATCCATCCAACCGGCTGACACCGCGGGAGCGCAGGAAGGGCAGCACGACGCGCTCGTATTCGTATCCGTGGCCGCAATCGATCAGCCAATCTGCCTTCCGCGTGCGAATGAAGGCGGCGCCACCGGTGCCCACATCGAGCACGGTGATTTCGCAGGCGGGTCGCGTGGCGAAATCAGGCATGGCGACATAGGTGTGTCCGCCCGGCACTTGCGCGAAGAAGCCGACAACCAAGAGCAGGAGGTGGGTGCAGCTCCAGTTGGCGTTATTGAAAAGAGCCGCCAGCGGAGCGCAGCACCAGCCGGTGAGAATCGACGCAATCGCCAGACCTGTGATGATAAAGGAAAGCGGAACGGCGACGAGGTTGGCCACGACCGTCGAAGGCGCGAAGAGGTGGAAGTACCTGGCCGTGAAAAACAGCGAACCAAACCAGGCCGTCAGGCTGACGCAGCAATTCCCGGCGGCGTAACGCCAGAGGTAGGCGCGTGTTTTCTCGCGCCAGCCCCAGAGCAATCTTGGCAGGAACGGGTCGGGCATCCCGAGCGGCTCGATTCTTGCCTGTAACCGCGAAGCGAAGCCGAGCAGAGACCACCACCAGCGCGAAGGAGAACTGAAAGCCAGGCGAGAAGAGTTGCTCCGTATCCCATGCCAGAATCAAAAGCACGGCCGCCCCAAGGCTGTTCCAGGCGAGCGCTGGCCGATCCACGACAGCACTGCCGAGCAGCAGCGCGCCCATGATGCAGGCTCGCACACTGCTCGCGCCGAATCCGGTCACGAGCGCATACAGCGCCAGCGTGGGCGCCAGCAGAAAGAAAGCGAGACGCCGGCTCACGCCCAAAGGCTTGAGCAGGTGGAAGCCGATCACCGCCAGAATGGCGACATTGAGGCCGCTGACGGCAAAGAGGTGCATCGTCCCCGTGAGTTGAAAGGGCGCCTTGATCTGGTCGAGCGAGTCTCCATGCACGCCGAGCACCATGCTTTCGATCAGCGCCGAGATTTCCGGCGAGTCCTCCAAATCGACCTCCAGCGAATGCCGGATGCCAGCCGAGATGCGGCTCGAGCGGCGTCTGCAAGGGATCACCGTGGCCGGAACTTTCCACGCGGCAATCCGACGCCGCACCCGCGCGCAGTTCCGAATAGATGCCCTGCCGCTGTTCATAGGTGGCGAAGTCGAATTGGCCAGGATTGGTCGGCGGCGGCAGATTGCTGGCGGAAGCGCGGAGGCTCACGCGGTCTCCGTAAGCCGGCAGCGGACCAGCCCAATGCGCGTTCATAAGCGCCCTGGCTTCCATTCGCACGCCATTGCGCTCCAGCGTTTCGAGTTTCAGGACGAAGTGGCCGGTGGTGCGTGGGGACCATGTCTTCGGCTTTTCGGGTTCGCTCCAGACGAGGCCATGCGCTGTCACCACCGTCCGGCCATTCGCAAACCCATCTGCCAGTTCGCGTGCTTCGCTGCCGTAGTGCCGGGCTGTGTGGAGCGTGAAGAAGCATGCGCCAGCGAAAGCCCAGCACGTTCCGGTGTTCCGCCAGTGTGTGAAGAGCGGCGCCGCCAGCAGCAAAGTGATGGCCAGTGCCACGCGCGGGCTCACCTCCCACGCATCAGCGCCGGCCACTCCCAAAGCGCCGCCACCGCGATGCCGACCAGAGGCTGGCGCGGGCGCAAGGCGGGAAGGGTGAAGCCCATAACGCGTGCGGAGACCCGAGGAGCGAAGCAAAGTTGGGGACAGGCGTCCAGCCTCCGCTTGGGCTCGTGGAACTGGCCCGGCGCTCGGCGGTTGCATGCGGCGAGGGGCGCATTAAGGTCGGCGGCTCTCCATGGCCGGACTCGTCGTCAAACCCCGCTCCCGTATCTTTCACGGCCACGATTGGGTTTACGCCAGCGAGGTGCTCAAGGCGTTTGGCAATCCGCACGATGGCGACATCGTCTCGCTGAAGGACGGACAACGACCGGCTGCTCGGCAGCGCCATGTTCAACGGGAAATCGCAGATTGTCGCGCGCCGCTTTCTCCCGCCAGCGGCAGGATCTGGACGCCGATTTCTTCCACGCGCCGGCTCAAGCTGGCGATCGACTATCGGCAGCGCGCGCGGGTTCGATCCACAGCTTGGCCGCCTGGTCTGGAGCGAGAGCGACGGGCTCCCGGGACTGATCGTGGATCGCTATGGCGATCACCTTGTGCTGCAGACGCTGACGCTCGCCATGGATCAGCGCAAAGGCGAGATCGCTCGAGTCGCTCGCAGACCTGCTGCATCCCGGCCACGATCATCGAGCGCAACGACGCCCCGATTCGGAAGGCGGAAGGGCTGGAATTGCAAACGGGCTTGCTGCTCGGCAGCGACCCTGGCCCGGTGAGCATCGAGACAGGCGGGCTGCGCTTCGCAGTCGATCTGCTGCGCGGGCAGAAGACCGGTTTTTACCTGGATCAGCGCGACAATCTCCGCCTCGTTGCAGCGGCGGCGCAAGGGAAGCGGGTGCTCGATTGCTTTGCCAATCAAGGCGCCTTTGCCCTCGCCTGCGCCAGGCCGGAGCGCCGCGAAGTAACCGCCGTGGAGATCAGCGGGGACGCCGTTGCGGCCATGCAAGCCAATGCGCAGCGCAACGCGCTCGAGGTCAAGATCGTCGAAGCAAACGTCTTCGATTACCTCAAGGCGATGGAGCATCGCGAGGACCAGCGCTGGGATCTGATCATTCTCGACCCCCCGTCCTTCACCAAGACCAAGGGTTCGCTGAACGACGCCTTGCGTGGCTACAAGGAGATCCACCTGCGCGCGCTGAAGTTGCTCCGACCCGACGGGCTGCTGGCGACCTTCTGCTGCTCGCATCACGTAAGCCGTGGCGAGTTCCGCGCGGTGATCAACGAAGCCGCGGTCGATGCGCGCAAAACGCTGCGGCAATGGGCCGCGTTCGGCAAAGCGGCGATCACCCCATCATCAGCACGCTTCCCGAAACGGAATACCTAAAAGGCTGGCTCTTCGAACTGGCTCCGGGTCGATAGTGCCGGGAAGCTGGCGGAAGGGGTGGGATTCGAACCCACGGTTGGTTTAACCCAACGCTCGATTTCGAGTCGAGTGCCTTAAACCGGACTCAGCCACCCTTCCTATTCATAATGAGGCACTTATGAGAGAACGTAATCGGCGCACTTGGCTTTTGCACGGTCACTTTACACCGTGTCATCCCACGCCAGTTCAGTTCCTTTACAGGCATCAAAACGGTCGTTACTATGTCCGCACGGATGCGGGTGGCAAGGAGAAATGGATGAGTCTCAGGACGAATCTCCTCTCTGCCGCCAACGAGCGTATGAAGGAGCACGTTGACGCTGCCGAGCACCAGCGCACCACTGGAAATGGCGTCGAAGTTGTCGGCGAGCTCGCCTTCAGCGAAGCAATGAAAACCTCCCAGGACCGGCCAAGAGTTCCTCACGCTCGTGAGAATAGTGCGGAGCCATGTAGCATCGGCAACCGAGACAATCACTCCCCCCAACCACCTCTCATGAATTTGCTCCGGATTCTCATTATCGCGTGCCTGTTACGAATTCCCAAGCGCAGGAGATCTCCGCTCCCCTCGTGCTCGAAAAGACGATTCCGTTGGAAAACGTCGAGGGGCGCATTGACCACATGGGCGCAGATGTCGCACGCCACAGGCTGATCCTGGCCGCGCTCGGAAACAATTCTGTTGAGGTTGTTGACTTGGACGGAGGGAAGGTGATGCGAAGTCTTCCGGGTTTTGCCGAGCCCCAAGGAATTGCGTACGCTCCGGAGTTCGACAAACTTTTCGTGGCGAATGGCCGGGACGGAACCTGCCGCGTCCTGGACGGCCAGTCGTTCAAGACGTTGAGCGTTGTGGAAATCGGAGACGATGCTGACAACGTGCGCTACGATGGCCGGGCCGGAAAGATATACGTCGGTTACGGCAACGGCGCCCTTGGAGTCGTTGACGCAAAAACGGGTGCGAAAGTCGGTCACATCGAAGTGTCGGCCCACCCCGAGTCGTTCCGGCTGGCGGCCAGCGGAGGGCAAATTTTTGTGAACGTCCCGAAGTCCGACCATATCGCCGTCGCGAATCGCGAAAAGAGGTCAGTGGCGGAAACGTGGCCCCTGACGGATGCCAGATCGAATTTTGCGATGGACTTGGATGACGCGAATCAGCGCGTGTTCGTGGGCTGTCGCAATCCGCCCACAGTTTTGGCCTACGACTCTTCGACGGGCCGGGCGGTCGCGGCTATCACGATTTCGGGCGACGCGGACGATCTTTTTTACGACCGAGACCAAAAGCTGATTTACGTTTCCTGCGGGGCTGGGGTTGTCGAGGTCATCAGACAGGACGATGCCGACCACTACACGAAGCTCGGCCCGATCCCCACCGCGGCCGGCGCTCGCACGTCGCTTTTCATCCCGGAACTGAAGTTGTTCTGCTTGGCCGTGCCTCATCGCGGAATCCAGCCATCAGAAATTCGCGTTTACAAGAGCCGCTGAACATACGCCGCTCCATGTGAATATGAACGATCCTTCCCAGATCCCAAGATCGTCGGCTGTGTCACCACAGCGATATAGGTGGATCATGCGGGCTGTCGGAGTGGTTCTTCTGTTAGGAATTGCTGGCCTATACCGATACGTCGTTTCGGGCGGATTAACCGCTCGTCAAAAGCCCTCCGCACTCGAAGCTTTCGTGGCCCAGCGCTTGGTGGATTTCAGCGTTCCCAGCGGTGCTAAGTCGGCGAAAAACCCGCTCGCCGGCAAAGACGCAGATGTCTTTGCCGGACGGGAATTATACCGAACCAACTGCGAAAGTTGCCACGGTTATGACGGGCGCGGGAAGACCCACCTCAGTGTCGGACTCTATCCACCTCCGATGGACTTGCAAGGGCAGGCGATCGTCAAGAAAACGGACGGCGAACTCTTCTACTTCGTCCGCCATGGCGTTCGTAATACGGCGATGCCGGGTTGGCAACTCACCGATCAACAGACATGGCAACTGGTGGTTTATCTCCGGAATCTGCCGAAGACGGCCCCCGCTAACGAACAAACGACCGTGGCCACACACCAAACGAACAGAAGTGTCCGATACGTCGGCTCCGCTTCTTGCCAAAAATGTCACGCGGACATCTATGGGCGATGGAAGAAAACGTTAATGGCGAATGTTGTGCGCGACCCTCGGCAGCATCCCGATGCCATCATTCCTGATCTCGCACATGCCGACCCGATGGTTCAGTTCACCGCAACCGACATCGCATTTGTTTATGGGAGCAAATGGAAGCAGCGTTATTTTAAGAAGGTCGGGGACGACTACTTCCCTTATCCAGCGCAGTGGGATGTAACGAACAAGAAGTGGCGACCTTACGTCGCCAAAGATGACTGGTGGGTGCAGTTCTACCCTCCTGACAATTTTCAGCGACCTACCGGGGCACTCTGCGATGGCTGCCACTCGGTCAATTACGATATCAACACCAAGACCGTCTCGGAATGGAATGTCGGTTGTGAAAAGTGCCACGGACCCGGCAGCGAGCACATCAGGCAGGCGGTGAGTGCGACCATCTTGAATCCGGCTCGCATGGACTACGTGGCGGCCAACGATACCTGCATACAATGCCACTCGCAGGGACGACCGGTGACCAACCCGATTGAGGGAAAATACTACGACTGGCCCGTGGGATACGAACCGGCATTGCAATTAAAAGACTACTGGAAATTTGAAGAGCACAAGCTCGGAGCGACTTCTTTCACGCACTTTGGCGACGGAACAGCCCACAAGAATCGGATGCAAGGCAACGACTACGTGACGAGTCAAATGTATGCCCACGGGGTCAGTTGCTTTACCTGCCACGATGCACACGGCAGCGACAATCCTGCCCTCCTGCGAAAACCGGCGACGGCGTTGTGTCTCGACTGCCACGGGCCGAATTCACCGAGCGGCCCCCGAGCATCCAAAATTGAGGAGCACACACACCACGAGACCGGAAGCGCCGGTAGCGAGTGCATCGCTTGTCACATGCCAAAAGTTGCCCAAACGATTGCGGACGTGAATGTGAGGAGTCACACTTTCCGATTTGTCAGCCCCACGCGGACGGAATCATTGAAGATTCCAAATGCGTGCAACGCCTGCCACACGGACAAGTCTGCCGCGTGGGCGAGCAGTGCTTTGAAGACCTGGAGCGACAGTTCCCCGTGGCGAGTTGCTGAGTAAGCGCCCCTACACAGCAACCGATGACTTCACCTCTCGCCAATCGGACGGCCCATGGCGGCCCGGAGGCCGACCAGAGACGGGCCGGTGGAGCCCCCTCAGCCACACCGGGGCAACGCGGCCTAGATTTTCGCCGCGGAGTACTCCCAGCCAGCGCGATAGTGCGGCCGCTTGATATATTTCTGCGCATCGGGCACGCCGACGACTTGGAGCTTTTGGCTGTCCCACTCGAGGCGTTGCCCCGCGAAGTGCATCGAGAGTCCGCCGACCAGGGTGAGCTCCGTGAGCGGCACCGAGTAGGAGAATTTTGACATGAAAGGGAATGCGTTCCCTGCCTTGATGGCCGCCGACCATTCCTCCTGCGGGTTGCCAGCTTTCGGGCTGCGCGGCAAGGTCTTCGCGGGCGGGTTGGCGAGGAAGGCCTCGCGCCGCTCCATTGGCCAAATCTGCGGATTCTTCGCCTGGTCAGCCTTGTTGAAAATGACTCCTTCGCTGCCGAGGATGATCCAGCCGCCAATCGGCATCTTGCCTGGCTTGCCTTTGTCATCCTTGAAGGCCTCCTCCTGATTGATCCAGGCTGGCAGCTCTGGCAGGTACTGGCTGCCGTCGGGCTTCTTCCCTTCGTACCAGGTGAGGGGAATGTCGCCATGACCCGCCACATTCGGGAACTCCATTTTCACGACGGCTCCCGTCGGCCAGGCGATGTCGGTGAGGTCATCGACCTGCGTGGAGGTAACGTACCGCGGCACGCCGAGATCGAGCGCAAAAGAGACCGGATCGATCAAGTGGCAGCCCATATCGCCAAACGCGCCGGCGCCCCACTCGAGAAAGCCGCGCCATTTGAACGGGTGAATGTCGGGCGAGTAATCATGATCAGGCGTGGCCGCCAGCCATTGAGTCCAGTCGAGCGAGGGCGGCACTTCGCCCGGCTTGAAGCTGACCGATTTGCCCTGCGGCCAGATCGGTCGATTCGTCCAGACGTGGACCTCCTTTACCTTGCCAATCGCGCCCGCGGCGATCCATTCCTTAACGTTCCGATTATCATCGAAGGTGTGGCCTTGGTTGCCCATCTGGGTAATGACCCCTTTCTTATCGGCCGCCTTCCGCATCTCGCGCAGCTCCCAGAGATTGTTGGCGAGCGGCTTTTGGATGCAAACGTGCTTGCCCAGCGCGATCGCGTGCATCGCCGCAGGGAAGTGCGCGTGATCCGGCGTGGTGATGGTGCAGGCCTCGATCTCTTTCACTTCGTCGAGCATCTTGCGAAAGTCGCGGTACTGGCGCGCGTTCGGGTACTTCGCCGCCGCCTTGGTGAGATTCTTTTCATCCACGTCGCACAAGGCGACAACCTCATTGCCCCGCGCCGCGCCTTCCAAATCCGAAGCGCCTTTGCCGCCGACGCCAATACAGGCCATGCCGATCTTTTTGCCGGCTGGCGTGTCGTTCTGGGCCAGGAGGATGTTGGGCAGAACAATGCCGCCAGCGGTCGTGACGGCCATGCCTCTGATGAAAGAACGGCGGGAAGTGCGATTAGGGAAGAGACTCATTGAGGGTGGGGGTTTTGCAGGAATGCAGCCTGAGCACCGCGGCATGCGTGATCAACTGGATATTCCATTGACCCGCCGTTGCGCGTTTTCTTTGCCGGAACCTCGCCGCTGCTGGCTCCAGGCAAGGGGCCGTCACTCAGGCTGAAGGCGGGACAGCGTGATAATCCTGGAGCGGGCGGACACGCAGGCCGTGCTCGCGCAGAGCGCGGATGCCCTGCAGGCTGGCGGCGGCGGCACGCAGGGTGGTCATTACGGGGACGCGTGATGAGCTGGCGGTCGAACGAATGCGCACCTCGTCTTCGCGCGCGGCCTTGCCATGCGGGGTATTGATGATGAGGGCGAGTTCGCCATTTTTGAGCATGTCGAGCGCATTGGGACGGCCTTCATTGAGCTTGAACAGTGTCTTCACCGGCACCTGCGCGGCTCGTAGCGCGGCCGCAGTGCCGCCCGTCGCGTAAAGAGTGAAGCCCAGTTCGGACAAGCCGCGCGCGATCTCCACGGCGCGTGGCTTGGCGCGGTCTGGCACAGAGAGGAAGACGTTGCCGCTTTTGGGCAGCGGCGGCTGCGCAGCCATCTGCGCTTTGGCGTAGGCTATGCCGAAATCCGCGTCGAGCCCCATCACTTCACCGGTGCTTTTCATCTCTGGACCGAGGACGATATCGACACCGGGGAATTTCGTGAACGGGAAGACCGCTTCTTTCACGGAAAAATGTGGCGGCACGATTTCTTTCGTGAAGCCGAGTTCGGTCAGCTTCAGGCCAGCCATGATTTTCGCCGCGAGCTTGGGCAGCGGCACGCCAATGGCCTTGGAAACAAAGGGCGCGGTGCGCGAGGCGCGCGGGTTCACTTCCAGCACATAGACCTGCTCATCCTTGACGGCGAATTGCACGTTCATCAGACCGATGACGCCCAACTCGCGCGCCATCTTTTTCGTTGCCGCGGAAATCTCCGCCTTCACCACTTCGCTAAGCGAGAATGGAGGGATCACGCACGCGCTGTCGCCGGAGTGAATGCCAGCCTCCTCGATGTGCTCCATGATGGCGCCGATGACGACCGTCTCGCCGTCTGACAGGCAATCCACATCGACCTCCGTGGCATCTTCCAAAAATCGGTCGATGAGGATGGGATGCTCCGATTGGGTGGAACCGGCGGCGGCGCTTCCTTCAATCGCGTCGCGTACGTAACGGCGCAATTCCGGCTCGCTGTGCACGAGCTGCATCCCGCGTCCGCCGAGCACAAACGACGGCCGCACCAGCACCGGGTAGCCAATCCGCTCCGCGACCTCCACGGCCGCCGCTTCCGTCGTCGCTGTGCCGCCTGGCGTTTGCAAAATTCCGAGCTTGTCGAGCATCGCCGAGAACTGCTGGCGATCCTCCGCCATTGCGATCGACCTGGGTGAGGTCCCGATGATCGGCACGCCCGCCGCCTCCAGGCCGCGCGCGAGATTGAGCGGTGTCTGCCCGCCAAATTGGACGATCACTCCAAAGAGATTTTCGCTCTCCTGCTCGCAAATATTCAGCACGTCCTCAAGGGTCAGCGGCTCGAAGTAGAGCTTGTCCGAAGTGTCGTAGTCGGTGGAGACGGTCTCCGGGTTGGAGTTCACCATGATCGTTTCAAACCCCATCTCGCGCAGCGCAAAGGCTGCATGCACGCAACAGTAATCAAATTCGATGCCCTGTCCGATCCGGTTCGGTCCACCCCCTAGAATGATCACCTTCCGTTTCCCCGACTCGCGCCGTTCATTCTCATCCCCATAGGTGGAGTAGTAGTAAGGCGTGTAAGCCTCAAACTCCGCCGCGCAAGTATCCACCAGGCGATAGGTGGGGATCACCCCGAGTGCGTTGCGCTTCGCGCGAATCTCAGCGTCCGAAGTTCCGAGCGCAACCGCGAGTTGGCGGTCCGAAAAACCGAGCTTCTTCGCGCGCAGCAGCATCCGGAGGTCAGGCTTCCAGCCTGACTCGGCGAACAGGCTTCCAGCCTGTTCCCCAACCTGCCCCAAAGCCCGGCCCCCATCTTCCCCATCTCCCGCCACCAGCCCAATCCCCTCGCCCCTCAAAAAACCGTCCGCATCCAGTTTCGCCTTCCGCGGATTAGCAGCAATATACTCTCGGCAGTTCTCCAAGTGATCCCAATCGCGCAGGAGCGTATCAAAGCTCTCCGCCATCCAAACCGTTCCCTTGCGCCGCAACTCACGGTTGAGCGAATTCGCCATGAACGATCTCCACGAGTGAAGAATGGCGCTCAAGCCATATCCGGCCAGTGGTTTGACGATGAGGTGAACGTGGTTCGGCATCACCACGAAGTGATCGAGGACGTACCGTTCGCCATCAAAGAAGCGCAGGGCGCCTTCCACGATGCCTGCGGCACACGGCTCGCGCAGCAAACAGGAGCCATGCCCTCGATCAAGCCAGCTTTCGCGGCTCTCCTCGCAAACTCGCATATATTCTCGAGTCGTCGTCCAATCCCACGGTTCCGGGTGCGATTGGAGCCACGCGGTTCGCTCTTCGGCCCATTGGCCCAGCGTCTCTTGCGCGACCGAATCAGCGAGGCGAAACGTAACGAAATACGCGCAGCCGGTCTGCTCGCGGTGAGGAGGGTGGCGCTTTTGCAGGGAGACTTCGGCTAGAGGATCGAAGGCTCGGAAGCTTCGAGCTGCGGAGTTGGGGGGAGGACTGCTGGGCGGCGAGGAGCGGCAGGCTGGAAGCCTGCCTGCCGAGTCAGGCTGGAAGTCTGACCTCCAGGACGTATTCGCCACTGCCACTTGCCGAATATTCTCCAAAAACCACCGGTCGATCTTCGTCAATTCAAAGACCTCCTCCACGGTCATTCCGCGCTGGATCGCCTGCGCGACAAAGAAAATCCGCTCCGCGTTTGGGACCGTCAGCTTGCGGCGCAGCGTGTCTTCGTCCACCTGCTTTTCCCCGCCGTCACCGATCAAACCGAAGCGCTTGATCTCCAGGCTGCGCAACGCCTTTTGCAGCGCTTCTTTGAAAGTGCGCCCGATTGCCATCGCCTCGCCGACACTCTTCATCTGGGTGGTGAGAGTGGCGTCGGCCTGCGGGAATTTCTCGAAGGTGAAGCGCGGAACTTTGACCACCACGTAATCGATGGTCGGCTCGAAGCTTGCGGGTGTTTCGCGCGTGATGTCGTTGCGGACTTCATCGAGCGTGTACCCCACCGCCAGTTTCGCCGCGATTTTCGCGATGGGAAACCCGGTCGCCTTGCTGGCGAGCGCCGACGAGCGCGAGACGCGCGGGTTCATCTCGATGACGATCATCCGCCCATTGGCAGGGTTGACGGCGAACTGGATATTCGACCCGCCGGTCTCCACGCCGATTTCGCGAATGATGGCGAAGCTCGCGTCGCGCATGACCTGAAACTCCTTGTCGGTGAGCGTCTGCGCGGGGGCGACGGTAATTGAGTCGCCGGTATGCACGCCCATCGGATCGACGTTTTCAATCGAGCAGACGATGACGCAGTTGTCGGCGCGGTCGCGCATCACCTCCATCTCGAACTCCTTCCACCCGAGCAGCGACTCCTCGATCAGCACCTCGCTGACGGGCGACATATCGAGCCCGTGCGCCACGATGGTCTCGAACTCTTCACGATTGTACGCAATGCCGCCGCCGGTCCCGCCGAGCGTGAACGCAGGGCGAATGATGAGCGGCAGGCGCCCAATGTCTGCCGCGATGTCGCGCGCTTCCGGCAGCGTATGCGCCACGCCCGATTGCGGCATATCGAGGCCGATTTTCAGCATCGCCTCCTTGAACGCGGCGCGGTCCTCGCCTTTGTGAATCGCCTCCGGTTTCGCGCCAATCATCCGTACGCTGTACTTCTCGAGCACCCCCATCTCATGGAGCTTCATCGCGCAATTCAGCGCCGTCTGTCCGCCCAGCGTCGGCAGCAGCGCGTCGGGCCGCTCGGCGGCGATGATCAACTCGACCACCTCGGGAGTGATCGGCTCGATGTAGGTGCGATCCGCGAACTCCGGGTCCGTCATGATTGTGGCCGGGTTGGAATTCACGAGCACGACC
This sequence comes from uncultured Verrucomicrobiae bacterium, assembly GCA_963792695.1. GTDB lineage: Bacteria > Verrucomicrobiota > Verrucomicrobiia > Chthoniobacterales > Chthoniobacteraceae > DASYIS01. Next base: position 4,155 of record CAWBXA010000010.1, on the reverse strand, counting down.
ACGTAGCCTTCCTCCTTCAGCGCCTTGCACGCCTGCACGCCGGAGTAATCGAATTCGCACCCTTGGCCGATGACAATCGGGCCGGAACCGATGAGGAGGATTTTGCGGATGGAAAGGTCTTTGGGCATGAAGGCGAATCCGGCACAGCCGGTCAAAAGGCAAAAGCCGGTAGGGTTTACCAGACCACCCGGACCCCGGCAACCGGCGCGTGCGCCCTTTCTCGCACAGAGGCCCCGACGCAGCGCGCTTAGTAAACGCCTTCGACGATTTTGTTTTCCATGGCGCCGAAGGGGCGCACTTCGGCCACGCCGTCCCACGCATACGGTGCTCTCGGGCGGCGGCGCAATGCCTCGTCCCGCTCGAGAAAGCGCGGCATGAAAAACTCGCGTGTCATCGTCGTCAGTTCCACGCGCCCCCACGCATCGTACTCGACGGTCCTTCCAGTGTCGCTTGGCTCAACGACGCGCAGCACGGCCCGGGGCTGTGGCGCATAGTAGGTGATCGAAAACTGATCCTCCGGGCGCAAAGGGACGCTCGCCGCCAGACCCATGAGGGTGTTGCCATAGGTGGGATAGAAGCCGATGCGGTCCTCGAGGATTTCCTCGACCAGAAAGCGCACATACTGCGGAAGCATGGTCGTGCCGCCACAAAAAACGCCGCGAATGCCAGCGGCGTGCAGATCGATCTTCTCCGCCAGCGCTTCGAGCAGCTTGGGCGTGGTGAAGAGGCCGCTCACTTTGCGATGCTTCAGAATGGTGACTGCCTGATCGACCACATGATCCATGTAGTGCTTGGCGGGCTCGAAGAGCTTCTTGGAGATCAGCTTCTTTACCCAACGCGGGTCGAGATCGATGAAGTAACAGCTCGAGCCGCGCACATTCGCCAGATGCTCGATTGCGAGACGCAGGCGTCGCGGCCCGGTCGGCCCCATCATCAGCCACGCCCCGCCACGCGGAAAATGTTCGTCGGCTAATTTATCCGAAAATTCGGAGTAATCGATCTTGTAATCCTCCCAACCGATGCGCTGCTTGGGCATACCCGTGGTGCCGCCGGTCTCGAAAATGTTGAACGGGCGGCCCTTGTAAGCAGCGGGCACCCAAACCTCGGGCTGCAAGTCGCGCAGTCATTCATCCTGAAAGTGCGGGAACTTCAGTACGTCGTCGAAGGTTTTCACCTCGGCGCGCGGATCGAAGTTCTTCTTCACCCAATCCAGCCAGAACGGACAGCCTGTCTCGGGCGAGAAATGCCAGGCAACCATCTCGCGGACGTGCGCATCAAGGGTGGCGCGGGCTTCATCAGGTGTGATTGAGGTCATGACTTAATCGAGGGTTTCGCCGGTTGGTTCCGGCAGGAAGCAGCCGAAGATGATGCTGAGAATAACGATGCCGAGTCCCACCCAACCAGCCGCCTGCGCCATCTGGTCAAAGGGGCTGCCCTTGAACATGGGCGCGATGACATTCGACGTCAGGAAGGCCGCGCCCGTTCCGATCATTCGTCCGCCCACATTGGTGGCGAAACTGCCGCCCGTGCCGCGCAAGTGCAAGGGGAAGACCTTGGGAAGGTACTCGCCGAGGAAGCTGAACTGGGAGGTCGTGACAAAACCGGCTGCAGCCATGCCCCATGAGAAGACGGCGGCGTCTTGTTTGTAGAGCAGGAGGTAGGTCAGTGGCAGAATGATGAGACCCGGCACCTGGAGCAAGCGCAGAAGGAGGCGGCGCCCGATGCCGATGATGATCAGCACAGCCAGCGCAATTCGGCCGGCCAGCCCCCCCATTTCCTGATAAAATTGCGCTTCGCTGCCGACCTTCTTCACCGTGTCCTGGAGCGGCTTCAATTTTCCCCCGTTGACCTTGAGGGGCGCCATCGCTGCGGCGCGTTCCGGGGTGCCGATCTGCGTCGCATCGAGTTTGTCGTTCAGCGCTTTGGCCTCTTCCTGCAGCGGTTTCATCGCCTTGCGCTGCTCGGCCAGATTCGGCAAGCCCGGCGCAATACGGCCTGGGGTGAGTTGCAGCGCGCCGAAGGCCACACCATATGCGCAGGCGGAAAGGCCGGCGGTGACCAGCGTGAGCGCGGCGCAACTCCGGCGAGAACAGCGCGGCGAAACTCGGGCGCTTCAACGTCCCCGCGAGCTTCTTCTCGCGCCAGAGGCTGCGACTCCGGCACGAACGGCAGCATGAGGGCAATCGGGATGGCGGGAAGCACGCCACTCAGCATCAGATAGCGCCACGACGACGGGTCAGTGGCACCAGCTACCACCGGCAGGCCGAAATGTCCCAAGTCTTTGGCGTGCGCGATGATCCATAGATTCATCGCCGTCACACCCACGCCGCCGAGCGAGGCAAACGCCTGGGTAATGCCAAGCCATCTTTCCTTCTGCGCCTTGTCGGCAAAGATTTCCGCGATCCACGTGATCGCCGCCACAAACTCAATGCACACGCCGACGAACGTCACACAGCGCCAGAAGACGAAAGCATTCAACGTGTGCGCAAAGGCGCCGGCCACGGGAGAAAGCGAATAGATGAAAATGCCCAGCGCCATGACGAACTTGCGCCCGAGCCGGTCGATGAGCCAGCCGCCGAGCAAGCCGAAAACCCCGCCGCACAGCGCGGTCATCCAGAGCAGCCTGCCCATCCATTCGGTAATCGCCGGATTGCTGAGCGGCACCTTCAGCAGTTCGGAGATCGCCTGCGGCCCAGCCAGCGGCGTCATGAGCAATTGGTAGGTATCGAAGAGGAAGCCGATGCTGGCAATAGCCACAACGAGCCATTGGCGAAACGGTCAGAGAGAGGGGTGGAAGGCATGGGAGAGATACGGAGGGAAGAAGTGCCAGTTAACCAAGGAAGCTCGGCTTGCCCAGCTTAAGGATACTGAAAAGTCGCGCCCTTTCAGGGCTGGTTCACGCGGTCTTTATCACCCAGGGCGTGAGCCCAGCTCTGAGGGTTTGACGCTCACGGAGTGATTCTCCTACTTCTTGAGACTTTGACTAGCCGGCGATGTTGTGGGCGCGGCAGGCGCGGTGGACATCGCGCCCTCAGCAAGGGCAAACAAATGAGTCTGGGTAGCGATGAAAAGAGTGCCGTTGGCCACGACAGGCGTGGAAAGGACAGAAGCGCCCATGTTGATCTCGACTCAATGATCTTCTTTTCCTTGCTCGCGGCGAAGACCACGAAGTCGCCGTCCTCATCGCCCACATAAACCTTGCCGTCCGCCACCAGCGTCGATCCCCACATGTGCGACTTCATGTCATGCGTCCAATAGACCTTGCCAGTCTCCGCATCCAGGCAATGCACGAAGCCGGAGAAGTCAGCGATGAAAAGCAGCCCGGTCGCCGGGTCGATGGAAACAGTGGAAATGCAACGGTGAATGTCTTTGTAAGTCCCAAATCATGCCGGTCTTGGTGATATCGCCGGTCTTGGTGGCATCGACGCAGACCAGATGGCCCACGCCTTCGCCGTGCTCCGGATCCTGGCCGATGGCCACATAGACGCGGTTCTTGTAAAACACCGGCGTGGCGTTGATTTCGCTCGGGCCTTCCGCGGCGGGATACTTGATCAGCTTGCCGGTCTTATCCTTCTTGTACTCCTCGGGGACCGCATCGAACCACCAGACCTTTTTGATGTAAGTGGAGTCGCCCTCCTTCACCGGCTTCGGGTCTGAACGCGTAGCAGAAAGCCGTCGCCGCCGCCGAAATAAACCTGCTGCTTGCCGTTCACCGTTGCCCACGCGAGGGCGAGGTCCATTGACCGTGGTTGATATTCGTGGCCGATCTGCGGCGTCGTCCTCGCCCAGCAATGCGCCGGTCTTCTTGTCGAGCGCGATGAAGCTGGGCGATTGCGGCGAGGGGATGTTGACATGCGTCCAGTCCTGCCCATTGGAGGTGCAGACGTAAAGAGTTTGTCGCCGACGATGATGACCGAGCAGTTGGAGGCGTTGTGCGGGAAGACGCCGAGTTCATCCATCATGTCGTAGCGCCAGATGATGTCGGCGTCGCTTCGGCCCGACCTTCACCGGCGGCTTGCCCGGCCCGACCACATACTGCGCCTCATCTTTGAATGGGCCTTCGTTGCCGTTGGCCTGGCCGTTAAGATCCAGGCAAAGCACTTCGCAGCGGCTCGTCACCAGATAGACCCGGTCGCCTTCCACGTTCGGCGAGGA
>CAWBXA010000009.1:0-226252 GCA_963792695.1 uncultured Verrucomicrobiae bacterium | reverse complement strand
CGCCACCGGCTACAACTTCGGCGAGCTTCTGCCAGCTGGGTTGAGTGGCACGGTGTACAGCGACTTGAACAACGATGGCGTGCAATCGGGCGCGGGGGAGACCGGGATCAGCGGCGTGAACGTGACCCTGACCGGCACCGATGACTTGGGCAACGCCGTGAACACCACCGTCACCAGCAGCGGCACCGGTGGCTACGCCTTTGCCAACCTGCGGCCCGGCACGTACACGCTGACCGAAGCGCAACCGGCCGCCTTCCTCGATGGCAGGGAGACCGTCGGCACGCAAGCAAGCGGCACGATCAACAACGCGGTAAACTCCAACACCATCTCCGCGATCACCTTGAGCGCGGGCACCAGCGGCACGGGGAACAACTTCGGCGAACTGCTGCCTTCGAGCTTTGCGGGAACCGTCTTCATTGATGCGAACAACGACGGCGTGCAGTCCGGCGCGGGCGAGACCGGGATCAGCGGCGCGAACCTGACCCTGACGGGCACCGACGACCGGGGCAATGCGGTCAACGTGCCAGCCACCACCGGCGCGGGCGGCACGTATCTCTTCAGCAACCTGCGGCCCGGCACCTACGTAATTACCGAGGCGCAACCGGCCGGGTACCTGGATGGGCAGAACACCGCGGGCACCGCCGGCGGGACCACGGTGAACAACCCGCCCAGCGACGTGATCAGCGCCATCACCCTGGGAACCAACACCCCCGCGACCGGGTACAACTTCGGCGAACTCTCGCCGACGACCCTGAGCGGCACCGTCTATCGCGATCTCAACAACGACGGCCTCCAGGCAGGTGCGGGCGAGACCGGGATCAGTGGCGTGAGCGTGACGGTGACCGGCACGGACGACCTGGGCAACGCCGTCAACACCACCGTGGCCACCAATGGCGCGGGCGGCTACGCGTTCGCCAACCTGCGCCCCGGCACCTACACCCTGACCGAGACCCAGCCGGCCGGCTTGCTGGACGGCAAGGAAAGCGCGGGCGGCGGCGTGACCACCCCCGGCACGGTGAACAACGCCGTGGTGAGCAACACCATCTCCAACATCGTGGTCGCCTCCGGGCAGACCGGTGCGGGGAACAACTTCGGCGAACTGCCGCCTTCGAGCTTCTCCGGCAGCGTCTTCATCGATGTAAACAACGACGGCGTGCAAGCCGGCGCGGGCGAGACCGGCATCAGCGGCGCGAGCCTGACGCTGACGGGAACGGATGACTTGGGCGCCGCGGTGAACCTTGCCACCACGACCAGCGGGAGCGGCACCTACCTCTTTGCCACCCTGCGCCCCGGCACCTACACCATCACCGAGACCCAGCCGGCTGGGTATCTGGATGGGCAAAACCACGTTGGCGTGAGCGGTGGGACCACCGTGAACAACCCGCCCAGCGACGTGATCTCCGCGATCACCCTGCCGAGCAACACGAGCGGCAGCGGGTACGACTTTGGCGAACTGCGCCCGGCGACCCTGAGCGGCACGGTGTTCCGCGATGACAACAACGACGGTGTGAAGAACGGCGCTGAACCGGGGCTCTCAGGCGTGAGCGTGACCCTGACCGGCACCAACGATCTGGGCGCCGCCATCAACCTCGCGACCACGACCGACGGGAGCGGCAACTACCTCTTTGCCGCCCTGCGCCCCGGCACGTACACCGTGACCGAAAGCCAGCCCGCCGCTTACCTCGATGGCAAGGATGCCGTTGGGAGCGCCGGCGGCAGCCTGGGCAACGACGTGGTCAGCGCCATCACCTTGACCGAGAACACCGCCGCTACCGGGTACACCTTTGGCGAACTTGGAGCGACTTCTCTTGGCGGCAAGGTTTACAACGATGCCAACAACAACGGCGTGGTCGATGCGGGCGAGACTCCGCTGAGCAACGTCTCCGTGACCCTGACCGGCACCAACGACCTGGGCGCGAGTGTCAACACCACGGTGACGACTGATGGGAGCGGCAATTATCTCTTCGGGAACCTGCGTCCCGGCACTTATACCGTCACCGAAGCGCAACCCGCTGGTTACCTGGACGGAAAAGACACGCTGGGCAGCGCCGGCGGCACACTGGGCAATGATCAGGCCAGCTCGATTGTGCTGGGAAGCGGCGTGGCGGCCACCGGCTATAACTTCGGCGAGCTTCTGCCAGCTGGGTTGAGTGGGACGGTGTACAGCGACTTGAACAACGACGGCGTGCAAGCTGGCGCGGGGGAGACCGGGATCAGCGGCGTGAACGTGACCTTGACCGGCACGGACGACTTGGGCAACGCGGTGAACACCACCGTCACCAGCAGCGGCGCCGGCGGCTACGCCTTTGCCAACCTGCGGCCCGGCACGTACACGCTGAGCGAAGCGCAACCCGCCGCCTACCTCGATGGCCGGGAGACCGTCGGCAGCCAGGCAAGCGGCACTGTTAACAACGCGGTGAACTCCAACACCATCTCCGCGATCACCTTGAGCGCGGGCACCAGCGGCACGGGGAACAACTTTGGCGAGCTGCTGCCTTCGAGCTTTGCGGGGACCGTCTTCATTGATGCGAACAACGACGGCGTGCAGTCCGGCGCGGGCGAGACCGGGATCAGCGGCGCGAACCTGACCCTGACGGGCACCGACGACCGGGGCAATGCGGTCAACGTGCCAGCCACCACCGGCGCGAGCGGCGCGTATCTCTTCAGCAACCTGCGGCCCGGCACCTACGTAATTACCGAGGCGCAACCGGCCGGGTACCTGGATGGGCAGAACACGGCAGGCACCGCCGGCGGGACCACGGTAAACAACCCGCCCAGCGACGTGATCAGCGCCATCACCCTGGGAACCAACACCCCCGCGACCGGGTACAACTTCGGCGAACTCTCGCCGACGACCCTGAGCGGCACCGTTTATCGCGATCTCAACAACGACGGCGTCCAGGCCGGCGCCGGGGAGACCGGGATCAGTGGCGTGAGCGTGACGGTGAGCGGCACGGACGACCTGGGCAACGCCGTCAACACCACCGTGGCCACCAATGGCGCGGGCGGCTACGCGTTCGCCAACCTGCGCCCCGGCACCTACACCCTGACCGAGACCCAGCCAGCCGGCTTGCTCGACGGCAAGGAAAGCGCGGGCGGCGGCGTGACCACCCCCGGCACCGTGAACAATACCGCGGTGAGCAACACCATCTCCAACATCGTGGTCGCCTCTGGGCAGACCGGTGCGGGGAACAACTTCGGTGAGTTGCCGCCTTCGAACCTCTCCGGTACCGTTTTTATCGATGTGAACAACGACGGCGTGCAAGCTGGCGCGGGCGAGACCGGGATCAGCGGCGCGAGCCTGACCCTGACCGGAACGGATGACTTGGGAGCGGCAGTGAACCTCACCACCACGACCAGCGGGAGCGGCACCTACCTCTTTGCCACCCTGCGTCCCGGCACCTACACCATCACCGAGACCCAGCCTGCTGGGTATCTGGATGGGCAAAACCACGTGGGCGTGAGCGGCGGGACCACCGTCAACAACCCGCCCAGCGACGTGATCTCCGCGATCACCCTGCCGAGCAACACAGGCGGCAGCGGGTACGACTTTGGCGAACTGCGCCCGGCGAGCCTGAGCGGCACCGTGTTCCGCGATGACAACAACGACGGCGTCAAGAACGGCGCTGAACCGGGGCTCTCAGGAGTGAGCGTGGCGCTGACCGGCACCAACGATCTGGGCGCCGCCATCAACCTCGCGACCACGACCGACGGGAGCGGCAACTACCTCTTTGCCGCCCTGCGCCCCGGTACGTACACCGTGACCGAAAGCCAGCCCGCCGCTTACCTCGATGGCAAAGATGCCGTTGGGAGCGCCGGCGGCAGCTTGGGCAACGACGTGGTCAGCGCCATCACCTTGACCGAAAACACCGCCGCGAGCGGGTACACCTTTGGCGAACTGGGAGCGACTTCTCTTGGCGGCAAGGTTTACAACGATGCCAACAACAACGGCGTGGTCGATGCGGGCGAGACTCCGCTGAGCAATGTCTCCGTGACCCTGACCGGCACCAACGACCTGGGCGCGAGTGTCAACACCACGGTGACGACTGATGGGAGCGGCAACTATCTCTTCGGCAACCTGCGTCCCGGCACCTATACCGTCACCGAAGCGCAACCCGCTGGTTACCTGGACGGCCAAGACACGTTGGGCAGCGCCGGCGGCACACTGGGCAATGATCAGGCCAGCTCGATTGTGCTGGGAAGCGGCGTGGCGGCCACCGGCTACAACTTCGGCGAGCTTGTGCCAGCCGGCTTGAGTGGCACGGTGTACAGCGACTTGAACAACGACGGCGTGCAAGCTGGCGCGGGGGAGACCGGGATCAGCGGCGTGAACGTGACCTTGACCGGCACGGACGACTTGGGCAACGCCGTGAACACCACCGTCACCAGCAGCGGCGCCGGCGGCTACGCCTTTGCCAACCTGCGGCCCGGCACGTACACGCTGACCGAAGCGCAACCGGCCGCCTTCCTCGATGGCAGGGAGACCGTCGGCAGCCAGGCAAGCGGCACCGTGAACAACGCGGTAAACTCCAACACCATCTCCGCGATTACCCTGGGCGCGGGCACCAGCGGCACGGGGAACAACTTTGGCGAACTGCTGCCGTCCTCGCTCGCAGGGATCGTTTACATCGACGCGAACAACAATGGAGTAGCCGACGGCGCGGAAGTGGGAATTGGTAATGTTACCTTGACGTTGACTGGCACCGATGATCGGGGCCAGAGTGTCTCCCTAAGCGGCACCACGGCCGGCGATGGGTCGTACGTCCTGGCCAACCTGCGCCCCGGCACTTACTCGTTGAATGAAACGCAGCCGGCCGGCTTCGTGGATGGTCAGGACACGGCCGGCAGCGCGGGCGGGGTGGCTGCTGCACCTCCAGGAGATACGATCTCGTCGATCACTTTGGTGAGCAATACGGCTGGAGTGGCCTACAACTTCGGCGAACTCACGCCTGCGTCCATCGCAGGATCTGTTTACGACGATCGGAACAACAATGGGCTTCGTGAGGCGGGCGAGACGGGGCTCTCCGGCGTGCCTATTCAACTAACAGGCACTGACGCCCTCGGCAATCCGGTCAATCTGACTACCACCACCGACGGCAGTGGGAACTATGCCTTCGGCAATCTTGCCCCCAGCAATGCAGCGGGCTACACTCTCACTGAGCTGACGCAACCGGCTGGATTCCTCGACGGGAAGGAAACCGCGGGTTCGGCTGGAGGCACGGTAGTCAACAACGTCGATTCGCAGACAATCTCCACAATAGCGCTGGGGCAGGGGGGCGCCTCTACGGGGAACAACTTTGGCGAGATCGATCCCTCCTCACTGAGCGGCGTGGTTTACCTCGATCTGAATAACAACGGCGTGGACGACGGAGGCGCTGAAGCGCCAATCTCTGGCGTGACGCTTTCCCTGGCAGGTACAGATGATCGCGGGGCAAGCGTGAGCCTCACTGCTACCACCGACGCCAGTGGCGCCTACTCCTTTAGTAAACTGCGCCCGAGCGACAGCGCGGGCTATTCGATTGCGGAGACTCAACCCGCTGGTTCTCTAGATGGGCTGAACACGGCGGGATCTCAGGGCGGAACGACGATCAACAACCCCGCATCCGACCTGATCGTGACCGCTCCCGTGGCCCCCGGCACCACCGGAACCGGCAACAACTTCGGCGAATTGCCGGCGGCTTCACTGACCGGCTTCGTCTATCGAGACGACAACAACGACGGCACCAAGGAGCCCGGCGAGCCACCCCTGGCCAATGTCGCTATCACGCTAACAGGCACGGATGACCTCGGAAATGCAGTGCTGCTAACGACCAGCACCGACAGCACTGGTCTGTATGGCTTCACCAATCTACGGCCGGGGACTTACTCGGTCTCTGAAACTCAGCCCGCAGGTTATCTGGACGGACTCAATACGGTGGGAACCGCCGGTGGAGCAACGATCAACAACCCCGCGAGCGATCTGATTTCTGGGGTGACTTTGGGTTCTGGGCAGGCCGCAACCGGCTACGCTTTCGGAGAACTGGCCCCGTCGTCCATTGCCGGAGTTGTTTACGCGGACACGAACAACAACGGTGCCGTGGATGCGGGAGAGAGCCCGCTGAGCGGAGTCTCACTGGCCCTCACCGGCACGGATGACTTGGGCGGGGCGGTCAATCTGTCCACATCCAGCGACTTGGGTGGCGCATACACCTTTGGCAACCTGCGTCCGGGCAGCTACACCGTCACCGAAACGCAGCCTGCAGGTTATCTGGACGGACAGAATACAGCCGGAAGTCTCGGAGGAGCTACGTCGAACAATCCTCCAAGCGACATCATTTCTGCCATCAGTCTTCCGTCGCACTCTGATGGCGTAAATTACAACTTTGGAGAATTGGCGCCTGCTTCATTGAGCGGCCAGGTTTATCTCGATCTGAATGCCGATGGAGTGCGCAACCCCGGCGAGGCGGGAGTACCCAACGTCATCGTGACGTTAACCGGAACCGACGATCTGGGTCAGGCAATCAGCATGCAGGCCGCAACTGCCGCGGACGGCAGCTACAGTTTCATGAACCTCCGCCCGAGTGCTGGCGGCTACATGCTGGCGGAGACGCAGCCCGCCAATTACGCTGATGGCCCCGATCAAATCGGCACGCAGGGTGGCACGGTGGCGAACGATCTCCTGACCAGTGCCGCAATCGTGGCCGGAACGAACGGAACGGGCAACGACTTCCTGGAGCACTTCTCAACCGCGCTGGACAAGACCGTGGTGGGCACCTCCGAGGCAAACACTCTCGGGACCTCCGTGGCGATTGGTGAGACGGTGCGCTACCAATTAACCGCAACCGTTCCGTACGGCTCGCTGGCCGACTTTCAGGTCCAGGATTTACTACCGAACGGATTAGTGTTTCTAAATGACGGTACGGCGGCAGTTGCGCTGGTTTCCGCCGACGGCAATAGCCTCACCTCCAGCCTCGTTCCGAATGCAGGGGCGAACGTCGTAGGGACGCCGGCCACCCTTTTGCCGGACGCGTCCGTCTCGGCCAGCGCCACGACCAATGTGGATACGTACACGAGCGGCACGAATGTGTATTTCAAGCTCGGAACGTTGACCAACAGTGACACGAATTCCACCAACCCCGAGACAGTGGTCATCGAATTCAATGCGCAGGTCGCCGATGTGGCTGGGAATCAGTCGGGTGCCACGTTGGGCAACCAATTCGCGTTGCTTTTTGATTCCACCGGAGACGGCCAGGCTGATCCGCAGCCTCAAGCTGGTCTTTCACCCGTCGCGGCGGTCACCATCGTGGAACCGAAGCTTGTCCTGACGAAGAGCGTGGACGACGCCACGCCGGACCTTGGGCAGCGCCTGACCTTTACTTTGGACGTCGGCCACACAGCCGCAAGCACCCAGAATGCCTTCGACCTTCTTCTGCGTGACAACATGCCGGCTGGCTTGACGCTGGATCCATCTAGCATTGTCGTCACCGGTGCTAATCTTGAGGCGAATGCTTCGACCGTTTCAGGGCTGAGTTTGGATCTCGATCAGCTTGCTATTGGACAGACCGCCACCATCACCTATCAAGCCACGGTCGATAACGCGCTGACGCGGGTCGGAGGAGTTCTCTCGAACAATGCGCGGCTCTATTGGGATACTTCGCCCGCGGATGAGCCCGGCCAGGCGGTGCTTGACGGTCGTCCAGACGGCACGCCGGATCGCGACTATGGAGCCGTGCCCGGGTATGTCGAGTCGAGCAACCCTGCGCCAGACGATCCCGCACAAGACACGCAGAATGTCACCGTCAACGCGAACGCCCTCTCCGGCACCGTTTACCAAGACCTGAACGGTTCGGGAACCTTCGGAGCCGGCGATACGCCGCTTTCGAGTGTGACGCTTACTTTGACTGGCACGACAGCCTCGGGCCTCAATGTCTCTCAGACCACGCAGAGCTTGAGCGACGGGAGCTACTCGTTCGGATCTCTGCCCGCTGGGACTTACGTGCTCTCCGAAACGCAACCTGCGGGATTCGTTGATGGGTTGGAGACGGCGGGGAATGCAAATTCGACATTCGGCGGCCTGACCTCGCCAGCGCAAGGTTCGGATACCATCACCCAAATCGTGATCCCAGCTCAGTCCGCTACGAATGAAGGGAATTATAATTTCGGCGAGACGCTTCCGTCCTCCCTGGCGGGCAACGTTTATCTGGATGACGACAATGATGGCATTCGCGATGTCGGAGAGAGCGGCGTCTCTGGCGTGCCGATCACCCTCTCAGGCATGGACGTTTATGGGCAAACTGTAAAACTGAACGGCACGACCACCAGCACGGGAACATTCTCCTTCGGTAATCTGCGCCCAGGCACTTACGCGCTGGCCGAGAACGACAGCCTTATTGTGCCCGGCACTTTCCTGGATGGCCGGGACACGCCAGGCTCCGCGGGCGGACAACTCGCTGGCACCGCCCCCAAGTATGATCAGATCAGCGGCGTCAATCTGGCTCAAGGAGTGAGCGCCACGGATTACAATTTCGGCGAACTCCGCCCTGCCTCGCTCAACGGTTCCGTCTATGTCGATACGAATGACAGCGCCACCCGTGACGCGGGTGAGGGGGGCATTGGTGGGGCCACAGTCACCTTGACGGGAACAGATGACTTGGGCCGACCGGTTTCTGCTACGCAGACCACGGCTCAAGATGGCAGTTACCAGTTCGGGGTGCTGCGACCGGGAACTTATACCCTGACTGAAACGCAGCCTGCGAATTATGGCGATGGTTTGGATGCGGCGGGGAGCCTTGGCGGCACCTTGGGCAACGATGTTGTGTCCAACATCGGCGTGCAAGCGGGACAGGCTGGCGTGAACTACACGTTCGGCGAGCATTTCTCCGGGATCACGGGGCAAGTCTATGTCGATCTCGACAAGAGCGGCACGGTTTCACCAGGCGAGCCTGGGCTGCCCGGTGTCACGCTCACCCTGCTCGACAGCAATAATCAAGTAATCGGAACCACGGTCACCGCAGCGGATGGCAGCTTCACCTTCGCTAATCTGCCGGGGGGGAACTACACCGTTCAGGAAACTCAGCCTCTTGGGTACGGATCTTCGAGCGCAAATTCCCAGCCCATCTTGGTTCCAGCCGGTGGAACGGGGCAGGCAAGCTTCGGCGAGACGCTTGGCACCATCGAGGGCCTTGTTTACCTCGACGCGAACAAGAGCAACTCGTTCGATAACGGCGACGTGGGCTTGGGCGGTGTGCAACTCACCCTCACCGGCCAGGATGCGAATGGCGCCAGCGTCAGCCAGCTCGCCTCGACGGCTGCAGATGGCAGTTACCAATTCACAGGCTTGCTGGGCGGCACTTACACCATTACCGAGACGCAGCCGGCGGGATATGCAAATGGCGCCGCGTCGGCAGGCAGTGAGGGTGGTTCCGTGGTCGGGCCGAACAGCATCAATCAGGTCAACCTTCTCGCTGGAAGTGACGCACTCAATTATCGATTCGGAGAAATCGTTACTCCGTCACCAGCACGAGGTGGAATCAACGGGGTGGTCTTCTACGATGCCAATGCGAATGGGCTGATCGAGGGAAACGAGCTGGGCTTGGGTCAGATCGTCCTCACGTTGCGCGACAGCGTGGGCAATGTGTTGGGAACAACTTCCACCAATCCGGATGGAAGTTACGCGTTCGGCAATCTGCTTCCGGGTACTTACTCGGTCACCGAGACGCAGCCGTTGACCTACGGCTCCTCGACACCCAATCTGCTGAGGCCGATCACCGTGACCGCGGATTCGGTCACCGGAGCTCAGAATTTCGGCGAAACGAGCGGGTCGTTTGCCGGGAGCGTCTATTTCGATTTGAACCAGAATGGACAGCGGGACGCCGGGGAAGCAGGCATTGCGGGTGTCACCGTCACCTTGACGGGTACTGACTACAGCGGGGTGGGCGTATCCCGCGTTGCGCAGACCGATGGGAATGGAGATTATCTCTTCTCCGGCCTACTGGGCGGGGTTTACAAAGTGCAGGAAACGCAGCCAGCCGGCGTGGCAGACGGCCTTGACGCCGCGGGCACGGCGGGTGGCACTTTGGGCAACGACGTGGTGAGCAATATCGGTCTGGGAGGCGGCGTCACTGCGACGGGTTATCTCTTTGGTGAGTCGCCCTCGGGCGTTTCGGGGACGGTGTATCTGGAGACAGACGGCGTCCCCGGCCACGGCACGAACGAGCCTGGTCTGGTGGGCGTGACCCTGACGTTGGTGGATGTTCAGGGGACGACGATTGGCACCACGCAGACCGCCTCCGACGGCACCTACACCTTCGGCGGTCTCGCACCAGGGAGTTACTCTGTGATCGAGTCGCAACCGGCGGGCTACGGCTCAGTCACGCCCAATACTCTCCCCGTAACGATCCCGGCCAACGGGGTGAGCGGGGTCGATTTCGGTGAGTCGTCGGGATCGTTGGCGGGCCGCGTCTATTTGGATGCCGATCAGTCCGGCGACTACACGGCAGGCGAACCGGGGATTGGTGGAGTGACGGTAACTCTCACGGGCGTCGATGCCACGAACCAGGCGGCTTCCTTGACCACCACCACCGCGGGGGACGGCACTTATCGTTTCGGGAATTTGCTTGCGGGTAATTACTCCGTTCAGGAGACGCAACCCACCGGCTACACCGATGGTGCTGACTCGCTGGGTTCCATCGGCGGCACCAATTCGGCCAACGATCAGTTCTCAGGCATCGGCCTTGGAGCAGGTGTGCAGGCCACGGATTACAACTTTGGCGAGACTCTCCCCACACCTCTGGGGCAGGGGAGCATCACCGGCACCGTTTTCATCGATGGAAATCGTGATCAGCAGCTCGAAGGTGGCGAAGCGGGTCTCGGCGGAGTTTCGCTGAATCTTCTGGATGGCAATGGCACTGTGATTGCCAACACCACCACAGCGTCTGACGGTACATTCATCTTCAACGGGATCGCGCCCGGTACAAGCTACCAGATCACCGAGGTGCAGCCGACCGGGTACGGCAGTTCAACACCGAATTCTTTGAGCAACCTGAACGTCGCGGCAAATCAGGTAACGCCAAACCGTGATTTTGGCGAGACGCTCTCGACCCTGAGTGGGAATGTCTATCTGGACAACGATCAGAACGGTACGTTGACCGCTGGAGACGCCGGTCTCGGCGGAGTCACGGTGACGTTGACCGGGACCGATGACAATGGTCTGAGCGTCAACAGGACAATCACCACCGGAACGGATGGAAAATACGGCTTCGATCAACTAGTGGCCGGCACTTACACGCTCACGGAGTCGCAGCCTCCGGCCTATCTGGAGGGAGCGGAGAAAAACGGCAACTTCGGCGGCTCGACCGCGGTCAATGACGTAATCAGCGGCATCATGGTGCCAGCCGGACAGGATGGAACCGCCAATAACTTCGGGGAACTCGGCGCAAGAATCACGGGGACTGTCTATGTCGATCACAATGGCGATGGGGTTCGGCAGGGCGGCGATACCGGTCTCGCGGGTGTGGTGCTACAACTACAGGATAGCCAGGGGAAGACGGTGGGCTCCGTCACCACCCTCTCGGACGGCTCTTACACCTTCGCTAATTTGGCCCTCGGTGATTATACGATCGTCGAAACGCAACCTCCGGCGTATGGCTCATCAACCCCCAACAGCGTGCCGGTCACGCTCAACAACCCTGCTCAAGCGGTGGACTTCGGCGAGACTCTCGGTTCCCTCGCGGGCACGGTTTATCAGGACCGCAACAACAATGGTGCCTTGGAAGCAGGCGAGCCGTTGCTCGCCGGCGTGACGATCAATCTGACCGGGACTACCATTGACGGCGGTTCCTTGAGCATGTCCACCGTGACTGACTCCCAAGGCCACTATGCCTTCAGCGATTTGCCTGCGGGAACTTACCGCCTCGCCGAAGTGCAACCCGCCGGATATCTCAATGGGACCAATACTCCTGGAACTGCTGGTGGTAATACGAGTCTGACGGATGTCATCTCCAGCATCGGGATGGGGGCAGGCCGGACCGAGATGAACTACCTGTTTGGCGAGCGGCTCCCCACCGACTTGGTGATTACCAAGACCGACGGGCAAACCGTGGCGCAACCGGGCCAGACTCTCACCTACACGGTATCCGTGCAGAACGCGAGTCTTCAGCAAGCCAACGGCGTCACGGTCGTCGATCAGTTCCCGAGGGGAGAACTGGCCTTTGTCTCGGCCTCCAATGGTGGCGTCTATGATCCGGCGTTGGGCACGATCACCTGGCAAATTGGGCAAGTCGCTGGCGGAAATGAGCAAACTGTCACGTTGCAAGTCGTAGCGAAAGTCCTCAACCCCGTGGCCGCTGGTGCCGAGACGGTCAGAAACGTCGTGACCGTGCATGATGACGGAACGGCCGGTCCCGACGCGAATCCCGGTAACAACACCGCCCAAGATACCGACCGGCTTAATGCCGCTCCCGACCTGTACGTCTCGAAGACCGACAATTTGACCAATGCGTCCGTAGGTCAGCACACTACGTATGTTATCACCGGCGGCAACGCGGGCGATCAGATTGCGAGCGGCGTCACGGTAACTGATTCCCTGCCGCCGGGATTGCGCTTTGTCTCAGCCTCCAATGGCGGAACGCTCTCCAATGGCCAGATTGTCTGGTCCGTTGGCGACTTGCAGCCAGGACAGACCTTCCGTTTGACCGTGAATGTGGTGGTTGAGAGCTCCGCCGCCGCGAAGACGATTACGAACAACGTGAGCATTGCTGACCAGTATGGCAATTTTGAGGAACCGACCCCCGGCAATAACACCGCCTTCGACCAGACCGCCATCAGAGCACTGCCGGTGGTTAAAGCGGGGTTCTTCTTCGCCTACGACTCCTTCCACAATTTCGCGACGGAGCCCTTCTTCCGCGGTGAAGTCGCCACGCTCGCGGCGATGACCGATTACCAGAACCCCACTGACAACTATCGGCCCGCCATTCTGCCTTTGGCACCGATTTACTCGGGGGAAGCAGATCCCGGCTCGACGCTCGTGCTGGTTGTTTACAATGCCAATGGCGATCGGATCGGCGAGCAGACGGTGATGGTTGATTCAGGCGGAAATTGGATGGCAACCTTCGCAAGTTCGACGGTGCGCGACGCCCCGGCGAGTGTGAGCATTGTCGAACTGCCGGCCCCCTACAGCCCGGCCGCTCAGTCTGGCCGCAACTTGCGCAACTTTTTTGCGCCAGTCCTCAATCCGGGGCAATTCTCCTTCGGAGGACAGGATTCAACTCCGCTCGATCCGCGCGAAGAGGCGCCCCTGCTTGGGACGCTGAACCTTTCCGAACCGCTGAGCCTTGACGAAGTTAAGTTCGGTTTGGAACTGCTGCCCTCCGCTGGAAGTCCAGGCGGGCTGTGATCGCTCAGGCGCCCCCGCGGCTAACGACCCGGCCGGGCGCTCACCACGTGTAATGCACCCGATAGGTGACTGTCTTTTCCTCATCCGGCTGAAGGGGAACCGGGAATTCAATAGTTTGGGCATCGGTCTTCACGAAGTCTTGTGACTTCTGCTGGACTGCCCAATTGGCCCAGCGGGCGAGATGTTCCACCACGCGAATTTCGACGGGTGATTTCTTGCGGTTGCGCACCTTGATCTCGAACGATTCGTCGGCGCGGTGATTGGCCTCGTTCACTTTGAAGTCGGTCCGCTTGCGTTCGCCGACCAGATCGAAGCTATTGCCGACCAGCAAACGCACCAGCTCATCCTTGGGCGTGTGATCGATCTGGTTCTCACCGACGAACTCCAACTGGTGGTCTTCGTCCTGCTGATAGAATCGTATTTTTCCCTTGGGCAGCGGCATTCCGAGATGATTGGCCTCACTGTTCTTGAATTCGCGATAGACTGCCACTTTCTTGCTACTGGTCACCCCGTATTCAGCGCCGGTACCCACGTTCTGCCCGAGGCTCCAAGAGCCCTCGTCCTTGAGTGGGTCGTAGATGTAGAGACGGGTCGCCTTGATGGCCGACGCGCGAATAAACTCCACTTGTTTGGTTTCTTTGTCTCGCAGCGTGACGGGGTTGGCTAACGTATAGAGATGAAATTCATCGAAGGCCTTTTCGGAAACGGCAGCCGGAGCCTCCGGGACGGCGGCAACTGCTAGTTTGAACCTGGTTGTTTCACCTTCTGCAAGTTGCACTTTATTCACCTCACCTGCCATCAGCTTAATCCGGGCGTTCTGAAAGGTTGCGCCGCTTTCGTTCTTCATCGTGATCCAGCCGACCAGATCGATGTTCTCGTTCGCCTCGGGCGCGACGATGTTATAGCTGGCTTCCCACGTGAGCCCTCCGGTGACATAGGCCAGTTCAGCATCCAATTTGGCGGGGGCGGCAGCCTTGAGCTTCCACGAAAGCGAAGGCTTAAGTTGGGTATCATCCCCCAGGGAAGGAAAGCGCGGCTCTCCCGGCAGGGAGAACTGGAGTTTTCCATCGACCTCGATAATCGGCTGCACGCTAGCGGCACCCGGCACAAAGCCGCTGCGGACCACCTTGCCGGAGATAACGGCGTCCGGCTTGCGCTCCTCCTGGCGCACGAAGTCGAGCGTCTTGCCTTCAAAAAGCGAAAGCAGCAAATCCTGGGAGACTGGATCATTGCGATAGTTTTGCTCGAGCACCTGCAATGGCACCTGGCCGCTGGGGTCGCGCAGGATAACTGAATCCGCTTCCACCTGGGTCGTCACTCCAGAGAAGTGCGCCTCGTTGAGGCCCGCCTTGAGATCGAGCGGCACGGATTGCCGAAGAACGGCAAAATTCTGGTTGTAAATGGTCAGAGCTGGATCAGCGCCTCGCACGCTCGTCGCCGCGGCGAGGATCATTACAAACACCTTGGAGGAGGTTTTCATATGGAGAAAGGGAGTGAGGTAGTCGTTTGCGCCGTCACCAGTTATAGTGAACCTTGTAATTGATGGTCTTCTCCTCATCGGGCTGGAGAGGCACGTGGAACTCAACTGTTTGGGCATCCGTCTTCACATAGTCTTGTGTTTTCTCCAGGATGGACCAGTTGTTCCAGCGGTAGAGATGCTCGATAACTCGAATCTCTGCCGCTTCCTTCTTGCGGTTGCGCACCTTGATCTCAAAACTCTCTTCGCTCCACTTGTTCGCCTCGTTGGTCTTGAAATCCGTCCGCTTGCGCTCGCCGACGAGATCGAAACTATTTCCAATGTACAGCCGGACCAGCTCGCCGCGGGGCGTGTGGTCGATTTCATTCTCCCCCACAAATTCCAATTGGCGATCGTCGTCCTGAGAGTAGAAGCGCACCCGCCCTTTGGGCAGTGGCAAACCGAGGTGATTGGCCTCTTCGTTCTTGAATTGCCGGTACACAGCGACCTTGGTATTAGACCGCACTCCGTAGCTTTGATTTGAGCCGACGCTCATGCCGACGCGCCAGCCGCCCAATTGAGCGCCGTCGTAGATATAGAGGCGCTCGGCCTTGACACCCGTGGCGCGGACAAACTCGACCTGCTTGGTCTCTTTGTCATGCAGCGTGGCCGGGTGCGCCAGAGAGTAGAGATGAAACTCGTCGAACGCCTTCTCCGTCACGACCGGCGCATCGGCGCGCCCGCCAGCGAAGCCGGCTACGCGGCGCATCAGCCCATTGACCTGCTCCTCGGGCTGCACCTTGTTCACGTCGCCAGCCATGAGCTTGATCCTGGCCTCGTTGAACGCCGTGCCGCTGTCATTCTTCATCGTGATCCAGCCGACGAAGTCGATCAGGTCGCCTTTCTGCGGGGCGACCAGATTGTAGCTGGCTTGCCACGAGAAGCCTTGTGTCACGTAGGCGACTTCGGCCTGAATTTTGGCGGGCGCCGCCGCATTCAATTGCCAGTTGAGCGTCGGCTTCAGGATGCTATCCCCGCCGAGCGATGGAAAGAGCGGCTGGCCTGGGAGGGAGAATTGCAGTTTCCCGTCCACCTCGATGATGGGCTGCGTGTTTTGTCCACCCGGCGTGTAACCGCTGCGCACGACTTTCCCTTGCACGAGTTCGTCCGGCTTGCCGGAAAGGCGGCGCTGGAATTCGAGCGTCTTCCCCTCGAAGAGCGAAAGCAGGAGCGGCTCCGAGATCGGATCGTTGCGGTAATTCTGCTCGAGAATTTGCAGCGCCGCCTGCCCCGCGCTGTCGCGCAGGATGACCGAATCGGGCTCGAGCTTGGCCGTCGCGCCGGAGAAGGTGACATTATTCAGGCCCGGCTTCAGGTCGATGGGCAGGGTGTCCCGGACCACAGCGAATCCTTGATTATAGATGGTGAGAGCCGGTGACTCGGCGCGCGCGGGCATGAGAGCTACGAAACCGAAGCAGCAGAGGAGGGCGGAGGAGGTTCGCATAAGGGGGAGAACGGATGGAGTGGCGTATCCCTTAGCGGAAAGCGAGGAAGGAAGCTTCTGGCCGGTGGAAAGTTCGGGAACCGCTAGCTCGGAGGTGAACATGTTGCCTCCGTTGCCCCAGCGGCGGTGCCTTGCCGCCGACCGCCAGTTCCACGGAACAAGCGGGTGGCCTCCTGGGAGTCCGCACCTGCTTGACATGCGTCAGCCGGGTGCGTAGTTAGGTGCCTGATCATCTATGCCCTTTCTCATGTTGAAGGAGCTGCCGCCGTTCGAGTGCCTGCTCGCCGCCGCCCAGCGCTATCCCAGCCTCGAACCCGCAGCTTGCGATTCCTTTCTGAATCTACTGATGACGGGGGATCGTGTGGCGGCGGCGGAAGGCCGCTTTCTAGCAGGACGCGGATTGGGGCGGGGTCGCTTCCATGTGCTGATGCTGCTCAACCGCGGTGTGGCGGCGCCGGCGACGCCTGCGGGCCTGGCGGAAGCTTCCGCCGTCACCCGCGCAACGATGACCGGCCTGCTCGATACGCTGGAGAAAGATCTCTTGGTCGAGCGGCAGACTCAGGAGCACGACCGGCGCATGGTGCTCATCCGGCTTACGGAAAAAGGCCGCAGCTTGATCGAAGGCGTGTTGCCCGACTATTTCCGCTATGTGGCTGAGGTGATGAGTCCTTTGGCCGAGGCCGAGCAAAACGCTTTGGTGGATTTGCTGCAGAAAATTCAGGCCCGGCTCGGTGTTTCGGAGCCGGCGCTCGCGACTGCAGTCTAGAAGTTATTTTTTATGTTCAAACGCATCAGTTTCGTGGTGGTCATCTTCCTGGCGCTGCTGGGTGTGCTGGCCTATCTGAAGTACCAGCAGGTCAAAGCCGGGATGGCGATGGGGGCCAAGTTTGCTCCTGGCCCGGCGGCGGTTTCAACGGTCGTGGTGCAGCCTCAGGCTTGGCAACCAGTCCTGAGTTCGGTGGGGAGCCTGCGCGCGGTCGATGGCGTGACGCTTTCGACAGATCTCGCGGGCATCGTCTCCAAGATTTCCTTTGAATCGGGCGCCCCGGTGAAAAAAGGCGATCTGCTGGTCGAACTTGATTCACACCAGGAAGATGCGCAACTGCATGTGGCCGAAGCAAAGCTCGAGTTCGCGAAAACGGACCTCGGGCGCAAGAAGGACCTGATCGAGAAGAAAGCCATCTCGGCCTCTGATCTGGATACCGCGCAGAGCAACTTGCGCGAAGCGGCGGCCACTGTGGAGGAGGCGAAGGCGCTGATTAGTCGTAAACATGTGGTCGCGCCGTTTGATGGCGTGATTGGCATCCGCCAGGTAAGCCCTGGCCAATTTCTGAATCCGGGAGCAATGATCGCGGGCCTGCAATCCGTCGATCCGATCCTGGTGGAATTCAATCTGCCGCAACAGCACCTCGAAGTGCTTTCCCTCGGCAAAAAGCTCCGGGTGACCGTGGCGGGCGCGGCTGGTCAGGAGTTTAGCGGCGAACTCACGGCCATCGACTCCAAGGTCGACGAAACCACGCGAAATGTGACTCTGCAGGGGACGATCGCCAATGCGGACCGCAAGCTGCGGCCGGGGATGTTTGTCAATGTGGAGGTCCTTCTGCCCTCAACCGACCAAGTATTGGCCGTTCCTTCTTCAGCGATTGCTTACGCGCTTTATGGCGACTCGGTCTTTCGTCATTGCGGATGGCAAGGACAAGGACGGGCACCCACTTAAAAATGCTCAAGGCGCTCTTCAGAAGGTGGTTGAACAGCGCACCGTGACGCTAGGGCCCTCGCGGGGCGACCAGGTTTCCGTACTGAAAGGGCTTAAGCCGGGAGAAGAAGTGGTCAGCGCTGGTGTCTTCCGCCTGCAGGGCGGCTCTCCGGTGAACGTGAGTAATTCGGTGCAACCCAGCAACGACCTCGACCCGAAGCCGATCAACTCCTGAGCCTCTGCCTGCCGCTGCTGGTTACAAATCATCTCTGCCCGGTCACCGCTTTCCATGAAATTCACCGACCTTTTCATCCGCCGGCCTGTCGTGGCCACGGTGGTCAATTTAGTGATCCTGTTTGCCGGTTTGCAGGCGTATAAGAGCTTGAATGTCCGACAATACCCCAAGAGCGACATTGCGACTGTCAAGGTGAAGACGCTCTATGTGGGCGCGAATGCAGATTTAGTGCGCGGCTTTGTCACGACTCCGCTTGAGCGGGTCATCGCAAGTGCGGATGGCATTGATTACCTGGAGTCTTCGAGTTCGCAGGGACTCAGCATCATCAATGTCCACCTAAAGCTCAACTACGATACGAATGCGGCGCTGACGCAAATCCAAGCCAAGCTGGCGCAGGTGCGCAACGATTTGCCGCCCGAGGCCGAGGCACCGGTGATCGATCTGGAGATGAGCGATACGCAGTACGCTCAGATGTATATCTCCTTCTTTTCTGAGGAGTTGAATGCGAATCAGATCACCGATTACTTGACCCGCGTGGTGCAGCCGCGCTTAACTGCGGTCAGCGGCGTGCAAAAGGCTGACATTCTGGGCGCCCGCACCGTGGCCATGCGCATCTGGCTCAAGCCCGACAAGATGGCGGCGCTGAACCTCTCTCCGACCGAAGTCAGGAACGCCCTGGCCGCCAACAATTACTTGGCGGCTGTGGGCATGACGAAGGGCTCGATGACTTCCATTAACCTCATAGCGAATACGGACCTGCGGTCTTCGGCGGAGTTCCAAGGGCTGGTGCTGCGCGAGCGCAACGGAACGATTGTGCGCTTGAAAGACGTGGCGGATGTGGAATTGGGCGCGGAGGATTACGATAGCGACGTGCGCTTTACGGGTCAGCGCGCCACCTTTATGGGCATTTGGGTGCTTCCCACGGCCAATTCGCTGGATGTGATCAAAGCCGTGCGGGATGAAGTGCCAGCCATCGAGAAACAACTTCCCGCTGGCATGAAGGTCGGCATCCCTTACGACGCGACCGAGTACATTCGCGACGCTTTGCACGAGGTCTTTCACACGTTAGGCGAAACATTGCTCATCGTGGTGTGCGTCATCTTTCTGTTCCTTGGTTCCTTCCGCTCGATCCTTATTCCGGTCGTGGCGATCCCAATCTCCCTGCTCGGCGCGGTCTTCTTGATGCTGGCGATGGGCTTCACCCTCAACTTGCTAACCCTGCTGGCGATTGTGCTCTCAGTCGGACTGGTGGTTGACGACGCCATCGTCGTCGTGGAGAACGTCGAGCGGCATCTGCACAGGGGGCTGACGCCGCTGCGCGCATCACTCAAAGCCGCCCGCGAATTAGTCGGACCGATCATTGCCATGACGATTACGCTGGCGGCAGTTTATGCGCCGATCGGCATCCAAGGCGGGCTGACGGGGACCCTCTTTCGGGAATTTGCCTTCACCCTGGCCGGGGCAGTCACCATCTCCGGTATTGTGGCGCTCACTTTGTCGCCGATGATGTCCTCGAAGCTCCTGCGAGCAGGCGATTCGCACAAGGGATTCGCGGGTTTCATCAATCGACAGTTCGAGCGGTTGCGGCTCTCCTATGAGCGGACGCTGACGAACAATCTGCGTTGGCGGCCCGTCACGCTCACCGCGGCGACCCTGATCATTCTACTAGTCGTCCCGTTTTGGCTGCTCTCCGGTCACGAATTGGCCCCGATGGAAGACCAAGGCTTCATTCTGGGCATTGTGCAGGCCGCCCCGAACTCCACGATTGAGCAGACCGTCCGCTATACTGAGAAGGTGAATGATGTCTATATGGCGCTACCAGAGCGCAAGCATACCTTCCAGATCACGCAGCCTTTTTTAGGTGTGTCGGGGATTGGGCTCAAGCCTTGGAGTGAACGCAAACGCGGCGCGATGGAGGTGCTCTTCGACATCATGCCAAAGCTTGGAGCCATTCCCGGTGTGCGCGTGATTGCCACAACGCCGGAGCCTTTGCCCGGTGGAAGTCAGTTTCCCCTGGAATTCGTGATCAACACCACGGCCGAGCCGCGTGAGCTGAATGAGTACGTCAAGGAGATTCTCGGCACCGCCATGAAGAGCGGCGCTTTCAACTTTGCTGACACGGACCTGAAGTTCGACATGCCGCAAACGGAGATCGTCTTCGATCGCGACAAGGTGGCCGCACTCGGGCTCAACTTGCAACGCGTGGGTCTCGATTTGGCGACAATGCTCGGGGGCAACTACGTCAATCGCTTCAGCATTCAAGGACGCAGCTACAAGGTTATTCCAGAGGTGTTGCGCGGCTCGCGGCTCACGCCGGATCAATTGAGCAACTTCTATGTCAGTGGACCGCCAGTCAATGGAGGGCCGAATAGCACTGGCTTGGTGCAGCTCTCGACCTTCGCCACCTTGCAGCGCACCACTCAACCGCGAGAACTGAACCGTTTTCAGCAGCTCAATTCCGCCAAGATCCAAGGTGCTTTTCATCCGCCCTATACCTTGGATTCCGCGCTGAAAATTCTGGAGGACGCCGCCAAGATTTTGCCGAAGGGCTATAACATTGATTACGCCGGACAGGCGCGTCAGCTTCGGGTGGAGGGGAGCAAACTGACCGGTACTCTCTTTCTCTCGATGGTGCTGATCTACCTCGTGCTGGCGGCGCAATTCGAGAGCTTTCGCGATCCCCTGATCGTCTTGCTGGGCTCCGTCCCGCTCGCGCTGACCGGGGCGCTGCTTTTCGCCTTTCTTGGCAAGACCAGTATCAATATCTATAGCCAGGTTGGCCTGATCACTCTGGTCGGCTTGGTCTCCAAGAATGGCATCTTGATCGTGGAATTCGCTAATAAGCTCCAGGAAGAGGGCAAAGATAAGCTGCAGGCCGTTATCGAAGCAGCCGGCACTCGCTTGCGGCCGATCTTGATGACGAGCGTGGCGACGGTGGTTGGCCACTTTCCCCTGGTGCTCGCCACTGGCCCTGGTGCGGCCGCCCGCAACTCCATCGGCATCGTCCTGGTGACCGGCATGATCATCGGCACGGCCTTCACCCTCTTTGTGGTACCGGCGATTTACATGGTGGTGGCTCGTAATCATCAGCACGACGCGAAGCCGGAAGAGGAGAACGACCTGGCCGGTTTGCTCGAAGACGAGGGCTTGGAGTTGGTCGAGGCATAATCCGCCAAACCTAACACATGGCGTTTCACTCATTCACGCCCGATGGTGCTGGTTGGCAGACTCTGGAAGACACGGTGGCGTATGCCAATCCCCACCTCGAGGTGCATGGCGTCAAGGTCATCTCGCCGACACGACCCGAGCCATTCTCCTGGACCGTCTGCCACCGCAAGGCTGCCGTGGTCGTTGCCGCGCAAACGGCCAATGGGTGTTTCGTTCTGGTGCGGCAGGAGCGCGTCCCCATTCGCTCTACGATCTGGGAATTTCCAGCCGGGCAGATTGACGAAACAAGTGATCAATCCGCGGCGGCCATTCAGGCGACGGGATTGCGCGAGCTGCAAGAAGAGAGCGGGTACGAGTTGGGCGTGGGTGGCGAGGTCGTGTCGCTGGGGCATTTCTTCCCCTCCTGCGGCTTCACTGATGAGCACAGTCACATTTTGCTGGCGCGCCCGGTCGTGCTGAGCGCGAGAGGCAGCGCGCCCGAGGCCAGCGAGGCGATCGGCGAGGCGCGTGCATTCACCCCGGATGAGTTGCGAGAGATGATCGCCAGCGGAGAAATTCGCGACGCCAATACACTCGCAGCCTACGCGCGGTTGGTGGCGCGTGGCCTTCTTCCGGCTTGAAGGCTGACGAGGCTCGACCACCAATTAAGAGCGCCAGTGCGACGCTCAGCCGGCTTCTCGGGCGCAGTGCTCGGCGAAGGGACGCCGCGTTGCTGAAGAATCCACTCCGCCAGGGCTGGGGCGGTTCCCGGCGCAAAGATGCCGTGATGTGAATGCGTGCTCAGGAGAGTTGCCACCTCGCCATCGGTTGGCCCGATCCATAGGACGGGGCGGGGCAGCGCCAGAAGAAGGCCGAGTTTGCTCGGCCAAAGCAGGCCGCGTGTCTCCGGGACGTTGCGTGGCGACCGTCACCGCCGCGCGCAGCAGCGTGCGAGGGAGTTCGGCCTCATCCACGTACCCGCGCCACGTGCATCGCCGGAGGCCCAAGGCGCGAGCGCGCTCTTGCGCGGGCTGTGTCGCAGGCCCGCTGCCTTGAAAGGCCAGATGGATACTCGGGTCGGCCGCCTCAATGAGCGCCTGCGCTTCGAGCAAAGTCTCCCATTCATGCGCGCGCCCGAGATTGCCTGAATAGAGCCAAGTCCACGGCTCGCTCACCGATTCAGAAGCGGCTTCGCCAAGCTGCGCGAGCACCGGCGCGAAAACCCATGGCCGGCAAATCTCCGGCTTCAATCCATGGTCACGCAAGTGCGTCGCCATGTCCTCATCCAGCGCCACGATCACATCCGTCCGGCGGTAGCACCACCGCATGATCCAGAGGCAGCAGTTCGCCAGCACGCCCCGCGGAATTTCGCCGAGCGCCACCGCCAGCTCCGGGTAGAGATCCATCGCCCAGTGAACCGACCGCGCGCGATGCCGCCATGCGATGAGCGTCGCGGCGATGAGCAAACAAGGCGGGGAACTCGCGGAAATCACCACCTCCGCCCGGGGCGCGCGCAGTCCCGCACGCAGCATCTGGAGGAGCGCGCCCGCCTCGCGCCGCAGCCGGCTGCCGCTGCCTGGGCCGGCGCGGTAAGCCTTCCCTGAGCCAACGAACTCAACCTCATGCCCGTCCGCCCGCAGCCGTTCCGCCAACTCCGCCAGCAGGACGCCTGTCGGCGCTGGGTCCGGCGGAAAGTATTGGTTCAGGAACAGAACGCGCATTTCCGTGGTCTTGCGTGTTGCAGGAATGTTCGGCTTCCCGGCTTACATCTCCTGAATGAGCGCGCGGTGTTTCCAAAGATAAGCGATACCGGAGTAGACGGTCAGGCCAACGACGAAAAGGACCAGCAGCACGCCCACCCAGGTGAAGACGGCGAAACTTTCCGGCAGTAGAGGCGGAAATGATCGTGACCCATTCGACCCCCGCACGAAAATCTCCCGCAAGGAAAGATTAAGCAGGGCAGAAATGATCAACACGATTTGCCAGGCCATCTTGTGTTTGCCTAGTTTCTCGGCGGGCAGCACGACGCCATGGCTGGCGGCAAGCAGGCGCAGGCCGGTGATCATGAACTCTCGCGCGATGATCGCGATGGCCGCCCATGCCGGGAGCACGCGAGCATCCACCAGACAGATGAGTGCCGCGGCCATCATGACCTTGTCGGCGAGCGGATCCATTAACCGGCCAAAGTTGCTCTCGAGCTTCCAGCGCCGCGCGAGTTCTCCATCGAGATAATCGGTCAGGCTGGCGGCGACAAAAATGGCGAGCCCGACCGTGCTGCTCCACGCCCAGGGGATCGAGAGCGAGAGGACGAACAGGAGCGTGAGCACCAGCCGGCTGATGGTGAGCTGGTTGGGCAGATTCATGCTCGCACGGCCACGGCGGGAAACGAAAGCGCGCGCGGGCGGCGCGGCGGCGGGGCGGTGGAAAAGTCCATTGCAGTGAGGCGCACTTTGCCTGTACGCTCCGCGCCCGCTCAATCCTCAAATCGCACAATCCTCTTTCCTTATGCCAACCTGTGATATCGGCCTCATCGGCCTCGCCGTGATGGGCGAAAACCTCGTCCTAAACATGGAGAGCAAAGGCTTCACCGTGGCCGTGTACAATCGCACCACCGCCGTGACCGAGAAGTTCGGCGAGGGCCGCGGCAAGGGGAAGCACTTCGTCATCGCGAAGACGCTCGAGGAATTCGTCGGCGCGCTCAAGCGACCCCGCAAAGCACAGATCATGGTGAAGGCCGGCGCGCCGGTCGATGCCGTCATCGAGCAACTCATCCCGCTCATGGAGCCGGGCGACATCATCATCGACGGCGGCAATTCGCTTTGGACCGACACGCAGCGGCGCGAAAAGTATCTCAAGGAAAAGGGGATTCACTTCTTCGGTGTCGGCGTGTCTGGTGGCGAAGAAGGCGCACTCAAGGGGCCATCGATCATGCCCGGCGGTTCACCCGAAGGATGGAAGGAAATCGCGCCGATCTACCAAAGAATCGCCGCGGTGGCGGAAGGCGAGCCGTGCTGCCGCCATATGGGGCCGGATGGCGCGGGCCATTACGTGAAGATGGTCCACAACGGTATTGAGTACGGCGACATGCAGCTCATCTGCGAGGCCTACGCCATTCTGAAGGCCACCATCCAACCCGAGCGCGCAGGAGTTGCACGATATCTTCGCCACTTGGAACAACGGCGAACTCAATTCTTTCCTGATCGAAATCACGGAGCGTATTTTCACCAGGATCGACCCGGAGACGAACCAACCGCTCGTCGATGTGATCCTCGACAAGGCCGGCCAAAAGGGGACCGGCAAATGGACCGTCGGCCACGCGAGCGAGATGGGCGTGCCGCTATCGGTTATTGGTTCGGCAGTCGAGGCGCGCATCCTTTCCTCGATGAAAGACGAGCGCGTAGCCGCCGCGCCGCAACTACCGGGGCCAGCCGCCAAGCCCTTCACCGGTGACCGGCAGGCGCTCATCGACGCGGTGCGCGACGCGCTGTTTGCCAGCAAGATCA
Source organism: uncultured Verrucomicrobiae bacterium (assembly GCA_963792695.1). Classification (GTDB taxonomy): domain Bacteria; phylum Verrucomicrobiota; class Verrucomicrobiia; order Chthoniobacterales; family Chthoniobacteraceae; genus DASYIS01. The sequence goes on along the minus strand of CAWBXA010000009.1, from coordinate 201,339 downwards.
TCTCGTACGCACAAGGTTTTGTGCAGCTCGGCAAGGCCAGCGAGCTGTACAATTGGAGCCTCAATTTCGGCGACATCGCCTCCATCTGGCGGGCGGGTTGCATCATTCGCGCCGGCTTCCTCAATCGCATCACCGAGGCGTACCGCACCAACCCTGGCCTGAAGAATCTCATCCTCGCGCCGTTCTTCCGCGACATCCTCGTGCGCACCCAAGCCAACTGGCGCAAGGCCGTTTGCGCCGCCATCGAGCAAGGCGTGGCCGCGCCAGCCTTCAGCGCCGCCCTCGCGTACTTCGACAGCTACCGCGCCGAGCGTCTGCCGGCGAATCTGCTGCAAGCACAGCGCGACTACTTCGGCGCGCACACCTACGAGCGCATCGACAAGCCCGCCGGCCAGTTCTTCCACACCGAGTGGTTGCAGTAATTCATCTGTCCCGGAGGGACGGCGGAAATTTGCCGGGGGTGCGAGCGCCAGTGAGCGACCCCCGGATGACGAATCACAAAGTGAAGCGCCCCGGAGGGGCCGCAGGAGAAACCCGCTTCACTCCGAGAGCAGCGCGCGCACTTGCGCGAGCGCTTCGTTGATTTTTGTGGCGTCCTTGCCCGCGCCGCGCGCGGCATCGGGCCGGCCGCCACCTTTGCCGCCGATGAGCGGTGCGATGGTTTGGATGAGTTTGCCGGCGGGAAACTTCGTCGTGAAATCCGGCGACACGCTGGCGAGCAGAGCGACTTGCTCGCCGACGATTCCGGCGAGGAAGACGACGCCTTGGAAGTCGGACGCCTTGAGGGCGTCGGCGACGGTTTGCAATTCGTCGCCGGTCGCGCCGTCGATTTTCTCGATAATCGCGGGCGTGGCGCCGAGCGTTTGCGCGCGCGTCGCCAGTTGCGCGCCTGTGGCCGCCGCCTGCTTTTTGCGGAGCGACTCGAGTTGCTTCTCCATCTCCTTTTGCTGCGCGAGCATGGCGCCAAGCTTCTTTTCGAGTTCGGCGACGGGCGCGCCGAGCGTGCCCGCGATTTGGCGAAGGCGTTCGGCTTCGGCGACCGTTTGCTCGTGGGCGACGAGCCCGGCGACTGCTTCGATCCGCCGCACGCCTGCCGCGACTGCACCTTCGCTCACGATGCGGAAAAGACCCACCTCGCCGGTGTGCCGCGTGTGCGTGCCGCCGCAAAGCTCCATACTGTAACCATCGAGCGCGCCCGGCTCCCCGCCGATCTGCACCACGCGCACCCGCTCGCCGTATTTGTCGCCGAAAGCCTGCATGATCTCGGCCCGCCCGCGCACATCGGCATAGGCGGCATCCGATCCAGGACACGCGCGCATTTTCGACCACGCGCTCGTTGGCCAGCCGCTCGACATCGCGCACCTGCGCGGGTGTGAGCGCCGCGCCGTTGAAGTCGAAGGTCAGCTTTTCCGGCCCGACGAACGACCCCTTCTGCGTCGCCTCCTTCGAGACCACTTCGTGCAGCGCCCAGTGCAGCAAATGCGTCACCGTATGGTGCCGCTCAATCGCCGCCCGCCGCGCACGATCGACCTCTACGCGCACATGCTCCCCGACCGCCGGCGCTTCCTCCGCCTCCGCGAGGAAATGGAGAAACGTCGCGCCCGACTTCTGCGTATCGCTCACGCGCCAGAGCCGTCCGCCGCCGGAAAGTTCGCCCGTGTCGCCGACCTGCCCGCCCATCTCCGCATAGAGCACCGAGTTGTTGAGAATGACCGCCGTCCGCCCCTTCACCGCCAGCACTTCCGCGACATCCGCGCCCGTGTGATCGTGATCGTAACCGAGAAAATGCGTCGCCTCCTTCGTCTCGATTTCCGAAAGCTCGATGACCTGCTTCTTCTGCGCCGCCCGCGCCCGCGCGCGCTGCTCTTCCATCAGTGCCTCGAAGCCAGCGGTATCGACGGAGAGCCCCCGCTCGCGCGCCATCAGCTCGGTGAGATCGAACGGGAAGCCATAGGTGTCGTAAAGTTTGAAAGCGAAGTTGCCAGGGAGCAACTGGATGTTCCACCCGACCAGGGCGAGTCCCGCCTCGTGCGTTCCAGGATTCTTACGACGACCTGCTTCTGCCTCAAAAAGCTCGATCCCTTTATCTAGCGTGCGATTAAACGCCTCTTCCTCGCGCTTGATAATTTCTTCGACGTGCTTTTGGCGGTCGCGGAGGGTGGGGAAGACTTCGCCCATGGTGCGGACCAGGGTGGGGACGAGTTTGTGGAAGAAAGGCTCACGGAAGCCGAGGGTGCGTCCGTATTTGACCGCGCGGCGAAGGATGCGGCGAAGGACGTAGTTGCGGTCGCTATTGCCGGGCTGGATGCCATCGGCGATTGCGAAGGAAAGGGTGCGGATATGGTCTGCGATGACGCGAAAGGCTACGTCAATGGCGATTTGGGCGTCGAGAGTGGTGGCTGTTGGTTCTGGAGCGTCCCTTTTTTGCTCGGAATCGGAATTTTGAGCGTCGGATGGCGTTTGGTCTGGATGAATGGGGCGATTTTGGCTCCTTGAAGCGGTGTTTTCGGACTGCATGGCGCTTTTGGACAGCGGGGGAGCGATTTCCAAGCGCTCCGACGGAGTTTTGTCCGGTCCAGACGGAATTCCCGTTGCGACGGGCATAACTCTCTCCGTCTCGGACAAGGTTATCTCCGGCTTGGAGTGAGGGCTGTCCGGCTCCAAGGTGGCAAGGTCCAGACCGGAGGAAGGGAGGTCCGGTGTGGAGAGGGGTTGGTCTGCTCTAAAAAGAGTTAGGTTCGGGCTGGATCGAGTAAGGTCCGGCTCGGACATCACTCCGTCCGGGCAAGAGTGAACTCCGTCCACGCCAGAGGAGACTCCGTCGCCGGGGTTTTGCCCGGGCGGCAGAGTGCTGCGATACGTCAGGCCGCTCATCTTCTCCAATTCGTCGAAGAGCGGACGGAAGATATCCGTGTCGTAGTTCGAGATGCGCGCGTTGGCAAAGTCCGTGAAGCCTTTGGTCCCCTGGATGATGCTGGCGACGCGCTCGAAGCCCATGCCGGTATCGACGTGCCGGGCGGGGAGGGGGGTGAAGGTGCCGTCGGGGTTGGCGTTAAACTGGATGAAGACGAGGTTCCAAATCTCGATGCAGGCAGGCGAGCCTTGGTTAACCAGGCGGCCACCGGTGTCGCCCGCTGGGGTGAGATCGACGTGCAACTCGGAGCACGGTCCGCACGGGCCGGTCTCGCCCATCATCCAGAAGTTGTCTTTTTTGTTGCCGTTGACGATGTGGACGGCGGGGTCGAGCCCCGCGGCGGTGAAGCGCGCGGCCCAGTGGCTCCACGCTTCCTCGTCACGTTCCGCCGGGTCGCCGAGTGCGGGATCGGGCTGGTAGATGGTGGCGTATAGGCGCGCGGGCGGGAAGCCCCAGCGCTCGACGATGAGTTCCCACGCCCACTCGACGGCTTCCTTTTTGAAGTAATCCCCGAACGACCAATTTCCGAGCATCTCGAAGAAGGTGTGGTGGTAGGTGTCAAGGCCGACGTCCTCGAGGTCGTTGTGTTTGCCGCCCGCGCGGATACACTTCTGGGTATCGGCGGCGCGGGTATCGGAGCCGGGAAGCGCGCCGGCCCAGCGCGCCAGGTCGGGGCGGCGTTCACCGAGGAAGATGGGCACGAACTGGTTCATGCCGGCGTTGGTGAAGAGGAGATTCGGCGAATCGGGGAGGAGCGACGAGGAGGGGACGACGGTGTGCTTTTTCTCGCGAAAGAAATCGAGGAACGATTGGCGGAGCTGGGCACTGGTCATCATGGGGGCGGAGGTTATGGCGCAGAGCGCGCCTGCCCAACACGAAAAGGAGGGAAGCCGTGGACTGCTGTAAACTCCCTGCTCTTGCGCAGTACCTTGACATCGCGTGACCCGTCGCCGAAGGGGAGGCGGCATGTCGATTCGCAAGGTGGTCCCCATTGAACAAGCAGAGTGGCGCTTGGAGCCCGCGCCTCTGTGGTTTGAAGCGCGCGAGCCGGAGTGGTCGTTCGAACCGCCGGAGGGCTATGCCGCCTGCTTTCTCCTGCTGGATGAGCAGCACCAGGTAGCGACTCGCACTGTCACTTACCGGAGCATCCGCCGCGCGTTGACTCATGCGGCGGTGCAAGCCTTCGGACAGGCGGCGCTTGATTTCGATCCCGCGGCTGATCGCCTGTTGCTTCACGAGATGGCGATCTGGCGCCCCAACACGGAGGGCTGCTGGGAAAAGCTTTTCCGGGTGCAACGAGAGGGGATCCTTCTGCGCCAACGCGAGCAAGGTCTCGAACAGCAGATGCTCAATGGCCGCTTGTCGTTGGTGGCTTTGCTCGAAGACTTGCGAGTCGGCGACGCGGTTGAGCTTTTCTGGACCATCGAGCCGCGGGATCATCTGCCGGGTTTAAGGTTCCTTGTTTTTCACGCCTTCTTTTGGGCGGTCCCGGTGGCACGCGCCTCGATTGTCATTCATCGCCGCGAAGGGGAGGCTTTGATGTGGCGCGTGCACCAGCGGGAAGAGTCGAGTTCGCCCCACGAGGAAATCTCCGCCACCCGTCTCTGTTGGGAGGTGAGAAACCCGCCCGTCGTCCAATTTGAGCCGAATGCACCCAACGGTCATTGGCCTGGCCCGGTGCTCGATGTCACAAGTTGGGAGCGCTGGGAGGAAGTCGCAACCTTTGTGGCGGAGCTATGGGCTGAAGCGCTGGGGCAAGGCGGTGGCGCGGTGGCGGAGGAGGCCGCCCGGTTGCGCGCCGGGAGCGATGCGCCGCGTGAAGCGATCCGCTTTGTCCAGGAGCAGGTGCGCTACCTCGCCGTTGATTTCGGCCACGGGGGCGGAATGTTGCCGAACGGGGCGGACTCTGTTTTGCGCCGCCGATTCGGAGATTGCAAAGACAAGGCAGTGCTTTTAACCGCGCTCCTGCGGGCGTTGGGGATCGAGGCATGGCCGCTCCTGGTCGCGCCCAACTGGCGAGCTGCCGTGGCCCGCGTGCAACCTTCCACCGCCGCCTTTTCGCATGCCATCGTGACATTCCTGATGGACGGGCAGCGACATTTCGTCGATCCCACAATCGTCGGTCAGGGAGGTGATCTCGCTCACCTGCAAGTGCCTCCCTATGGGTTTGGGCTCGAGGTGCGCACGGGTGCCACGGAACTGCTGGAGCTCCCGCCGCGCCCCCCCGCGGAACTCACGCTGACGGAAGTTTTCCATCTGGACCGCAAAGGCCGCAACGGCTTCATCGAGCAGACGTTGCACGCCACGGCATGGCTCGCAGACGACCTGCGGTCGCTCCTCGTGCGCGACGGTACGGGGGCCTTTTTCAAGACGCGGGCTGAGGCGCTGCAAAGCCATTTTCCCGCTCTTGTGCCAAGTGGTGAAGCTGGCCAGGTTCAGGATGAGCCGAACCTTAATAGCCTGGAAGTGCGAGCCCGGTACCGATTGCCGACTTGGGGGCCAATTTCCGCCAAGCCGCCACCCTTCTTCCGGTATGGTGCGCACGGGCTTTTTCTGCGATCGAGTCCGGGCAAGCGCCGGAGCAGCGGCGCCAGCCTTGGGCACTCCGTCACCCGATCCTGGTGCACCATCGTGTCGTCGTGCGCGGGCGAACCGTCCGACGCACGAAAGCAGAGCGGCACCGTTTCATGGGCCCTGGATTTCGGTACGAGTGCGACGTTAAATCGAAATGGCACCAAGTCGCGTTTGATTACCGCTGGCAGAGCACCGCTGGTGAAATCCCGCCGGAGCAATGGGTCCACTACCGTCGCGAACGCGAACGAGCGCTCGCCCGCGCCGGCGCCAGCGTGCGAGTCGGAACGATCGCCCCAACGCCTCGATTTCTGATCTTCCTCGCCTCAATGGTCATCATGTCCAGCGCCAGGCTCCTCACCGATTCACGCGAAGCGGCGCCTGGAGAACCGACTTCGCCGAGTGGGAACGGGATCTCGCATGCCCCGCCGTCCCGGGTGCCGAGCGCCGCCTACCATCAGCTTCAGCAGGTGCGTGAGGCCATGCGTAACAACGATTACGCCAAAGCTCTAACATTGCTCGAGCAGCAGAGCGCGCGCGTGACGCAAAGCGTGGAATATCAATGCTTGCGCGCGGAAACTCTCCTGAGATTCGGCCGAATCGAAGAAGCTCTGGCTGCCGTGAAGCGCGCCGGTGAACTCAACGCGTCTTCCTCCCTCCCACATGTGGTGCTGGCGATAATCCAAGAAAAACAGGCCGATTTTCGAGGTGCACGGACGACATTAGAAGAGCGCCCTGAAGCGATGGCCGTCGGATTCGTCGGTGCTCATCGCTCTGGGGCGTCTGGTTGAACGCATGGGTGATACCGGAGCGGCTTGGCGGGCGTGGGAGAAAGTACTCGCCTTGTGGCCAGCAGAGCCGGAGGCCCTTCAGCACCGCTCGCTGATCCTGTGGCGCAGCGGCGAAGCTGAGCGCGCCGATCGGGAATTTCTGGCTGTCGTCGATGCGCAGCCAATTCGCTCGGCAAGTCTCGAGGAGAAGCTCTCGGAGTACTACTACATCAGCAATCGGCCAGAGATGGCCGTTCTCCATGCCCGGCGCGCTTTGGGTGCGGCACCAAATGACCTTATTTACTTGCATGGTCTTGCCCAAAGCCTACTCCAAAACAGCGATGCTTCCGGCGCTTTGGAAACTTGCCACCAAATGGTCGAACTCTATCCAACCGCGCCCTTGGGCTGGGCCGATTTAGCCGCTGCCCAGACTGCGGTCAACGATCGCGCGGGAGCGGTCGAGACGTTTCAGAAATGGATCAGCCTGGCACCGAGCAACCCTCTTCCTCGCCTGCAATTTGCCACTCTTCTACAGGGGAACGGGGAGGTCTCGGAGGCCCGTAGTGTGCTGGAGAAGGCGGCGCTGGATTTGCCCAAGGAAGGCGAGGTTTGGCGGAACTACGCCGGTCTGCTGGAAAAGTTGAACGACCCGCTCGCGGCCGAAGCGCGCCTGAAGGCGCAAGCGCTTCTGCCGACCCCACTGCCCAGATAGGCATCGAGGAAAATTCAGTTTGACGGGCTCACTGTTCAGCCGATATATCTACGCATCATGATGCGTAGATGCGTCATGCTTCACCTCGACTCCCATACTCCATGAGCACTACTGCCACTCTCTCCAAAAAGACCGATTTCCACGTTCGCGACCTCTCGCTGGCCGACTGGGGTCGGAAGGAAATCACCATCGCCGAAAAGGAAATGCCGGGTCTCATCTCGATCCGCGAGAAGTACGCCAAGGCGCGCCCGCTGGCGGGGGTCCGCATCACGGGCTCGCTGCACATGACGATCCAGACGGCGGTGCTCATCGAGACACTGGTGGCGCTCGGGGCAGACGTGCGCTGGGCGAGCTGCAACATTTTCTCGACGCAGGATCACGCCGCCGCCGCCATCGCCGCCGCGGGCGTGCCGGTCTTTGCGTGGAAGGGTGAGACGCTGGAAGAATACTGGGATTGCACGTGGCGCGCGGTAATCAATGCGGAAGGCAAAGGCCCGCAATTGGTCGTCGATGACGGCGGCGATGTGACGCTCCTTTTGCACAAAGGCTACGAGTTGGAGGAGGGTGACGAGTGGGTTAACTCCCCGTCCGGCAGCCACGAAGAGAAGGTCATCAAAGATTTGCTGAAGAAGGTTCATGCCGAGAACCCGTTTGTCTTTCACGAGTTCGTCAAGGAGTGGCGCGGCGTTTCGGAGGAGACCACGACCGGCGTGCATCGCCTCTATAAATTGCAGGAAGCCGGCAAGCTCCTCGTCCCTTCGTTCAACGTCAACGACACCGCTACCAAGTCGAAGTTCGACAATCTCTACGGCTGCCGGCACTCGCTGGTGGATGGCATCAATCGCGCGCTCGACGTGATGCTCTCTGGCAAGGTCGCGGTCGTCTGCGGCTATGGCGATGTCGGCAAAGGCTGCGCCCAATCACTTAAAGGCCAGGGTGCGCGGGTCGTCGTCACCGAAATCGACCCCATCAACGCGCTTACAGGCGGCGATGGAAGGCTACGAAGTGACGACACTCGAAGACACTTTGGGGCGCGGCGACATCTACGTCACCACGACCGGCAACCTGGACGTCATCACGATTGATCACATGTCCAGGATGAAGGATCAGGCGGTTGTTTGTAACATCGGCCACTTCGACAACGAGATTCAGGTGGATAAGTTGAATAACTATCCCGGAATCAAGCAGGTGAACATCAAGCCACAGGTCGATAAGTATATCTTCCCCGAGGGACACGAGATTTTCCTGCTGGCGGAAGGCCGGCTGGTCAATTTGGGCTGCGCCACCGGACATCCGAGCTTTGTTATGAGCAACTCGTTTTCCAATCAGACCTTGGCTCAACTCGACCTCTGGAAGAACCGCGACACTTACAAGCCCGGCGTCTATATCCTGCCGAAAATTCTCGATGAAGAAGTGGCCCGCCTGCATCTCGAAAAGATTGGCGTGAAGCTGACGGTCCTCACGAAGGATCAAGCCTCCTACATCGGCGTGCCGGTCGGCGGCCCGTACAAGCCAGACCACTACCGCTACTAGCGGCCTTGCCGGGCGCGCGCCCACTTTTGCAGCACCAAACCCGAGTCGAGCGAGTTGGCGTCAGCCGGCTCGCTCGCTTCGTTGAGGGTCAATTCCGGCATTCCCTTTCGGGCAGCGCTCCTTTACGCAAAGAGACGTGCCTTCCCCCACCACGATGCGCTTGCCGGAGCGAACTTTGCGCGGCTTCGGCTGGCTGCTCGCCAGGATCATTTACCGCATCCGGCCACTCCACACAGAGCGCCTGCCGGAAGGCGGCTTTTTGCTGCTGCCCAATCACCTGACCTGGATTGATGCCATCGTGCTGCAAGTGGCCTGCCCACGGCGCATCCGATTCGTGATTCTAGACAGCATCTATCACCAGCGCTTCCTGCATCCCTTTCTGCGGACTCTCGGTGTCCTGCCCATCTCGCCGAAACGCGCGAAGGACGCCGTGCGTGCAGCGACTGAAGCGCTGCAAGCCGGGGAAATCGTCTGCATGTTTCCTGAGGGCGAACTCTCCCGCTCCGGCATTTTGCTTCGCATCAAGCGCGGCTATGAACTGATTGCGCGGGCGGCGCAAAAGCCGGTCGTGCTCGTCTGGATGGATCAGCTTTGGGGCTCGGTCTTCTCGTTCAGTGGCGGACGCTACTTTCTCAAAATTCCTCAGCGCTTTCCGTATCCCGTGACGGTGGCGTTTGATCACCCGATCGCGCCGGAGGAGGCGGATATCGCCACGGTGCGTGAGCGCTTTCTAATGCTGGGAGAGTTTTGCTACCAGCAGCGACCGCAATTGCGCGGGCATCTCGGCCGCGCGTGCGTGCGTGGGCTGAAGAAGCGGCAGTTCCGCCGGGCGATCATCGACGGAATGGATGGCTCGACGCTCACCGCCGGCTCTTTGCTGGCGGCGGCCATTGCTTTGTCGCAGCAGATTCGCCGCGAATGCCACGGCCACCGCGTCGGTTTGGTGTTGCCTCCGGGAAAGGCGGGTGTGATTGCCAATCTCGCTGTGGTCCTCGCGGGCAAAGTGCCGGTGAATCTCAACTTCACCGCCGGGCGCGAGTCGCTGGAGGCCGCCCTGCGCATCGGCGAAGTGGGCGATTGCCTCACGGCGCGCGCGGTGCAAAAGCGGCTGCCGGACTTCCCCTGGCCGGCGCACCTTATCCTGCTCGAGGAAGCGATGCCGCGCTTGAAGAAGAGCATCATCCGCTGGCGGGCCGCGGTGGCCACGCTGCCGCATCGCACGTTGAGCGCGCTGCTCGGCCTGCCGCAGGTCGGCGACCACTCCGAGGCGGTGCTGCTCTTTACCAGCGGTTCTTCCGGTGCGCCGAAGGGGGTCATCCTCTCCCATCGCAACATTCTCGGCAATGTCTCACAATTTTCGCTGATGCTGAATCTGACGGGCGGCGATTCCATTCTGGCATGCCTCCCCTTTTTTCACTCCTTCGGCTGCACGGTGACGCTCTGGTACCCACTGGTGGAAGGGATTCGCATAGTCACCTATCCCAATCCGCTCGAGATCGCCAAACACGCGGAGCTCATTCAACGGTATTTAGTCACGCTCGTCTGCACGACCCCGACCTTTCTGCGCGGGTACCTGCGCAAGGCGAAGAAAGAACAACTGGCCAGCATCAAGCTCCTTGTCACCGGCGCGGAGAAGCTGCCGAACGAGCTGGCCGTGGCTTTCCGCGAGCAGATGGGCCTCGATGTCTTGCAAGGTTACGGGCTGACCGAGACCGCGCCCGTCGCCGCAGTTAATCTGCCCGCGCCGCGCGCGCGACCGGGCGATAGCGTCCAGCCCTCGAGCCGCGAGGGCTCGGTCGGAAAACTGGCGCCAGGTCTGGCCGCCCAGATTCGCGATCCTGAGACGGGCGGTGCGCTTTCCCTGCACGAAACGGGCATGTTGTGGTTGCGCGGGCCGAATATCTTCGAGGCCTACCTGAAAGACCCGGAGCGGACACGGGATGTGGTGCGCGACGGCTGGTTTCGCACGGGGGACCTCGGGCGGTTTGATGAGGACGGGTTCCTCTACATTGAAGGCCGGCTCTCGCGCTTCTCCAAGATCGGCGGCGAAATGGTGCCGCACGAGACCATCGAGTCGCGCCTTTATGAAGTGCTCAACCTTGATCAGGCCGAGCGCGTCATCGCCATCACCAGCGTCCCCGATACGGCGAAAGGCGAGGCGCTGGTGGTCCTCACGTCCTGCGAACTGGATGCCGCCGACCTGCGCCAAAAGCTGGCCGACGCCGGCCTGCCCAACCTCTGGATTCCGCGCAAAGTCTTGCGCGTCGAACACATCCCAATGCTCGCCTCCGGGAAACTTGACCTGAAGCGCTGCCAGGAGCTGGCTGCGAGCGCGCCGTAGGATCTGGAGGAGGTGCTATCCGGCCACGCTCTCCGAGCCGGACAATGCTGCTTCCGAAGCGGCCTTTCGGTCGAGGGACGCGGAAATGTTCACCTCCCCAGTCGAAGGACGGCCTTCGCTCTGGGAAACGTCTTGGCGGATGCGGGAAAGGCGCGCTTCTGCTGCACTCCTGGCACGGTTGAGTCCCCCGCGCCCCGCCGCGCATGAGCCTCTCGCACCGGGCGGCTCCTTCTTTTCTCGAAGCTGGAGTGAGGAGTTGTACTCTTGGCCGACCTTTCCCCTCCTTATGCGCCTTCTTGCTCTCTTTCTCCTCCTGGCCAGTCCTCTCGCGCGCGCTGCTGAGCAGCCGCCCTTGGCTCCGCCGAGTCTCGCTTTGCACAATGGCGACCGAGTTCTGCTTTTGGGAGATGCGCTGCTCGAGCGCGAAGACGAGTTCGGCTTTTTGGAAACCAGCCTGGTCGAACAGTTCGCGGACCAGCAATTCACCGTCCGCAATCTCAGTTGGAGCGGCGACACTCCGCATGGTGTTTCGCGCGCCAGCTTCGACCCACCGGGAAAAGGCTGGGAGCGGCTGCGCGATCAGATCGCTGGGGTGAGGCCGACGGTGGCGATTCTAGGCTTCGGCATGGCCGCGAGTCTTCAGGAACTCAGCGACCGCTCGGGCGATCTCGCGCTCAATCCCGATCCGGCGCGTTACGGCCGCGAGCCGATGACGGCCGCGCGCTTCAAAAACGAACTTGGGCAGCTCCTCGACGAGCTTCGGAAGAATGGCACCGAGCGCCTCCTGCTGCTCTCGCCGATCCGCCACGAAGACCTGCGCGCGCAACGTCCTGGCCTGCCCGATCCTGCCGCACATGAAAAGCTGCTGGTCGAGTACGCGAAGGTGATTGAAGAACTCGCCCACGAGCGGGGTGCCGGCTTTCTTTCGCTGCGCGACCTCGTCCCTTCCACCGAACACCTGACGGCGGACGGGATTCATCCGACACGGTCTGGGGATGCGCAGCTCTGGGAGCGCGCGGCGGTTCAGCTCGGATGGAAAGGCCCGTTGCGGCCCGATAACGGTGCCTTGCGCGAAGCCATTGTCCGCAAAAACCAGCTCTTTTTCTACCGCTGGCGTCCCGAGAACTACACGTACCTCTTCGGCTTTCGGAAACACGAGCAAGGCCGGAACGCGAAAGAAATCCCGCAGTTCGACAGGCTCATTGCGCAAGCCGAAGAGCGGATTGCCTCGTTGAAAGCGGGCGTGCAGGCGGCGACGAAAGCCGCCTCCATCGACCCCGCACCAGTGATCGCCTCAGCAACTCAATCGCCCTCTGCTCCACCAACGCTGCCTGCCTTTACCGTGCAGCCCGGCTTTCAGATTGATCTATGGGCCACCAACCCGCTGCTCGAAAAGCCGATTCAAATGAATTGGGATGCGGATGGCCGGCTCTGGCTCGCTTCCTCTTCGACCTACCCGCAGGTCAATCCCGAGGACGTTGCGACGACCATCGCGCAATCCCTCGCCGCCCAGGCGACCGGGTCCTCTTCCTCCGCTCCGTCTGCCGGGAACGACAAGATCATCATCGTCGAAGCGAGCCACCCCGGCGGCCCGCCTGACAAATCGACGGTCTTCGCCGACGGCCTGCTCATCCCGACGGGCGTCGCTCCCATCCGCACGCCCGACGGCCACTGGGGTTGCTATGTCGGCCAGAGCACCGAGCTGCTTGAACTCATCGACACCGACGGCGATGGCCGTGCCGATACGCGCCGCGTCGTTCTCTCCGGCTTCGGCACCGAGGATACGCATCACCTTGTCCACACGCTGAAATGGGATCCGCAGGGCCGGCTCAATTTTGACCAATCGATCTACATCCACAGCCACTTTGAAACGCCCTGGGGAATGGTGCGCGTGAACTCCGGTGCAGTCATGTCGTGGGATCCTCGCACGGAGCGCGTGGAGGTCCACTACAAGGGGTTTTGCAATCCCTGGGGCCACGTGTGGGACGAGCATGGGGAGGAATTCTTCACTGATGGCGCGGGCTTCCAAGGAGTGGCCTGGGGCATCCAGGGCGCGCAGTATTTTACCTATGAAAATGCGCGCAAGATCTGCCCCAGCATTTCGCCGGGCAGCTACCCGAAGTTTGCTTCACTCGAGATCATTCGTTCGCCGCATTTCCCCGCGGATTGGCAGGGCTCCCTCATCACCTGCGACTTCCGCGCGCATCGACTCGTCCACTTTGGCCTCAATGACCTGAGCCAAAATACACCGCCGCGATCAGGCTACATCACCACGGAGCTGCCCGATCTCGTGCGCACGAGTGATCTCTCTTTTCGCCCCATCGATGTGCAACTCGGCCCGGACGGAGCGCTCTACGTGGCCGATTGGTCCAACCCGGTGATCAACCATGGCGAAGTGGATTTCCGCGATCCACGCCGCGATCATCACCAAGGCCGCATTTGGAAGATCACGCAGCAACACGTCCCACTTCTGCCGTGGCGGAAGTTGAGCGGACTCTCTCCAAATGACGTCCGCAGTTTCACTCCCAATCCTTGGGAGCAAAAGCAGGCCGCCTTGCTATGGGAAGGCTCCGGATTTCGCGGTGCCGAGCGAGCTCCAGCCCCGATCTCGCCGCGCGCACGCCTCGAGACGATGCGGCACCTCGCCAGTGTCCCCACCCTTGAAAACGCCAGCCAGGTTCTTGACCTGGCCCTAAGTGCGCCGGCCAACGATCCCTACTACGACTACGCGGCGTGGCTTTCGGTCAACGAGGTCGCCGGGATTTGGTCCGCCTCCGTCCTCTACGGCTCCTGGCCCATCGATTCGCCCGTGCGCGAGCGGCAACTCGTCTTCGCGCTAAAAGCCATTGAGCCCGCACTCGCCGCGCCCGTTCTTGCCAAAGTCCTCGCCGACCATCCCAATCCGCTGGACGGCTCCGGCCCCTGGATCGAGCTGATCGGCCAGGCCGGCGGCGCGCCGGAGCTTGGGCAACTGCTGACGCTGGCCACCACCGCGAAGGCGGGTCCAGCCACGGAGAAGGCGCTTATGGCGTTGCGCGAAGCGTGGCGCTTGCGGGCGCTCAAGCCGGCAGGCGACCTCGCGACGATCGAGCCGCTGGTCGCCGCGGCCGATCCGCGGATTGCCGGGCCGGTCGCGCGGCTGATTGGCGCGTGGAAGACCCCACATGCAGCGCAACTTCTCCACGAAGCGGCGCGTGGCACGCGGGAAACTTCGCCACTGGAGGTGCGTCTCGCAGCGGTTGACGGCTTGCGCGCGCTTGGCGGGAGCGAGGCCATCGCTACCTTGCGCACCCTGGCCGCGCAGCGTCCGCCACAAGGCGTCCCGATCGCCGCGGCCGTGGCCCTGGCTTCGCTAGATCCGCGCGATTCCGCACCAGAGATCATGGCCCTCCTGGCGTCGCTCCCGAGCGAAAGCGAACTCCTCGAAGCGTGGCGTGCGTTCCTCGCCGGCAAAGGCGCGCCCGATCAGTTCGCCGCCCTGGTCGGCCAACAGCATGGAACGGCACCCTTGCCGCAGCCCGCCATTGCCGCCGGCCTGCGCGTGGCGCGCGAGCTCGGCAAGCCTGGCCAGAAACTGCTCGCCGCGCTCACGTCGCTCTCGGCCACCAAGGTCACTTCTCCCGTCCCGGCCGCCGATTACGAGGCCACTGCCGAGTTGGTCAAACGCGACGGCGACCCGGCGCGTGGAGAGGAAGTCTATCGCCGCGCCACGCTCCTTTGCACCACGTGCCATGCCATCGGGGGCGCGGGCGGGAAAGTCGGCCCGGAGCTGACTTCGCTCGGTGCGAGCGCGCCGCTCGATTACATCATCGAGAGCGTGCTCGCCCCCGCGGCCAAAGTGAAGGAGGGCTTCAACGCGCTGAGCGTCACGCTGAAGGATGGCACGGCGGCGATTGGAATCCCGTCACGGGAGACGACCGATGAAATCTTCCTCCGCACGGTCACCGGCCAGGAGATTGCAGTGGTCAAAGAGAACATCACGAGCAAGGAATTCGTTGGCTCGATCATGCCCGCCGGGCTGGCCGAGCAGCTCCAGCCTCGCGAGCAACTCGACCTTTACGCCTTCCTCTCCCAACTCGGCAAACCGGGCGCCTTCGATGCAAGCAAAGGGAACGTCGCGCGTTATTGGGCGCTCGCGGATGGAGTGGACGCGACCAAGCCGGCAGATGAGGGTTCGCCGCACACTCCCGCCTACACCTTGGTCGATGGCCGGCTCACGAGCGACCTCCTCCGCTCTGCCGCCACGCAGATTTCTGCCGGGGATGCGACGATCACAGCAACCGCACGCTTCGAACTCCCAGCAGCAGGACCGGCTCACCTGCATCTGACGGGCGCACCGCTTGCCTGGCTGGACGGGAAGGAACTCTCGGTCATTCAAGGCGAAGTCACAGTGCCCGGTCTCGCCGCCGGCACCCATGCTCTCGCTGTGCAGATCGATCCGCGGCACCTGCCGGAAGTTCTCCGTCTGGAATGTCCCGAAGCGCACTTCCTCGGGAACTGAGGCCTCGGTCTCCGCACCGCCAGTATCCGGCTGCGCACCGAATTCTTCTACATGACTGCCACCACGACCGCTGACCCCGCCTCTGAAGCCCAGAAGTTTCACGATCTGCTCGCGAAGTTCGAGACGGCGATGCTTGTCACCCATACGGCGGATGGCAGCTTGCGCGGACGCCCCATGGCCATCGCTGGGGTGGATGCGGATTCACACGTCTGGTTTTTCACAGGAGTGGAGAGCGGCAAGGTGGAGGAGATCGTGCTTGATACGCATGTCGCGGTCCTTTGCCAAAAAGACCGTGACCTGTATCTTTCGCTGACGGGCAAGGCGTCGCTCTTGCGCGACCGGGCCAAGATCGAAGAGCTCTGGAAGGAGCCGTTCAAGACTTGGTTCCCCGGCGGGAAAGATGATCCGAATCTGGCGCTCGTTTCGGTGACGCCGCACGAAGGCGAGTACTGGGACAACGCCGGTTTCAAGAAGATCATGTACCTCTTTGAAGCCGCCAAAGCTTACGCCAGCGGGACGAAACCTACGATCCAGGAGGGCGAGCAGCACGCAAAGGTCAAGCTGTAGTCCCGCTCCATTTCCGCGCGGGCTCGATTATCTCCGCGTTCCGCGAAGGCTTTTGCCTTTCGCACGCTGGCCGCTCACTTTGTCGCGCTCGAATGCCTCGTCTCAAGTCTCTCCCTGCCGCCGACCTGGCGAACCCGGCTGGTCTGCCGAAGTTCGCGCGCGAGGTTTCAGTGATGGCGTGGATCGAGGACGAGTGCGGCAATTTCCTGATGGTCCGGCAGGCGCAAGGCAAGCGGCTCTGGACTTTGCCGGGCGGCAAGGTCAAAGCGGTTGAAAAGCTCGATGCCGCATTGCGGCGGGAATTGCTGGAGGAGATTGGAGAGCGCATCCGCGCCGCCCGACCCATCGGGATCTTTGACCGTCCTGAAAAGCGCAATCTGACGGTGCTCTATCGGGTGAGCCTGATCGGGCGGCGCTTGCGAAGCTCGCGCAACGACGAGATCAGCGCTGTCGAATTCAAAGCACGCCCTCCGGCAAATCGCAGCCCGTCCGCCGGTTTCTTCTGGAAGCTCCGAGAATCGGGCGGCTTCCGTTGGTAAGTCGTGGAGCTTCGCTGAAGAGCCACACCGCTAGCCGACGGGCAGCGTGATGAGGAAGGAATTGCCGTCGCCTGGTTCAGAGCTGGCTTGGAGGGAGCCGCCGAGCAGTTCAGCCAAGTCGCGTGCGAGGGCGATACCGAGGGTGGCGTCGTTGGCCGGGCTGGCGTCGTCCGGCGCGTGCGCGGCGCCGCGGAGCAGCTTGGCGAGCAACTCGGGCGGGACCCCTGCACTGGAATCCCGGATCTCCAAGGTCCAGCCGCCGCTTTCGCCCTCGCCGGAGACGACTGAGACTTCGCCCTGCTCGGTGCAACTGACGGCATAATTGAGCAGCAAAGTGGTGGCGCGGTGGAGCTTTGCGCCATCCGTTCGGAGGACTTGAGGGCCGGGATTGCATAGGCACTCGAGCCGGAGCCCCTTCTTTTGCACCGCCGGGCGCGACGCCTCGGCCACGCTGCGCACAAAGGTGGGCACATCCAGCGGCGCCATGTTGAGACCGGGCCGAGCCGGTGCGGGAGCGGGCATGGCTGGAGTGATCCCGGCTTTGGGCGAGCCCGGATCCGGGTCGCTCTCGGTCAGTTCCTGTGCGCGCGCGGCGAGCCGCTGGAGCTGCTGCGCGGCGACTGCGACATGCGTCTTGGCGCCAGCGGGAATCATGTCGGAGGCGAGTTGCAGCAGCCCTTGAATGGCGCGCATCCCATCGTAGAGATCGCGTACGGCGGCGGCAGGAACGGAGGTGGAGCGCGTGGTGCCGGTGATCCACTCCGAGACAGCTCGCGAAACGAGGCGGTCGAATTCTTCGATCGCGCCCTGCCGCGCCTCGCGCATGTCGAGTGCGGTGTAATCGACCTTTTTGCCGGACTGCTCGCCTTGGAAGCGATTGATGGCGCGGTAGAAGGAATTGCGCACCAGCCAGGCTTCGGAAAGCAGGAGTTGGATGCCTCCCGTGGCCGAGTTTTCCGCCTTGGTCACGGCGCAAGGAGGGACGCCCTCCGGAGCGGCGGCCAGGGCGAGGAGCGCATCGGCGGTGGCCTGCACCATTGGGGCGACGCGCTGATTCCATGGGAAAGGCTCGGCCCCGGCTGCGGGCGGGGTCTTGCGATCCTGGCTCGCCCCCATCGCGGCATCTTCGGCAATGGCGCCTTTGCGGGCGCGCAGATACTCGGCGAGTCGAAGGAGGAGCAGACTGGAAACTGCCATGTGGAGAGAGAACGGGGCGCGCCGGGGTGAGGGAAGGAGAAAGCGCGCGGTGCGAGAGCGCACCGCGTGCCGTGCCCGGCGAAACCTCTACGTTTCCGCTGTGCGCACGGCGGTGATTTGCAATTGCGCGCTCACTTCGCCCTCGTACTCCCGCCGCTCGAGTGTGAAGGCGATGTCCCATGGCTCCGCGGGCAGCGGACGCGCCGCGCCGCCAAACCATATCGCGCGCGCGCTCGCGTCGTGGTGGCGCAAGTGGAGGGCGAGGTGTTTCTCTTTCAAAGTGCGTGATGGCGAAGCGAGCGTGACGCCGCGTGTGAGAAACAGCGGCTGGGTATTTCCCATGCCGAATGGTTGCAGGGCGGAGTGGTGCCTGAGCAGCGCAAAGTCGAGGGCGCGCAACGGCAACTCGCCATCCAGGACGAGCAGCGGGTCCAGCGATTCGGCCGCGAGGGTGCGCCGCGCGTGAGCGCAAAAGGCTTCGCAAAGGGCGCCGAACTGGGCGCGCTGCACGGTTAGTCCGGCAGCCATCGCGTGTCCGCCATGTTTCTCCAGCAGATGCCCGCAGGCGCCGAGCGCCTCGACCAGCGAGTAGCCGGCAATCGAGCGGCAGCTCCCCTTGCCTACGCCCTGTTCATCGAAGCCGATGACGATGGCTGGCCGGTGCAGCCGTTTGGCCAGCCGTGAGGCGACGATGCCCACGACGCCTGGATGCCACCCGAGGTCGCCCGCCACAATTGCCGCATGTTCGAGCGGGTTGAACCAGCCGGCGATCTGAGCCTCGGCGGTGCGCAGGACGCCATCCTCGACTGCGCGCCGCTCGCGGTTTTGCGCGTCGAGATGCTCAGCGAGTTCTGCAGCGCGCGCCGGGTCGGTGGTCAGCAGCAATTCCAGCGCTTCGAGCGCCGTGCCGAGCCGGCCCGCGGCGTTGAGGCGGGGACCGAGTCGGAAACCGATGTCCGCGGAGCAGAGTGGGGCACGCACCACGGCCCTTTTCATGAGGGCGCGCAAGCCCGGCCACTGGGTTGCTTCCAGCTGGCGCAAACCGCGCCTGACGAGGAGCCGGTTCTCGCCGACGAGCGGGACCAAATCGGCGACCGTGCCGAGCGCCACCAAGTCGAGCAGGGTGCGCAGGTCAAAGCCCGGCAGCGGGCGTAGCTTGAGGAGCGCGTGCGCTGCTTTGAAAGCCAGCCCGGCGCTGCACAGGTAATGGAAATCCGCTCCAAGTCTCGGATTAACCACGACTGCTTGTGCGGGAAGCTCACTCTTTGGCTCGTGATGATCGAAGACGAGGGTGTCGATTCCGAGCGCGCGCAGTTCCGCGATTTCGGACGCTGAAGAGGTGCCGCAATCGACCGCAACGACCAGTTGCGGATGATGTTCCTCGACGCAACGGCGCACGCCTTCCGTGCTCAACCCGTAGCCCTCCGCGATGCGTGATGGGAGGAAAGCCGCGGCGTTTGCGCCGTACGCGTTGAGCACCCGCTGGAAGATCGCCAGCGAAGTGACGCCGTCCACATCGTAATCGCCGTAGAGCACGATGCGTTCGTGTGCATCGATGGCGCGCAGCAATCGTTCGGCCGCCGGAAGCATGTTCGGCAGGAGCAGCGGATCGCTAAGGCTTTGTAATCTCGGTGCGATAAAGTGCGCCGCTGCCGCAGGCTCCTCGAAGCCGCGCCGGCAGAGGAGTTCCGCCACCCACGGCGCAACGCCGAGTTCGCGCACCAGCGCGGCGCAGCGTGTTGGATCGACGGGCTCGGGCAGCACCCAACGCATGGAACGCAGCCCGTGGTTAAGCCGCCTCCGCCACGCGCCGCAACTTTTCAATCACGCGCGGCACGAGTTCGAGCGCGCGTGCCACTTCTGCGCGCGTATTGAAGCGTGAAAAGGAGAAGCGGAGCGAACCGCGCGCCCGCTCGTCAGAGAAGCCCATGGCTTTCAAAACATGGGACGGGTGCAGTGAGCCCGCGGTGCAGGCGGAGCCCGCCGAGCAGCAGAGTCCCTGCTGGTCGAGCAGGATGAGCATGGCCTCGGAATCAACGCCGGAAAAGGCGAGGCTCGTCGTATTCGGCAAGCGATGCTCGCGATCACCGTTGACCTCGGCTCCGGGAACACGGGCCAGCAGGCCGTTCTCAAAATCGTCACGCAAGGCGCGCACTTCCGTCGCCTCATGTTCCATCCATTCGCCGGCGACCTCGCACGCTTTTCCGAACGCCACGATCGAGGCGACGTTCTGGGTCCCCGCTCGTTTGCTGTTCTCCTGGCTGCCGCCGAGCATCCAGGGGTGAAACCTCGTGCGGCGATTGACGTAGAGAACGCCCACACCTTTTGGACAATGGAGCTTATGACCGGAGAGCGAGACGAAGTTGATTTTCGCGTCCGCAAGCTCGAGTGGGATTTTACCGAGGGCCTGGACGGCGTCCGTGTGGAAAAGCACACCTTTGGCACGGACGATCTCCGCGATCTCCGCGATGGGGAAAACGACACCGGTCTCGTTGTTGGCCCACATGACGCTGACCAGTGCGGTGTCTTCGCGTATGGCACTTTGCAACTCGCCCAGATCGACCTGCCCGCGATCGTCCACCCCGAGCCAGGTGATTTCGTAGCCACGTTTGGCCAGCGCCTCGCAGGTTTTCAGCGTGGCACTGTGCTCGACGCGCGTGGTGACAATGTGCTGCCGATCGCGATCCATCTGGAGCGCGGAATGAATGGCCGCGCCGGTTGATTCCGTTCCGCAACTGGTAAAGAGCACCTCGCCGGGCTCGCATCCAAGCAGCGCGGCGACACGCTCGCGCGCTCTTTCGAGAGCTTGGGCGGAACGCTGGCCGAACGAGTAGGCGCTCGAAGGATTGCCATAGAAGTCGGTGAGGTACGGCAGCATCTCTTCGAGGACGGCAGGGTCCACCGCAGTTGTCGCGTTGTTGTCGAAGTAGAGAAGGTGTTCGTTCTTCATGGAGGCCAAAACGGGCGCGGACAGTACCGCAACGCTGCTGCCGGCGCCAACGGAAGATTGTGTCATGGCGGGCTGCTGTTAGGGCGCGGGAACTCTTCTTCCCGCAAGCGCGTGCTCTTCACGGGGAAGGCCCACTTGTGGTAAAGCGGGAACTTAATCCCTGCTAAAAAGAACTGGGTCGCGATGACGTCCAGATCGAGTTTCAAGAAGTTGAGCTGCGCGTGGAGGTGCTTCAGCACGGACAGCAGCGTGCTGGAGAGCAGCCACATGAGGGCGACCGCGGAGAGGTAACGCCAAAGCGCGTCCCGCTTGCGCGCATCCGTCCGGAAGTTCAGGAAGTAGTTCCAGCAAAAGAAAAAGATGGAACTGGCCGCCATCGAAAGCCCCGCGCTGACGCTCACGGAGAGCCCCGCATGGAACCGCAGCCACTTGAAGGGCATCGCGATGAGCAGGTAGTTCACGCCGGCCCCTGCGACAAACCAGAAGAGGCGGGAGCGGAGCGCCTGCTGCTCGCGCGTCGGGTCAGGAGACGGGGTCGATTCCATGCGCGTGCTTGTAAGGGCGTGCGCCAAGTCCGGCGATGCCAAAGCCCTTGCGCGGCAGCACTTTGAGAAAGAGGGAGTTGGCGCAGGTTCTGCTTCCACCGAGGGGATGATGAGTACCATGAGCGGTGGTGTGCCTCCGCCTCAGAGCATGTTCGGCGCTTTGCGCTCTCTCGAGAAAACGGCGAGGCGCGCCAGCCGGCCGCGCGCCTGGACCTCGCCGCCGGCCCTGGATGCTTTCACACTGCGGGCGCCAGCGGCGACGACCACCTTTCCTGATCGCCGCAGCGCCGGGGAGCGGCTCGCGGTCAACTTGCTCGAGTATGCCGGGCGCGCGGACGTGGCCATCGTCGGGCTGGCGCAAGGGGGAGCGGTGGTGGCCGCGGAAGTGGCGCTGCAACTCCAGGTGCCGCTCGCCACCTGGGCGGTGAAAAAGCTGAAGGCTCCCTGTTCCGGCACGATTGGAGCACTGGCGCAGGATGGCGAGATGCTGGTCGATGAAGGGCTCTTCCGCGCCTTGCGCGTCACGGCTGGCCACCTGATTGACGAGGTGCGCCGCTGCCGCGCGCAGGTGCAGCGGCGCGCTCGGTTGTACGAGACCGCGTCGCTCTTTTCCGACCTCGCCGGACGAGTCGTGATCGTCGTGGATGAGGGGATCTGCACGGGGGCGACCCTGCGGGCCGCGCTGCCCGGAATCCAGCGGCAGGGGCCGGAGCGGATCATCGTGGCCGTCCCCATCGCGTCCGACAACGCGGTGCAGGAGTTCAGCAAGGTGGCCGATGAGGTGGTCGCCTTGGAAACAGTCTCGGTCATCTCGGATCTCGGCACCTCGTATTTGCATTTTGCCGAGGTGAAGGAAGACGACATCGCACGGATGCTCCAAAAGCATCGAGGTATCTCCACGCTCACTCATTGAATGTTGGGGGCTGGTGGCCGCGCCTCCCTTGGCGCTTGCCGGCTGCGCCGCAAACGGCCGAGCAACTGGTAGAAGCGGATCGTGTCGCGGACTGGGCGGATTTTGCTCTTCTCCTCGCCATACACGGTGGAAACAGGCACGGCGGCGATCGGATGACCAAGCTGCGCGGCGATGGCCAGCATCTCGGTTTCAAAGTCGAAGTTGGCGCTGGCCGCTGCGATGAGCGGCGGGAGCAGATCGCGACGCAGCATGCGGTAGCCGCACTGAGTATCCGGAATCTCCTGCCCGCAGACGCGGCTGACCTGCCACGACATATAGCGATTGGTCATCTTGCGGACGAGTGGCATGGTGCGCACGTCGCTCATGCGATTGCCGATGAGCAGCGCCGCATCCGATCGATTCGCTGCTTCCAAAAAGCGCGGTATCTCCTCGGGCAGGTGCTGCCCATCTCCGTCCAGCAGCAGCACGTACTCGATGCCAGTCCGGGCCAGCAGTTCCGTGAGTCCTGTTTTGATCGCGGCGCCTTTGCCCTGATTCACCGTGTGCCGCTTCACTTCGGCGCCCGCCTCGGTCGCCTCGCGCGTGGTGCCGTCGGTCGAGCCGTCGTCGAGCACGAGCACCAAGTCAAGTTGGGCGCGCGTGCGGCGCGCCACGTCGCCGATGTGACGCTCCTCAAAGTAGGCCGGAATCAGCGCCGCCACATTGGCGCGCGTGGCGGGTGCACTCATCGGCGCACCGGCTGAAACTCCGCCGCATGATACGAACTGCGTACGAGAGGACCTGAGGCGACGTGTCGGAAGCCTTTCTCCCGCGCCAGCTCCCCGTAACGAGTGAAAGTCTCCGGCGTGAGGTAAGCGACGACCGGCAGATGCTGCGCACTTGGGCGGAGATATTGCCCCATGGTCAGCACCTCCACGCCCGCCTCGCGCAGATCATCCATCGCTTGCAAGATTTCCGTTTCTTCCTCCCCAAGACCGAGCATCAACCCACTCTTGGTCGCCATCTCCGGGACGATCTCTTTCATGCGGCTCAGCACCCGAAGTGAAAGGCGATACTTGGCTCGCGACCGCACCGCTGGCGTCAGTCGCTCGACCGTCTCAAGGTTGTGATTGAAAATATCCGGCCGCGCCGCCGCGATCATCTGCAAGCATTCCTCCTTCGCGTGGAAATCCGGCGTCAGCACCTCGACTACGGTCGTGGGATCGCTGGCGCGCACGGCTTCGATGGTCCGCGCGAAATGCGCTGCGCCGCCATCCGCCAGATCGTCCCGCGCGACGGCGGTGATGACGACATGCTTCAGCCGCATTCGGGCGACCGCTTCCGCAACCCGCGCTGGCTCGTCCTCCTCGAGCGCAAAGGGCTTGGCCGTCGCCACTGCGCAAAAGCCGCAGGCGCGCGTGCAGCGGTCGCCGGCAATCATAAAGGTAGCCGTGCCCTGGCTCCAGCACTCCCAGCGGTTCGGGCATTGCGCCGACTCGCAAACGGTGTGCAGCCGCAGATCGTCAATCAGTCCCTTGGTCGAGAAGAAGACCGGATTGGACGGCAGCCGCACCTTGATCCAGTCCGGCTTTTTCAGCTGCGGCTTCAAGGGGTCAATGGTGAGGCAGGACATGGGGTGCGAAGGGTAGGGCCTCTCGCGAAAACATCAATGGCGCCGCCGCGCGCTAAGCCAGCAGACTTTTGACCACCTGGCCCTCGTTGGTCGGTCCGATCAGGCGGTTGTCGAGACCTTGCGAGCGATAGGAAAATTTGTACGGATCGAAGCCCATCTGGTGCAAAATGGTCGCCTGCAAATCGCGCACCGTCACCTTGCCATCGACGATGTGGTAGCCGAGTTCGTCCGTCTCGCCGAGGACCACACCGGGCTTGATGCCGCCGCCCGCCATCCACATCGTGAAAGCGTGCGGATGGTGGTCGCGGCCGAGAAAAGTTGAGCCGCCGCGCGCTTCCACCATGGGCGTGCGTCCGAATTCGCCGCCCCAGATGACGAGCGTGTCGTCGAGCATCCCGCGCTGCTTGAGATCGAGAATGAGCGCCGTGCTCGATTGGTCGATCTCCCGGCATTTCTGCGGGAAATGCTTCACCAAGTCGTCGCTCGCGCCGGTGCCGTGGACGTCCCAGCCCCAGTCGAAGAGATGCACGCAGCGGACCCCCGACTCGATCAGCCGTCGCGCGAGGAGGCAGTTATTGGCGAAGGACGCCTGTCCCGGCCTGGCGCCGTAGGCTTCCAGCGTTTCGGGCTTTTCCTTGGAAATATCCATCACCTCGGGCACGGCCATTTGCATGCGGTAGGCGAGTTCGTATTGCTCGATGCGCGTCAGCGTTTCCGGGTCCCCGAATTGCGCAGCCTCTGTCTCGTTGAGTGCCTTCAGCACGTCGAGCGAGCGGCGGCGGGTCTCGCGCGTCATGCCGGGCGGATTGTTCGCGTAGAGGATCGGCTCGCCCGCGGCGCGACATTGCACGCCTTGATAGACGCTCGGCAGAAAGCCGGAGCCCCAGCACGCTTTGCCACCGGTCGGATCAGTCCCGCCGCTGAGGAGCACGACGAAGCCGGGGAGATTCTGGTTTTCGGCGCCGAGCCCGTAGGTGAGCCACGAGCCGAGCGAGGCCGCGCCCGCGCGCATGTTGCCGGTGTAAAAGAAAAGCTCAGCCGGCGCGTGATTGAACTGGTCGGTGTTCATCGAGCGGATGACCGCCACGTCGTCCACGATCTTCGTGAAATGCGGCAGCATTTCGCTGACCCAGCCGCCCGCCTGACCGTACTGCGCGAATTTGTACGGGCTGCCGAGGAGCTTCGGCTTGCCCTTGATGAAGGCGAACGTATCGCCTTTGAGGTATTCGTCCGGACACGGCTGACCGTGGAGCTCGTTGAGGCGCGGTTTGTAATCGAAAAGATCGTGCTGCGGCGGTGCGCCACTCATCGAGAGGTAGATGACCGACTTGGCCTTCGCGGGCAGCGGCGGAAGGTGCGGCGCCATCGGGCCGGGCGTTGCTGGCGCAGAACCGAGGAAGTTTTGCAGCGCCAGCGCGCCGAGCGAAAAGCGCCCGCTGGTGGAGAGGAATTCGCGGCGCGTAACCGCTTGGGCATGGGCGAGGCGGAGTTTCATGAAAGGCTTAGCGGGATGCTGGATGCCGGGGCGGAGCAGGCCGTCCGTGACCGGAGCGTCCCGCCTGTTCTTGAACGGGGCGACGGTGATGGCGTCGAGACCAGCGGGACGATCGAATTACGGCAGGCGAGATCATACTGACGGCGTTCGCTCATCCTTTGGTTAAGACAGCGTCGAGGTTGAGGAGGACGTTGGCGATCACGGTCCAGGCGGCGAGTTCGCTCGCATCGGCGCCAGCGGGCAGCGGCTCGGTTTCGCTGGTCGCAAGTTGCGCGGCGCCGGCTGCGTCACTTTTGCCCTGCGCGATTTCGCTCGCCAGCAATTCCCGCAATTTCGCGATCTGCTCGGGCGACGCCTCGTGCGCCGTGGCTGCTTTCCACGCCCAGCGGACACGACCTTCGGCGTCGCCGCCGCCTTCGCGCACGATGCGTCGCGCGAAAGCCTGCGCGCATTCCACATAAACGGGATCATTCAAGGTGACGAAGGCCTGCAACGGCGTATTCGTCCCAATGCGGCGCACGGTGCAACTCTCGCGGCTCGGCGCATCGAAGGTGGTGAGACTGGGTGGCGGCATCGTTCGGCGCCAAAAGGTGTAGAGCCCGCGCCGGTAGCGATCTTCACCTTTCGAGGTGGGGTACGCGTTTTGTCCGCCATTGAAAGCCACCTTCCAGAGCCCGTCCGGCTGCGGCGGATAGACACTCGGCCCACCGATTTTCGCGCTCAGCAAACCGCTGATGGCGAGCGCCTGGTCGCGCACCACCTCGGCCTCGAGCCGACGGCGTGAGGCATGAGAGAGGAGGCGATTACGCGCATCCTTCGCCAGCGCCTCAGGGCTTACCCTGGAGGTTTGGCGGTAAGTCGAGCTGGTCACCATCAGGCGGATCAGCGCTTTCAAATCCCAGCCGAGCCCCAGTTGAGCGGGGTCCGTATTTTTGGGTGATTGAAAAGTCACGGCCAGCCAGTCCAGCAGCGCGGGATGCGTTGGAAGCGCGCCTTGGGTGCCGAAATCCTCCTCGGTCTCCACGAGGCCGGTGCCGAAAAGCTGCGCCCAGATGCGGTTCACCGCCACGCGCGCGGTGAGCGGATTCTCCGGATGCACAATCCAGCGCGCGACCGTGAGCCGGTCGATCTTTTCGCTCGGCGGCAGGAAGGTGGCAAAAGAAGAGAGCAGCCCGCTTTCGAGCGGGTCGCCAGGCGCCAGGTAGTTGCCTTTGGCGAGCACATGGGTGACGCGCCGTTTGTCGGTCGGCAGCTCGCGCATGACTGGCAGTTGCACCGGCTTGACCCTGGCCAGTTCCGCACGCTTCGCCACGAGATCACGCTTCACACTGGCCTGCCAGGCGGAGAGCGGACGGAAGTACGCCAGTAATTGCGCCCGTTGCGCGGGCTCCCGCTCGCTGGGCTCCAACGCGAGGATCGTCTGGATTTCTGGCGGCAAAGGGGCGGGCGCGGTCTTGCTGTTCCCCTCCGTGGACCCGGCGGACCCGCTCACTTTCGCTTCCCACTCGTGCAACTCCGCTTCCAGCTCCGGCGGCGTCGCCCTGGCGCGCTCCTCCAGTTGCGATAGCTCCGCCTGCAAGCTGGCAAGGCGCGTCGATTCTTCGGCAGTCGGGAGCGGCATCTTCGGCTCCTCGTCTTCCCGATTCGCGTCCGCGGTCTGATTAAAAGTGCCGTATAGCCGATAGTAGTCCGTTTGCGTGATCGGATCGAACTTGTGCGTGTGGCACTGTGCGCAGCCGACGGTGAGCCCCATCCAGACCTGTCCGGTGGTGGCGATGCGATCCTTCACGGCAGCGACCCGATACTCCTCCGGGACGATGCCGCCCTCCACATTGGTCATCGTGTTGCGGTGAAAAGCCGTGGCCGTGATTTGCTCGGGCGTCGCATTCGGCAGGAGGTCGCCGGCGAGTTGCTCGATGGTGAATTGGTCGTAAGGCAGATTGCGGTTGAAGGCGTTGATCACCCAATCGCGGTACGGCCAGATGTTCAGCCGGAACTTGTCCGAGCCGTAGCCAGTTGAATCGGCATACCGCGCCAGATCGAGCCACAGGCGCGCCCACTTTTCCCCAAAGTGCGGTGAAGCAAGCAGGCGATCCACCAGCCGCTCATTCGCATCCGGCGCTGGGTCGCTGGCAAAAGCGTCCACTTCGGCCGGCGTCGGCGGCAGGCCGATCAGGTCCAGCGAAAGGCGGCGAATGAGCGTCGGTCGATCTGCTTCCGGGGAGGGCGCAAGGCCGGAGGCGGCGAGGCGCGCGCGCACAAACGCATCGATGGGGTGGCCAGCCGCCGGCCGATCGGCGCGCACCGGTTTGCTCCAGGCCCAGTGCTCTTTGTACTCCGCGCCTTCCGCGATCCAGCGCCGGAGCACCTCGACTTCAGTCGGCGTCAGCGCCTCGGCGTCCTTGGGCGGCGGCATCACTTCCTCGCGGTCGGTGGAGGTGATCCGCGCGACCAGTTCGCTCTCTTTCACGTCACCCGGCACGATCGGCCGCACCCCGTCGCGCTCGCGCAAAGCGTCCTCACGCAAGTCCAACCGCAGCTTGGCCTTCCGCGCCTTGTCGTCTGTTCCGTGGCAATGAAAGCACTTCGCGGAGAGGATCGGCCGGATGTCGTAATTGAAGTCGAGCCGCGGCTCAGCGGCGTCTCCTCCATGCACGAGGGCCCAACTCACGAACGAGAGAAGGACGAGGCGGCGCATGAGAGGGGAGGAGAGGTGCCCGAACCGACCGGCTCTGGAACGCGTTACAGTTCTCCAGATCGCCCCCCCGTCAAGCCGCTCATGTGTGCTATTGTTCGTCTCCCCTAAGGGGGACAGACGCCGCGTTGACCCAAGGGCGCTATCCTCGTTTCACGAAGACTCCCAGGCATGGGCGGGGATAAGGTGTGCGGGAAACGAAGTCGCTGGCGTAGCCGCTCTCGGTGCGCAGTTCCACGTGCCCCGCGTCGCGCCCGCCATAGACGATGACCGCACCGACAGGGGCGCTCGCCGGATCGCGCGAGGGGAGTTTCACGAAGCCATAATTCCGGCAAAGGTCCGCTCCAGCCTGCTTCGCGTAAGCGGTCTTCGGGCGCGAATCGACCACGCCCGCCTCGACGAGCGCATCTTTCACGTAACGCCAGCAAAACCACGTCATGCGCGGCTGGGCGTGCTCCTTGGCGAGATGAGCGGCGCGGATCATCCGCTCGTCGTAGCTGCGTCCAGCGGACTTCGGGCCAAAGGAGGCGCGCTCTTCCAAGCCAAGCATGCGAGCCGCCGTGGGATCGAAGAGCGAATCCTCGGCCCGCGCGAGGACGCCCAATAGCAGGACGATAATCGAGCAACCAGCGAGGCGAAATAGTGAGGCTTTGGGCATTGAGAAGCGGGGAAGTTACGGAGCTTTGCCCTTCCGTCAAACGCATAGGCCGTGCCGGGGAAAATAATTTATCCGGGTTCCAACGGCGAGCGACGTGAGACGCATTGACGCCGCGCGCCGGGCGCGATTGTATGCCTGCTCGCTTTTTTACCCAGTCTTCCAATCTATGATCAAAATCGGCATCAACGGCTTCGGGCGCATCGGTCGCCTCGTCTTTCGCGCAATCTGTGACCAGGGCCTGCTTGGCAAGGAGATCGACGTGGTCGCCGTTAACGACCTCGTACCAGCGGACAACCTCGCGTACCTGGTGAAGTACGACTCGACGCAGGGGCGCTACCCCGGCGAGGTGCGCAGCGCGAAATCGAGCGGCGCAGCGGAAGACGACCAGCTCATCGTGGATGGGCACACGATTCGCACGCTGTTTGTGAAGGAAGGCCCGACGGCGCTGCCCTGGAAGGAACTCGGCGTCGATCTCGTGATCGAATCGACCGGGCTCTTTACCGAGGGCGACAAGGCGAAGGGCCACCTGACTGCGGGTGCCAAAAAGGTGATCATCTCCGCGCCCGCCAAGGGAGAAGACCTCACGGTCGTCATGGGCGTGAATCACGAAAAATACGACCCGGCGCAGCACCACATCATTTCGAACGCGAGCTGCACCACGAACTGCCTCGCCCCAGTCGTCCACGTGCTGCTGAAGGAGGGCCTCGGTGTTTTCGAAGGGCTCATGACGACCGTTCACTCGTACACCGCCACGCAAAAGACGGTTGATGGGCCCAGCCGCAAGGATTGGAAGGGTGGCCGTTCTGCGGCGATCAATATCATCCCGGCTGCCACCGGCGCCGCGCGAGCGGTTGGTCTTGTCCTGCCGGAAGTGCAAGGCAAGCTCACCGGGATGTCTTTCCGGGTGCCGACGCCGACGGTCTCGGTGGTGGACCTCACCGTCAAAACCGAAAAGGCGACCTCTTACAAGGAGATTTGCGGGCTCATGAAGAAGGCGAGCGAGACTTACCTGAAAGGAATTCTCGCCTACACCGAGGACGAGGTCGTCTCGAGCGACTTCATTCATGATCAGCATTCCTCGATCTTCGACGCCGGCTCGGGCATTGAACTGAACAAGAACTTCTTCAAGCTGATCAGTTGGTACGACAACGAGTGGGGCTACTCGAACCGTTGCGTCGATCTGGTCAAGTACATCGCCAGCAAAGGGTAGAGCCGCTCGGCATCCCCCGCGGAGGTGCGGATGGTAAAGGAGGCAGACGGTCATCTGGCACTTAGCCGGATGGCCTTTCACGGCTGGAGGCCGCGTCCGACACCGGTGAGTTTCGGTCATTTTGGGAAAGATATGCGGTGTTTTGCAGGGGGCGGAGATGCAAGAGTAGGGCAGGGACCCCCGAACTGGGCGTCGGCTTGCAAGGGAGTTTCGGTCATTTTGGGACGGATCTGCGGTGTTTTGCAGGGGGCGGAGATGCAAGAGCAGGGCAGGGACCCTGAACTGGGCGTCGGCATGCAAGGGAGTTTCGGTCATGATGGGACGGATCTGCGGTGTTTTGCAGGGGGCGGAGATGCAAGAGCAGGGCAGGACCCCCGAACTGGGCGTCGGCTTGCAGGGGAGTTTCGGTCATGATGGGACGGAAATGCGGTGTTTTGCAGGGGGCGGAGATGCAAGAGCAGGGCAGGACCCCCGAACTGGGCGTCGGCTTGCATGGGAGTTTCGGTCATGATGGGACGGAAATGCGGTGTTTTGCAGGGGGCGAAGATGCAAGAGCAGGGCAGGGCCCCCGAACTGGGCGTCGGGCCGCAAGAGAGTTTCGGTAATTTGGGGAAGATATGCGGTGTTTTGCAGGGGGCGAAGATGCAAGAGTAGGGCAGGGACCCCGAACTGGGCGTCGGCTTGCAGGGTAGTTTCGGTCATTTCGGGACGGATTTGCGGTGTTTTGCACGACGGCTCGATTCTTTGGATCAGGGGGCATTTCCAGCAGAGCCGCGAGTTGCGGAACCATCTGCTTCAGCTCGAGCAACCCCGCCGCGTTCACGCCCATCCGGCGCACAGCGGCCAGGTCCGAGACGCCGTCGCGGCGGATCGTGGCTCGGAGTTCGGCCACTTTTTGCCGGGTGAACTCAGGCAAGCCCGGCTGGGCGTCCTGCTCCGCGCCCTCCATGAGCGGCGTCTCGGGATCGTGCGGAGCCGTTGGCTCCGGAGCAGCCGTATTGCGCGTGGTCAAAGTGGCCGCGGTCGGTTGAGAGGGCGTGTGGGTGACGGGCGGTCGAGTGGAGGCAGCGGTTTGCATGGGCCAATCCATAGCACACGTTTTCCGCGCAATTTTCCCACTCCGGTTTTGGGCCGGTTTCAGCTCGTCTCGACCCCACCTCAGCCGGTCCCAGCCGAGTAAAAGAATTTGACAGGGTTGACCTGGAAGAGAGGGCGGGTTGAAGCAGAGAGAGCGCTGTGCGATCCTGGGGGCGCATAGCAGAGGAAATGTAATCCCGGGTTGCATCGCATTAAGAGGATGCTCTCTTCGAGCGCAGCATGATTCTCCAAAGGCAAAATGCGCGGGTGGCGGTGACGCGGGAGCAGGAGGAAGAGGTGTTGGCATTGTACGATCAGGGCCTCTACCGGCAGGCATGGGACCGTGCGCTGGCCGTCGGACCGCTGCACACCTGGCGGGGCGACGCCCAGGTGCTGGCCGGACGATTGGTGAACAATCTTTTTGCGCCGCAACTCTCGTACTTGCTCCATACGCGCGCCTGGCGAGAAAACCGATCTTCGCCAGAGGCGGCCTACTTTCGAGCGCTCGGCATTCTGAGCAAACGCGGTCCGTTTGGCGCCTGGCGTTTCCTCGAGCGGCTCCCGCTTTTTCCCGAGGCGACGCCAAAGCTGCGCGGAAATCTGCTCACGGCCCGCGTAAACGTGCTGACGGCATTTCGCGACTTTGAGCGGGCGGGAAGTGCGCTGGTGGAAGCGGAGGCGATGGAGGGCGCCGAGAGTCGCTGGTTGTGGGCACAACGCTCGGGCTGGCTCCAGGCGCAGGATCGCTATCACGAGGCGCTCGAAGCCGCCGATCAGTCGCTGGCCTTGCACGCCTGGTATCGTCCCGCTGTGCAGCAGCGTGCGGAGTTGCTGTCATTGCTGGCGCGCGACGAGGAAGCGGCGGGGTTTTTAAACTCGGCTCTGGCCCATCTCGAAAGCCCCGCCGTCGCGGCGCAACTCGCGAATCTGCAAATCGAACTCGGCCAGCACGAGCAGGCTCTCGCGAGCCTCGAGCGGGTGCGCGCCTGGACCCCCGAACCCGAGATAGCTGGTGAGCAATGGCTGCACGGTCGCCTTTCCGATGTCGCCTACGCGCTGGGCGATCTCCCGCGCGCGGCGGCCGAGGCCGCAAAGGTAAAGACGCCCTTTTACGAGCGAATCGCGGAACGTCTGGCCGCCGCGCGCGCGCCGTCGAAGTCTGTCCGCTTGGCGGTCCCGTTTGTGCGCCAGCATCACTTGACCTGCGCACCGGCGACATTGAGCGCGATCAGCCATTTTCTTGGGAACCCGATCGATCACCTCGGACTGGCGGAGGTGGTTTGCTATGATGGGACACCGCCGCACTTGGAGCGGCATTGGCTCGAGGAGCGCGGCTGGATCGTACGCGAATTTCGGGTGACGTGGCCGATTGTGAGGGCGCTGCTCGACCGCGGCTTGCCGCTGACGCTGGCCACGGTCGAAATGCAAAGCGCGCACCTACAGGCGGTCGTCGGTTATGATGAACGACGGGGCACGCTCTTCATTCGTGACCCGTACGAGCGGACGCAATCCGAAGCGATAGTCGAACATTTTCTCGCGCGGTACGCGGCGACGGGTCCACGGGGCTCTGTCTTCGTGCGTGCGGAAGAGCGGCACCGGCTGGAAAGCTTGGAATTGCCGGAGGTGGAACTCTATGATCACGCCTATACGTTGGAGCAGGCGCTGCAATGCCATGACCGCGCGACGGCGGAAGCCGCTACCGCCGCGCTGGCGGCACTGGCACCTGGGCATCGGCTGGTCCGCGAAGCGGAATGGCGGCTCGCCATCTACGATGGGCATCGCCAGCGCCAGTTGAAGGCAGTCGAGGCGCTCCTCGCCCTGCATCCCGAGTACGGAAATTGGCTGCTGGCGCGGCTCGCGCTGTTGCGCGATCTGACCCGGCGCGGGGAATACCTCGAGACCTTGCAGGAACTTGTGCAGCGAAAGGGCGTTGATCCGATTTTCGGACGTGTCTGGGCGGAAGAGCTACTGCTCGATGCGCGTCAACATCCCGCGGCGCACAGACTTCTGCTCCGAGTTCTTCGCTGGCGGCCGCTCGAGGCCGAAGCGCTCGCGGCCTTGGCGCGGCTGCTATGGATGCGGCAGGATTTCGCACCGGCCACCGGTTGGCACCGCCTCGCCTCCTGCGTGCAGGAGCGGCGCGAGGAATTTGGCCACGCCTATCTGCTCGCGGCGCGCCATCTTCGCCTGGCGGAAGAGCCGCTGGCGCTGTTCCGGGAACGGTTCGCGCGCTTTGCTGCGCAATCTGCGGCGCCTGCGCGCCTGCTCTTCTGGGCGCTGAATTCGTTGAATCGTCCACCTGAAGCCTTCGCCGTGCTCGAGCAGGCGCTGGCGCGGCGGCCTGACGACGGCGACCTGCAGCTCTTTGCGGCAGATGCTTTTGCCCGCTACGGCGAGGCCGAACGCGCGGCGGCGTTGCTGGCGGCAGCGAAGCCGCGGAGCCGGCCCGCAACTTGGCTGCGCACGGCCGCGGGGCTGGCCGATTACCGCTGCGATTTGCGCGCGAGCCTCGGCTTGTGGCAGCAGGTCCTGATCGAGGAGCCGCTGGCCATGGATGCGCATGGCGTTGCCACCCGGCTCCGCGCGGAGGTGGAAGGACCGACTGCAGCGCGCGAGCAGTTATACGACGCGTGTCGGCGTTCTCCGCACTACGGTCCTCTTTGGGTGCTGGCCGTGGAATGGACGCGTTCGGAAGGCGCCGTCGCCACTGAAACGACCGTGCGAGAACTTCTCGCCCTCGAGCCGGAAAACGCCTGGGCGCATCGTGAACTCGCCCTCGCCTTGAGCGGACAGCGGCGCTTTGACGAGGCGGCGCGAGCGGTCGCCCAAGCCGAGGCTCTTGAACTGAATGAAGTTGCCAACTTCGTCGTGGCCGCGCGCGTCGCCTTCGAAGCGCATCGCCTGCCCGAAGCGCGCGCGGCGGCGGAAGCGGCGGTGCGCCTCTCCGTCGATCGCTCAGCGGCGCTCGAGCAGTTGCTCGAGGTCTGCCAGACCTTTGAGGAAAAGCGCGCGGCCATCGAGTTTATCCGCGCGGAGTTGATCCGCCAGGTCGTCCTTGGCGATGGCCTGCTGACCTATCGTGAACTGGCCTATCCGGTGCTCGAACCTGAAGCCTTGCTGGCGGGCCTACGCGAAGCGCACGCGGCGCGGCCCGATCTCTGGCACGCCTGGGTCGCACTCACGCAGCAACTCGCCGATCTTTCCCAGCTCGACGAAGCCCTCGCGCTCGCGGAACGCGCCACCGAACTCTTCCCGCTCCATGCGCAGACTTGGCTGCAACTTGGCCTCGTCTACGGCGCGCGCCTCGCACCCGCGGAGCAAGTTCGTCCGCTGGAGCGGGCGCTTCTCCTCGCGCCATCGTGGGGTCGCATCAGCCGTGTGCTGGCGGAGGTACACGAACGCTTGGGCCAGCTTGACCAGGGCGAGCGCACGCTGGAGCGCGCCATCGCTGCCGCTCCGCTGGAAGCCCAAAATCACGTGGCGCTGGCGGAGGCGCGCTGGCGGTTGGGTCGTCAGGAACAGGCGCTGGCGAACCTCGAGCACGCGCTCCGGCTGCAGCCCGCATATGGCTATGCGTGGAATTTGCTCCGCGAATGGACGCCGCCTGCCTCCAGCCGTTCGGTCGAATTGGCCCGCACGCTCACCGAAACGCGGCCCGGCGAAGCGCGGTCCTGGCTCATCCTCGCGCAATGCCTGCCCGGCAGCGAGATCGAGCCGCGCCTCGAAGCCTTGCGCCACGCCATTACGCTCGCGCCGCACTATGCGGACGCTTACGATGCCAGAGCCGTCCTGCTGGCCGAGGCGGGGCGCTTCGACGAAGCTTTGGACGCCTGCGCGCCCGCTGCGTGGCAGCCAGGCGAAAGGCCGTTTGTCCTCGCTGGCCGTGCGGCTTGGATCAACGCCTGCCGCGGGCATTTGCAGACGGCGATCAATGGTATGGAAGGCATCGTTAAGACGACGCCGGATTACTA
Organism: uncultured Verrucomicrobiae bacterium; assembly: GCA_963792695.1. Classification (GTDB taxonomy): domain Bacteria; phylum Verrucomicrobiota; class Verrucomicrobiia; order Chthoniobacterales; family Chthoniobacteraceae; genus DASYIS01. The sequence goes on along the minus strand of CAWBXA010000009.1, from coordinate 166,568 downwards.
CTGGGGCTGGTCGCAATTGGCTGATTGGTACAGTCGCGTCGGTCGCCCCGGCGAAGCGCGCGAGGCGGCGCGGCAGATGGCCCGGCTCGCGCCCAACCGTGCGGAGCCCCTGGGCTACATCGCCGATCTGCAGAGCCGGCTGGGCGATCAAGAGGAAAGCATGGCCACGCTGCGCCGCGCCTGCGCGGTCGATCCGACGTACGCCTACGCGGCCTTCCGAGTTTTCGAGTATGAGGTCAAGCAGCGCGATCTCTCCGCCGCGGAGACCACGCTCGGGCGGTTGCGGCTGCACTTTCCCGGCCCGCGCGCGGAAGCCTGCGCCATCGAGTTGCGAGCGCGCCAGGGCCGTACCGCGGAGACGTTCGACGATTTTCGCCAGCTTTGCTTTGCCCCGGCGGAAGCGGGCGGCGCAGTCGATCAAGCCGCTGAGACGCTGTGCGCCGCCGGCCACGGCTCCAGGGTCGAGCGGATTTGCGGCGAGTGCCTTGGGAAGCCCGGGCACACCCGGCGGTCGGTCGCTGGTGGGTGCGCCGCTTGGTGGCGCGTGACGCCTGGCGCGCCTGTTGGAAAATCTTCGACCTCGATCCCGCCACGCCGCTCGGCGAAACCGCCTATCTCGAATATCTCGATGGGATCGCGCGGCGGAACCAGGTGCGTTCTTTGCGTCGGCTCATCCGCCGCAAGGGTCCGGCCATGCGCCTTGTGCCCGAACTTTGGGGCATGGTCGGTTACGCGCTTCTCACCGTGGATATGGCGGGGGAATGTGCCACTTGGCTCAGCGATTGGCGCGGTCGCGACCAGCTCCGCCCCTGGATGCTGAGCAACCTGGCCCTGGCGCTGCGGCGGCTCCGTCGCGATGGCGAGGCGACGGAAGTGAGCCGTCGTGCCCTTGCTCTGCCGGGCGATCACACCACCTTTCAGCATCAACTCTGGGTCGCTTTCGAGGAGGCGATGGCAGGTCACACGCCGGCCGCCACGCGGTTGCTCGAAGAAGTCGCCAATCCCTCGCAACCTCTCTATCAAGCGTTGCACGTTTTAACCGCGACGGTCCTGCACGTGGTGCAGGCGCCCGTGGCAGAGAGGAGCCGCATCTTTTGCGATGAGCGCCGCGCTTTGAAGAGCCAGCGCGAGATTCGCGCGGTCCTCCACGGGCCTATCCTGCGGCCCGCCCTCCAGCGCGCCTACCGACACCTCGCCCGGCTCGCCGGCGTCTTCTACAATCCCTTCTGGACACGGCGCAGTTCGGGCCGAACCGCCACTGGCAAATCGCCGGTGCGACTCGCTTGGATCGCCATTGTCCTTCTCTCTGCTATCGCGCGCTCCTGTCCTCATGATTCTTTGCCGCCCTCGGTCTCCAGTCCCAAGATTGATAAGCCTTGGCCACGCCGGAAAAGTTCCCCCGGCAGCCTGCCACGTCCGCATGATGAAGCCGACGATCTGCTTCGTCTCGGCACCGACGACCCAGATCGTTTCCGGCTTCGTTCTGACCCGAGTCCCACACCGCCCCCGGCCCCCTTGCGCATTCAGACCAGGCCCGAAATCAAGCTACCGGTGGATCTCACCCCACTCGTTCCGCGCGAGTCTGCCCCTGGCCGATGAAATCTTGAAGGAGTGCGTACTCCTGCCATCTAGCTATTGAGCGACGAGGGCGGCGCGCTCATCGAGCAACGAGCCGCTTTTCTCCAGGAAGTAATCGTAGCCGCCAGAGTACTCGGTGACTTTGCCCGCGTTGACGTGGCAGACTTTGCTGGCGAGTTTGCGGATGAAATGGACGTCGTGGGAGATGAAGGCGAGGGTCCCTTCATAGGCTTCCAACGCGAGGATGAGCGACTCGACGGTCTGGATATCGAGGTGAGTCGTCGGTTCATCCATGAGGAGGAGATTCGGTGGATCGACGAGGAACTTGATGAGATTGAGCCGCGTTTTTTCGCCGCCACTTAGGACCGCGGTTTTCTTGCCGATGTCGTCCTTGCGAAAGAGGAAGGAGCCGAGCAGCGCACGGACATCCTCCTCGTGGAAATCGGTCGCGGCATCGACGACCTCTTCGAGCACCGTCTTGGCCGGGTCGAGCGTGGCGGCGCGGTGCTGGCTGAAGTAGGCGATCTTCGCGTTGAGCCCTTCCTTGCGCTCGCCTTTTTGAATTTCCACGAGGCCGGCGAGGATTTTCAGGAGAGTTGATTTGCCCGCGCCGTTGGGGCCGATGAGCACGGTGCGATCTCCGCGTTCGAGACTGAAGTCGAGCCCCTCATAGACCTTGGTCTTGCCGTAGGCCATGTGGACGCCGGCAAGAGTAATGACCTTCTGCCCGCTGCGTGGCGGCTTGGGGATCTGAATGCGGAACGGCTTGCGCGGGGAGCGGCTTTTCGATGGTATCCATCCGCTCGATCTGCTTGAGCTTGCTCATCGCCTGCGAAGCCTTTGAGGCGACCGAGCGGAAGCGGTCGTAAAATTCCCGGAGCGCAGCGATTTCCTTCTGCTGATTTTTGTAGGCGGCATTCTGCTGCTCGTACTGCGCCTCGCGCTGCTCGAGGAAGGCGGTGTAGTTGCCGGTGTAGGCGTGCAGCTTGCGGTCGGCAATGTCGTGGACGGTCTCGACGATTTCATCCATGAAGCGGCGATCGTGCGAGATCATGCAGCACCGCGCCGGAGTAAGTCTTGAGGTAGTTCTGCAACCAGAGGAGCGAGAGGAGATCGAGGTGATTGGTCGGCTCATCGAGCATGAGCAAATCGGGCTCCATGACGAGCAACCGCGCGAGGTGGGCGCGCATGACCCAGCCGCCGCTCATCTCGCGGCGCTGGGCGATAGAAGTCGTCTCCGCGATAGCCGAGGCCATGCAGCATCTTCTTCGCTTTGGCCTCGACTTGCGGATCGCTAAGCGCTTCGTGCTTGGCGTGCGCCTCGAGGTAGGCGGCGGAATCGACGGCGCCGGTTTTTTCCAACTCGTGCAGCCGCTTTTCCAACGCCGGAATTTCGCCCGAGCGGCCGGTGGCGAGGTCCATCACAGTCTCGTCCCCGACCGGTTCGCTTTCCTGCGGGAGGAAGCCGACCATCGTCCACTCGTCGCGCTGCACCGCGCCTTCGTCCGGCGTGTCGTGGCCGAGGATGATGCCAAAGAGCGTCGATTTGCCCGCGCCATTCGGCCCGACGAGGGCGACCTTCTCCGCGTAATTGATGGTCAGCGAAGCATTCTCAAACAAGGTTTTGCCGCCAACGGATTTGCGGAGGTCACGGATGGTCAGCATGCTTCCGGTGTGGTTCAGTCTTCGCGCAGGGTCCAGCGGTTGCGGTCGGCGTAGAAGATGCATTCGCTGTCGATGGGCAGCGGGGTGACGGCTTTCAGCGGAAAGGCGCGGAGATTGGCGCTGCGCATAATGAAGGGCGCCCATTCCTTGTAGTCGCCTTTGACAACTTGGGAGAGAAAGGGGCTGTCGCCGGAGACGGGCGTGAGATAGAGGCCCACGATGCGGCTTTGCAGGACATCCCAGTCGTTCAGGGTGACGAAGTCGTTGATGGCCATGGGCAGCCAAAGGCTGCGCCGGTCGGCGTACCAGGAGACCGCCCACGGCATATCGGAGGTGATGATCTCGTTCTCCTTGGTCCAATTGGCCAAAATGGCAATGTAGGGCGGGACGTAGGGTGGCCATTGCACGCGGCTGGTGGGGTTGCTCAACAGGTCCAGAAAGGTACGACAAACTGCCGGTCCGAGATCGCGAAGAGCGCAAACATGAAGGCGACGCGCGCGATGGGGACGCGGATCTCAAGTCGCGACCAGAGGACCAGAACAAAGGCGAGACCGTAAAAGGTGAGGAGCGGAATAAAGAGGACATGGAGGTCATTTGATTTGTAAGGCCCGCCTTCCAGACCGAAAACCGACATGCCGAGCAGCGCCGCCAGCCAGCAGAGGAGCACGCACCATCGAAAAACCGAGGTGGAGCGCCTTCGGAAAACGTGCAGCAGGGCGATGAAGAAAAACGGGCGCCGCGACGATGCTGCCCAGCAACAGGAAGAGATCACCCAACTGGTAGTCTGCTTGCGAGAGAATCTTGCGCTTGAAGAAGGTGGGTGAGACGCCACTCAGCGGGGGGTCCATCGAGCGCATGATGGTGTCCTCGGTCCCGCGCACCACGGACAGGACTGAGTACCACGAGACACCAAAAGGGGAGCCGCAGACATGGTAATTGCGCATCAGCCACGGCGTGTAAAAGCAGGCGAAGATCGCCAGCATCACGGCCGCATAAAGGCCGAAGGGGCGGAAGTAAAAGAAGCAGAAGAGAAGCAGCCCGGCAAAGATCCAAATGGTGATCGCATGAGTGAGGGCCAGCAGGCCGAAGAGCGCCGCCACGGCCAGAGCCAGGGGAGCAGGCGGCGGTGGAAGCGAGCCGGCGAGGGTTCGCGCTCCATCACAGGAAGGCGCTCACCGGTAACGGATGGCGGCATGGAAGCCAAGGCACGAACAGACGGTTCTGCTCGAAGCTCCTCTTCCAGCTCCTCGGCGAGAGCGCGGCCGTATTTCCTCGTACAATTCAACGGCGCGCAGCATGGCGTACATGGCGCAGGAGAAAAGAAAGAGCATCAGCATCTGCGGCAGCCCCGTCATGGAGAATCGCCAGAGCTGATCGCAGAGCAGCAGCAGCGCCGTCGCCGATGACGGCCAGCCGGTGGTCGAAAAGCCGGCGCGCGATGAAGAAATTCACCGCCACCGCCAGCGAGAAAAAAGACCAGCGCGACGCACGCGACCACCCTGTCGCTCGGGTACAGCACGTCGCTTGCACCGTCATCTCCCAAGTGCTCTTCATCATGGCCATGAGAAAGGGCGAGAGCACCGCGGGCCAAAGCGGCGCGTGGTAGGTATCGGGGATGCCGCTCACTTCGGAAAGGCCGCTCGTGATCGCGGAACTGGTACAGCGCCGCCGGGCGGATGCATCCTGGTGGTGAAGCCGTTCCCCGCGCGATCTCCCGCGCGATTCCGCCTGCTCGAAGACGCGCGGATGCGCCAGCCCCTTGAAGCCGTTCGCGCCAAAAGCCAGGATAGCGACGTAGATGACCGCCGCCACGCCAGCAGGCGCCAGGCGATCCACTTCGCCCAGCCCGCCTTCCTCCAGCTTGTGGACGAGCGACTGGATTTGATTCTCAATCGGCCATGGGTCGGGATGTCGGGTGAGTTCTTCCGGTTGCGCGAGTTCCTTCAGCTTTCGGTGCAGGGTGCGCCGGGAGATGCCCAGTTTGCGTGCGGCCTGCGTGACATTGCCGCCGGTTTCCTCCGAGCGCCTGCAGGATGAGCCGCTCCTCGGTCGCGTGCAAATCGAATTGCTCGGCCCGGCGTCAGCGGGTACTTCGGCGAGGGCAATCCGCCGCGCCGACGTCATGCCGCGGCTTCCCCTGGCGCACCGTGGGCGGCAGATCGCGCAGGGTGATCTTCGGCCCGGTCGCCATGCACCACGCCGTGCTCGATCGGCGGTGCGCAGCTCGCGCACGTTGCCCGGCCAGTCGTATGCGCAGCACCGCCTGCATCGCATCGCTGCGTGAGCTCGCGCACCGGCTTCCAGTTCTCCTCGGCAAACTGCTTCAGAAACGCCGTGCACGAGCAGCGGGATGTCCTCGCGCCGCTCGCGCAGCGGCGGCATGTGGATCGGCACCACGCTCAGGCGGAAGAAAAGGTCGTCGCGGAATTTCCCCTCGCCGACCATCTGGCTGCAGGTCGCGATTCGTCGCCGCGACCAGCCGCACGTCGACCTTGAGCGAAGTGTTGCCGCCCACCCGCTCGAAGGTCCGCTCCTCGCCCAGCACGCGCAGCAGCTTCACCTGCGTGGTGCGCGTCGATCTCGCCGATCTCATCGAGGAAAGATCGTGCCGCCATTCGCCTGCTCGAAGCGCCCGATCGCGCCGCTCCATCGCGCCGGTGAAGGCGCCTTTCTCGTGGCCGAAGAGCTCGCTCTCCAGCAGCTGCGGCGAGAGCGCCGCGCAGTGCACCGCCACGAACTTCGGCTTCGGGCGCCCGCTCAGCGCGTGCATCGCCTGCGCCACCAGCTCCTTGCCCGTGCCGCTTTCGCCCGTGATCAGCACCGTCGCGCGCGTCGGCGCGACTTGCTTGATCGTCTCGAACACCTCCTGCATCGACGGCCGATTCGCCGATCAGCCGCTCCAGGCCGTACCGCTGCTCGACCTGCTTCTTCAGCTCCACCACCTCCTCCTCCGTCCGCCGGCTGCGCAGCGCCCGGTGGATCAGGATCTCCAGCTTGTCGATGTTGATCGGCTTCGTGACGAAATCGTACGCGCCGCGCTTCATCGCCTCGACCGCCGCATCCACCGAGCCGTACGCCGTCATCATGATGACGATCGGCGGCTTCGGCAGCGCGAGCATCTTGTCGATCAGTTGCATCCCGTCCTCGCCGCCGAGCCGCAGATCGGTCAGCACCAGATCGACCGTCTCCGCGCTCGACGACGTTGAGCGCCTCCTGGATGCTCGGCGCCGACGTAGACATCGAATTCGTCCTCCAGCGAAGCGCGCAACCCGTCCCGGGTGTGCTTCTCGTCGTCGACGATGAGGAGGGTCGGCTGCATGAGCGGGTAGGGGAGAAGCAGCCTTACGTCCCGAAGAATCGGTCGCCAGCGTCGCCGAGGCCCGGTACGATGTACGCGCGGTCGTCGAGCTCCGGGTCGATGGAGGCAGTGAAAATTGGCACGTCCGGGTGAGCCGTGCGGAGCCGCTCCAAGCCGGGCGGACAACTGACGAGGCACATGAACCGGATGGCATTGGCGCCGTGCGCCTTGAGTTGCGTGATGGCGGCGGTCGCGCTGCCGCCGGTCGCCAGCATCGGGTCGGCTACAATCACCTCGGCCTCGGGGAGATTGGCGGGTGCCTTGAAGTAATAGCTCTCCGGCAGGCGCGTCTCTTCGTTGCGGAAGAGCCCGATGTGCGCGACGCCCGCGCCGGAGAGGACCTTGAGCATCCCTTCCAGCATGCCCAGCCCCGCGCGCAGGATCGGGGCGATGACGATCGGTCGCGCCAATTGGCTGCCGGCGTACCCTGCCAGCGGCGTCTGGATGCGGCACTCCCGCGTGGCCATGCTGCGCGTCACCTCAAAGGTCATGAGCGCTGCCAGCTCGGTGAGGCCCTCCCGGAAGTCGGCCAGGCCCGTCTCCACATCTCGAATCGTCGAGAGCTTCACCCGCACGAGCGGGTGATCGATGACCGTGACATCATAAGCGGTGTGGGAAGGCACGCGCCACCTCTACCGTGCGCAGCCGCCGTTGTCAGCCTCAGCGTGGAGCGTCAATGGAGCGCGGGCGTCCTCGATTGCTGAACTACAGGCTGAGATATGGCTTTCTAGCCTGCATCCAGCGCCTCGCCCCTTGCCGCAGAGGACTTGGACCTTTTCCAAAACTTCCCCTCAGATCATCCAATCATCGCCGCCGGCCTCTGTGTGATGGTCTTTGTCGAGGATGCGGAGGGCGGCTTCTTCAAGGAGGACGAGGGAACGGGCGGGGACGCTGTGGGTCAGGAAGACACTGGCGCCGATGGTGCTGCCGGCGCCGATGACGGTGTCGCCGCCCATGACGGTGGCGCCGGCGTAGATGGTGACGTGGTCGCCGACTTGCGGGTGGCGGCGCTGTCCGCGCAGGGCCTGGCCGCCGGCGAGAGAGCGCGCGATGAGGGAGACGCCCTGGTACATCTTCACGTGCTCGCCGATAATCGAGGTTTCGCCGATGACGACCCCGGTGCCGTGGTCGATGAAGAAGTGGGTGCCGAGTTGCGCGCCCGGATGGATGTCGATGCCGGTGCGGGCGTGCGCCCATTCGGTCATCATGCGGGGGATGAGCGGCACGCCGAGGCGGTAGAGCACATGGGCGGTGCGCTGGATGGCGACGGCCTCGATGTAGGGGTAGGCAACAATGACTTCATCGAAGCTGGAGGCGGCCGGATCGCCGGCGAAAGCGGCCTCGACATCCGTCCTCAGCTTTTCGCGCACGGCGGGAATTGTTTCCAGGAAGGCGAAGAGGGTGCGTTCGGCCTGCGCCTCGGGGCAGTCCGGCGTTTGCAAGCGCAGGCTTTTGCAGACCTCCTCCTTGAGGCGGTCGGCCACGGAGTAAATGCGGTGCTGCGTGACGTGGCGGAGGTCTTTGGAGTGGATCGGCTCCTGATCGTGAAAGCCGGGGAAGAGGAGCTGGAGCAGGTCCTCACAAATGGCTGTGAGGGCGCGCTTCGACGGGAGATTCGACCCGTCGATGTTGTTCATCCCGCCCCCTACGTGGTAGGAGGCGAGAATCTGCTCGGTGATCTTGGTGAGGCCCTTGTCCATGGACACGCCTGACCCTGGCTGGGGCGCCGGGTTGAGACAACGATCAATTCCGGCGGCGCCAGCAAGCGCGGCGGACTACTTTTGCTGGCCCTTGAGTCCGGTGAAGTAGGTATCCACGTCCTGAACCGCCTGCATGAACGTACGGCCCGCCTTGTTTTCAGCCTGGGAGACCGGGAGGAGCAGCGCCAGGTTGAACGAGGTGAGATTGACCGAGCCGTCGAGGGAGGCGGTGTCCTGTTGCAGGTGCAAATCGGTCCCAGTGAGGCTCGCGGGAATGGGGGCCGGCTCGTTGGTGGCCAGGAGGCTGATTTGCTTGTTCGCCCCATAGAGGAGGTATTGTTCCTGATTCAAGGCCGTGCCTGAAGTCGTATCGAGCGTGAGAGCGAAATAGGTGTAGCTGACGCCGCTCGGGCTGGTAAGGCTGACGATCGGCACGTTCTGGACTGGGCCATTCTTGAAAGTGAAGGGCACATTTGGCGTGGTCGATTTTCCAATCGCGATTAACTGCATCTGGTTGCTCCTATAATCTACGACAGCGACCACGTAGGCCAGGCCGCTCGAAGGGTCGTTGCTGGAATCAAACCCGAGCACAGAAACGGTGCCGTAGTAGTAGGCGATATCAGCATGGGCGGCCAGGGGCAGCGTGAGGGCTGCCGCTAAAGCAAAAAGGAGTTTTTTCATATGAGCCGCTTTGCTTAGCCATCGGGAAGGCTCCGGGCGAGGGAAATCGGTGGGATGCCCACGAGTCGGGGCCTCCCCGGAAGCCGGTGTTCAAGTGGGTGGCGCGAGCCCCTGCTTCACTTCCTCCCAAAGCCGATCCAGCTCGGCGAGCGAAAGGGCGGACAGGGACTGACCGCGCTCGTGGGCGATGCGCTCCATGTCTTGGAAGCGCCGGGTAAACTTGCGCGAGGCGCCGGCGAGTGCGACTTCGCTTTCCACACCAACTTGACGGGCCAGGTTGACGACGGAAAAGAGGAGGTCGCCGAGTTCGTCCTCGATTTCTGTGGGGTCACCTACGGTCACGGCGTCCACCAATTCGGCGACCTCTTCGTGAATTTTCGCGAGCACGGGCGCCGCTTCCGGCCAATCGAAGCCGACATTGCTGGCTTTCTTCTGGAGCTTTTGGGCGTGCAGCAGCGCGGGGAGGCCAGCGGGAAGGCCATCGAGAGCGGAGGGCGGGCTCGACGACGTGCCTTTCTCCGCCCGCTTGATTTCATCCCAGCGCACGAGCACGGCGGCTGAATCCGGGAGGTTATCACCGGCAAAGACATGCGGATGGCGGCGCACGAGTTTCTCCGTGATTCCGCGCGCGACGTCGTCCAGGGTGAAGCGCCCCTGCTCGGCGCCAAGCTGGCTGTGAAAGACCACTTGCAGGAGCAGGTCGCCCAACTCCTCGCGCAGGTTCGCTTCATCTGCTGAATCGATCGCGGCCACGACTTCATACGCCTCCTCCAACAATCCGCCCCGCAGGCTCTCGTGAGTTTGCTCCCGGTCCCAAGGGCAGCCGCCAGGACCGCGCAGCTTCGTCACCACGTCGCGTAGCTGATCCAGGGGCGGCAGCGCCGGGTCGGGTGGGAGCAAGCGCGCAACGGGTGGAGATGACATGCGGGGCTATATCGCCGCAGGTGCGGGTTGCGGGCAAAGCGAAACTGCCGCTTCGCGTACGTCGTTTTGGGGGAGCGACTTCACGGGTCAGGGCAGACCCTTCTCCTTCGATTTCCTCACTTTTTTAGTATTGCATCCAAATTCCAGATTTTGCACGCTGCACACTCACGTTTCTATGACTCCAAAAATCGGTCGATTCGCCTTTCTTGCTGGTGCCATGCTCACCGCGGGACCCATGTCCGTCTCCGCGCAGGAGTTCTTCCGCGAGTACGGCACATCGCGCTCCTCGGGCGGCATCGGGCCGGTGACGGCCAGCGATTACACCTATCAGGACGTCTCGCCGACGGGCTTGGCGCCGATCGATCCGGCGGCTCAGGGACCGGCTACGCCCGGCGGGCCGACGGACATCCAGGAGGAAAATCACAACTTTGCCATCGGTCCGATTCGCTTCGCGATGGCGCTCGGTTTCGGGGTCGAATTCAACGACAACATCACCTATTCACAGTATCATCGGGAGTCGGATATTGTCCTCCGCCCGACGCTCAATGTGGATGCCATGTGGCACATGTCGTCGATGAATACGCTTCGCTTCTCCATTGGTGCGAGCTACGCGAAGTACCTCAATCATTCGCAGTACGACACCAACGGCGTGCTCCTTTCGCCCAACTCGGAACTCGAGTTCACCTTTGGCTTGGGCGAAAGCGTCAAGGTCTCGCTGCGGGAACGCTTCTCCTACCAGGAGGATCCGTACGATATCCCGACGCTTTCGAGCGTGGCCAAGTACGGCCGCTATGAGAACCAGGCGGGAGTCGAGGTGGAATGGAACGCTTCCGAGAAGCTGCGGGTGAACGTCGGCTACGATCACTACAACCTCTGGACCACGGAAAACGCTTTCTCGGATCAGGATCGGGCCATCGATACTTTCTTCCTGAAGCCGTCGTATGCGATGACTTCGACGCTGCGCACGGGGCTGAATTTTTCCTACAGCCACATCTCGTTCGACAGCTCGGACCGGAGCGACGGGCAGAGCATCCTCGTCGGCCCCTTCATCAAGTGGCAGATCACCGAAGCGACCAATGCCTTCTTGGAGGGTGGTTTCCAGTCGCTCACCTTTGATGGCTCGTACCAGCCGTCCAACATCATCGATCAGTTTGTGAAGGATAACAACCTGACGAAGGCGCAGGCGGCGGCGGTCCGCAGCACGGGCGGCGACACGGACCAGGACGACAACACGTTCTACGTGCGGTTCGAGATCGACAACAAGCCGAATGAAGTACTCCAGCATCGCCTCTCCGGCTCGAAGACCGCGGAGGTCGGCTTTTTCACGAACTACTTCGACCTCTACCACGTCGAGTACTCGCTCGACTGGAAGGCGCTCAGCAAGACGGAGATCAGCCCGACCATCTTTTACGAGTACCTCGAGACCTCCGGCACGGACGGCGAAAAGGCCTCGCGCGTTGGGGCCGCGGTCGGGATTCGGCACTATCTGACAAATTCCATCACGCTTGGGCTCGATTATCGCTTCCTGTACAAGGACTCCAACATCGATGGCTTTGACTACTACCAGAATCTCGGTTTCGTCAGCGTCTATTATAAATTTTAACCTCCTCCTCTGCGTGTCCCATGCGTGACTTCCTCTTCCCCGCCCTGGCGGCAGCCCTCCTCGGTGCGCTGCCCAGTCTCGCTGAAGCTCAGTTGGTCACGCGGGCCCAACCGGTGACGCCGGTGGAAGGCGGGCCGAGCGGCTCATTCGGAGCGCCTGCTTACACGCCCTCGGAGCCCAATGTGGCGATTGATCCGAACCGCCGGATTCAGCAGGGGGATCAACTCGTGGTCCGCATCGAGCAGGATCATGACGGCAACCTGCCAGTGGTGGTATCGCAATCGGGCGAAGTGCTGGTGGAACCGCTGGCGCCGGTGCGGGTGGCTGGCATGACGGTAGGGCAGGCGCAGGGCGAGTTGAAGCGCCTGCTCGAAAAGGATTACTACTACAACGCGACAGTGCGCCTGACGCTCGCTTCCGCCAATCGCCAGGCGACGCTCGGCAACGTCTATCTTTCTGGTTACGTGAAGCGCGAAGGAGCGGTGCCGATGTATGCGGAGAAGCCGCTGACCATCAGCCAGGCAATCCTCGCCGCTTCTGGCTTCAAGGAGTACGCGGACGACCGCAAGGTGAAGGTGACGCGGCCTGGTCGCAATGGCGGCGCCCCGCAGGTCTTCATTATCGATGTCAAAGAAATCCTGAAGAATGGCAAGCTGGAGGACGACATCACCTTGCAGGATGGTGATCGCATCAACGTGCCGGAAGTCTTCATCCGTCGATGAGGCTCGGTGCCTCTGCTCCTGCCGCCATGGGTGCGGAAAACACGGATCGAGACTAAAGAGTTCGGAAAGGTAAGCTCAATGGCTCCGTCTCCTGTTTTTCACGGGGAGGGCCATGGCGGAAACTGGATTTCAGCTTCGGCCATCGCTGCCAGGGCAGCCGCCTGACGGCGCCCCCCCACAGTCACGGCGAAACACGTTCAAACGACGAAAATCCGCGTCCTTGGGAACAAGCGCGCCCGGCGGGAATCGAACCCACAACCTGCGGTTTAGAAGACCGCTGCTCTATCCGGTTGAGCTACGGGCGCAAATACTTCAACTTGTGGCACTTACGCAATCTCGGAATGACACCGAAATTGCGCTGGTAACCCGATTCAGTAACCCGGTAGGATTGAGGGCGCTATGGCAAGCGCTCAAACCCTCTCCAAAGTCGCTGAATGTCTGTACCGCAATGGTCACGGCACTTATTTCGCCCTCCTCAAGGTCCACGGCAAGCAAATCAAGCGGTCGCTGAAAACCGAAGATTCGGCGTTGGCTCGCCGTCGCCTCGCCGAACTCCGAACGAAAGCGCACGGGCTGGCTGGCGAAGAGCGGGGAATGACGTTCGATCATCTCGGCGAGCGCTGGCTGGCGTTGATCAAGCCAGACCTCCGGCCCGGCTCTTGGGTGCGCCTGGACGGCATCGTGCGGGTGCTCAAGACGTTCTTTAATGGACTGCCTGTCCGGTCCATCGGTCAAAGCCATATCGAGGCTTGGAAGATCAAGCGCGGAACGGCTGTGAGCGCTCGCAGCTTCAACTACGAGCGGGAGGTTCTCCGTCGTCTATTCGAGTACGCCCGAATCTCGCTCCGCATCATTCTGGAAAACCCTGCCTCCGAGGTCAAAAAGCGTAAGGTCGGAAAAGCAAAGCTCGTCATCCCAACGAAAGCTCAATTTCGTAGCCTGATTGAACAACTACGCTCCGAACCGCGGGCAAAGGAAGCCGCCGCTTTCGTGGAGTTCCTTGGCTATTCCGGCTTGCGACTCGGCGAGGCAACGCAAGTGCGATGGAGCGATGTGGATTTCGATGCCAACTCGCTTCTGGTCACCGGCGGCGATGCCGGAACGAAGAATCACGAAGTGCGCACGATGCCGCTGTTTCCGCCTCTTCGGCGGTTGTTGGAATCGCTGCTCCGCCCAACGGACACAAACGCCCGCCTCTTCTCGCTGATTTCCGCGAAGCAGGCACTCGGCACGGCTTGCGAGAAAGCGGGACTTCCGAATTTTGGGCATCATGCGATGCGGCATTTCTTTTGCTCTAACGCCATCGAGGCAGGATGCGATTTCAAAGTGATCTCCGGTTGGCTCGGTCACAAAGACGGCGGAGTGCTCGTGGCGATGACGTATGGGCATCTGCGGAACGAGCACAGTACGGCAATGGCGAAGCGAATCACCTTCGACCTGAGCTCACCCGCTGCGGATTTGACAGCTGCATAATTGAGCCATGACAACGGAGGGCGAAGCGACGGGCACCGGATCGGAGGAAAAGCCGTGGTATGTTGTCAGCTTTGAGGAAATGGGTGGCCTCGAAGAAAGCGTGCCGGAACCTCACTGGTTGGGCGGCGAATGGCCAAGATGGGTAGCGCGATGTGCACAAGATATTCTAAGGGCAATCTTCCCGGTGAGCGGAATTTTCCAAGGCGAAGAAATCACACCGGGCGCTCTAGGCGGTATCCTCGGGAGAAAGTTCGCCGCCTTCAATTCCTTCAACGAGCTAGACCTGAAAACGGAGGAGGGGCCGCGAGCGCTGGCGGGGATGATCATTCCCAAAGCAGGATTCCCGAAAAATTACCACGAATCGATAATCGCGTTCATGACAGAATTCGAGCAAGGCGTGCAGCGCACTTTTGCACGGGCTACCGGTGCCGAATATTCGGAGTGCGTCGAGTTCTTCGATGCCTTCGCCGATGGACTCAAGAAACCCCCTGCGATGGTGGAGCGAACAAACACCAACCTTTTGTTCGTCCTCATGGTGTGCTGGCGCTCGGTCAATATGCAACCGAGCGTGCGGGCGCTTCATGGTGTTCTCTGCCAGGTCATGGGAAGCCAAGTCGTGGGTGACTTGAAGCGCTTCGAAAAAATCTGTCAGCGGCTCGGATTGAAGTTGCGGAAGCCAGGGCGCCCGAAAGCGCCTGCCGCCCCAAAATCCCGACGCCGCAAGAGGTAGGCTGTCGGTATTAAGTTCGCGCGGGCTCCGCAAAGTCGGGTCCGTGAAACCTCTCAATTTATCCAGTGAGTTCTCGCCCAAGCTGGCGTTGACCCGAATCGAAACCGCGCGTGCTCTGGGCGTGAGCACCGTAACAATTGACCGCCTGACCGCGCGCCGCCTGCTGAGGCCGTCGCGCGCCACCCGACGCCCGCTCTACTCCGTGGCAGAGATAGAGCGCTTCCTCCGAGATACCACCGCTGAGGTTGAACTCGAGAGTGACACCGTGGCGGCGCGATAGCGCCGGCACGGTGTCACCTTGGTTTATCTAAAGGCCATATCTCACCGTGCGGGAACTCTACCCCACGAAGCTGCACGCGTGCTTGGCGCGGCACGCGCCGGAACTCGAAGCCAAAGCCAAGAACGGCGAATTGGCAGAGGAGGCATTTCGAGCCAAGTACGGTACCATCGAATTCCACTATCAGGGGTCGCTGATCCGATTCGGCTGCTTGCCCGGCTGGGAACCCTACGAACGGGAGTCGGATGCCAAGCGGGGAACGATAGGCGGATTCTCGCGCAAGGCTCGCACTCGCATGATGGAACTTTGCGCGAAGATTCGGAGCGATGCACCCGCGCTCTTCGTCACGCTCACTTACCCGCGCACCTGGCCGGGTGAAGCCAGCCGGTGGAAACGTGATCTGGACGCCTTTGGCAAGTGGCTTCGTCGCACCGTTCCGGCCGCGTCCGCTGTCTGGAAGCTTGAGCCGCAGGAACGCGGGGCTCCTCACTTCCACCTTCTAGTTTGGGGCGTCGCCTACCTCGCTCACAATCTCATTGCGCAACGATGGTTTGAAATCGTCGGCAGCGGTGACACAAGCCACCGTGCGGCCGGAACCAGTATCGAGCGTGTGCGCTCCGCCCGTGGTGTCCGTCGATATGCGAGCAAGAGCTACATGGGGAAAGAGCTTGTTCTGCCCGCAGGTTGGGATCGCGTTGGGAAATTCTGGGGTGTGATCGGACGGAAGCACCTCCCCCTCTCCGCGTGCAAATTGATCATGGCGAAGAAAAACAGTATGATCCGCGTTCGGCGCATCGTCCGCCGTTACCTCCGGTCGAAGGGGATGCGACGTGGTGCGAAAAGCTCCGTCCGGCTTTACACCGAAGAACACCTCCAGTGGGTCCGGGTAGTCGATTGGGCGAACGGCCTACCCATCCCACCGCTGCAAGACTTCCTGGCGAAGCCAGCCAAGCGAAGCGCGGAGAAAGTTCCCCCCGAACCGCCCGGCGCGAAGCCTAATTCGATTCCAGCTGGCTCCAGAAAGTCGCCTCCATAAGCGATCTCGCACAGCCTTTGCTTTTGGCAGATGCATGGCTGCTTACCAAGACACTCGATCCGTTCACGCTCTTCAGAATCGCCAACGAGAGCAATACAGTCCTCCGGTTGAAGTCGTTCCTGCACTAGACCGCAGCACCATTCGACTAAAAAACGCAGCTGCTGTCGCTCTCACCGTTTGGGCAACGGGTTTTGGAATGGTCCTGTTGTGCGCGCTGGGTTTCATCGCCTTGTTCGCCCTCATCGTCCTCGCGGCAATCACTGGAACGGCTCATCATTGAGCTCGATTGAGCGCCGTACGGCTTAAACGAATCTCGAGGGAGCATGCGGGCGCGAAACCGCTTCCCCTTAAAGTAACCCGAAAAAGTAACCAAGTTGCAGAATTTCGGCGTTTTAGGGAGGACTCGGGAGGAGAGCCAACCCGCCGCCAAGCCCGCATCCATCGGGGCCGGAAGACTGGGGACGATTCCAGCCGATTCGGGTGAAAGCGCCCCGCAAAAATTAGAAGACCGCTGCTCTATCCGGTTGAGCTACGGGCGCAGTTTGGTCGGTGATCGTAACGCACAGCAAGGGCAGCGGCAAGGTGGGATTCGGTGGCGCCTCGGATGCCTCCTGGATGGTCAGGTCGTTTGACAGGGGGGGCGGGGACCGGTACGGTTTTCGGTTCTGCGTCTCTGGCCATGTCCGTTGCCATCCCCTTTCACAAGCACTCTGTCGGCCAGACGTTCACGATTGCGCTGGGGGTTCTCGGGTTTGGGGCGCTGATGCAATTCGGCGCGATGAGCTGGCTCTTTCTGACGCGCTATCGGTCGGTGCCGCCGGAGAGTTCTGTCGCCACAAGCGCGGTCGGAACGGCGCCGGCATCGCGCGAGTTCGCCGATCCCTTTGCGGAAAATGCGACACCCGCCGCCGCCAATCTGCCGGGCGCCACGCCGCCGCCGAAACCGACGCCGGTGCCGCTCGGGGCGGAACATCGCGCACCGGAAAATCTGCCGGTGGACCGTCTTTCAGAGCTGGTCGAGCAAGGCCGTCTGCTGCGGGATCGCGGCGACACGTACGCCTCCGTCACGAAGCTGCGTGAGGCGGAGACGATGGATGAGCAGAACCCGCTGCCGACGGGGGAACTCGCCCTCACCTACGAGAAGATGGGTTTTGCGGAAAAGGCGGCGGAATGCTGGAAAAAGGTGGTGAGTATCGGCGACACTGGCGGCATCTATTACGCGCTGGCCATGGCTCGACAAAAGGAGGCGATCACGGAGGCGACCAAAGGCTCGGGCAACAGCAGCGAAGGTGCGCCGGCCACCGGCATGCCGCCGTTGACGGCGCCCAAAGGCGAAACGGTCGGCCTCAGCGCGAAGTGCAAGCTCGGTCTGCAGGAGATCACGCGGGTGGATCAAACGGATGCCGCAGCCAAACGGCATTTCGTGCTCAAAGTGCCGGTGAAAGCGAAGCCGCGCGTGCGGATCGATGTTTCGGACGTGATCGTGCAGGTGATTTTCTACGACATCGTGAATGGCCGCGCCCTGGACCGAACGACGGCGCAGGTGACGTACAAATGGGCGTCGCCGCCGGCCGATTGGGAGGATGATGACATTGAGACGCTGGAGGTCACTTACATCCTGCCGGAGCCGCACGTGACGGATGAGGACCGCAAGTACTACGGCTACCTGGTGAGCGTCTATTACAAGAACGCGCTGCAAGACTTCCGCTCCGATCCTCCCGCCCTCGCGCAAAAGGCTCCGCCCGCTGCCGCGCTTGCGCAAGATACGCTCCCATGAAAATTCTGCTGGTGGACGACGATTCGAGCATCATCCAGGGACTTCTGCCGGCCTTGAAGTCCCTGCCGGGCCACGAGATTCATGTCGCCGTTTCCGCGGCGAAGGCGCTCGAGCGTGCTCCGGCGGTAAGCGGCATCGACTTGCTCATCACCGATGTGGTGATGGAGCCGATGGATGGCTTCGCCTTGCGGGAGCAATTGACGGCCTGGTACCCGGCGCTGCGCACGATTTTCATCTCAGGCTATGACTTGAGCGAGTACGGGAACCGAATGGCGGGAGCGCAGTTCCTGGCGAAGCCGTTTGAGGCGGAAACGCTGCTCGGGTTGGTGCAAGAAGAAGCCCGAGCCGCCGCGCCCGTCGCTTCCGAGGTGAGCGAGGCCCCCGCGCCTGAGCCGGCGCCAGCGGCCCCGGAAGCATCTCCGCCTCCAGCGGCTGCAGATGCTCCCGCCTCGAGCGCGACCGCTCATCTCATTGGGCAGGTGATTGGCGGCTACCGCATCCTGTCTCTTCTGGGCGAAGGGCGCTGGGGTTCGGTCTTCGCAGCGACGCAGACTTCGATCAATCGCCCGGTCGGCTTAAAGCTCCTTGATGCGGTCCGTGCCCAAGATGAAGCGCAGAAGCGGCGCTTCATCGCCGATGCGCGAGCCAAGGCGCATGTGCAGCATCCCGGCATTCTCTCCGTGTATGAAGCAGGCGCGGCGGAGGGATGGATCTTCTACACACACGAGTTTGTCGATGGACAGAGTTTGCAGGAAATCGCGGCCTCGGGCCGGAAGCTCGATGAGCCGACCGTTCTGAAGCTCCTGCGGACGGCAGCGGAAGGACTCGCCTACTTCTCGACCAAACAGATCCCGCACACGCCGTTTCAGGCCAGCGATCTGTTTCTTTCCCATGACGGACAACCGCGCCTTTCGAATCTCGCGGCGCAGAGCACGGACGAAGTGGAGCCCACCAGCCAGGAGATTCAGCGCCTCGGGCGGGCCATGCTCGCCGTGGTCGGGCCGGGCGACGCCATCTCCTCCGGGCTGCGCACGCTGCTAGGCCGCACCTTCCCGACACATCCGACGCCGATCACCGACTGGGGCATGCTGCTGCAAGGCCTCAAGGCGCTGGAGCCGAAAGTCGTGCCGGTCGAAGTGGCGAAAATCAATGCGCAGGAGCGTGCGGCGCAGATCACGCTCGAAGCGGCCCGCCGGCAACAGAAGAAAGCTTTCCTGATGAATGTGGGCGCGCTGGTCTCGTTGATCCTCTTCGCCGGATTTGCCGTTTATTTTGTCTGGTTTCGGTCCAATGCGCGCCAGCTCACCGCGCAAATCCATATCCCGGCAGGCGAGTTCATCTTCGGAACGGGTGAATCGAAGACGACTGAGGAATTTTGGATCGACAAGTATGAAGTGACGATCGGCGAGTACGCGAAGTTTGTGAAGTGGCTGGAGGCGAATCCCGGTGAGGAGCATTCATTTGATCACCCGCGCCAGCCCAAAATCCTCTCGCACGTGCCGCAGGATTGGATCATTTATTACAGCAACGCGCGCGCCGGGCATCCGGTGCGGAGCATCCCGACCAGTCTGAATGCGCCGATGAATATGGTTACTTGGTGGGACGCTTTTGCCTATGCCAAATGGCTCGGCCGCGATCTCCCCACGGAGGAGGAATGGGAGAAGGCCGCCCGCGGCGTCAAGGGAGCCCGCTATCCATGGGGCGATGATGCGGACGTCAAGAAGGCTAATACAAATGCTGATCACGACGAGCGGCATCCTGGCGCCAAAGGGAATGTGGATGGATTCAACTTCTGGGGCGATGTGGACGAGCAGCCGAGTGGCGACAAGAGCCCTTTCGGCGTGGTCGGCACGGCGGGGAACGTGAGCGAATGGACCGCCACATGGACACCGGATAACCGGGCGGTCATCTTGAAAGGCGGCAACTTCTCCATTCCGCTCCAGGCGCTCAGTTCGCGTATGCCCACGCCTCCCGCGGAGGCGCAGGAGTACATTGGCTTCCGTACGATCTCGCGCAAGGCGCCCACCAAGTGACTTTCCCATGTCTTCTCTGAAGCGACTCTTTCTTCTCCTGTGGCTGACCTTAGCCTGCGGACTTGGTTCCACCGCGCATGCGCAGTTGAATGTTTCCTTGCAGATTAAGCGGCGGATGTTTCTGCTGAATGAGCCAGTGATCGCGACGGTAACCATCGTGAACAACACCGGCCACGAGATCATGCTGGCGGACACGCAGGAAGGCGGGCCGTGGTTCTCATTTCAGATCAACGGTGACAACCAGCACATTGTGCCGCCGCGCGATCACAATTACGAGTTGCAGCCGCTGCCGATGAAACCGGGCGAGACGGTCAAGCGGACGGTGAATCTGACGGAACTCTATGAGTTAAGCGACTACGGCTCGTACCATGCGACCGCCTCGATTTACTTCCCACCGATGGCGCGCTTCTTCTCGTCGCGCCCGGATAACTTTGAACTGACCGAAGGCCGGCTCATTTGGAAGCAAACCGTCGGCGTGCCGGATTCGCCGGAGAGCCTCGGAGTCTATCGCACCTTTTCGCTGCTCACCCTCGAGCATGATAAAGGGAAGATGCTCTACGTGCGCGTGGAGGGTCAAAACGATGGCACGATTTACGGCTGCTACAATCTCGGGCGCGTGCTTGATGGCTTCCCGCCGGATGCGAAGTTCGACACCGGCAACAACCTGGCGGTTTTGCAGACCATCGGGCGCCGCGAGTACCTTTTTTCGCGCGTCGGCATCGGCGGCAACTTCATCAGTCAAAACACATATGTGTCGCTGAAGGCACAGCCGTTTTTGCGTAAGCTGCAGGATGGCACTTTACAAATCGTCGGCGGCATTCGGCAGGATCCCAAGCCGGCTTCCACCAATCCGGCGGATGCGCCGAAGCTCTCGGATCGCCCCGCTGGGCTGCCGCGATGAAAGGTGCGCTGGGGATGGCTTGTCTGGCCTTTCGTCACCTGATGGAGCCGCTCCCATGACGCACCGCCCACGCCGACTGCGCCGCACCCCAGCTCTGCGCTCGCTGGTGCGCGAGACAGCGCTCCGGCGCGAGGACTTCATCCTGCCGCTTTTTGTCAGCGAGAAGGTGAGTGAGCGGGTGCCCGTGGCCAGCATGCCGGGGGTGCATCAGCTTCCACTGGCTGAACTGGTGGCCGAGGCGAGGGCCGCACACTCTGAAGGAGTCGGGAGCGTGCTCCTCTTTGGCATTCCGATGCACAAAGATGAGCGCGCTTCGCAGGCGTATGCGGCGGACGGGATCGTCCAGCGTGCGGTCCGCGAGCTGAAGCGAGCCCTGCCGCAGCTCGTGGTGATCACCGATGTCTGCCTCTGTGAATTCATGAGCCATGGGCATTGTGGAATCGCCAGCTTTCACGGTGAAGAGGTCCACGTACAAAACGACGCCTCGGTCGAGTTGCTGGTGCAAACCGCCGTTTCGCATGCGGAAGCCGGCGCCGATGTCGTGGCGCCCAGCGACATGATGGATGGCCGCATCGGGGCGATCCGGCGCGGTCTCGATGCGGCAGGATTCGAGGAGACCGTCATCATGAGTTATGCGGCGAAGTTTGCCTCAGCTTTTTACGGTCCTTTTCGCGAGGCGGCCGAAAGTGCGCCGCAACTCGGCGACCGGCGCTCCTACCAGATGGATGCGGCCAATGGCCGCGAGGCGCTGCGAGAAGTGGCGCTCGATGTTGAAGAGGGTGCGGACATGGTGATGGTGAAGCCGGGTCTGCCGTATCTCGACATCGTCTGGCGGGTCAAAGAGCGTTTTGGTCTTCCGACGGCGGTGTACAACGTCTCCGGCGAGTACGCGATGCTCAAGGCGGCGGCGGCGAATGGCTGGCTCGACGAGCGCGCGAGCGTGCTGGAGCAAATGACGGCGTTCAAACGTGCCGGCGCCGACTTGATCGTGACGTACTGGGCGCGTGAGGTGATGCGCTGGCTGCCGTAGGCGGGAGGGCGCAACCTCCTGTTTTCAAGCGCTCCCGCCGCCTTCGCCCTTGCGCCAGAGCGGCCTTCGCCGACAGCTTCCTGTGTGCGCACCTCATCCGCGGAATCTCCCAGCTCGTTTCGAGGGGCGAGCACGGCGGAGCGCCGCCCTGCGAAGCCAATCGTCATAGACGCGGAAACGCACGCGGTGATTTCGCTCTCAGGAAAAGGCAGGTTGGGTGCCGGAGAGCCGCTGCTCTCACCGCGCGTGGAGCGGGCGCTCGCGATTGCGGCGCGAGTGGAGGACGGACTGCACTCGCTGCATCTCTTTGGCGCGGCGGGCATCGCTTCCTTCGGCTGGGCGACCTGCCGCTTGCTGGGGGTGGCGGCGGAGCCCTGGCTGCCGCTCTGGTTTTGCGCGGCGCTGCTCGTTTACAATTTCGACCGGCTCCGGCCTGATGCGGCGGATCGACTGAACATCCCGCGGCGAACCGAGGCGGCGTTCCGTTGGCGGAGGGTGAGCCTGGCGCTGGTCCTTTTTTCGGTGGCGGTGCTGGTCTGGCTGCCTGTCCTGCGGCGGGACTGGCTTTCTCTGGCCGCCATCGGTTTGGGAACGCCTCTGGTTCTGCACTACTCGCTGCCGCTCCGGGGACGCCGCCTCAAAGACGTCCCTTACCTGAAGACTTTTTTCGCACCGACCTTGGTCACCGTAGCCGTTTTCGCCCTGCCGTTGCTCCGCGAGCCAGCGACTTTCTCGCCGCTGTATGCGCCGCTGATTGCCGTCTGGGGTTGGGGTCTGCTGCTGGCCAATATGCTCCTTTGCGACGCGCGCGATATTCCAGGCGATGTCCACTCGGGCGTCACCAGCCTGCCGTCGCACATTGGCCTGCCGAGTACGCGCCGGCTGCTGTGGACGCTCGCGCTCGCCTGCGCCGGTCTGGCGACGCAGATGGTGCTGCTGGGTCCAAGGGAGACGCGCGGGGTCTGGTTCGCGCTCGCCGTCTTTCCGACCGCTTATGTGAGCGGTCTCAGCCTCGCGATTCTCCGACCGCGATCTGAGCGGTTTTACGAGCGATGGGTCGAGGGGCTGCTGTTTCTGCCCGCGCTCCTCGTCGGCCTCTTTCTTTAGCCATGTCCTACCGTTCCTTTTCCGAATTCCTCCAAAAGCTCGACTCGGCTGGTGAACTTCGTCGTGTGGCGCAGCCCGTGGCGACCGAGCTCGAGATTACCGAGTGGGCCGATCGCGAGATGAAAAGCCCTGCCGGCGGGCAGGCGCTGCTCTTTGAGAAGCCGCTCATTCATGGGGTCGAATCGCGGTTTCCCGTGGTGATCAATACGCTCGGTTCAGAGCGTCGAATGGCTCTGGCGCTCGGACTCGAAAAGATCGACGACCTGGCGAACGAGATGGAGCTGCTGCTCAAGGCGAAGCCGCCAACCAATTTCCGCAGCGCCTGGACCCTTGGCTGGCAAGCGCTCAACCTGCTCCATGCCAGGCCGCGGCAGGTCAACGAGGGACCCTGCCAGGAGATCGTCCATCGCTTCGTTCCGCTGGATTGGAAGCTAAGCGCTCCTTCTCACCTTCTCCCCCACTCTCCGTCACCCGCACCCGCTCCGCCGACGCTTCTGGATTTGCCGATCCTCCACTGCTGGCCGCGCGACGGCGGCCGCTTCATCACGTTTCCGTGCGTCCACACGCGTGATCCAGACACGGGCGAGCGCAACCTCGGCATGTACCGCATGCAAGTCTATGACGAGCGGACGGCCGGTCTCCATTGGCAGGTGCACAAAGTCGGCGCCCGCCATGGCAAACGCTACTATGAGCGTGGCGAACCGATGCCGGTCGCAGTCACCATCGGTGGCGATCCCGCCTACACATTCGCCGCGACGGCGCCGCTGCCGGATGGGCTCGACGAGATCCTCTTCGCCGGTTTCATCCGCAAAAAATCGGTCGATCTCGTGCGGTGCCAGACGATTGACCTGGAGGTCCCCGCCGATGTGGATTTCGTGCTCGAAGGCTACGTGCAACCGGGCGAGACCCGCGGGGAGGGACCCTTTGGGGATCACACCGGCTTCTACACGCCGATTGAGGAGTACCCAGTCTTTCATCTTACGGCGATTACGCATCGGGCGCGCGCCGTCTATCCCTGCACCATTGTGGGGCGGCCGCCGATGGAAGATTTTTACATGGGCAGCGCCAGCGTGCGGCTCTTTCTGCCCGTCTTCCGGATGAACTTCCCGGAGATTGTCGATATCGCTCTACCGGCGGAGGGGGTCTTCCACAATCTGGTGCTGGTCTCGATTCGCAAACAGTATCCGTGGCAGGCCTACAAGATCATGCATGCGCTTTGGGGCATGGGGCAGATGATGTTCACCAAATACATCGTGGTGCTGGACCACGACTGCGATTTGCGCGACTCGCGCGAGGTGCTGTTCCGAATGTGTGCCAATACCGATCCGCAGCGCGACAGCCTCTTCACCCGCAATCCCAGCGACGCGCTCGACCATGCCCCGAGCCTCCCCAATATCGGCTCCCATATGGGGCTTGATGCGACGCGAAAGCTTCCGGGCGAAGGTTACACTCGCGCCTGGCCCGAACTGCTCACGATGCCCGAAGAAGTCAAAGCCCGCATCGACGCGCTCCGCACGTAATTGGGTGATCTGGTGGGAAACGCGCTACTTGCGTCCTTCGTCGAGGTCGATGAAATCGAAGAAGGTCTGAATGTCTTCGCGATCACTCGCGCCGGCTTCGGCTTTCCGGGAGAGGAGGCGCTCCGTTGACTCGTCGTTCCAGCCGCGTTTGCGCATGAAGTCGTTCCAGACTTCGATCTCCTCGTCACTTGGCTTGTGGCCTTGTTGGAAGGCCCAGTCGAGAATCTCTTCATCAGAGCCGCCGAGCTTCACCCGCTGCACGAGCGCCGGGTATTCGATCCAGAGGAAGGAGCAGCAGCGGCCATCGAAGCCGCTGCCGAGATTGGGATGGTACTCGGCTGGCAGCTCGCCGGCCCCAAATAAGCGAATTTTATCAACCATCCGCGCGAAGTAGTAGATGCCGCCGCATTTTTCGTGGGGACTGCGCAAATTTTCGACGTTCATAGAAGCGCCACCCTAGCGCAGCCCGAGGCCGCTCGGCAAGCCGCATGGCATAGCTTGTCAGGCGGGGGGCGGAGCGGATAGACAAGACGCGCCCTTTCCACATGCCTACTGCCCTTCTCATCGACGACGATGAACATTGCCGCACCCCACTGGCGGAACGGCTGCGCCGGCGCGGCTGGGAGGTGCTGGAGGCGGGGGACGGAGAACGTGGCCTCGCGCTCGCCGTGGCGCACTGCCCGAGTTTGATCTTTTGCGAGTTGCTGCTGCCTCAAAAGAATGGCTTTCAGGTCTGCCGGGCGGCGCGCGAGCACCTGGAGTTGCGGCACAGCAAACTGGTGGCCATCGCCAGTCGCCACTACGCGGCCGACCATGCAGAAGCGCTGGCCGCTGGCGCGGACGAGTGTCACTCCAAGGAGACGGTGCTCGAGGAGTTGGAAACCATAGCCGAGCGTCTCTCGGCGCCTATTCCCTCCAACTCCGCGCCCATGGCCGAGACGCGCGAAGACGGTGCCACGCGGATCCGCTTCTGGGGCGTGCGCGGCTCGATCCCGACGCCGGGGCAGGCGACCGTCATCTACGGTGGGAATACTTCGTGTGTCGAAGTGCGCGCCAGCGGTGAGATCATTGTGCTGGATGCCGGCACTGGCATCCGCGCTCTGGGCCTGGCGCTGGCCCGCGAATTTCAAGGCGTCGCCTTGAACCTGACGGTGCTTATCTCGCACACGCATTGGGACCATATCCAAGGCTTCCCTTTCTTCGTCCCTGCTTACGCACCGCAAAACCGGTTGCGGATTTTGGGTTACGAAGGGGCGCGGGACGGCCTGGCCACGACGCTGGCTGGCCAAATGGAGAGCCCCTACTTTCCCATCGCACTCCAGGAGATGCCGGGGAACATCGTCATCGAGGAGTTGCGGGAGATGGCCTTCGAGATTGGCTCCGTTCGCGTGGAGGCCTGCTTTTCCAAGCACCCTGGAGTGTGCGTCGGCTACCGTCTTTTCACCCCCGCGGGATCGCTCGTTTACCTGCCGGACAACGAGTGGTCGGCTGACGACAGCACTGCGCCGGATGAGGACGACTGCTCGCAGAATGCGAACTTGCTGCGCTTCATCCGGGGTGCGGACGTGCTGATCATCGATGCCCAGTACGACAACGCCGAGTATCAGTCGCACCGCGGCTGGGGTCATGGCTGCGTGGACGACGTGGTCCGTCTGGCGCTCGCCTCACAGGTCCAGCAGCTGTATCTTTTCCACCACGACCCGGCGCACGATGACGAAGCGGTTGCGGCGCTCGTCGAGCACGCGCGGTCGCTGGTGGGGGCGGAGGCAGGTTCGCGGTTGGTGGTCGAAGCGGCGAAGGAAGGAGCCGAGATTTTGCTCAAGGCGAAACGGGGTGTCGCGTGAGTGAGGCGAACGAGTCGCCGGCCGCGCCACCCGCTGGCGGTGTGGAACTGACCATCACGGACCTCGCCTTTGGCGGCAAGGGAGTGGCGCGCCACGAGGGGAAGGTTTTCTTTGTCCCATTTGTGCTGCCGGGAGAACGCGTCCGCGTCCGCGTGGTGCGCGATCGGACGCAAATTCGCGGAGGCGGAACTGCTTGAGGTGCTGGAGCCGGCGCGGACGAGGGTGACTCCGAGTTGTCCGTATTTCGGCACGTGCGGCGGGTGCGCTTATCAGCACGCCACGTACGCGAGCCAGCTCGAAATCAAAGCGCATCAGGTCGAGCAAACGCTGCCGGCGAGTCGGCCGGCTTGAAGAAGTTCCCATGCGACCGATGGTCGCTTCGCCGAAGGAGTACGGCTATCGCAACCGCATCCGGGTTCACGTTCACGCGCCGCTGGCTGGCTTCTATGCGCACGGCTCGCATCGGCTCATCGACATTGAGCGATGCCCGATCGCGTCGGAGGCGGTCGAACGGCTCACTGGCGGGCTTACGCGCGGCGCACGTGCCGGACGGCGACTACACGGTTTCGGCCCAGGGGCGTGGCGACTTCTTCGAGCAGACGAACAATGAGGTGGCTGCGAGCATGGCAGCCCTGGTCTGCGATACCGTGCGCGACGGACGCAGATTGGTCGTGGATGCCTTTAGTGGCGCCGGCTTTTTTGCCAGCCGTCTCGTGGGTAAAGCCGAGCGCGTCATCGGGATTGAGGAGAATCCGCGCGCGGTCGAGCACGCGCGCCGCCATGCGGCGCCGCATGAGCAATACCTCGTTGGCGATGTGGGCGTTTATCTGGGCGAGGTGCTCGCCTCGGCCGCGCCTGAGGAGACGGCGGTGATCCTCGACCCGCCCGCCGCCGGCATTTCCCCGCGCGTCTGTGATCTCCTGCTTGGGCGCCCGCCCGCGCAGATCATTTACGTCTCCTGCGATCCCGGCACCCTCGCCCGCGACCTGGCGTTTCTTTGCCGCAGCACTTATCGTCTCACGTCGGTGACGCCGCTCGACATGTTTCCGCAAACGGCTGAGATCGAAGTGGTCGCCTGCCTGGAGTGGAAGTGAGCGGCGTCTTTTCTGGAGTTCCCAGTTGAATTGGCGGGGCGCCCCTCGTAAAAAGCGCGGTTCGCTTTTCTCACCTCGCCTTATGACTTCTTTCCGCCTCGTTGGTTCGGTGCTGCTCGCTCTCGGCGCGGCGGCTTTTGCGCAGAACGAAATCCCGGTCGGGGAATTCGCCTCCCTCACCGGCGGAAGCGCCAGCTTCGGCCAGTCATCTCATAAGGGAACGGCGCTGGCGATCGAGGAAATCAACGCCGCGGGTGGATTGCTCGGGCAGAAAGTGAAGCTGATCACCGAGGACGACCAATCGCGTCGCGGGTCAGCCGGCGACCATCGTGCGCAAGCTGATCTCGCAGGACAAGGTCGTGGCGGTGCTGGGGGAGGTGGCCTCGGCCAAATCGCTCGAGGCGGCGCCGATCTGCCAGCAGAACAAGATCCCGATGATCTCCCCGGCTTCGACCAATCCGAAGGTGACGGAAGTGGGCGACTATATTTTTCGCGTCTGCTTCATCGATCCCTTCCAGGGAACGGTCATGGCCAAGTTCGCGCAGTCGAAAGGCTGGAAGAAGATCGCCGTGCTGACCGACGTGAAGCAGGAGTACGCGGTCGGCCTGGCGGAGTTTTTCATGAAGGGATTCAAGGCGGCGGGCGGCGAAATCGTGAAAGAGCAAAAGTACTCGACCGGCGACAAGGATTTCAAAGCGCAGCTCACCTCGATCAAGGCCGCCAAGCCGGACGCCGATTTTCGTGCCGGGTTATTACGCGGAAGTGGCGCTGATCGCGAAGCAGGCGAAGTTGCTGGGTATGAAAGTGCCGCTGCTCGGCGGCGACGGATGGGTGGGGGATTCGCTGCTGAAAGTGGCGGGCAACGCGCTCGACGGCTCTTTTTTCTCCTGCCATTTCAGCGCGGAGGACAAGTCGCCCGCTCGTGCAGGATTTCGTGAAGAAGTTTCAGGCGAA
Source organism: uncultured Verrucomicrobiae bacterium (assembly GCA_963792695.1). GTDB lineage: Bacteria > Verrucomicrobiota > Verrucomicrobiia > Chthoniobacterales > Chthoniobacteraceae > DASYIS01. The sequence goes on along the minus strand of CAWBXA010000009.1, from coordinate 138,561 downwards.
ATACGGCGAGCCGCCGGATGACATGGCGGCGCTCGGCTACGACAGCGCGATGATTCTCGCCGAGGCGATCAAGCGGGCCGGCACGACCGAGGGATCGAAGCTGCGGGACGCGATTGCCGCGACCAAGGATCATAAGGGGGTTACCGGCGAAATCACGCTGGACGCGCAGCGCAACGCGCGAAAGCCAGCGGTGATCCTGACCATCGGGAATGGCGGCTTTCAGTTCGTGCAGACGGTGCGCCGTAGTCGATCTGCGCAAAACGCTCCTAGAGTTCGTGACGCGAGGGCGCGCAAGGTCTGACGGCGCACGGCCTCAATTGCCGCTCCTGGAGACAATCAGGGCGTCGCTTTGGTCGGGCATCCGCGCTTCGAGCATGAGGCTTCTCGCCGCGTGATCGAGTTTCTCCAGCAACTCATCAACGGGCTCTCGCAGGGCTCGATCTATGCGCTGATCGCGCTGGGGTACACGATGGTCTTTGGCGTGTTGCGCTTCATCAATTTCGCGCATGGAGATGTCTACATGCTCGGCGCGTTTGCTGGTGTTCTATCTCGGCCCGCTGGCACTTGAGACTGACACGGCGGCCAGCCGTTCGTTCGGAGTCGCAGCGCTGGTGCTGGTGCTGGCCATGGCCGTCTGCGCCGTCGTCGGGATCCTCATCGAGAAGCTCTGCTACCGGCCGCTGCGCGAGCGGCCGAAGCTCACCGTTCTGATCACCGCCATCGGCGTTTCCCTCTTGCTCGAAAATGGCGGCCAATTCATCTTTGGCGCCGATCCCAAAATTTCCCGACACTCATCGAGGACCGCGCGCTGGAGATTCCGGCGAGTCTGGGGAAACATCTCCGGCACTCACGATCACGCTTGGCGAGGTGCGATCATCTTCGCGGTGACCACGCTGTTCCTGCTGCTCGTGCTCAGCCACATCGTCCTGCAGACCCGCATCGGGCATGGCCATGCGGGCGCTTTCGTTCAATCCCGTGGCCGCGTCGCTCATGGGCATCAATATCGGACGTGTCATCTCGTTCACCTTTGGCCTCGGCTCGGCGCTGGCCGGGGCAGCGGGCATTCTGACTTCGATCCAGCAGCCCTCCATCGATCCGCTCATGGGCGTGAATGCCGGGTTGAAGGCCTTCGTCGCGGCGGTGCTCGGCGGCATCGGCAATCTGCAGGGCGCGGCGCTCGGCGGCATGCTGATCGGGCTGGTCGAGGCGCTGGTCGTCGGATACGGCGAGCAGTGGGGTCTCGCACGTATCGCGATCCCATCGTCTTCGGCGTGCTGATTCTGATCCTGCTGGTGAAGCCCACGGGTCTCCTGGGAGCCGAGCGAACGGGAGAAAGTTTAATGTATGAGCGCGCGTCGGCAAACTCTCCTCCTGCTGGCGCTGATCGTGCTCTGCGGCGGTCGCGTCCTCCGTGCGGTCGGCGCAGCATCAATCCCGTACTTCTACGACATCCTGATCGGCATCGGGATCAATCTCATCCTCGCGTGCGGGCTGAATCTGGTGAACGGATACACGGGTCAGTTCTCGCTCGGCCATGCCGGCTTCATGGCGGCCGGCGCGTATGCGTCTTCCTGGCTGACGCTGCGCTGCGGCTACGCGCTGGGCAGCGGTCGACTTTGGCGACGACGACCTGCTTTCTGCGTCGCGCTGCTCGCTGGGTGGCGCTGGCGGCGGCGCTGGCCGGGCTCGCTCGTCGGGGTGCCTTCGCTGCGCTTGAAGGGCGACTACCTCGCCATCGTCACGCTCGGCTTCAATGAAATCATCAAGGGCGATCATTCAAAATTGCGAGCCGCTCGGCGCGCAGCGCGGGCTGGGCGGAATGGTGCCAGCACACCAATTTCTTTTGGACGTTCGCCTTCGCGGCGATCACCATTTATGTGGTCGTCAGCCTCGTCAATTCCACCTACGGGCGCGGCTTTCTCGCGGTGCGCGATGACGAGATCGCCGCGGAAGCGATGGGCATCAATACGACCAAATACAAGGTGCTGGCCTTCGTGCTCGGCGCCTTCTTCGCCGGCATCGCGGGCGGCCTTTATGCGCACTTCAAGCAGTTCATTCATCCGGAAGGCTTCAACTTCATGAAGTCCGTCGATGTGGTGGTGATGGTCATTCTCGGCGGCATGGGGAGCACGGCGGGCGTCTGCTTGGCGGCGGTGTTGCTCACCATCCTGCCGGAGTTGCTGCGCTTTGCGGTTCGCACGCGCTGGACGCGCCATCCAGGCGCTTTCGGATGGCTTTCGCCCGACATTTGCGTCGTGGCGGAAAGGCGAGAGTTCTTCAAAACCGGATGATCCTTTACTCCCTGCTGCTGATCATGCTGATGCTCACCCGGCCGCAGGGTCTCTTTGGCGGCTGGATTGCAACGTCGGGCGCAGTTGAAAGCAAATGACTCCGCGCTTTCCATCCGAGCGGCGGCGCCCTTGCTCGCGCTCGACAAGTGACGGTGCAGTTCGGCGGCTTGAAAGCCGTGAGCGAGCTTTCGCTCCGCATCGGCGAAGGCGAACTGGTCGGGCTGATCGGTCCGAACGGCGCGGGCAAGACCACGGTCTTCAATCTTGATCACCGGCGTGTATCAGCCGACCGCGGGCGCGATTCGCGTTTGACGGCGATCCGTCGTCGGCCAGCGCGCCCTACAAATCACCGCGCGGGGCATCGCGCGCACTTTTCAAAACATCCGCCTCTTTAGTTCACTCTCCGTGTTCGACAATGTCCGCACGGCCTGCAACATGCACCTGCGGCACGGCATCTCTCATGCGCTCTGGCGCGGCGCCGAGTTTTCGCCGGGAAGAGAGCCGAGATCGAGAAGAAGGTCATGGAATTGCTGGAGATCTTCGGCCTGGCCGGCGAGCGCGACACTGCTTGCAAGAGCCTGCCCTATGGCGACCAGCGCCGGCTGGAAATCGTGCGCGCGCTGGCCACCCGCCCGAAGCTTCTCCTGCTCGATGAACCCGCCGCGGGGATGAATCCCGACGGAGAAAGCGGAGCTGATGAAGCTGATCCGGTTCACGCAGGAGAAATTTGGCTGCGCGGTGTTGCTGGTGGAGCACGATATGAAAGTCGTCATGGGCATTTGCCAGCGCATCACCGTGCTCGATTACGGGCAAAAGATCGCGCGAGGGCACGCCCGGCGGAAATCCGCTGCCACCCGCAAGGTCATCGCGGCCTACTTGGGAAAGGAGGCTTGAGTATTCCACGAAGCATACGAATCCCTGATGCTCGAAGTACGCGATCTCACGGTTCATTACGGCTCGATTGCGGCGTTGCATGGCATCTCGCTGTCCGTGGAGCAGGGCAGCATCGTCACGCTCGTCGGCGCGAATGGCGCGGGCAAGATCGACCACGCTGCGCGCCATCTCCGGCATCGTGAAGGCGCGGTCCGGCTCCATCAAGTTCGACGGCGAGGAGATCGCCAATCACCGCCGCGCATACCATCGTCGGCGCGCGGTCTGGCGCAAGTCGCCCGAAGGCCGCATGGTCTTTGCGAATCTCACCGTGATGGAAAACCTCCGCATGGGCGCCTATCTGCGGCGAGACAAGGCGGACTTCGCGAAGGATCTCGAATACATCTTCGGCATCTTTCCGCGCCTTCAAGGAACGCGCGAAGCCAGACCGCCGGCACGCTCAGCGGCGGCGAGCAGCAGATGCTCGCCATCGGGCGCGCGCTGATGGCCAAGCCGAAATGCCTGATGCTCGACGAGCCTTCGCTCGGGATCGCTCCGCTGCTGGTGAAGACGATTTTCGAGAAGATCGTGGAAATCAACCGGGACCTCGGCCTCACCATCCTGCTCGTCGAGCAAAACGCCAATCTCGCGCTCGAAGTCTCCCATCACGGGTACGTGCTGGAGACCGGCCGCATCATCCTCGAAGACAAGTCCGCGGCCCTGCGCGCCAACGCCCAGGTCAAAGCCGCCTATCTGGGAGGTTGAACGCCAGCCTATTGGTTGGACTGCGTCCCATCGGAGGAGGTGTTGCCGACGAGCACGACGGTGGCGAGGCCGCTTACCGTAGAACCCGGAAGGACGAAGAGGCCGCCTTCGGCGCCGAGAGTGACGTTGCCCGTGATGAGGCATTGCGCGAGAGCCAAGGAGCCGGTTGAGAGATTCGAGACGCCGCCGGCGCGGCTCGTCGAAAAGTTGCCAGAAACTTGCGCGAGCGAGAGAGTCTTGGCGCCGGGGCCGCTAAAAACGAGGCCTCCGCCCTCGGAAGACTCCGCAAGGTTGTTGCTGACCAGCACGCTGGAGACGCCGACTGCGCCACTCGAATCGAGGTACAAGCCGCCGCCGGAGCCGTGCGCGATGTTGCCGGAGACGGAAACGGTGCTGATCGCGATGGGCGCCGCGCTGGCCGTGTGAACCGCCCCACCGTCGCCGCCTGAGACATTGCCGGTAAAAGCGACCATCGTGAAGGCGAGGGCGCCGTCGCTGGAGGAGGAAATTGCCCCCCCATCGGCGGAAGCAGAGTTGTGCAAAAATTGGCTGCCGGTGACGCTGAGGGCAGCCAGGAAATTGCCCGAATTCCCCACCGCGATCGCGCCACCCGAGCCAGAGGCGGCGGAGTTGCTCTCGAAGGAGGAGCCCGTCACACCCACCGCGAGACCACTGGAAACGAGGCCACCGCCGGCGCTGGCGGAGGTGTTGGCGATGAAGGCGGAGCTTTGCACGGTTGCGACCGGCACCGACGCGGGAGAGAGGAAAAGCCCGCCACCGCCGGGCATGGCTCCATCCGTGGTGCTGTTGCGAGCCAGCATGCTTTGCGAAATGAGCAGCGAATCAATGAAGCCGGTCGTGAAGACTCCGCCGCCCGCCTCCACCGCCTGGTTGTTGCTCAAAGTGGAGTTGAGAATCATGGCCTGGCCTCGGTCAAAGAGGAGCCCGCCTCCCTGAGTGGTGCAGGAGTTAGCCGATACGAGCGTGTTATAGAGGATGTCGCGGCCGTCATCGGCGGTGTGCGAGCGCTCGTCCGCGCCAAAGCGGAAGTTGGCGAGCGAGAGAGCGCCGCCGCCGGTCGCCGCATGGTTGGCGACCAGCGAGGAACCCACGAGGTAAATGTCCCCGGTCCCATTCTGCGGCACTTGGGCGTACCCGGCGCCACCTTGCTGTCCGGACATGTTGCGCAGGAGATAACTGGAATTAACGATGAGGTTCCCAAGCGCCTGTGCGGAGAATCCACCGCCATTCCCGCCAGCCGAATTGTTGAACACGCGGGAGTTGTTCAGGATGAAGTTGCCACCCGTATCGATGAAGATGCCCCCGCCGTCTCCCGTCGCGGTGGAGTTGGCCACGACGGAGCTGTCGAGGATGAGCGGCTCCAGCGAACGGATCGCGCCGCCGTCTCCGGTCGCCCGGCCATTAATCAAGGAGAGCCCCGTAATGATGACGGGCACATCGGTCGCGGTGGCGTCATCAATGTTGAAGATTCGCGAATGCCCGTTGCCGCTGATGACAAGGTGCCCTGCGCCGGGTCCATCGATCGTCACCGCATCGGTAATGGGGATTTCCGATTGCAGTGTGATGAAGGTGGTGGGAGCGGAGAACTGAAAGACGATCACATCGGCCTCAGGCGTGAGATGCGTGGAGGCGAGTACCTGCCGCAACGTACCGGGGCTGCCGTCATCAAGGGCGCTCGTGACCGTGAGCACCGCAGGCGCGATGCGGGCTTCAAGACGTTCAAGCGAGTGTGCGAACTGAGCCATGCCAACGGCTTTCCTACGTGAAGGCGGTTCGGCGGGCAAGCAGGCCCGCAGGTTCAGGTGGCAGTGCTGCTTAGCCGCCGCCTTCACACGGCGAGCCTACTGCGCGAAAAGCCCCAGTTTCCGGCAGGAACTCGAATCCCGCGCAGGGTTCACTCGAACCTTTGACCCGCAAGAGGACCACCGTCCAATCATCGTAGGTATTTGAGGCAGTTAGGATGAGCCCTTGGGCGGCAGCCTTTTCGGCCTCGAAGCGGAGCAAATCCTCTACTAGAGTGCGCTCGCAAATCGGATTGTCGCCCCGCTCCGCCAACAGCTTGCGCAACTCTTCTCCAATCGCGCGGCAGACTTCCACATGATTCTCTTGGGTTGTGGAAGACGAGGTCATACGTGACATCGGGCGTGGATCGCGCGACGCGTCTGAGATTTTCGTTTCCCACGGCGCTCCCGGACGTGAGGTTTGAAACTGTTCCTCTAACGCAGCACACCCGGTTCCCTACGCGAGACGCCATTCAGTCAGCAAAGCGCAGCCGGAGCCTTGGCGGATATCAGGGATAATGACGAGTTCCAGGACGGCCACCGACGCGAGCTCCACCTGGTACTCCTCAGATTCGCGCACGGTGTCGGGAGGGGCAAAAGTGTACTGCTGGCGCACAATGTCACGCGGTGCCTCTCCCAAGGAGCTGGACCACCGAAGCACAAACTCTTGGGTGCGCGAAAATGTATCTTCCACAAAGAGCAGGTGAATCTTTCGCAAACACTGAGGCAGGTCAAAGACGAGCCGTACTGTTTGCTCTCCAGCGGTGGCCGCGCGCCATCCGCCCTCCCGCCCCGGAAGGAGAGCTGCTTCGATAGGGAAGGCCGCATCCTCGGAGGTGACCTCAACGCTGGCCAGCGCTTCCAAGTCCAGCCACGGCTCGCCGCTCGCAGCGGATGCCTGGCTGGCGGGCGGGATGATCACTTTGCGCATGCGGGAGGAGACAGCCCGATCCGATGATTGCGAGACGACGGAGGAAAGGAGGGTGGAGCTTTGGGACGCGGGCGTTGGATAGCTCTGGTAGAGAGCCGCACCTACCGCTGCACCGCAATTACGTTTTCGCTAATGGTCGCCTCGGTGACTGCGGGGGGCTTGGCTTCGGAAGGCTTCGCCGCCGGGGCGCGGGGTTTCACTTTGCGGAATTGGGGCGCGAAGGCGGGCCAGGCGCCGAGCAACTCGCGGGCGCGGGCGCTCTCGGTTGCTTCCAGGTGATGGTAGATGAGTTGGCGCAGGATCAGCTCATCCTCTACGGCCAGCGGCTCGACGACGACGAGCGCCGGATTGAAGAGATCGCCAAAGCGGTCTTCCAGATCGAGGACGAACGCGGTGCCGCCAGTCATGCCCGCTCCGAAGTTCTTCCCGGTGCTGCCGAGCACGACGACGGAGCCGCCGGTCATGTATTCGCAGCCGTGATCGCCGACGCCTTCCACGACGGCGACGGCGCCGGAGTTGCGGACGGCGAAGCGTTCTCCCGCGCGGCCATTGGCGAAGAGCTTGCCGCCGGTGGCGCCATAGAGGCAGGTGTTGCCGACGATGGAATTCTCCGTTGCCGCAAAGCTCCGAGTGCCCGGCGGGCGTGACGACGATTTCGCCGCCGCTCATTCCTTTGCCGACATAGTCATTCGCCTCGCCTGCGAGAATCAATCTTCATGCCCGAGGCGAGAAACGCGCCGAGGCTCTGGCCCGCGCTGCCGCTGAGCTTGAGTTTGAGCGTCCCTTCGGGCAGGCCTTCGGCGCCATGCTGATAGCCGATCTCGCCGCGAGACTTTGGTGCCGATGGAGCGGTGCACGTTGCGCACCTTGTAGCGCAGGTTCATCGGGACGGCTCGGTGATCGCGTCTTTCGCATCCTGCAGGATGATGTCGTCCAGCGGGCGCTCGGAATGCGGCGGATCGTTCCGGCTGCGCGGGTGCAATAGCGCGGCATGGTGTCGTCCTTGCCGAGCACATCGACGAGCAGCCGGTTGAGGTCGAGCTTGTTCGCCTTGGGATGATCGGGGACGACGCGCTGCTTGAGGAACTCGGGCCGGCCAATGATTTCCGTGAGCTAGCGGACGCCCAAGTCCGGCGAGGATCCCGCGGACTTCCTCGGCCACGCCATTGAAGAAATTGACGACCATGTCGGGCGTGCCCTTGAATTTGCCGCGCAGCTTTTCATCCTGCGTGGCCACGCCGACGGGGCAGGTATTCAGATGGCATTGGCGCACATAGACGCAGCCGAGCGCGATGAGCGCGGCGGTGCCGAAGTTGAATTCCTCGGCGCCGAGAATGGCCGCGTTGACGATGTCGATCGCCGGTGCGCATGCCGCCGTCCGTGCGGAGAACGATGCGGTTGCGCAGATTATTGGCAGAGGACCTGTTGCGCTTCCGCGACGCCGAGTTCCCAAGGCGTGCCGGCGTGCTTGATCGAAGAGAGCGGCGAAGCGCCGGTGCCGCCGTCATGGCCGCTGATGAGCACGATGTCCGCATGCGCCTTGGCCACGCCCGCGGCGACGGTGCCGACGCCCGACTCGCCCACGAGCTTGACGCAGACCTTGGCGCGCGGATTGACCTCCTTCAGATCGTGGATGAGCTGCGCCAGATCTTCGATCGAGTAGATGTCGTGATGCGGAGGCGGGGAGATGAGCATGACGCCCGGCACGGTGTGCCGCAGCCGCGCGATGATGCGGCGAAACCTTGTGGCCGGGAGCTGGCCGCCCTCGCCGGGCTTGGCGCCCTGCGCCATCTTGATTTCGATCTCCTTCGCGCTCGCGAGATACGCGGCGGTGACGCCGAACCGGCCCGAGGCGATTTGCTTGATGGCCGAATTGGCGTTGTCGCCATTCGGGCCGCACTTTGAAGCGCGCCGGATCTTCGCCGCCTTCGCCGCAATTCGATTTGCCGCCGATGCGGTTCATGGCGATGGCCAGCGTCTCGTGCGCCTCCGGGCGAAAGCGCGCCGAGCGACATGCCGGCCGTCGTGAAACGCTTGCGAATGTCTTCGGCGCATTCGACCTCCTCGAGCGGGATTGGTCCGCTGGGCGTCGGGACCAATTCGAGCATGTCCTTGAAAGTGATCGGCTGCTGGGTCCTCACCGCCTCGACGTACTTCTGGTAGTCCTCCGGGTTGTTCGTCTTCACGAAGCGAGTGGAACGTTTGAATGACGGGGGGCGTGACGGCGTGGTTCTCGCCAGTGCGGCGGAAGCGATAGTAGCCGGCATCGTCCAGCGCCTTCTCCTTGGCCGGCGGTCTCCTCCGGGACGGCCGGCGAAAGCCTTTTGATGCCGCGCCAGCGATTCACGCGCGATCTCGACGAAAATCGACGCCTCCCACTTGCGAAGCGTGCGCCAGAAACATTGCTCGACCACCTTGTCGTCCGAGCCGATCGCCTCGAAAATCTGCGCTCCATGATAGCAGGCGAGCACGCTGATGCCCATCTTGGACATGATCTTGAGCAGGCCGCTCTTCGAGCGCGGTGCGGATATGGTGGCAGGCCTTCGCGAGGTGAGCGCCTTCCGCTTCCTTCAGCGCGGCCTCCGCTTTCGCCAGCTTCACCGGATCAGCGCCCGCTTTGGTCGATTCCTTGCGGGCGTCGACCTTGAGCTGGTCCACGATTTCCCGCGCGGTTTCGAACAGCCAGATAAGGGTAAATGGCGCTCGCGCCGTAGCCGATCAAACAGGCGATCTGATGCACGTCGCGCGCTTCGCCGGTTTCGCACAATGATCGATGGCCTTCATGCGCCGGCCGGTGTGGATCAGGAAGTGATGCACGGCCCCGGTGGCGAGCAGCATCGGCACGGGCACTCGCGAGTGATCGAGCGCCCGTCACTAAGAATGATCAGCCGCGCGCCGCGCACCACCGCCGCATCCGCGCTCGCGCAAATGCGCCGAATCGCGCCGTCTCCAGCCCGGCTTCGCCTTCGCTCGACCGGCCAGGTGCCATCAATCGTGGTGGCGCGGATGATGCCGTGTTTCCAGAGATGCGCAAGCGCCGCCATCTCGTGCCAAACAGGATCGGCGAATCCGACTGCGATGAGCCGCGCGTGCTCGGCCGTCTCCGCCAGCAGATTGCGCCGCCAGCCCATCGTGGCATTGCAGCGACATGACCAGCTTCTCGCGGATCGGATCGATGGGCGGATTGGTGACCTGCGCGAAGAGTTGCTTGAAATAAGTGTAGAGCAGCCGCGGCTGGAGCGAGAGCACCGCCAGCGGCGTATCGTCGCCCATCGAGCCGGTCGCCTCCGCGGCGTCCTGTCGCGCCATCGGCTTGAGGATCATCTCCATTTCCTCGGCGGAATAGCCAAACGCGATCTGCCGCTGGGAGAGGGAGAGCATATCGAGCGGCTCGGCCGGGTCGGCCAGTCTCGGCCGGTGCGAGTTCGCTGAGCCGGATGAGATTCTTCTTCACCCACTCGCCGTAAGGGCGGCGCGCGGCCAGGGCGGCCTTGATCTCGTGAGTCGCGCAGCAGCTTTCCCGCCGCGGTATCGACGGCGATCATTTCGCCGGGCGCGAGCCGCCCTTTTTCGATGATGTGCTCGTCGTCGAACTGGATGGTGCCCGACTTCCGAGCCGAGCGGAAGATGCCATCCTTCGGTCAGCTTGTAGCGCGAAGGGCGCAGGCCATTGCGATCGAGGCACGCGCCGACCGTCACGCCATCCGTGAAGCACGAGCGCCGCGGGGCCATCCCAAGGCTCGTTCAAGCAGCGGTGATAATCGTAAAAGGCGCGGCAACTCATCCGGCATTCCGCGCTCCGTGCGCCAGGCCGGCGGCACGAGCATCGTCATCGCATGCAGCATGTGCGCCCGCTCATGACGAGCGCTTCCAGCGAGTTGTCCAACTCCGCGGAATCCCAGCCGCCCGGCTGAATGATCGGCTTGAGCAGATCGATGTCCTCGCCCCAGAAGCTCGGCTCGAGTTCGGCCTCGCGCGCGCGCATCCAGTTGGCATTGCCGCGCCGCGTATTGATCTCGCCATTGTGCGCCAGCATGCGGAAGGGATGCGCGAGCGGCCAGGTCGGGAAGGTATTGGTGGAGTAGCGCGGGTGATAGACCGCGAGCGCCGTCTCGTAGCGCGCGAATTCTCAAGATCCCTGTAAAACCCCTCCAGGCGAAGGCGACATGCAGCAGCCCCTTGTAGGTGATGACGCGGTGCGGAAAAGGAGGCGATGTAGAAATGGCTTGATCCCGTCTTCGCTCCGCGCGCTTTTCGATTTCGATTGCGCGCCAGAAAAAGCCGCCGCTCGTAATCGTCGTCCGCTCATCCCGTGGGGCGCGCCCACCAGCACCTGCTCGATGCGCGGCAGCGTCGAGGCCGCCTTGTCGCCGAGCAGCTTGATTGCGATCGGGCACCTTCCGCCAGCCGAAGAGGAAAGATGCCCGCGCTTCTCCAGGACCTCCTCGACGATGGCCTTGGCGCGCTCCTGCGCGTAGGCGTTATCGTGCGGCAGAAAGACAATGCCGACGCCCAAGTCGACTCGCTGGTAAAGCTGTGCCCGAGCTTCTGGACCACTTCCGGCGCGAAGATCTTGTAAGGAATCTGCGTCGTCACGCCCGCGCCGTCGCCCGTCTTGGCATCGGCATCCATGGCGCCGCGATGGGCCAGATTGCAGAGCGACTGGAGCGCATATTTCAGCACTCGATTCGAGCGCTGTCCCTCAACTTGCGCGATGAATCCAACGCCGCAAGCATCGTGCTCGAACTCCGGCGGATAAAGCGAATCGACGCCCCCGGTAAGATCGTGGATAACTTGATTCATAGGTGCAGACTGGAAGATTTGCGAAAAAAGGTAGTGCTTCATTTGCGCAGATCAAGGCGAATTCCGCCTGTTGACCGTCGGATTTTGAGCGCTAGCTGGACGTATTTTGTCCGAAATTTGCTGCGACAAGCAGAGATCGACCTTGAATTGCGCCAGCGCTGTCACCCAGCTGCCCCCCCCACGCCCGCTCCCCACCTCACGCCGCTCTCTTTTTGCCTCTGATATGCGACAGCTCGATCCGCAGGAACGCCTCATTGTCAAACAACTTATCCGCGACCCGCGCGAATCCGACAACGGCATTGGGGAAATCACCGGCGTGAACGTTCGCACCGTCGGGCGGAAACGTCAGCGGCTGGAGCAATCCGGCATCATCTCGTACCTCACGCATCTCGACCTTTCCGCTAGTGGGACGGGAGAGTTCAACACGCGCCACCTTTATATCGTGAAGTTCCGCAATGGGGTGACTTACCGGCAATTGGTGGAAGACATCCAGCGGGAGCCTTATGTGCGCTCCATCTTCAGTGAAGTAATCTTCGAAAGCCACATCGCGGAGATCGATGGAACGCTGGCGATGCTGCTTTTTATTGATGGGGCCAACGATCTCGACATCGTGCAGACGGTGCAGGAAAAGCTCATTCCCAGCCTCGAGCGCAATCACGGGGAAGGCTCGGTGGAGGACGTCTCCACCATTCGCGTGCTCTCGCCCGTGCGCCTGCTGCGCAATTACATCCAGCCGGTGAACATCGTGGATGGCTTTATGCGGACCGATTGGCCGGAGGAGGCGATCTTCGTGGGCAAGGAGGAGCCGAAGCTGGCCACCGAGCCGGAGGAGAACGCGGCGGCAGCTTCGGCCAATGGGAACCGCACGCCGAGCCGGAAGAAAGTGTAACCGTCAGCCACGGTGCGCACGGTGGCGTATAATCGGGAAGAACTGGCGAGCTTGCGCCAGCTCCGGGAGCGGTTCCTCAGGAGCGAACCAGCCCGCGAAGGCGGGTACTGGACTTCCACCGATGAATTGGCGCTTTACGATCGCACCTTTGGCGAGCGGATCGGATGGAAATGGGATGCGGTCTTGCGCGAACTGAGCCTGCGCGGCTGGCGACCGCAGAGCGCACGGCTCATTGATTGGGGCTGCGGCAGCGGAGTGGCGGCGCGACGGGTCTTGCGCGCATGGCCGGGTACTTTCCTCACAGTGGCGCTGCATGACCGCTCGCGGGCGGCGGTGGAGTTTGCACGCGGCTCCATTGAGCGGGCGTTTCCCGAGGTGAAGGTGGTCGGCGCCGACGCGCCGGGGACTGGATGCCTGGTCGCCATTAGTCATGTGGTGAATGAACTCTCCGACTCCGCGTTGGGCGAGTTGCTGCGATGGCTGGAACGGGAGGCGGACGAAGTGCTCTGGGTGGAAGCAGGAACACACGAGCACAGCCGGCGTCTCATCACGGAAGTCCGTGAGCGGCTGGTGGGGACCCACGGCTTTTCGGTCGTGGGGCCATGCACGCACCGGGAGCGCTGCGGGATGCTCGCCGCGCGGAATGCGCGCCATTGGTGCCATTCCTTTGCGGAACCTCCCTCAGAGATCTTCCAGGATGCTGGATGGCGGCAATTCGGCCAGGAACTCGGCATTGATCTCCGGGCTGTTCCGTACTCGTACCTCGCTGTGCAACGCGAGCCGCGCCCCAGCGCCCCGCCCGCCGCCTCCCGTGTCATCGGAGCGCCCCGCGACTACAAAGGATACAGCAAAATTCTCAGTTGCGAGGCGACCGGCGTACACGAGTGGATGCTGCAAAAACGCGACGCCGCCGCCTTGCTCAAAGAGCTTCAGCAGGGCGTGGCGGCGCCCATCTTCCAGTGGCGGATCGCGGGGGCGAAGATCGTTGCAGGCACAGCCGTGACGGACCCGGAAATTCCCGCTTCGCTTCCGTGAGCTGGCCTCCGCGTTTCTGACCGGATGGCCGCTACTTCCCGAACTCCGTGCCTCGAGCGTCGATGAGTTTTTGCACGAAGCTGGTGTCGTATTTGCCGCGCACAAAGTCGGGGTCGTGCATGATGGCTTGCTGGAAGGGGATGGTCGTCTTGATGCCGCGGATGATGTATTCGCCGAGGGCGCGGCGCATGCGGGCGATGGCGTTGTCGCGCGAGGTGCCCATGGCGATGACCTTGGCGATCATGGAATCGTAGTGCGGCGGCACGGTGTAGCCGGCGTAGGCGTGGGAATCGATGCGGACGCCCACGGCCGCCGGGCGCGTAGTAGAGCTCGAGTTTGCCCGGACTGGGCTGGAAGCCGTTGAACGGATCCTCGGCATTCACGCGGCACTCGATCGCGTGGTATTTCCGCTTCGGCGTCGCGGACGTAGGCGGAGAGCTTTTCGCCCGGCGGCCACCTTGATCTGCTCCTTCACGAGGTCGATGCCGTAGGCCTCCTCGGTGATGGTGTGCTCGACCTGGATGCGGGTGTTCATCTCCATGAAGTAGAAGCCGCCTTTGTCATCGACGAGGTACTCGATGGTTCCGGCCCCGACGTAGCCGACCTGCTCGGCGAGTTTCACGCTGGCCTTGCCCATCTTCTCGCGCAGCTCCGGGGTCAGCATCGGCGAGGGGCATTCCTCGATGATCTTCTGGTTGCGCCGCTGCATGGAGCAATCGCGTTCGCCGATGTGGACGGCGTCGCCCGCGACATCGGCCATGATCTGAAATTCGATGTGATGCGGATTCTCGATCAGCTTTTCGAGATAGACGCCGGGGTTGCCAAAGGCCCGCTCGGCTTCCATCCGCGCGCCGTGGTAACCTTGCACCAGCGAGACGTCGTTGTGCGCCGGGCGCATCCCTTTCCCGCCGCCGCCGGCGACCGCCTTGATCATGACTGGGTAACCGATGCGGCGCGCGACCTTCAGCGCCTCTTCCTCGGACTCGACCAGCCCGTCGGACCCGGGCGTGACGGGGACGCCCGGCTTTCAGCGCCGTGGCGCGCGCGTTATTTTTGTCGCCCATCGCGCGGATCGCGTCCGGAGCTCGGCCCGATGAACTTGATATTGCAGCTCGCGCAGACCTCGGCGAAATGCGCGTTCTCCGCGAGGAAACCGTAGCCGGGATGGATGGCATCGACATCGCCGATCTCCGCGGCGGAAATGATGTTGGCGATCTTCAGGTACGACTGCGCGCTCGAGCGGCGGCCCGATGCAGATCGCCTCGTCGGCCAGCTGCACATGGAGCGAATCGACGTCCGCCTCCGAATAAACCGCGAGCGTCTTGATGCCGAGTTCCTTGCAGGCGCGGATGACGCGGAGCGCGATCTCGCCGCGATTGGCGATCAGGACCTTGTTAAACATGGGGCAAGGGCGCCCGGCGCGCGCGGTGAGAGGGCATCGGCAGGCGCGTCACTTCACCCGGTAGAGCACCTGGCCGATACTGGACCGGCTTGCCGTTTTCCGCGACGACTTCGACGATCGTGCCGGCGATCTCGGACTTGATTTCGTTCATCGTTTTCATCGCCTCGATGATGCAGACGACCTGGCCCTCGGCTGACCTCCTTGCCGGGCGCGACGTACGGCGGCCATCTCAGGCGAAGGGGCGGCGTAGAAGGTGCCGACCGTTGGGGAGGTGATCTCGCGCAGGACCTCCTTTGGCTCAGGCGCGGCAGCGGGTGCAGGCGGGGCAGGCGCGAGGGGCTGGGAAGGCGGGAGCGGGCTGCCCGGTAGGCGGCAGCGCGGCAAAATCGACCCCGCGTTTCAAGGTGATCTTGAAGCCTTCCTGCTCGATGCGGAATTCGGACAGGTCGTTCTTCCTCATCAGGGAGATGAGTTCTTTGATTTCTTTTAAGTCCAAGGTGTGAAGGGGCTGCGGGGCGGATACCCTAGGGACCGGTGCCGGGAAGCGTCAATCCGCAATGGCGCTTCGCGAATGGTTGCGCAGCAGACCGGGACCCGATCGCTCCTCGCGCTGTAGGCGGGGCAATCCGCATGGCTTCCCTATATCCCTTGGACCACGAAGCGCCGCGCCAGTTCAGCGAAGGCGCGCCCGCAAATTTGATTTCCCGCGTTCTTGCGCGATAGTCTCCGCTTGCTTCCCGGCAAAGAAAACGCCCGCTGAATGGTCGTTCTCAGGTGCCGCTCCGAAGCTGAACCAGCATGCTCCCCCCTCTCACGATTCGCCCCCGCGTGATCCACCTGGCCTTGGCGGCTGGGGTGCTTGCGTGGGTGCTGCCTGCGCGTGCGGAGTTGGCGACCGACGAGAGCTTCGCCAAGATGCATGAGGGTGTACAACAAACGTTCCAGGAGCAGGTCAAGCCGTTCCTCAAAACGTATTGCACCGATTGTCATGGAGACAAGAAGCGCAAGGCCGGCGTCACCTTCCCCCCCACTTTCAAAAACCCGGGAGCCGCCGCTTTCAGCAAACAGTGGAAGCAGTCGCTGGCCAACGTGAAGACCCACGACATGCCGCCGGACGACGTGGAAAAGCAGCCGAGCGATGAGGAGCGGCAGATGTTCATGGATTGGGTGGCCCAGATCAAATTTCTCAGCCCGAAGGATCCGGGCCCATTTGTCATCCGCCGCCTGACCAAGGTGGAGTATGGCAACACGCTGCACGACCTCTTCGGCGTCGATCCCGCGATCGCCCAGGAGCTGCCGGATGAAGTCTTTGGCGAAGGCTATCTGAATACCCTTTCGCCGCTGCAGATCGGAGCAGTATCTCGGCATCGCCAATGAAGTGCTGGCGCGCATTCTCGGTCCCGCCGGACGCGCCGCCCACCGCGCTGCGAACAGCACATTTTTGGCGAATGCCGCCCGCCTGGCACGCGATGAGCGCGCTGTCGGCCAGGAGGGTCGCCCTGCTCGCTCGCCCGGCAGTGCCTATCGCCGGCCCCCTTCGGAGGCGGAACTGGATGTCCTTGCTGCAGGTCTTCGATCTCGCGCGCGCCAGACCAGCTCGCCTACCGCGGCGGCGCTGCGCCTGATGCTCAAGGCGGTCCTTGTTTCCCCGCAATTCCTCTTCATCACGCCCGCCAGCGAGCCGGAAGCGGGGCAGCCAATCGTGCCGCTGGATGACTATCAACTCGCCTCCCGCTTGTCGTATCTGCTCTGGGCGACCATGCCCGATGCCGAGCTGTCCGCCCTGGCCGACGCGGGCAAGCTGCACGAACCAGCCGTGCTGCAAGGCGCAGGTGAAGCGGCTGCTCGCGGATCCCCGCTCGCGCGCGCTCTTCGATGGCTTCGGCGCGCAGTGGCTGGGGGTCGGCAGCCTGGCAGGCAAAACCTTCGACACGGCGAAATTCCCGCAGATGACCCCCGAAATGCGCGCGGCGATGTACGACGAAGCGCGGCTCTTTTTCGAGAGCATCGTCCGCGAAAACCGCAGCGTCGTGAGCTTTCGTGGACAGCGATTACACCTTTCTCAATGGGACGCTCGCCCCGCTCTACGGCCTGGAGAAGACCGTCACCGGGCCGAGATGCGCCGGGTGCAGCTCGACCGACGCCAATCGCGGCGGCATTCTGGGCATGCCCGGCATTCTGGCCACGACCTCCTTTCCCAATCGCACCAGCGCCGTGAAGCGCGGCGTCTGGGTGCTCGAACAGGTGCTCGGCGAGCATGTCCCGCCCGCTCCCGCCGAACGTTCCGGCGCTCGACAAGCAGGACCAACAGATGGTCGCCCAGCATGACCCTGCGCCAGCGCACGGAACTGCACCGCACCAATGCCGTCTGCGCCAATTGCCACAAGATCCTCGATCCCATCGGCTTTGGCCTGGAGAACTTCGATGCCATCGGGCGCTGGCGCGATCAGGACGACTACGGGCGGCGCGATCGACGCCGCGGGCGAGCTGCCGGGCGGCAAGCACTTTCTCGTCGCCCAAGGAACTGAAAGCCATCATCGCCGGCGCGCAAGGACGAGCTGGCGCGCAACCTCACGGAGAAACTGCTCGCCTACGCCCTTTGCCGCCAGCTCGAGGGCTATGACGAAATCGTCGTCGATCACCTCATGGAAACCATCGCCAAAGATGGCTACCGCATGCAGACGCTCATCACCGAGATCGTCACCAGTTATCCCTTTACCAATCGCCGCATCCAGGAACCAGTCACCCTCGCCTCCCATGACCAATAACTTTCTGCATCGACCGCCGCACCTGCCTGAAAGGGATTGGCGCCTCCCTCGCTCTGCCGCTTCTGGAAACCATGGGCTGGGCCGATGCCCGGCAAGGGCAAGGCCGTCAAGCCGCCGGTGCGCCTCGGCTTCATGTACATGCCGCATGGCGTCATCATGGATCAGTTTTGGCCGGCCAGTCCGGAGACCTTTCTCTCGCACGCCGCCGCCGGCTTTGGAATCGCTTGCGTCCGGTGCTCGATCAGTGTCTGCTGATGAAAGGCATCTCGGGAGTGCCGATCGCCCCTTTCAATGGCGCGCCGCACGCGCTCGAGTTTTCCACCTGGCTGACGGCCGCGCTGCCGGATGCGAACCGGCGCAACCAGATCAATATCGCCATCTCCGCGGATCAGATCGCGGCGAACTACGTCGGCGGCCTGACCTCCCTCCCTTCGCTGGAATTGGCGACCATGCCGCAGACGCACAAGGAGAATCAGGAGGGGCTGAACGAAGGCTACTACTCGCATTGCAGCTTCCGCTCGCCCACCCAAGCCGTCCCCGCCGAGACCAATCCCCGCAGCGTCCTCAACCGGCTCTTTGGGAAGACGGATCAAGCTGGGCACGACCGCGCCAGGCGGATCCGCTTGATCGTCAGATGCTCGATCTGGTCATCGGCGGCGCGCGCGATCTGCGCCGGCGCTTGCCGCAGGACGATCAACATAAGCTCGATGAATACCTTGATAGCGTGCGCGCGGTGGAGCGCCGCATTGCGGCCATCGAGTATCCGCCAAAAGGAGGCGGCCCTGGAGAAAGCGGGCGTCAGCACCAGCAAACGCCACGCGTCGGATTCTCCGCCGATCGAGGTCAAGATTCCCGAAGGCGACAAGCGCAGCGAATACATGCAGGTGATGTGCGACCTCAATGTGCTCGCCTTCCAGACCGACACCACGCGCGTCAGCACGTACATCGGCTCCACGCCCAACGGCGTCTCTTATCCCGAGCTCGGGTTTCAAAGATGAGCATCACTCACAAACGCATCATAACAACCAGCCGGATAAAGTGGGTAAAGTCGCGGCGATCACCGCCTTCAATATCGCACAGTTTGCCTACATGGTGAAAAAGATGCACAGCCTGCGCGAAGGCGACGGCACCTTGCTCGACAACTGCATCATGATGTGGGGCTCAGGACTCGAGGACGGCAACAAACATGCCCGCGAAAACCTTCCTTTTATCGTTGCCGGACGCGGCGGCGGCACCCTCAGCACCGGCCGCTTTCTCGCCGGAACTCAAAGGCAATCAAGGCGACCTGCTCACGACTCTCCTCGCCTGCGCTGGCGTCCCCCTTGACCGCCCCATCGGCATCGCGACCAGGCAGATCAAAGAGATGATGGCCTGACCTGGGATTGAAGAGCCACCGTCACTTCGCGGCCTCCTTTGACAACGATGATGCCCCCGCTGGCCCACTCGGCTGAAGTTTGATTCACCGTCTGCTGGCACATCGCCTGCTTTATCGCTTACGCAACCCTTTCGCTCATGACCTTCCTCGTCGTCGATGACAATCAGCTTCTAAACCGGTTCCTCACGACGTATCTGCGCGACAAAGGGCATCATGCGTCTTCGCTGACGGATGGGCAGAAGGTCGTGGCGTGGCTGGGAGAGAATGAATGCGACGCCATCATCCTCGATATCGGGATGCCCAAAATCGACGGGCTCTCGCTGATTTCGATGATCCGCGAGGAGCACGCGGACCTGCCGATCGTCATGTTCACCGGGCTCGGCTATGACGAGGAGGCGATGCAGACCGCGCGTAGAAATGGGGCAAACGGGTATGTGAGCAAAGGTCTGGGCCCAAACGAGATTTACTCGGCGCTCATGCGGGTGCTGAGCCACGCCAAGCCGACGGCCAGAGTTTAGGCGGCGCAGTTCCCCGCAAGGGCGGCGGACCTGACGGATTGTTCATCCGTTCGGCGAGGGTTCGTCATTCCGAAGCTGCTTTGCTTGCTCGGTGATGTACTTTTGCCGACTCAGCCGCGCTTGCGCAAAGCGACGGCGGTGCGCATGAGTTGGGCCGATGAGCACCTCGTCTTTTCATCAACCCCTGGCGTTGCTGCTCGCGGCCGTCCTGGTGCTGGGGACGCTGCTGGGGTCGCGCGGCCTGAATGAGCCGGACGAGGGGCGCTATGCAGAGATCGGACGCGAGATGGCGGCGAGCGGCGATCTGCTGCTGCCGCATCTGAATGGCTTTCTCCACTTCTCGAAGCCGCCGGTCATCTATTGGGCCACGGCGCTGTCGCTGCGTCTTTTCGGCGTAAACGAGTGGGCGGCGCGTCTGCCGTCGGCGCTCGCGGCACTGGGCACGGTGCTGCTCACGGCTTGGATCGGAGGGGCGCTCTTTGGACGGAGCACCGGGCTGGCGGCGGGCGTGGTGTTGCTGACGAGCGCCGGCTTTTTCGCGATCGCACGGCTGCTGACGCCGGACATGACGCTGACTTTTTGGACGGTGGCGGCGGTGGCTTGCTTCCTTCGATATGCGCATCTGGGGAAGGGGCGCCTTTGGGCGTGGCTCTTCTTTGCGATGATGGGTTGCGGGTTCCTGACGAAGGGACCGATGGCGCTCATCGTGCCACTGTCAGCGGTGTTGGCGTGGCAGCGGCTCGCCCGGCGCGAGGCGGGCGCGGTCCGGCTGCCGTGGGCGGGCGGCATGCTGCTCACCCTGGTGATCGGGCTCTCGTGGTTCATTGCGTTGAGCTGCTGGCAGCACGGGCTTTTTCGTTACTTCTGGCACTACGAATTAGTGGAGCGCTTTGCGTCGCACCACCACGGGCGCGCCAAGCCCATCTGGTTTTTTGCGCCGGTCACCTTTGGAGCGCTTTTGCCATGGAGCTTGCTGATGGTGCCGGTGGGGATGGCGGCCTGGCGTCGCTGGCGCGAGCGCCGATTTTGCGCGCCAGAATGGTTTCTCCTGAGCTGGGTGCTCGTGCCGTTTCTGGTGCTGTCGCTCAGTGGATCGAAGCTCTCCACCTACATCCTGCCGCTCCTTCCGCCGCTCGCGCTCGCCGCGGCCCGCTGGGCCACGCGGCGCGGCACGATGCCGGCCTGGCTGCCGACGGTGGCAGCGGCAACCGCGCTGCTGCTGCTGGCGGGCGCGGCGGCGATGCCTCACTTCAATAACCGGCTCGGCCCGCAAGGGACCGTCCGTGATCTGGCCCGGCAGGTCGTTGCCGATCCTGATTTCCCTTCGGCCCGTGTCTGCGCGGTCGAGGTGCGTGCGGATGGACTGGAATTTTACCTCCAGCGGCTGGTGAGCGTCTCTCGTGAGCAGGCTGATTTGATTGTGCCGGCGACGGCTGAACAGGAGCAGCGCCTTTTCCCCTCTACGAATTTCGCCAGCTCCATGATTGAGCCTGGCCCCGGTACTCCGCCGGTCTTTGTGCTCACGCGCCAGCAGCGGGTGAAGGCGAGCTTCGACTCCTCACGTTGGCAGACGCTCGGCAGCGCCGGCGACTTTGTGCTGCTCAAGTCGCAACCGGCTCCCGTGGCGCGCGCCGCCTCGGCCAACTAGACTGGAAACATCCGTATGCGCGTCCTCGTCGTCGAAGATGAAAAGAAGCTCGCCGGCTTCGTAAAAAAGTCTTTGCAGGAAGCTGGGATGGCCGTGGACATGGTCCACGATGGCGATGAAGCGCTCGTGCTCGCGCAAGGGACCCCCTTCGATGCCATTGTGCTCGACATCATGCTGCCCGGGCGGGATGGGCTTTCCATTCTGCGCAAATTGCGCGAGCAGCGGAACACCGTGCCCATCCTGCTGGTCACGGCGCGCGCCGATGTGC
Organism: uncultured Verrucomicrobiae bacterium; assembly: GCA_963792695.1. GTDB lineage: Bacteria > Verrucomicrobiota > Verrucomicrobiia > Chthoniobacterales > Chthoniobacteraceae > DASYIS01. Next base: position 117,196 of record CAWBXA010000009.1, on the reverse strand, counting down.
CGGAACGCATCGAGGGGTTGAACCTCGGCGCTGACGATTACCTGGCCAAGCCGTTCTCCACGGGCGAACTCATCGCCCGGCTGCGCGCCATTTGCCGGCGGATGGGCGAAGCGCGCTTCTCGCTGCTCAAGGTGGATGATCTCACGCTCAATCTCGTCACGCGGGAAGTCTCGCGCGCTGGCCGCGAAATCGACCTGCCCCCGCGCGAGTTTGCCTTGCTCGAATTCCTGATGCGCTCGCCGGGGCGGGTGCAGTCCCGCACGCAAATTTGTGAGCACGTCTGGGATTACCATTTCGATCCGGGCACCAATCTCGTGGACGTGTATGTGCAGCGGCTGCGGCGCAAGATCGACGACGGGAGCGAGGTGAAGTTGCTGCACACGATCCGCGGGGTGGGCTACACGCTGAAAGTGCCGAAGTGAGAAAGTGGCCGCTGCGGCTGAAAGTGGCGCTCTGGTCGGCGCTCGTAGTGGCGTTGACCCTCGCGGTCTTCGCCGTGGGCACGGCCTTTCACTTCTACCACGAAGACATCGAGCTGCTCGATCGGCTGCTCCAGCGCGAAGTGAGCGGCGTCTTCGCGGAGATTGATCGCCTCCCCAGGACCTTCGACACGGCGCATGGCGACTGGCGGGCCGTGCTGCCCGCCGCGTATCGGCATCGGCATGTGCAGATTTGGCGGGCCGGAGTGTTGGTCTATTCGTCCACCCGTGCGACAGCGGAAGTTTTCGGCGGGAGCCGCCTGGCGCCGGGCCAGTATTCGCTGCGAGGCGCACGCCGCGTGCGGCTGGCGGTGGTGCAGCGTGGGGATTGGCAGGTGCGCGTCGCCTTCGACATGCATGACTTGCGCGATTCGGTGACGGAGTTGGTGCGCGGCTTTCTCATCGCGCTCCCATTGCTCCTGCTCATCTCCGCGCTCGGTTGCTGGTGGATTGCGCGGCAGGCGCTCGCGCCCATCGAAGCCGTGACCCGGGCCGCGCAAGCCATCACCGCGGAAAGCTTGCATGAGCGGGTGCCCGTGCCGGCGGGGCTCGATGAAATTCATCGGCTCGCTCTGGTTTTGAACAGCATGATCGCGCGGCTCGAGAGCAGCTTCCTCCAGGCGCAACGCTTTTGCGCGGATACCTCGCACGAACTGCGCACCCCGCTCGCCGTGATCCGGGCCGGCTTGGAAGCAATTCTCTCCGCCGACGAATTGACGGCGCCACAAGAACGGCAGGTGCTCGATCTCCTGGATGCCGCAACCAGTCTCTCTTCGCTAAGCGAGAAGCTACTCCTCCTCGCACGCGCCGACGCCGGGCACCTGCAAATCGAACGCCAGCGCTTCGATCTTGGTGTGATTTTGCGGGAAGCGATCGAAGAGGCAGCCATTTTCGCTGAGGCGGAGGGCATCACCATCCGCAGCGAATTACCCACCGAACTGATCATTCAAGGCGACGCCGCGCGGATGATGCAAGTGCTGCGCAACCTGCTTGAGAACGCCGTGAAATATAACCGTCCTGGGGGAAGCGTGGTCGTGCACCTGGCGCAGCAGGTTGGCCGCGTCCGTCTCGCCATCACGAACACCGGCGCTGGCCTTGATGCCTCCCAAGCGGCGCGCCTTTTTGAGCGCTTCTTTCGGGCGGAAGCGCACCGGACCTCCACCGGTCACGGCCTCGGCTTGAACATCGCGCGCGAGATCGTCCGCGCCCACGGCGGCGAACTGCAACTCGAGAGCCACGAGGTGGAAGCCGTCACGTTCGCCGCCACTCTGCCCACCTGAGGAGGGAAGCTTCCAGCTTCCGCGCGACATGGGCGACGGTGCGTGCCGACAATGTCCCTGCGGAAAGGCTCGTGAAAGGAGCGCCGCGGCGGCTAAAACTTTCGGTCATTTCGGAACGGATTGCAGGATTGTCGTCTGCGTCAGTGCAGAGGCGCAGATGCAGATCGGCGAGTGCAAAGCCGGCTGACTCCAGCACGGCAACATCTTTCCACCATTCGTCGGTCGAGAAATTCCCCTGCAAGAAATTGGCGGGTAGAGCTTCGCCCTATTTTGTTGCGACGGATACATCCGGCGCTTCCTTCGTGATCTTGTAACGGATCTGCACGCCGTTCTTCTCGGCGGGACCGACGATTTGCAACAGGCCCTCGCTGCCTTCGCGGGTGAGGAAAATAAAGGTCGCGGGGACCTTTCCGTCGGTGAGCAAGTCATCCACCTGGCTCATCATGCTCCACCCCGTGAGGCGGTCTTTAATTTTCTCCGCGATCAGCGCGGCGGTGAGTTTCTCCCACCCATCGGCCCCGGCGGGGATGGTGAGCAGCTCGAAGGTGCGCAGGCCGAGTTGCGTCACTTTGCCCTCGGCGAGCACCACGCGGCCCACAGCATCCAGGCGGTGCTCCTTCGTCCACGCGATCAATTTGGCATCCGTCTCGTGCGGGTCGGCGACGCCGAATTGCGGAGTCCGATCGTCGTTGTCATTGTTGCGCTGCCGCTCGGCATCGATGCCGAAGTAACTGGCGTCTTGCTTGTTTAGGCGCGGATCATATACGGTGAACTCGTGCGGAGCGCCGAGCGGGATGATGGCGTGGCTATAGGCCAAGTATTCGTCCTGACCTTTGGCGTCCACGAGGCGGAAGGCGTCGTCCGTGACCCAGGTGATCGTCGCCGTGTCGGTGCGGTCGGGCCAATGCGTGCGCAAGGTGGAGCCGCTCACGTCCCAGCGGAAGCGCTCCGGTTTTTCCGGCACGCCGCTCGGCCCTTCAAAGACGCGCACGCCATGGCCATCGGCGATAAGCGTGAGCGTGGAGGTGCAGGGGAAATTCCAGACGCCAGTGAGTTCGGCGGCTTGCACGTCGAACTTCACGCCGGCATTGAGCATGAAGCCCTCCATCAGGCTCTCGACCTCCTCTCGCTTGCGGTATGCATCGTGTCTGTCGATGAGCCACTTGCCGTCGCGCTTGAGCAGAATGGCGGTGAAGATGCGCTCGTTGCCCTTGTCGCCGAACGGAGCGGAGAGCACGAGCGTCTGTTCGTCGTTGCCGAGCTGGTGAAGCGGGATGATTTGGTGCTCCTTCAGCACGTTCAAGAAGTCAAGGCCCCAGCTTGCAGCACCGGTTCGCGTCGTCAGTTCCCACACCTTCTGCGCGTCGCCGTTTTCCTTTTCGCCCTCGGCCTTAATCCGGCGGAGGAACTCCGCCACGACTTGGCGCGGGGAATCGGCGGCGGCGGCTGGTGGTGTCTTTGCCTCGGGAGCTTTTGCGATGGGCTCCGTGATCGAAGTGTATTGAAGGACGACTTCGTGCCACCACAGGCCGGTGAGTGATTTGTCCGAAGAGGAATCCACGGACGGGCCGTCGTCCTGCGCGGCAGGGGATGCACCCGGTTTGCCAGCCAGTTGCTTAATCTTCTGCCGCAAGGTCACGAGCGACTCACGTATCTCCACGACGAGCGGATGCGCAGGCGCGTGGGTTTTCAGCAGGTCCTTAAGCTGGGCATCGGCGGCCTCGATCTGCCGGTGGAGTTTCTCCACCGTGATCGGCTCCTCGTTCATCGCCCGCGCGGCTGGGATGAGCAGCGATAGCGCATCCGGGTCTTTCGCCGTCGCGAGCGACGGGAACAGCTTGAGCTGCTCCACCGAGCCGTCGTCGTGCGGCACGAGCACGCGGCCCAGACGCAGGTCGTATTCCTTGCCGTTGACTTGCAGGTGAAAAGGATCGGTGGACTCGCGATGGTAGCCGAACGCCTGTTGCTCCGTGAGCTTGAAGCTGCCGTGATCCGTCCACGCGAGGGAACGCGTGTTGTAGGAATCCGAGGTCGCGGAGCCAACGGCCTTGGTTGCAAAGAAGACATAATGGACGTCGATATTGTCGTCATGCACGAACACCGTGCCTGCATTGCGCGCGATGTGCGCGGCCTTGGGGAAAGGGCTCCGCTCAATCTCCGACCCTAAGCCAGCGTTGTGCACCTTTTCAAAACCTGGCACGCCACTAAATTCGTGAATGAGGGAACTTCCGAATCGCACGGCAACCGCAAGACCTACGGTGGCCAATACCAGCACCGCTAACACGATGGCCTTGCGGGAGAAGCTCGGCTGCGCGGACTTTTCATGCGGTTGGGGAGCTACCGCGCGGGTTTTTCCAAGGCTTGAAACTTGAGGTGCGCCGCTCTCGTTCACCGCCCGCCAGACGCAGCGGATGATCAGGAAGCACAGAATCCCCGAGGTGATGAGCGTGCTGAATACAATCAGCGCCTTGCCGTGCTCGAAAACGAGAGCCTCGAACTGCGTGGTTGTAATTGCCGGCCCGTCCAGGAGAAGACCGCCGAGTTGGCGCGGGTAGAGGAGGTCTCTGAAAATCCAGGTCCAGAACCACGCCACCAATCCGGTGAGCGCCAGAAGCGGAAAGAGCAGCCCGTCAAACACCGCCAGCCACATGCCATGAAGCCTTGCCGCCGCGCGGCGAATCTGCGTGACGGCGATCCAGCCGAGGATCGTCGTGCCGAACGGCGCGGCCCCACCGAGTAAGATCATGGTGAACGCGAACACGTGCTGCCACCACGTCGGACCGTGGTATTCACCGGGCTCGACCCGAACCCTCCCGAACATCAAGACAAACGTGATGAAGAAAAGCGGGGCCCACACAGCGCCCCAAATCGCCGCGCGCGAGAAACGCGGCTCCGCTCCGGGTAGCGCGTGCGCCTCGCGCGTTTTCGCCTGCACCCGCGCGAGCGAGTCGTCCGAAACGCGTTTAGCGCCAATCGCTTCAGCGGCTTCGCCGAATGGCTTTTCGCCGTATTCGGCGGGGGTGCCAGAACCCACACGCGGGGTGTGTGCGCTACTCGGATTCTCCGTGATCGTCTCCACCTGCACCCGCATTTCGCCTGCAGTCTGATAGCGAAGCTCGGGTGTCTTCTCCAAGGCGCGCAGGACGATCTCGTCGAGGCGCACGTCAATCTGCACCTTCCGCGACGGCGGCTGCAATTTGTCCGCGGGCAGTTCGCCGGTGAGCATTTCGTAGAGCACCACGCCGAGCGAATAGATGTCCGCGCGATGGTCCGTCGCGCTGATGCGTCCTTCTGCTCCGGCGCCATGTATTGCGGAGTGCCGGCTGGCTGCGATTCCGCCGACGGCCGGTGCGTCGAAGTCGTCGCCGAGCATCTTCGCGATGCCGAAGTCGGCGATCTTCACGCGGCCGTCTTTGTCGAGCAGCAGATTCTCCGGCTTGATGTCGCGATGCACGATGCCGTGCTCGTGCGCGTATTGCAGCGCCTCGCACACCGGCGGCACCACCGCCAGCGCCTGCTCCGGCGTGAAGCGCCCCGCGCTTCATCGCCTGCCGCAGATTCACCCCATCCACGAACTCCATCAGCAGGAAATACAAGCCCGCCCGCCTGCCCGAAATCATAGATGGTGACGATGTGCGGATGATTCAGCGCTGCGAGCGCCTGCGCCTCGCGCGCGAAGCGCTCGGCGAACTTCGCATCCGTCACACGCTCCGGCGCGAGGAGCTTCAGCGCGACGAATCGGTTCAGCGTTTCTGCCGCGCCTTGTAAACCACACCCATTCCGCCGCGCCCGAGGCACTCGAGGATTTCGAGTTGCGGAAAATGTGGCGCGAGTTGCTCGGGCGTAAGCGCTTGTTCCGAAGATGAAGGCGCGGAGTCCACCTGCGTCGGAAGCATTGCCTCGGCCATCAGGCAACGCGGACATAATCCCGAAGTGGCCGCAGAGGGCAGAGCCGCGCCGCACTTCGGGCAGGTGTGGGGAAATGCGGGGTTGTCGCTCATGCCAGTGTCCTGACGCTTCGACGAGGTTCGGTTACCAAGTTTTTCGCATTAACCGCCGAGCGCAGCGAGCAGTGCGGACATCTCGGCCTGGACCAGCCGGGGATCGTGCAAGGTGCCGGCGACTTCCGCTTTCAACAACTCGCGGAACCGCCGCTTCAAACGATGCACGGCGACCTTCAGCGCGTTTGCGTTCAGCCCGGAACTCACCGCCAGCGCCGCCTGTTCGCCATGCGCCGCCTCACCGGTGAGCCACGGTTTGACCTGCTCGAAAAAATCCGCTTTCCCCTGAGCTGCGCATTCACACCGCAATGCATCGAGGGCGTGTGCCAGCACGGTCAGTGCCCACTGCCGATCAAAGGCCGCGTCGGGCGACAGCACTCCGGCATCGGGCACGCATTGCGCCCCGCCCGCATCCGTGTCGTTGATGGAGATCGTCTCCACCGCGCCGCCGCGCTTCAGCCGCCGGGAGCCTTCGCGATGATGGGCGAGAAAGTGTTTCACGGCCCCGAGCAGGTAGGAACGAAACCGCCCGTGCTCCCGCGCAGCATAGGCGATTGATCCGCCCGCGAGCACATCCGCGAAGAAGTCGTGCGCCAGGTCGCGCGCGGCGTCCACATCGCGCAGGACGCAGCGCAGGAACGCGGCCACCGGTTCGTAATAGGAATCGCAGAGCTCCGTGAGCGCGTACCGCCCCTCCGGCGAATCCACTTTCGCACGGCTGACCTGGGTCCACCGCGTGGTGTGAAAGGCCGCACTGATCCGTTGCCTGTGGCGCGGAGCCGGGGCCGGTTGCTCTGGAGAGTCAGTAATCATCGGCATCCGAATGCACCATGTCACAGATGACTGACGGGTTGGAGGGGAAAGGTTACACGAGCAACGACCTATAAACTGCGAGCTAAGGTGGCTTCGAATGGACCCGCCGCACGCCTCCCGCAAAACGCTCCTCCAACTCCTGGAGGTGCGCCTCCAGCTCTGCAAAACGCGCCTCCAACTCTTGGAGGTGCGCCTCCAGCTCCACAAAACGCGCCTCCAACTCCTGGAGGTGCGCCTCCAACTCCGCAAAACGCTCCTCCAGCCTCTGGAGGCGCGCCTCCAGCTCCACAAAACGCGCCTCCAGCCTTTGGGGTGCGCCTCCAGCTCCGCAAAACGCGCCTCCAACCTTTGGAGGTGCGCGTGCCGAATGCCGAAGTTCGGGTTCCTGTGGTTGAGTGAGCGATTGGAGAGAACCGCGCGATCCTTCTGACGCCTTCCCGACTGAGGCGAGGGCGCCTCAGAGCACCACCGGCGGCGGGGCGCCGCCGCTACGTCGCGGTGCCGCCGCTACGTCGATGCGCCGCCGCTACGGTGCTACGGGGCTGACGCGCTTATGCTTTGGCGATGCGGCAGGCGAAGCATTTGTAGGCTTGCTGGCCGCTGAGGTTGTCGAAGTAGCGGTCGTCGAGGAGGTGGTTGGCGGTCTCGTAACGGGGAAGGCCGAACTCGTCGCCCATGGCTTGCGCGGGGCCGAAGCAATTGGGGACGAAGATGGTGTCTTCGCGGATGCCTTCCCACAATTCGGCGGTACCGCCGATGGAGCCGCGCGGGCTGTCGACGGTGATTTTATCGCCCTGCATGATGCCGTACCGGGCGGCGGCGCGCGGATGGATTTGCACGAGGCGGACGCCATTCATTTGCTTGCCGAGATAGGTCCAATGCGTGACGCCGGCGAAGTGGACGACGCTGGCGCGCCCGATCATGCCCATGAGCGGAAACTCCGCGTGGACGGCGCCATCGCTCATGGCGCCGAGCTTCACCTTCGGCGTGACGCGAGCCGGGATTGACGGGATTGGCGACGAGTTCGCGCGAGAACTCGATGCTCGGATTTTGCGCCGGTGACTTCGGGATGCGTGTAGAAGATCGGCAGGGCGCGGTGCCCGGCGGTGGCGAGGCTTTCCTCGAGCTCGGGGGTGAAGATTTCCACCTTGCCGCTGGGAGTCAGGAAGCGCTTGCCTTTGTTTTTCGGATCGAGCGCCTCGGCGGCGGCGTACCAAGAGGGGTGATCGAGGTAGAGCGTTGAAATGCCGGGGCTCTTTTCGGTGGGGCAGGGCCAGCGGAGCGGTTCGGCGCGCTTCTCCATGCGGGCCTGGGTCATGCCGCCGACGCCGGGAGTGCGGGCGACGAATTCGGCCCAAAGCTTGCCGTAATCCTTCCACTCCGCGCGCAGGTTATCCGTCCAGTAAGCGGGCGGATTCTTCGTATCGTGCCGGGCCATGGCGGCGGCCAGATCGATCCAGATTTCGATGTCGGTGCGCGATTCGCCGACGCGCGGGACGGCGGCGTGCTGCCAGCGGATGGAGCGGTCGTCGCGCCGCATGTAAACGCCTTCCATCTCAAAGCCGCTCGCGACCGGCAGGATGATGTCGGCGAAGAGTGCGGCCTCCTCCATGAAGAGGCCGGTGAAGACGTAGAACTCGAGTTTGGCTGTAGGCCTCCTGCACCTTCTTCGAGTTAGCGCGAGCCGATGAGCGGATTGCCTTCGGTGACGATGGCCTTGAGTTGATACGGGCGCGAGTGCGAGGATGCTTTCGGCGAACCAATCCGGCCCCGACCGGCAGCGCGACGTCTTTCTTGGGCGCGATTCGGCGACCGGCGGCAAGTTCAGGCCGCCGGGCCAGGTGTTGTGCATGAAATTGCAGCCGCCGCCGTTGACGCCGATGTTGCCGGTGATGGCCGCGAGGAAGGCGAGCGCGCGGTAGGTATCGAAGGCGCCGAGCTGGTGCGAGATGCCGGCGTTGCAGAAGATGGCCGCGGGCTTGGCCCTGGCATACTGCTCGGCGACGGCCTTGATTTTCGCGGCGGGGACGCCGGTCACTTTTTCCGCCCACTCCGGCGTGTAGCCGCCGTCGGTGAGATGCTTCTTCAACTCCGCGAAGCCGAGCACCCATTTGGCGACGAAGGCTTTGTCGTACAGCCCCTTTTCGACGACGTGATGCAGAAAGGCGAGCGCGAGAGCGAGGTCGGTGTGGGGCTTGGGGGCGAGCCAGTTGTCTGCCTGCGCGCCGGTCGGCGTGAGGCGGGGGTCGATGACCACGAGCTTCGCGCCGGTCCTAGCGCGCTCGCGAAGGAGATAGGCAAAGGTGACTGGATGCGTCTCGGCCTGATTGGTGCCGAGGAAGAGGAAGAACCGGGCGCTGCCGAGGTCTTCCTGGCCGGTGTTCTCATCCTTGCCGTAGCCGTTGGTGAAGTTGCCCAAGCCAAAGGTGGCGCCGAGCGCGTCGCCGCCGGCATCGTTGCAAACTGGGCCAACATCGGTGGCATTGGGAGAGCCGAGCAGATCGAAGAAACGACCGATGACGCTCCCGGTGCCGCGCTGGAGGCGGCCGCTGGTTTTATTGGCAATCGCGCGCGCTTCGCCGGCGTCGCGCAGCGCGAGGAACTTCCGCGCCATGGTATCGAGCGCTTCGTCCCACGAGACCGGCTCAAACTAGGAGTCGGGCGAGCCTTTCTCGCCGCCAACGCGTTTCAGCGGATGGGTGAGACGGAAGCGATTATAGACGAGCTGTGTCATCATCCCCGCCTTCACGCAGAGGCCGCCGGCCTGCACCGGGTCGTTCGGTTCGCCGGTCACGTCGATAATGCGGCCATCCTTCAGGTGGACCTTGAGACGGCAGTTGGAGTTGCAGAATTGGCACGCCGAATTGACGATGGTGTCAGGCTGCAAGGCGCCGCTCCGTTTGGTGAAATCGAAGGCGGTGGGAGCAGGCGGGGTCTTTGGGAGGACGCCCTCCTGCGGCCCAGCCATGGCGTCGCGGGCGACGACCAGCGGGGCGGCGCCGGCGGCGAGGGCTCCAAAAGCGGTGCCCCGGAGGAAGCGGCGGCGGGAGGGATTAAGCGGTTCTTCGTTATCCATGGGGAGCTTGGGTCTGCTGGTATGCGCAACGGAGCATGTGTCCGGCGCGGCCCGCCGTCGAGCGAAGAACTGTGGCGTGCGTGGTCGAGGGTGCCTGCCAGGCGCCCTAAGCTTTGCCTTTTCTCACGGTTGTTTCAGCACCACCTTGCGCCTGATGTCCCACCATCGCCATTCTCTCCAGGAGCGTCTCGTGACGCGGCGCGATTTTCTGCATCGCTGCGGCATGGGAATGGGCGCAGTCGCCTTGAGCAGCGTGCTGGGGCAGGCGGGACTCTTCGGTGGAACGGCTTTGGGAGCGGAGCCAGACCTCCATCCGCTGGCTCCCAAGCCGCCGCAATTTCCCGGCAAGGCCAAGCGCGTCATCCACTTGTTCATGAATGGCGGGCCGTCGCAGGTGGATACCTTCGATCCCAAGCCGGCGCTTTCGCAGTACGATGGCCGGGAGTTGCCGGGGCCGAAGCTGGCGACCGAGCGGAAAACGGGCGCGGGCATGGGTTCTCCCTTCAAGTTTCAGAAGTATGGCCAGAGTGGCATCGAAGTGAGCGAAATCTTTGCGAAGACGGCGGAGTCGATTGATGACATTTGCGTGATTCGCTCGATGTGCGCCGATGTGCCGAATCATGAGCCGTCGCTGATGCTGATGAATTGCGGTGAGGCGCGGCTGCCGCGTCCGAGCATGGGCTCGTGGGTGACGTACGGCTTGGGAAGCGAGAATCAGAACATGCCGGGCTTCATCACGATGTGCCCGCGCGGTTATCCGATCCAGGAGACGCAGAATTGGCAGGCGGGCTTTCTGCCCGGGGTCTTTCAAGGGACTTACATTGATTCCAATCAGACGGACCTGGACAAGTTGATCGAGAATATCCGCAACGGACGGCTCTCGTTGCGGGAGCAGCGCGACGAACTCGACTTGCTCAAGACGCTCAACTCCGCGCATGCGGAAAAACGGCAGCACGATGCGCAGCTCGAGGCGCGGGTGCAGAGTTTTGAGTTGGCGTACCGCATGCAGATGGATGCGGCGGATGCCTTTGACATTTCCAAGGAAACGCCCGCCATGCGGGAGATGTACGGCAGCAATGTGCAAGGCCGGCAAATGCTGATCACGCGCCGCCTGATCGAGCGCGGGGTGCGTTTCGTGCAGGTCTGGCATGGGGAGGGTCAGCCGTGGGATAGTCATGACGACATTGGTGCGAATCACCGGCGGCTGGCGGGTGAATGCGACCAGGCGATCGGTGCGTTGCTCAAGGACCTGAAGCAGCGCGGGTTGCTGGAGGAGACGCTGGTCATCTGGGGTGGCGAATTTGGGCGCACGCCGACGGTGGAGCTGCCGATGCCAGGCGCCAACGCGGGGAAGCAAAACGGGCGCGATCACAATCATCACGGCTTTTCGATGTGGATGGCTGGCGGAGGGGTCCGGGGCGGGTACGTCCATGGGGCGACGGATGAGTTTGGGTACAAGGCGGTGGAGAAGCCGGTCCACGTTCACGATTTGCATGCGACGATCCTGGCGCTGCTCGGCTTCGACCATGAGAAGCTCACCTATCGCTATGCCGGACGCGATTTCCGGCTGACGGATGTTTCGGGCAACGTCGTCCGCGAGTTGATGGCGTGAGGGTGCTCTGAAGGCTTGGCAGGGGGGCGGCGGGAGGTAGGATGAGGCACCCCCATGAGATTCCGCCGCCTCCTTTGGCTCCTGCTCCTTCCTGGTGCAGCGGCGGGCGCCCTGGCGGACACGCCTGCGACGGTCACGGTGGCGCGTGTCGGCCTGGCGCAAGCGACGCCCTCCTTTGCGTTCCAGAACGTGCCCGCGCCGCAGCGGGGCGACGCGGCGGAAGCCGCCAAGTTCTCGCTGGTGGATGGGGAAGCCGATGCCAATGGCGGAGGAATAGAGAAACTGCACGATGGCAAACTTCCCAGCGAACAGGATGACCCGGCGCACAATTTCTTCTTACGCGGGGGAGAGGGCGGCAGAGTGCTGGTGGACCTCGGGCGGGCCATCGAGATTTCGGAGGTAAACACCTTCTCCTGGCATCCGGATGTCCGCGGACCGCAAGTGTACCAGCTTTACGCCAGCGACGGAGCAGGCGCGTCCTTTGCTCCCCAGCCGAAGCGCCCGCTCCATCCGGCGGAGGCGGGCTGGACACTGCTGGCAAAGGTCGATACGAGGCCGAGTGGAGGCGAACCGGGCGGGCAGTACGGTGTCAGGATCAGCGCACCGGGGGGTGTCCTGGGACTTTTTCGCTATCTGCTCTTCGATATGGAACCGACGCAAGCGGGCCAGGGGCAAACGAATACCTTCTATAGTGAGATCGATGTGAGGGAAGCGCACGCACCTCTGGGAGCGAGTGCCGCTGCGGACAGCCCGGAGAAGTTCGAGATTGAAGGAGGCAAGTACGTGGTTTACCTCGATACGACGGAAACGCCTGAGTTGGGTACATGGGCGCGGCAGGAGTTGATGCCGGTGGTACGGCAATGGTACCCGAAGCTGGTGGCTCTAATGCCGAGCGCGGGGTACACTGCGCCCAAGCGGTTTAGCATCACTTTTGAAAAGGACCGTGACGGCGTGGCGGTTACCGCCGGGACGCGGATTTTCGGGGCGGCGAAGTGGTATCGGCAGCATCTCCGGGATGAAGCGATTGGCTCCATCGTCCATGAAATGGTGCACGTGGTGCAGCAGTACGGGCGCGGCAATCGCCCGCCGGGCTGGCTGATCGAAGGGATCCCCGATTACATCCGCTTCTTTCTGTATGAGCCGCAGACCCACGGAGCCGAAATCCCTCCCAGCCGTGCCATTGGTGTACGGTACGATGCGAGCTATCGGACGAGCGCGAATTTTCTGCACTGGGTCTCGGTCAAGTATGATAAAGATCTAGTGGTGAAGCTGAATGCGGCGATGCGCGCGGGGCGCTATGAAGCCGGCCTTTGGCAGGAGTTGACCGGCCACTCCGTCGAAGAATTAGCGCAGCAATGGAAAGAGGCGCTCGCGCAAGCGAGCCCATAAGTGGCATCCGAAGTGCTGACAGTGTCGAAATTCTCCAGACGGGGATAAATTATTCGGTGCGTCCCCTTGACGTTCTGGGAAATTGGCTTAGATGCACACCGCCGTTCGCGGCTTCCCCTCCATGCCCCAGAAAAATACCTCCTCCGTGGGAGCGCTTTCCCGCGTTCGCTCGACCTTGCTTCTTGCCCTCCCGGTCCTAGTTTTGGGTTGGAGCGTACCTTCGGCCTCCGCGCAGAGCTTTTACGTCTCGGCGGGGTCGAAGATCGACAAAGTTTCCGCCGCGGGGGTTGTTTCCACCTTCGTGGACCTTGGCTCCGTGGCCAACGGCTCCAACAGTTCTGAGCAAGGGCTTGCGGTCGATTTGCTCGGCAACCTTTACTCTGTTGATCTGCTCACCGGGATCGTGAGCAAGATCACGTCCGCTGGGGTGGCGAGCACTTTCTCGACGGTGGCCCCGGGTTCAAACCCGGTCGGCCTCGCCATCGATTCCACGGGAAACGTCTATGTGGCCCTCAGCCAATTGAACGAGGTGGTGAAGATTCTTCCGACGGGGCTGGCGGCTCCTGGTGGCCCGTTTGCGCAACTGCCCGCCGGGTCCATTCCAAATGGGTTGGCCTTCGATGCCAGCGGCAATCTTTACACCGCGAATCTTAATGCTGACACGATCAGCAAAATAGCGATTGTCGGCGGATTGAACACCGGGGTGACTACCTTTGCCACCACCAGTCCTTTCGCAAGCCCACTTGGTTTAACTGCCAGCGGGACCAATCTTTATTTCGCGGATAACAATCAGGGAGTGATCGACAAGGTGGCCAGCGATGGAACTGACACGGTGTTTGCCACTCTCCCGAGCACGGCGCAAAAGAGAGCGTATCCGTATGGTGTGACCACGGACACGAACGGCAACCTCTATGTAACCGACGATGGTTATAATCAGGTCGAGAGAATCACGCCCGGCGGCGTGGTGAGCACTTTTTCCGGGACGATCACCGCCCCGCACTTTATCTTGATGGTGCCGGTGCCGGAGCCGACAGCTTGGGCGGCTTTGCTCGGCGGATTGGGCCTGCTGCTTGGATTTCAGCGCTTCACTCGCGTGCGCTAGGCGCTCGGGGCAGAGACTTGGTTTAAACGACAAAAAGCCCGCGGATCGTCTGTGATCCGCGGGCTTTCGCTTTCTTACGGCGGGAGGCTTATTTGCCCGAGGTGGTCGTCGTGGTGGTGGTGGACGATCTCTCTTCAACAGCGGCCGGAGCGACTTCGGTCCGCTTCTCGATAACGGCGGAGGGGCGCTTCTCTTCGATCACGGTGTCATGGTGTTTGACCCGTGGTTCGGAGACTTCGGAGTGGCGAGTTGTCCCCTCGGAAGTGGTGGTGGAGTGACGCTTCACGATGACCCGGTTGGCCACCATGCGATCACCTTCCTTCACGTAAGTGACAGTCACCGGGAGGCCCGATTTGACCAGGTCCATGGAAACGGGCGCGCCGTCTTCGTCCACATAAGTGGTCGTCTTAGTGTAGGAATAGCGGATCGGCTCAGGCGAGGTTTCGGAGCGGACCACGATGGTGTCCGGGCTGAACTCGCTAATGGTTCCGATAGTCGTGGTGGAGGAGACTCCACCCGCGGCACCGGTCGTGGCGATCGAAGTGCCCCCGCCACCCGTCGTGGTGGTGACTGAGGTTTGAGCCAGGGCCAGAGGGCTGAGAGCGAGGGTTGCGGCGAGGGTCAGGAGATGAGGAAGGGGAGGCGTGTTTTTCATTGGTTTTGGAGTGTGGGTTTGGATGCAGGGCACATCAGAGGACGAGCCTTGTAAGGAGTGAATCGTGCAAGGGCCAAGGCTGGCCGCTTCGTCAGGAAAAGGAACTTGGGCCATGGGGCTGAATAACGGTGACTTGCTCGTGCGGAGCGTTAAAAGGGCGCAGACGTAAAATTCCTCGACGCGATGTGCTCGCCGTGTGAGCACCGCCCAGGTAAAAGGACGGGGACAAACATGCTCGCTCATTGTCCCAAACGCGCGCTCGGCGGGTGGCTTTCGCTGCTTTTCAGCGCCACTGCTTTGGGAGCGGACGCTCCGAAGCCGGGGAGCCCGCTGGCGTTGTTGCGCCAGATCGATGAGGGATTTGTGCAAGCTTTCGAAAAGGTCGCGCCCAGTGTCGTCGTCATCGAAGCTCTGAAGAAGGTGGAGGAAGTTCCCGATGAAGCGCATTCGCTCGACTTCTTTCTGGACGATGAAAAGGAGGGTCGCGGCAAAGGAACGGCTCGCGCCGAGGCCTCGCACGCCGCCCGTTTGCCGCCGCAACGCAGTGAAGGCTCAGGCTTCTTTCTGCGCGCCGATGGCCATGTCGTGACCAATCTACATGTGATCGCGGATGCCGAGAAACTGAACGTGCGTCTGCGGGATGGGCGCGTCTTTCCGGCGAGGGTGGTCGCCAGCGATGAGCCGACCGACATCGCGGTTCTGAAGATCGAGGCCCGGGGGGTCACCCCGGCGGAGATCGGCGACAGCGACGCGCTGCGGGTCGGGCAACTCGTCTGCGCCATCGGCACCCCTTTTCACCAGGAGTTCTCTTTCACCTGTGGCTGGGTGAGTGGCAAAGGGCGCACCAACCTGCTCAGCTCCACCTCGGCCAACATTTTATTTGAGGATTACATCCAGACCGATGCGTTCATCAATCCGGGGAACAGCGGCGGGCCGCTGTTCGATGTGAGCGGACAGGTCATCGGGATGACCACCTTGATCAATCGGCTGGAGCGCGATCTCGCCTTTGCCATTCCCTCCAAGGTGCTGGTGCAAATCTCCGATCAGCTCATCGCCACGGGTAAAGTAGTCCGTCCGTGGCTCGGCATCCGCGTTGAAACGTTGTCGCAAAACCCCGCTCTGCGGGAGCGGGTGCCGGAGATCGAAAGCGGGGTGGTGGTCGATACCATCGAGGCGAATGCGCCCGCCTACCGGAGCGACTTGCGCCCAGCCGATATTGTCCTCGAGGTGGACGGTGTGCGCGTCGCGACGGCGCATGATTTGCAGAAGGAAGTCTCGGGCAAACGCGTCGGGCAGCTTCTGCAGATAAGCGTCTGGCGCAATGGCGCCACGCGTAAAATTCCGGTTCTGACGGGCGAACTGCCGAGCGAACCGGCCTTGCCTCCCGTGCCGCGCGCCACCCCGGCGCCCCAGCCGCCACCGCCTACTCCTCCTCCGGCGGTTCCTGAGCCTCCTCCGTGAAGGCCTTGGTGAGCGACTCCTGGAACATCAGGAAACGCTTGGTGACAAAGAGCGGGTCGCGCTGCTCCTCCCCTCCCACGAACGTCTCGATGAAATCTTCGATGGTCATCTCTTCATAATCCTCCGGATCGCATTGCCAGAGCTTTTCATCGAAGGCGACGCGGTGCGTGGCTTCGAAGCAGCAGATGGCCAGCTCGAAATCGAGGTCGTCGAATTCGTCGCAAAAGATCTCCGCGATACGCGTTGAGGAGTCGCATTGGATCAGGTCATCGCTGATGAAATGGAGGATCGAAACAAACGACGTGACGTAGAAATTCATGGACCCGGTAGCCATAAGCGGAGACTCAGTGGCGGGTTTTGGCAGCCTCAGCGATGAAGGCTTCGAAGCGGTTATGTGCCGCCGAGACGGTGGCGGACGGCCCCGTCATTTTGACGAAGACGCTCCCCTCCGCGCCTTCCAGGATGGCGCCGAAAAGCGCCTGGTTTTCCAGCGGCGTGGTCGGCCCGCCGGGCATGCCGCTATTGAAAGTCCCCATGGTCTGCACGTACGTCACCTTGGTCGGGCCATACGTTTTCTTCTCGATTTTCTCCGCATCGGGCGCACTGCGGAATTGGGCCAGCCAGCGTTTGGTGTTGGCCTCAGGGTCGCCGCCAGGACCGCTGAAATAGAAGAAAGTCACGTCCGCTCCGGCGGGACCGGCGCCGACTTTGAGTTGCGCCTTGCGCATCGGCGAAGAGACCGGCACCCACTGCCAATCCGCTGGCCGGGCAAAGGTGAAATCTGCCACTTCGAAGGTCTTCGGCTCTTCGGCACGCGCGCTGCCCGCAGCCAGCAGGATGAGGACAGATAATGCCAGAAACAGGCGCCGAGAAGTGGAGAAGGGGACGAGGGAGTGCATGGCGGGGAATGCTTGTAAGACGCCGCCCCCGCGCGCGCAAGCCGTTCCCGGTGGTATCGGTTCGAGGCGCCGATGCACGTCACCGACTCATCTCGATTCCGAAGACGAGCAGGAGCACGATGACACGTTTGGACTCACAGCGCCGGCAGCGCGTCAATGCGCCGGGTGAGCTCGCTTGCCCTCCCTTGTGCTCCCTCCAGTGGCAGACCGGGCGCGATGCCGGGCCGGAGGTGGCCGCAGGCGGAAAGCCAGGCGTCCGCCAGCAGTTTGCGGCGCTGCTTGACGAGTTGGAAAAGGTCTGCATTGCGCTCTGCCGCCGCAGCGTCGAAAGGCTGGTCCAGCCCGCGAAGCAAAGCGCCCGCCATGATCGCGTGGCCGGCGGCATTGCAATGCACGCCATCACCCGCGTAGCGAAACCCGGGGTCCGCGGCCCGGCGCTTTTGTAGCTCCTCGCGCATCGGGCCGTGAATATCGAAGACGCGCCAGCCCGCCGAGCGCTGGTCGAGAAGCCAGGTCGAGAACTGCGCGAGCACGTCGTCGTACCCAGTGAACGGCAGCCCGGCGCCATCAGGCGAAGTCCGGCCCGTGAGCGGCACCGCGTCGAAGACCGGTGGTGTAAGGTGGATGATCTGCGCACCCGCTTGCTCCGCCTTCTCATGCAAGCGCCGCATCCCGTCCTGAAACCTCTCCAACCGCTCGGGCGAGGGCGGCAGGTAGATGCCGTCATTCATGCCGTAGCAGGCAATCACCAAATCCGGCCTGGTCTTCGTCAGCACCCGGTCGAGACGCTCATGCAGGTTGGGCCGCGGGAACTTGCCGCCGGCGTGGCCCGCTTCGCTCAAGCCGGAGACGGTTTCGCTCGAAAGCCCGAGGTCGAGCACTTCGAAGGGGCGGGTCGGAAAGCGCAGCCGCAAAAAGAGCGCGCACTGGTCCACGTATTCGCCGCTTTGCGTGATGCTATCGCCGAGGAAGACGATCCGCTTCACCCCGGGCAGAAAGTCATCCGCACGTGCAGGATGAGCGGAGGCGAAAAAGAGGACCAGAGACGCGCCGAGAGCTGGGAGGAAACGCATGGGGAATCCTTAGGCCCTCCGCCTTGGGCGAACAAGCCGAAGACCAGCCAGCGTCTGGCTGACGAGAAGTTCATTTAGGCGTCATGCGGTGGCACTTGGCGAGGGGCGGCACCTCTGGCAACGTAACGCTCCCCCATGTTTCCAGCCCTTTCGCCAGCGATGCTTCGCTTCCTCCTGCCGCGCTGCGGGCTTGCCCTGGCTGGATGGCTGGGCGCAGCTTCGCTGGCACCGGCCGCACCGCCTTTGCGGCCTTTTCCGCAGGCGACCCCCTACGCGAGCGGAACGCTCCGGCCCAGCCGCGCACCCGCTGAAGTAAACAGCGTGGTCGCCGAGGCGTACGATGCCTGGAAGGCGCGCTATTTTCACGCGGGCTGCACGGACGGCCAAGCGTACATCGCCTACAATCTCGAAAGCGCCGCCGATCGTAAAGATGCCATCTCCACGTCGGAGGGACACGGTTATGGGATGCTGCTCGCGCGCCTTCATGGCAGGGCACGATCCGCAGGCGCAGGCGAGTTTTAACGCGTTGCTCGCCTGGTTTCATGCGCATCCCAGCGGGCTCACGCGCGGGCTGATGTCGTGGCAGCAGGTCGAGGGGTGCCTCGATGTGCCGGGGGAGAATGACTCCGCCAGCGACGGCGATCTCGACATTGCGTATGCCCTGCTGCTCGGCAGACAAACAGTGGGGCAAGGCTGGTCCGGTTCACTACCGTGACGAGGCGCTGAAGGTGATCTCGGCCATCAAGGCGGGCGATATCAACGTCGGCCGGCACCGTCAGGCTGGGTGATTGGGCGAAGGGTGGGCCGAACGCCGATGACATACGACTTTCGGATTTCATGCCTGATCATTTCCGGGCTTTTGCGCGCGCCACGTCGGACCCGGTCTGGATGCGCGCGGTGGAGCGCGGGTATCAATGCGTCGCTTTCCTCCAGGGGCAGAATCCCACGGGACTGCTGCCGGACTTCGCGCGCGGCGCCGCGCAGGGGATGCCGGTGCCGGCGCCGAAGAAGTTCCTGGAGACGAAGAACGATGGGCAATATTTCTATAACGCGTGCCGGGTGCCATGGCGGCTCGGCGTGGATGCGCTGCTGCACGGCGAGCCACGCGCCCAAACTGCGCTCGCGAAGCTGAACGCCTTCATCGTCAACGCCTCGGCCGGCGATCCACGGGCGGTCTATGCTGGCTACCAGCTCACCACGGGCAAGCCGATTGACCATAATGACACCTCACTGGCCTTCTCCGCCCCGTTCGGGGTGAGCGCCATGTGCGAGCCCGGCCGGCAGGAGTGGCTCGATCACCTTTGCGAAGAGTTGCTGGAAAGGCCGGGCAAGGACGACGACTACTATGGCCGCACCATCTCCCTGCTCTCGCTGATAGCCATCTCCGGCAACTGGTGGTCGCCCTAAAGCGGAGCCTCCCATCTGGCTGCTTGACGGGGTTTCGGTGAATTTGCTCCTTGCCGCTGCCAGAGTGGCTACACTCCGCCGGCAAATTGCTGCTCTCCCAATGCCCAACTCTGATCTCTCATCGAACGCGGCCAAAACGGTCTCCACACCTGGTGAACTCGATCCGTTTCTTCAAGCGGCGCTGGAGGAGGCGCGGGCGGGGTTGTCGGAAGGGGGGATTCCGATTGGGGCGGCGCTCGTGCGCGAGGGAAAGCTCCTCGCAGTTGGGCGCAATAAGCGGGTGCAGAATGGCGATCCGGTGACACATGGCGAGACGGATTGTCTGCGCAATGCGGGGCGGCTCGGATCGTTCCGCGGCTGCACGCTCTACTCGACGCTCATGCCGTGCTACTTTTGCGCGGGCGCGGCAGTGCAATTTGGGATCAAGCGGGTGGTCGTTGGAGAAAGCCGCACCTTTGCGGGAGCGCCGGAATTCATGCGGGAGCACGGGATCGAGGTGATCGATCTCGACCGGCCGGAGTGCTACGAGATGATGGAGCGCTTCATTCGCGAGAATCCCTCGCTTTGGAATGAGGATATCGGAGTCTGATCGGCGCCGGTGCGGAGAGGACGAGAAGGAGCCGCCCAGCGGCCGTTGTTTCACACCCAGCAGCCCAGCAGTGGCGATGGCCGAAGGCTATTGCAAGCCGGCAATGGCGCTCTGAGACGCGTGCAGCGCGCCTTCAGGGTCGGTCACGGTCGTGTTCAGATCGTGCAACAACCCATCCTGCAATCCGTAAATCCAGCCGTGAACGGCCAGCTCTTGCCCGCGTTTCCAAGCATCGCGCGCCACCGTCGTATGGCAGACATTCACGACTTGCTCGATGACGTTCAGCTCGCAGAGGCGATCCGCGGCTTTGCTGTCCCCATCAGCCGCGGCGACGCTTTGCTCGTGTTTGAACGCGACATCCTGCACGTGCCGCAGCCAGTTGTCGCACAAGCCGATTCGCTCGCGCCGCAGCGCCGCGCGCACGCCGCTGCATCCGTAGTGCCCGCAGACGATGATGTGGCGCACCTTCAAAATATCGACTGCAAATTGCATCACCGAGAGGCAATTCAAGTCGGAGTGCACGACGACGTTGGCGACGTTGCGATGGACGAAAAGTTCGCCCGGCAGGAGGCCCACGATTTCATTGGCGGGCACCCGGCTATCGGAGCAGCCTATCCAGAGATATTGCGGCGACTGCTGGCGCGAAAGTTCGAGGAAGAAATTGGGATCCTGCTCGCGGATTTGCGCTGACCAGGCCCGATTTTTTTCAAAGAGAATGGGAAGTCCGGACATAGGAGAGTGGATGCAGATGGCTGCGAGCGTGATTCGCGCAAGGCGGCGCGCACGGTGTGGCAGCGCAACCAGGAAGGCAAGCCTTCGCGCGCCCTACTCTTCGCCGTCATAGTACTCGAGCGCGCCGGACCGGACCAGCCGCCGCTCAGGAATCGGCACGCCCCATTTGCCGCTATCTGGGTAGAAGCAAACCTCCCCAAACGGATTGTCGGCCACGACATACAGCAGGAGGTCCACGGGGCCGGTGTTGGTGATCTGATGGGGCTCATTGGGCCGGAAGAGAAAAGCGTCGCCCGGTGCGATGTCCGTCGTCCCATCCTGATGGCGGACCACGCCACGGCCCGAGAGCACATGGTAAAACTCCCACTGCGCGCTGTGGGCGTGGTACGGGTAAGGTGTTTGCCCCGTCATCACCCGGCAGATTTCCACATCGAAGGGGTGGCGTTTCAGCAAATCAGTCGAGTGCCGATCGCGGCCCAGCTCTTCAGAAATCGCTTTGGCCGCTCCGGCGAACTTCTTCTTCGGCGAAGACCAAGTCTCCTCGGACATGGCATTGGTATTCACTTTGCGCATCGCGTAAAATAGCCGGCAACGGCGCGCGCTCGCCAGTGGTAAAGCTGAGCGGGCCTAATCCGGGACTTATGGGCGTTTGGTTCCGGCCACCGAACGTCCGGAGCGGCCGCGCGCCGCCTTGGGCGCAGGCTTGCCTCCTCTGGCCTCCCGGCCGCGTACGTCTGTTCGATGTTCGATCTTTTCGATCTTTCCGTGGCGAAATACTGCCGCCGCAACTTCTCGTACATGGCGTCGCGCTGATCGTAGAGCCGCTTGCGCGGGCGCGGCTCGCCTTGGTCAGCGCATAGGCGGTGATGAGCGGCAGCGTGATGGTGGAATCGGCATAGCAGACCACGCAATCCGGGCAGATTCTCCGGGATCGATCTTACCCCAGCTCACGGCCTCGCCCGGCGTGGCGCCGGACAGGCCGCCGGTGTCCGGGCCGCGCATCGGTGCATTGCAAGAAGTAGTCGTGCCCTCGCTCTTCGATCCCCATCACCTCCTGGATCTGCGGCTCGGTTTGCAGCATGAAATTCTTCGGCGAGCCGCCGCCGAGGATGAAGACGCTCGAGGCCTCCCCGCTCGACTTGGCGGCATAGACGATGGCCGCCGACTGGTTCACGTCGCGATTGACATCGATCTGCAACTTGGAATCCCGCAGCGCCATGGCGGCCACGTTCATCCCGATCGAAGAGTCGCCCGGCGAACTGGTGAAGATCGGCACCCCGAGTTGATAAGCCGCGCTCAGGACACTCGTCTCCTTGAGACCCAGCTTTTTCTCGCGTTCATAGACGTACTTCCCAAGAAGGTAATGGAACTCATCGGAGCCGATGGTGCGTTGAAACTCTGGCCGCTGAATCACTTGCCGCACAAAGGCATCGGTATCGAGCAGCACCTCGTAATCGAAGAGCACATCGTAGATGCGGATGACGCCCTCATGCCGCAACTGGACGTTGTCGAGAAAGGGCGAACCGGCGAAGAGTTCCATCCCCAATCCATAATGAAGATCATGATATAAGTTGGCGCCCGTCGAGACGATCCAATCGACAAACCCCGCCTTGCAGCAGTGGAATGATGGCTGACTTGCCGAGCCCCGCGGGCGTCAGCGCTCCCGTCAGCGTCATCCCCACGGTTCCCTGGCCCGCGATCATCTTGCCGGTGAATAGCCGGCAGGCTTCCGCCAGACGGCCGCCATTGTAAGCCTTGAAAGTCGTGTCGATCAGGTCAGCCAGAGTGATGCCGCGGCGCACCGCGCAAGGCAACAGACGCGGGAATTTCTTGTTCAGGGAACTCATCGGGCGCGGAGGCTAGCGGGTGCGCGAGGAGGGTCAAGAGGCCGCTGGAGACCCGGGTTTGCTCGTTGACACACTCCTCCTCCGCCCAAATGTTCTCACTCTGCTTCCCTGGTCCCATTGCCCCTCGTGCTGCCATCGTGAAACGTTCCGGCTACCGGTACTGTCTGCCCGGTAAGGCAAAGGGTTCCGCCACGGGCTCAAGGCGAATTCGTTTCGCGAATGGCTCGGCATTGTTCGCCGTCTGCGCGGCAAGCGGGGATCCTGAATCTGGAAGGAAAAGAGGAAGAACGCTCCCGTTTCCGGGGTTCCACCGCAATCTCCCGGATTCGAGCCAGCCGCGAGTGCCCTGCTGTTAGTTGTACGCGCCCCAGAAGTCAGCGGGGTTGCTGCCGAGCACGCTGTTCAGCGCGGACTTGGTCGTGGCGTTCACCTGAGGCGGAAGATCCACGCTGTTGATCGTGATGTCGTTGCCGAGGATGTCCGTCGCTTTGCCGGCAACCAGATCGTTGTAAAGATGGCTGCCCTTCTTGATGTAGGGGATCAAGTCCGCATAAGCCGGGACCAGGGTGCCGCCTTTGGAGTTCTCGATCGCATATTGCTCCTTCGCGCTGTCCACCATTCTGAGTGACTCCAGGGTGCTGGTGGCTTGGGAGCGTTTGCGAGCCCGGAGAAAGCTCGGGACGGCGAGCGAAGCCAGGAGGGCGATGATGGCGACCACGATCATGATCTCGACGAGCGTGAAGCCTTGATGCTTGGATTGACGTTGTGTAAACATGGTAGTTATGGAATGAAGACAACGCTTCTAAAAGCAGTGCTCGTGCCAAACATGAACGGCTGTTCATGTTCGTCCTCTCCGCGGTGAGCGAAGGGGACGGCCCGTGCGGAGAGTGGCAAGTTGCTGTTCTCTTCCCAATTTTGGAGTTCGTTTTCTCGAACATGACGACTGCGTCACCGGGAAATCACTCGCCGCGCAGACTTTCCGTGACGTAATCGTTGCAATACACCCCTTCACGTACTCAACCCCGGCTTCTAGAGTCCGGCTCTCTCGCGCATGACCAAAGCCGTTTCCAAGACCGTCCTGGTGGCTGACGATGAGCCCGATGTACTGCAACTCGTGGTCAGCAACTTGAAAGCGGCTGGGTTCGAGGTGATCTCCGCCGCCGATGGAGCGGCGGCGCTGGAGGCTGCGCGTGAGAAGCGCCCCGCCCTGCTCGTCCTCGATCTGATGCTGCCCGGCATGCCGGGGCTGGAGGTTTGCAAAGCGCTGAAGAAAGACCCCGCGACCGCGAATATCCCGATTATCATGCTCACCGCCAAGGCGGATGAGATCGACCGCATCGTCGGTTTTGAACTCGGCGCGGATGATTACATGACCAAGCCATTCTCGCCGCGGGAGCTGGTGCTCCGCGTGCAATCCGTCCTGCGGCGGGCTGCGGAGCCGGCCGAGCGCGAAAGCGAAGAGTTGAAGCTCGGTCACATCACCATTGACCGTTCGCGCTGCGAAGCCCTGGTCAAAGGGAAGCGCCTGGACTTGACAGCGACCGAGTTCAAGCTGCTGACCACCTTGATCGAACGTCGCGGCCGGGTGCAAAGCCGGGATGCCTTGCTGAACGACGTTTGGGGCTACGAGAGCATCATCGACACACGCACGGTTGATACGCACATCCGCCGGTTGCGCGAAAAGCTCGGCGCCGCCGCCGATTGCATCGAGACGATTCGGGGCTTCGGCTACCGCGTGATCGAGCCGTAGGCTGGAGTGATGGTTCGCGAATTTCTTTGGGCGGCAGTTGCACTCGGGCTCGGCGTTTGGGGCGTGCTCATGGCGTGGCGCCACCATCGCCTGGTGCGCTGGCTCGCTCAATGGGACGCGGCGGCGCGCGCCGGCTCGGTGGAGCTACCCAGGAAATGGCCATTGAAAGAGATGAGGCCATGGCTGCACCGCATCGCGGAGCAACAGGAGGCGTTGCAGCGCGAGGCGAGCGATGTCCACTTCAACTTGCGCGCCATCCTGGCGAGCATGGAGGACGGCGTGCTGGCGGTCGATCATGAGCATCGCATCACGCTGGTGAATCCGGCGCTGCTGCAGATTTTCGGGCTGAAACAGGAGCCGATTGGCGAGACCGTCCTGAGCACGCTGCGGCTGCCCATTTTGCAGACGATGCTGCGCGGCGTGCTGGAAGACGGAACCCGGCAGCAAGCTGAGGTCGAGCCGCCCTCGGCGCGCCGCGAAGTGCCGGTCCAACTGGTAGTGACGGCGGCCCCGCTGCGTGACGCCGCTGGTTTGCCGGGGGCGCTCCTGGTTTTCCGCGATGTCTCGCGGCTGCGGCAACTCGAGGAGATCCGCAAGGATTTCGTGGCCAACGTCTCACACGAGCTGCGGACGCCGCTCTCGATCTTCCACGGTTATTTGGAAAACTTGATCGATTCCCCTGACCAGGACTCCGAGGAGGTTCGCGCCAGCCTCTTGATCATGCGGAAGCACTCGTTGCGGCTGAATGCACTGGTCGAAGACTTGCTGACCCTCGCGCGGCTCGAATCGAATCGCGACCAGGTGCATTTCGAAACCATCGATGTGGGCCTGCTTCTGCGAGAGACGGTTCACGACTGGGAGCCGCGCGCCCTGGGCAAAGGGATCACTCTCGCGGTGGAGCTACCCGCGCCGCTGCCTGAGCTTGAGGTGGACGTGCTGAAGTTCCAACAGGTCCTGGACAACCTGCTCGACAACGCGATGAAGTACACGCCGTCGGGCGGAAGCGTCTCGTTACAGGCGCGGATGAGCGAGGCCGACGCGGTGGAGCTGACCGTCGCGGATACCGGCTCGGGCATCCCGCGGGAAGATTTGCCACACATTTTCCAGCGCTTTTTCCGGGCGGATAAAGCGCGTTCGCGGGAACTGGGCGGCACCGGCCTGGGTCTGGCGATCGTGAAGCACATCATCCAGGCGCACGGCGGTTCCGTGCGGGCCGAGAGTGAACTGGGGAAGGGGACGCGCATCATTTTGGTCCTTCCGCGCCAGCTTGCTTAGAGCTGCTCACGGCAGGTTGGCGGCTGTAGATTTTCTCGACGATCCGCAGGGTGGCGATGCCTTCACGGAGGCCCGGAGATGGGGTGCGCCCGAGGCGTATGTCTTCCACGAAATCAGCCAACTCCAACGCCCAGGAATGGTCGCCGCGCGGGTATTCCCACATGGTCGTCTCCGGCGGGCCCATCTCGGGCAGCATGCGATGCCAGGCGATCCGTTCGACGCCGTAGGAGCCGCCCAGCCCCTCCACATGGAGCTTCCCGGTGCGGCCATAAATTTCAAAGGAGAAGAGGTTCTTCCACTCAGTGCAGCTCGCATGGAGCCAGGCCGTCGTGCCGCTCGCCGTGCTCAGGTGGAGAAAGGCATTGTCGTCCACGGGCATGTCCCAGAAGAAGGTCTCCGCCGCGCCCTCGACTTGCACGAAGGGACCGAGAAACCATTGCGCGAGATCGATCAGGTGGACGCCCTGGTCGATCAACTCGCCGCCTCCCGAGAGGCGCGGATTGGCGCGCCATTCGCTTTCATAACCGACCCGCCCGCCGTGTCCGTAACGGCCGCGGATGAACATCAGCGGACCGAGCGCTTGCGCATCGACGAGTTCACGCGCCTTGAGAAGCGCCGGGTGGTAGCGGTGATTGTAACCGAGGCGCACGCAGACGTTCTGGTCGGCAGCGGCGCGCTGAAGTTCTTCCAGACCATCGGAGTGGAGGGCGCCTGGTTTTTCGAGGAGGACGTGTTTGCCCGCCTGGACGGCTTCCAGAGCGAGGCCGCAGAGGGCGTGATTGGCCGTGGAGACGACGACGAGATCGGAGACGGCGAGCAGCTCGGCAAGGTGGGTAGTCGCCAGACAATGGGGGTGAGTGCTGGCCAGAGCTTGCGCCGACGCGAGGTTGAGGTCGCAAGCGGCGCGAAGTTCCAGCGGAGCGGGGGAAGCCGCGCCCGGCAGGCTGCAAGCCTGCGCCCCCACGAGGGAGCGGGCGCGTTTCTGGCCAATGAGGCCGCAACCCACAATGCCGACGCGCATCACCAGTCCAGCCCCCGGTCGAGCGGCACGATGCGCCGCAGGGTGAAAAGATCGCTGCGCGCCAAAGCTTCGCGGCGCTGTGGGAGCGAGCGCCAGTCGTCCCAGACCGCGCTGAGCAGCCGTCCCGTAATACCGTCGCTGGCGGAAGAGGCGAGGAAGCAGACCAGCTCGGCGCCGGTTTCGAGCGGGGTGCCGCCCGCCGTTTCCTGATCGAGCGCGCGGGCGTGCTCGTGCCGCGCGCGTTCGGGCCCGGCCTCCAGAATCTCGCGGAGCATGGCGGTATTCATCGCGCCGGGAGCGACGCAGTTCACGTCGATCCGGTGTTCACGCCACTCTTCGGCGAGCGTTTCGCTGAAGCGGACAAGCGCCGCTTTCGACGCCGAATAGGCGGAAAAGTCAGCGCGCGGGCCGGTGGCGCCGCCGCCTGAAATGTTGATCACCTTTCCGCCGCCACGCGCCTGGAAGTGAGGGAAAGCGAGCCGACAGCACTCCGCTGCTGCAAAAAGATTGAGTTCAAAGACCTTGCGCCACGCGGCTGGCGGCGCTGTGGCAAAGGAGCCAATCGGTCCCTGAATTCCGGCGTTGTTGACCAAAATGTCGAGCTGCGGAAAAGCGTCGGTGAGCGCTGCGATTTTGGTGGCGAGAGCCGCATCATCCAGCAGGTCAACGGCGGCTGTGACGATGCGCTGCTGGGGGCCTGATGCATCCGCGCGGGCGAGCCGGGCGGTCTCTGCCAAGCCGTGAGCGTCGCGCGCGAGCAGCGCTACGTGAGCACCGGCTCGCGCCAGTTGCAGTGCGATCGCCCGCCCAAAGCCGCGCGACGCGCCTGTGACCAGGGCGGCGCGATCCGTAAGATCGTAATTTGTGTCTGTGCTCTGGGTCATCAATCAGACAGTCGCGGGCGCGGGTGCGTGGGTGTAGGCGAGATCGCGCTCGGGCT
This sequence comes from uncultured Verrucomicrobiae bacterium, assembly GCA_963792695.1. GTDB lineage: Bacteria > Verrucomicrobiota > Verrucomicrobiia > Chthoniobacterales > Chthoniobacteraceae > DASYIS01. The sequence goes on along the minus strand of CAWBXA010000009.1, from coordinate 89,795 downwards.
GGATTTTCCACCGCTGCGCCACGGCGGCGAGTTCCGGCGTGATCGACCAACGATCAGGCAGCGTCTCGCCGACATGCCCCGGATTGCTCCCCTTGAGATCCATGCAGCCGACGTTCAGGCCGATTTCGCGCAGCTCGCCGACTTCATCCGCCGAGAGCGTGAGATGTGGCAGCGCCGCCAGTTCCTCGATCTTTTCCTCGATGGGCCTGGCGCCGGCGCCGGTCTCCTGGATGAAGGTCGGCGCGACACTGCGGATCGGCTCCTGGGAGAGGTTCCAGAGGCAGGAGAGCTGAAGGAGCGTGAGCCCGTGCCGCTCCGCGATGGGCCGCATACGGTCGATCTTCGCGTGGCCCGCTTCGACCCAGCCTGCCGGCCGAAAGGTGCGGTGATCGTGTTTGGCAAATTGATGCCCCGGCTGCACGTCGCCGTGAAAGAGGCCGCCGTAATCGACGACGCGGGTGAGCACTTTGATCCCGTGCCGCTGCGCCGCAGGCAGCGCGAGTTCGCCGGGCCACGGCTCGAGGGGATTGAGGATGAGCATGGCCCAATCGAGCAGCGCGCCAAAGCGCTCGAAGCAGAGGATGGCATCGAGGGTGAAGCCGTTGGCTGGTCCTGGCGCGACGCCGAGCCGCGCCGTCAGCCCTGCTTCGCGCACCTTTTCCATCGCAGTCCACACGGCGTCGCTCGTGTAGCCGGTCACGTCCGGATTGTGCAGCAGCAAGCAGTCGAATTGATCAATCCCGCAGCGCTCCAGCGACTTTTCGGTCGCCATGCGGACGTACTCCGCGAATTCGCGGTGTGTACGCAGCGCCGCATCGGTGAAGCGCGGGTACCCCTTCGATCCGGCGCGCTCCCCTTTGTAAAAATCGTGTCCGATCATCCCGACCACCGCGTACGTGTCACGCGGAAAGCCGGAAAGCGCCCGCCCGAGCATCTCATCCGCCGCGCCGTTGCCATAGACATCGGAGGTGATGAAAGTGCGAATGCCGCGCTCATACGCCAGACGAACGGCGCCAAGGAAGCGGTCGTCGTTGAGGGGTTCGCCAAAGTGCATGAAGCGGCCGCCGCTCCAAGTTCCGTAGGCTGTGCGAGTCAGGTCCATAGGGTGGGTGTCGAGAGGTGGGAGGAGTGTTTGTGGAACATGGCTTTACCAGTGAATTGAAGCCTTGGGAACGCTGAGCAGAAGCTTGCTTTACAATGGGTGGCGAGGATCGGTGCCGATGGTGGCAAAGTTTTCGGCGAAAGGGGCGCGGCGCTACAACTTTTCAAAGAAAGCTTCACCTACGAGTTGGGTCGGCTTCGACAGAGGGCCAAACCGGGGGCACGCTGAGCCGCATGCCCCTTTGCGCTCTTCCCACCGGCTATGGACGGATCACGACGGTGCGGAGCTTCTCGGACCTTTCCGCGACGCCGTTCACAAATGGGGTGAATGCTTTCTGTTGGCCCCGAACCTTGCCGGGTGACTTTGGCGAGATCGTGGAGAAGCTCGGGGCGGGAGAGGGGATCGTGCCGGTTGAGGAGGCGCTCCTCCGGTCGCTCGCGGTGAGCCGCGCTGGCGAGGAGGCGCGCGAGGTGTTGCTCGAAGACCAGCGGCTGCTGCGGGAGCGCGGGCTCGCGCCAGAGCTGAACTGCATTCACTTCTATCCGCGCGATTCGCCGGACGCTCTCGTACCGACCGATGTTTACTCGTTCCATGCCGACCGCGCGCCGGTGCCTGCGGAGACGTGGCTCTGCACGTATTTCGGCGCGCCAAGTGAGGGGCTGCGCAATGACCAGGCCCAGCGTTGCATCGATCAGCCGGGGACGCGCGCGCGGCTGCTGCGGGAATTTGGAGGCGCGGATGATGAGGCGTTTGATGAGTTTCTGGCTGAACAGAGCTACGACTTGCATTTCACAGCTTTGCCGGAGGCGGCCCAGTTCTCCTTTGGAGTCGGTCATTTGTGGCGGATCGCGCTGGAACATCCTGGCTGCCCTGTCCCGCCGTGCCTCCACCGCGCCCCGGCCACGATGGCTGGCGAGCCGCCGCGTCTGCTGCTGATTTGCTGACGCGGTGCCGCCGGGTCAGGGAGGCGTCGTCCCGCCTGAGACACCGAATGTTGAGTCCGTGCGCCAACACCGGTTCCGATGTCCGGGTCTATGGCTGGGGCTGGCTTTCTTCGGCGGTCTGGAAATCGATGACGGCGACGGCTGCCTCGTGCGGGGCCTCGCCGGCGAGGAGGCCGGCGGTCGGGAGAGGGGCCTCCGGCGCGTGGGAGGCACCTGGCGCGAGGGTGTCGGCAACGGGCAGCGCCTCGGTGGCCGGCACTCCGGAAAGGGAATCGCCGCCGGGTGCTTCGTGCGTCAACGGGTGTTGCTCGAACGAGCGCGCATCAGGCGGCGCTTCAGAGGTGCTCGTGAGGGCTCCGTCCGGGATATGTGGCTCCTCAGCCGTGAGCGAGGCGGCTGGGGGTGTGATCTCCTCCGCGGTCGGCGAGGGCCACCCAGTGACAGGTGTGAGCGGCGGATTTTCCGATGGCGAGGAAAGCGATTCGCGCACTGCGGCAGGCTCGCTGCTGACGGGGATATTGCTGGGCCGCGGCGTTTCCTGCGGCACTGTCGCACCCGATGGACCTGCAGGACGGGATGGACCTGGCGGACGGGCGGGGCCTTTTTCGCGTGGGGGCCTTGGGTCCGTGCGCTTGCCGGTTTCGCGGCGTTCGCCGGTTTCGGCCAGGGCTTCACGCTCCGCATCGCGCTCGAAATCGGCGCTTTTTTCCGAGCTGCCCTGGGCGTTCTTCGCGCCACCCGGCGAGAGCGGGAGATCAAGAGCCCCATCGTGAAATTCGATGACATGGCCGGCGTGGGCGAGGTAGAGGAAATCCCGGGCGAGGGCGGCTTTTTGCTCCGCCATCTCGGGCGCGTCCGCATTCTCACCGAGAATCTGAATGGCCAGATCGCGCCGGGTGCAGCGGGGAGAAGCCTCCACCGTGCGCAGGATCGCCTCAATGTTGCTGGAAAGCGCCTGCCCGGTCAGGTGACGGACGGGCTTGATCGAGGAAAGGTAAAGGATCCGCTTGCGATGCTTGAAGAAATGCAGCCCGGCCTCGACCAGGTAAGGCCGCAGGTGATTGACGAGATTGACGGGAAAGCCGCGCTCCTGCTCCCAGGCGCGGAGCACATCATCCGCGAGGCTGCGCTCGGGCAATTCGCGGCTCGCCTGCCCGGAGCACTCGAGCGCCACGGCGGAGGTGACGAGCTGCGGCAGGTACGTTTGGCGAAAGTGCGCCTCGACTTCCGGCAGCGTCTTGAGGACGACGGGCTCCGCTTCTTTCACTGTCGTGTACGTGGTCGTCGAGCGCGCCTTTTCCTTCCAATCGGCGATTGATTGCTCGTCCGTGAGCACCTGCACCTCGGTCTGCACGAATTCCGGGAACGACATGCGGCGCGAAAAGCGCTCCTCATATATGCGGCGCAGCGCCGGCTGGTACGCGTGGTAGTTCGTCGGCCCGAGAAAGATGCCCGCACCGCGGAGCCGCGCGACATTGGCGTAGTTCCCCTTGATCGGCTCGCCCTCGACGACCTCCTCCTTGTAATACTCCTCCCTGGCGGCGCGAAACGCGTTGCGCTCAATGGCCGCGCGGTCGAAAGCGACCGGGCCATCACCGATTTGATGGAGCGGAAAGGCGGGATTCTGCGAGGTGAGGCGGACGCGGTACCGCTCCGGCCTCTCCATGAAAAGCCGGCCCGTGGCAAAGAGCGGATAGGCACGGCCGCTCCCTTTAACTTGTTTGGCAATGGAGGCCGCGCCACCGGGCTCAGGCAGGAATTCAATCCGGACTTCCGCCGGGAGCGGGGCCGGGCGCGGCTCGCGCGGGCGATCATCGCGGCGCGCTCCACGGTCATCGGGACGCCCGCCTGGTCCGCCACGACGATCTCCGCCGGGGCGCTGTCCACCTGGGCGTGAACCGCCGGGGCCACCGGGTCTTGGGCCTCGATTTTCGCGCGGACCGCCGGGACCGGGCCGTCCGCCGCCGGGACCACCGGGGCGCGGACCGCGCCGCTCGCCGCGATCCCCACCGCCAGGTCCGCGACCGCGCGGGCGCTCGTCGCCGCCGCCTTCGTAGTTGGCATATTTCTGCGGGTTGGCGCTCTCCTTGAGCCAGTCGGGCAAAAACTTCAGGTCAAATTCAGGAGGCGTCTCGCTCATACGGGGGCGCTAAACTAGCGTGCATCCGACGAGTAGCGAGTGCCGATTTCCTTGCGTGCGCCGGGAAGCCGCAAAAAGAGCGCATTAAATTGTTGCCAAGCCCCCGGACCGCTTCTAAAGCAGACCCCCAACCGAAACCAGCCAACCAACCGCAGACCCAGTTTTCTATGTCAGATAAATCAATCGAGGAGAAGGTGAAGGACATCATTGTCGAGCAGCTCGGCGTCAACCCGGAGCAGGTCACCCCCGAGGCTTCGTTTATTGAAGATCTCGGCGCCGACTCGCTCGACACCGTGGAATTGGTGATGGCCTTTGAGGAGGAATTCAACGTGGAAGTGCCGGATGAAGATGCGGAGAAGCTCCAGACCGTCGGCCACGTCGTGAAGTACATCGAGGAGAAGACGACGGCCAAGTAGGCGCGCTTCTCCCCAGAATTTCCGCGCGAGCGGAGTGAAAGGCACGGCTGGACGCCGTGCCTTTCTTTTTTCGGGCATCGTGCAACTCCTCACCGAAGCTGGGGTTGATGCCCGTTCATGAAACTCATCCATTGTTCCCTCGCCCTCGCCACCGTCGCCCTCCTGGGCGCTCCTATTCTTTCCTGCGCTGAAGACGCCAAGCCGCCCGGCGGCGGACGTCCCGGTCGCGCAGGCGGCCCCAGTGGCCCTGGCGGTCCCGGTCGTGAAACGCCCGAGGAGCGGGTGAAAATGATGAAGGAGCATCTTGGCCTTACGGACGAGCAGGCGGCCAAGATCAAGGCGATCCTGGAAAAGAATCACGCGGGGAATCAGGAGAAGCTGAAAGCAATCCGCGAAGACCAGAGCCTGTCACGCGAAGACAAGGGGAAGAAGATGCGCGAGATCATGGAAGCGACGATGGAAGAGATTAAGCCGATCCTCACCCCCGAGCAGCAGACGAAGTGGAAAGAGGAGATGGAGAAACGCCGGACGGAGATGGAGAAGCGCCGTGCGGCCGGTGGAGCCGGTGCGCCGGACGCTGCCCCGAAGTAGGACGGTCCGGCTGAAAGTTCAGATCACGAAGCCCGGCGGATGGACGATCCGCCGGGCTCTTTTCGTGCTGGACCCGAGTTTGAGAGCGAGAGGCGAAGGCTCCGCCCCGCGACGACTTCCCCCTTCTGGCTTTCCCGGTTCACATTCACTCCCAATGCCCCACCTTTGCCGTTTGGCAGGAGCTCCACGTTCCACTTTAGGGTGTACGGGCGGATAACCTGGAGCGGGCCGCTGACTTCCAACGAAGGCATGTCATGAGCACGCCCACCCAAGCCTCCTTAGTATGGTTAATTACCGGATCGGGATTTCCAGCCGTCGCTCGAACAACGCAGGGCAAATCGGGAGTGAATGTGAAGCGGGAAAGAGCTATTCGCGGAAGACCACTCCCAGGCTGTTTTGCAGGCGCTCTTTCAGCCGGGAATGTACCGCGTGAACTTCGTCGGCGGTCAGTGTCCGCTCGGGCGAACGGTAAGTCAACGAGTAGGCCACGGATTTTTTTTCCGGTGGAACTTTGGCCCCGGTCGGGTCGGTGAAGATGTCAAACAGGGCGACTTCGGAGAGGAGCGGTTCGGGTGGATTTTGCAGCGTGGTGACGATCCGCTCGTGCTCCAGAGCGTGCGGAGCCAGGAAGGCGATGTCGCGCGTGATCGCGGGGAAGCGGGCGACCTCCGCGTACTGGGCGGGCGGGGCTTCAGCGGCCAGCCAGGCGGTGAGGTCACACTCGGCGAAGACGACCGGCGCGGTGGCATCGAGCGCGCGCGTGGCTTGGGGCCAAAGCTGCCCGGCAAGGCCAATGGCCTGGCCATGCCATTCGACGATGAGGCGCACGGCGAGAGTGGCATCGCTTTCCGCGCGCTCGAAGCGAACGCTGCTTCCGAGCACGCGCCCGATCAGCCCTTTCACATCAAACAGATCCGCGTGGCGAGGCGTGCCTCCACGCCAGTCGGACGGACTCATGGCGCCGGAAAGGAGCAGCGCCAACTGCAGGCGTTCCGCGCCGTCAGCGGGTGCGAAGGTGCGGCCAAGCTCGAAGAGGCGGACGGCTCCCTCCCCGGCGCGGGCGTTGCGCCCGAGCGCCTCGAGCAAGCCGGGAAGCAGGCTCGGCCGCAGGACGGCTGAATCTTCGCCGAGCGGGTTTTTGAGACGCTGAGCCGAAGCAACGGAGGGGCTGTGCGCCAGGGCTTTCTCCGAAATGAGCGAGAGCCCGCGAGCTTCATGCAAGCCGAGGCTGGCGAGCGAGCGGCGCAAGTCGAGCAGGCGGTCGTACTGGCGATCCGCCATCGTGGCGGGGCCGAAACGCGCGCACTGTCGCGTCGGGATAGCTTCGAGGCCCACGACGCGGGCGACCTCCTCGATGAGGTCCACTTCGCGGGTGAGATCGGGCCGGAACGACGGGATCTGCCAGCCGCCTTCCGCGCGGCGAAGACCAAAAGCGGTGAAGATGCCGGCCAGGTCGTCCTCCTCCACTTCGATCCCGAGCAAAGCGGTGCAGCGCTCCGGGCGAAAAGGGACGATGGTGGTGTATTCGTGACCCTCCGTGGCGCCGGTCACGTCAAAGCCGAACTGCGCTTTCGCGGCGAAGCCGAGACGCAATTCGCCAAGCTCGCCCCCGGCGATTTGCTGGATCAACTCCGAGGCGCGCTGGGAGGCCACGAGCACGCCCGCGGGATCCACCTCGCGCTCGAAACGGTGGGAGGAATCGGACAGCAGACCGAGTTCGCGGGAGGTGCGCCGCACGCTGGCGCCGCAGAAGTAGGCGCTTTCCAGCCAGATCGAGGTCGTCGCCGCGGTGACGCCGCTTTCCGCCCCCCCCATGACGCCAGCGAGAGCAGCGGCGCGACGCGCATCGGCGATGACGAGATGATGCGGCTGCAAGGCATAAGTGCGTCCATCAAGCGCCTGGAAGCGTTCGCCAGCTTCGGCGGGGCGCACGCGCAGATCGCCCTCGAGCTTCCCGGCGTCGAAGGCGTGAAGCGGCTGGCCCATTTCGAACATCACAAAGTTGGTCACGTCCACGATGTTGTTGATCGGGCGCAAACCGATGGCTTCGAGCCGCTCGCGCAGCCACGCCGGGCTTGGCCCGACGCGCACGCCGCTGAGGCAGCGCGCGGTGTAGAAGGGACAATCCTCGGAGGTGATTTCTACGGTGTGTGAGTAGTCGAGTTCGGCGCGGCGGCTGCGAACTTCCTTGAGCGAATGCTCGGTGAGCGCGGCGACCTCGCGGGCGATGCCGATGTGGCAAAGAAGATCGGGACGATTCGGCGTCACCTCCAAATCGTAGATGGTGTCAGCCGGGAAGAGTTCGCTGATGGGCGCGCCGACGCGCGCTTCCGGCGGCAGGATGAGCAGCCCCTCGGCGTCTTCGGCGAGCGCCAATTCCCTGGCGCTGCAGAGCATGCCGTGGGATTCCACGCCGCGCAGCTTGCCGACTTTGATCTTGAAATCACCCGGCAGGACGGCGCCAGGCAAAGCAAGCGGTACCTTGTCGCCGGGGTGGTAATTCTTCGCGCCGCAGACGATTTGGCGTGGCGTGCCGGTACCATCATCGACCTGGCAGACGCTCAGCCGATCGGCATTCGGGTGCTGAACCGATTGGGTGATCTGCGCGACAACCACGTGAGGGAGATCGACTCCGCGCGCGTGCATCTTCTCCACCTCGAGGCCGGAGTTGGTCAGAAGCTCGGCGAGTTCGTCGGGCGTGCAGGTGCAGTCCACGTATTGGCGGAGCCAGTTGAGGGAGAGTTTCATACAGGGAGCGAGGCGGTGGGGAGCGCCGCCGCTCGCAAAATAGACGACCGGCGGTGCGAGTCGAGCGCCCCGATGGGCTGCGCGCTTCACCAAGGAGAAGAGGCGACTATGACGTGGCGACAATCCAGGCGTGGAGAGCCTGGTAGTTCCAACAGAGCGCGGCGGCGAGCAGGAGCAGGAGGAGGGCAGCCGCGTCGCGACGACCGAAGTGATCTGCCGGGCCGCGGGAGCGGAGAAAGTTGAGCAGGGCTCCGGTGGGGCAGCCATAGTGGCAGTAGGCCATCGGGATAAAGGGCGCCACGAGCAGACTGATGACTGCCAGGGAGACGGTCGCGACGCCGGCGAGCCGCAGCGAGTAGGCATCGAACGGCTCCAGATGTGCGAGGTCGAAGGGGAGGGCCAGCAGGGTGATGGTGAGCACGAAGCCGAGCAGGAGCGGCGGGAGCCAGCGCAGGCCGGCATCGACTCCGCGCGGGAGCGACCAGCGCCAGAGTTGCGGAGCGAGCCGCGCCAGCCATTCCTGAGCGGCGCCATGTGGGCAGAGGTGCTGGCAATAAAGGGCGCGCCCGCTGCTCCACGGCACTGCCAGCGAAGCGGCCAGCAGGAGGACCAGGCCGGGCGCGGTCCGCCATGGAAAGCCGCTGCGCGCCCAGCCGACGAGAAGGCCTTGGGCCAGCAGACTGCCGGTGGCGAAGCCGACGTAAAGGATCACGAGAATTTGGAAGCCGCGGCGCAGCCACGGGCGGCCGTAGGTGCCCATTATGGAAAGCGCCAGCGCCGCCATCACGATGGCTGCGAGCCCGGCGTCGCGCCACGTCCAGCGCCAGGTCGGCGGCGGCACGGCGAGGGCGCGCTCCGAGGCGGCGAGCCGTCGCTGAATGCCATCGGCAAGCGCGAGGCTCGTCTGCGTCGCGCCGCTCACTCCTTCCAAGCCGACGCTCTCCGGCGACGTGCGGGCGACTTGCTCCCACGGCTGGTCGTTCCAGGTCTTCATGAACGAGCGATCCGTTTGCACATCTTCCACATGCTCGCGCGTGTCGAGGCTCGAGCGGATACGCACGCCGACGACGCGGAGCGCCGGATCGAAGGCGACCAGCGCATCGGTCCAGCCTTGATAGCCGATGATTTTTTCCACGTCCGGCATGGTGCGCAAGAGGTAGCCGAGTTCACGTCCGGCGGCGTCGCGCACGAAGATGCCGCGGCGCTCGCTCGCGTCCGGGACGAGATAGGTGGCGCTGGGAAAGATGGTTTTTGCTTCGGCCAGCGTGATGGGCGCGTCGCCACCGGTCTGCAAACGGACGTATTGCGTCCGCACGACCCACGCGATGGCGACGAGTACGGCGAGCCGGTAGAGTTGCAAGCCCCCGCGCCGGAGCCTGGTGCGGAAGGTGGTCACGCGGAGTGACGATGGCCAGCCGCCGGCGCTCCCTTCCCTCTGGTCATGGTGCGGGTGCGGCGGGAGCCGGCAGCGTGCTGCTTTTCTCGCCGGGCGGCATGCTGATTTCGCCTTGCAGCGTTGTGCGGCGCGCTTTGCCGGGTAGCGCCAGCAGCGTCTGCAATTCGGCAAAGTACCGCTCGTAGAGGGCGCGGGGCGTACACTGATTTTTCAAGCAGATGGAGGCCGCTTTGCCGACGACTTCCCCGATCATGCCACCGGTTTTCATGACCCGCACGGTGCCGAGCGCTTCATGCGTCACGGAGACATCGCGCCCGGCCATGAAGAGGTTTTCGATGTTCTTGGAGTACATGCATCGGTACGGCACCGGATAGCCGTGCTGCTTATCGACGCTCTTGTCGAACACGGCCTTGGAGATGAAAGGCTCATCAGGGAACTTTTTGGCGTACTGCTCCTTGGGATAATGCAGATCGATGTCCCAAGTCGTCGGCACCGTGCCGTCGGGAAAGGGCCGCTTGGTCGAGATATCCTCGCGCGTGAGCAGGACATCACCGAGGAGCTGGCGGGATTCGCGCGTGCCGCCGATGTACGCGATCCACTCGAGCTTCGCATACACGTGCTCGGCCTTGCCGCCTTTGTTTTTCATGGCATTCCACGCACCGTAGATGGCGCGGAAGTTCCAGTCGCGCATTTCTTCCAAGCCGTAGATGGGGTGCAGATTGAAGCCGCCTTCCCAAAACCACTCGGCGTGATTCCGCTTCGGGTAAGGGAAATCGTCCATCTCGAGATCGAGCGCCCATGGGACCGCGGGGAAGGGTTGCGTCGCGCCGGTGTCATCCCAGCGCCACATGTTGCTCATCCCGAGGTGCGCCGTTTCGCGAACCGTCAGCGCGGCCCCCGCGAGATAGCCAACGCTGCCGTGCCCGGTGGCATCGACGAAGAACTTGCCGGTGAATCGCTGCTGTCGGCTGGTGCGGGTCTCGAGCGTCGTCACCGAGGCGATGTGTTGCGCATCGGTCATCTCCACCGTGGTGACGTGGTGATTAAGGAAGAGGGTGATGTTCGGCTCCGCCCGCACGACTTGCTCTTTCACGTCGTCGCCGAATTCCTCCTGCGTGCCTGGTGAGGCTTTGGCGCGATCCTGAAACTCCTCCACAATCTCGCCGAGATGCGGGTACAGCCCGCGCCGGATGCCACCCATGGCCCAGACGCGGACCTCGGAGGAGCCGTTTCCGCCGAGCACCGGGCGATCCTGGATGAGCGCCACTTTGCAACCCATGCGGGCCGCCGCGAGTGCCGCGCCCATCCCGCCGTAACCGCCCCCGCAAACGACCAGATCAAAGTCACCCGCGCTCTCTGGCATCCCCGGCAGACCGAGTGTCTTCAGCCGCCAATCCGCGAGGGCTTTCGCCTCATTCGGAGGCGCGCTCCCGCCTTCGCGCTGGAAGCAAATCGCGTCGCAGCGGCCCTCGAAGCCGGTCAAGTCGTGCAGCGCAACCGGTGTCGGGCCGGCCGCCACTTGCACGCTCCCGCCGTCCTGCCAAAACCAATCCGCACCGGTCGCGCCAAAGGTCGCGGGCAGCGCCTTGCCGGCCACGTGCACTTGAAATTTGCCTGGTGCGCCGGGTGCCTTCCAGCGCGCGACCCAATCCTTGGTCCGCACCCAGACGTGATATGGGCCCGCGGCTGGAAAAGTCACGGTGGTCGTGGCATCCTTCACGGGCTCGCCGAGTCCATGCGCCAGGAGGTAGGGCGAACCCATGATCTCGATGAATTGCGTATCGAGCACCCAGCCGCCCGAATCGGCAAAACTTTCCGCCTCGACCAGTATCTGCGCCGAGCTTTGCCTCATGCCGAGCGCCAGGAACAAAGCGCCAAGCAGAGCAAAATGCCGGCTAAAGGATCGAGGAAGGGAACTCGCGCCAATCATGGGGAGGAAGCTAATCGCGGCGGATAGAGAGTCCAGCCGATCCGCGGCAGGTCCACGACGCGGCCCGGTCACACCTTCCGATTCGCCAGCACGTAATCGTGAATGGTGTTGACGGTGGCGAGCGCCTGGCGCGCCGCTTCGGAATTGGGAACAGCGACGCCGAATTGTTTTTCGAGCGAGACGACCAGTTCCAGCGCATCGATGGAATCGAGCCCGAGACCGTCCGGGCCGAAAAGCGGGAGATCGTTGCCGATTTCCTCCTTTGGAACCTTGAGCATCAGGTTTTCCACCATCATTTCTTTGATGGCTTCGCGCAAATCTTCAGTCGGCATTTGGGGAGCGCGGGTTTATGCGTGAGGCTCGCTGCTTCGCAAGCCTATTCGCACGTGACCACGCCCAAAGAACGCCTCGATCTCCTCCTCGTCGCGCGCGGCCTTTGCCCGAGCCGGGAGAAGGCGCAGCGCGCAGATTCTGGCCGGCGAGGTCCGCGTGGGCGAGCACGTCATGACAAGCCGGGGACGCGCGTGGCGGAAGATGCGCCAGGTGACGTTGCGCGCGCGCCGAGCGCTACGTGGGCCGCGGCGGGCTACAAGCTGGAGGCGGCGCTGCGCGAGTTCGCGGTGCCGTGCGCGGGGGCCATTTGTCTCGATGTCGGCGCTTCGACGGGCGGTTTCACCGATTGCCTGCTGCAGCACGGGGCGGCGAAGGTCCACGCCATCGATGTCGGCCATTCGCAGCTCGCGTGGAAAATCCGCAGCGACCCGCGCGTGGCGGTGCGCGAACATCTCAATGCGCGCTACCTCACCGCCGCCGATATTCCCGACCCGATCGACGTGGCGGTGATCGATGTCTCTTTCATCTCGCTCTGATTTGATCTTGCCGCCGCTGCTCCCTTTGGTGCGTGCTGAGGGCGTGCTCGTCGCCCTGATCAAACCGCAATTCGAATTGCGCCGCGAAGAGGTCGGCCGGGGGGGCGTCGTGCGCGATCCGGCCCTGCACGCGCGCGCCGTCGAGAAGATCCGCGTCTTCACCACCGAGGAGCTGCGGCGCGAGTGGCGCGGCTGCCTTCCCTCTCCCATCCTCGGCGGCGAGGGCAACCAAGAGTTTCTCGCATGCGTGCGGAACACATCGGCCTGATCGCCAATACGGCCAAGGAAGGCGCGCCGGAACTGGCGGCCACTTTGCGCGACGAATTAGCCAAACATGCGGTGCGTCTTTCGCTCGAGTTGCGCACGGCGGAACTGATGGGCGCGCCCGAGGGCCGCAAAATCAAGTCGCTGGCACGCGAATGCGACTTGCTGGTCGTGCTCGGAGGCGATGGGACGATGCTGCAGGTGATGCAGGGCTTCTCAGGGCCGATCCCGCCGGTGTACGGGATCAACATCGGCTCGCTCGGCTTTCTCACCTGTGTGGCGCCGCGCCGGGTACCAGGAGGCGGTCGAGGCGATTGTGCATGGCAATTACGAGCTCAGCCGGCGCACGCTGCTCACGGTGGAAATTTTGCGCGACGGCGAACCGGTCTTCACCAGCCGCGCGCTCAACGATGCCGTCATTTCACGCGGCGAATTGTCCCGGCTCATCCGGTTGGCGGTGCGCATCTCGGGCGATACGCTGACCGAGTACAATGCCGATGGCTTGATCGTGGCGACGCCGACTGGCTCGACCGCTTACTCCTTGAGCGCCGGTGGACCGGTGCTCACGCCAGACTCGGGCGTGTTTGTGGTCACGCCGATCTGCCCGCACGTGCTTACCAATCGCAGCGTGATCGTGGGTGACGGCAACACCATCGAAATCCTGCCCGCGCGCACCCAAGGCGCCGTTTTCCTGACGCTCGATGGCGGCAATGTGGCCCGCGTGGAGAGCAACGACACCATACGCATTACCAAGTCGCCCTTTCAATTGCCGCTCGCCATGCCGCCGGATTTGACCTTCTTTGATGTCTTGCGGCAAAAACTGAAATGGAGCGGCACGGCGGTTTCGTTTGAACCCCCCTCCGCATGATTCATCTCGAAGACACCCTGCGCGCCGAGCACGTGGTTCTCGGCCTCCCAGCGGAGACGGCGGAAGAAGCAGGCCGGAAGCTGGCCGCTCTGCTCCGGGATGACGAGCGGATTCTGGAGTGGCAGACTTTCCACGAGGCGCTTCGGCAACGCTCGCCCTGCCTCGTGGTGGATGATGCAGATTTCGGCATGTGCATCGTTCACGCGCGTACGAGCGCTCTGAGCAGCATGGTGCTCGCAGCCGCACGGTTGCGGGTGGATACGGTCTTCGCCGAATGCGCCAGGCCGGTGCGCTACGTCTTCTGCTTGGGGGTCCCTCAGGAAATGGCGGCGGACTACCTCCGCATCGCTGGGCTTCTCATGCGCATTTTCACCAACCCACCCGTCGAGCAGGCGCTGCACACCGCCAAAACCGGCCACGCCTTCCTCCACGCCCTCGAGTCGCTGGAAGTAACGCTCTAAAAAAATGGCAGCGCGTGGCGGCCCAGTTGAAGAAGGGGGCAGCGGAGTCAGGTGTGAAACGGGTGCGGCGGGGCTGGACGAGGTGGCTGGGTGGAAGATAGCTTCGTTGGCCTAGCCCCAAAAGCACTTGCCGGCCACTTATCAGTTTCTTGTCGTTCTTTCGATTGTGCTCCCGTTTTTAGGAGGGCTTTCGGCGCTGGCGGCCTGGCGGTTGCATGAGCGGCTGGCAGTGCAGGCGTTGGTGGCGCCTGTGGAGAAGGGGGTTCCAGCGAAGGCGGGGGCGGGGACGATGGGGGGGGCACCGGCGGGGGGGACTGCGGCGTTGGGAGCAGCGGTTGGTGCGGCGGGGGATGCGCAGCAGGAGGGGGCGTTGCGGGAGGCACAGGGGGCGCTGGCGCAGTCGGAGGCGGCGCTGGCGGCGCTGCGGGATGAGTTGCGGGAGGCGCGGGAGCAGGCACGGCGTGCGGTGGCGCATGCGACGGATCGGCGGATCACGGCGACGCAAAGGCATCGTTTTCTCACGGCGAGTGAGCCGCGGCCGAAGGGGCCGGTGGGGATCACGATCATCGAGGGGGATGCGGAGGTGAAGGATTATGCGGAGCAGTTGCGCGATTTGCTGATCGCGGCGGGATACGATGTGAGCGATGAATTTGGGACGATCAACTTGCACGGGACGTCGCTGATGGGATTGCGGGTGGGGGCGTTTTCCAAGGAAAGTGCGCCGCCGCATGCGCTGCCGTTGGCGGGCAGTTTCATCGATAGCGATATCCCGGCAGTGCCGGTGATTAACCAGCAGGTGGCGCCGGGGCGGGTGGATTTGACGGTGGGGAGCAATCCGGCGGCGCACACGGAGGATGCGGAGGTGTTGCCGAGCGGGCCGCCGGAGCCGGTAGCGACACCGCCGCCGAAGCCAGTTCCGACGCCATCGGCAACGCCGGGGACGCCAATTTCACGGAAGAAGAAGGCGGCGCCAGTGTCGTGAGGGTTTCGCAGGGTCCACGAATACACGCAAGGAACGGGAAGAGGCCCGGATCGATGAGCGCCGAGTCGAGTATGGAGTCCAAAGGTCCCGCAAAGGCGAGAATAGGCCGAAGAGGGGAGAGTAACGGCGCGCAGGAAAGGCTATCGGGAGCAGCCGCGGAGCAGCAGGCAAAGCCAGACGCCGGCAAAGATCGGCGGGACGAGGAGGGGTGAGGCGAGGCCGGTCAGGCGGGTGAAGGTGCTGCCCTGGATGGGCGGATAACCGCCGCCGGCGGCATCATGGGCGCAGAAGGGACGAGCGAGTCGGTGGATGTTGGTAAGGGCGCGGACGCCGGCAATGATGCTGAGGTAGATGAGGAGCGCTGAGGAGAGGCCAAGGCCTGGCATGGCCATGAGCAGCCAGCCGCGTTGCGCGGCGACAAAGGGGCTTTGCACATGTTCGGGGCCGTTGAGGACGATGGCATAGCCGGTAAAAAGGAAAGCTTGGGCGGCCAGCAGCCAGGAGAGGCGCTGGGTGGTGAGGGTGTCTTCATGCTGAATCTGCTCGCGCAAGATGTGGTAGCGCTCAACTGGTAAGAGCACGTTGGGCTCAGCGGAGATTGGGTCTGGCATGTCGGTGCGCTGTTGGCAGGCGAGGTTGGGCAGTGGGAATTTGGAAGGCAGGAAGGCAGGAATGGAATGGTGAAGGGCTGGGGCGGCAAGCAGAGTGCGAGTGAGGAATTCGGAGATCAGGAAGGCTCGGGAGAGGAAGAGGCGCGGCTCGGTGTGGCGAAGCTGGCGCTCGATGGTGGCGCTACGGCGTGAGCGGAGCAGGTGGTGACGACTGGGCCGCGCCGCTTGCTTTGCCGGCGCTGGCGAAGCGGGTGAGGGCGGCGGTGAGTTCCGGGTCGTGGCGGTCAAGGGCTTGCATTTGCTCGAGCATCGCTTGGGCGAGCTTGGGCAGCGGGGGCGGTGATTGCGCAGCAAGGGAGATGGCGAGAGCTGGGCTGCCGCCACGATGGGCGAGAAAGGCGGGGAGCAGGGTCGCGATGACGTTGGGGTTGGCGTCCGCGGCGAGCAGGTTGCCGGAGGCTTGGCGGGCGGCCTCGGAGAGGTCGATGTCGGTCAGGGCGACGACAGCGGCGGTGCGCATGGCTGGTTCGCCTTCGCCGGCCAGCGCGACGAGGCGGTCTTTGGCTTCATCCCCGCCAAGTTTGCCGAGGGCTTCCATCGCGGCGGTGCGCACTTCGGGCGGCTCGGTTTCTTCGGTGGCCTGTAAGGCGGCGGGGATGAGGGCGAGGAGCCGGGCAGTGCCGGCGAGCCGGAGGGCGGCGCGGCGCACGGCGGGCGGATTTTCGCGCGCGAGCGGGAGCTTGGGGGCGAGCTGGGGGCGCAGCTTCACTTCGCCGGATTGCACGGATATTTCGATGCGGGCGAGGGCTTTGGCGTGCGCGAGGGGGTGGTATTCGCCAGCGGTGGTGTAGGTCGCGCAATCGAGGATCGCGGGGAGATCAGCGGCGGGCGGGGGCGGCGTTTGCGCCTGCGCGAGGGCGGCGATGAGGAGGGCGAGAGCCAGCCGGGGGGAGACAGGGAGGTTCATCGGAGGGAGACGAGGATGAGGCGGCGGCGGAAGGGCGGCAAGCCGGGCGCGGGGTGGAAGAGAGTGGAACGTTCCATTTTACAGAAGGGCACGCTTCCTCCATATTCCGCGCCCCACATGCAATTTCTGATCAACTTTCTGCTCGCGATCAACGTGATCGTGTCGCTCCTCATCATCCTGGTCGTGCTGATGCAGCGTCCAAAGAACGAGGGTTTGGGCGCGGCGTTTGGAGGAGGGGTGACAGAGAATATGTTTGGCGCGCGGACGACGGATGTGCTGGCGAAGATCACACGCTGGCTGGGCGGCCTTTTCTTTGTGCTGACGCTGATGCTGACATTTCTCTACTCGCGAAATTTTGCCTCAAAGGGCGGGGTGAGTGCGCGGCTGCAAAATGCGCCGAAGCCGCCTGCCGCGACGCCGATGCCATTGGCGACGCCCGCGCCTGCGGGGACTCTGCCCACTCCTGATGCTCCGGCGAGAGCGGCTCCCGCTCCCTCCGACGCGCCTGCGGCTCCAGGAACGCCCGAGCCCGCGCCGAACAGTGCGCCCGCACCAACGGGTGATGCGCCTGCTCCGGCAACGCCAGCCTCCACGGGTGATGCACCAGCGGCACCTGCTCCAGCGCCCGCACCCGCGGCAGGCGCGACTCCGCCCGCCGCACCCGCGCCTGCTCCATAGGGGGCGCGTTTCGCGCTTGACGCAAACTTTGGAAAGCAAGCGGAAGGGCGGGCAGAAGAGGCTATTTGCCTCCGAGTTTTTGCTGCGCAATACGCGGTTTATGCCTAAGGTGTGCACGCGCTGATCCGGTTCCTCTGAGCCGCTGGCGTGTTTTCCGATTCGCACGCCTGTTCTTATGCAAACTCCGCTGCCGCCGATCCTCGAGACGAAGCTTGGCCGATTTCCGCCGCCGGGTCTGGGTGGTGAAACTGGCGGAGGGTGTGCTCGGCGCGCTCTTCGGCATTGACGCTCTCGTATCTGGCGGTCTTCGTGCTCGATCGGCTGTGCGAGACGCCGGCGCTGGTTGCGCGGCGCGCTTGATCCTGGCGGCGCGGCACGGTCTCGGGCTGGGCTTGCCTTGCCGCTGAAGTGGCATCGCTGGGTCTGGCGGCAGCGCCGGCTGGAAGACGCGGCGCGACTTTTGCGGCAGACGTTTCCGCGGCTGGGCGATCAATTGCTCGGCATCGTGGAGCTGGCGCGGCATCGAGTCGGCGCGGCGGGGCGGAGCGAGCGGCTGGTGCAGGCGGCGATGGCGCAGGCGGCGGAGGCGGTGAAGGACCAGGATTTCCGCATGCGGTGCCGCATGCGCGGCATCGGCAGTGGGGCTGGGCGGCGGGCGGCAGCGCTGGCGCTGGCGATCGCCGCGCTGGTGCTGGTGAATGACGCGGCGCGCAATGCGCTTGCGCGCTGGATTGCATGCCGTGGCGCGCGTGTGGAGCGCTACACTTTTGCGCGCGTCGAGCCGCTGCCGGAGACGCTGGTGGTGCCGTATGCGGAGCCTTTCCCGCTGCCGCTGCAGCTTGGCGCCGGAGACGCGCTGGTCGCCGGAGCGAGGGGACGGGGCGCATCGCGGATCAGCCGGAGGTGGCCAGCGCGCTCGACGACGGCGGAGTACCCGCTCGCTTTTCCGCCGCAAAAGCAGGATGCGGCGCTGGCTCTCGCGTGGGCGATGTGCGCAAGACGATGCAGCTCGCAGCCGCGCCCTCGGCCGGAGTTGGGCGAGCTGGCGGTGCGGCTCCGGCTGCCGGCGTATCTCGGTTACAAGACGGAGCCGCGCATCGCAAGTGCACAGCGGCTCGGTGAGCGTGGTGAAAGGGGCGGAGGCGGCCTTCGAGGCGAAGGCGAGCCGCGAACTGGCCGACGCGCCGAGCTCGATGGCGCAGCCGCAGACCGTGGAGGGCGAGACGATCCTCACGGATTACCTGCCGGTCACGGCGGATGCGGAGCGGCAAGTTCACCTGGAAGGATCGCGACGGGCTCACGCCGCGCGATCCGCTGGTGCTGAAAGTCCGCGCGGTGGAGGACGAGGCGCCGACGATCGTGGCGCGGCGCGAAGCGCTGGAGCAGGTGGTGCTCGACTCCGAGGTGGTGACCTTCGACCTGAAGGCGGCGGACGATTTCGGCATCAAGCGCGTGGGCCTGGAGTGGGTCGGCTCGAACATGCAGGCGGACGGGAAGACGCCGATGCACGGCGAAAAGGTCGCGGCGGGCGGAGCGAACGGAGAAGCGCGAGCTGCAGGCGCGGGCGACCTTTTGCGCGACGCGCGAAGGCGTGGCGCCGCAGACGCTGGAGGTGCGCGCGTGGGCGGAAGATTACCTGCCGGGCCGGACGCGGTCGCACTCGGCGTCGTTCGTGCTGCACGTGCTGAACAAGACGGATCACGCGCTCTGGCTCACCGAGCAATTTGGCAAATGGCTGGAGGTGGCGCAGGAGAGTTACGAGCGCGAGCAGCAGCTGCACCAGTCGAACAAGGAGCTGCGCGCGCTGAGCGCGGAGGAACTGGACCGGCCGGAGAACCGGCGGCGGGTCGCGCAGCAGGCCAACGCGGAGAACGCGAAAGCGGCGCGGCTGGATGGGCTAACGAATGCGGGCAAGTCGCTGGTGGAGCAGGCGACGAAGAACGACGAATTCGACGCGAAGCGGCTGGAATCGTGGGCGACGATGCTGAAGTCGCTGAAAGACATCGCGGCGAACCGGATGCCGAGCGTGTCCGATCTGCTGAAGCAAACCGCAGGCGCGCCGAGGCGGCAGATGCGGGAAGCCGGCGGCAAGCCAATCCAGCGGTCGGCCAGACGCCGCCGAAACCCGGACGGAGCGCAAGCCGGCGAGCAGGCCGCCGCACAGACGCCGAAGCCGCCGACCGGCGAGAATCCGCAGTCGGAGCAAGCCCGAGCGATAGCGAAGAGCGCGCCGTCGCTGGCCCAAGGCGAGCAGCCGCCGAGCGCGCCGAAGCCGCCCTCCGATCGATCCGAATGCCGCGCCGAAGCCGCCGGCGCCGAGCATTGCGCCATCGCGACAGCGGTTCTTGCAGCCAAACCGAGCCGAAGCCGGCCGATCCCGAACGCCGCGCCGAAGCCGCCCGGCGCGCGGCAAGCTGCGGCCTGCCGGGCAACACGCTCGCCGCCGCGCCCGACAAGAAGAAGGACGACGAGCCGCGCCGCCGCCGCGCGGAGTCGCCCGCGCAGGGCAAACTGGACGACGCGCTGAAGGAGCAGAAGGATCTTGCTGGCGGAGTTTGCGAAAGTTTCCGATCAGCTCAGCGAAATCCTCGCCAGCCTGGAGGCGAGCACTTTGTGAAGCGCTTCAAGGCGGCCTCGCGCCAGCAGATGACGATCGCGCAGAACATCAACCAGAAGACGCTCGACGCCTTTGGCATCGAGCACGATCCGCCGCAGGCGGCGGTGCCGATCGCCAAGGGCGCGAAGGAGCAGAGCGAGGTCGTGCGGGTGATCCAGAGCGATCTGGACGCCTATTTCCAGCGGAAGCAGGACGCCGCTTCAAGACGATCCTCGACGACATGAAGAAGCACGGAGATCGTCCGCGCGCTGGAGCACGACGGCGAGCAGGCTGCTGGTGAATCTCGACCGGCCAGTCGATGATGGGCTCGGAGTATTGGGCCGATACGATGGATCGCTGGGCGGAGGAGCTGGTGGCGGCGAGCAATTGCAAATCGTGCTCCAATTGCAGCGGCGACAGCCTGCCGCCGGAGATCGTGCTGAAGGTGATGCAGGCGCTTGCGCGACGAGATGAAGCTGCGCGACGAAACGCGCGAGACGGAGAACGCGCGGGCGGCGCTCGATGAGGAGAAATTCCAGTCCGAGGCGCGTGCAGCTCGGGGAGAAACAAGCGGGCGAATCGGCGCAGCACACGCAGGGCGCGATCGACGACATTGCTGGCGCTGCCCGAGGGTGCGCAGAAATTTGGCAAGGAGCTGAAGCTGCTGAACGCCGTGGTGGGCGTGATGGAGGAAGCCGAGGACATCCTGCTCACGCCGGACACCGGCCCGAAGGCGATCGCCGCGGAGACGGAAGCGATCGAGCTGCTGCTGCAAGCGAAGCGCCAGAGCCCGAAGGGCGGCGGAGGCGGCGGGTCGAATCCCGGGCGGCGGCGGCACGGCGGCGACGGCGTCGTCGGCGGCGCTGGCGGAGCTCGGGCCCGGCTCGAATGCGAAGAGCGCGGTGGCGCACGCGCCCGGTGGGGCAGGCGACGGGGCGCGCGGGCAAGGAGTTTCCAGAGGAGTTCAAGGCCGGGCTGGAGTCGTACTTCAATCTGCTCGAAGGCGGCGCGGTGGCGAAATGAGCCGGCAGCGACACACGGACGGCGGGAAGCGAGCGCGCCGCGCGGCGCTGCTGGCGCTGGCGCTGGTGCTGCTGCAGGTCATCGCGCGGGCGGAGGATGGTGGTGATTGTGTCCGACGCGCATGGGACGACGGTGACCAAGACGGTGACGCCAGAGGAAGGAACGGCTGCGGAGGAGAAGACTGAGATCAAGCTTCCGGCTGACTTGGAGAAAAAATTCGGCGCGTTCATGGACAAGCTGAAGGAGGTGAAGCGCAAGAGCTGGGCCAAGCGGATGGACGAGCAGATCAAGGAATGGCGAAGGTGACGGCGCTGGACGAGGCAGGGCAGCAGGCGCTGCGGGTGAGCGCCGCGACGCGATCAGCGCCAGTCTGACGGGCTGGGTCGGAAAACTCAGCGGCATGATGCGCGCAGCAGGCCGCACAAATGCCGGCGCAGTTTGCGAAGTTTTTCAACATGCCGCTCCCCGGTTCCGACGATTTGGACATGATCCAATTCCCGGCACCGTGGAGCCTTCTGATCAGCCACTGTGGCTGGCTGGTTTGAAGAAGGTGCTCTCACCTGCGCAGGCGGAGGCCTGGGCCAAGGTGGACATGGGGCGGAAAGCCGGACTCGAGGCGGAGATCACCAAGATGCTGGCGCCGATGGAGGAGAACGTCCGCGACCAGCAGAGCAAGGCCGTGGAAGCGACGGCTGCGGACATTAAGCAAAACCTCTCCCTGCCGAAGGAGCGCGCCGAAAAACTTGATGCGCTGGTGAAGGCGGCGGTCGATCAGAGCGTCGAAAAGTGGCGCCAGGAGGCCAAGAAGTTTTTAGCGAATGCCAAGGAGAGCCAGCGCAATCTCATGCTGCGGCAGGGTCGCGTGTTCATGGATGTTGACGGGAAGGACGGGCCGGAGCAGCAGGCGGTTTGGAAGGATGGGCTGGCGCATTTTCTTTCGCCGGAGGAGACGAAACGCTGGCAGGAGGCAAGGCTGAGCATCGGGCTTTGCGGCTGCGGACGATGGCGCAGGTCATGATCTTTACCCTGGACGAACGGGCTGGCGCTCACGGCGCGGCAGCGTGAGCAACTACAGCCCCTCGCGGAGCGGCTCGGTGAAAGGGATTACGCAGCTTTTCCGAGAGAAATCGGGGAATACGACGACAACGTGCAGGCGCCGCTTTTGTTTCAAGCGGCAGGCGAAGGCGCCGGAGGAGGAAGTGCGCGCCATTTTGGATCCGATGCAATGGGCGCATTGGCAGGAGACGGTGAAAGAGAAGCCAGCCGAGGCCGAGGAAAGCAAGACCACGGCCGGGCGAAAGCGTTCCAGTAAACCAGGTGAACCCGAGGAGATCGAGCGCGGGGTCTCAGAGTTCCTTTTCGGCCAAGAGCGTGCGCGAGCGGCAAAAAGTCCTCGCGAGTCATCACGCTGCAAGCGGAGGATGCGGTGCGGGTCACTGGTCTCGCGCCGGAGGGGGCCCGCCGGCTTGCAGACCGCGGCGGAAGGGGCGACGGAGGGTTTGCTGGTAGCCTGGCGGACGCAAATCGACCAGTACGTGCACAGTAACCTCGGCGACGTGAACGGGAAGCAACATCCAGCAGCGGCTGGCCGGCATGGAGGATTACAATTTCCAGCGCGATGGAGAGACCACGCCCGCGCAGCAGCCCGTCTGGAAAAAAGTGGTGCAGAAGGAGTTGAACGACGAGCAGCGGGCGGCTTGGAAAAAAGCGGTGGATGAACGAGCCGCCTTACCGAGGGCCCGACGATCACGGACACGGTGCTGGCGGAGTTTGACTGGAAATTCTCGTTGACGCCGGAACAACGGGCGAAACTGCGGCCGCTGATCGACAAGAACATCCACGGAATACCTTCCAGAGATTGGCAACTTTTTCACCTTCTCGGAAGGGGCGCAGTGGTTTCTGCAAAGCTATACGAAATTTCTGCCGCTGGCCGGCATTCCGGATGCGAAATTTCAGAAGAGAATCAGAAAGGAGCAGTGGGACAAATGGGCGTCGTCCAATGAGTTTTCGAGCACCCATTCCTATTGGTCGAATATCCAGCAGATGCACGATCAGCGCGTGAAGCGCCACTGATGAAGAGAAGCGCTCCACTCGTCTGCCGGGCGTTGCTGGCGTTGGGCCTCGTGCACGGGTTTTGGGGAGAGCGCGATGGGTCGGCGGCGGAGGTGGCGCGAAGAACAGCAACGCGATGAGCATCGGGCCGTTGGCGGAGCTGTGGGAGTCGGCTCCGAAGTTTCCCCTCGCGCCTGAGGTGGAGAAGATCATCGGCGCCTACGTGGACAATGTCACCACCGTGAAGCGCGAGGCTTGGACGAAGCGGATGGAGGAGGAGATCAAGGCCATCGCCCGCGTGAGCGCGTTGGACGAGACGAGCCGGAAGAAGCTCGCGGAGCTGGCGCGCCAGGCCGTGAACGAAAGCCTGCCCGCTTGGAGCCGCGAAATTCGCGAGGCGGGGCGCGCGCTGGCGGAGAAGGATCCCAAGGAGATGGCCGATTCCTTTGCCACGGCGTCGGTCTCCGACTCGGATGTGGCGGAGCCGATCCGCGGAGTGCCGGAGCCGTTTCATCACCCGGTTTGGCTGGCGGGGTTGCGGCAGATTTTGACGCCTGCCCAAGCCGCCGCCTGGGGCAAGTCGGAAGCGCAGCGGATCACGGGGCTGGCGCAGGAAATCGAGCAGATTCTGGGCACGCAGGAGGATGGCGTGCGGGAACAGGGCGAGAAGCTGATCGAGAGCAGCGCGGCGGAGATTCGGCAGAGCCTGCCGCTTTCGCCCGAGCGGCTGGCGCATCTTGATCAACTCGCGAAGCTCGCGACGGATCGCGGCGTCGCTGAGTGGCGCGAGCAGGCGCGGCAGTATTTGCTGGGAGCCGAGGAAACGCAGCGGCGGACGATCTCCGAGCAGGGCCGGATTTTCATGGAGACGGGGGCGCAAAGCGAGATTGGCAGACTGGCAGCGTGGCGCGAGGGAGTGGCGCAGTTTCTCACGCCCGAGGAGGTCCAGCAGCTTCACGTCGCTGCGGTGCAGCGGCAGCAGCGGCGCACGGAGGCGCTGGCGAAGGTGATCGTTATTTTCCTGGATGAGCGGATGGCGCTCTCTGCGGCGCAACGCACTGAATTGCTGCCGATGATGGAGCGATTGGTGAGTCAGACGCCGGAGTTTTTCCCCGCGCGCGAGCCGGACACCAGCGATGTGCCGCCCGCGCCACTCTTCGTGCAAACGGCCTTGAGAGCACCGGAGGAGGAGGTGCGTCGCGTGCTGGATGCCGACCAGTGGGCGCATTGGCAGGAGATGGGGCTGCTGGCGAAGGCCGAGGGTGGGGAGGCGAAGCCCGCCGAAACTGAGGGAACGGAGCCGCACGACCCTGAGGAGACCGAGCGGCGCGTCGCGGATTTTTTGCTGGAGCGGAGCGCGGAAGAGCGGCGGCGTGTCTGGCGGTCGATCAACCTCCAGGCGGAAGACGCCGTGCGGGCGGTTGGACTCGGGCCGCCAGCGGCGGAGCATTTGCGAACGGCGGCGGAAGGGGCGGCGGAGCGCAGCCTGGCGCAAGGCCGCGCACAGATCGACGAGTTCGTGCATGGCAATTTTGCCAATGCCAATGGGACGACGTTTCAGCAGCGGCTGACCGGCTTTGGTCGCTACACGTGGGAGACCCTGAGCCGCGGCGCGCCGGCTGAGCAGGGGATTTGGAAGAAGGCTGTCGCGACGGCGCTCAACGCGGAGCAGCGCGCGCTCTGGCAACGAACGATCGAGGAGCGGAAGGCGTTTCGAGAGCAGGCGATGGCGGCCTCAGTGGTGGCGTCGTTTGATTGGCGTTATTCCATCACGGCAGAGCAGTGGGCAAAGCTCGAGACTCGCGTCACTGGGATCTTGCGCGAGGATGGCGGGCGCATGTTGCGCAACAGGGGGAACGAACCGGATGCGCCATGGTTTTTGGAGGATGAGGCGAAGTTCATTCCACTGGCGGAAGTGCCGGACGCGGAGCTGGCGGCGTTGCTCGGGCCGGAGCAATGGCGGCGCTGGTCAAGTTCCGACGAGTACAGTACGGCGCGGTCGTTCTGGCAGTTGGTGCGTGCCAAAAAGGAGCCGCTCTTGCGGGCGCGCTGAATGAAAGGCGCTGGGCTGCTGCGAGGTTTGGCGATGCTGCTGGGTGGCACGAAAGAGTGCTCGAAGGCGGGGCGCTTTTGGACGACTCTCCAGGACAAGCCAGACCAATGGCGCGCCCCCCACGTGCAAACCCGCTCAATGCCCTCTTCTCTCCCTCTTCGCGTTCGCTGCTGGTTGGTGTGGGCCATTTTGCTGCCCGGCGCTGCGGCTTTGTGGGCACAGGATGCTACTTTGCGCTTCGGCGGGCAGATTCCGCCAGAGGTGGATACCATCTACGAGCGTGGCCTGACCTGGTTGACCAGCGCCCAGACGCCCGATGGCTCGTGGAAAGACAGCAACGAAGGGTGCGGCGTGGATGGCATCTGCCTGATGGCTTTCCTCGCGAGCGGTGAAGATCCAAATTATGGCCGGCATGCGGCGGTGGTGCGGCGAGCCCTCCGTGGGCTGCTCAAGCGGCAGGAGGAGAAGACCGGGTACTTTCCGAGCAGCATGTATCATCATGGATTCGCGATGCTTTCGCTGGCCGAGGCGTATGGCGCGGTGGATGAGAAGCTGCTCTGGGAAGGGGAGAAGCCGATCCGCTCCATCGCGGAGGCGCTCAAGCTCGGAATCGGCTGCGCGGCCGCCGCCCAGAAGAAGAATCGCTGGGGCGGGTGGCGGTATTCGCCGGATGCGAGTGACGCCGACACCTCAGTGACGGGCGCCGTCCTGATGGGGCTTTTTGCCTGCCGCAACGCCGGGTTGGAGGTCTCGGATGAGGTGGTGAACGCGGCGCTCGAATACATGCGGCGTTCGACCGGGAAAGATGGCGGGGTGGCGTACTCGGGCGGCTTCGGCGGGATGGGCGGCTCGATGAATTTGACGGCGGTCGCGACGCTGGTGGCCGCAATTTCCAAGACCAAAGAAGCCGAGCAGTACAAGGCGACGCTACAGCGGTTGCTCGACAACCTGGAGCATCGGGAAGCGGGCACGTACGCGGAGTACTTCCGCTACTACATGGCACAGGCGCTTTTTCAGGGCGACCCGGCGGCGTGGCAAAAGTGGAATGCAGCCAAGGTTCGTGAACTGCGGGAAATGCAGCGCGACGATGGCGCGTTTGGTGGCAGCCCTTATAATACCGGCATGTCGCTCCTGGCGCTGGCGCTCAACTACCGTTTTCTCCCGATCTACGAACGATGAAATTCCCGGCTCTTTTGCTCTGCCTGCTGATGGCCGCGACGGCTTTCGCGGCGGATTCGCCAACGTCAGGAACCAGTTCCGGCATGAAGCTCCGGTGGCGGAATGGGGAGACGGTGCCGGGCGAATTGATCGAGGCTTCCCCAGAGCAGATGCAATGGAAAACACCGCTCTTCGATGATCCGCTGGTCTTGCGCTGGACCGCCTTGGAGCGGATCGAGCAGTCGCTGCCCGCCGCGGCGAATCCTGATCTTTTTTCAATCGTGCTCCGCAACGGCTGCCACTTATTCGGGCAGTTGGTATCTATCACAGACTCGGCGGTGGCCATCCACAGCACGCGCCATGGGGATGCGTCGCTCAAGCGCTCGGAGGTGCTCGCGATCCGGCGGGTGAAGGGGCCCAATCTTCAGGCAACCGGGCCGACGGGCGACGCGGGTTGGAAACTCTGGTCGTCGGGAGACAACGGCGGTCAGGAGAGAAAAGCGGGCGTGGTGCCGCTCCTGGCGACGGGTCCGGGCGGCGTGCTGGGGCTCCCTTATTGGAATACGCTCGCCCAGTACAAGGCGACGCTTCCTTCCTCGGTGGATGTGGAGTTTCGCGTCAGCACCGGGCGGTCCACCTCGCTTCGGGTGCGCGCGGAGGATTTGAAGGCGGCAGCGGGGAAGACAGCGACACCGCCCGATTTCCGGTTCGTCTTGAATGGGGACACGAAGAGCCGGCTCAGTGTGGAGACTTGGGGCGATCAGTTGGTGCTGGTGGCTGCGGACGACTTTAAGCTGATCCGCACGCTGGCGGAGACGGAGCGCGAGGTGGCCCTGCGCCTCTGCTGGAATCGCCAGAGCCGCCAATGCTCCGTCTTCGCACCCGATGGAACGCTGCTGACGGAATGGGCCGTGCCTGAGGCAGCCGCCGACCCAGGCGAAAAAGGCGGGCTGCTGTTGCACAACAAAGGGCGCGATCTGGCGCTCGAGTTTCTGCGCGTGCGGACTTGGAACGGGCAGCCGCCGGCGCGGGTTGATCCGCGGCAGCCGCGGGTGGATTTGGCTGGTGGAGGCATTGTCAGCGGTGGGATGGCCACGCTGGCGGATGAGGTGCTCACGATCGGAGCGCACGGGTCCGAACCGGAGCAGAGCCTCGCGCTGAAGGAAGTGGATGCGCTCGTCTTTTCGGCAGATGCGCCAAAACCGGCGGCTCACGAAGTGACGCTCGATTTTGCCGATGGCACCCTGCTGGCGGGCAAATTGGCGGGCTGGCAAGGCGGGCGGGCCACGCTGGCCGCGAGCTTTGGCGAGGCGCCGCTGGAGACGCGCGTGGAGGGCTTGCGCCGGATGGATTTGGATTGGCCCTTGCCGAAGGGCGCTCCGCCCGAGAAGGGACTGGTGGAGCTGGACGAAATAACGATCCAAAACACGACCTTGCACGGCAGCCTTTCGGGCGGTGGAGATGCGTGGCCGCGCTGGCTCCCCGTCGGCGGTGTCTCACCGGCCACGCCAACGCGCAAGACGCCCAACCGCATTACGCGCGCCTTTCTGCCGGACCCGAAAGCGACGGGCGCGCCGACGCTCTTTTATACGAGTTCGGGCGATGTGCTGCCGGGGCGCCTCCGTTCGCTCGACCACAACTCGGTGGAACTGGAGTCGCCGCTCATGGAAGGGACCAAGCTGGACGCGGCGGGGCTGGATGGGATTCAATTCGAGGCGGTCCCGCAGCGCAACCTGGAGAGCTTCAATGCGGAGGGCTGGCGCATTCTCAAGGGCGACGCCCATTCGGTGAAGGTCGCCGACGGCAAGCTGAACATGCAGCCAGACACGGTGTACGGCCACCCTTCGGCGATGCTCGGCAACGAGATTAAATTTATAGCCGACTCGGATAACTTTTCGACCGTTCGCCTCCGCCTGTTTTGCGCCGGAGTCGATCCGGCCCAGGCGACCAGTCTGGTCATCGTGCATTGGGGCGACCGCGTGAGTTCCGGCCTGGAGACGACGGAGGGCCAGTTTCTCAACCAAGTGCAAACAAAACTCCCTGCCGGGCCCGTGAATGTGCGCCTCGTTATCGCGGAGAAGCAGGTGGAACTGTATTTCAACGAAATCCTTTCGCAGAAATTCAACATCGAGCAGTCGAAGCGGATGGGGTCCGGCTTGCTCATCGAGCCCGCCGGGATGTGGGGCAACTCGGTCAGTCCCATCTCGCTCTCTGGCTTCTCCGCGCGCGCGGTGCCGGGCCGCGCGTGGCTGCCGGAGGTGAACAAGGAGACCAAGCTCCAGGCGCTGACCATTCCCCGCTTTCGCAAGGATGATCCACCCCGCCAGGCGCTGCTCGCGGCCAATGGCGACGTGCTCCGGGGCGAAGTGGAAGCGGTCACCTCAACGCATCTTGGTTTTCGCTCGGGGCTCGAAAGTCTCAAGGTGCCGCTCGATCGGATCAAGGCGGTCATTTGGCTGAAGAAGCCGGACGAAACCGCGGCGGCCGTCCCGGTGGCGGCGGCGGCGGCGTGGCTCGATCACAAGATTCAGCGCCGCACCCGATACCGCGGCGGCGCGCTGACGAGCCTGGTGCAAATCCTGCAGGCGGAAGCGCCGGAACTGAAGTTCGTCTATCCGAAGGATGACAGCCGGCGCGTTTCGATGGATTTCGGCGGACAAACGATCGGTGAGGCGCTGGACCAAATTTGCGGGCTGTTTGGCTTTCGCTATCGCATGGAGGGAAGCGACACGGTCGTGCTGGAGCCAGGAGCCTCGACCGGCGGCAATCTGGTGGCGAAGACCTACTGGGTGAAGGCGGGCGCGCTGCCTGCCAAGCCGCCGGTGCAGGAGTTGCTCGCGAGCAAAGGGCTCACCTTTGGCAAAGGCGCGTCGGTCCTCTGGCAGCCGGCGGCGCAGCAACTCTTGATGACCAACAATGCCGCGAACCACGATAAGCTCCTCGCGCTGCTCGCGGCGGAATATGGCGGCAGCCTTGGTTCTCCGACGCATTGGCTGCTCCTGACGAGTGGTGCTCGACTTGGCCTGGCGGTGGATCGCTTCGATAAAGATGCCGTCGTGGGCCATCACCCGCTCTACGGCAAGTGCCGTATCCCGATGAGCGAGGTGCTGACGATTCGGACCTCCGCGCCCGAGCCGACCCCCGCCATGAAATCGCTTTCGGAGTGGCGGCTGGTGTATGCGCCCGAGCCGGTCATTCCGGAGCCGGGCGGCGAAGCTTCCGCGCTGCTGGGCCAGGACGCCAAGCCTTTCAAGCTCCCACTTCTCGGCGGCGGCGATTTCGACCTGGCGCAGCAAAAGGGGAAGATCATCGTGCTCGATTTTTGGGCGACGTGGTGCGGACCCTGTATCAAGTCGCTGCCCGGACTAACGGCGGCCGTGGCGGCCTTTCCCGCGGATCGGGTGCGGTTTGTCGGCGTCAACCAATCCGAGCCCGCGGATCACGTGAAGGAATTCATGGAAGCGCGTGGCTGGAACTTCGGAGTGGCACTTGATGCGGGCGGGGCAGTCGGCCAGAAGTATGGAGTCGAGGGAATCCCGTACACGGTGATTATTGGACCGAACGGCAAGGTGGCTTGGGTGAAAAGCGGCTATAGTGAAGAGGGCGAGCACGAAGCGGCCGCGGCGATTGAAAAGCTGCTTCATCCGCCCGCTGCCGCGCCGGAGGAAGCCACCGAGCCGCGGGCGCCGGTGAAGCCGCCAGTCCCGACGGCGTCACTCGGCTTGGGCCGCCAGCAAGGTTGAGCACCTTATTCGGCGCTTGCAACTTGCCGGAACTGTGTTCACAAACGCGTCTGCTGCCGAAGGACTGAGCCTCGCGCAATCCCGCGCCCGCACCCGGCCCATCGCATCAACCCAAACCTCAGAAACGCCAGCCATGAAAAGTTTCACCCTTCCTCGCTCTCTCATCCTCGCGGCTGTGGCCGCTGGGACGCTCCTGTTCGCCATCACGCCAGCGCAGGCTGATCCTGCGGAAGCCGCGGATCGCGCCTTTGCCGCCGCCGCCAAGTACTCGGCGATGGGCTACTACATGTCGCCCTCGAAAGAAGGCCACGGCGGGTTCGGGGTGACGCTGGACTTTGAGGTTCCGGTCAGCCGCGGGCTCGATTACACCTTCATCGTGGCGGGCGATCGCTATTGCCAGGACGTTGATATTTTTGTCGAGGCGGAGGAGACCGGCAATACCATCGTTAAGGACACGCGACGCAAAGACAACGGCCTGGCGGGCGTGCGCTGGCGTTCGGATTACAACGGCAACGTGACGATCGTGGTCTCTTTCGCGCGGGTGACCAGCCGCTGCGGCTGGTGCGCGCTGGTCGGGCGACGCGGGACGGTGAATGCCGGTTTTGACCAGGGGGCAACCACGGCGCCCGGCGCCTCGCAGCACATCGATAACAGCGCAACAAAGCCTGGCGTTGACGCCGTGCGCGAGGGCAAGTAAGACCGAAACCTCACCATTCTCCCTATGAAAACCCTGCTTCCTCTTCTTCTAGCCGGCTCGGGTCTGGCGCTCCTCGGCTGCCAGCGCGACGAGTACGTTTACCACACGCACGACCACTATCGGACGGTTCATCATGATCGCGAAGAAGGCTCGACCCGCACGCTGCCGGGCGCCTCGCAGCACATTCAGGATCACAATGGGCCTTCGGAATTCCACGCGGAAAGCTCCAGCCAATAACTCCCATACCCTCCATGAAAAACCAACTCGCCACGCGTTTCTGCCTGCTGCTCCTCGCAGCCGCCGCCATTGTTCTGCCAGCTTGCACCACGACCGAGCACGATGTGGAAATCCACCGCTACCACACCCGCTCGGTGGACCGCGAACCGACGCACTCCAGCAGCCGTGACTTCAGCGTTGTCAATTCCTACGACCGTGATTCTCGCTAGCCGGTAGAAATCAGCTCCGGCGCTGCCACGCGGCGCTCGACAGGACGCCTGCGAAGAGATCGCCTTTTCGCAGGCGTCGTTGTTTCAAACGACGGTGCAAGAGAAGGCGGCTTGCCTGCCGCTCATGCCGCCCGCACCCTTCGCCCCTCGCCTGCCCATCCCAAAGTGTCCGTTCTTTCCCTTCACGAAATTCAAAAGAGCTATGGGCGCTTGCAGGCGCTCAAGGGCGTCTCGTTTGACGTGCCGGAGGGGAGCGTCTTCGGCGTGCTCGGCCCGAACGGCAGCGGCAAAACGACGCTGCTCGGAATTGTGCTCGACGTGCTTCGGGCGGATAGCGGGAGTTACTCCTGGTTTGGTGGACGCCCGCCTGCGGAGGCGCGCCGCGAGATCGGGGCGCTGCTGGAAACGCCCAACTTTTATCCTTATCTCGACGCGGACGAGAATCTTGCGATCAGCGCGGCGGTGAAGCGGCGCGGGCGTGATGACGTAACGCGCGTGCTGGAGCTCACCGGCCTCGTGGCGCGGCGCACGAGCGCGTTCAGCACCTACTCTCTCGGCATGAAGCAGCGTCTCGCGCTGGCCGCGGCGCTGCTCGGCCAACCCAAGGTGCTCGTCCTTGATGAGCCGACCAACGGGCTCGACGCGGCAGGCATCGCCGGGGTGCGGGAACTGATTCGCGGCCTGCGCGGCTTGGGAATCACGGTAGTGCTGGCGAGCCACCTGCTCGATGAGGTCGAGAAAGTTTGTACGCACGTGGCGATCCTCAAGCAGGGCGCCGTCCTGGTGACCGGACCGGTGGGTGATGTCTTGCGCAGCGAAGATACAATCGTCGCGCGCGCGCACGACATGGCGGCTTTGCGACAGGCGCTGGAAAGCTACCCCGGCGTGCGGCAACTGCGTGAAGTCGAAGGGCACTGGCAGTTCTTCGCGGACCTGGTGGATCCCGCGGGCGTGAACCAGCATTGCTTTCAACACGGGGTGATTCTGGCGCATCTGGCGGTGCATCAGCGCAGCCTCGAGAGTAAGTTCATCGAGATCACGGGTTAGCTTCGAGAAGCCTTTCGCTGCTTATGTTTGCCTTGCTCGCTATTGAATGGCTGAAGATTCGCCGCTACCGGACCTTCTGGTTTCTGATGGCGCTCTTCATTGGGCTCTTCTTCCTGACAAACTTTCTGGTGAGTCACCGGTTCTTCATTCAAACGGATGTGAACCTGCACCTCTTCTTCGGCAACTATGCCTTCCCCGAAGTTTGGGATAACGTCGGCTTTCTGGTGCGGTTGCTGGGCGGAATCATTCCTGTGGCCATCATCATTTCCACGACCAATGAATACCAGTTTCGCACGCACCGGCAGAATGTGATCGATGGCTGGAGCCGGAGTGACTACCTCCACGCCAAATGGCTGCTGTGCCTTGGGGTGGCGGCGTTCATTACGCTGCTCTGCGGGATGTTGGGCTTGAGCTTCGGCTTTGCTTACAGCAGGAATTTCATGGCGGCTGGCCAGCATGTGGAGCGGCTGGGCTGGATCTTCCTCCTGGTCCTTAACTACACGGCGTTTGCCATGACGCTTTCGTTTTTTCTTAAGCGCGCAGCGGTGACGATCATCCTTTTTGTGAGCTTCAGCTATATCATCGAGTTTGTTTTGGCGAAGGTGGTGACGCACTACGCTGGGCATGCGCTCGGTGATTACCTCCCGTTGCAATGCAGCGCCAATTTGCTCGGCTTTCCTTTTGCCGAACCGATCAAGGAACAACTTCAGCAACAGATCAAAGCGGCGGCGGGTCCTTCAGCGAGCTGGCTCGCGCTGGCCTCTGGCGGGTGGATGGCTGGCTATTACCTGATTGGGCGGTGGAAGCTTCAGCGCAGCGATTGGTGATCGGGATCGTTTCCCCAGTCCCTCAGGCTGGCGAAGGTGAAGCGGCTCTCGAGGAAAACCGGCGGCGGCACCATAGCAGGGCGGCCGCGAGCAGGGCGAAGAGGAGGGTGTGCTGAACGCGGGCGAGGCTCTCGGTGGGCGCAAGCGTGAGTTCCACGCGGGCGGCGCCTTTGACTTTCTTGAAGTGGATCGGCTCGCCTTCGGTCGGGAAATCGACAGCGAGGGTAATGCGCCGATCCAGGCGCGGCTTGGGCGCGGCGGGGACCGTCGGGGCGGCTTCTCCTTTGGAGGCAAGGGCGGCCATGCCATCCAAATCGGCGGCGGGCTTTTTGGCGTCGGCGCTCTGGCGCTCCACCTTCCGGGCGCGTTCCAAAGATTCCTCTTGTGTGCGCAGCGCGCCAGCGGGGACTTCGGCCGGTTTCCCAGCCGAGAAGAGGTTTGGCAGGTTTGCTTGCTCCGAGGTGGGTGCGGCGGGAGCAAGGGCGGGTTTTGGAGCACTGGATTTTTCGAGAAAACGATTCGGCGAGAGCTGACTCGCGGCGTCCGGGACTGGCGCCGTCGATATCGTCTGGCTGAGCGCGGGCGTCGGGTTTTGCACGGTGCTTTCGTCGATGGCGGCGCGATTGCCGCGCGCGGCGCTGAAGATTTGCGGTTGCGGAGCGGCTCGCGGCGAAAGCTGGTCCGCGAAATTGCCGTCGCGGCTGCGCGCTTCCGCTCCGGCAGCGAGCGCCTCGGGCCTGGCTTTTGGCAGCGCGTCCGCGCCAGGCGGTGAGTTGGGCTGTCTTCCGGCCTGGGAATCGGACGTTCTGAATTTGTCAGGCCCGGCCGCATCGCCGACAGCGGTGTCAGGCTGCTGCAAGGGCAAGTCACCGAGCTGAACGCCCTTCTGCAAGGCGGCTTCGGCGTCCGTGGAGAGGACCACGTTGTCGTTGAGGAAGAGCCGATTTTCGTTCGCTCCATTGCCGGCATAACCGCGGTCCTTGGTTTGCACACTCCCGTTCAGCGCCCAAGATCGGTTTTCGGACTGCGCCTGGTTGAACCCATTCTGCTCGTCTCTCCTCTCGCCGTGAATGGCTGCGGTCAGGTTGGTCGTTCCGTTGTTGAGCGTCAACGTGCCGCCGGTGACGCTGGTGCCGCCCGCATAGAAGTTGGCGCCGTTGAGGTTGAGTTGGCCGCTGCCGGTGACGATGGTCTGCTGCCCCGTGCCCCTAACTCGACCAGCTATAGCTATGTGTTCGGACTTCAAACCACCGGAATCGTCCTGAGTGGCGCCGTCCGCACCGGGCGGGCCAGCGGGCGCTTTCGCTTCCAAGGCGCTCCTTTTCTCCGCCTCCTCAAATTGCGCGATCTGGTTTTGCAATTGTTTGCCGACCTCGTCGCGTTTGTTCTGCACATAAGAATTCTGCGACTGCACCTCTTTGCCGGAGATGTTGCCGAGCTTATCAAGCGTGCTCGAAGGATTTCCTTGATGAGAATCCTTGCGACCATCTTCAGCCGCGTCGCGCGTCTCTTCCGAGAGCTTGCGCCGCAGCTCGCCGATGTTGTCCCGCGCCTTATTCCAGGACTCCGAGCCCGCGCGGCTGTAGTTGAAGACATTGTTGAGATTCTTCAACTCCTGGAGGGTGTCGTCGAGTTTGTCAGCCTGCGCTACTTCCTTGATGACCGGCTGCATGTTGCCGCCAGCGTCGCGCAGCCGAAAATCCTTTGGAAACCAGATATTCCAAAAGGTGCGCTCGACCGTGATGCCGAGCAAATCGGGATCGTCGAGTTCGCGCTTCAGGCGCTGTGCGAGCGGGGTGCGGACGATGCGATAGACTGCCTCCACGTCGTAGGAAAGCTCGCCGGGTTTGGTCTTGATCAGCGGGATGAGCATGGCGGGGCCGCCCTCCACGTCGGCGGCATCGGCGCGGACGCTGTCACCGGCGACGCGCACGCTCACCAACTCCGCGCCTGCGGGGAGGCGGACGGGGAGAAATTGCAGCGCTCGATTTTGGAGATGCCAGACAGCGCGATGCCATTCGGTGCCGTCGCGGCGAAAGGCAGTCGAGAGGTCGGCCCAGGCGCAGAAGGCGAGGCGACCCGCGGCTTTTTCCAGCCGCTCGATGGTGATGGTGCTGCTCCAGGCCGCCGGAGCCGGTGCGGAAGACTTCGGCATGCTGCGCCCAGGGGGC
This sequence comes from uncultured Verrucomicrobiae bacterium, assembly GCA_963792695.1. Lineage (GTDB taxonomy): Bacteria > Verrucomicrobiota > Verrucomicrobiia > Chthoniobacterales > Chthoniobacteraceae > DASYIS01. The sequence continues at coordinate 55,015 of CAWBXA010000009.1, read as the reverse complement.
GAGCCACGGCAGATCGGCGGGTGCGGCCGGCTCGAGACCGGTGTTTTGCAGGCGCATCTCACCCTCGGATTCGTTTTCGATCGCGACGAAACCGGTGGTGCGCTGAGTGTCGGGAAAGGTGAGCAGCGGCAGCGCGACGGAGCCGGTGTGCGGCACCTCGAGATCAACCTGGAACTCGACGTCTCCAAAGACGTCATTCTGAAAATCGACATCGTAGAGACGCAGGCCGCCTTCGACGCGCGAGCGGGCCTCACGCACCTCAGGTCCGCTGACGCGCGCCTCCGGGAGCGCCGCAGGCAGGGTGAAGCGGGCGGTGGCGATGCTCCCCTGGCGCAAGGTGAGCCGTGCGGCGTAGCCGAGGGCGACCCACGCTTCGTGCGCCTCGGCATGGAGCGCCCAGGTCGCCTGCACGCGTGCCGGGAGCGGGGCCAGCTTCACCTCGCCTGCAAAGGTCTGGTCTGTGAAACGAAAGCCGCGTTTGCGCTCGAGCGGCGCCAGCACCTCGTAGTGCCGCGCCACGTCGGTGACGGCTGCTTCCTTCGCCGCGCCTTGCAGCGCGAAGGCGGCCTCGACCCCTTTGTGCGCCGTGAGCACGCCTTCGCCGGTGATTTGGTGAAAGCCCGCCAGTCTGAGCGGGCGAATAGCCAGCGCCTCCGGGGCTGTCGCAGCGCGTTGGACGAGGTGGACGACGAGGTGCGAGACCGGCGGCGTGGCATCGAGGAAACGCAACTGAAGCTGATCGCCTTCGCGCCACCACTGATGTGGGCGCGCGGTCTGCACCGTCTCGATTTCGTAGCCAGCGGGAAGGCCGATGGTCAAGGCAAGCAGATCGTCGCCTTTGGCCAGCAACTCCATCGCAGCAATGAGTTCAATCTGCCGGCGGCCGACTTGGAAGAGGTAGTCGATCTTCGCGTCGCGCTGCGGCGGCGCGGGCGCGAAGTGGTAGGTGAGCGCGCCGCTGCCGGCATACGCGGCCAGGCGACGCCAGCCGGCCGGGAGCGCGCTGGTTGCGGTGATTTGGTGATACGTTGCGGCGGGCTGAAGCGTGACTTCGTGGCGCTCGTCGGAGAGGACGGCGATCTCCGCAGCTTCGGTGCGCTGCGCATTGGTGGAAAAGAGCGGAATCGTGCCGTCGCGCGGCGCCGCGCCAGCGGTGCGCTGCGCGACGATCTGGAGGCGGAATTTCTCTTTGGCGGGCTCGGCCAGGATGATGTCGAGCGCCTGGCGCGCGCCTTCAGGCCGGAAGGTCCAGGAGCGGAGATTCGGCGCGGCAAGATCCGTCAACGTAAGGCCGTTTTCGAGCAGGACGGTGAAGTGATCCTGAACGGTGGAGGGGAAAGCAAATTCGACGTCGGCGCTGAATTCCTTCGACGTTGCCCGAGAGCTTGGCGACTTCGCGCACGGTGGCGGAAACGGGCGCTCCCGCCGCGCTGGCTTTTTCGGCAGCGCGCAACTCGATAGCAACTCGCCCGGTGGTGCCGAGCGCCGCGGTGACGAGGCGTGCGCCGCCGGTGAGTTGCTCGATTACGCCGCTGCCGGGCTGGATGGAGGCCGTCGTTTCGGGTTGCGGAAGCGTGAGCGCGAGCAGCGTCGCGGTGGAACGCGGGACGCCCCAGACGAACTTGAGTGGCGCCAGGCGGCCGCGGGATTTCGAAAATGATCTCCAGCACGTGGCGGCCCGGCTTTTCGACCAGGAGCGCATTGTCGCGCCACGCGGCGGCGCGGCCATCGACGGTGAGGCTGGAGACTTTCGCGCCTTGGAAAGGGAGCGGTACGGGAACCATTCGCGCCCAGTGAAGAGGTCGAGCGTTCCCTTTACGTTGAGGCTGCGTTCTTCGAGCCGCGCGTCGTAGCGGGCGCTGGTGATGGAGTAATCGACCGGCGCGGGCGGCGTGGCGCCGAGCGGGCGCTTGTGCTCTTTAGCGGCTTCCCAAAGCGGAGAGGAAACGTTCGTATGGGAGATAAAGGTGATCGGGATTTTGTGCGGCGGGCGCCAGCTTTGGGTCGTAAGGGACGATGACGGTTTCCGGCTCATGGATGGGAGAGTTGGTGGCGGGGAGAAGGGTCTGGGCGGCCTTCTGCGCGTGGGCGTGGTGCGGGAGGCAAAGGAGGGCAGCGAGCAGCAAGGCGAAGCTCACGCGGGTGGCGCACGCATCGCGCCGGATGGTCACGGCTCTGCCAAATGTTGCAGGTGAAATGGCACGGACCGATGCGATCCACCCGGATGGGGTTGGAGTTCCGAAGAGCGATGAGCGCAAGGTGGCAACGACCGCGCCGCGCCACCACCGGTTCGGCGCGACGCCGAACCGGGACACGCGGGACGCGTGCGCTACCCTTCGGCATTCTGCGGTCCGCCTCATAGCGCGACCTCCGCAGGATGATGCATTACCTCATCGGCTTGAACTTGCGACGGCGCAAAGATAAACCGCCTCGCCAGGCGCTCAAGCGCGAGCCCTGCCAGCCAGCCGAGCAGGAGCACATTGCAGGTCGCCGTCGTCGTCGGCGAAAGGCACAGCGGAATGGCGGTCAGGAGGAGGATTGCCCAGAGCGTACGCCACCAGGGATGACGTCCCTTCATTACGAAGTAGATCAGCGCGCCCGCGAAAAAGAGCAGCCACAGCCGATGCGCGCGTGCCTCCACTTCCGCGTAACGGACCTGCACCTCCGCTGGCGCGCCAAAACCTTCGACGACCAACTCCTCACCGGCCGTCGGCAGCGCCAACTTCATCGGCAGCAACCCGACCTGCCGGGCTTGCTCACCGGCAACGGGAGGATTGGACGCCGAGGGAGCGGCTAAGGAATACCCGACAGACGCATCGAGCAAATCGAGGTTTTCCTGAGTGTTTTTGACGATCAGCTTGCCGCTGTGAGGCAGGTAAGTCGCCGCCGCCCCTGGCGGAAAGCTCAAGCCCTGCGCTTCAAGATACGCCGTCGGGTTCAACTGAGCGTCGGTTATTCCACCTTTAGTTTGCTCCGTAGAAACAACCAATGCGCGGAAACTTGGGGGGACGTGGTATTCCTTCGTGATGAGAATCTCACTCGGCGTGGAGAGGGGAACAATGGAAACGCCATCCTGCTCGACCTTGTACTTGAGGCCAGCGAGGTTGGTCACGTATCTAAGCGCTTCCCCAAGCGGAATGTCGGTCAAGGAAACGGTGATACGCGCCTCCGACGGATTGACCGCGGGAACACCCGAGGTAGCCGCATTTCCGGGTGCTCGTTCCAAGCCGGGTATCGAAGCAGCAGGAGTCTTAGGTGCGGGAACTTCAGCACTCGCGGGATCGAGCTTCAAGGTAAGGTTGAAACCTCTTTTGCCGGAATCCGGTTCATCCACATTGAGTTGAACAGCTTTTTGCTCGAGGAACTCGAACGCCTCGCGGACGGTCGCTTCGCGAAGTTCAAACTTCGGGATGATGATGGTCTGGAGCTTGCGTTGTATTTCGGAGGACGCCGTATCGATCCTCGCCCCAGAACGGCTCACCGGCATCGCCCAAGCCTCTTGCTTAGGCGAAAGTGCGAACGAACGGGCTTCGTCGTAGGCCTTAATTGAGTGCTTTGAGTCCTCTCGTTTTGTCTCTTCCTGACGTTTTCGGGCGGCGATGTTGTCCGGGTCGAGCTTTGATATCCCTGCGCCTCCTTCGGCCGCGAAAAAATCGGGGGGCTCGGCCTTACTGCGAACGATCGGGTGCGAACGGCCCATGAAGGCGCGCAAAAATTGACTTCCGATTTTGACTGGGTCCATGAGCAACAGCCGCTCAGGGGGAAGGACCGCGGGGGCGAGGGTGTTGTCGGTGCTGGTGTAGCGGTATCCTTCGGGCAGGAAGGCGCGCCAGGTGGTCTTGAGGACGGGGACTTCGCGGGGGAGTTGTGGGGGAGGAAGATGGAGCGCGCCGCGGGCGTGCCAGGCGGAACCGGTGGCGGTTTCGTAAACTACAGTTAGCGCAACGGCGGCGGCAGGGTCCTGCCTGGCGGTTAGTTGGATGCGGACGTCGCCCGGTCGGCCTTCGACAGGTTTGGCGGGCTCGCCATCGACCAGGAGCGAAAGGAGCCGCGAGGCGGGCGGCAGGGTGACATCGAGGAATTGCGCACCGGCGGTGCGGAGGGTGAGGAGCGCTTCGGTGCGGGCGAGGCCGCTCGTCTCGAGGACGCTGGTCAGCTTGAGTTCATCGACCACAGTGGTGAGGACACTGGCGCTCGCATGGCGCACGCCAGAAAGGGCGAGCGTGTAATTCGGCCCGAGCCAACTGAAGACGCCGATGACTCGATGGCGCGGCTGGTACCCAGCGAGCGTCGGCGCGAGCAAGGCGTCTTGTTCGTTCATGCCGGTCGCGGTGAGCTGAATTTCGGTGTCGGTATTGGCCTCAATCGCCCAGGTGCCGCTGACTCGCTGGGCGCTCAGCGGCTCAAGGAGAGGGACGCTGGTCGTGAAATGCGCGGCGTCTTCAGCGCGCTTGACGGGGATTTGCGCGGCGACGGTGAGCGTCTGCGGGCCGGTTAATTCCTTCTGGAAAACGAGGGTCCAGATGTTGCCGGCGAGCGTCCGCTCGGCGATTTGCGGGCCGTCGAAGTAGAAAAGATCAGCCTGCGCCAGCGGCACGCGGACTTGCACGGAACGCACCCCAGAGTAGCGAAAGTCCCACGCAATCTCGGCATGGAGATCGAGCACTCCGGCGAGCGGGAGCGCGTAGCCGGTGACGGTGGCGAGCACTTCGCTGGGGCGGCGGGTGACGCGGACGTTGAGCTTAAAATCGCCGCGGCGAAACCACGCATAGGCGCCGCGGACCGGGGTGGTGCGGCCGTCGCGCGGCTCGAGCGCGTCGGCGCCCTGGGTCTCGAGGCGGAAGTTTTCGCTGGCCTGCAAGGCAAGGTAGCCGCTGATTTTTTCCGCGCCTTCGAGGTGCGCCTCGGCGACGGGGAAGACGAAGGTTTCGGCGGCGGGTGCGGCGGCGTTCTGGGCGTCAGGCGCGGCGGTGCGACCGACGCCGCTCGCCCAGCCCGCCGGTTCGAGGCGCGTGCGGACGCGGACCACGCGGTCGCCCTTGCCCGGCGCGGCGGCGGCTATCCAGCGGACTGCGAGCCGCTGATTTTCAATCTGCCAAAGCGGCTCTTCGTTCGTCCCCTCAGCGCCGCGCACGGCGAGGACTTCTTCGCCAGCAGGGAGCGTGATGAGCAGCGCAAAGAGGCCGCCCTCCTCCGGATGGAGCGTGACGGTGCGTTCGAGGAAGATGGCTTCGGATTGGAAATCGAGCAGCGTATCGAGATCGGCGGCGAAGCGCGGCTGCAAGCGCTGCACGGTGACGCGCGGACCGGCGATGACGCCGCTGAATTTCCAGCGCGCGGCCTCGCCTTCCCCAGCGGGCAGCGGGCGGGCGGCGGGATCGGCAATGATGGTGTGGAGGGAAACGCCCGCGCCCGCGGCCACCGTGAAATGGCCGTCGATCTTGCCTGCGCCCTCGACCGTGAGCATCGGGAGGGCGAGGGTCGCTTGCGTCCCGGTGTTGAGTGCGGGCTGTTGCAGCGTGACTCCGATCACCGTGCGCGCGCCACGGCCTGGTTGAAGATGGACCGTGGCCCGTTCGCCTTCGATGGCCCAACTGAGCACATCACTCCCTTTGAGTTCGACCACGCTGGCGCCCAATGGAATGGCCAGAATGACCGTGTCCGGCAGCGTGCCGGTGGCAGCGAGGAAGGTCAGCGAGGTCTCGGCGTGGACCGTGTCAGCGTCGATGGTGAAGGCGGTGGCGTTTTCCACGGCGGGCGGCAGTGCGACGACGCCCTCGCCGGCTGAACGCCAGCGGAGTGTGACGCTCGACTCGCCCTGCGGCATGGCGACCGTGGCGCGCGTGCCGGCCGGGAGCGTCTCGACGCGCACCGGCTGATCGGATTCCGCCATGGAGTGCGGCGGAAGATCGACGGCAAAGGCGCTGGCCGCTGCCGTCGGCAATTGCAACGAAACTGAGTGCGATGCTCCATCGGTGCGAATGGGCGTGGTGAAGCGAAGCGTTATTTTGTGCGGGCCGCGCCCGTGCAGGAGCAGCATGGAGGGGCGCGGCACGGCGTCCTCCTTGCCCTTTTGGGCAGCGGCGGGGGCGGTGGTGATCGCTGATTCCCTATCGACCAGCGCTTCACCGAGGGAGAGCGAGCCGAGGTGGAGGGGAAGTTGCGCCCATTCCTCGGTGAGGACGCTGGAGGTCAACTCGGCTTGTACGCTGAGGACTGCGCCTTCGAGGTGGCTGGAATAAAGCGCCGAGACGAGGGCGGCTTCGCGAGGCGGCGCGGCGGCGTGCGGCGCGAGCGGGCCGGCATCGCGCAGGAGCGCCTCGTATTCAGCGCGCGAAAGGAGCACGGCGCGCGGGTATTTGGTGAGAAGCTGAGCGAGTTGATCCGCGGGAACCCAGAGTTCACGGCGGTCGGGTGGGGCGGGCGCAGTGACGCCTTTCGTACCAGCGGCGTCCCCCGTAGCGGCGGCGTCCTTCGTAGCGGCGGCGCCCCCGCCGTCGGCAGTGTTCTGCGGCGCCCCCGCCGCAGGAGGGGCGGGGGGTTCGATCGCGCAGGCTAAGGTGGAGCAGAGAAGGCACGCCAACCCGACAACACCGGCGAGCCGTAGCCCAGACTTCCCGCCTGTGGGGAGAACCGGCTCCCAGCCCGCGAGAATGGCGGAGATTTTGCGGACGATGCGCGCTACCCGTGCGACGGCGGTTGCGGGTGCTGCGGCTCGCGGCGGGCGTTCGGAACTGGCACTCATGAGTTGAGTTCCTGGGTTACGCTACAGGCGGCATTGGCGGGGGCACGGCCGGCGGCGCGGGCGGAACGAGTGGTGGCACCTTGCGCCGCGGCCAGCGCGGACGCCATCCGCGCGCGGTACGGCCCAAGCCGACCACGAGCCAGACGACCAGCGCCGTAAGTGCGCCGAGATAGATCGCCTGCCAAAAACCCGCACCGCGAGTCGAGATCGCCCCCGCGATGATCAGCGCGCCGAGGCCGACGACCAAGAAGTAGAAAAACCGTGCCCGGCGCGAACTCCCCATCAGCAAAATCCCGCCCGCCAGCGCGAGCAGGAAGGCGAGCGCCTCGACGGTGGCTGCGTACCCTTTCGCGCGATAAGCGACATCGATAGCCGCTGGCTCGCCGAGCCGGCGCAAGGTCACTTCCAAGCCCTCGCGTTGCAGGTCGGTATTGAAGCCAGCCGTTTTCGGCGCGGGCAACTCGGGCGGTTCCGCTTGCTCCGCCGAGTCGGGCCCGGGCGAGACCGGGCCGAATTGCGGGACAAAGAAATCGAGTCCGGCGCGAAAGAGATCCCACCCGCGCTCGGTCTGCACCTCGCGCATCGGGCTGGCAAAGCCGACGTAGCGATGATCGGGCGGCAGGTAGAGCGTCCAGCGGCTTTGCAGCGTCTCGAGGCCGTTCAAGTGCGGCGGTTCCAGGTGGAGCGTGCCGCGCCAGCCGAGCCGCTGCCCCGGGTGCGGGCTGGGCACTTCATAGACGAAGCGCACGGGAAAAGCCTCGCCAACTGCGCCGCGGGCAGGCAGGCGGATGAGCAATTCGTTGCGATCCGGTCGATGCGAAGGCTGCTGCGGCTCACCCTCGACATAGGCATCGGAAAGCAGGCGCGCGCCTTTGCCCGGTAATTGCACGGAGAAAAATTGCTGGCCATTGTTGCGCATCCAATAGATCGCCTCAGTCGTCTCCGCTTCGTCCTCCGCGATGACGCTCGCGAGCACGGCGTAGGAGACGAGCGCGGTCGGCACTTCGAGGTAAAGATTCTTGGAAACGTCGAGCTGCAGCGCGATGGGATGCGTCGAGTATTTCCAGGCGAGGAAGACATTTTCGCGAGGGAGAGACGGGCCGAGTTCCTTAGGGTCGATCAGTTCGAGACCCTTCGCCTCGTTCTTCACGATCTCGATGTTGCCGTCTTTCACCACGGCGATCTGGCCGGTCTCGCGGAAGACGTTGAGCGCGCGGATTTCGCGCAACGCGACGGGAGTGCTCTCGCCGGGCTTGGCCTGGGCGCGCGCCGTTTCATAGGAAAGCGTGAGAGCGAAATCGCCGAGCACTTTGGATTGCGTGGTGACTTTCCAGATGGCCGTGCCCGGCGGCTGACCAGCGGCGGGCGGACCGGCGACCTTCACGCGCTCTTTGACGCCCGCGCCCTCGATCTGGACCTCGTCGGCGATCTCCTGCGGGACCGCAATTTGAAATTCGTCCACGCCCGCGTATTCGACTTGGTAATGGACCGTCCAGGCGTGGCGGAGCAGCGCCTCACGGACTTCAAGCAGCGTGAAGACCTCGGCGGAAACGCGCGGTTTGCGCAGTTCGAATTGGATTTGCGCGGGCCTGGCTGTGCCGCGATAGCGGAATCCGAGCGTGAGCGGCGTAATTTGGGGCTTGGGCGCGTCGAGTGATAAGAGGCCGCGCACGTCCTCCTCGCGCAACTCACCGCGCTCCGTCGTGTTGGCCTTGAGCGAAACGTGGATGGCGACGCCAACGCGCGCTTCGTGGCGCTCGGCGCGCGGGCCGAAGACGGGAATCGCGAGCGGCGCATCGGGCTTGGCGCGCGGCTGATCGCCGGTGACCTGGAAGGCGAATTGGCCGGTTTGGCGGGCGCTAAATTTAACGTTGAGCACCTCGCGGCCTTCGACCGTCTGCACCGAAAAACTCTCGACGGGGCCGCCGGTCGCCTCGACGCGGCCCAGTCCGGGAGGCAGATCGATTTGCAAGCCGAAGATCCCGGCGCGCTTCACTACGCAGTCGAAGAGTGCATGCACCTCCAGCAGGTCGGGATTGACGACGACGAGCGTCTGGCTGGTGACTTCGACCTGTGGCTTCGCGCCCGCGATGGTGACGATCCCTTCGTACGGCACGCGCAGGTAGCGGAACTCGCCGGCGGGCGTGGCGTCCGGGCGCGCTTTGTCAGCGGGCGAAGGGGCGGCGGCTTGCTGGGTGAGTTCCTTGAGTCCGCTGATTTCGGCGGTCAACTCGGGCTCCGTAAAGAGGGCGAGCGTGCCGGTCTGGCGCTCGGCTCCCACGGCTTGGATGAGCGGGAAGGGGACGGCTTCGGGCAGCGTGCCGAGCGCGCGTTCGAGCTTGAGGCGGAGGCTGTAGGTGTCGCGCGCCGGAGTATGCAGGGCGACTTTGACTCGCTGCAGCGCGGAGTTTTTGGGGGCGCCCGCCGCTGGTGCGGGATTGGGCGCGACGGTCCACTCGCGGATGTTCTCGCCTTCGACGCTCAGGACTTGCTGATTGGCCGGCACGTCGATTTCGAGCGCATCGACGCCCGCGCGAAGAATGCGGTAATTCAAGCTCACTTCGGTGCGGACGGCGCCGGACCCGAGGCGGACCTCGGTTTTGGTTTCCGCGAAGAGGAGCGGCTTGAGAGCCGTTTCCCCGACCCGGTGCGTCCAGGAGACCGTCACGTTTTCCGCGCCGCCAAAATAGACGAGCAGCCTGGTCGCTCCTTCGGGCGTCTCGACGGCGGAATACGCGGCAGAAGGCGTGATGGCGAACTCGAGGCCCTTTTCAGGAATGAGTAGCTCGAATTGCGAGACGGCGGTCTTGGGGAGCGGGAGTTGCAGCGTGCTGCGGCCCGCTTCGCGGGTGATCTTGCCAAAGATGGTGGCCTCGAGGGTGTACGCGCCTTTCTCCGGGAAGAGCATCTCATAGCCGCCTTCGGTCGCGGAAAGAGTGGCGGTCGATTTGGCTTCGGCAAGAGCGAGTCCTGGCGCGCCGAGTTTGAGCTTGGACCAACCCTTTTTCAACGCCTCAAAAGCGAGGCTGCCATGGAGATTGGCCACATCACCTTCCACTTTCCCCGTATAATGCGCGGAGGCGAGCACGCCTTCGATCGGCGGCTCGGTATGCTTGACCACCTCGGGGAGGTTGAGCTTGTTCCACATCTCGAGGAACTCGCGATAGGGGAGGAAGACGCCTTTGCCTTTGTCTTCGAAGACATCCTCCAGCTTGTTGAAGGGGATGTAGATCGTCTGCTCCCTGGTGATGATGCGCGGCGGAGGTGTGGCTGTGGGCGCTGCTGGTTTGACCGGAGGCGGCGGCAGCGTCTCCTGCGCCACGAGGGGGAGCAGCGTGGCGAGCAGCACCAAGGGGAGAAGGCGCCGGGCGCGCACCAGGCGCGACGCGGAGCGGGGGACCGATGAAGGATCGGGTATATTCATGCCTGCGGGGGTAAAGACGTGACGGAGCGCGCTCATCTTAGGAAGGGGGAGAAGTTTCCGCCAGCACGAACGCACCTCCTGGCGCGGTTTTGCCTTTTGCCCACCGGCGCTTTTCCATCTACTGCGCTCCGCTCCCTCACCTGATGAAAGTTTCCGACCTGCGCGGCATTCTCCAATACGTCCCTCGCTTTCGCGAGAAGGTCTTTGTGGTGGCCTTCGATGGCGATGTCGTGGCGTCGTCGAATTTCGCCAATCTGCTGCTCGATTTAGCGGTCCTGCGCTCGCTGAGCATTAAGATCATCCTGGTGCATGGCGCCGGCGCGCAAGTCGCAAGGCTCGCGGCGGAGCGCGGCATCACCATCTCGAATGCGGACGGCACCGGCGTCACGGACGAAGCGACACTCCGCCTCTCCATCGAGGCGGCGACTTGCGTCACGCATGAGATCATGGAGGGGCTCACGGCCGTCGATCTGCGCGCGGCTTATGCGAATGTCATCATTGCGCATCCGGCGGGCATCCTGGGCGGTGTCGATTTTCAGCAGACCGGCAAGGTGGAGCGGATCGACACCAAGACGCTGCATTTCCTGCTCGCGGAGGGGATCGTGCCGGTCATTCCGCCGCTCGGTTTTGATGGCGAAGGACGGACCTTCCGCGTCAATTCCGACGGCATCGCCCTGGAAATCGCCGAGGCCGCGGGCGCGTTAAAGATCATCTATCTCTCCACACCCGGCATGTTGATGATGGGCGGCAAACTCGTGCGCCAGCTCTCGGTGGGCGAAGCCGAAGATATCACGCGCAAACGGCGCGCACAGGTGGACCCGGCGCTGCTTTCCAAGCTCGAGCACGCCGCGCGGGCCTGCCGCAACGGGGTGGCCCGCGTCCACCTGCTCGATGGCCAGCTCAATGAGGCGCTGCTTTCCGAGGTCTTCTCGCAGGAAGGGATCGGCACGATGGTGTACTCGAACGACTACCAGCAAATCCGGCGCGTCTTGAAGAAGGATGTGCGCGGGGTGCTGGCGCTCATTCGGCAGTCCGTGGACAGCGCGGAACTGGTCAAGAGGACCCGCGCCGACATCGTCACACATCTGGAGGACTATTGGGTGCTCGAGATCGACCGCAACCTGGTGGGCTGTGTCGCCGTGCACCTTTATCCTGAGGAAAAGATGGCCGAACTCGCCTGTCTTTACGTGGCCAAGGCCAGAGAAGGGCAGGGCTACGGGCGCAAGCTCATGGCTTGGGCCGAGCAACTCGCGGCTGATCGTGGCATGGCGCACATCTTCGCGCTCTCGACGCAGACGTACAGCTACTTCCAGCAAAAGGGCGGCTACGGCGAAGTCGGTCCCGCCGAGTTGCCACAAGAGCGTCGCAAACGCTGGGAGACCAGCGCGCGCAACTCGAAGATACTGCGCAAGACGACCGTGGCGCGCCCGACGATGGAAACGACCGTGGCGCGCTGAGCGGGACGCTGCCGGCGCAAGGGGGACGCGCTCGATTCTCCCCGATCAGAAATCCCCTTGGCAACGATTCCTCTCCTCCAGTAGGGTGCGCGCCTTCCCGATGATGCGTAGGCCCCTGTTGATCCTGCTTTTGCTCTGTTTCGCCTGGCGAACGGAGGCGCGCGCGCAGTTTGGGAGCTTTGGCGATGTGCCGGTCGAGGTGAACGCCGCCGAGACCCGCTTTGAGAATGGTGTCGCCATTGCCGAGCATGACGTCGTTATCCAGTATGGCGACGTCACGATCTACTCGGACTACGCCCAGTACAATCCCGACACACGCGACGTGCTGGTGACCGGGAATGTGCGGATTTACCGGCAGGACCGCGTTTTCGCTGGCGAACGGGCGATTTACAATTTGGAGACGAAGCAGTTGACCGGCTCGGAATTCCACGGTCGTTTCGAGCCGTACGAATTCTCGGCGGAAACGCTCAACACCATCGGGCCGAAGGCGTACCGCGCGCAGAACGTGGAGTTCACCACGAGCGATAACTCGAAGCCGGATTATTTTGTCCATGCCCGCAGCGCGCGCATCTACCCCGGCGATCGGATCATCTTTCGCGACGTTTTCCTCTACGTAGGCAAGGTGCCGGTCTTCTGGTTCCCATACGTGTACCAGTCGCTGAAGAAGGAGAACGCCTTCACGTTCACGCCCGGCTACTCCAAGACCCTCGGGGCGCACCTTTTCACCAAGTACACATTCCCGCTCACCGATGAACTGGACGTGAAGCTGCGCTTTGACCTGATGTCCACGCGCGGCGTCGGCATTGGGCTCGAGACGGATTGGCGGGGAACGGACAAGCGGGAGGACTGGGGGCGGTTTCGCTCCTATTACGTGCAGGACGCCAAGCCGGAGGTGAACACGACCGGGCTGGCGCGCGAGACCATCGCGCCGGAGCGCTACCGGGTGAGTTTTCAGGCGAAAACCTACCTCACGGAGGACATTTATTCGCAGATCGACATCAACAAGCTGAGCGACGCGCGCTTCTTGCAGGATTTCGTGCCGGGCGAGTTTCGGACCAATCCGAATCCAGACAACGCCATCGCGCTCACACGGTGGCATGAGGATTACACGATCACCCTGCTGGGGCGCGAACAGGTCAATCAATTCCTGGACACAACCGAGCGGCTGCCCGAGCTGGCGTTGGATGTGAAACGGCAGCCGATCTTTGGGAGTTCGGGTTTCTTTTACGAGGGGCAGAACAGTACGGGCTATTTGCGCCGGAACTTTGCGAGTGACTCGATTTTCCCCGATTACGAGACTTTCCGCCTCGATTCTTTCCATCAAATTGTCTATCCCAAGACACTGTTCGGCTGGCTGGCGGTGGTGCCGAAGGTCGGCATTCGGGGCACGTACTACTCCAAAACCGGGCATGTGACGGAGGAGGCGACCGAGACGCAGACGCGGGATGCCTTTGGCAATATCAATGGATTTCAGGATAACCTGGCGCCGAAGCTGACTTCGGGCGGCTCCACGGAACGGTTCGCGGCGAATGCCGGCTTGGAGATGGCTTTCAAGTTTTCGCGAGCCTACGAGGGAGCGCAGTCACGCGACTGGGGCTTGGATGGGTTGCGTCATGTGGTCCAGCCGTACCTGAACATGTCGTACGTGTACTCCAACAAATCCCCCCGCGATTTGTTGCAGTTTGATCGGGTCAATCCTTCCACGCAATTGCCAGCGATTGATTTTCCACAGTTTAGCTCCATCGACTCGATCGATAACTGGGCGATTCTGCAACTCGGTTTGAATCAGCGGCTGCAAACCCGGCGTGACAATTACACGTACGGCTGGCTGGACTGGAGTTCCTATGTCAATGTCAACCTTCAGCGCCCCAAGTTCGAGGAGACTTTCCTGACGCCTCCGACCAACCCCGCCGCCAACGTCCGCTTCAATCCGAAGAATGCCGCAGCGAATAACGTGGCTGACCCCGGCACCTTCTCCAACGTGTATAATCGCCTGCACTGGTCGCCGTTGCCTTGGGCCTCGCTGAGCTTCGACTCCCAGTTGCCGCTTCTCGACACCGGTTTCACGGAGATCAACACGAGCCTCAATTTCCTCCCCACCGAAAACCTCCAGTTGACCGTGGCTCACCGTTATCTTTCCGGAAATGTGTACTTCGGCGACTCGAACCAATTGACCGTCAGCGGCTACTATCGGTTGTCAGACAACTGGGGGCTGGGGGCCGGCGAGACATACGAGTTCATCACGGGGAATCTCATTGAGCAGCGCTACGAGGTGCACCGTGATCTCTCCTCCTGGGTGGCGACGCTCGGGTTTGTCATTCAAGACAACGGGTCGGTCAATAATTACGGAATCGCGCTCTCGCTGACGTTGAAGGATCTGCCGCAAGTGCGGCTGCCGTTCACCCTGAACCCGGATACCGTGCTGGGAGGGACGGGCAAGAATCCCTGACTTAGTGCGCGCGGGCGGCGTGCCGTGTAGAGTTCGGTTGCAGCGATGTTGGTCGAGAAGGACGTGGTGCTCGATCTTGAGCTTGCCTCCGCCATTTCGCGGAATTTCCGCAGGTCGGAAGGGTCCGATGTCCGGCTTCGGCAGCCTTACGGCAGCGTGATCACCTTCAGAGGCACGGGCGAGATGGTGCTGGCGACGTAACCGCTGCTGAGCGCAAGGACGAGGCCATCAATCGGTGTGTCGATGCCGAGGTCAAAGCCGGCGGCGGCGTTGTTGTTGGTGTAGTCAAAGGTGTGGTTCTGGTTGAGGTCCGCCCCGATGACACTGGCCTGGATTTGCGAAAGAGCGGAGACGGCGTTGCGGATGGAGAGCCCGGCGGCGGTCGTGTTTTGGTCGCCAGCGTAGATCGCCGCGATGCGGCTGGCGGCAACCTTGGTGATGGTCCCGGAGGCTGCGTAGCCGGCGCTGCCGTTTCCACCCAGGCCGGAGATCAGCCCCTGCTGCAGGCCATTCACGCCGAAAGGCTGCGCGAAGTTGCCGAGGTCGCCGGTAATCGAGACATCGTGAATGGCGCCGCCATGACCGCCGGTGCCAGCGACGGGACCGTGTGCCGTCGTGCCATTGCCGCCGTCTCCACTGTGAATGACCTCGGCGTACTGTGTCACCGTCATGACGACGTCGGAAACATCGCCGCCATTGCCGGCGCCCGTGCTGGTGCCAAGGGCATTGACGTTGCCGCCATCGCCAGCGGCCACCGCGAGCAGGCCGGCCACGCCGCGCAGGGTGGTGATCGCCCCACCGGCGCCGGTCTGGGTGCCGCCGGAGTCTCCGCCGTTGCCTCCAAAGATGGTCACTTCGCCATTGGGAGCCGCCACGGTGATCCCAGAGACCGCTCCGCCGGGGCCGCCGGTCAAGCCCGCGCCTCGTGTGTCGTCGCCTCCCGCACCACCACGTCCAGCGTGGACATTGAAGGCGCCGAGCAATGCGCCCTCTGTGAAAGACACCGAACTGACGGCCCCGCCCGCTCCGCCGGTTTGCAGTCCATCCGCGCCCAAACCTGAGCCGACGGTGACATCCGCATCGCTGGAGAAGTAGCCGTTATTGACGACAGCGACCCCGCTGGTCGCGCCGCCATGGCCACCGGTCGCCGCGGTGAAACTGGCGCCCGCGCCACCGCCTCCAATGCTGAGACTTCCAGTGAGGCTGCCATTGTTGGTGAAAGCGACCGAGGAGAGCGCTCCGCCGGAGCCGCTGTTCCGGCCGTGCCCGCCGAAGCCGCCCACGATCTCCAGAGGAAAGCTGCCGTCTGACGTGAGCGTGCCATTATTCACCACACTCACGGAACTCAACGCCCCGCCGGCGCCGCTCGCCACCGAGTTGTCGTCGCCGCCGTTGCCGGGCGCGAGATACAGGCCGTTGAGATTCACCGTCGGTCCAATGGTGAGCGCCACGGACGAGAGGGGGCTGCCGTTTCCACCCGTATGGCCCCCGCCACCCTGTCCGCCGACGATGTTGAGGATGGACATCTGCCCGCCATTGGCCGTCACGGCGAGATTCGAGATCGCGCCGCCGTTCCCACCCGTTCCATTGCCTGAGGCGGTGCCGCCCTGGCCGCTGCCCATCGCCAATTGACCGCTGCTCGTCACCCCGGCCGTGACGGAGAGCATATCGAGCGCACCGCCCTGGCCAGCAGCCGCATCGACCGCCTGGCCGCCAGTGCCTGCAAAGATGAGCACTCCGCCGGTGCGCTTGACCGTGAGCGAATCCATGGAAATGAGACCGCCCGCGCCACCCGCGCCCGTGCCGGAGCCATTGCCACCGGTGCCGGAGAAAAGGCCGACGCCGTTTTGGTTGGCGCCCGGGGCGGAGCCCATCGACACCAACGCGCTCGTGACCACCCCACCGTCGCCGCCCGCGGCGTTGTCCAGAGTGCCGCTGCCTCCACTGCCTCCTCCCAGGCTGAAGCCGCTCAAAAGCAGAGCGGCGTCAATCTTGACCTTGGCCACCACGCCACCCGCGCCACCTTTGCCCCCGCCGCCGTTGCCGCCGTTGCCGCCACCGATCCCGACCTGACCCTGCGCCTCCTGGCTGATCGAGAGACCCACCGAGAGGAGGTCGCCGCCCTGGCCACCGGCTCCGCCAATTCCTCCAACGCCGCCCTGGCCTGGGTAAACCGACAGCCCTTGGCCGATGGAGGCCGCGGCGATGCTGGCTGAGAAAAGCGCGCCGCCATCGCCACCGGCGCCGGAGCCAGACCCGACACCTCCAGAGCCGCCAAAAAGCTCCGCTGTCGTGGCTGAAGAACTCGAATCGAAGCCAGTCGAAAGACCGGCCAGCGAGAAGTTCGTCAGCCCCCCTCCGGCGCCGCCCGCGCCATTATTGGCCCCGTGACCGCCGCCGCCACCCGCGAGATTTACGCCACCCGTGATCTTCTGCACCGTCAGCGCCAGCGAATCGACCGTGCCTCCCTTGCCGCCGGTCCCGCCGATCATGCCGGTCGCATCGCCACCCGTGCCGCCGTAGATACTAAGCACCCCGGGGACGGTGGCGTTCAGGTTGACGAGCAGGTGATTGACTCCGCCTGAACTGCCGCCCGCCGCGTTGAAGCCGGTCCCGCCGTCGCCACCCCGGAACACCACGTCACTGCCGACCTCCCCAAGCGTCACTGACAGAGTTGAAGTCGTCCCGCCAGCTCCGCCCTGGCCGGTGCTCTTGGCCACGCCGCCGTTGCCGGCCTGTGCGGAGAAGACCCCTCCCAGTTGCGGCGTATTGACGAGGACAGAACTCAGCGTTCCGCCGGGCCCGCCCGCGCCGCTCATGCTCCCGCCGTCGCCGCCCTGCTCGGTTTGAAGCGTCAAGTTGCCATCGAGTTGGGCGAGGGTGATGGAAATGTTGCTCAGGGCGCCGCCCGGCCCGCCCGCGCCGATCAGAGAGCCGTGGCCCCCGGCACCCGTGGTGAGCCCCAGATTCCCTCCCGCCACCGCGCCGCTGATCGCGACATTGCTGATCGAGCCGCCCGCGCCGCCGGCTCCCGCGATGAGCGACTCGCCCCCGCCGTTGCCGGTGGAGATCGAGGGCGCCACCGGTCCGCCGGGAATGGAGAGGTTGGAGATCGAGCCGCCCTTGCCGGCCAGGCCGCCCGCCGCGACGACTCCGCCATCGCCGGTGTGAATATTGGACGCTCCGCGCGCCAGGAGCACATTGGAAATCGAGCCGCCGTCGACGCCCGCCGCCCCGCTGAAAGTCACGGCAAACTCGTGCAGCAAAGCCGGATCGCGGGAGCCGAAAGTCACCAGCCGTCCGCTCGCCGCCTTCCCCGTCAACAGGGCATCCACGCTGGTCTTGGAGCCGCCGCCGGAGGAAGCCGCGCCGAGCGCCACATTGGTCATTGAACCACCCGCGGCGACGATATCCGAGAAGGCGCCGGTCGAGCTGAGCCCGTCGATGGAAGCCGCCTGCAACGTGAGCGTCCCGCCGCTCGCCGTGAAAGCCCCGGTCCCATCGAGCGCGGTGACGAGGCTCCCGCGCACGTCGGTCTTCAGGGCGCCGCTGAAATGGTCGCTCACGGCGATGCCGGAAATCTCGTCGCGATCAAAGCGCCCGTTCTCATTCGCGTCCGTCATGAAGACCAGCGCCGACCCTTTGCTGATCGAGAAAAGGAGCGGATCGCTCGCATCGACCACGTGGTTGTTGTTCGCATCGTAGAAGAGCGCATCGCCCGCGCTCATGGAAAAGGCCACGTCCGACACCGCCAGCGTCTGCGCCGAGTTTTCCAAAGCGGTGTCCTGGGCCGAAGCGCCATTGGCCTGAGTGACCTTGGTGCCGGAGGAGGAGACGAGCAGAGCGGCGGGGGCAATGCGGGCTTCGAGGATTTCGGGCGAGGTGTAGTGAGGCATGGGGGTGGGCGGTTTGGGAGGAGGTGAGGGGAACGGGAGGGAGCGGCCGAAGTTCTCGGCTCGAGCGCGCCAAGAGAAGGAGGAGGAAAGCAGGGGCGCGGGCCGGGCGTCGAGCAGATCAGGAAGAATTACGCAATGATCGCATCCTGTGCCTCGCCAGCATGTTCGCTGTCTGCGGCGCCCAGCGCGGATCGTTTGGAAACCTCGGGAGCTACGGGCCTTCTTCCAAAGCGGGCGCGAGGGTGAAGCGGCCCCAGCGCCAGGCGAGGGCGGGGAGGACGAGGAGATTGAGCGCGGTGGAGGTGACGAGGCCGCCGAGGATGACGATGGCCATGGGGCCTTCGATCTCGCGCCCGGCTTCGCCGCTGCCGAGCGCCAGGGGAAGCACGCCGAGGGCGGTGACGAGCGCGGTCATGAGGATGGGGACGAGCCGTTCGCCCGCGCCGCGCGCCACGGTTTCCAAAGACCAGGCGGCGCCTTCGTGGGCGACGAGATGCTCGTAATGCGAGATGATCATGATGGAGTTGCGGGTGCTGATGCCGAAGAGGGTAACGAAGCCGACGAGGGAGCCGATGGACAGAAGGCCGCCGCCCGCGAAGACGGCGAGGACGCCGCCGACCAGGGCGAAGGGGAGATTGGCCAGGACAAGGGCGACGTGGCTCGGCTTGGGGAAGACGAGGGTAAGCAGGAGGACGACCACGAGGCCGGCGGCGAGAGAGTGGAGGAGGAGCTCGCGGCGCGCCTTCTTTTGCTCTTCGGCCGCGCCGCTCCACTGGAGATAGACGCCAGGGGGGAGTTTCACTTTGGCGGCCGATGCGGGCGCGGGCCTCGGCGACGAACGAGGAGACGTCGCGCTTCTCGACGTTGCAGGTCACGGTCTGCCGGCGGCGGGCGCCATCGTGCTGGATGCTGGGGCGGCCATTGGTGAGCTCGACGTCGGCGAGTTGGCGCAAGGGCATGCGCAGGCCGTCGCCATTCGTCAGCAGCAGGTTGCCGACGCTCTCGGGGTCGCGGCGCGCGGAGTCGGCAAGGACGACGGCCAGCTCGTGGATGCTGTTGCCGCGGACCATCTGCGCGACATCGGCGCCTTGGAAGGCGAGGTCGATGGCGTCGAGGACTTCGAGCGGGCGGAAACCGAATTGGGTGAGGCGCTCGGGGCGGAGGCGGACTTTGAGGACGGGCGCGCCGGGCGGGGCCTTGACCTGCACGTCCGCGTTGCCGGACGGCGGAAAGCCGGCGGCGACCGCCGGGCCTTGGCGTCGAGTTGATCCAGGTCATCGCCAAAAACATTCACCACCACCTTGGCAGTTTCGCCGGAGATGGTTTCGCCGATGCGGTCGCCGAGAAAAGTCAGGACCTCGCTCTGGATGCCGGGAAAGTCTTTGAGCAAATCGCGGAGGAAGGCCTGCATTTCGACTTCTTCCTCGGCCGGGTGCCGGGTTTGAGTTCAATGTGAAATTCGCTTTGGTTCGGAGCCGAACGTGTCTTCGCCGGCTTCCGCGCGGCCGACCTGCTGCTCGACGGTGGCGATGGCGGGATTTTCGAGCATCTTCTCCGAGAGGATGCTGGCCGATGCGCATGCGTTTCATCGAGCGACATGCCGGGACGCGCCTTCATGCCATGACGAAATGGCCTTCGCGAAACTCGGGCAGCAATTCGCCGCCGAAGAAGGGCACGAGCGCGCAGGCCGCCAACAGCAGCCGAGGGCGCCGGCCACGGTGGCGCGCGGCCAGCGAGCAAAGAGGAGGAGCCAGTCGCGATGCAGGACTTTGAGACTGCGAATCCAGCGCGGCTCGGCATGCGCGCGGGCTCGGGAAAGGAAAGCGAGGCACATGGCCGGCGTGACGGTGAGCGCGACGAGGAGCGAGGCGAGGATCGAGAGGATGAAGGCGACGCCGAGCGGGGCAAAGAAGCGGCCTTGCAAGCCGGACATCGTGAGCACCGGCAGGAAGACGACGGCGACGATGAAGGTCGCGTAGACGACGGCGCTGCGGACTTCGAGCGAGGCGTCGAGCACCACGCGCCAGAGCGGCCGCGGGGTGGGCGAGGGCGGCATTCTCGCGGAGGCGGCGGAGGATATTTTCCACGTCGATGATGGCGTCATCGACCACCACGCCGATGGCGACGGCAAAGCCGCCGAGCGTCATGGTATTTAAGGAGACGCCGAAGCCATTCGAGGACGAGCACCGCGCTGAGGAGCGAGAGCGGAATGGAGACGAAGGAGATGAGCGTGATGCGGAGATCGAGCAGGAAGAGCAGGAGCACGATGCCGACGAGGACGCCGCCGATGAGGAGCGAGTGCTGCACGTTGCCGAGGGCGACTTCGATGAAGGTGGCGGGCCGATGCAGGCGCGGGTAAACGGTGAGGCCCTCCTTGGCGAAGACCGGCTTCAGTTCGGCGAGCGCGTCTTCGAGGGCGTGGGTCACGGCGAGGGTATTCGCGCCGTACTGGCTGCTCATGGTGATGAGCACGCCGGGCTTCGCCCATGACGAGCGCGTCGCCGAACTTCGGCTCGTGACCGAGCACGATTCGCGCGACATCGCGCAGGCGGACGACAGGTGTCGCCTTTGCGCACGACGACCGCGCCGAGTTCCTCCGGGGTGAACATCTGGCCTTCGGTCTGGATGACGATGCGCTGGCCCGGCGTATCGATGAATCCCGCGCCGCGCACGCCAGTGGCGGCTTTTGCGGACTCGAGAATGTCGGTCAGGGTGAGGTCGAAGGCCGCGAGGCGCTCGGGGACGACCTGCACCTGCAATTGCTCGACCTCGCCGCCGAAAACATTCGCGTGCGCCACACCAGGCACGGCGAGCAGGCGCGGCTTGAGGGTCCAATCGGCAAAGGTGCGCAGGTCGCGCGGCGACATTTTTTCCGAGAGCAAGCCGATCTTGAGCAGATCCATCGTGGACGAGGTGAGCGGCGAGAGCGTCGGCGCGCGGACTCCATCCGGGAGCTGGCGGGCGAGGGTGCCGAGCTTCTCGGCGAGTGCCTGGCGGGCGAGGTAGATATTCGAGCCGCCCTTGAAGACGGCGGTGACGACGCTGAGACCCTGGATGCTTTCCGAGCGGACGGATTCGAGTTCGGAGGCGCCATTGACCGCGGTCTCGACGGGCCGTGTGACGAGGACCTCCACCTGCTCGGCGGCGAGGCCGGGCGCCTCGGCTTGGATGGTGACCTGCGGCTGGACGAACTCCGGGAAAACGTCGAGGGAAGATTGCGAAGCCACGTAAGCGCCCCAGACGAGGAGCGCCAGCGCGAGCGCCATAACGAGGCCGCGATGGCGCAGGGAAAGGCGGACGAGGAAGCTCAGCATGACAGCGAGAAGCGATGCCGCGGCTGCGGATCAATCCGGTTCGCCACCGCCGCCTTGCGCTTTCAATTCCTCCGAGAGCAGCGACTCGCCCCCGACGACCACGAGCAAGTCATCCGCGCTGATGCCGCCGCCTTCGGAGCGCACAAACCAGCCTTGCTCCCCATCAAGCGGCGAATCGAGCACCACCGGTTTGCGGACGAATTTCTCCTCCTCCTACTGCACGTAAACCCAGGTGCGGCCATCGTGGCGCACGACGCGCCGAGCGGGGCAGGGCGAAGCCCGCGCGCGGCGGCTCGGGCAGCTCCAGCCAGGCGGTCAGCGCCATGCCGGGCCGCAGCGGAAAAGGCGGTGCATCCACGCGCAGGAGAAAGCCCTGCGCCTGCGTCTTGGGATCCACATCGGAGGCGGAGGTGATTTGGTCCGGTTGCAATCGGCTGCTCCTCGCGACCGAGCACGAGCACGCGCGCGCTGGCGCGGCGGATCGGCGAGCGCGTCCCCGGGCAGCAGATCCACGCGCACCGAGCGCGGTGTCGCCTTTGACCAGCGCATCGATGAAGATGCGGCGCGCGCCGCTTCCAGGCCGGAGAACACTGGCCCCCATTCCAGCGTGGATCTGCGGTGAAGGCTATCAACCTTGATCTGGTCGGCCATAAATTGCGCCCCGGCGGTTTCGAGGGCTTTGCGCGACGTTGTTCTCGCTGGCGGCGAAGAGCTTCTGCGTGCGCTCGTTCTCAGCGCTGGACGCGGCGAGCGCCGCCTCGGCGGCCGCGAGGTCGCCATCGAGCAGGATGAGCGGTGTAGGGATCGAGCACGCGGCCAAAGGCCATCCGCTGCGGTCGGATCTCCGTCTTCTCCGGCTCCGCCTTTTCCACGCCGAGCGCCTGCCACTTCTCCTTCTCCACCTTGACGACAAAATCCTCCGGCTTCTCGTCGTCCGCCTTCGCCTCACCCGCGGGAGCGTCGCCGGCCCTGGCTCGCAGGAGGGCGGCGCCGCGCCAGAGTGTCCAGCCAAGCGCGCCGAGCACCAGCAGGATGAGAACGAAATGAATGAGTCTTCGCATGCAGCAGCCGTGCCGGGACTGGATGGAAGCTGCGCCGGATGGACTGTGCCGGGCCTCCTACTTCTCCTCCGGCTTGAGCTTGCCGTCTTCCAGGTACTCGACTTCGGACTTTTTCCCCTTGATGACGTAAGCGGCTTCGTAAGTCACCGCGCCCGTCGCGCGCTTGATCTTCTGCACGCGGGCGATGGTGCCGCCTTTCGCGCCTTCCTTAATCGCCTTGCGCGGCGCCTCGGGAACGCTCTCGACCGGCACTGTTTCTTCCTCGGCGTTGATCTTGCCATCAGCGGTCACGGAAACCTCGCGGTTGGGTTTGCCCGGCTCGGTGATGGCAATCTCATAGACCGTCACTTTCCCGTCCTTCTCAATGGTGAACTGCTCGATCTTAGCGGAGCCCGCTGCTTTCTTTAAAGCCTCGGCCGCGGGGACGGGGATCTTGGCCATCCTGGCGGTCACTGCGGCCTCATCCGCTTGCGAACCCAGCGTGAGAAGAGCAAGGGAGAGAAGAGCAATGGCGAAGAATATTGGGAACGGCATATGATGGGAGATGGATGGGGAGCGGCAAGATGAGCCGCCATGGCACACGTTGCAACTCGCTGCCGATGACAGTTGGATGACCGGCCACGTCATGAATCCAGCTTCTTCCGATCCCGCTCGCGAGCAACCGTGTTGCGCCGCCCGCCGCCAGCGCGTAGGCTTGCTGACTCATGCTGAGTGAAGACACCGTCCAATATGCCCTCGAGCACACCGAGATCCTCCACGCGCCGCAGCGCCGGATTCAGACTTTTGGCTCAACGTCTTTTCGTTTCTACCTCGTCTCGGAACTGATGGATTGCGTGGATGAAATCCGCGTTCGGGATGGGCATTTGCATGCCGAGCGCCCGTTGTTGATTACGCCCAATCACTACCCGAAAAGTCTGCTCGATGGATTTGGAGAACGCGCGGAGGATTTCGTCCGCTTTCTCCAGGAACACGCGGCGCAGATGGCGGTGCTGAAGTACGGCTTTCAGTTTCGCAAAAGCAACGTGAGCGAGAACACCGTCCGCAGCCCGCTGGCGGAAGTGGTCGCGCGGCTGCGCGAGGAGGTGGATGCGGCGGAGGACCCGCTGAGCGCCATCATCTATGGCGTGGATGAAGGGTTGGGAGGTGAGCTTGCTGAAATTTGCCACCGATCTGATTCAGGAATCCTCGGGCGACAACATGGGAGATTTTCGGCAGGCGCGGCCTGCTGTAGCCCCGCGATGGACTGAGTAGTCTTCGGCGCGAGTGCGCCGGCGGCTGCTCCCCTTCGCTTCGCTATTTCTTTTGACGCTACCCGCGCCGTGAAATCTCTTTTCATCCTCGTCCTGGCCGCTCGTCGTCTTCGGCAGCGGTACGTATGCGATCTGGCGCCTTTATGTGAAGCCACAGCAGGAACTGCAGTTGGAAAAGGCGCGGGCCCGGCGCCGCCGCCCCGCCCGATCCAACGCTGCCTGAGTATGAAAAGCGCGTAGCCGCGCAAGACAGCCAGAGCCTGCTCGAGGCGCGCGCCTCCTGGGCGGAGTTCATCGAGCGCTTCCCGGAATCTGGCAAAATCGAGGCCGCGAAGGAGGTGCTCGGCAAGCTCAACGCCGCCATCTTCCTCTCCCCGCTGCCCAGCCCGGAGAAGCAGACCTACGTCGTCCGCCCTGGCGATGTCATCACCCGCGTGGCGGTGAAATACAAGACGACGCCCGAGCTGCTTATGCGCTCGAACAATCTTTCCGGCAGCATGCTGCGCATCGGGCAGCGCCTGCTCATCGCCCCCGAACGATTTCTCCGTGCTCATCAACCGCCGCCAGCAACGGGTGACGCTGCTCAACGGGGGCAAATTCTTTAAACAATACGCCATCCTCACCATGCCGGGCGGTCCGCCGCGCGCCGCCACGCCAGCCGGCAAACATGCCGTGGCCACCCCGCGCCCGCCGAAGGTACTGGGCAAAGTCACCGATCGCATTGGCTGGTTTCAACGGCAACCGGGTCAGCTTTACTGACAAGGAATTTGCCCAGGCTGACTATTGGATCATGATCACCCCGGGAGGTCACAACCTGTACAGCGAGCGACCTGCCCCGCCCGGCGCGGTCGTCCCCAAGCCGCAGGGCGGCGGTTACGTCCTCGCGCCAGAAGACATCCGCGAGATCGCTCCGCTCCTCAAGAAGAACGACCCAGTCACTATTGACTGACGGCGCAATCGGCTTCCTCTTCCCGCCGTCGCACGCAACTCGCCTCTCGCCGTGAAATCATCACCCTTGGAATTTGAAAAGCCGATCGTCGAGCTGGAGGAGAAGCTGGCCGATCTGAAGCGTCATTCGCGCGCGAAGGATATCAATTTCGACTCCGAAGTGCGGCGCATGGAGGAGAAAATCGCGGCGACCAAGAAGACCATCTACCAGAATCTCACGCCGTGGGAGCGGGTGCAGATCGCGCGGCATCCGGCGCGCCCTTTTTCGCAGGATTACATCCAGCTCTCCTTCTCCGGCTTCATCGAGCTGCACGGCGATCGGCTGCATGGCGACGACGCGGCCATGCCCGGCGGTTTCGCGCAAATTGGGCGGCACCGCGCCGTGGTCATCGGCCATCAAAAAGGGCGTGACACCAAGGAAAACCTGCAGCGCAATTTCGGCAGCGCGCATCCCGGAGGGCTATCGCAAGGCGCTGCGCCTCATGCGGCTCGCGGAGAAGTTCCGGCTCCCCTTTGTCTCGCTGATCGATACGCCCGGCGCCTATCCCGGCGTCGGCGCGGAGGAGCGCCACATCTCCGAGGCGATCGCCGTGAACCTGCGGGAGATGATGGTGCTTGCGCACGCCCATCGTCGCCGTGGTCATCGGCGAAGGCGGCTCCGGCGGCGCACTCGGCATCGGCGTGGCCGATCGCGTGCTGATGCTGGAGAACGCCTACTACTCCGTCATTTCGCCGGAAGGCTGCGCCGCCATCTTGTGGAAGCATCGCAAACACGCGCCGGAGGCGGCCGCGGCGCTGCGACTGACCGCGCGCGACCTGCTCGAGCTGAAGCTCATCGACGGCATTGTCCCGGAGCCGCTCGGCGGGGCGCATCAGGATCAAAACGCGGCGATCGAAAGCTTGCGTGCGGTCGTCACGCGGCAACTGGACGAGTTGACCGCCATCCCCGTGGAGGAGTTGCTGCGCCAGCGGTACGCCAAGTTTCGCCGCATGGGTGAGTTTGGCGCCGAATAGCCTTATGAAACTGACCAAGCGCGGTGAGTATGCTTTGCGAGCCCTCATCGACTTTGGCATCGCGTACGAACTGGGGCGTCCGCTGATCAAGATCGGCGAGTTGGTCACGAAGGAACATCTGCCGGTGAAATTTCTGGAGCAGATCCTCATGCAATTGCGTGAGGCGGGTTTTATCGAGGCGAAGCGCGGCAAGGGGGGCGGCTACTTTCTCGCCAAGCCGCCCAAAGAAATCAGTTTCGGCGAAGTGATTCGCCTGATCGATGGACCGCTCGCGCCGATTGCCTGCGTCAGTCAAACCGCGTACGAGCGCTGCACCTGCCCGGACGAGGATCATTGCGGGTTGCGCATGCTCATGCTCGATGTGCGCAACGCCATCGCGCGCATTTTGGATCGGTACGTCCTGGCGGATGTGGTGGAGATTACGTTGCGGAAGATGCGGCGCGATCAGGTGCCGATTCCGTTCATGGCGGAGAAGCTCCTTGCGCCAGCCGTGGCGCCTCAGGATATCTACCGTGAGGAAGGGCACCCGCTGGGGAGCTTTCTACAGGAAATGGAAGAAGCATCTAGATGGTCCTTGTATTGCCCTGAAAGCCTTGCATAAAAATTATTAATAACAATATTAATGGGGAGCTCATGAATGGGACATTTGAGCATTAGTGACTTCAATCTTCCCCACGCTTGGGCAATACTTTCTCCATCATGAGGATGAAAATTATAAATATAATTCCTATCTATATGCACTTCATGAGGAGGATAAAATTTAGAATAAAAGAGAGATTTAAGCTCCTTCCACTCCATATGACGAGGATCATCTAGTAGCTGATACCACTCCCTTGCTTTACCCTTAAGTGACAATGGAAATAGTTTCTTCATGGTATCATCGCTTGAATAACCTGCAACCTTAAACAACTCACAAAGTTCTTTAAGTTTCAACAAGTGATCACTTGGATGGACTGTTCCATCCCCTGCATAGCGTTCATCCATAATCTTTTCAACAATTCCCATAGGTATTTTAAAAGGAGTACTTTCAGTAGGTTGTTTTAAAGTATCACAAGCATCATTAGAATTATCACATATGGGAGATAAAATATCATCAGAGCAAATTTTCTCCTCTAAAGCTGGGGAACTAAAAAGATCATTTTCATAAAAAATAGCTTCCCCAAGCTTAGACTTTTCCATAGTATTAGCAATAATGGTGTTCAAAGCATTCATACTAATAACATTGCTACTAGCATGCAAGTTAAGTTCCATAGGTTTTTTAATTTTCTCTTCAAACACTTCATTCCTAACTCAGGAAAAATACTATAAAGCTCTCTAATTTTTTGTTGTTTTCCATTAAGCCTAACTAGTGAAAATAAAAACAAGAAACAAAAAGACAAAATTGCAGAATCTAAAGGAAATACCTTCGAGCACTCACCAGCAACTAAATAGCTTAGTAGCCAAAGGATGTGAGTACCTTTTACCTTACCTCCCCGGCAACGGCGCCAGAAAAGAGCTTGATGTCTACGCACGCTTCTCTCTTCCACATATTCAGCCTCCAAGTCGACCGTCTCAACCGCCAACAAGCCCCTAACTTCAACCACCCAACCCCTGCCCCCCCCCCCCCCCCCAACCGCACACACAACCGCAACGCAACACCAACCCAAACCCAACCAACCATCGTCAAAAAACAACAGACACAACTCACCATAAACAAAAGCCCAACCATAACACACCACAACAGCAGCATAACACAACAGGCCACGACACGAACCCCTCCCCGTTCGTCGCGCACACGTCGACGACAAGCCAGAATCGCCGACGACGACGCGCCCAAAAGTCCAAACCACCACCACCATCGTTTGACAGCAACAGCGACACGGCGATGACTGGCCAAGGGTTCTAACTACTAACAACATATTACACCCTTGCCTTAACCAGCATACATCGGCACTTAAATCCATCACCACTCCAAATGCCAACGGTCTGATCCATCAGCCTGATTTTTGATCATCAAATAAGCCGACAATTAAAACAGGTAAAGCCAGCATCACTATTAATTCAGTAAGATTCATGGAATTCGAAATGGCCTTTTCAGCATACGGTTCATTTTTTCCGCGCAATCAACAAAGTCAAAAACTTCAAGAAACAAACCAAAAATATAAAGTAATATATATTATTAATAGCCTAAAGTCCACATCTAAACAGCTAACAACAACAGCGCAAATCATCATGGAAACGTCTGGAGTATTATTTTCAATAAGAAGGTTCAACTTCGCAAACAATCACTCACCATTACCGGAATTGGCGCGAAATCAAAACACCTGTTCTTGCCTCTACTCAGCTTCATCTGCTCACCACAAAGATAACCATCCGAGCAGGAGAAGCATGGTCACCAGAATCAACAACCACCACCATCTCACCAGTCCGGCCGGGACCCCAGCATCCCGAGGTTCACCTGCTCACCATCATGAAGACGACACGTCGTGGGTCCCATTGAGTGGGCCACTCCTCCTCGACCCTGTTCTGCATATTACTCGTTCAGTTTCGTCTTCACGGATGAATTCGGTGGATATTGAGTCGTAAATCCGAATCCCCCACCTTCACCGCCACCCCAATAGCCGCCCTCACCCCATCATCCTGGGCCGCGTCAGTGCGAATGATCTCTTCGCTCCCCATAATCGTATTGCTGCTGCCGTCGGTCGTGCTTTTGAATCCTCTCGACGAATTCCAATAGAACAATCCGCCATTGTCGACTCCGTAGTTTTGCGTCTTGCCGATGCACATGACGTAGCTTCCCTGGAAACCATACGCACCCGAACGGAGGCCACCGTTGGCTCCCTTGGCGGGTGTCGCCGGATCAGAAGGGCAACTCAACCCGGGAACCGACTTGTCCCGCACATTGACCGTCACATCCATGACCCACTGAGACATGTCCGCCTGGTAGAGTGAATAGAGCGGCGCCTGATCGATCAAGGGGAGGATTTGCTGCATCCATGTGTCGCGGTTGTAGCAATACGTTCTGTTGTACCTTGGCTAAGAGTGCTGCTCTTGTTAGTTGAAGCTTTCGAGAACTGTGTCATCGCGATGTCGTAAAAGCTGTGCATTTTTCTTAATGTCTAGCGACATCCTCGATTCCTGGGTCGCGACGCCGATGAGGAGTGATGACGAGTATGAAGATGGCGGCGGCTCTGATCTACTGGCTCAGTTGCATTGCTGCTGGTACTTGTGCGTACCACGAGCATACTCCGGTCGGCCATCGGCGCGGCCGGGTGGTTCAGTCGGTGGCGATCGTGATCCGGTAGCGATGCTCGGGTCGGCCTGTGGCGCCGTAGTGCAGGCGGAGCTCGATCTTGCCTTGGCGAACCAGCTCGGTGAGGTAGCGGTGGGCGGTGGAGCGGCCGATTCCGGCCTGTTTAGCGATCTCCGCGGCTGAGAGGTCATCGGGTGAGGCCTGGAGAAGCTCGCGGACGCGGGTCATGGTCGGTTCGGATTGGCCTTTGGGCAACGGCGGCTGGCCCGCCGAGGAGCCCATAGAGGGTGTCGACGTCGTGCTGCTCGGCCTCGTCGATGCGCTCCAGGCGGCCGCGCAGATCACGGTAGGCGTTGAGGCGCTCCTCGAGTTGATTGAAGCTGAACGGCTTGACCAGGTAGTGCACGGCTCCAAGCTGCATGGCGGCGCGGACGCTGGTCATGTCGCGCGCCGCGGTGATGACGAGGAAGTCCGGCCTGTGGTGCTCTTTGCGTGCGAGAGTTTCGCGCACGAGGTCCAGTCCGTGTCCGTCGGGGAGGTAGAGGTCGAGCAGCA
Organism: uncultured Verrucomicrobiae bacterium; assembly: GCA_963792695.1. Taxonomy (GTDB): domain Bacteria; phylum Verrucomicrobiota; class Verrucomicrobiia; order Chthoniobacterales; family Chthoniobacteraceae; genus DASYIS01. The sequence goes on along the minus strand of CAWBXA010000009.1, from coordinate 25,670 downwards.
CGAGCGCTGGGGCCAAGCGCCTGATTTCCGCCCGGGCGCTCGCGGCGCTGGAGGCGTGACCGGCGACGGTGAAGCCGCGGACCTTGCGAACGTAGGCGGAGTGGATCGTGGCGACGTGGTAGTCGTCCTCGACGATCAGTGTGCTGATCACGTGCCCACCTCGATGTGTCCTGGAGCGTCACCTGCATGGGCGGCGCGCGTGTGATCCGGCTGCCTGTCGGCGGGCAGCGATCACGGTGAAGGTGGTCGGGCCTGAGCAGTCGACGGTGATCGTGCCGCCGGCGCGCGTGACGAGCCGGTGGGCGAGCGCCAGGCCGATTCCGCTGTGGCGCCGCTCATCGCCGGACTTGGTCGTGAACCCGTCGGTGAAGATCCGCGAGGCCAACTCCTCCGGCACGCCGGGACCGCTGTCGGTGACCTGGATCGTGACGTTGCGGTCGCACCCGCCGATGAGCCGAACGTCCACTCGCGCTGGAGCGGCGGACCGGCGATCGGCGGCGTCGATCGCGTTGTCGATCAGATTGCCGACGATCGTCAGCAGCATGTTGGTGTCGACGTCGGTGTCGGCCAGGCGAGAGTCCGTCGGAGAGCACCAGCTGGACGTCGCGCTCGGCAGCGACGGTGGTCTTGGCGAGCAGCAGCGCGGCGATCTCGGGCGCCTCGATGCGCTCACGGATTGCTTCGGCCAGCCCGGCGGTCTCGCCGGACACCTCGAGCGCGTAGCGGACCGCGGCCTGGTGATCGCCGAGCTCGATCAGGCCGGCGACGGTGTGCATGCGGTTGGCGAACTCGTGCTGCTGGGCGCGCAGCGCGTCGGTGAGCGCATCGACGCTGTCGAGCTCGCGCAGCAGCCCTTCGAGCTCGGTGCGGTCGCGCAGCGTCACGACCGCGCCCAGATCTCGTCCCTGGCGCGAGACCGGCATGCGGTTGACCATCAGGATGTGGTCGTCGGTGACGACGACGTTGTCGGGCCCGGCAGCCGCGCCGGTCAGCAGGTCGCACAGCCGCCGGTGCGAGACGAGCTCTTCGATCGGTCGCCCGACCGGATCGGCCTCGAGCGGGATCAGGCGGCGCGCCTCGTCGTTGATCAGCGTCACGCGGCCGTCCCGATCGAGGGTGATCACGCCCTCGCGGATGCCGTGCAGCATCGCTTCGCGTTCCTGCACGAGCGCCGCGATCTCTTCGAGCTCGAGGCCGAACGTGCTCCGCTTCAGCCGCCGCGCCAGCGTCAGCGAGGCGACCACGCCGATCGCCAGCGCGCAGGCGAAGTACAGAAGCAGCGACGGCAGCTCGTGCAGCAGCTGGTCTGACACCTGCCCCTCGAGGATCCCGGCGGAGACCTCACCGATGACCGGGCCCGCGCGCCGGGGCGCGGATCGGCACCCTGGCGTTGGCGGAGATGCCGAGATTCCCGTGATCGACGCCGATGTGGTCTCGGCCGTCGAGCGCGATCACCGGCTCGGTGATCCGCTGGCCGATCAGCGCCGGGTTGGGATGCGAGTAGCGCACGCCGTTTCGGTCGATCACGACGATGTAGGTGGCGCCGGTCAGCGCGGCGGACCTGCTCGGCCAGCGACTGGATCAGCCGGCGGTCGGCGGCGCTGCGTCTGGCCAGTGCCTGGCGGATCGATGGGGTCGCGGCGAACGTCTGCGCGACCGCGAGCGCACGCTGCTGGTAGTCGTGCTCGAGCTCGGCGCGCTGCCTGAGCGTGACCAGCGCGAACCCGACGAGCGTGCTGGCGAGGAGGATCGCGACCACGCTGGCCAGGATCCGGCTCGAGAGCTGGTGCCTGCGTCTCATCTCTAGCGCTCCCTCGAGCGGTCGAGTCTACGCCTCTGCGGCGTGAGCAAAACGCGCAAAACCGCCGGAAATGCGGCTTAGTGGAGTAACTGGCACAAGCCTTGGCGGCCGCTCATCAGCGCCGTACGTTGCTGGCGTCTCGACACAAGAGTCGAGCGAGGGATTGGTTAGGAGAGGAGAGAGATGACGATGGTAAGTACCTTGGCCCGGCCTGCCGGCGCCGACCCGACGAGTGTCGATGGACGGCCGCGACGCCGCGCCGGCTGCGGGCGCCGCCAAGATCGAGCTCAGCGGCGTGACCAAGCGGTTCGTCACCCCGTCGGGGTCGGTGTTCACGGCGATCAGGGACGTCGATCTGGTGATCGAGCCGGGTCAGTTCTGCGCGGTGGTCGGCCCCACCGGCTGCGGGAAGTCGACGACCCTGTCGCTGGTCTCGGGCCTGGACCGCCCCAGCGCCGGCACCGTCCGGGTCGGCGGCCAGGTGGTCGACGGAATCGCGAGCGGCATGAGCTTCATGTTCCAGACCGACGCGCTGATGCCGTGGAAGACGGTGCTCGGCAACGTGGCGATGGGGCCGCAGTTCCGCGGCGTGGCCAAGAAGCAGGCGCAGGCCGAGGCGCGCGAGTGGCTGCGCCGCGTCGGGCTGGCGGGCTTCGAGGACCACCACCCGCATCAGCTCTCGGGCGGGATGCGCAAGCGCGTGAGCCTGGCCGCGGCGCTGATCAACGAGCCGTCGATCCTGTTGATGGACGAGCCGTTCGGCGCCCTGGACGTGCAGACCAAGGCGATCATGTCCAACGAGCTGCTCGGGCTGTGGGAGCAGACGCGCCCGTCGGTGATCTTCATCACCCACGACCTCGAAGAGGCGGTCGCGCTCGCCGACCGGGTGGTCGTGATGACGGTCAGCCCGGGAACGATCAAGGGCGTCTTCGAGATCGACCTGCCGCGGCCGCGCGGGGCGGTCCAGGAGATCCGCTTCGACCCGCGCTTCCTCGAGCTGCATCAGCAGATCTGGGAGTCGCTGCGCGAGGAGGTCCAGCGCGCCTACCAGCGCACCGCACAGGCAGCCGCGTAACGAGGGAGGAAGGTCATGAGCGCTCTGTCGATCAACCGGGAGCTGCCGAGCGTGGCAGGCGCATCGGATGAGGCAGGCGATCGCCGCGCGGGCGCGCAAGCGCACGCAGACGCCGGCGGCTGGCGGTCTGGGCCGCCCGCGTGGCGACGCTGGTGTTCGTGATCGGCGGCTGGCAGCTGTTCACCAACGCGAAGATCGTCGACCCGTTCTTCTGGGGCCAGCCCAGCGGGATCGTCAAGCAGCTGAGCGACTGGGTGACCCACGGGACCCAGTACGGGTCGATCTGGCTGCAGATCTGGACCACGATGAAGGAAGCGCTGCTCGGCTTCCTCTACGGCGTCGTGGCCGGCGTCGTCGTCGGCGTGCTGCTCGGCCAGGTTCGCTTCCTGGCCGACGTGCTCGGGCCCTACATCAAGGTGATGAACGCGATCCCGCGGATCGTGCTCGGCTCGCTGTTCACCGTCGCGCTCGGCCTCGGGACGACCTCGAAGGTCGCGCTGGCCGCGGTGCTGGTGTTCTTCGTGGTGTTCTTCAACGCCTTCCAGGGCGTGCGCGAGGTCGACCGCAACCTGCTCGCCAACGCCCGCGTGCTCGGCGCCTCGCGGCTTCAGATCACCCGCCACGTGGTGCTGCCCTCGGCGCTGACCTGGATCATCGCCAGCCTGCATGTGGCGTTCGGGCTCGCGATCATCGGCGCGATCGTCGGCGAGTTCCTCGGCGCCCAGAAGGGCCTGGGGCTGGTGATCGCCAGCTCGCAGAACAACTTCAACCCCAACGGCGTGTTCGCCGCGATGCTGATCATCGCGGTCCTGGCGCTCACCGCCGAGGGGCTGATCGGCCTGCTCGAGCGGCGGCTGCTGTCCTGGCGGCCGCCGTCACCGCAGAGGCCGCCGGGATCTAGCCCGCCGGTCAAGCCCGAGTCCCGACGGGCCACCGTCGGGCTCGAGTCCAACTCACCCATCACAGCAGTAGTCACTCACCACAGAGGGAGGAGCAGTCACTCATGTTCAAACGCAACCTCACGATCACGCTGAGCGCCGCGGCGCTGATGGCCGGTCTGGCCGCCTGCGGCTGAGCTCCAGCAGCTCCGGCACCGGTGTCTCGAATGCGGCCAACGCCAGCGCCAGCTCGAACCTGCCGACCGTGACGATGATGGTCGGCGGCATCGACAAGCAGATCTACCTGCCCTACCAGCTCGCCCAGAACCTCGGCTTCTACAAGAAGTACGGCGTCAACGTGCAGCTCTCGACCGAGCAGAACGGCGGCGTCGGCGCCGAGACCGCGATGGCCTCCGGCCAGGTCGACATGGCCGGCGCCTGGTACGTGCACACGATCGACTTCCAGCAGAAGGGCAAGAACGTCGTCGACGTCGTCCAGCTCAGCGGCGCGCCCGGCGAGCGCGAGATGTGCGCCAAGAGCTCCGGCGTCACCTCGCCCGCCATGGACGGGCAAGACCGTCGGCGTGACCGACATCGGCTCGGGCACCGACAACCTCACGGTCTACCTGGCCGCGCGCTACCACCTGACCACCAAGCAGTTCAACCGCGTGGCCGTCGGCGCGGGCCCGACGTTCGTCGCCGCGCTCCAGCACGACCGGATCGCCTGCGGCATGACCACCCAGCCGACCGTCGGCGCGGTCGAGAAGCAGGGCGTCGGCTACTCGGCGATCGACCTCGCCACCGACGAGCGGCGCGCAGCAGTGGCTCGGCGGCGCCTACCCGGCCGCCGGCGTCCTGGCCCGCGCCGACTGGGTCGCCTCCCACAAGGACGCCGTGCAGAAGGTCGTCGACGCGCTGGTCGCGACGATGCACTGGATCAACACCCACACCGCCGCCCAGATCGCCGACGCGATGCCGCCGGCGTTCGTCTCCAACGGCCTGACCACCAAGGCCGACTACATCAGCGCGCTCGCCCAGGACAAGGGCCAGTTCCTGCCCGACGGGATGATGCCGGCCAGCGGGCCGCGGCACGGTCCTGGCGATCGACAAGCTCGCCGGCAACGTCACCGGCCCGGTCAACCTCGCCACGCACCTACACCAACTCGTACGCCATCGCGGCGAACAAGCTCGAGGGCTTCACCAAGTAACCGCCAACCCCGCCCGGGGCCGCCCGAGCTGGCGGCGGCCCCGGGCCCACCCCAGCCAGCAACGGGACCAGCCATGCAAACCCCCAAAGTGACACTCATCAGCCACCCTGCCCACCGCCCACCGCCAGGCCCGGACGATGACCGCCCTCACGCGAACCACAACGCAACACCCAGCCCGGCGCCGGGACCGCTCGAGGGCATCCGCGTGCTCGACGTCAGCACCGTCTACGCCGCCCCGATCACCGCGATGATGCTCGGCGACTACGGCGCCGACGTGATCAAGGTCGAGCACCCCCGCGGCGATCCCGCCCGCACCCACGGCCACAACAAGGACGGTCACGGCCTGTGGTGGAAGGTGATCTCGCGCAACAAGCGCACGGTGACGCTGAACCTCGGCCACCCGGACGGGCCGCGAGATGCTCGAGCGCCTGGTCGCCGACGCCGACGTGCTGATCGAGAACTTCCGCCCCGGGGTGATGGAGAAGTGGGGACTCGGCCCGGACCGCCTGCACGACATCAACCCGGCGCTGGTGATCCTGCGCGTGACCGGCTTCGGCCAGTTCGGGCCCTACGCCGAAGCGCCGAGCGTTCGGCACGCTGGCCGAGGCGATGAGCGGCTTCGCGCACCAGACCGGCCAGCCGGACGGGCCGCCGACGCTGCCGCCGTTCGGGCTGGCCGACGGCGTCACCGGCCTGGCCGGGACGATCGCGGTGCTGCTCGCGCTCTACCACCGCGCAGCAGAACGGCGGCCGCGGCCAGGTGATCGACATCTCGCTGCTCGAGCCGCTGCTGACCCTCCTCGGGCCCCGGCCCGAGCGTGTATGACCAGCTCGGGATCGTCCCCGGCCGCCACGGCAACCGCTCGCCCAACAACGCCCCGCGCAACACCTACAAGACCCGCGACGGACGCTGGGTCGCGATCTCGGCCAGCGCGACCTCGATCGCCGAGCGCGTGATGCGCCTGGTCGGGCGCCCCGACATCGCCGAGCAGCCGTGGTTTCCCTCCGCGCGCGAGCGCGTCCGCCACGGCGACCAGCTCGACGACATCGTCGGCGGCTGGATCCGAGCGCGCGACTTCGACGAGGTCATGCGCGCGTTCGAGGAAGCCGGCGCCGCGATCGCGCCGATCTACGACATCGAGCAGCTGATGAACGACCCGCAGGTCGAAGCGCTCGACGCGATCACGACCATCGAGGACGAAGACCTCGGACCGCTGCGGATGCAGAACCTCATGTTCCGCCTCTCCGAGAGCCCAGGCGCGATCCGCTTCGCCGGCCGCCGCCTCGGCCAGGACAACGAACACGTCTACGGCGAGCGCCTCGGCCTCGACGCCGAGCGCATCGCCGAGCTACGAGAGCAAGGAGTGATCTGATGCACCGCAGCTACCTGTTCGCCCCCGGCCACAACGAAAAGCTGCTCCGCCGCGTGTTCGACGCCGGCGCGGACGCCGTGATGCTCGACCTCGAGGACGCCGTCCCGCCCGCACGCCAAACAGCAAGCTCGCGCGATGGTCGCCGAGGTCCTCGCCGACCGCTCGGCCTGGGTACGGATCAACGCCGTCGGCACCGACGCTCGCCGCCGCCGACCTCGAGGCCGTCGCCGGCCTCGCCGCCGGCATCCGCATACCCAAGGTCGAGTCCGCCGAAGACGTGCAATGGGTCCGCGACCGTGCCCCCGACACGCCGCTGATCTGCGCCATCGAGACCGCTCGCGGGCTCATCGCCGCAGACGAGATCGCGCAGGCCGACGGCGTCCGGCACCTCTCGCTCGGAGGCGTCGACCTGCGGCGCGACCTCGGCGCCAGCGACGGCAACCTACAGACGCTCTACGCCCGCTCGCACCTCGTCGTGGTCTCCCGCGCCGCCGGACTCGATCCCGCCGATCGACAGCGTCTACGCGAGCCTGGACGACGAGGCCGGACTGCGCGCGCAGACCGAGTTCGCGCGCTCTCTCGGCTTTTTCGGCAAGTCCGCGATACACCCACGGCAACTGGCCGTCCTGCACGACGTCTTCACCCCATCCGCCGAGGAGCTCGAGTGGGCGCAGACCGTGCTCGACGCCTTCCAGGCAGCGGGCGGCGAACCGGTCAAGCTCGCAGACGGCGAATTCGTCGACCTCCCGGTCGCCGACCGCGCCCGGCGCCTACTGGAGCTGGCCGCCCGGCTGCCGATCGGCGCCGAGGCCTGACAGCGCGTGGACTATCAGCAAGCCTTCCAAGATGGAGCCAGCCGGGATCGAACCGGCGACCTCCTGCTTGCAAAGTCAGGGCAGTCTGCTGCCGTTTTACTGCCGTTTGTCCTCAGACCCAGCGAAATGGGGCAGGGCGGGAACCGGGCGGGTCGGTCTGCTGCCGTTTGCTGCCTTCTGTCGCTTCCATAACGCTTCCAGAGAACCTGGTGGGCTGCAACTGGTTGACCCGGCTGTCGCCCTCGGCGTTGAAATCCCCGCGTGTGCCTGATAAGGCTGCGCCAAACGCTCTCGACTAGAGGAGGACTTGTGGCGGACATCACGGTCAAGCAGGTCGATGAGATGGACCGGACCTTCGGAGGGGCCTTCGTGTTGGCCCGGGCATCGCTTGGCGTGAGCTCGTTTCGGCATGCAGCTACTCGACCTTGGACCCGGGTGGGAAGGCCCAGAGCACGCGCACGACGGGATGACCGGCGAGCGTGCGGCAGTGGCCAACGATGGCCAGGAGGAGGTGTATTTCGGCCTAGAGGGCCGGGCCTTGCTGCTGGTCGAGGGCGACGAAATCGTGATCGAGCCGGGGGTGATGGTGCGCTGCGGTCCCCGTCAGATGCGTCAGCTCGTCACCCGCGACAGACCTGCAAGGGTGCTCGCGATCGGGGCAATACCGGGGGAGGCGTACACGCCGCCGGCGTTCACCGCTTCGCCGGGGGCTTGACATGATCGCGTCACATAGCGCCGGGCGAGCCTGATCCCGGTCGCCTTCTCGCCGCTCAGCGCGCGCGGCCGAGATTGGGTTCGATCACGACTCCCGGATCCTGAGAAGAGTGGAGCCAGCCGGGATCGAACCGGCGACCTCCTGCTTGCAAAGCAGGCGCTCTCCCATCTGAGCTATGGCCCCTATGGGGCGAGTTTAGCCCGGTGCGGCGGCGCTACTTGTCGAAGTCAAAGTCCTTGGGCGGGCGCTGCTCGAACCAGAGGCGGTCGTGCTCGGGCGTCTCCTGTAGGAACTCCGGGGTCTCCTCGAGCACGTCGTCGGGGTGGGGCTCGGGCTCCGGCTCTGCAGCCGCGGGGACGGGGGCGGGAGACGTCTCCTCTGCCGGCTCGTGAGCCGGCCTTTCCTGATGCTGTTGTTCTGCGGGCGCCACGGGCTCGTGCACGGGCTCGGGCTCATGCAACGGTTCGTGCGCAGGCGCGGGTTCCGCGTGCGTCGACTGGGCATCCTCCTGGGCGATCTCCGCGGCGACGTCGAAGGCCATCGTCTCGCCGCCGGTCGCGGGCTCCGCGGGCGGCTCGGGCTCGGCAGGGGGCGCCTGTGGCTCGTGGTACTCGGGCTCGATCGGCTCGGCCTCCGCGTGCGGTTCGAACTCGGGGGGCTGTGACTCGTGAGCGACCGCGTCGGGTGGCGCCTCGGAGGCCGCTTCCTCTACCTCGGGCGCCTGGGCGTCGTGGTCAGCGGGCACTTCGAGCGGCTCGGGCCCACGGCGGGCCGGGACCGAGCGCCTCCTGCTCCTGGCGGGCGACCTCGCCGGCGTCGGCACCTCGCCGGCGTTTTAGGTCGAGGTGCTCGCGGATTGCTTCGTCGAGCAGTCCCATCGCCGCGAAAGCCTACTGAGCCCGCACGGTGTTGTTCTTCCCCGAGTGCTTGGCCTTGTAGAGGGCCGCGTCGGCGGCGGCCGACCAGGCGGTCGGGCTCAGAGGCCGAGTCCGGGAAGCGCCGCCACGCCGAAGCTCGCGGTCACCGACATCGTCCCCGCGCCCGTCGAGGAGGGGCATCTCGAGCTCCTCGATTCCGACGCGCACGCGCTCGGCCAGGTTGTAGGCGCCCTCGAGGTCGGTCTGGGGCAGCACGACCGCCAGCTCCTCGCCGCCGTAGCGCGCCGGCGAGTCGATCTCGCGTGAGAACTCGCGCAGGATCCGGGCCACCTCGCGCAGCACGAGGTCGCCCTGCTGGTGGCCGTAGGTGTCGTTGACGCTCTTGAAGTTGTCGATGTCGAGCATCACGAGACCCAGCTCCTGGTCAAAGCGCCGGGCACGCTCGATCTCGCCCTCCAGTGCCTCCTGGAAGCGGCGGTGGTTGAAGAGGCCAGTGAGCTCGTCGGTGACCGCCTGGCGCTGCACCATCTCGTGCAGGTCGACGTTCTCGATCGAGACCGCGGCCTGGCGCGGCGAGGTAGTGGAACAGGTCGCGCTCGCTGGGATCGAAGTCGCGGTCGGTGCGCGCGACGACAGACCGCCGCCGCGGGCGACACCCGGTGCCGCGGACCCTCATGTCGCTGGCCAGCAGCGGATGGCCGAGCGCCCAGCCCGACTCGGCGTGACAGTTCTCGGGCTCCGCGCTGGCGGCCACCCGTGCCGCCGCTCGCCTCAGCAACGGGCCGAGGCCGTCCAGGGCGCCCGAGGCGCACGCGTTCCTCGAGCGGCCCCCCGGCACGCGTCCAGACCAGGACGCGGCCGGCCTGCGGCCCCCACGCCGTCGACGGCGCGTGCGCAGCGCGATCTCCAGCAGCGCGTCGCGGTCCAGGTTGGAGGCGAAGGTCTCCCCGATGCGACGCAACGCGCTCTCGAGCCGCGCGCGCTGCTCGCGCAGCTCCTCCAGCCGCGTGCTCGAGCTGAGCCGACATCTTGTTGAACTCCTCGCCGAGCGCGGCGAACTCGTCGCGGCCGGCGACCGGCACCGGCGCCGAGAAGTCGCCGCCGCCCAGCCGCCGCGCGGCCTCCAGGAAGCCACCGATCTCCTTCTGCAGCGAGCGCGACACGAGCACCGCGAAAGCGAACGCGACGAGCAGGAAGCCGCCCAGGATGGACGCCCGCGAGCAGCCGGCGGTTATCGGCGCGAGACGCGTGTCTCGGACAGGTTGGAGAGGATCGAGATCGCGCAGCGGCACGCCGCCGAAGCCCGGCGCGTCGTAGGAGGCGACGCGGTAGTCGATCGCGCCCGCGCGCAGGTGCCCGAGCGCGGGCAGGGGCCCGCCGGCGGGAAGAGCGAAGCGAGGCCAGGGGGGCGCTGCCCGGGCTGACGATGGCGACGTCGACGCCCGTCAGCTGCTTCGCCGCGTTGGCGAATGTGCGCCCATCCTCAGTCGCGACAGCTCCAGCCGACCGAGGGTCCGCCCGCCGGTCCCGACAAGGCCCTGAGAGGCTGGGGCGACCGCCTCATGATCCCCGACGTCGACGACGGCGCGACCGCCCTGGGTCAGGACGGCGCGCCTGGCGCCGTGCCGTGCCCAGGCGCGTCAAGCGGCGCGTCGAGGACGCGCACGTCGCCGCGCGTCAGTGCCCGCGCCAGTCCGGGCGTCGGCGACGACGCGCAGCAGCACGCGGCCCGCGTGCGCGACATCGCGCACGTACAGGTTGTGGACGAGCTCGATGCGCGCGCGCACGCCCGCGTCGGCCTTGCCCGTCTCGCTGTCTGAGATCAGGCGGAACAGGACGAGCGCCACCGAGATCATCGGCACGATGACGATCACGACGAAGAACAGCGTGAGGCGGTTGCGAAAGCTCATGCCAGGCGGGGGCCCGTGCCCGCACGGAGCCGAGCTTGACCTGCGGCGCTGCCGAGCACTGCTGGGTTGAGGCCCTCCTCGCGGGGGCGCCGTCGCTCGGGGCTATAGCTCAGTTGGGAGAGCGCCTGGATCGCACCCAGGAGGTCGGGGGTTCGAGTCCCCCTAGCTCCACTGGTCAGGACCCCCGCCACCGCGGGGGTCCTTGCGTTCGGGGAGGGTGAGGGACCGTGAGCCGCGCCTGCCTGGCGATCTCAGTCCCACGATTCGCTGAGCAGTCGATCGACCGCGAGCTGCAGCACCTCGGAGCGCGTCTTGTCGCCGTGCTGCGCTGCGATGAAGTAGCTGCCGATCAACAACGAGTAGGCCAGCATGCTGCGGGCCTCGACATCGTTCTCATCCGACGCAGAACTGCCCGAACAGCGAGCGCAGATACTCCATGCGCCGGTTGTCGACCCGGCGCACCCGCTCGGCGACGTCCGCGTCGCGGCGCGACCAGTCGCGAAGCGCCAGCTCGACCGCAAAATCGGCCGATGGGCCAGCTCGAAGAGCTGCTGCAACTTGGCTCGCGGGTCGGCCGGCTGGCTCTCGACGCGGGCGATGACGTCCTCGACCATCGCCTTCTCCCAGCTGTCGAGCATCTCGCTCGAGCAGCGCCTGGCGATCGGTGAAGTGCCAGTAGAAGCCGCCCTTGGACACCCCCAGGCCTGACGGCCAGCGCCTCGACCCGCACGGCATCCGGGCCTCCGGCCGCCAGCGCCTTCAGCGCCGCGTCGACCCATGCGCCGCGCGGAGTCCGAACATTGGCCACCGGCACATCTATACGGCACCGTATTGACAGATGCAAGTCGAGCCGCATAGCATCCATACGACACCGTATGGATCGAGGCTCGCCGATGAACTTCCCAACGCAGCACACGAATCCCGGCCCTGGCGCATCCACGAGATCGACGCGGACTTCCGCCTCGAGGATGTGTGGGCGCTGCCGACACCGGGCGGCCCGGACGACTTCCCGCGCCTGGTGGAGGGGATCGTCTCGGGCGACCCGTCACAGGGTTCCTCGAGCGTCGCCCGCGCGCTGTGGGCGATCCGCTGGAAGCTCGGGGAACTGTTTGGCTGGGATGCCCCCGACGAGGGCGTCGGCTCGAGGGTGCCGTCGCTTCGCGACCGCCTGCCGGCGGATCTGCGCGGCGCCCCTCCCGGCCCGACCTTCGAGGCGCTCCCCTTCACCTCCCTGTACCTGATCGACGACGAGTGGGCGGCTGAGATCGCCAACCGGACCGTCCACGGCGTCATGCATATCGGCTGGGTTCCGGACGGCAGCGGCGGCTACCGCGGCCAGATGGCGGTCCTGGTCAAGCCAAACGGACTGCTCGGGAACGCCTACATGGCCGCGATCAGGCCGTTCCGCCACCTGCTCGTGTACCCGCCGATGCTGCGGCAGATCGAGCGCGAATGGTCACATGCCTAGCGCGGGGGACGTGCGCCAGGTCCGATTCGCGGCGGCCGACCGAACCGCGGTGTCAGCTGTCGCCGGCGCAGCCTTGAGCCGCGGGGGCTGGTCGGTGTAGCATCGGCCCGCGCAGACGGAGCATTACGGCACGGATGACCACAGCCAGGAGATCCCGAGTTGCCCGCGGCCGATGCGGCGGGGGCTTGCTCGCCCTCAGCGTCGCCTTGGCGCTTGCGGCGCTGGCCGCTGCGCCGGCCGGCGCGACCGTGACGTTCGGGTCCGACCTCAGCCCCAGCCACCCGGCGAACCTGTCGTTTCACTGCAATCTGCCGCCGCCGTTCTTCGGTCCCTACCGGCCCCCGAACGCCTACTTCCCCAACACCTGCACCGCGCTCACGGCGGGCAACTTCGGCGGCGGGGGCAGCGGCAGCCTACTCGTGCCCAACGGCAGCGGGGTGATCACGAAGATCCGCATCAAGGAGCCGCCGAGCACCTTCGACTCAGCGGCGGCGAGCATGTTCGGCCCCTTCGGCCCGCTCGGGCAGAGCGGGCCGCTGAAGATCTCGGTGCTGCAGGCCCTGCGTCAGGGGCAGAGCTCGGCGGCTGTCTGCTGCACGGTCCCCGCTGAGAGCGCCGCGTTCACTCCGGCGATGCAGCCGTTCGCCGAGACGATCACCGAGTTCACGCTGACGCCCCCCCTGCCCGTGCACGCGATCGTGACGGTGACCGGCGTCTACGAATTCGACGGGATCGCGATCTCGTCTGTGGGCGCCGACGGCGTGATCCCCGCCGGCATTTCGAACAGCGCCTCCAGCGGCGGCTATTTCCCAGCCGTCGTACCCGGGCAGGAGCGCTACGAGCAGATGGCCTCGCTTGGCAGCTACGACACCGTCAACCCGGGCACCCAGATCATGCTCCAGGCTGACTGGGAGCCGGTTGCGACGCCCGGGGGCGCTGCACCCGCGCCCGGGAGTCTGACGATCGCACCGACGACGCCTGGAGGACTCACCCAATCGCCGCTCACGCTCGCCCCCGGCAGCGGCCAGGTCAGGGCTGGAAACGCTGCGCTCGATCTGCACTGCAACCAGGCCACGGCGCCCTGCATCGGTCTCGTCAGGCTCCAGAGCCGGGCGCTGCGGCGCGCGCGGCGGCGAAGCGACCCCCCCTGACCACCTACGGCAGTGCAAACGTCAACATCCCGGCGGGCCAAACCCGCACGGTGAAGGTGCCGCTGTCGGCGGCGGGTCGGCGGCTGCTGCGCACACGCCGGCACGCGAGCGTCTTCGCAAACCTGACGATCGGCGGCAAGCGCATCGCACCGGTCTCACTTCAGCTCAAGCGCTGAGCGCGACGTTGGCGCTCGGCGTCGAGCTGGGCCAGCGTGCGTCGGTGACCTCGGTTAGTGTTGGAGCAACGGTGGCTCGAAGCCTCAGGGGGGCACCCTGAATCTCAGATGGATCCGCGCCGGCCACCCGACGGTGGTGGCCTATCTCGCGCTCTTCGTCGCGCTCTCAGGGACGGCGGGCGCCGTCGAGCGGCGTGCTCGCCCCGACCGCCCGTCGTGCGTCCGCCGCGAACGGGATCCGCGTCTGCCTTCACAACCCGGACGGCGAGCTGCGGCTTGCGCCGCCGGGCGGATGCCCGCCGGGCGAGACTCTGCTGCTGCTCGGCGCTCGTGGCCCGCAGGGTCCCGCGGGCCGACGCGGTCCACGCGGATTCGCGGGTGCGCCGGGGGCAGCCGGCGCCCAGGGACCGAACGGCCTCGCCGGGCCGACCGGACCGCAGGGACCCACCGGCAGCCCGGGCGCAACAGGCCCCAAGGGCGACACCGGCGCCGCGGGCGCGACGGGCGCGACAGGAGCCCCCGGCGCGACAGGAGCCCCGGGCGCAACAGGAGCCACGGGCGCGACGGGCGCCGGCGTCGCGGGCGCGACGGGCGCGACAGGAGCCACCGGCCCGACGGGTCCCACGGGGCCGACTGGCGACACCGGTCCGACGGGCCCCACCGGGGCGACCGTCGCCCCCTTCTAGGCAGCGGGTCGGCACGCCGCCGTGGTTTGGGCACGCCGCCGTAGTTGCGCACGCCGCCGTGGTTTAGGGTCCGCCCATGAGCGACTACACGATCTCCAGACTCCAAGAGGTGCCCGACGCATTCGGCGGTCAGTACCCGGGCGAGATGCGGTTCATGACCGAGCATCTCGGCGCCCAGCAGGTCGCCTTCACACACCGCGTGATGCCCCCGAAGTCCGGTGGCAAGGGCGGCTACGGCCACCGCCACAAGACCACAGGAGGAGATCTACTTCGTGATCTCAGGGACGCTGCAGTTCAAGCTCGGAGACGACGTCGTGGACGTCGCGGGCCCGAGCGCGGTGCGCGTCTCGCCCGGGGTCGTGCGCTCGATCTGGAATGACGGGCCCGACGATTCCGAGCTCGTGATCTGCTCGGTGCGCCTCGAGGACGCGCGGGCCGATGGCGAGATCGTCGAGGACTTCTGGCCCGAGTGATCCGCGCCGGTCAGTCGGCGCGGGATCGCCGGCTGGGAGCACGTCGCAGGCCCAGTCGGTTCGCTTCCAGTCGGGCACCGGCGTGCTCACGGTCGGTGGCCGGGACGAAGCGCGAGCGCTCGACGAGCGCCATCCGGTGGATGTAGCGCGGGCAGTTCGGGAACACCTGTGTCGCGCGCACGCGCACGACGAACTGCGCTTCGGGATAGCTGGCCAGCAGCTCGTCGTGCTCGTCGATGCTGGCGATGCCGTTGAGCCGCAGGCGCGACGGCCGCCCCGAGACGAAGTCGATGAACAGCAGCCCGACCTCGGCTTGACGGCGAGGTTGCCCATCGACAGGTACATGCCGTTGCCGTCGTAGTTGGGGAAGGCAACGGTGTGCTCGTCCAGCACCCGCACGAAGCCAGGCTCGCCGCCCTTGTAGGAGCACTGGGGCCGACCCCGCGCGTCGGCGGTCGCCAGGAAGAACATGTCCATGCGCTCGATGAAGGCCCGGTCCTCAGGTCCGATCACGGATCGGCCAGGAACCTCTCCTCCAGGCGATCTGCGAGCCGGCGCGTGTCGAAGCGGTCCTGAAGCCGGCGCGAGCCGTCGTGATAGGCCGACCTGGAGGCCGAGTTCGAATCTTCGCCCATCGTGGCATGATCCCCCCGATGGCCGCCGACCTCAAGCTCGGGTTGAACACCGGCTACTGGGCCGGTGGTCTACCTCCCGGCATCGAGCAGAGCATCGCCGTCGCCGAGCAGCTCGGCTTCGATTCGATCTGGACCGCGGAGGCCTACGGCTCCGACGTTCTCACGCCGCTGGCGTGGTGGGGCGCGCGCACCGAGCACCTGCGGCTGGGCACCGCGATCATGCAGCTGAGCGCGCGACAGCCCGCCGCCGCAGCGATGGCCGCGATGACGATGGACCACCTGTCGGGCGGTCGCTTCGTGCTAGGCCTCGGCGTGTCGGGACCCCAGGTCGTGGAGGGGTGGTACGGGATGCCGTTCGCCAAGCCACTCGCGCGCACGCGCGAGTACATCGGGATCCTGCGCGACATCTGGCGCCGCGAGGGGCCGGTGGTCTTCGAGGGGGAGCACTATCGCCTGCCACTGGACGGCGGCACCGGGCTCGGCAAGCCGCTCAAGAGTTCGATCCACCCGCTGCGCGAAGACATCCCGATCTTCCTCGGAGCGGAGGGCCCGAAGAACGTCGCGCTGGCCGCCGAGTTGTGCGACGGCTGGCTGGCGCTGTTCTTCTCGCCGCACGCCCAGGACCTCTACCTACCGTCGCTCGAGGAGGGCTTCGCGCGCGAGGGCGCGCGTCGCACGCTCGCGGACTTTGAGGTGATGGCGACGGTTCCCCTGATCGTGACCGATGAGATCGAGCAGGCGGCGGACGCGCTGCGCCCGATGTACGCGCTGTACTTCGGCGGCATGGGCGCCAGAGGGGCCAACTTCCACGCCAACGTGCCGATCCGGATGGGCTACGAGGACGTCGTCAACACGGTCCAGGATCTGTATCTGGAAGGCAAGAAGACCGAGGCCGCGGCCGCGATCCCCACCGAGCTCTTGGAGAAGCTGGCCCTGATCGGTCCTGCGGACAAGATCTCCCACGACCTCGGAGCCTGGCGCGAATCGATCGCGACGACGCTGCTGATCAGCGGCGACGAGGCAACTCTGCGCGCCGCCGCCGAGCTCGTGCTCGGATGATTGACAGTGCGTCAGAAGCGCGCTAGCTTGCGCTGACCACCTGGGTACGGGAGCCACCTCGGACCACAACATCGAGGGCGACGCGAGCTGCGGCTTCAACGACGCCGGCACGCGGCACTTCTCCCAGACGCGCCTGTTCCACACCTGCGTGCCGGGACCCCGCTAGACCGCTCGCGGCAGCTCCTGTACGAGGCTGAGCACCGGCGCGAACAGGTCGCCGTCGCGCGCGACGCGCTCGAGCACGGCGGCGGTGTCGAAGGCCAGCGCGCGCCGGCGTCGCCGACTCGCGCGCGGCGCTGCACCTCGTCCCAGGCGACCGGCGTCGACACCGTCGGGCGCTCGCGCGCGCGCACGGAGTAGACGCAGACCGTCGTCTTGTGCTCGGTCGTTCTGGCTCCAGTCCACGAACACACGCCCGCGGCGCACGCTCTTGGTCATGCGCGAGACGACGAGCTCGGGCATCTGGCGCCTCGAGCAGCTCGGCCACCTGCTTGGCGAACGGCTTGGTCTGCGCGTAGCCGGACGTCGCGTGTTGAGCGGCACGTAGACCTGCAGCCCCTTTGAGCCCGACGTCTTGGCCAAGCGACTCGAGCCCGAGGCCGCTCGAACAGGCCCGCGCAGCACGAGCGCCGACCTCGCAGCACTCGAGCAGCGCCGGCGGGCGCGCCCGGGTCGAGGTCGAAGACCATCATCGTCGGGCGCTCGATCGCGTCCGCGCGCGCGAGCGACGTGTGCAGCTCGATGTCGGCCAGGTTGCGCCAGCCACACCAGCGTCGCGCGTCGTCCTGGCGCGAGGCAGTAGTCGATCGCCTCGCCGATGCGCACCGGCGGTCTGCACCCACTCGGGCCGGTGGCTCGGAGCACTGCTTCTCATAGAAGTACTTGCCCTCGACGCCGTTGGGGTAGCGCTTGAGCGTCAGCGGCCGGTCGCGCAGGTGGGGCAGCAGCACGGGCGCGATCGCGCGCGTAGTACTCGATCAGGTCGCCCTTGGTGAAGCCGCTCGCCGGGAACAGCACCTTGTCGTAGTTCGAGAGCTTCAGCCGGCGGCCCTCGACGAGCACCTCGCGGCCGTCCTTGGGCAGCTGCTCGAGCACTTCATCAGGGGGCGGCTCCGCCGCCCGGCGCGGGGACGCGTGGCTGACCCCGGCCTCGGGCGCCGCGGGTCCTCGCGCACGACGTCGGCCGGCGCCTTGTCGTCGCGCAGGCCCTTGTAGGACGGGTGGCGCAGCAGCCCGGCCGCGGTCCACTCGGTGAACTCGACCTCGGCCACGAGCTCGGGCTCGACAGAAGATCGCGCCCTGCGGCACGCGCCCGTGCGCCGAACGGGCTGTCCGCGGCGCCGCAGCGGCGCAGGCGCCGGGCAGCATCGCGAGCGTCGCCTCGGTGAAGCCCGTCCCCACGCGCCCGGCGTAGCGCAGCGCGCCGTCGGGCTCGTAGTAGCCGAGCAGCAGCGCGCCGATGCGCTGCTCGGCGCCGTCCCTCGCCCGGCAGCCAGCCACCGACCACGAGCTCCTGGCGGCGGCTGTTCTTGACCTTGATCCAGCACGCCGATGCGCCGTCCCGGCTCGTAGCGGGAGTCCAGGCGCTTGGCCACGAGCCCCTCCAGGCCCTGCTCGGCGCTCGCCGCCAGCAGCGCGGCGCCGTCGCCGCGGTGGGCCGCCGGCGTGCGCCAGGCCGGCCCGTCGAGCGCCAGCTCCTCGAGGCGCTCGCGGCGCTCGGCGTAGGGCAGCGTCATCAGCGAGTGCCCGTCGAGGTAGAGCAGGTCGAAGACCACGTAGACGACCGGCGGATCTCGGTGCGCGCGCCGCACCGCGCTCGTCGCGAGGCGAGGTGCATGCGCTGCTGCAGGCGCTCGAAGCTGGGCCGACCCTCGCGCGTCGAAGGCGACCAGCTCGCCGTCGAGCACCGCCGTGCGCGAGCCCAGCGCGCGGTTGAGCGCGACGCACCTCGGGATAGCTGCGCGGTGATGTCGCGCAGGTTGCGGCTGCTGCAGGCGCAGCTGCCCCGGCTGTCGAGTGGGCGATCGCGCGCACGCCGTCCCACTTGATCTCATAGGCCCAGCGCGTCGTCGTCGGCGCGGCAGCGCGCCGGCGCGGCGAGCATCGGCGCGAGCTCGTCGGGCATCGGCTCGCGGTCGGGGTCCACGCGGCGGGTCCATGCGGTGGATCATCCAGTCCTTCGGGTCCGCGGCCGGTCTGGAACAGCGCGTAGCGCCCGCTGCAGCGCGCTCGCCGTGGAAGTACGAGCATCACCTTGCGTCGGCTGCCACTTCTCGGCCTCGTAGGTGCCGCGATCCCAGATCGTCATCGTGCCGGCGCCGTAGTTGCCGGCCGGGATCTCGCCCTCGAACTCCAGGTACTCGAGCGGATGGTCCTCGGTGCGCACCGCCTTGCGGTTGCTGCTTGGGGTCCTCGGGGATCCCGTTGGGCACCGCCCACGAGGCCAGCACGCCGTCGTGCTCCAGGCGCAGGTCCCAGTGCAGGCGCGTGGCCGAGTGCTCCTGGACGACGAAGCGCGGCTGCGCCGGCGCCTTGCCCTTCGCCGCGCGCGCGCGGGCGGCTCGGGCGTGGCCGCGAAGTCGCGCTTGCGCGGTAGCGCTCCAGCGAGCGGCGGGAGGCTGGCGCGGGGGCTCAGGCGGCCGCCGCCCCCGCGGGGTGGCTTCGCGCCCACTCGACGATCGCCTGCGAGCCGTCGATCGACGGGCCGTCGTCGAGCTCGAGCATCGGCACCGAGTTCTTGCCCGTCAGCTCCTGGACCGCGCCTGCGCCCGGGCCGTGCGGTTGAAGACGTCGGGCAGGACGTTCCACCCGCGCGCCTTGATCACCTCGGGATCGTGGCCGGCCTCGCGCAGGGCGTGGTAGGCGTTGCCGCAGGGATGCCCTCCGGGCCTGCGGAGCGGGCTTGAAGGTGCCGTGACAGACGTAGAGCTTCATGTCGATCGTCCTCTCCTCGGGGTCGCCGTCGGAGTCGCCGCGACGGCTCAAGTCGCGTCAGCATGACCTCGATCGCCTCCGGATTGTCGTCGATCAGGACGAAGCGCCGCCCCAGCGCCGGCACACGGCGCCCGAGCGTCCCCGAGCCGGCGAAGAAGTCCAGGCACCAGCCGCCCGCGCCGCGAGGAGGCGGCGACCAGGCGCCGCAGCAGGCCCTCGGGCTTCTGCGTCGGATAGCCGGTCTTCTCGCGCCCGGAGGTGGGCACGATCGTGTGCCAGATCACGTCGGTCGGCAGCTTGCCCGCGCGCGGCCTTCTCGGCCGTCGACCAGGCCCGGGCGCCATGTAGGGCTCGCGCTCCACCTCGGCGTTGTCGAAGTGGTAGCGCTCGCGGTCGCTCACGTAGACGAGGATCGTGTCGTGCTTGGCCGGCCAGCGGCGGCGCGGCTTGCCGCCGTAGTCATAGGCCCAGATCAGCTCGTTGAGAAAGCACTCGCGCCCGAACAGCTCGTCCAGCGCGACCTTGCAGTAGTGCGCCTCGCGGTAGTCCAGATGCACGTAGAGCGTGCCGTGCTCGGCCAGCAGCTCGCCGCGCCTGCTCCAGACGCGGCACCAGGAAGCCGAGGTAGTCGTCGCGGTCGTCGTCGTAGGAGCATCGAGCCCGTCACCGCGAGCGGTAGCGCCGCCCGGCGAAGCCGCGTCGGTCCCCGTCCGCGGTCGGCGACCACCTCGAGCGTGCGCGCGCCGCTGCGCGCGGCCGGTGTTGAACGGCGGATCGATGTAGATCGAGGTCGAAGGCGCCCGCGGGCAGCCGCGGCAGCACGTCGGCGTTGTCGCCGGCCAGGATCAGGTCGTCGTCGAGGGCGAGCGACCCCCGTCGGCGATCAGCTGGCGGAGGTCAGCGACCGCACTGACGGCGACCGTAGCGCAGCGCGGGCCGGTCAGCGCGGGATATCCTCCCTCCCGTCTCCGCCATCGGGAGCCTCCACGTCCTCGTCCGACCCGCAGCGGCTGCACTGCCTCGTCGAGATCCCCAAGGGGTCCGCAACAAGTACGAGTGGGACGACGAGCTGCAGGCGATCAAGCTCGATCGCTTCCTGTTCTCCTCGGTCGTCTATCCGACCGACTACGGCTTCATCCCCGAGACCCTCGGCCGCGGACGGCGACCCGCTCGACGCGATGGTCGTCGTCTCCGAGCCGACCTTCCCCGGCTGCGTGATCCCGGTCAAGCCGATCGCGCTGTTCAAGATGCGCGACGACAAGGGCGAGGACGACAAGGTGCTGTGCGTGCCGCTGCACGACCCCAACTGGAACACGATGGAGACGCCTCGAGGACCTGCCCCTGCCCCTGCGCGACGAGATCTCGCACTTCTTCTCGATGTACAAGCAGCCCGAGGGCAAGGTCGTCAAGGTCGACGGCTGGTTCGCCCTCGACGACGCGCTCGAGGCGATCGACGAGGCGCGCGAGCGTGGTCGAGCAGAGCGCGCACGCGGCAAGGCGACCGTGCCCGCCGTCGCTCGAGGAGAGCTGACGCCGATGACCGACGCCGTTCGCACGCCCGACGAGCTGCTCGACGGGCTGCCCGACTTCCCCTTCGACGCCGCGCTACCGCGAGCGTCGACGGCCTGCGCCTGGCGCACGTCGACGAGGGCGAGGGCGCGCCCGTGCGTGTTCGTGCACGGCGAGCCCACGTGGTCGTTCCTGTGGCGCAAGGTGATCCCGCCGGTGCGCGACGCCGGCTTTCGCTGCATCGCGCCCGACCTGCGCGGGCTTCGGCCGCTCGGACAAGCCGATCGACTTCGGACTGGTACACCTACGACCGCCACACCGCGCTGACCGCCACGCTGCTCGAGGACCTCGACCTGCGCGACGTGACGATGGTCGTCCACGACTGGGGCGGCCCGATCGGTCTGCGCATCGCGGTCGAGCAGCCCGGAGCGGGTCGCGCGCCTGGTGATCATCGACACCGGCCTGTTCACCGGCCACCAGCACATGAGCGACGCCTGGAAGGCGTTCCGCGACTTCGTCGCGCGCACGCGAGGACCTGCCGATCTCGATGCTCGTGCGCGGCGCCTGCCACAGCGACCCGGGCGACGAGGTCGCCGCCGCCTACGACGCGCCGTTCCCCAACGCCGGAGTCCAAGGCCGGCGCGCGGGCGTTTCCCCTGATCCTGCCCACCTCCCCCGACATGGAGGGCGCGGCCGCCGGGCAGCGCGTGCTCGAGGCGCTGCGCGAGGACGAGCGGCCCGACCCTGATGCTGTGGGCCGACTCCGACCCCGTGCTGACGCTGGACACCGGCGAGCGCTTCGCCGAGGCGATCGGACGCGAGCCGCCCCAGGTGATCGAACGAGCCGGCCACTTCCTCCAGGAGGACCAGGGCCCCGAGATCGGGCGCCGGATCGCGGACTGGCTGAGCGCGGGCTGAGCGCGGGGGCAGACGGACGACCCTCAGCCGCCACGAGCGTGGCGACCCTCAGGCCGCGGGGGTCCCGGCCGACGCCTGCTCAGCGTCCACCGGCCCGGGGGCCGCCGGGCTCTCTTCGGCCGCCCCCTTGGGCAGCTGCGCCTGTCGGTCGCCGGGCTCCAGTCCGGGCTCCGAGCGTGCCGCCCGCAGCTCGTAGGCCTGCCGGGCGTTGGGATCGGCGGTGGCGAGCACGCGGTCGGCCCGCAGCAGGCGGGCCATCCCCTCGCGCCCCCGCCGCGGCAGCAGCCCGAACACCTGGTTGATCGGCCCGATCGACTTGGGCACGAAGACGTCGAAGCGCGGGACCTTGAGCGCCTCGACGATCGCCTCCGCCACGTCGTCGGGGTCCACGTTCTTGACCCCGCGCGCCGAGGGCAGGCCCGCGGCCAGCTCGGTGTTGACGATGCCCGGCATCACGCACGAGACCTCGATCGCGGTGTCGCGCAGCTCCGCGCGCACGGCCTCCGACGACGCCGACCACGAAATGCTTGGTGCCGCAGTAGGTGGCGCCGCCCGGGTAGCCCCCCTTGCCGGCCGAGGAGGCGATGTTGACCAGGTGCCCCCGCCCGCGTGAGCTGAAGCGGGGCAGGATCTCCTTCATGCCGTACAGGACGCCGTTGACGTTGATGTCGATCATGCGCTGGGTGGTGGCAGTCGTCCTCGTCGACGAAGCTGCCCAGCTGCATGATCCCGGCGTTGTTGACCAGCACGTCCAGCGGCCCCAGCTGGGCCTCGGCCTCCGTCGATGAAGGCCGCGACCGAGGCGCGGTCGGTGACGTTGAGCTCGAGCGCGATGACCGCGTCCCGAGCTCGGTCGCCGTCTGCGCTGCGCCGCGCCCAAGTCGAGGTCGCCGATCGCCACCTTCATGCCCTCGCGCACGAACGCCTGCGCGGTGGCGCGACCGATGCCGCGCGCGCCACCGGTGACGGCGGCATTGAGTCCGGACAGCGAGCGGGGCTGGGGGGCCATGCGGGTTTCCTCCAAGGTCGAGTCGGTCAACCCTAGCGCGCCGGATCGGTTAGCTTTGAGCGGCCGCGCGACTAACTCGACATAGTGTCGATTTCGAGCGTAAGAGTACACGTGACATGAGCGACACTCAGACAGCCACCGCCCGCGGGTGCTGGCGATCGACGCCGGCGGGACGATGACGGACACGTTCATCGTCGACGAGACCGGCCGCTTCGTCGTCGGCAAGGCGCAGACGACGCCCGCACGACGAGTCGCTGGCGGCTTCATGCACTCCGCCGAGGACGCGCTTCGGCCAGTGGAACTTGACGCCTGAAGAGGGCTTCCCCGAGATCGCAGCCGGCCGTCTTCTCGCGGTACGGCGATGCTCAACCGGCTGCTCACGCGCCAGGGGCCCGAAGGTCGGCGCGATCGTGACCGCCGGGCAGGAGGACTGCGCTGCAGATGGAGCGCGGCATCCAGACCTACCTCGGCTTCTCCTACGGCGACCGCCTGCACGTCGCGACCCACTACCACAACGAGCCGCTGGTCCCGCGCGAGCGCGTGAAGGGCGTGCGCGGCCGGATCGACTGTTCGGCCAGGAGGTCCTGCCGCTGCGCGACGAGGATGCGCGCGACGCCGCGCGCGAACTGCTCGACGAGGGCGTCGAGGGCATCGTCGATCTGCCTGCTCTACTCCTACCGCAACGCCGACGCACGAGCAGCGGGTGAGGGAGATCATCGCACGAGGAGAAGGCGCGGCGCGGGCTCAACGGCGACGCGTCCCGGTGTTCGCTCTCCAGCGAGCTGTACCCGAGCGCGCGCGACTTCCCGCGGCTGAACTCGACCGTGATCGAGGCCTATGCGGCCGAGCCGTCGCGCGGCACGCTGCGCGCCGTGCGCGACCGCACCAAGGAGCGCGGCGCCGGCTTCGAGCTGCGGGTGATGGCCTCGCACGGCGGCACGATCTCGATCGACGCCGACGAGCTGGCGACGCACGCTGGTGTCGGGCCCGATCGGCGGCGTCGTCGGCGCGCGGCTGGCTGGCCGACCGCATCGGACCTGCGAACGTGCTGTGCACCGACATCGGCGGCACCTCGTTCGACATCGCGCTGATGACCGACCGCCGCTTCGAGGTCACGCCGACGCCCGACATCGGCGCACTTCCTGCTCAACATGCCGCTCGTGCGGATCGACTCGGTCGGCGCCGGGCACCGGCTCGTTCGTCCGCATCGACCCCAACTCGCAACCGGCCCGAGATCGGGCCCGACTCGGCCGGTCGCGACGATCGGCGTCGCGCTGGCCCGAGGGCGGCGTCGAGACCGTCATCGATCACCGACCTGAACCTCGTGCTCGGCCGGCTGAACCCCGACTACTTCCTCGGCGGCGAGGTCAAGCTCGACGTCGAGCGCGCGCGCGCGCGAGGTCAAGCGCCAGATCGCCGACCCGCTCGGTCTCGGCGTCGAAGGCGGCGGCCGGGGATCGATCGAGCTGTTCGAGCAGCATCGCTGCGCAACGAGGCGGTCGGGCGGATCCTCGGCAAGGGCTACTCGCCCGGTCGACTACACGCTGCTGTGCTACGGCGGCGGCGGCCCGCTGCACGTCGCCGGCTACACCGAGGACGTGCCCTACCAGCGAGGTGCTGGTGCCGGCATGGGCGGCCGGGCTTCAGCGCCTTCGGGTGCGCCTGCGCGGACTTCGAGTACCGCTTCGACCAGACCGTCGACCTGCCGCTGCTGCCGCGGCGGCCGACGCCGGAGCGCGCGCAGGCGTGCGGCCATGTCCTGACGCAGTGCCTGGCGGGCGCTGGAGGATCAGCGTGATCGAGGAGTTCGCGCAAGTCCGGCGTACGCGCCCGAGCGACGATCACCTTCACCCACCTGCGTCGCGCATGCAGTACTACGGACAGCTCATCGACATCGAGGTCGACTCGCCGCACGCCGGCACTCGAGACGCCGAGGCAGCGTCGGTGACCTGATCGACGCCGTTCGAGCGACGCTACGGCGCTGTACGCGCGCGCTCGGCCTCCTCGCCGGAGCTGGGCTACCTGGTCGCGCAGGCGATCGTGCAAGGGCTCGGTCGCCGATCGAGAAGCCGACGCTGCCCGAGTTCGAGCCCGCCGAGCAGGCCCGCCGCCGGTGAAGGCGCACGCGCGCGTCCGTGGTGGCGCCGAGGCTACGCCGAGACCGACGATCTCGAGATGGACGACGTCGCAGTCCGGCCACGTGATCGAAGGCCCGGCGATCCTCGAAGCCGAGTCGACGACCTTCGCGATCCCGCCCGACCGCCAGGCGTGGCTCGACGAGCACCGCATCTTCCACCTCGAGAACAAGGAGGCCTGAGCGCATGGCCATCGATCGACGAGACTCACGCGCTGGAGCCCGAGCCGCCGGCGCCGATCGGCTGGGACGGCCAGCACGCTGGCCGAGATGCTCGACGAGTCGAGCGACTGTTCGCCGAGACCGGCCACTACCACGGCCTCGAGCGCCTCGCGCTGAAGGATCTGACCCGCTCGGCTACGAGAAGCTCTTCAGCCGCGTGCGCGGTGGGCTGGTCACGGCGCGCGAGACGGCGATGAACATCTCGGCTTCGCCGATCGTGCGCGAGCTGGGCGAGCTCTGCTTCGCGCTCTACACGCCCGAGGGCGACTCGATCGCGCTGTCCACTGGCATCATCGTCCACGTTCACACGATGTCGCGAGGCGATCAAGTTCATGGTCCGCAACGGCTGGGAGGACAACCCGCGCATCCGCCCCGGGCGACATCTTCGCCAACAACGATCCCGCCAACACCTTGGGATCGCTCACAGTTCCCTTGAGCATTTGCGGCACCGAAACCCGCACACCCACGATCTTTTGACCGGCGAGGCTTCGTTCCAGCCCCCGCCGCAGCGTCTCAACTTCCGGCAGTTCCGGCATCCCGTTACACTTCCCAGTCTTCTCAATGTAGCCCGCTGACGCGCCCAGGCTCGTGGGTGTCATGTTACCACCGGACTCCAGTTCTTCGCCGGATCAGTCAAATCATC
>CAWBXA010000008.1:0-97453 GCA_963792695.1 uncultured Verrucomicrobiae bacterium | reverse complement strand
CAACCGGCAAATCAAGGCGCTCCGCGACTTCCTTGATCTGAGTGACAACCTAATCACGAAGATCTCGCGCTCGGAGCAAAGCAGCGTCATCCCGTGGGCGCTGAGGTTCCTAAAATAAAACAACGGATGCATATCGCTGCACTTCCTCCCTTTCACCTGCCGGCTTTCGGACCGCGTTCGCGGGGCTTCGTCCTGGGCCAGTTGGCGCTCTTTGACCTATTGGGCAACTCTCTTTCTTACGCGGGAATGTGCGAGAAGGCCGAAATCCAACCACTTCAATTATTAGCTCCGCAAACCAGCAAACCACAACCCAGCAACATCCCTGCCTAACCATGAATTCAATCACACCCACCGTGGCTCTCTACCTCTCCTACCTGACTCTGAGCGTCGCACTCACCGTCTGGGTCGCCCGGACTTTGCACAAGAACGGGCGAATCTTTCTCGTCGATACTTTCGGGCACAACGAGGCCCTGGCTGACTCGATCAACCATCTGCTGGTCGTCGGCTTTTACCTTATCAATATTGGCTTCATCAGCCTGGCCCTTAAAGCCAGCGAAAAGCCCGTCGATTTCGCGACCGTGCTCGAGATACTAAGCAGCAAGGTCGGTATCGTCCTGCTCGTGCTCGGCGGAATGCATTTCTTCAACCTCTTCGTCTTTTCCAAAATGCGCCGCCGCGCCTTGCAAAGCGCTGTCGTGCCGCCTCCCATGCGCACGCCTCGATCGGCAACCGAAAGCGCGCCCGTCTCGTGAGAATCGAAGGGCATGAATGACATTCGCTTTCATTCTGGCATCGCAAATGGAAGCTGTCGTCTTCTCCGGCTTTTCCGTGTTACCTCCGCGGGGACTTTTAGGCGCCAGGTGACGATATCAAATTGCGCCGGACGAAGGGTTCCTCTTTGACGTTCCATCGAGAATTGCTGATCCTGCTGTTCTCATGACGCTCATCCGCGACCATCTGCAGACTTGGGATGATAATCTGCCGCGCGTCTGCCTTCGCGTAGATCGCCTGACCCTTGCTAAACGCCGCTGGCGCGGCATCGCGGAAGATGGCGAGGAGTTTGGTTTCGACTTAGAGCATCCCCTTGAGCACGGAGACGCTTTCTTTCAGGCTGGCCTTAGATTCTACTCGATTGAGCAAAAGCCGGAGGCCGTCGTGGAAGTGAGCTTGTCAGAGTCCAATGCGGAGGCGGCACGGATCGGCTGGCTCTTCGGT
Source organism: uncultured Verrucomicrobiae bacterium (assembly GCA_963792695.1). Lineage (GTDB taxonomy): Bacteria > Verrucomicrobiota > Verrucomicrobiia > Chthoniobacterales > Chthoniobacteraceae > DASYIS01. The sequence goes on along the minus strand of CAWBXA010000008.1, from coordinate 96,238 downwards.
AACCTCCACTTCGCCATTCAAATCACCGATGAAGCGGTGCGCATCGCCGATGACCCAGCGGTGATCCAGGTCTGCGAGCGGGAGGGACTCTCCTACACGCTCAGCGAGCAACTCTTTACGCCTCTTGGCTCAAGTCACTCCCATGGCCACGAACACTGAGCCATGCGACTGGCTGCCGTTTCTATTGCAGACGGCGCGATACACTCTTTCCCACAGGCGCTTACGCGCATTCACTCGGCGCGGAGGAAATGGCGCGGCTGGGAGTGCTGCGCGACGAGGCGTCGCTCGGGCTGTTCCTTTGCGGGCAGACGCTGCCCATTTTGGCGGGCCAGGAGTTACCGTATCTACGCTTCGCCTCCGCGGCGGTGGAGCAGGAAGACCACTGGGAATTGCGGGCATTGGAGGCTGAGATCGACGCATGGAAGCTCCCTCGAGAAACGCGTGACGCCAGCCGGCAACTCGGCACGCGGCGTCTTCGCGCGTTGCGCAACGTCGCGCCCAAGTCGGAATGGCTGAGCCGGTCGGAAGAAGCACACCACCTGATCGTCTTCGCCATCCAAAGCAGCTTGGAAGCGGTGCCGCTGCCCGCAGCGCTCGCGACCTGGAGCTATCAAGCGCTCGCCAGCGTTTGCGCTGCGGCCCTAAAGCTCATCCGCATCGGCCAGGATGGCATCCAACGTGCGCTGCGGGCGGCTTGTTCGAAAATCCCGCAAACCATCGCCACTTCGCTCGCCGTCGCGCGCGACGATGCGGGCTGCTTCTCCCCTCTGCTGGAGATTGCCTCGATGCGCCACGAGCGTGCTGACGAACGGCTCTTCATCTCGTGATTGGGCGGCTTGCCGCAATCGGTACTTCCGGCATTCTTCCGTCCAACACGGGACTCAATGCTGACCGAACCGGAGCTTGCGGCGCAGGCTCGCCGCTGCCACGTTAGTGTAATGACGCGCGACATCGTGATCACAGCTGTCCAGGAAGGCATCCCATTTTTGATCTCCATGGCGGATGGACGCCAGTACCCGGTGCGCGATCGGTATGAGATTGCGGTTAGGGGCACCAATGCGGTGGTCTTCGATGAGCGGAGCTGCCCTCACATTCTCCCTTTGCTCACCATGACCGGCATCACCTATTTGCCCAAGCCGGATGAGATCCCCAGGTAAGCGTCCAACGCGCGTGGGCATCGGTGGGCCAGTCGGTTCGGGGAAGACGATGCTGGTGCTGCGGCTCTGCCAATGGCTGCGCGATGAGCGATCCATCGCGGTCGTGACGAACGACATCTACACTCGTGAAGACGCCGAGTTTCTGGTGCGCGAAGGTGCGCTGCCGGCCGATCGCGTCATCGGCGTCGAGACTGGCGGCTGCCCGCATACGGCAATTCGGGACGATACCAGCATGAACATGGCGGCCATCGCCGAACTGGAGAAACGTCATCCCACGTGTGATTTAATCCTGGTGGAAAGCGGTGGCGATAACTTATCAGCGACCTTTTCGCCGGAGTTGGTTGAGGCTTTCATCTATGTGATCGACGTGGCGGAGGGAGATAAGATTCCGCGCAAAGGCGGGCCGGCGATCCGGCATAGCGACTTGCTCCTGATCAACAAGACTGACCTGGCGCCCTATGTGGGAGCGGATTTGAGCGTCATGGCGCGGGATGCCAGGCTGATGCGCGGAGAGCGGCCGTTCCTTTTCGCCGATCTCCGCTCCGAGAAAGGGAAGGACGAGACCCTTGCCTGGCTCCGCCGTGAGGTGCTCTTTGTCTGAGCGCGAGGCGGATGGCTCCGGCGGGGCATCGGAGGAGCTTCCAGTGAGCGGCGGCTTACAGGGGCATCTGCACCTAACCGGCGCTCTCGATCCGCGGGGCCGAACTTATCTCCGGCACCAATCCTTCAGTGTACCCATGCACATCTCCAAACCACATGAGGAAAGCGGCGTCCTGGTCGTGAATGTCATCAACCCGACCGCTGGCTGGCTTTCCGGTGATCGGGTCCAGTGCCGCGTGGAAGTGGAAGGGGGCGCGCGCTTGCTCCTGACATGTCCCAGTGCCGCCCGGTCACATCGCATGGTCCATGGGCATGCGGAGTTGACTCAAGAATTCCACGTGGCCGCAGGCGGTTCGCTCGACGTGTGGCCGGAACTCTTCATTCCGCAGGCCGGAACGCGCTACCGCCAGCGGACAGTTGCCCAAGTGGACACCGGCGGGGAATTGTTGCTGGCCGAGATGCTGGCGCCGGGTCGCACCGCCTTTGGCGAATCGTTCCGCTACGAGCGGCTCTGTTGGGAGATCGACCTCTTCAACGCGGGCCAATTGATCGCGCGGGAACGTGCGACGCTCGAACCCGGTTCCCCAAACCTCGAAGCGCTGCGCGCTCTCTTTCCAGAGGCCTACTACGCCAGTATCTTCATCATCTCTCCACACTTGTCCGAGGCCTCGGCCTGTTGGTCGGAAATCCATGCCCTGCACCACATCGCAGCTTGGGTCGGAGTGAGCCGGCTTTGTCGCGATGGCTGGATTGTGAAAATGGTCGCTCAAAGCAGCATCCACCTGCGCAGCGCCCTCACGGCTGCCCGCACCGCGCTTTTCGCCTCTCTCCCGCGCCCGCAGCCCGACTTGCGCCGGACGTGAAACAGAGTCCTCTGGACTCCATCACCCGCTACTTCTTCTCTTCGCGAAATGGCTTCTTGTCTTTGTAAAGTTGCACCCTGCTTTCCATCTCCTTTCTCACGTCATCCGTTTCGTCGCTCGAATTAGCAACCGCCTCATTCTGCCACTTTAGGGCATTCTCAAAATCACCAATCTCGGCGTAAGCGGCGGCGAGCGTGTCCAGATAAGCCCCGTTCTTCCACTCGGTCAGGTCGCACGCGCGGCAGGCTAATTCCAGCGCCTTCTGGCCATTGCGAAATTGGTCCTCCATCCCGGTGGCCAGCAGCCACGCATAGTCATTGAATGCCTGCGCATACTCGCTATTGTGCTCAACCGCTGTCGCAAAATCAGCGAGTGACTCCTTCATCTGACCCGCGCTGTAGTAAGCCGCCGCGCGGCCGAGCAAGGCGCGCACATCATTCGGCTCCACCTTCAGCATCGCCGTGTAATCGGCCACTGCCTGGTCGTACTTCTTGCTCATGCGGCGAATCTCCGCTCGACCAAAGAGCGCCCCATTGTCACTCGGATCGAGTGCCAGCGCGGCTTCAAAGTCCGCCCCCGCCTGCTCGAGTTGCTCGAGCGCCGCACGTGCGAAACCGCGCTGCGTCAAAGGCCGCGGATCAGAAGGCAGCAGACCTGCCGCCGTGGTGAAATCATCCACCGCTTTCTCATACTCCTGCCGCGCCAGGTGCGTCGCACCCCGTCCGATGTAACCGCCCGCATCCTTCTTGTTCAAGGTGACGCATTGTTCAAAGTCCTCCAGTGCTTTGTCGTAGTCCCTCTGGAGCAAATAAGTCTGCCCACGCGCCTGGAGCGCGGGCGCATTCTTCGGGTTGAGGTTCAGCGTCGCGTCTAGATCACCCAAAGCAGCCAGCAAGTCGCTGCGTTGCGCGTGCAGCAGCCCGCGGCAATAGAGCGCCAGTTCGTTATTGGCATCGAGCCGCAGCGCCGCATTGAGATCGGCAAAGGCCGCATCCATTTTCCCCTTCTTCTGCTGCACAAAGCCGCGCGTCGCCAGCGCCTCTGCATTCTGCGGGGCCAGCCGCACCGCCTCGTTCAGGTCCTCCAGCGCGCGGTCAAAGGCGCCCCGATCCGCACGCAGCCGCCCTCGCCAGAGCCGTCCATCTGCGTTCTCCGGGTCGCTCTCCAGCAGACTATCGAGCGCCTTCAGGGCGCCGTCCATGTCGCCCGCCGACATAGCCTGTTCGGCGCGCTTTTGAAAATCGGGCGCATCGTTCTTGATCGCGGCCCCGGCGGGCAGCGCCAGCGCGAGGAGCAAAGGGAGCAGGGTGGTGAATCTTGGGATCATGAGTCGTGCAGCCAGAGGAGTACCTGGCCGAGCAGCCTACTCAGACCATTTTTGGCCAACGGCGTTCATTCGGCCAACGCTCGAAGAATGTCATCGTGAGCCCCGGCGCCATCCGCTACGCTCGCCTCCATGTCCAAACTTCCCTTTGCCGAGCTCGGCCTCTCGCCCGATCTGCTCAAGGCCGTCGCCCGGATGGGCTACGAAGAAGCCTCGCCTATCCAGTCCGAGGCCATCCCGATCCTGATGCAGGGCGGCGACGTCGTGGGCCAATCGCAAACCGGCTCGGGCAAAACCGCCGCCTTTGCATTGCCGCTGATCGAGCGCGTTGATCCTGCGATGCGCGCGCCGCAGGGGCTCATCTTGTGCCCCACTCGCGAACTGGCGGTGCAAGTCGCGGAGGAGGTCGCGAAGCTGGCGCAGTTCAAACGCGGCATTCGCGAACTCCCCATCTACGGCGGCGCCGCCTACGATCGCCAGCTCCGCGGCTTGCGCGAAGGCGCCCAGATCATCATCGGCACCCCTGGACGTTTCATCGACCACCTGGACCGCAAATCGCTCCTCCTCGATCAGGTCAAAACGGTCGTGCTCGATGAGTGCGACCGGATGCTCGACATGGGCTTCCGCGAAGAGATCGAGCGCATCTTGGAAGCGACCCCGCCGGAGCGGCAGACGGTCTTTTTCTCCGCCACCCTTCCGCCACAAATTCAGCACATGATCAAGCGCTTCGCCCGCGAGCCGCGCTACGTGCAGATCACGGCCCAGTCCGTCGATGCGCCGAATATTGCGCAGAGCTATTACGAGGTGGGGCGCGGCTCAAAAATCGAGGTCCTTTGCCGCCTGATCGACTTGCAAGATATTCGGTACGCCATCGTCTTTTGTTCGACCAAGATGATGGTCGATGAATTGACTGAGCATCTCGGCGCGCGCGGCTATGCAGCGGATAAATTGCACGGCGACATGGCGCAGACCATGCGCGAGCGCGTAATGCGCCGTTTTCGAGAAAAGCGGGTGGAATTCCTCGTGGCCACGGACGTGGCGGCGCGGGGACTCGATGTGGAAAGCGTCGAGGTGGTCTTCAATTTCGATCTGCCAAACGATCCGGAAGATTACGTGCACCGCATTGGGCGCACGGGCCGGGCGGGCCGGGCGGGCCGCGCCATCACCTTCACCTACGGACGCGAGATTTATAAGATGCAACAGATCATGCGGTTCACCAAGAGCCGCATTCAGCGGGAGAATGTGCCCACGATGCGCGAGGTGGAGGAGAAGCGTGCCTCGGCGCTCTTCAATGCGGTTCGTGAAACGCTGGAGAAAGGCGAGTTCACGCGGCACGAGGAATTTGTGGATGAACTGCTCGAGCAGGGCCATACGGCGGCTGATGTCGCCTCCGCTCTCCTGCACATGCTCGGCGGTGACACCCGCCCCGGCGAACGCATTCCCGAGGATTCACCAAAGCCCCCGCGCGCGGAAAAAGGCCCGCGCGGCGACTATCCCCCTTACACCCCTCGCGAGCGCGCAGGGGGTCCGCGGGAAGGTGGCCCGCGCGACCGCGAGCGCTCGCCCGCCGCAGCTCGCCCAGCACGGGAGCGCACCGCCGAGCGCGAGACGGAGCCTGCTGCGCCGAGAGAAAACTCCCGGCGCGACACGCGGCCGGAGCCCCGCGTCGGAACGGCCGCCCATGTGGAGGCGCACGGGGCGCCCGCAGCGCCGTCGCAGTCCTCTTCCTCGCACAAGCGCGAGTACGATTCGGCTACAGCCGCCGTTTCTCACGAGGCCGGCATGGTCCGCCTCGCCTTCAACGTCGGGCGCGAGCATAACATCGCGCCCGGCGATGTCGTCGGCGTGATCGCTGGCGCGGCGCGCGTGCCGAAGGAGAACATCGGCTCGATCAAGCTTCTCGCCCGCAAGACGCTCGTCGATGTCGCGGAAGACCACGTCCCGGACGTGCTCAAGCGACTGAAAGGCATCCGCTTCAAAGGCCACAAGCTGCAAGTCTTCCCTGCGAGCGAAGCGCCGGAATAAGCGCGAAATCTCAGTTGCGGAGGGCCAGGCCGACACGCCCAGTCGTGCTGCGGCGCCTCGCCACCCGTTAAGGATTGGCTCAAAACTGGCGCAACCGAACAAATCGAATCCACGAAAGGCAGGAGCTACGGCCCACGGCATCGGGCGCGCTTAACAGTTCGTCAGCGTGCGGCTATTCGCGGGTGACGACCTCGTCGAGGTTGAGGAGGACGTTGGCTGTGACGATGTAGGCGGCCAGCTCGGCGGGGTCAGCCTTGGGGAGCGGAGGTGCGGCGCCGAGCGAGGCGAGCTCGGTGGCCGCTTGGGGCTGCTGCTGATAGAGTGGGAGACGCTTCTGGAGGCCAGCGGTCAGGATGCGCAACTCGTCAGGGGAAGGCGGGCGGCAGGTGGCGCGCTGAAAGCCCCAAGCGATCCGCTCCCCGGGTGTGGCGCCGCCTTCGGCGAGCATGCGTTGCGCGAGCACGCGCGCGGCTTCGACGTAGGTCTCTTCATTCAGCAGGGCGAGCGCTTGCAGCGGTGTGTCGGTGCGCGAGCGCTTGACGGTGCAAATCTCGCGCGTCGGAGAGTCAAACATCGTCATGGAAGGCGGCGACGCGGTGCGCTTCCAGATGGTGTAGAGCGAGCGCCGGTAGAGGTCTGGCCCGGTGTCGGGATGATAATTGCGGAGGTCGCCGTAGACGCTCGTTTCATCCCAGACGCCCTTTGGCATGTAGGGCCGCACGCTGGGGCCGCCGCGTTTTTCCACCAGCAAGCCACTCACTGCCAGCGCCTGGTCGCGGATCAGCTCGGCGGGCAACCGGAAGCGCGGGCCCCGCGCCAGCAGGCGATTTTCCGGGTCGCGCGCCACCAACTCGGGGGTCACTTTGGATGACTGGCGGTAGGTGGCGCTCATGACGATCGTTTTTTGCAGCGCCTTCATGTCCCAGTTCAGCCGCATAAACTCGGTGGCCAGCCAATCGAGCAACTCGAGATGCACAGGCCACTCGCTCTGCGAGCCGAAATTTTCCGTCGAGCGCGAGATTCCGATGCCGAAGAATTTCTCCCAGGCGCGATTAACCCAGACGCGGGCCGTGAGTGGGTTCTCGGGCGAAACAATCCATTGGGCGAGGCCGAGGCGATTGACCGGGGCGCCTGGTGGAAGCGGCGGGAGAAAGGCTGGCAGGCGGCGCTCGACTTTGTCGCCGGGCTTATCGTACTCGCCGCGCTTCAGGATGAAAGCCGGCCGCGGAGCCGGCAGCTCTTTCATGATCATGACGCTGTCGAAGGTCTTCTCGAAATCGCTCGCCTGCCGGCGCGCTTCCTCGGCCGCCGTCTTCGCTTCGCTCGGTGGATTGGCAGTGTTTTCCCGGAAGAACCTGGACAACTCGTCGCGCTGCTTTGGCGTGCGCTGAGCGGCCGGGACGAGAATGGCCGCGCGAATGGGATCGGGAATCGGCTCGTCCTGCAGCTTCACGGCGGCTGGCGGCAGCGAGGTGGTTTCGATCCTAAAGCGACCCATGTTGTGCTGGCGATTGGCGCTGTCGTGTTTCAGCCGGACGATCATGGTCGCATCGGGCGGCACCGTCAGCGGCGTCCCCACGACCAGCATGGCGGCTCTCGCCAGATGCTTGGCGGGATCGTGCCCATCGACAGCCCATCCCTTGCGCGCCTGACCGGCCGCTTTGCGGGCACTCTCGTCCACGAGATATTTCACCTCGTAGCCTTTCTGTTCGTAATCAGCAGCGGCGCGGGTGAATTCCGCGCGCATTTGCTGCGGCAGACTGGCGGCGGTGATTTCCACTTCGACATCGGTCAACACGAAATTGCCATTCGAGTTCCGGCCAAGGCTGCCGTGGGGCAGCGCCGGGTCTGGCAGTGCTTCGACACGCAAGCCGGTGAACTCGCCGGGCGGGATCGGCGCGGAAACGGTGTAGGTGTCGTGGTCGGGATTGGCGCCCGTGGCCAGCCACGAACCATCGGGCTGCCTGGACAAGGTCGCGCCGCCTTCGCTCCTCGCCTCCGTGATCGCCAGCGGAATCCATGATTTCGGGGGCTCTTGCAGTTGCCGCGCAAGCTTTGACTCCCATTCCTTCTGCAACTGCGGCAGGCGTTTCTGCTCGGCAGCCGCGTGCTGCTCGGCGGCTTGCGCGACGCTTTCCAATTTGGCCAGTTTCGCCTCCTCCGAGGGTGTCGGCAGAAAAAGGAGCGGCCTGGTATTTCCTCCAATGCGGCTGCTGCCTTTGCCAGTGAAAGAATCCAGGACGCCGCTTTCGTCGATGGAATTAAAAAAGGCTGAGAACCCGTAAAAGTCCTTCTGCAGGATCGGATCGAATTTGTGATCGTGGCAGCGGCAGCAATTATAGGTGAGCGCCAGCCAGGTCGCACTCGTCGTCTCCACGCGGTCGATCACGGTCTCGGTAAACCATTCCTCGACGATGCGGCCGCCTTCGCCATTGAGGCGATGATTACGATTGAAGCCAGTCGCCACGAGCTGGGCGCGCGTGGGATTCGGCAGCAGGTCGCCCGCGAGTTGCTCAATGGTGAACTGATCGAAGGGCTGGTTGTCGTTGAAAGCATTGATCACCCAATCGCGCCACGGCCACATGTGCCGCGAAGTGTCGCTTTGAAAGCCGTTGCTATCCGCATACCGCGCAAAATCGAGCCATTGCGTCGCCATCCGCTCGCCGTACCGCGGCGAGGCGAGCAGGCGGTCAATGACCTTCTCGTAGGCGTTCGGATCCGGGTCGGCCACGAAAGCCGCCACTTCCTCCGGGGTCGGCGGAATGCCCGTCAGATCGAGCGCCGCCCGCCGGAGGAGGGTGGGGCGATCCGCTTCGGGCCTCTGCGTGAGCCCCTCTTTGGCGAGGCGCGCGAGGATGAAGTTGTCGATCGGGTTGTGCGCGACGGCGTCCGGGTTGGGCAGCGGCGGCACGGTGGGGCGCACCGGTTTGACAAAAGCCCAGTGGCCCTCGTACACCGCGCCTTCGGCGATCCAGCGCCGGATGGTTTCAACCTGCCCGGGAGTGACTTTCTTGTGCGACTTCGGCGGCGGCATCACCTCGTCGCGATCAGTGCTCGTCAGCCGAATCATGACTTCGCTCTTCTCCGGATGGCCAGGCACGATCGGCAAAATGTCGTCGTGCATCTTGAGCGCGTCTTCGCGCACATCGAGGCGCAGGCCGGAGTCGCGCTTCTTCTCATCAGGCCCATGGCAGGCGAAGCAGCTATCGGAGAAGATCGGCCGAATGTCGCGATTGAAGGAAACCGGCTCGGCGGCAGAGGCGGACGCCACGAAGACCAGCGCGACCAAGGCTGCGCCCAGGAGGCGGCGTTCAGGGGAGCGCGAGGCGAAGAAGCCGGATCGGAGAAGACTGCTCATGCGGGGAGGAAGACCCATACGACAAATCCGCCCTTTGTCGAGCGAACAGGGAGGCGGGCTCCCCGTTTCAGAGCGAGTTCACGCGGGCTCAATTGTAGTAGATCACCTCATTGGCCATGAGCAGAGCGTGAGTGTACTTCTCCCATGCGGTCAGCGGGCGGCGCTCGACGCGTTCACCGGGATTAACAAGGGTGATGCCGCCATAGCCCTTTTTGGCGGCGGCGTTGTTCGCCTTTTTGTCGGCCAGGAGCTTCGCCCTGGCTTTGACCTTGAGAGCGGTGGGATCACTCGCCTCCGAGGGATTGGAGACTTGCAGGAGTTCGGCGGCGGGCGCACCAGGCGTCTCGGCAGCGCTGCCGACGGACTTGACGAAATCGAGGCCGAGGCTGATCTCTTCAGGCTTGGCCGGGCGCTGGAAGATCATCCAGTAGAGGGCGTGCACGCGTTGCGCGTCGTCTTTCGCCAGCGCCATCTCCGGCCGGGCGAGAAGCTTGCGGGCAACATCAACCATGAGCGGGCTGTTCATCATGAAAAGCGCCTGCTGCGGCACCGTCGTCTCATGGCGCTTGCCGGTGGACATGCTTGGATTGGCGAAGTCAAAGTGATTCATCATCTCCGGCAGGTTGCGGCGGTCGATGTAGCCATAGACGGAGCGGCGCATGGAGTACGGCTCCGACAGGATGTTCACCGGCTGCCCGCCGACCTTGAGATCGAGTTCGCCCGCAATGTAGAGAAGTGAATCGCGCAGAGGCTCGAAGTCCAGGCGGCGCATGTTGAAGTGCCATAGCAGCCGATTGTTGGGGTCAAGCCGCGCGTACGAGTCGTTGGTCTCGCCTTTCTCCATATATACCGAGGACATCATGATCAGCTTGTGCATGGCCTTCATCGACCAGCCGCTTTGCATGAAGCGGAGCGCGAGGTAATCGAGTAATTCGGGATGGCTCGGCGGCGCCGACATGGTGCCGAAATCGTCTGGGGTCTCAACAATCCCTTCGCCGAAATGGTGCATCCAGATTCGGTTCATCATCACGCGCGGAGTAAGTGGATTCGTGCGCGCGGCGATCGCCTGCGCCAGCTCCAGACGCCCGCTCCCTTCCTTGAAACTCCGGGCGATTGGGACCGGCGAGAATCTCGAGAAAGCGGCGGGGCGCGATCTCGCCGCTGCTTGTCCGCTTCGCCGCGAATGAAGACCGGTGAGTCCTCGGCTTCGGGCGTGTCTTCCAGCACCATGGCGCGCTTCGGCGCTCCAGGGTGCGTCATCTCCATCTGAGTCACCGCGGCCATCAGTTGCAGATACTTTTGGCCGATCCTCTGCGGGAGCATTTTGCCCACTTCGTCTGCGTCGAAATCTTTCATCGGATCGTGACCAAACGGCGCCTGCATCAACTCCTCGAGCGATGGATTGTTCGAGGGTGCGCTAATGCCGCCTGCCAGAGCCGGCACCGGAGTTGCTGGTGTCTCACTGGCCTTTTTGTCGAGGCTCTTAAAGAGGTCGTTATAAATCGTGGCAACATCATCAAGGCTCTTTGGTGATTTGCCGCGGAAAGCGGCCGCGAGGATCGGGTTGATTGGGAACCGCTTATCCGCATTCGCCCCGATTTCCGCACACAGCGCGGGTGCCTTCTCGGCAAATTTATCGGCTGGCAATTCCGAGAAGCGGATGAAAGGATACAGAATAGGGTTGCGCCGCGGCATCGCGCCACCACCACCACGGCGAATCATCTGCGCATACTCCTCCACCACCTTGGCCGGCTGGCCGATTGCTTCGATATACTTACGACGATCCAGCCCCAGCGCTTTGCCGCACATGAGCAAATCGCCCGCGTGTTGACGGAAGAGCACGCGGGTCTTCTCGAATTCCTCGCTAATGAATTTCTTCGCGCCCTGGGCTGCCTCATCTCGCGCTTTCAAGTAATCCTGGTATAGCTTGGCGTCGGCCTGCGCCGAGATGATCGGGTTATCCTTGGGCTCCGCCGAAGAAGCGAAGATGCCGTGCAAGGAATAGTAATCCTTTTGCGGAATCGGGTCGAACATGTGGTCATGGCAGCGCGCACACGCCACCGTCGAGCCCGAGAAAACCTTTGCTCACGACATCGATGCGGTCGTTGATGACATCATTCTTCTGACCATTAAATCGATCTCCCAAGGTAAGGAAGCCCAGTCCCGCCAGCGGGCGCTTGTCCGTTCCGAGATTCAGCTTGTCCGCAGCCAATTGCTCAACAATGAAGCGGTCGTACGGCTTGTCTCGATTGAACGCATCCACGACGTAATCGCGATAAGTCCAGGCGTCCACGTAGAGCGGTGTCTCCTTTTTGCCTGACTCGCCCTTGGTATCGGAGTAACGCGCCACATCGAGCCAATAGCGGCCCCAGCGTTCGCCGTAATGTGGCGAGGCGAGCAAGCGGTCGATCACTTTTTCCCAAGCCGTCGGAGTCTTGTCGTCCAAGAAGGCCTGCACCTCCCAAGGCATGGGCGGAAGACCGACCAAGTCGAAATAGGCGCGGCGAATGAGCGTGGCGCGGTCCGCCTGTTCGGCAGGCGCCAGGCCGCCGCGCTCCAGCTTGGCGGCGATGAAATTATCCACCGGCGTCTTCACCCATGCGGTGTGCTGGACCGCCGGGATCTGCGGCGAGCGGATCGGCTGCCAGGCCCAATGCTTCTTACCCGCGCTCGTGTCGCGCACCGCAATCGGGCCCTTCGGATTGTCGCTGCTCGCGGATGGCCCCTCTGGGAAAGGCGCTCCCATCTTCACCCACGCGGTGAGCGTCGCCACTTGCTCAAGGGTGAGCGTCTCAGCCTTGGGCGGCATCTTTTCCTCTGGATCCCTGGATTGCACGCGCTGCAGCAGCATGCTGCTGGCCGGATCGCCGGGCACCACAATCTTGCCGTCATCGCCACCTTTCAGAAAGGCCTCGTGCGAGTCGAGCGTCAGCCCCCCCTTCGACTTCCCTTCCGCGGCACTGTGGCACTTGTAACAACGCTCTGAAAAGAGAGGAGCGACTTTGGTCTTATAGAACTCGAGTTGCTCTTTCGTCGGCTCAGCAGCCCCCGCCGAAAACGCGAGCAGCGGCCAGCAGAAGGCGAACGTGAGCAGGGAATGGCGGAGGGAAGGTGCCATGCGGGAATTGGGATTAAGCGATCACGTCGTGCACCACATGACCCATGACATCGGTGAGCCGAAAATCCCGGCCGTTGAGCCGGTAAGTAAGCTTGGTGTGATCAAAGCCGAGCAACGCCAGGATCGTGGCATGCAAATCATGCACATGGACCTTGTTCTCCACGGAGCGCGCGCCGAATTCATCCGTCGCTCCGTACACCGTGCCGCCCTTCACTCCGCCGCCGGCCATCCAGGAGCAGAAGGCCTTGTTGTTATGATCGCGCCCCGGCTTTTCGTTGCCGTTGTTGTCGTACGTCACGGTCCGGCCGAACTCGCCACCCCAGATGACCAGCGTGGAATCGAGCAGCCCGCGCTGCTTCAGATCGGTGAGCAAGCGCCGCGATCGGGCCATCGATCTCTTCGCCGCGCTTGGTCATGTTGCCCTCGATATCCGCGTGCATGTCCCACCCGCCGCTCCAGACCTGCACGAAACGGACCCCGCGTTCCACCAGGCGGCGAGCGATGAGCATCTGATTGCCCTGTTGCGCTCGGGCCGTAGAGTTCCCGCATGGCCGCTGGCTCCTTGGCAACATCGAAAGCGTCGCTCGCCTCGGTTTGCATCTTGAACGCCATCTCAAACGCCTCGAGGCGCGCCTCCAGCGCGGCGTCCTTTTGCAGCTTGGCCGCATGCAACTCGTTGAGTTGGCGCACAAAATCGAGCTGCTGGCGCTGGTCGCCCTTGCCCATGAATTGATTGCGCAAATTTTCGATGATCTCCGCCGGATCGAGCTTGGCGGTGCTGACCATCGTCCCTTGGAAAATGCCCGGGCAGAAACGCCGACTGGCAGCAGGTCGTCATGTTCGGCTTCGACGCCACCGGGCCGCAGCACGATGAAGCCGGGCATGTTCTGGTTTTCCGAGCCGAGCCCGTACGTCACCCAAGAGCCGAGGCTCGGGCGCGGCAGCCGCAGCGAACCGGTGTTCATGAAGACCTGCGCCACCTCGTGCGCCGGGATGTCCGTGTACATCGAGCGGATGATCGCCATCTCATCCACGTGCTCGCCGATTTTCGGGAATACCTCGCTCACCTCAATGCCGGACTGCCCATGCTTAGTGAACTTGAAGGGCGACGGAAAGGCCTTGCCGCGCAGGCCGGGGAGCGGTTGTCCGGCGTACTGCTGCAGAGCGCCGGCTTCGGGTCCCACGTATCGACGTGCGAAGGCGCGCCCTCGGCGAAGATGTGGATGACGTGCTTGGCCTTGGCGGGAAAGTGCGGCTGCTTCGGCAGGAGCGGATTGGTGCTCCCGCCGATCAGTTCGCCGTGCGCCGTGCCGCCAAACTCCGCGCCGAGCAGACCGGCGAGGGAAAGCGCGCCCATGCCCATGCCGGAGCGCAGGAGAAACTCGCGGCGGGAGAGAAAGGCGTCTTCAAGGCGGGGCTGATGCTCGGCGGGGTTCATGGGATGGGGAAGGTGGGCTGCATATTCAACGCCAGCCGCTCTTGAAGGTTGCAGATTTTTCATCCTCCGCCTCCCTTTTCTACGGACGGCCACGCAAAGACGCGAGTGGACGCAGGGCGAAACCTGAGACACACTGAAGGATTGACTGGCCATGACGCAAACCGCCCCTGAACCTTCCGCTCTCCCGCTGCCGAGTATTGCTGAGTGGAAGGAGATCGTGGCCCAGTACCAGACGCCGTCCTCGGGGCGGGCCATCTGGCAGGTGTTGAATACGCTCATTCCGTACCTCGGCCTCTGGGTGCTCATGTATTTCGCCGTGTCGATCTCCTGGTGGCTGACCATCCCGCTGGCGGCACTCACGGGGATGCTGGTCGTCCGCACCTTCATCATCTTTCACGATTGCGGGCACGGCTCGTTTCTGAAGCGTCCGCTGGCCAATGACAGCATCGGCTTCCTCGCCGGCCTGCTCACTTTTACGCCGTATTACCATTGGCGCTGGGAGCATTCACTGCATCACGGCAATTCCGGCGATCTCGATCACCGCGGGACCGGCGACATCTGGACCATGACGGTGCAGGAGTATCTGGAGTCTTCGCGCTGGCGGCGCTTCGCGTATCGACTGGCCCGCAATCCGGTGGTGCTCTTTGTCCTCGCGCCCATTTTCATGTTTCTCATCCGGCAACGGTTCCCTTCGCCCACCGCCAAGGCGCGTGAGCGGCACTCGGTTTGGTGGATGAATCTCGCCATCGCGGTCATGGTGACGGGCGGCTGCCTGGCGTTCGGCTGGAAAGCGTTTCTCTTCATTCAGCTCATCGTCACCGGCGTCGGCGGGGCGCTCGGCGTGTGGCTTTTTTACGTGCAACACCAATTCGAGGATGCCTATTGGGAGCGCAGTGAAGAGTGGAATTACACCATGGCGGCGCTCCAAGGGAGTTCGTTTTACAAGCTGCCGAAGGTGCTCCAGTGGTTCTCAGGGAACATCGGCTTCCATCACATTCACCATCTCAGCCCGCGCATCCCGAACTACAATCTCGAGCGCTGCCATGAGTCGCACCCGCTCTTTCAAAGCGTCCGCCCAGTCACGCTTTTCGGGAGCCTCAAGACGATCACGTACCGGCTCTGGGACGAGCAGCGGCGGAAACTTGTCTCCTTCCGCGATCTGCGCGAGGTGCGGCGCCGAAGGAAAGCTGAGGAAGCCGCGAGTGGGAGTTTGCCGGAGATATCGGCTCAGGTGGCCAAGAGGTGAGGTGAGATCTGGTGAAGGCGATGCCGTTGCGCGTGTGGCGGCTCTTGTTCTGCGATCATCTGCTGGCGCGCGGCACACCCTTGCGTCGCCATGAAGCTCGCCCTGGTCCGCCGCGGCTATTCAGCAACCGGGGGAGCGGAGGCTTACTTGCAACGCTTCGCAGCCGCCCTGCACAGCGCCGGGCACGAACCGGTCCTTTTTTCCAGCCGCGCCTGGCCGGCTGAGGCGTGGCCGTTTGCGCAACAGGCCATCGGCGGAGATGACTCGCCGCGAGGGTTTGAGCGTCGGCTGAAGGCGGAGTTACGGAGTGTGAAGTGTGACCAGATCTTTTCGCTCGAGCGCATCCGGCAGTGCGATGTCTTTCGCGCGGGCGACGGGGTCCATGCGGCCTGGCTGGAGCGGCGCGCGGAGTACGAGCCATGGTGGAAAAGCGCCTGGCGCCGCTTCTCACCCAAGCATGCCGCGCTGCTCACCCTGGAGCGCGAGCTTTTCCAGCCAACGGGCGCGGGCACGGTCATCGCCAATTCCCGCATGGTGCGCGATGAAATTGTCGCGCGCTTCCCCTACCCCACGGAGCGCCTCCATGTCGTGTATAACGGTGTTCCGCCGCCGCTGGCATTGGATGCGCAGGCGCGCGCCCGCGCCGAGCTGCGCCGCGAGCTTTCCTTGAGCCCCGATGCGTATGTCGTGCTCTTCGCGGGCTCCGGCTGGGAGCGCAAGGGTCTCCACTTCGCCGTGCAGGCGATCAATGAGGCGGCCACGAAACAGGCCGCTGAAGGTGCGCCTCTCCCGACCCTGCTCGTTGCCGGCTCCGGCTCACACCGCAGACTTCCCGTTTCTCAGCACGTCCGCTTTCTCGGCCCCGTTCATGGGTTGGCGCGCTACCTGGCGGCCTCCGATGCCTTTCTCCTTCCGACCATCTATGATCCTTTCTCGAACGCCTGCCTCGAGGCGATGGCTGCCGGATTGCCCGTGATCACCACCAGAGCGAACGGTTTCGCGGAAATCATCAGCGCCGACCAGGGGACCATCGTCGAGCAGGCTTCCGATGTCGGAGCCCTCGCACGGGGCATCCAGCGCTGGTCCGATCCGCAATTGCGTGCGGCGCTGGCCCCTGTCTTGCGCGCGTACGGCGCCCGCTTCTCGATCGAGGAAAATCTCCGCCAGACCTTGGTGCTCCTGCAGGCGGCGGCGCGTTGATCACGCTCGTAAAGAACACCCGGGCTGATCTCAAGCTCACGCGCACCGCGAGGGTTATGGCGAAGCTGCACAAGCGTAGGGGCTACGCTTCGCCGGGACCCGGCTCTTCCGCGCTTCCTGCGAGCAGGCGGATGCTCTGCCCGTGGATCGGCAGGCGGATGGTGAGCGTGAGGCCCTGGCCCTCGTTGCTCACCAGTTCAATCTCCCCGCCGTGCTCGCGCACGATGCGGCGCACGATGAGCAGTCCCAGCCCGGATCCGCTCGCCTTGGTGGTGAAGAAGGGCTCGAAAATTTTGCTCATGCTTTCCGGCGAGATGCCGCCGCCCGAGTCGGCAAAACTGATCCAGACGAAATGGTCGTCCCGATTCGTTTGGATGCGCAGAATCCCTTCGCTGCGCATTGCTTGGAAGGCATTCTTGATGACATTGTAAAAAGCCTGTTTCACCTGCGTGCGATCCAGCTCCAGCAGCGGCAGGTCCGGTCGCAACTCCTGCTCCACCAGGATGCGGCGGTCATCGATCTCGGGCTGGAGGAAGGCGACCGATTCCGCCACGAGTTCGTTCAGGTTTTCCAGCGTTGCCTCAAGGCGCGCCGGCCGAATGGCGCCGAGAAATTGCTGGATGATCGTGTCGAGCCGCGCAATTTCCTCCCGCGCCACGTCGAGCGTTCCCTGCAATTCGCCACGCAATTCCCGTGGCACCTTCCGGAGCTTGCGCTCCATCAGTTGCAGGTGGATGTGGAGGGAATTGAGCGGGTTGCCGAGTTCGTGCGCCACGCCGGCGGCCAGCATCGTCAGCGCGGAGAGCCGCTCACTGTGAATCGTCTCTTCCGTCGAGCGGCGGCTTTCCGTGATGTCGCGCAGAATGATGGCGTGGCCGACCATCTCACGCTCAAAGACCTGCGCCCGGCGCGAGGCGGGCTTTTCCAAGTGCAGCGGGACGACGTAGAAATTCAGGTAGCGGTGCTGCGGGTAAAAGACCTCCATGTCGCGCGAGACGACGCGCTCCGTGGAAATCAATTGCGCCCAGTCGAGGCCGCTCAGCCGCTCGCCCAGAAGCTCTCCCTGGCACTGCTCGCGCTCCAACCCGAAAATCTCACACGCCGAGCGGTTCAGGTAATTGATGCGCCCCTGCAAGTCGGTGACGATCACCCCTTCCTGAATGGCGTTGAAGATCGTCTCGAGGAAGCCCTTCTCATCGGCCAGCCGCAGCAGATAGCTCTGCACATCCTCCGGGCGGACGCGGCCAATTCTTTCGATGAGTTTATCAAGAAAGCCGGAGTTCATGGCGCTCAATCACGGAAGACGATAGTCCTGTTCCCATGCAGCAGCACGCGGCCCGCGAGGTGGTAGCGGACGCCGCGCGCCAGGGCCAGCCGCTCGCAATCGCGCCCCAGCCGCAGCAAATCATCGGCCTCATGAAAGTGCTCCACGCGCACCACTTCCTGCTCGATAATCGGTCCGGCATCCAGCTCCGCGGTCACATAATGACAGGTGGCGCCGATGAGTTTCACGCCGCGTTCGTGAGCCTTACGGTAAGGATTCGCCCCACTAAATGATGGCAGAAACGAATGGTGAATATTGACGACCCGCCCCGGCCAGCGCGCGCACAACTCCGGCGGAAGCACCTGCATGTAGCGAGCCAGCACCACCAAATCAGCTCCGGCTTTCCGCCAGAGCGCCTCGATTTGCGCAAAGGCCTGCGGCTTCTGGTCGCGCTCCACCGGGATCAAGTGAAAAGGGATTCCTTCCCGCTCGACCACCGCACGGAATTCATCGTGGTTTCCAATCACGCAGGGAATATCGAAGGCGAGTTCGCCCGCCCGCCAGCGCCAGAGCAGATCGGCGAGACAATGGCCCAGCTTGCTGACCATCAGGACCACGCGCACGCGGCTTTCGGCAGGGCGGATGCTCCACTTCGCCTGCAACTCCCCCGCCAGCGGGGCGAAGGCTTCCCGCAGCGCGGCGAGGTCGGTCTGGAGCGTATCGGTATCGATCGCCATGCGGGTGAAAAACCAGCCCGCCTCAGGATCAGTGAACTGATGGACCTCGATCAGATTTCCGCCGTGCGCGCCCACGAAGCCCGCGACGCGCGAGAGCAAACCGACGCCATCCGGGCAACTGAGTTGAAGGATGGTGGTGGGCACGGCCGGAGGAGGGTAGAGAGCGGCGAGAAGGTGTGCAAGGGGAGGAGCCGGGGCGGCTCGTAGCCAGCATTCCGTTAAAGGCGGTGACGCGTTGACCGGAACAAGTGTGTCGGAATGGTATTTCCTTTTGATCGCCCTCGGCGTTTGGTGGAGATGCCGAATCGTCCGTTGGGCGGTTTTGCGCTCGATTCTTTCTTATGTCTGCCACTGCTTCCACGATGCTTCCGCTCGGCACCAGCGCGCCTGCTTTCCGTTTGCCGGATGTCGCGACCGGCCGCACGAGGGCGCTCGAGGAGTTCTCCGGTTCACAAGCGCTGCTGGTGATCTTTCTCTGCGCGCACTGCCCGTTCGTCCATCACGTCGCGCCGGAATTGGCCCGGCTGGGACGCGATTACCAGGGAAAGAGCGTCGCCATCGTGGCGATCTCATCCAACGACGTGGCCGATTACCCGCAGGACGCGCCCGCTCCCACCGCTGGGTTTGCGGCCAAATCGGGCTTCAACTTCCCGGTGCTCTACGACGAAACGCAAAAAGTGGCTCAAGCGTACACCGCAGCCTGCACGCCGGACTTTTTCCTCTTTGGGCCGGATCGCAAGCTGGTTTATCGCGGGCAACTGGACGACTCGCGCCCCAACCGGGGCGAAGCGAATGGAGCCGACCTGCGGGCGGCGCTCGATGCGGTGCTGGCGGGCCGGGCGCCGGACGCAGCGCAAAAGCCAGGCATCGGCTGCAACATCAAGTGGAAGGCCGGGCAGGCGCCCTCCTACTTCGCCGCTTAGGACCGGCAGCCCTGAGCGCGCCGGGAGCGCTTGGGACGAAAGACACGGCATCTCCTTTCTCCCCATGGGCTCCGTTTACGAACCGATCGCAATTGCCGGCGGGGACACCGCGCAGCCGCTGGCCATGCGCAAGCGGCTGCGGGTCATCGAAGCCGCCGGACTGCCGAAAGGGGCGCGTTTCCTGGATGGCGGCTGCGGGGCGGGCGAGTACGTTTTCGCGCTGATTGAAGAGCTGGGATTGGATGCGGAAGGCGTCGAATACGAGGCTGCAAAGGTGCAGCGCGCGCGGCAGCATCCCGCGTATGGCTCGCGGATCACGGAGGGAAATCTGGAAGCACTCCATTTCCAGGCGGAGCGTTTTGCCGGGGTGATGCTAAATGAGGTGCTCGAGCATGTGCCGGATGAAGCTGCCGCTTTGCAGGAGGTCCGCCGGGTGCTCCAGCCTGGCGGACTGCTCTTCATCTTTTCCCCGAATCGCTGGTTCCCGTTCGAAACGCACAGCGTGCAATTCCGCGGCTCAGGCCGGCGGCTGCCTCATTGGGTGCCGCTCGTGCCCTATCTGCCGCTGCGCCTCGGGCAGCGCTTCCTGAAATATTGGGCGCGCAATTACTGGCAGCGCGAGTTGCAACAGCTCGTGCGCGACGCGGGTTTCACCATTGTCAAAACCGGCTTTCTCTGGCAGACCTTCGAGGGCATTTCGGGTCGGCAACCCAGGGTCATCAGGCTGCTGCGCCCGCTGCTGCGCGGAATCGCGGGCACGCTGGAAGCGCTGCCTTTTCTCAATCGCTTTGGAGTCTCGCAGGTCCTTGTTGGCCGCAAAGAGTGACGCGCGCGGTGGCGACCGCTTGTCAACGCGCCCGGCCTCGGTACGCTTCGCTCCATGCTGCGCCTCCTGCTGCCCGCTGTGCTCCTCCTCACCGCTTCGCCGCTTTGGGCCGCCGGCGAGTGGCGCCTCCACGCGGACGCGGTCGAGCAGCCGAATGTGCCGAAAGGAACCATCACGGACATGCCACCTTGGGAGTCGACGATCTTCCCAGGCACCGTGCGCAACTGGCGCGTCTATGTGCCCGCCCAATACCAGCCGGATGGCTCCGCCGCCCTCATGGTCTTTCAGGATGGTCATGACTACGTCGGACTCCAAGGCAACTGGCGCGCGCCGACGGTCTTCGACAACTTAATCGCACAAGGAGCGATGCCGCCCACGGTCGCCGTCTTCATCGACCCAGGCCACGAGGCGGCGCAGCCGAAGCCAGGGAGCGCTTGGAAAAACTCGAATCGCTCGGCTGAGTACGATACACTGGGCGACCGCTACGCCCGCTTCCTCCTGGAGGAAATCCTGCCGATCGTGGGGAAGCGGTGGCCCTTCTCGCCTGATCCCGAGTTGCACGCCATCGCCGGAGCGAGTTCGGGAGCGATCTGCGCCTTCACCGTCGCCTGGGAGCGACCGGACGCCTTTCGCAAGGTCTTCTCCACCATCGGCTCCTTCACCAACATTCGCGGCGGCAATGTGTACCCGTCACTCATTCGCCAGGCCGATCCGAAGCCGTTGCGGATCTTCCTCGAAGATGCGAGCGGCGATCTGGATAATGAGTATGGCAATTGGCCGCTGGCCAACCAGGAGATGAATGCCGCCCTCAAGTTCCGGAAGTACGATGTGCGCTTCGACTTTGCGGAAGGTTTCCAGCACTCGTCCAAGCACGGCGGCTCCATCTTCCCCGATGCCTTGCGCTGGCTTTGGCGCAAGGGTGACTGAGCGCGCGCAACGCTGAGCCCCCACAATTTGCCTCAGTTGATCGTCTCGTCCGCCGCACGCTCGATGCTGTGCAGCTTTGCTTCGGTGACGGGGTCGCGGCCGGCTTTTACCGAGCACACTTTTGCGCGGAATTCGGTGAACTCCGCCGCCAAACGCTCGAGTTCCTCCTCCGAAAGCGACTCGAGATCGACGAAGTGATTGCGCGCTCCCTTGAGCGCCCGGACCAATTCGTCGAGCTTCAGGTGGATCGCCTTGGCGTCGCGATTTTGCGTGCTCTGGATGAGGAAAACCATGAGGAAGGTCACCACGCTCGTGCCGGTATTGATCACGAGTTGCCAGGTGTCTGAATAGTGAAAGAGCGGCCCCGTCAGCGCCCAAACGATGATGAGCAAAATCGCCGACATGAACACCCAGACGGACCCGACCGCGCCCGAAGTGGCCTTGGAAAATTCGACGAAACGGTTCCGCATCGACTTGGGCACAACGGGAGCAGGAGCGGGCGGAGGGCGCTTGGACATGAGAGGTCTGGCAGAGCTTTCGCGGGGGCGGCATGGCTCGGCTGTGCGGATGGCGAGAAGGGTTCGCGCCCGAACGGCGCGAGCAGTTCCCGCTGGCCGGCCTCAGCCGGCGCGGCTAAGGTCCGATCCCATGCCCCTCTCCCGCCGCTCCTTCCTCCTGCTCGCCTGCGCCCTCGCCACCTCCCTGGCTGCCGTGGCGGCAGGACCCACTGGCGAGAAATTCGCTGAACCGAAGAAGGCGGACGCCTTGCGCGCGCTGCTGATCGGAGGCGGCAGCTCGCACAACTTTGAGCAATTCTTCCATCAGACCGATGCCGCCACGCTGCGCGCCCGCAACATCGATCCGGTCTATACCGAGGATCTGGAAGAGGCGGTCGCCCTCCTTCCGCAGGCCGATGTCGTGGTCATCAGC
The DNA here is from genome assembly GCA_963792695.1 of uncultured Verrucomicrobiae bacterium. Taxonomy (GTDB): domain Bacteria; phylum Verrucomicrobiota; class Verrucomicrobiia; order Chthoniobacterales; family Chthoniobacteraceae; genus DASYIS01. The sequence goes on along the minus strand of CAWBXA010000008.1, from coordinate 74,302 downwards.
ACCAACCAGGGCTCCTTCGGCTCCTCGCGCTTCCAGGAGGCGCTCAATGCCTTTGCGGATGCTGGCCACGGTGTTGTGGTCCTCCATCCCGGCGCCTGGCGCAACTGGCCTGAGGCGACCGGCTACAATCGCAAATTCGTCGGCGGCGGCGCCAAGTCACACGACAAGCTCGGCCCGTTCACGGTCACCGTTCGCGAGACGGCCAACCCGATCATGAAAGGCGTGCCGGCGAGCTTCGAGGTCAGAGACGAACTCTATCAAGTGACGCTCGACCCGGCAGCGCAGGTGCAGGTGCTCGCGGAGACGAGTGTCAGCGGCGTGACCCAAAAAACCCACCCGAGCGTCTGGACGGTGTCGCATCCGAAGGCGCGCATCGTTGCCATCGCGCTCGGCCACGACGCCGCCGTCCACGACTTGCCCGCCTTTCAGGCGATCCTCACCAATGCGGTCGCCTGGGCCGGCAGGCGTGAGTAGTCAGGACTTGCCTGACGGGGCGCTTTGTCCCCCTACTCCAGCACGCCGTGCTCGAGCCAGCGATGCTCGCCTTTCAGGACCTGCTGGGCGAGGCGGTAGCCGGCGCGGTCGGCGTTGTGGTGAAGGCCTTTGAAGAGGGCGTCGAGGCGGAGGCGGGCGGTGCGGCAGAAGTAGTCGGCGACGGCGAGGGAGGCGGGGTCGCCGAGCGCATGAGCGCGTGCGCAAGTGGCAGCGATGGCGAAAAGTTCGGTGCCAAGATCAACAAAGCGGCCAAGCAGCACCTGCTCGCGCTCCAGCTTGGGACCGTAGCGCGCCATGGCATGAAACAGCGCGCGGGCGAGGTGCTGCGTCGCCCTGCGCGCGGCGGAGATGTGTTTGACGAGCGTCGGGTGGAGGCCGTCGTTGTCGTTGAAAGTGACCCAGCGGCGCGGGTACCAGGTGGCGTAGAAGGCGGTGGCCTTGAGCGCAGCGCGCGCGCGGACGCCGGGCGCAAGCTGTGTGTTCAGCATCGGCGCGCCAATTTTCAGGTGTGGATCGAGCGCCTCGCGAGCGATGAAAAGGCGCATGATTTCGCTCGAACCCTCGAAGATGGTATTGATGCGGCAATCGCGCAGCATTCGCTCGACGGGGACCGGTTTTTCCCCGCGCACGGCGAGTGATTGAGCGGTCTCGTAGCCGCGGCCGCCCCGGATTTGCATGGTATCATCGATGATCCGCCAAGAGCGTTCACTCGCCCAAAGTTTGCACATGGCGGCTTCGAGGCGGATGTCCGCGGTCTTATCACGATCCACGATGCTGGCGGTGTAAAAAGTCATGGCCTCCATCGCGAAAATGTCGGCGGCCATGCGCGCAATTTTGTCTGCGATGGCAGCGTGCTGCCCGATGGCTGCGCCCCATTGCACGCGCTCATTTGCCCAGGCGCGGGTGATTTCGAGGCAGCGCTTGGAAAGGCCGATGCAGCCGGCGGGGAGCGTCAGGCGGCCGGTGTTGAGAGTGGTCAGCGCGACGCGCAATCCTTTGCCCTCCGCGAGGATGATGTTCTCGCGCGGGACTTTTACGTCGTGGAAACGGACGACGGCATTGTAGAGCGCCTTGAGGCCCATGAAGCGGCAGCGGTTCACGATCTCGACGCCCGGCGCGTGGGCCTCGACGATGAAGGCGGTCACCTGGCTGCGGCCATTCCGGGATGGCGTCTTCGCCATAACCACCAGGAGGCCGGCCTTGACGCCATTCGTACACCAGAGCTTTTCGCCGTTGATGATGAAGTGCTCGCCATCGGGGGTCGGCTCGGCGCGCGTCTCCATTTTGGCGGGATCGGAGCCGACCTTCGGCTCAGTCAGCGCGAAGGCGGAAATTTCGCCGGCGGCGACGCGCGGGAGGAAGCGTCGCTTTTGCTCGTCGGTCCCAAAGAGGATGAGCGGCTGCGGCACGCCGATGGATTGGTGCGCGGAGAGGAGCGCGGTGATATTGCCGCAATACGAGCCGAGCAACACGGCGGCACGGCAGTAATTGGTCTGCGACAGTCCAAGTCCGCCGTACTCGGGCGAAATCTTGATGCCGAAGGCGCCGAGTTTCGCCAGACCGGTGAAGACTTCCTCGGGGATTTCGCCGGTGCGGTCGATCTCGTCGGGATCGGCGTGTTCGCGGAGGAAGCCGCCGAGGCGCTCGAGGAAAGCGTCGCCCTGGTCGTGGTCGCTCGCATGCTGCACCGGGTAGGGATTGAGCGCATCGAAATCGAAGCGGCCCATGAAAAGGCCGCCCGCGAAGGATTCGCCCTTCACCTCGCGCGCCGCCTCGGTCATCTCGAGCGCCGCGCGCTGCTCGGGCGACATCTTGGAAGTGTCAATGAGGGTTTCGGGAGCGGTTTGATCCGCGAGAGGAGGGGCGACTTTCATAAGGTGGCGGTGAAGCGGCCGTTCTGGCGCGCCAGGTCGCTAAGAAGGGCACAGGGGGTGAAATGGGAGCCGGCGGTCTGCGCGAGACTCGAGAGTTCCTCCGCGACTTTAGGCAGGCCTTGCTCGTCCGCATACCGAAGCGGTCCGCCGCGGAACGGGGCGAAGCCCGTCCCCATGACCATCGCGAAATCAACATCCCCAGCGCTCTCGACGATGCGCTCTTCCACGCAGCGGGCGGCTTCGTTGATCATCAAGAGCACGAGGCGGCGCTGGACCTCGGCGGCAACAATCGCTTGGCCGCCGCGCGGGCGAAGACTCTCGGCGGCCCGGCTCGGCTGCGCGTCCTTGCCGTCGGTGTATTGATAGAAGCCCTGGCCGGATTTGCGCCCGAGCAAGCCGCCTTCGATCATCTTCGGCAGCACGCGCGGGACTCGCATCCAGCCGGAGAAAGCGGCGGCCAGCGTTTGCGCCACGTCTTCCGCGACCTCCACGCCGACTTCATCGGTCAGCCGCAGCGGCCCCATCGGCATGCCGAACTCGAGCATGGCGGCGTCGATGACCGCTGCGGGTGTGCCGGTCCAAAACAGCTCGCCCGCCTCGACCATGTACGGCAGCAGGATGCGATTAACGAGAAAACCGGGGCTGTCCTTGACGAGCACCGGCAGCTTGCCGATGCGCTGCGCAAACTGCAGCGCGCCCTGCGCGACAGCGGGTGCGGTCTGCGGGCCGACGATCACTTCAACCAGTTGCATCTGATGCACGGGATTGAAGAAATGCAGGCCGACGACGCGCGCGGGATGGCGAGTGGCGGCGGCGAGTTCGCCGATGGAAAGCGCAGAGGTATTGGTGGCGAGGATGGCATTCTCGCCGAGTGATTTCATCCAGGCGGCGGAAAGATCGCTTTCTTGATCTCCATCTTCTCAACGGCGGCCTCGAGGACGAGATCGGCCCGGTGGAGCGGCACCTCGGCGGGGGCGGGCGAAACGCGCGCCAGCGCCTCGCGCACGTCGCGCGCGGTGAAGGCGTGGCGCTTGAGGCCGGCGGCGAAGAGCCGGCTGATGTTCGCCATGCCGGCGGCGACTCGCGCCGCATCGACGTCGCGGAGGATAACGCGAACGCCCCGCGCGCTGAGCCATTGTGCGATCGCCGAGCCCATGAGACCCGCGCCGATAACGGCTGCGTGCTCGATCTTTTTCGCCTTCGGCGCGCCGGGAACTTCGAGCTTGCGGGCGCGCTCCTGCTGGAAGAAAAGGCGCATGAGATGCGGCGCGACGGGACCCGCGGCAAGGTCGATGACGGCGGTGCGTTCAAGGGCGAGCGACTCGGCCTCGGTCGAGCGAAAGCCTTCGACGATGACCTCGAGTGCGCGGGTCAGCGCGGGGTAGTGGCCGCGCGTTTTCGCAAGCAACTGCGCGCGTGCCCTGGCCGCGATGACGGGCGTGGAGACAACGCCGGCTAGCCAGTGTTTTTTGTGGAGTGCGCTTTCCTCGCCGGAGCTGCTCAAGAGCGACTTCAAGCAAGTGTTCACGTGGCGCGATGGCATCGATGAGGCCGCGGCGGAGGGCGCGTTTCGCGTCGAGCGTTTTGCCGCCGAGAATGAGATCGAGCGCGGCGGGAAGGCCGATCAGACGCGGCAGGCGGGTCGAGCCGCCCCACGCGGGGATGATGCCGAGATTCGTCTCGGGCAGGCCGATTTTCGTGGAGCGATCCGTCGGTGGCGACGCGCCAATCGCAAGCCAGCGCCAGCTCGAATCCGCCGCCGACACAGGCGCCGTGAATGGCGGCGACCGTCGGGATGCGGAGCGAGGCGAGGCGCGAAAAAGCCTGCTGTCCGAGCGCGATGAATTCGCGCATTTCCTCACGATCCATTTGCTGAAGGCGCGCAGGTCGGCGCCAGCGATGAAGACCGAGGGCTTGGCAGAAATGAGGACGAGCGCCGTGGCGCCGAGGCCGGGCTCGGCAATCGCGGCGAGATGGCCGTCGAGTTCCTCGAGCGTGGCGCGATCGAAGAGATTCACCGGCGCGTCAGGACGGTCGAAGGTGAGGACGCAAGTGCCGTCTTCGCGGAGTTGGCGCTGAATGGAGGACATGGTCGGAGAGAGTCGTGAATTCAAGCAGCCGCTTCCAGCCAGAGGGCCGCGCCCTGGCCGCCGCCGACGCAGAGCGAAACGAGCGCGGTGCGCGCATGGCGGCGGCGCAATTCGAGGAGGTCGAGAGGACGAGCCGCGCGCCAGTCGCGCCGACGGGATGGCCGAGCGCGATAGCGCCGCCGTTGACGTTGAGCCGCGCTTCATCAATCGGGCGATCCTCCTCGCGCAGGAGCTTGAGGACGGCGAGGACTTGCGCGGCAAAGGCCTCGTTGATTTCGACGAGGTCCGCTTCGATCGACCGAGTGGCCGCTGCGTTGCTCGAGCTTTTCCATGGCGTACACGGGGCCGAGCCCCATCCGCGCGGGATCGCAGCCGGTGTAGGCGTAATCGGTAAGATATCCGAGCGGCGCCAAGCCGAGTTCCGCGGCGCGCTCCTCGCTGCCGACGAGCAGCGCGACTGCGCCATCGGTGATTTGAGAGCTGTTGCCGGGCGTGACGGTGCCAAAGCGGTCGAAGGCGGGCCGCAGTTTCGCGAGCACTTCGAGCGTTTGGTCGTCGCGCGGGCCGTTGTCGGTGGCAATGAGCGGCGGCGCGCCCTTCTGGCCCGCGAGATATACCGGGCGTGATTTCCTCCGCGAGCCGCTCGCGCGCGGCGAGCGCGCGCTGATGCGAGCGCATCGCGAAGGCATCCTGCGCGTCGCGCGCGATGCCCTGTTCGCGCGCCAGCAATTCGCCCGTTTCGCCCATGTTGAACCCGCTGACCGGATCGGTGAGGCCCAGCTTCAAGCCGACCCGGGGCGAGAAATCCTCGGGTCGAAATTGAGCCAGCGCGCCGACTTTGGCCGGCATCGTTTTCGCGCGGCCGCAGCGTCGCGAATTTCTTCGCCGCAGACGCCTCGTAGAGCAACGGAACCTGCGACATGCTATCCACCCCGCCCGCGATGAAAAGCGAGCCGCGCCCGGCGGCGAGACGCTCGTGCGCGGTCGTGATCGCCTCGAAGCCGGACGCGCAATTGCGGTGCACCGTCACGGCGGGCACGTGTTGCGGAATGCCGGCGCGCAAGGCGATGACGCGCGCGATATTCGCCGTGTCCGGCGGCTGGCAGACGCAGCCGAAAATCACCTCATCGAGCGCCGCGGGATCGAGCCCGGTGCGCGTGAGCAACGCATCGGTGGCGATGCGGCCCAGTTCATCGGCGGCGACGCCCGCGAGCGCGCTGCCGGCTTTGCAAAAGGGAGTGCGGATTCCGGCGAGAATGGCCAGGCGTGAGGACATGGAGTTTCAGTGGGCAGCGAGCGCGCTGAGAGCGCGGGAATGGGTATGGAGTGTTTCGTCAGCGGGCCGGAGTGGGAAGGGCGGAAACGCTGGGGCGGTGATCGACCACGCGGTGTTCCTTGAGTTGCGTGCCGACGCCCTGCTGGCGGCGCAGTTCCTCCACGGTATGAAATTCGATGCGGTTGGGATGGACCTCCAGTTCGGAAGCGAAGCGATCTTGCAGCAACGCGCGCAACGCCGCTCCGGATAAGCCGTCGGCCTTTTCGACGTGGAGCACCATCTCATCGAACTCGAGCGGGTCGTCGTGGCGCTTGCGCAATTCGACCTGCCACGTGCCGACGTGCTCGACGTTGTCGAGCACGTGTTCGAGGTGATTGAAATCGACGAGCGTTCCCTTGAGTTTTTCGATGTGCAGCTCGCGGACTTCGGAGTTGCGCGAGATCTCGCCCATGAGGCGCGGCACGACGCGGCCGCAGTACGGGCACGGTTCGTAATAGAGCCCGCCATCGGTGCAATCCCCGGTGCGGTAGCGCAGCACGACGCTGCCGCGCGCGTTGAGCGGCGTGAAGACGATTTCGCCGGGCTCGCCTTCGCCGCGCGGCTCGCCGGTTTTCGGATCGACGATCTCGATCAGCGCGAGGTCGGGATGGATGTGGTAGCCGGCTGAGCCCGCGTCTTCATCGAAGGGGCACTCGGCCCAGGCGAGCTTGCCCTCGGTGAAGCCGTAGGTGCGCAGAACGTCGACCGCGGGGCTGCGCCCAGTTGCGCGGCCAGCGCGCGGAATTTGCGCCGCATGCCAGTCGGCGCTTTCTCGCCGCCGAGCACGAGCTTTCGCAGATTCGGCAGCTCGAGCCCTTCGCGCACGGCCTCCGTGAGCACATGGTAAAGGAATGTCGGCATGCCGATCACGACCTCGGGCTTGATCTTTTTGAGAAGGCGCAGATTGCCTTCGGTGCCCATGACTTTGCCGCCGCCGGTTCCGAGCACAAAGACGCCGAACTCCGTGCCTGCGTAATGCGTGATCCAAAAGGCGAGATGCGGCGCGAAGGGAAACATGTTCATCATCCGCATCGCCGGCTCGGCCCCGCAGACGCGCATGATGCGCGCGCCCGCAAGTTCGAGATTCGCGATGTCGTGGCCGCGTGTAAAGGAAAGGCACGGGCTCGGCGGAACGGCCCGTGGTGCTGGTGAGCAGGAGCGGTCGAAACTCGCGCTCGAAACCGCTTGCACCGCCGCCCGCCCGTGCCAGAGCGCGCGCGCGATGGTCGAGGGCCGGCGCCGGAGCAAAGCCCGATCGGGCTGAAGCACAAAGTCGCGCACCGGATCGGCGCCCGGCGCGGCGGCAAGGAAATCCGCTTTGCTCGTGAAGGGAATGCGGCGCAAATCATCGGCGGTGCGGAACGCGCGCAGGTCGAGCCCCTCGCGCTCGAAGAGCCCGCGGTAGTGCGCGGAGAACGGGAGCACCGTCTCGCTGAGGTAGCGGCGCAGACGGCCGAATTGCCACTCACGCAGCGACGAGAGCGGGGGGGAGGGCCAGGGATGCGGGGAGCTTGGGGTTTTCATCGGGAAACGGTTGCGTGAGCGCGAGCATCGCGGGGAGTTGCTCCTCGGCGGCGGCCCGGCCGAGCGCGATATACTTGCCGGGATGCGTGAAATCGTACCAGCGCGCGTCGAAAGCGACCGGGCCGCAGCGCCACATCCGCCCGGCGCGTGGAGGCATCGGCCACCACGGTCTGCGCGCCGATGAACGCCTGGATCATGTTGTCAAAGACGTTCCCCTGCGCGAAAAAGTTGAGCTGCTGATTCAGCCACCGCCAAGGCGACCAGCGGCGCGGCGTGGCCGTTTCGCCTCGCGCTGCAGGTTCCGCCAGAACTGCAGCTTCTCCGGCGCGCGGGATGACGTTGACCGCGATGATCCGCTCGATCCCCATCTCTTCGAGAACATCGACCGGCAGCGGGTCGGCCACGCCGCCATCGACGTACACCTCGCCGTCAATTTCCACCGGCACGCAGATGCCGGGAATGGCAAAGCTCGCCTCGACCGCGCGCGCTACCTCGCCCGAGGAGAAGACGACGCGCTGGCAGGTTTCGAGCTGCGTCGCGACGACGCGCAACGGCCGGACGAGATCGGAGAAATGGGCGTCGCGCAGCGAACGCCAGAGCCGCTTCGCGACGCGCCGCGTGCTCATGAAGCCGCGCCGCGGAAAGAGCATCGGATCGACAATCGACCAGCAAACCCCAGCGCCCCTCGTGTTCGCGCGCGATTTTCTCGAGCGCGGCGCCGCCAAAGCCATACGCCCAGAGCGAGCCGACGTAGCGCGCCCATGCTGGAGCCGACTACGACATCGACTTCGATCCCCTGCTCTTCCAGCACCTGGATGACGCCGATGTGCGCGAGCCCTTTGCCCCGCCGGAGGAAAGCGCGAGGCCGATGCGGCAGCGGGCGATTTCGCGGGCGAGGCGATGGATGTGCAGCTCAAAGCGGCGGTCCGCCGTCGTCAAGGCATTGCTCTCCGGGAACCCGCGCGCAAAAGAATGCACGGGATGCCCGAGCCGCTGCAAGATGTCGTGGAAATCCTGCGCGGCGATGGCTTCCTCGGCGAAGACGATCGGCTTCACGTGCTGGAAGCCCGCGGCGCTTCGCGCGCTAGCGCGTGCGCGAGCAACTGGAAATCGTAAAGGCATTGCACGCTCGGCTGGAGCAGCACGTAAGCGAGATCGGCCTGGATGACGCATTGCAAAATCGTCGGCCCGGCAGCGCGGCATCGACCTGCAAGAGCACGTAATCGAAATGCTGGCCGCACTCGCTAGATCAGCGGCGCCATCTCGCCGGCGCAGCGCGGGTCGGTCCCGACTTCCAGCCGCAACTCCTGAAAACCACCGACGTTTTGCTGCACGGTACGACGGAATGGAAAGTCTCCATGCAACGGATGTTCCGGCAACTGCCAGGAGGGGAAGCGCTCCGCCTCGGCGGCCTTCACCAAACGGACCAGCAGCACCTGGCGACGCGTGAGCCGCGTCAAAGTCCCGGCGAGTTTTTCCACGGCGGCAGCCGTATTGACGCGCGGGCCGAGCCCCATGAGAGAAACAATCCGGCGCACCCGCGAGGGCCGTGCCGCCTCCGTTTGGCGCGCCTCCCGAAGCTTGCGGGTGACCGTTTGCGAAAAGCGCCCCGCGATCGTCGGGTCCTTCGTGAAGACGCCCTCCAGTTCCTCCGCCGGAATGCGGAGCGCCACGCAATGGGTGGCCACCGTCACCGTGGAATGGTGCGGCTCCGCATTGAGAAAGGCGCGGTCACCGAGCGTGTCCCCGGGGCCATAGACTTCCTCCACTTCGGTGCCCCCCTTTTCGCCCGCGCACCCGCGCCTCGCAACGCCCCGAGATGATGACGTAGAGCACGTCGCAACGGTCGCCAGCGGAAAAGAGGACCGAGCCTTTGGGGTACTCGGAAACAGCCGACCCGTTGAGGAGCCGCTTCACCGTGCTATACGGGAGAAGCGCCAGCAGCGGATGCGGCTTGAGCACGGCGGGATTGATCTTCATCGAGAGAGTGGGAGGAGCCGGCGCGCCGGCGGGCTCCTCGATCTCGTGACAATCGCGGTGAGCCCAGCCGGACTCGCTTGGTTCAGGACAAGGGGCGTTTCATAGGGAGGAGCGAAGGGGCGCAGAGGGGAACTAGGAATAAGACGGGCTACTGCCCGATTTGTTCGAGCGACATAATACTTATAGCACGTGCCGGGCCGCTGGCGCAAATTCAGGCCCTCTTTTCGGTGACCAAGCGCCCACGGCGCGTCGATAAAAAGCGCATCCCGGCACTCGGAACTTGCCTCTGCCATGGAGAGCCGCCAGCCTGTTTGTCTCATGTTCGACCCGCATTCCGTGAACCTCCCGGCCCTCCGAGCCCGCCTCGGCGAGCTGCGGAGGTACCTTTGACTTACCCAAACTGCAAGGCCGCCTCGCGGAACTCGAGGGGCTAATGGCGGAACCGGACTTCTGGACACATAAGGAACGAGCGCAACAGCAGGTCGAGGAAGTGTCGAGCTTGCGCGGCAAGATCAATCCGGTGCTCCAGTTGGAGCGTCAGCTCGCGGATCTTGAGGTGCTGGTGGAGTTTGCCGAGGCCGATCCTGATCCGGCCCAAGCGGAGGCGGAGGTGGCGCAAGAGCATCGCGCGTTCCTGACGGAGCTCGAGAAGGTCGAGTTGAAGATGCTTCTCTCCGGTTCGAATGACCGCGCTCACGCCTTTCTCAGCGTGCAGTCCGGCGCCGGCGGGACCGAGGCGTGCGATTGGGCGGACATGCTGCTGCGGATGTACCAGCGCTGGTGTGAACGGCAGGGCTACACCACCTCCATTGTCGATCTCCAGGCGGGCGATGAAGTGGGGATCAAGTCGGCTACCATTCGCGTGGCCGGCGAGTATGCCTTTGGTTATCTCGCCACCGAGCGCGGCGTGCATCGGCTCGTGCGGATTTCGCCCTTCGATTCCAACAAGCGACGGCACACCTCCTTCGCGGCCGTGGACGTGGTCCCGGAGTTGCCGGAGAGCGCGCCGATCGAGGTCAACGAAGCCGAGATCGAGTTCGACACCTATCGCTCCGGGGGCAAAGGCGGGCAGAACGTCAACAAGGTCGAGACGGCCGTGCGGGTGCGCCATCTGCCGACGGGTCTGGTGGCCGCCTGCCAGAGTGAGCGTTCGCAATCCATGAACCGCCAACTGGCGCTCCGGCTGCTCGCCGCCAAGTTGCAGCAGATCGAGAACGACAAGCTCAGCGCCGAGATTAATCGCCAATACGGCGAGAAAGCAGAGGTGGCGTTCGGGTCCCAAATCCGCTCGTACGTCTTTCAGCCTTACCAAATGATCAAAGACCTGCGCACCGGCGTGCAGACCTCCGGCATCCAGGATGTGATGGACGGCGACATTGACCGGTTTATCGAAGGAAAGCTGCGCGGGCTCAAGGCAGGCGAAGAAGTAACCGACGACGAAGAGTAAAATCGGGCTCGTGGAAGCCCGTTGATCCGGCTCCGGGATGCGCTATCTTCAGTCTCTATCATGACCAATCTTTTCAATCGCTGGCTCCCCTGCCTGACACTCGGCGCCTGGAGCGTGATCATGCTTTATTTTGCAGGACCGCCGAGTGGCGTCGCCGGCAAGTTCATCGCCGCGCATACGCATCTGCTCAGCGGGCGGGTTGATTCGCTGCTCGTGCCGGCTTTCCGTCCCTATGTGCTCCTGGCCGGCGTGGCGCTGCTGCTCATGGCGGTGGCGTTTCTCCTCTACCCGGCGGATGCGGCCTGCTGTTCCGCGGCGCAATGCGGGCATCCCCTCTCACGGTTCGCGGCTGGTCGGTGGCTGACTTTTCTCGTATTGCTCGTGCCGGTCTCGGCGGCGGCCTTCATTTCGCCGGATTCCTTCGGTGCCGGGGCCATGCTGAATCGCGGGATCATCAGCGATGCCAGTGCGCTGGGTGGCTCATCGAAGATCACCCGCACCGCGCCCGATCTGCCGCTGCCGACCAATGGCAGCTCCTCGGGCGGCACTTCCGTGGTGAGCGGCTCGCCCGCACCGGCTCCGGCCAATACAGCCGCGCCTGCTGCGAACAACGACAATCCGTACCTCCACATCACGCCCGAAGGATACATCGAAACAGAGGTTCTCGACCTGCTTTACGCCACGCAGGATCCAGCTTTGCGCAAGGATTTTGAAGGCAAAACGGTGCAGTTGATTGCGCAACTGATGCCGGGCGACAAAGCCCAGGGGCAGGCGCCGCGCTTCAAAGCGGTCCGCATGTTCATGACCTGCTGCGCGGCGGATGCGCGGCCCATCGCCACCGTCGTCGAAGCGGACAAGTTGCCGGAGCTGCCGGAGATGTCGTGGATCAGGGTCATCGCGACCGCCACTTTCCCGGTGGAAAATGGCCGGCGCACCACGGTGCTGAAAGCGACCAAAGTTGAGAAGACGGCGCCGCCCGAGGAGTCGATGCTTTACTGATTTCTCCCGGCTGCCAGCCTCCCCCGATGCTGAAAGAGATTGAAGACCTGCTCGTCTTGCAGGATCGGGATCGCAAGATCCGCGCGCTGCGCAACGAACTGCGCACCGCGCCCCTGGAGCGCAAACAACTCGATGAAAAGCTCGCCGTGAGCCAGGCCGGCTTGGAGCGGGTCAAAGGGAAGAGCCGCGAGCTCGAGGTCGAGCGCAAGCGGCTGGAACTCGAGGTGCAAGGGAAGCGCGAACACATCGCCAAGTACCAGACGCAGAAGTTTCAGACCCGCAAAAACGAGGAGTTTCAGGCCATGACCACGGCTATCGAGCATCTCGAGCTGGACATCAAGAAGCTGGAGGACCGCGAACTGGAACTGATGGAAAGCACCGAGCAGCTTCGCCCGGAAATCGCCGAGGCCGACCAGGCGGCACAGGCCACCAAGTCCTTGGTGGCGCGACAGCACACCGATCTGGGCGAGAAAGTGGCGGCGGTGGAAAAGCAAATCAGCGGCCTGGAAAAAGAGCGGGCCGAAGTGGCGGCTCGGATCGACGACGATCTGCGCGACATCTATGAACGGCTCTTCACGAGCAAAGGCGAAGCCGTCGTCGCGTTGGAGCACGAAGTCTGCACCGGCTGCCACATGAAAGTGACCGCCTCCACCAACGCCCGCGCCCGCGGCGGCCGCGAGATCGTGCAGTGCGAGCAGTGCAACCGCATTTTGTACTTCGGCGACACCTGACTCCGGGCGGAAGCCTCGGCTTCTGTTTGGCGCAGGGTCATCCGTGTTGGCCGGGGTGAGAGGCAACCCTGGCGATTCAACCCGCCCGTGCCGCCTGGATGGCCGACACGAATTCCCGCGCGCGGGCGGTGATCGCCTCCATTTCTCCACGAGCCAGCGCATCTTTGAGCAGCAGGCTGGAACCGGTGCCGAGCGCCACGCTTCCGGCGCGCAGGAACTCGCCCGCCGTCTCCGGGGTGACGCCCCCCGTCGGTATCAAGCGGAGCATCGGCAGCGGCGCGAGCAGCGCCTTGATGTACGCTGGGCCACCGATTTCCGCCGGAAAAATCTTGATGAAATCGGCGCCCGCTTCATGCGCCGCGAGCGCCTCCGTGGGCGTAAACGCGCCGCTGGCGATCGGCTTGCCGTAGTGGTTGGCCATCCGGATGACCTCCGGCTTCGTCACCGGCGTCACCACAAATTCCGCCCCGGCCAGAATGGCCGTTCGGCACGTCTCCGGGTCGATCACGCTCCCGACGCCGATGAGCATCTGGCCGGCGAAATGGGCCGCCGTCTCGCTGATCGCCTCGATCGCGCCAGGCGTGGTCATCGTCACCTCCAGCGCCGTCACGCCACCCGCCAGCAGCGCCTCGGCGATTTTGCTCAGGCCCGTGGCCGAGTCCGCGCGCAGAATGGCGATGAGACCCGGCTCAAGCAGGCGCTGAAGGATGTCGGGCTTGGTCATAAAAGCGATGAGGGAAAGCGTGCGCACCGGGGCGACCGGCGCGCCCCCCTGCTAAGCCGAACGCTCCTCCCTTTCAAGCTCTCCCGCCCAGCCGCGCCCCAAGGCATGAGGCGAATCAGGCCATTGCCACCGCGCCGCCGCGCGGTAGCTTTGCGCCATGCCTGCCTCCCACTTCACCTGGAGCGACCCGGAGCGACTGGGCGGGCGCGTCTGTTTTCGCGGGACGCGCGTCCCGGTGGATGCGCTCTTTGAAAATCTGGAAGACGGGGTGAGCGTGCCGGATTTTCTAGAAGCCTTTGAAGGGGTGACCCGCGAGCAAGTCGTCGGCGTGCTGGCGGGGCGGGGCGACCAAACCTGCTTACCATTTCCTTGGCCACCCTTCATCGGGATTAGGGGACGTTGGTTGAATCTGCATCTGCTGATTTGATTGAGGAAGCTGCGGGTCGATTCAGCGAGCGAAAGAGAAAGAAGGCGAGCAGAAGAGTGGCGATGCCGAGCCAAGTGACGATGCTCCACTGGTCTTTGAAAACCCGGATGTAGTGGTTGAATGCCTTTGTCTGCTCTGGAGAGAATGACGAATAGCCAATGGCCTGGATGAAAGGAGCCTCGTGAGCATAAATCTGTAGTGGACCCCAGAGGGCACCGATGAATACCTCGGCGGCCCCGACCAAACACAAGAGACCAAAGACAATCGTTCTCACGGGAGATGCGGCAAGTCGCCTATCGACCCCAAGCTCAGCAACGCACGGAGCTGTTCTCTGCAGCGCAGGTTTAGGCGACATTGGTTTCGGTGGCCAAAGTGCATCAATTCCATGCTCAACATATTGCTGAAGAAACTCTCGGAGGCTAGAAGCGATGCGGCGCGGCGGGTCGCCGTCGTAGAAGTATATCTCTGTCGCGTCGGTTGGCGTGGCTGGAATGCAGGCGCAGAACACGAAACACATGATGCACCAGTCGCCGATGACAAATAGGTGATGGAGAGCCTTGGGCGCAGACGATGAGACAATCGGAAGAGGCGCAACGTGAGTAAGGCTGGTGTCGGGCGACGCGAAGTCGTTCGGTGTGCGGAGCGGCCAAAAGGCGAGCATGTCGGAATCCTCCTCCCACGTCTCAGTGCCGCCCATGCCGTTGGCAGCGAGGAAATAGCTCCTGAGGTCTGTCGGCAGCACCACGCCATAAGTCCGCTCGAACCACTGGATGCTCTCGGCTGATGCTCCGGGTTTGAAGTGAACGCCTTGAGAGCGCCATTTCTGAAGCGTGGCTTGGATAGCTTCATCGAGCGTCATTGTGCACGGGCATGTCGCCTAACGCCTCTAAGCTCAGCGGCAGAGGCTGGCCAAGTCAAGCGTGATGGTCTGAACCGGCCCCATGGCCAGCCTCTGTTCGCTCGAGCGCGTGGTTGGGCGGCCGCATATTAGGTGGCGGCGTCCTGCTGCTCTGCACACACCGGACGGCGGCCAAACTCATCAAGGCTGAGCGGCTCCAGCGTGGCTCAAAGCGAACTCTGGATCGCCTGCCGCTCAAGGGTGGAGGCAAAATCACCGTCCAAGATCGTGGGACGAAAGCCGGTTCGCCCGCAGAATGAGCATGACACGACGAAACGCTTTGCGCGCGGATTCCACACGTCGATGTACTGAGAACGACCCCGCTTTTCAGGCTTGCTGTGTGACATGGGAAAAAGCGTAGCCGCCTAACATCTAATTGAGCCGCGGGGCGGGGTCGGGAAATGTCGGAGTATGGCGAGAAGAGCGATTCGACGGACGAGGCAAGGGCGGAGGGGTCGGCCGGCTGATTTGTTAGGCGCTTGTTCATCGGCTTATTGGCCGATGAATGCGGCGATCGGCGAAGCGCATGCAGGCGCGGATGAACCAAGCTGCGGCAAAAAATGGGCCGAAGACAAAGAGTAATCCCGCAAGTACGCGGAGGATGGATAGCCAGGGCTTCTCGATGAGATGCGGGTAAAAAAACTCGGTGAGGCCGAACCTCCGGGGAAGTGAATCAAGGACGCCGAAGACGAGAAAGCCGCCAAGCACCGAAAGGATCGCGGTGATATGACGATATTCCCCGCGAAAAGCGAAGCAGGCAACGGCCAACGGCACGCCTGCGAATACCAAAGTAAATGCGATCTCAAACAGAGTGCCAAACCAGTCACCGGATCCGTGAACAAGGCTCCACAGACCGGTTATTAGCATGTAAAGGCCGAAGCCGCCGCAGATGACGACGACTGCCCACCGGAGAATCTCTTTTGGTTGCATTTAGAAGACGCCCGCGAGAGCGCTTAACAAGACCCAAGATCGGCGACGACTGGCGAGAAAGCGTGGGTGCGAGGAAGAGCTAATCGTTATCCTAAGGAGGGCATCAGAGCAACCAGCCTGTTCGCTGGAGCGCGTTGTTAGGCGGCGCGGTTGTCACGGAATGCGAGGAGTGCCAGACCGAGCAACAGCAATATGTTGCTGACAAAAGAGGCAAGCTCAATGATGTAAATCCACTCTGCGGTTTGGAGCTTTAAACCGAGAATCGAAATCGGCGACCAGAGAAGTGTAGACACCACTGTGCCGAGCAGCCCGATAGCTGCGGACCATATGAGCACTCGCCAGGCTCGGTGCTGACTTCGCCTAATGCCGATGAGGGCAATCGTCAGGAAGGCGGCCGAAAACAGAAAACTGCACAGCAAGGGGACGAACACGTTCAGTAGCTTTCCAATCAACATATAAAGAGAGCGTAGCGCCGCCTAGACATGATGGCTGTGTGCTCTCTGCAAAGCCACCTCCATCGGCCGGGAAAAAGAGGGTGCGTTTGCCTGCGGTGAGGAAGGCGCGGGTTGCGCGGGCCGAGGCCCGCGCCGAGCCGCCTGTGAGAAAGCCGCCGGCGGACCGGCAGCGATTCTCCAGTGTGAAAACACCCACAGACAAACGCATAACTAAACCGATCCTCTTCGTAGGGTTGGATGTCCACAAAGAAACGATTTCCGTCGCCCTGGCGGAGAATGAGGGCGCCCGCGAGGTGCGCTCCCACGGCACGATCTCCCACGATCTGCACGCGCTGGAAAAGCTCCTGCGCAAGCTCCAGGGTGAGGGGCCGGAGCGGCGCGAACTGCGCGTCTGCTATGAGGCTGGGCCATGCGGGTTTGGCGTCGCGCGGCGGCTCTTGCAGTTGAAGATCGACTGCCAGGTCATCGCCCCCTCCCTTATCCCGCAGAAGAGCGGCGACCGGCAGAAGAATGACAAACGCGATGCGCTCAAGCTGGCGCGCCTGCATCGTGCGGGCGAGTTGACCGCCGTCCACATTCCCGAGCCGACCGACGAAGCGTTGCGCGACCTCTGCCGGGCGCGCACCGACGCCATCAACGATCAGCGCAGGACCCGCCAGCAACTCAAAGCCCAGCTCCTGCGCCTTGGTTATAAGTACACCGGGAAGACGAGCTGGAACGAGGCGCACGAGCGTTACCTGCGCGAGCTCGTTTTGCCGCACGCCGCGCACAAGATCGTGGTCGAGGAATACCTCCAATCTATCGGCACCGCCGGCGAGCGGGTGGCCAGGCTGACCTCGCAAATCGAGGCACTGGCCCAAGAATGGCGACTCTGGCCGGCAGTCCAGGCCATCATGAGCTTGCGCGGTTTTCAGGTGCTCTCCGCCACGCTGTTCTCAAGTGAACTCGGCAGGCTCGAGCGCTTTGCCCATCCGACCCATCTCATGGCCTACCTGGGGCGGAGGAAGGTTGGGCAAAAGTGGGCAAATGCGCTTTGCCTTTAGTTGACAAACACAGCCATATCAACGAATTCAAGCTCAGCGACGGCGGAGGCTGGCGCGCTTGCTGCACGGTGGGCGGCAAGGCGGCGGCGGCAGCAGCCAGCGTGACAGCCGGAGCGGTTCGCCGCAGCGCTTGGTTGGGCCATTCAGTCGTCTTTCTTCGGTGCTGGTGCTGACTTAGTTTCCATTCTCAGAGAGCCTTCGCTCATAACTTTGTTGGGAGCTAACACGGGCTTCGCGGGAGCGGCGGCGGGTTGTGCGGCTGGCTTCGCTTCCGTCGTGGGTGCGGGGGCTGCTGGTTTGGTGGTGTCTGGATCTGGCATGGCGTTGGACTTGGGTTTGTTGTCTGATACGAGAAGAACTTTAGTTGGCTTTGCGTCCTCCTTGGATTTGTCAAAGTAGTATCGCGGCGCTGCGGCGAAAGCAAAAAGGAACGCGAGCACGGCGATGCGTTGCGCGAAGAGGAGTCGATCAGTTCGGCGCCGGTTGACGCCGAAATTGCGATGCGCTCCGTCACGATACCTCGCCAACATTGCCTCCTTGGTCGCGTTGAGGGCGTCATCGGGCGTTCCTCCGGTGGTGGCCGTCCAGTCGGCTATCTGTTGGGCGAATTCTTGGACCTCGGGGTTGTCGGGAATAAACTCGTAGTCGAATCTGCCGCCTATGACCCAGAGCAAGAGAGAAGCACTGGCGATGAATAGGAGCGCAGCGATCGCGGCTGGCACATAAAAGAAACAACACCAGCCGCCGCGCCACGCATGAGAATAATTGGTGAGCAAGAATAGTAGCGCGCTGCCGAGGATAGACAAAAACGCGACGACGAAAGTAATCCGATCGCGTAGCTTATCGATACGCTCAAGCTGAAACTTGTAGGTATCGCGAAAATGCTCGAATAGAAAATCTTGGAGCTTTGGAGGCATGGTGTGGCTATTGGCCTAACAGCCTATTATGCCGACTGGGTGATCGGCAAAGGGGCGGCATAGGAGCGGAGTACCACGCCGACGGGCGGATGGCAAATCGCTGGACTGATCCATCAACTTTCTACTTGGAGGCGGGGGCGGGTCGGGGGTCTGGGATGCCCTCCCATTGAGACCTTGCGGCTTGGGTGGGGCCCGGAGGATGGGCGGGATTCTTTCGTGGAGCGGGGCCGATGGTGCCTGGCACGGGGCGGGGCTTCCTTTTATGAGGGGCGCTCCCCATGGAATCGTGTTTCTTGTTGCCACGACGGGCGGCGGTCATCCCTCTGGGGCGGCGTGGCGAGACGGCGGGGACGGCGGTTGACGCTGCGGGGTCGCTCTTCGGCCAAATGGTTTCGATACCATCAGCTGGAAGCGGCAGACCATTTCTCAAAGAAGGCAGACCCTTTCAAGCAGGGCGCTTACCATTTCGCCCGTCCGGCGGACCATGCGCACCGGGAGCCGTACCATTTGGCTCGGCGGACGTACCATTTGGCTCGGCAGGCTTACCATTTCGTCCGGGGCATCGTCCCATTTCCTCCGGTAGCTGTACCATTCGGTTCGGGGAACGTACCATTCCATCCGGCGGGCGTACCATTCCCTCCGGCAGGCGTACCATTTCGTCCGGCAGCGGTGTCCGTGGGAGCAACCCCGGCCTCGGAGCGCGCACCCAATGACCTGGGACACAGGTACTTGGGACACCGGGACGTGGGATTCCACGCCCGCGCCGCGTGACTCGCGGGGTGGGGGCGAGGGCGCCCCCGGCACTTCCGGCGGCGGGGGCGCCGCCGCTACTTCAATGGGCGGCGGGGGCGCCGACGCTACGGGCGGCGGGACGCCGACGGGGATACCCGGGACGGGTGCGCCACCTCCGAAGATCGCCGGCAGCGCGGGCGCGAATTGTGGAGATTATATTTTGGGAAAATAGCGAGTCCGACCAAAATTGCGGAAATCCTATGATAGCATGGGTGCCGTGAACAGTTGCTTTCATCGCTGCACCGCTCCAATTGCCTCGGTGGCCTGCGCGGGGACAGGCTGGCTCGGGGAATTTGGGGCCGCGATCCTTTGCGTGGTGGTACCAGGCGGCGGGGGCGCCGCTGGAACGACAGGCGGCGGGGGCGCCCCCTCTACTGCGGGAGCGGCGGATTCGGCAAAAGAGTTCCGAAAATCAGGCGTTCCTGTTCCGCGGGATGTTCCACGGGTGGCGCAGCTATGGTCAAAGATCAGATCTGTCGCCCGGATTGGCACACTTCTACAGAGAGAGCGATTCCCAAAATTCCCATTTTGGCACACCTGCGACATTTTGGCGCACCCCCGGCCAAACGACTTCAAGATGGGTCCCTGCGCCGCAGCGCGGGGGCGCAGCCGATGGAGCAAAAGAGTTCCGAAAATCGGGGTTCGACGCTGTTCGCCCGCTGTGCGATGGGCCGCGTTTCGGTCCCAGAACATTGCCAGGTGGAAAAGCAGAGTCATTCCAACTTCCCTGTCCTGGATTTCCCAATTCTTCTTCTCACGCCTTCACTCAGCAAAACAGGCGCAATCTGTCCCGAAAATCCCGAAACTCTCAAAATGCGGTTTTCACCAGAATCTCGTCTGCTTCGGTCGCAGCCAGTCGGTAGATGGGCGCTCCGGGGTGAGGCGGACGCGCAACTCTTCTCGCTCGGCCGCCAGTCTCCGCGCTTGTGGAGCAGCGCGGCGGGAGCCTACCTTTGCCGGTCTATGAGTGAAACGCATCTGGCTTACGCCCATCCCGAGGTGCTCGTGAGCGCCGACTGGCTCGCCGCACATCTGCACGATCCCAACCTGCGCCTTGTCGAGAGCAATGAGGACGTGCTGCTGTACGATACCGGCCATATTGAAGGCGCCGTGCACATCGATTGGCGCGACGATTTGCAGGACCGGCTGGTGCGCGACTACATCTCGCCCGAGGCCTTCGCCAAACTCTGCTCTCGCCACGGCATTGCCCCGGAGACGACGGTCGTTTTCTACGGCGATAAGTCGAACTGGTGGGCTTGCTACGCGCTCTGGGCCTTCCAGCTTTACGGCCACCAAAAGGTCAAAATCCTGAATGGCGGCCGCGACAAGTGGATCGCTGAGGGGCGCCCGCTGACCAAGGAAAAGCCGCAGGTCGCTGCCACGAATTATCCCGTGCCAGCCCAGCGGCGCGACGCGGAAATCCGTGCCTTCGCTGACGACACGCTCGCACATATGCAGGCGAAGAAGCCGATGATCGATGTCCGTTCGCCCGGCGAATTCAAGGGAGACGTGACGCACATGCCGGAGTATCCGCAGGAAGGCGTCCTGCGCGGCGGCCATATTCCAGGCGCCAGGAGCATTCCGTGGAAAACGGCGGTCAACGAGGACGGCACCTTTAAATCAGCCGCCGAATTGCGGAAGATTTACACCGAACAATGCGGCTTGCAGCCGAGCGACGACATCGTGGCCTATTGCCGGATCGGCGAGCGTTCGAGCCACACCTGGTTCGTGCTGCGCTACCTGCTGGGCTACGAAAAGGTGCGCAATTACGACGGCTCCTGGACGGAGTGGGGCAACAAGGTCCGCGCGCCCATCGAGCGCAGCTAAGCCATGCGCCCGGCCTGCCACGAACCCACCGAGCGCCCCGTGTACGCCTACCCGCCGAAGCTCCAGGCGATCATCGATCTTTTTGAGGCGCTGCCCGAGGAGGAGAAGCGCGAGAACCTGATCGCCTACGCCGAACAGGCGAAGAGCCAGGGACCGCGCGGCGAGGAGAGATTCGATCTCGAAGACGTGCGCAAGGACGAGGAATGCACCGACACCGTCGGCGTCTATCTGCGAGTCGATCCTGCGCAGCACGCGCACTTCCGCGTGACGCTCGGGCCGCAGGTGCAAACGCTCACCAAGGCGATGACTTCGATCCTCTGCCGCGGACTCGAAGGTTGCTCGCCGGCGGAAATTCTCGAGATCCCGGCCGATTTTGTCCCCAAGATTGTGGGCGGGCAGTTGGTGCGCATCCGCTCGCAGACTGTCTATTACATCCTCACACGGATGAAGGGAGTTTGTAAGGTGTTCCTCAATCGTCTGCGCGCCGCCACTTCCTGAGCAGTGGTTCCTTCGCGATGACTCTCCGAGGTGCAAGGCTGCTCGTGCTCTGCTCGCTAGCGCTGTCGGCCGGCCAGGCGGCAGCCTTGGCGGACGTGCAGGTGCCCGCGTTCGTGGCTTACCTCGATCCGGAAAACGGTGCGGCGCTTTCCGAGAAGACAGGCATCACCGGCTGGCGCGATCCGGCGGTGAAAGTGTCGTGGTTCGGTGAACTGAAGAAGGCTGGCGAACTCGAATGCGCGGTGATCTTGCGCCTGCCAGCCGCTGCCTCCGCCAAGCTGCGCCTCACGGTCGCGGATCAGCCGCACGAAGTGACTGCGCAAGGTGGCGACGCCGCGGCCGCGGTGAGTTTCGGCAAATTCGCCATCGCGAAGACCGGCTACACCCGATTCACCCTGGAGCTGCTCAGCAGTTCCGCGAAAACGGGAGCCGACCTTCAGGCGCTGCTCCTCAGCGGACCCGCGTCGGAAGGCGCGCACTTCAATCTGCTGCCGCGACGCAATGCCGCCTCCGTTCACCTGAACTACACGTTGCCAAAGGGGGTGGCGCTCGACGCCTTTTACGCCGAGGCGCAGGCAGTTGAAGATCCGATTCATACCTTCTACATGGTGTGCGGATTTCAGCGCGGCTACTTCGGGATGCAGGTCAACGGGCCGAGTGAGCGGCGCATCATCTTCTCCGTTTGGGACAGCGGCGCCGGCACCAAGGCGATGAAGCGCGACGGCGTGGAAACTGCGGATCAGGTCGTGCTGCTCGGCAAAGGTGAGGGTGTCACGGCGAGTGCTTTTGGAGGCGAAGGAACCGGCGGCCACAGCCATCTTGAGTACCTTTGGAAGACCGGCGAGCGCCAGCGGTTCCTGCTCACCGCCAAGCCGGCCGAAAACGAGAGCGGTATCTACACCGGCTACTGGTTTCATCCGGAGAAAAAGTTGTGGATGCTCATCGCGAGTTTTCGAGCGCCGAAGGCGAGCCCCGCGCTGAGCCACTTCCATTCGTTCAGCGAAAATTTCGTCGGCAGCAACGGCCAGCTTCGCCGCCGAGCGCTGTTCGGGAACCAGTGGGTCCATGTTACGGGTGGCGGATGGAGCGAAGTGACCGAGGCGAGTTTCTCCCACGACGGCACCGGCAAGGAAGCCCGCCTCGATCGCACCATGGGCGTGGAAAACGGCTGGTTCTTCCTCGCACACGGCGGCTTTGTAGATGGCGCAGCCAAATATGGCGAGAAATTCACCCGCCCAAAAACCTCCGCTCCCCCAACCGACTTGGACCTGACCAAGCTGCCGAATCCAATACCATGAGTGCCGATCTTGATGTCCGCCAAACCGCCCTGCTGGCGCGGCTGCAACTGAGTGCCGAAGAAGCGGCGAAGTTCCAAGGTCAACTCGCGCAGGTGCTCGATCATGTCGAGAAACTGAAGCGGGTCGATGTCACGGGGGTCGAGCCGACCGCCCATGCCAATGCGGTTTTCAATGCTTTCCGCCCGGACGAGGCGCACCCGTGGCCCGCCCCTGAGGAGGCGCTCGCCAACGCGCCGCGGGCGGCGAACGGCCTCTTCATCGTCCCCAAGGTGATCGAATAGATGGACCTCGCCGCCCTCACGCTCGCGCAATTGCAAGCCGCTCTGCGCGGTGGCTACGTGTCGCCGCTCGAAACGCTGACGGCGCTCGAGAACCGCATTGGCGCAGTGGATGGGCTCGTCGGCGGCTATCTCACGCGGGACTTGGAAACCGCGCGGCGCGCCGCTGAAAGGGCTGATGTTTCGCTGCCGCTCGGCGGCATCCCCATCGCCATCAAGGATGTGATCAACGTCCAGGGCCAGCCTTGCACGTGCGCCTCGAAAATCCTGCGCGGCTATACCTCAACCTACGACGCAACGGTCGTCGCGCGGCTGCGCGCGGCGGGCGCGATCCCGTTTGGCCGCACCAACATGGATGAGTTCGCGATGGGCTCGTCCACCGAAAACTCCGCCTATCAGCTCACGCACAATCCGTGGGATCTCACGCGCATTCCCGGCGGCTCCTCCGGCGGCTCGGCGGCAGTCGTGGCGGCGGATGAAGCGTTCGCCGCGCTTGGCTCGGACACGGGGGGGTCGATTCGCCAGCCAGCGGCGCTCTGCGGTTGCGTCGGATTCAAGCCGAGCTACGGGCGCGTCTCGCGCTTTGGGCTCGTCGCCTTTGCCTCATCGCTCGATCAGATCGGGCCGTTCACCAAGACCGTGGAGGATTGCGCGCTGCTGCTCAACGTCCTCGCCGGGCCCGATCCGCGCGATTCCACCTGCCTCGCCGAGCCGGTGCCGGACTACACCGCGCGGCTCGGGCACGATCTCAAGGGCGTGCGGCTCGGGATGCCGAAGGAGTACTTCATCGAAGGCATCGACCCGCAGGTGGATGCGGCCGTGCGCGCTGCCATCCGGCAATACGAGGCGCTCGGAGCCGAGATCGTGGAGGTCTCGCTGCCGCACACCGAGCATGCCGTCGGCGTCTATTACATCATCGCTACAGCAGAGGCCTCAGCCAATCTGGCGCGCTTCGATGGCGTACGCTATGGGCATCGCGCGGAGGGCGCGAGCGGGCTTGCTCGACCAGTACGGGCGGACGCGCGAAGAGGGCTTTGGGCCCGAAGTGAAGCGCCGCATTTTGCTCGGCACCTACGTGCTTTCGAGTGGCTACTACGATGCCTACTACCTCCGCGCGCAAAAGGTGCGGACCCTCATCCGGCGCGACTTCACGCAAGCTTTCCAGCAGGTCGATGCCATCATCTGCCCGACCTCACCCGAGGCGGCATTCAAGATCGGCGAGCGCAGCGATGACCCGATGCGCATGTATCTCGCGGACATTTTCACGATTGCCGCCAATCTCGCGGGAAACTGCGGCATCTCGCTCCCGTGCGGCTTTGCGACCGTGGACGGGAAGCGCCTGCCGATCGGCCTGCAACTGCTCGGGCGTCCGCTTCGAAGAAGACCGGCTCCTGCAAATCGCCCATGCTTACGAGCAAGCGACCGCGTGGCATCTCGAGCGGCCCCCGCTCTGAGCCGCGGCGCGCCTACTTGGCCGCGTAGTACTTCGGATACTGGTAGTAGTAGTAGTCCGGCATCTCGGTATCGATGCAGTTGAGCACAAGCCCGAGGACGTTCACCTGCCGCTGGTAGAGCGCGTTCAGCGAATTCTGCGTCAGGCGTGCGGAAGTGAATTGCGCGCGCATGACCATCAGCGTGCCGTCGAAGCTCGGCGACAAGCTGGGCGTGTCGTCGGTCGCCAGAATTGGCGCGGTGTTGAAGACGATCAGGTCGTAATGCGCGCGGAGGTTGTCGAGCAGCGCATTCAAGGTCGGCAACAGCAGGAGTTCGCTCGATTGATTCGTCACCGGGCCGCGCGGGATGAGCGTGAGCCGCGGGTAACGCGTCTCCTGCTGCGCCTCCTCGACGGTGACTTCACCGCGCAGGATGTTTGAGAGGCCCGTCCTGCCATCGAGATCGAAAAGCGACGCCAAATCGCCCCGGCGCAAATCAGCATCGACCAGCGCGACGCGCGCGCCCGCCGCCGCCATGGTGATCGCGAGATTGCTGGCGATGGTCGATTTGCCCTCGTTCGGAATGGCGCTCGTGATGAGCACCGTCTGCAAGTCGGTCTGATTCGGCATGAAAATCAGCGACGAACGCAGCGAACGAAACGCCTCCGCGTAGGCATACCGCTCGTCATCGGGCTGCAGCAGCGGCAAACCCACGGAATTCTTCGAGTCGGCCACGTTGGGAATCTGCCCCAGAATCGGCTCGGAAAATTGATCAAGAATTTCCGAGGACGAAGTCATGCGATCATCGGCCCGGTCGAGCGCCCCCAGAATGACCAGGCCGAGCACCAGGCCGCCCAACACGCCCATCAGCAAATGCCTCATCGTTCCGGCGGGCACCGGCGTGGCAGGCGTTGCGTGTTGCAGCACCATGAAGGGGTCGGTTGAGACGAGCTTGTCCACTTGCTCCTTGTTCTTGCTCAGCTCACCGTAGTTCGTCTGCGCGCGCGTCACTTCGTCCTGCAAGGCGCGGTAATCGGCATCCTTGGCATTCGCCTCCATGACCTTCGCGCTCCAGTTTTTGATGCTCTCATCAAGGCTGACCAGCTCGGCCTTGATGGCATCGACGCGCTGTGCCGTGGCGTCGCGGTTTTGCTTCTTGATCAGCTCGATCGAGCGCTCGACCTGCTCCTTTTCCTGCTGCATCGCTTGCAAGCGCGGATGCTTTGGTTTCCAGACTTTGCTCCGCTCCTCGAGCCGGCTCTCGATCGCGCTGAGTTCCTGCGATTTTTGCAGGTACATCGAGTAGAGGTCGGCCGAAAGCGAACCGCTCGCCGCCGCGGTCGTCGCGGGCGCTCCGGTCCCCTCCCCGGTCCCCGGCGCGTTGCCGACCGGCGGGGCCGTGTAAGTGTTCGCGCTCGGCGGTATGACCAGCAGTTGATCCGGCGTGAGATTCTGGAAGCGCTGCAACTCGGTTTGCAAGACGGCCTGGCGCGTCTTCAAGTTGGAAAGGAAGGAGGCGGAGCTTTTACCGAGTTCGCTCCAAAACTCCATTTTGTTCTTGGCCACAAAGTCGCGAAACTTCGCCTGCGCCTCGTCCAGCTCGGTCTTGGATTGCTTCAATTTGTCGCCGAAATTGGAGCCGATCCCCGCGATCTGCGTGTACTGAATTTCGCGGCGCCATTCGATGAAGGCATCCAGCGCGGCATTCACGAAAGCTTGTGTATAGACCGGCTCGGCGCCCCGCCCGGCGACCACAAAAATCTGTGTCCGCGCGATATTCGTCGCGCTCAACGAGGGCCGCGGCCCGGTCAGCTCCGGGTGCAGCAGCCCCATCCGCTGCGCCGTCCGGTCGAGCAGCTCGGAGCTTTGCAGATAATTGAGATTCGTCCCGACGAAATTCATGTCGCTCGTCACGTGGTTGACGATGCCCGTGACCGAGGTTTCTTCGCGGATGTTGAGCTGGCTGGTGGATTCGAAGAGGTGCGGCTGCTGGTAAAGGATCCAGCCTTCGTAGGCCAGCCCCAACCCGATGGTCAGCGCAAGGATCCACCACTGGCGCTTGATCAGCGTGCGATAGCGGTAGAGCTTCACTCCGAGGCGGCCAAGGCCTTCGCGGGGTGCGGCGGGAGCAGAGCTGGAGGTCATTCGAATTTGATGATGAGGTCGGGGACAAAGAGGCGGTCTCCATCCTGCAATAGCATGTCCCGCTCCATTTGGCCTCCGCTTTTCAACACACGCGCGTCCACCAGAATTTTCTTCTCCGGCCGTCCGGGGCGAGGCCGTGTCAGCATGACCTTGTGCGCATCGGCAAAATGCTTGAATCCCCCCGCCGCCAGAATGGCATCACTCACCTTGAATCCGCCCTCCGCTGGAAGCCCAAAAGAGCCGGCTCGCATGACTCCGCCGGACACGGTGACCGTGCCGACCTCCTCACCGCCTTTCGCCGGGAAGACGCGCCGCGCGTGCGGTGTCGGGGCCGCGCCCATTGACCCCTCGTCGGCCTTCTTGTCAGCCGGCGAAGCAGGCTGCGGAACGGCTGGACCGACTGGCTTCCCGCGCGCCGCCAAACTTACCTCCGCGCGATCATGCCTCCGAATAACGCGCTGCGCTGAGGAGACGCCCAATCCCAGCATCGTCCCGAGGACGACCGCCAGCCACCACCGCTCATGCCACGCCCGGGAACTCACGCGCCCCCTCTCCTCCTCCTCCTCACTGCCCTGCCACTGACTTCCCAGACTTCCCATCGCAGATCGGCCACCAGCTCCCCCCTGCGCTCGAAGTTGAAGCCGGGTCCCTCCTCGGGTCCAAGCGTCGATGGCTCGTCAGCAAAAGCCTGCATGAACCGTTCCTACCACTCTTGGGCCAGAGATCAAAAGCCCGAACTCGTTCCTGATGCGCTTGGTCCATGGGAGATCGGAGACGCGAAGTGCGCATTGCGGAGCCGGCGGCGGCGTGAAGCGGACAATGGCACGTCCCATTCTGGAGGAGTCCTACGGAGTCGAAGGCCCCGCATGGCCACGGGTCTTCCTAGGCATTGGGGGGCGCCTTGTCGCCGCCCGGTGAGCTTCTCAAGTTAATCAACACCGCCAAACTGATCGCCGTGAATAAAGCGAGAACGGCAAACATCGACCGAGTCGTGCTGATGGCCTGACGAACAAGAGCTTCGAGGCATCGAATGTATTCGTCGTTCACGATGATGGTTCGTTGTAGGCGGGCAGGATCGGCGATCGTTGTAATCTTTGCAGCAACCTGATCGTGAGTAGGATATAGCGGGGTTGTCCACGGATGGACCGTGAGCCAGCCGATAAAGAGAAGGGCGGGAACCAGTACAAGCAGGTTCAACACGATCAGAATGGTTCGGCGTGACGTGCTCATTCTCAGGGGGAGATCAAGAGTTGCGGGTGTTTCATCTAGAGTGGATCTCGAAGAAGATCCACACGAACGTCCAGACCATGAAGAGCACAAGGAGCAAAATGAGAATCGCGCCAGCGATCTTCCCAGCCATTGTTCTCCGGGCAAAGTCCGCTCCACATCCGTTGCAGTGATACTCTCTTGGAGAAGACGCCTGATGTAACATAGCGAAAGGCAGACCCAGGAATGCGGCTGGACCCATCGGATAAAGTGCGTTTCGCGTTCCACGCGATCGCAAGTCGGACGAAGAGCAGTGTGGGCATTTCATCATTCGTTTAACGGTGACGTGGACCAACGCCTAACAGAGCAGGCTTAGCTTTGACCGGAGGGGGCAGGCGGGCGCAGCGTCAAAGCTCAGCCTGCTCTGTTAAGCCGCTTGTTCGGTTGGTGTCGCTGCATAAGTGCCGAGATAAACGCATAGTAAGAATGGTCAGGAGCCAGACTGGAATGGCTGTCACCGCCCAGAAGCATCTCAACTGCAAGATAGAAGTTTCGCCGAGTAAATGCCAACCGTCCCGACCGCCAGCAGCATGGTCGAGCATGAAGCGCCCAAACGGAATAGACGACGCCCAGACAGGTGCGTCGTCGAGAACCGCAATGCGCGCCCAAGTAAGCCATAGCCAGAAGTAGTTGCCGAGAGTGCTCCAGAAAAAGAGAAAGAGGTTGAAGAGCGCATAGCGCCGCAGAAAGCGAGCATGGCCGACGCGAAAATAGCGTGCTGCGATGTAGCAAACGGGAGCCGCTAACGCGACTGCCAATGCTGCCTGGCAAAAGCCGGCGAAGGCAATATCGAATAAGAGTTCTTCTCCGAATGATCTCATTTTCAGATGGCGCGTGCGAAGTTGCCTAACGACCTCAAGCTTAGCAACCGCAGAGCACGGCGCGGTAGCTGCATG
This sequence comes from uncultured Verrucomicrobiae bacterium, assembly GCA_963792695.1. GTDB lineage: Bacteria > Verrucomicrobiota > Verrucomicrobiia > Chthoniobacterales > Chthoniobacteraceae > DASYIS01. The sequence continues at coordinate 46,020 of CAWBXA010000008.1, read as the reverse complement.
GGGGGCGGAGAGGCTGCGGTGGAAGCAGGTGCCGTGACCGCGGAGCCTGTTCGCTGCAGCGCATGATTCGGCGTTCGGTCGTTTGTCATTTGGCCGCTCGAATTAGTTTGGCGATGTCCGAGTGGCCGTGGTTGTCGGCGACCTCGGCGGACGTGCCCGAAATGCCCTTGTAGTTCTTGTCGGCTCCGGCGGCGAGCAAAAGGCGGACAATCTCGGTGTGACCCTTCTCCGCTGCGATGGTAAGTGCGGTGACGCCCTCGCCACAGGCGAGGTTCGGATCGGCACCGGCGCGAAGAAGCAGCCGAGTAACCTTGGGGAAGCCGCAATACGAAGCCATGACTAAGTGCCAAGTTGGTTCGATGCCGACGTGGTCAACGTGCTTGTGAAAGTCGGCGTAGCCTCGCGGACCGGATGGGTCGGCGCCCGCCCGGAGAAGTATCTCGACGGACATCTCGTCGCCGATGGAGCATGCGCGGTCGAGAAGCCAAAATAGCTCGCCGAGGCGGAGAGGCTTGCGGTCTGCGGCGCTCGTGATGGGAGCGAGCACGAAACACAAGAAGGCTAGAATGGCAATCTTCACGGAGTGTGCGCGAGAACGCCCAACCTCGTACTATGCCGACTGGGTGGTCGGCAAAGGGCGGCGGGGAGGCGGGGCGGCATGGGAGCGGGGTACCACGCCGATGGGCGGATGGCAACCTCTGGCCTGACCCTTTAACTTTCTCCTTGGCGGCGGAGGGGGCGGGTCGGGTTTCCGGAGTGCCCCCTATGAGACCTTGCGGCTTGGGTGACGCACGAACCGAGCCGCGAATAAGCAGAACAACCCTGCGGCAATGGTCAAGCACGCCCAGAGTGGATGGTAAACCGCGCCCGACGCAGGGCCAAGAGCAGGAAACTCGTGGGCGACGCCGCCACGAACGAAGCGCCCTTGGTAAATGACGTAATCGAAGAACATAGTCTGCCCACGGCCCACGCGGAACTCTGGCAAGCTGTCGGGACGCTGCTCCGGCTGGAACGAAGAGAAGGGGGAGACCGAACCGTCGTTGTGCTGCCAAGGAGACCACAGCAACTTGTCAGGGGCAGAAGGCAAGCCCGTCCGGGAGATATGGCCCCACTCGGCGTCGTTGATGCCTATCTTGGCGAGGCCGAACACGAAGAGCAGGCAGCCGAAGGCAAGCAGCACGATACCGCAAATGAGAAGAGCGAGTCGGGACATCAACGTGCAGGTCGCCTAACGACCCCAAGCTTAGCGACGACGGAGGGCGGCGCAGCCTGTGCGGGCGAAGGTGTTCGGGGGTGGTGGTTTGGCGGAGGGAGTGGTCAAGGGGTGCGGTGGGCCGGTTGGATGGTCTGAGCACAGGCTGTGACGCCCGGAGTGGTTCGCTGGAGCGCTGGGTTAGGCGTTGCGGTAATTACGGAATAGTGACTTCGGCTGCATTTGGGATGACAAGCTCGGAAACGGGAAACTCACACTTCACTTGTTTCGTCTCAGATGGCGCGAGCGAAACAGAAATCTCCCGGCGATCGAGGGGAATGTAATCCGGTCCGCTGCCTTTGATGCCGGTGCGAAGCGTGCCGACGGTAACGCTAACTTTCTTGCTGACCAGCGTGCGCGCGTGATTGGTCGCGTAGAACTCGACAGTGGCGGTCTTTCCGTGAATCGCCAAGCGTGGAAAAGAGTGCTCGAACGATGGCGGAAACAAGTGATAAGTGACGAAGACGAGGACGGCGAGGATGAGTAACGCTCCCCAGAATCGCCACGGGACACCGGATGGTTTTTTGTATTCATTCACGGGCGACGGGTAGCAACGCCTAACATCTTATTATGCCGACTGGTGGTCGGCACGGGGCGGCGGGGCGGCATGGGAGCGGAGTACCACGCCGATTGGGCGTATGGCAAACCTCTGGCCAGGTTCCTTACTTTCTCCTTGGAGGCGGGGGGCGGGTCGGGTATCTGGGGCGCCCCCCCATGAGACTTCGCGGTATGTTTTCCCGGTGGACTGCGCCTGCTTTCGCAGAGGCGGGGTTGGGGCTTCCGGCGGTGGGCGTCGCGGGCGGAAGGAGCTGGGGCTGGGTGGAAAGTGGCTCATTCCAAGGAAGATGCGTCTCACCGCGGGGCGGAAGGTCCTCGCTCGAAGGAAGATTGCCCTCGCTCCCGCGAGGAGTGGGTTCAATCCCGGCAGGATTCACGTCAATCCTGGCAAGATTCACGTCACTCCCGGCGCGATGGGCGTCGCTCGGGCGCGGAGTGGCGTGGCTCCCTGCCGGAGCGAGATCACTCCGGGCTGGAGGGGCGTCGCTCGTGCGCGGAGTGAACCGGGTTTTTCCCGGACCGAGCCTGCTCGCATCGCTCTTCACATGACTTGGGATTCCGGCACGTGGGACTCGGGCTTCTGGGATGCCACGCCGGTCCCCGGCTACTTTCAACCGCAGCACAAAACCACCACCAACCGTATGAAACGCCAATTCTACTTCCCCACCCGCATCTCCGAGCAGGTCAACTGGCTGGGCAATTTCGCCGACAAGCTGCCGGGTTATGCCACGCCGCTCGGGCTGGATGCGCCGACGGTGACGGCGGCGGTGGCCGATGCGGTTTGGGGCAAGTATGTCCTCGGTTTGTGGCTCACGGATGTGCGCTCTTTTACCCCGGCGACGACGGATGCGGTGGATGAGGCGCTTTCGGGCACCGGGGCGAGCGCCATCGCCATGCCGGCTTTCACCCCGCCGACGCCCCCAGCGGGCGTCACCGCGCAGCCGCCCGGCCTGCTCACGCGGCTCTTTGCGCTCGTCGCGAAATGCAAGCTGGCCAGCGGCTACACCGAGGCGATCGGCACGGACCTCGGCGTGGTCGGCGCGGCGGAGACGCCGAAGGATGTGCCGAAATTGCGCGTCGAGGTGAGCCAGGGGCTGACGGGGCAGATCGCCACGCTGAAATTCTTCAAGTACACGCACCAGGGGGTCTCCATCGAGAGCCAGCGTGGCGCGGGCGGGTATGAATTCCTGGCCATCGACACCGAAAGCCCGTACGTGGACGACCGCCCGCTCGCGGTGGCCGGGCAGCCCGAGATGCGCAGCTACCGGATGCGTTTTTGGGACAAGGGGACGCCGAATGGCCCCTGGACCGACCCGGTGACCGTGACCCTCGCGCCGTAGCTTTTCCCCCGCACGCCATGCCCTTCGCTCCCGCGCTCCCCGTCAATCACTCGCCGCTCGCCTCGGCCGAGATGCGGGCGCAACTGACTTCGCTGAAGGCGTTGATTGATGACGATCCGACCAATGAGGCGATGGCGGCGGCGATTGAGGCGGCGGCGACTCCGGTTAATGGCATCGTGCAGTCGCCGCGGCCGTTTGCCGATCCCGCGGCGGAGGCGTTGCGGGTGCTGTTCAATGCGTTGTTGGTGGCGGGGCAGCGCGGCGGGGTGCGCGTGCCGGGGAAGGCGGCGGTCTCGGTCGATGGGCTCAACACGCCGACGCAGACGGGGCATGCGGACGCGGCGGGCGCGACGGAGTACGTCTGGCTGCTCATGCGCGATGGGATGACGAATTGGGAGCAGATCGCGGTGGGGCCGCCGGATTCGGTGGACATGGTGGGCTTGAGCGGCGCGTCGAATTTCCTGGTGGCGATCCCGAGCAATGCGTTTGGCACCGGGCCGGCGAGCGATCCGGTGCAATTTGCGGGCGGGCTGTGACTCGGGGGGAAGGGGGCGAGGGCGCCCCCGGCACTTCCGGCGGCGAGGGCGCCGCCGCTACGGGCGGCGGGGGCGCCGCCGCTACGGGCGGCGGGGGCACCGCTGCTACTTCAACGGGCGGCGGGGGCGCGGCGGCTATTGCTTTGGCGTGCGGGGCGCGGGACAGGTGGGGCCAGCCGTGCTAGGCTCCACTTCCATGCCTTTTCAGCTTTCCAGCGAGTACCAGCCGCGCGGCGACCAGGAGCAGGCGATCGCCAAGCTCACCAAGTCGGTGGCGGCCGGCAATCGCCACCAGACGCTGCTCGGCGTGACGGGCTCGGGCAAAACCTTCACGGCGGCCAATGTCATCCGCAACATCGGCAAGCCGACGCTGGTCATCTCGCACAACAAGACGCTGGCCGCGCAGCTCTACTCGGAGTTCAAGCAATTCTTTCCCGACAACGCGGTCGAGTACTTCGTCTCGTACTTCGATTACTACCAGCCCGAGGCGTACATCCCGCGCACCGATACCTACATCGAGAAGGACTCGTCCATCAACGAGGAGATCGAGCGCCTGCGGCTCTCGACGACCTCCTCGCTGCTCTCGCGCGAGGACGTGCTGGTCGTGGCGAGCGTCTCCTGCATCTACGGCCTCGGCTCGCCGGAGGATTTCCAAAACATGCTGCTCACCGTGAAAGTCGGGCAGACGATCACGCGCGAGATGGCGCTCGCGAAGCTCGTCGAGATGCTCTACGAGCGCAACGACGTGGGCTTTGGCCGCGGCAAATTCCGCGTGCGCGGCGACGTGGTGGAGGTGCAGGCCGCGAGCGAGGATGAGACGGCGATTCGCATTGAATTCTTCGGCGACGAGATCGACCGCATCTCGCGTTTCGATCCGCTGACCGGCCACACCATCGACCAGGTGACGATGGCGACGCTCTATCCCGCCGAAGCAGTTCGTGACGCCGTATGACAAGATGCGGCGGGCGCAGCGGCACCATCCGCGAGGAACTCGACGCGCGGATCATCGAGTTTGAAAAGCGCGGGCAGCTTGCTGGAGGCGCAGCGGCTGAAAATGCGGACCGAGTACGATCTGGAGATGATGCAGGAGATGGGCTTTTGCTCCGGCATCGAGAATTACTCGCGGCACCTGAGCGGGCGCCCGCCGGGTTCGCGGCCGTACACGCTGCTCGACTTTTTCCCGCGCGATTTTCTGCTCGTGGTCGATGAGTCGCACGCGACGCATCCCGCAAATCGGCGGCATGTTTGAGGGCGACCGCGCGCGCAAGACGACGCTGGTCGAGCACGGCTTCCGCCTGCCGAGCGCGCTCGATAACCGCCCGCTCAACTTTCAAGGAATTCATGGGGATGACGGGGCAGATCCTCTACATCTCGGCCACGCCGGCGGAGTTTGAGATTCGGAACAGCGTCGTCGGCAATGACCGGTACATCCCGCACGCGCGCGAGCGGATCGGGCAGGACGAGCCGTTTCCCGCCGCCATCGCCGGCTCGTCGCCCGAGGTGGCGAACAGCGCCCGAGCGCCCGATCCGCACGTCCGCCTCTCGCGCACCGATGCGCCGGTCGAAGCGTTCGACGTCGCACACGCCGGGCGCGCCGCTGGTCGTCGAGCAGATCATCCGCCCGACCGGCCTGCTCGATCCGCGCATCACGGTGCGCCCGCTCAAGGGGCAGATCGACGAGACGCTGGAGCTCTGCCGCGCAGCGCGTGGAGAAGCAGGAGCGGGTCCTGATCACCACGCTGACCAAGCGGACGGCCGAGGACCTCTCGGATTACCTGCGCGATGTCGGCCTGAAGGTGCGCTACCTGCATAGCGACATCGATACCATCGAGCGGGTGGAGATTCTGCGCGCCTTGCGCGCGGCGGAGTTCGATGTCCTGGTCGGCATCAACCTGCTGCGCGAAGGGCTTGATCTCCCGAAGTGTCGCTCGTCTGCATCCTCGATGCCGACAAGGAAGGCTACCTCCGCTCGCAGACTTCGCTGATCCAGACCGCGGGCCGCGCCGCGCGCCACGTCAACGGCGAAGTCTATCTTTTCGCCGATCACGATGACGAAAAGCATGGAGGCGCTGATCGCGATCTCCGATTACCGCCGCGCGCGGCAGATCGCCTACAACGAGAAGCACGGCATCACTCCGCAGAGCGTGAAGCGCGCGGTGCAGGAGAGCCTGCACACGATTCTCAAGAGCCGGCGAGCTCGAGGAATCGGTGGTGCGCGAAGCCGGCGGCGATTTCTCGCTTTCCGAGACGCTGCGCGAGTTGGAGGCCGAGATGATGGAGGCCTCGACGAACCTCGAGTTACGAGCGCGCCGCCCTCCTCCGCGACCAGATCATGGAACTCAAGAGCGGCACCGGCCTGCTCAAGCTCGAGCCCAAGCGCAAGCCAGTGAAATACGGTGGCAAGCCCTTCGGCGGAGGGCGCAGGAAGGCGAAGGATTGAAGCGGCCGCTCCATTTCGCCGTTCCGCGCCATGGCTGAGCGTCTTCTTCGCAGGCCTCTTCTCCTCTCCCCCCATGCAACCATCCTCCCAAGCCATCCTCGCCGCTCTCCTCGCCGGCTCGCTCCTGGCGCAGCAGCCACCTTATGATCCACTGAATGATCCTGGGCGTCCGGTGGCGACCACGCCGGGACTGACGCCGGCGGAGACGGTGAAGGCGCTGGAGGTGCCGCAGGGTTTTACGGTGCAGCTCGTCGCCGGCGAGCCGGCATATCCGGCAGCCGGTCGCCCTTCACCATGGACGACCGGGGGCGGCTCTGGGTGCTGGAGAATACGAATTATCCGAATTGCCCTGGCGAGCCGAAGGACCGCATCCTCATCCTCGAAGACACGGACGGCGACGGCATCCCCGACAAGCAGACGGTCTTCTACGATAAGCTGACTTTCGCCACCGGGATGGCGGTCGGCTTTGGCGGAGTTTGGGTCGGCGCGCCGCCGAATCTGCTGTTCATCCCAGATCATGATGGCGACGGGCATCCGGATGGCCAGCCGAAGTGGTGCTCGATGGCTGGGGCAACGAGGATCGCCACGAGACTTTGAACGATTTCGCTGTGGGGGCCCGACGGCTGGCTCTATGGCACGCAGGGGGTCTTCACCTTTTCGAAGGTCGGCGCACCCGGCACGCCGGAGAAGCAGCGCGTGCCGATCAACGCTGGCGTCTGGCGCTTCCATCCGCTGACCGGAGATTTCGAGCGCTACTGCGAAGGGGCGAGCAATCAGTGGGGGATCGATTGGAATGACCGCGGGCAGGCCTTCTTCGCTGCGTGCGTCATCCCGCATGTCTGGCAGTGCATGCAAGGCGGGCGGTATCAGCGGCAGGCTGGGCAGCCGAGCAATCCGCACACGTATGACGACCTGAAATCGATCGGGGATTTCGAGTATGAGAAGCGCGCCTATTGCGGGGCGATGATCTATCTCGGCGGGCTCTTTCCGGCGGAATGGCGCGACACGTTTTTCTTCAACGACATCCACATGAACAAGGTGCGGAACGAGAAGATGGTCCGCGCCGGCTCAGGCTATCGCGCCGAGCGCAATGTTGATTTCCTCGTTCCAGCGATCCGTGGTTTCGCGGCCTGGCGGCGCAATACGGTCCGGATGGCGGTGTCTTTCTCAATGACTGGTACGACAAGGTGCCGTGCTATCAGCAGCGTGACTCGGTGGATCGCACCAATGGGCGCATTTACAAGATCGGCTACACCGGCCTGAAGCCGGTGAAGGTCGATTTGGCGAGGCAGAGCGATGCGGAGTTGGTCGCCCTACAAACGAATCCGAACGATTGGTACGTGCGCCACGCGCGGCGGATTTTACAGGAGCGCGGCCCCAATCCTGAGGTGCATCGCGCCTTGGAGAAGATGCTGCGGGAGGATCCAGACGAGACGCGGCAACTGCGCGCGCTCTGGGCGCTGTATGGGACCGGCGGCTTGACGGAAGCGGTGGCGCTGCCGGAGTTGAGCAGCCCATCAGAATACGTGCGTGGCTGGACCATTCAATTGCTCTGCGAAGACGGCCCGCCTTCTCCGGCTGTGCTCACGCGCCTGGCGGTGCTGGCGAAGAATGATCCTTCACCGCTCGTGCGGCTCTATCTCGCCTCGGCTGCGCAACGCCTCGGCCTCGATGAACGCTGGCCGATTCTCAGGGCGCTCGCCAGCATGCGGAAGACAACAATGACCAAAACTTGCCGCTGATGCTCTGGTACGCCGCCGAGCCCGTGGTGGCTGCGGACCTCGAGAAAGCGACGGTTTTTCTCGGGGAGTGCAAGATCGACAAGGTGCAGGAATTCGCCGCCCGGCGATTGGCGGAGGTGGCGCTGAAATGAAGACGCTTCCTCGCGCTGCGGCGCTCCTCACTATTCCCTTTTTCGCGCAGGCTGAACCCCCGGCCGCGCCGGCTTTGCAGGCGCTCGTGCATGTGCTCGGGCAAAGCAGTGCGCAGAATGCGCAATTGAATATCTTGCGTGGCATCAACGCGGCCATGAAAGGGCAGCGCCACCTGGTTCCGCCAGGGGAGTGGAAGGCGGTGTACGGCACCTTGCACAGCAGTCCAAACGCCGAAGTGCGGCAGCAGGCGCTCGCGTTGGGCGTCACTTTCGGCGATCCAGCCGCGTTGGGCGAGTTGCGAACCGTGCTGGCCGACCGAGCGGCGCCTCTGGAGCGGCGTCGTACCGCGCTGGACGCACTCGCTGGCGCAAAAGATGCCCCCTCGCTGCCGCTGCTGCTGGCAGAGTTCGCGGACGCCACGCCGCTCCGCGCGGCGGCTTTGCACGCGCTCTCCACCTTCGACGATCCCTCCATCCCGGCCGCCCTCCTGCTCGCTTATCCGCAGCTCGCCAGCGATCAAAAGCGCGACGCCCTCGCCGCCCTGACCAGCCGCCCCGCCTGGGCGCGCGAACTCCTCCATGCGCTGGAGGCAAAGACCGTCGCACGCACCGATATCACCGCTCCGCTCGCGCGGCAGTTGCAGGATTTGCACCACCCGGAGGTGGATGAATGGCTGGCGAAGAACTGGGGTTCCGTGCGCACCTCGAATGCTGAGAAACAGAAGGAGATGGCGCGCTTCAAAGCCTTCCTCACGCCGGCCTTCATGCAAAAGGGCGACCCTTGCCGCGGGCGCGCCATTTTCGCGCAGACGTGCGCCATCTGCCACACCATCTTCGGCACGGGCGCGAAGATCGGGCCGGAGTTGCCGGGCGCTTTTCAGGACATCGATTATCTCCTGCAAAACATTCTCGATCCCAATGCAATCATCGGGAAGGACTACCAGCAGACGGTCGTGCAAACGACGACGGGGCAGACGGTGATTGGCATCGTCGGCGGCGAAGACGGCGGGACGCTCACTCTGAAGAGCCTCGGCGGCCCGATCGTCATCCAGCGTGCCGAGATCGCTTCGCTGACCGTGCTCGATGTTTCGCTCATGCCTGAAGGGTTGCTGGCCGCGCGTGATCCGGAGGAAGTGCGCGATCTGTTCGCCTATCTCGGCCGCCACGGCCAGGTGCCGATGCTGGCCACAGAGGAGAACGCCACCGACTTCTTCAATGGCGCCGACCTGACGCATTGGATCCCTTCGAATCCCGCGGCGTGGAAGGTGGAAAAGAGCGCCCTGATCGGCCAGGGCAGCGGCGACCGTACCGAATCGTTGCGGAGCGATATGGTTTTCAAAACGGGGCGTTTTACCTGCCAGATTTCCGCGCCCGCTGCTGCGACCGTGCGGTTGCTGGTGAGCGATGCGGGTGGGAAGCACGAATCCCAATTTGATCTACCCACGAATGGGGACAGTGATCCGTGTCAGGTCGAAGTGACTGCCGAAGGGCGTGTCCGGATCACCCAGGGAGGCGCCTCAAATTTGCCGCCCAGCCTCAAGGCGCCCTCTCACCAGTGGCGCAGCCCGCTCGTCAACGGAGGCACCCTCGCCAATGGCGCCGTCATCGGTTTCGCGGTGACCGGAGACGCCCCTCTGCGAATCACCGACTTAAGGTTGCAGTGGCCGCCCACGGCGCCCCCCGCGCCGTAGCGATGGCGCCCTCGCCGTCAGATGTATCCGCGGCGCCCTCGCCGCAGGCGAGGTCGTACGAAGCTCAGCAGAGAATTCATCGAACGCGGCGAGGGCGCCGCGCACACATCCGACGGCGAGGGCGCCGGTCGCTACGGCGGTGCGCACCGGCACGGGGAGCTCGCGCCTTCGTGGAATGAGCCGGTTTACTCTGGCGGCAGCATCTGGCTGATTTCGACCGGCAGATCCGCGAAGGCGAGAGGCGCGATGGAGGCGGTCCTTTCCAGGATGATCTCGACCTCGTACTTCCCGCCGGCGGGCTGGCGGAAGACGTGCAGCCGATTTTCGTTCAAATCGAGCAGCCAGTATTCGCGGATGCCGTTGCGCGCGTAGGCATCGTGCTTATCGGAGCGATCGAAAATGAATGAGGAGTCGGCGACTTCGACGAGGAGCAGGATGTCTTGCGGATGCGGTTTGACGAGCTCTTCGCTGATGCCCGGGCGAAGGAGCTGAATATCTGGTTGCGGCTCGGATTTGCGATCAACGATGGCCGGGTTTTGCGCATCGACTTCGCTCCCATGTCCATAGCGGCGGGCGAAGAGGTTGGTGATGCGCCGCACGGCATTGGCATGACGGATTCCGACGGGAGACATGACGATGAGCTGGCCGTTGAGGAGTTCGATACGGTCATCTTCGTGGAAGATGCCCGTTTCCAGCAGACGCTGGTACTCCTCCACCGTAAATTCATACGTCGGCGCGGAAACGACGCTCATGCCGATAAAGCTGGCGGAACCGCGGCCTTTTCGCAAGTCATCCCAGCTCCGATAGGGGGTGCTGAAGCTCAAGGGTACCTACCAGCGAGCCAATCCGCGATTCGGATGCTGGCTTTGATGTTTGATAGCGGTGATGCGAGGACGCCCCGCCTTCATTCGGAACAGGATAATGTGCGGGAACCGCGGAATGAAGGCACGCCGGAACTTCGGATTCGGCGGATAGGGTGAGCAGCGCTCCGGGTGCGCGGCGATACTAAGCAGTTGCTTCTGCAGGGCAGTAGAAAAAGATCCGCGAGTGTTGCGCCGGCTTCCCGCTCATAATAAGCGATGATCTCGTTCACATCGCGCTGCACGCTTGGGTGGAACTCTAGGCTCATGAGGTCTCGGAAGGGCGTCTCAGGCCCGCGAGAAACTCGGAATAGGTTAGCACGGCGACGGCTCCGCTCTCCAGTTCAGCATCCCGCTCATCGGCAAGCCTCGCCAATTGATCGTCATCCCAGGCGGCATCGCCCAGGCTGTCGATGAGTTCCACGGCAAGTGAAGCCCGATCACGGGTCGGCAGATCGCGGAGGAGGGCGGCGATGGTGGCAGCGGCAGTCATATCTGAAACGGTGAGCAGACTCTGTCTGTGGATTTACCACCTCAGCCAAACTCCGCAACACCCGTAACCTGGATTGGAATCCTCGACGTTGTTGGCAGGATAGTGAGGTTTGCAGAATCGCGGTGCTTCCGCAAGGGTTGGAGCAGGAGCGGGCGGGGCTACTGCTTCGGTACGAAATCCATCACAAAGACATCGTCGATCACGTCCTTGAGCAGGGCGCCGAAAGCCTTGTGATCGGGATTCACCAGGTAAGCGTCGCGATCAGTCGTGTTCTTGAAAGTCGCGATCCAGATGTGGGTGAAGCCTTTGTCGCGCTTCTCAGTGGAGATGTTGGTGCCCGCTTCGAGTTCCTGCACGATCGGGATCTTCGACTTCAGAGCGGCGAAGCCGTCCTCGACCGCCTTGATCTTAGCTGGATCAGCGCCGGCCTTGAACTTGAAAGCGACGACGTGGCGAACGGGACCATCGGCGGCGAGAGAGGTGGAGGCGAGCATGGCGAGGGCGGCGAAGAGCGGGAGGAGAAGTTTCATAGAGGAGCGTTGATTTAGAGGCAAGGCGCGGAGCGGTGCAAGCGCCCGTCTCCCGGCGACCGCGCTGCGCGATTTGGAGTGAAGCGGGCTTCAGCTTGGGAGAGACTCCTCGCCCCATGCCTCTCGCCGACTTGACTGCCGAACCCGTCACCGACCCGATCGCCATTTACCGTGCGCGCGACGGCCTTTATGCGGTCGATCTGCTGGCCGCGGCCGTGGTGCATCTTGATTTCTTCACCTGGCTGGCTGATCACCCTTCGACGCTGGGGGCGATTTGCGCGCACTTCGAGCTGCACGCGCGACCGGCCGATGTGCTGCTGACGCTGTGCACAGCGATGGGTCTGGTCACGATGTCGGGCGGCGTTTTTCATCTCACCGTGCGGGCGCGCGAGCATCTGGTGACCGGTTCGCCCTATTGTCTCGGGCCATACTATGCGGCCTTGCGTGACCGACCGCAGACGCTCGACATGGTGAAGGTGTTGCGGACCGGCAAGCCGGCTAACTGGGGAAGCTACGACGCCTCGGCGTGGGCGCGCTCGATGGAGCGGCCAGATTTCGCCGCGCAGTTCACGGCGGCGATGGATTGCCGAGGCACGTATCTTGGGCAGGCGCTCACGAAGAAGGTCGATCTGTCCGGGAGGCAACGGTTGCTCGATATTGCGGGCGGCTCCGGCATCTACGCCTGCGCCTTCGCGGCCCGGTACCCGGCGCTGCGCACCACGGTCTTCGAAAAGCCGCCGGTGGATCGCATCGCGCGCGAAGCCATCGCGCGGCAGGGGGCGACGGAGCGTGTGGACGTGCTGGCTGGCGACATGTTTTCCGACTCGCTGCCCGACGGCTTCGACGCGCATCTGATTTCGAATGTGTTGCACGATTGGGATGAGGAGGTGGTGCAGACGATCCTGCGCAAGTCGTTTGCGGCGCTCGCACCCGGGGGCTGCTCATCATCCATGATGAGCACCTGAATGCGGAGAAGACCGGCCCGCTCCCAGTGGCGCAATACTCGGTGCTGCTCATGCACTCCACCGAAGGGAAGTGCTATTCGGTGGCAGAAATCCGCAGCTATCTCGGCGCTCTTGGCTTCGAGTGGGAAGGGTTTCATGAGACGGCGGCCGATCGCAGCGCGATCATCGCGCACAAGCCTGCCTGAACCGAAAGGCGTTTGGGCCCCTTGCCACTCGTTTGCGAGAGCAGTCGCGCCCCGGCCGCCAGACGCAGGTCATCCACTCCGCGCGATGGCAGGGCGCATCCTTCCGCATTCCCTCCTTGCGCGGGTTCACGGTGGCCGCGCATATTCCCCGGCTCGTTTTTTCTCCCGTTTCATGGATCAATTTGGCATCGGCCTGGCGGGTTTGGGCAATGTCGGCGCAGGTGTCTTCAAGCACCTGGCGGCCAATCGCGCCCTCTTGCGGGAACGGCTCGGCTTCGAACTGGCGGTGCGCCGGATCGCGGTGCGCGAACCCGGACCGCGCGCGCGGCCTCGACGTGCCAGCCGCGCTGCTGACCACCCGCTGGGAGGATTTGCTCGAAGACCCGGCCATCCAGATCATTGTCGAGCTGATGGGGCAAAAGGAGGAGAGCCTCCGCCTCGTGCTTGGCGCGATGGCGCGGAAAAAAATCGTCGTCACTGGCAACAAGGCGCTGCTCGCCGAGCACGGGCGAGAGATCTTCGAAGCCGCCGCGCGAGCACCAGGTGCCCGGTCTTCTTCGAGGCGGCGGTCGGCGGGGGCATCCCGATCATCAAAGCGATCCGCGAAGCCTTCGTCGGGAATCATATCCACTCGATCCACGGCATCATTAATGGGACGAGCAATTACATCCTCACGCGGATGACCGAGGAAGGCGCTTGGCTTCGCGGAAGCGCTGCGCGAGGCGCAGGCGGCGGGCTATGCGGAGGCCGATCCCGCGCTCGATGTGAATGGCGGCGACGCCGCGCACAAGGCGATCATCCTCGCCTCGCTGGCGTATGGCTTCTGGGTTCCGCCGGAGAAAGTCTTTGTCGAAGGAATCGAACACTCTCCGCCACGCGACATTCGCTTTGCCCGACAGCTCGGCTATCGCATCAAGCTGCTCGGCATCATCAAGGCCGAGCGCCAGCGGCCAGATCGAAGTGCGCGTCCATCCCACGCTCATCCCAGAGAAGCACGTGCTGGCCAGCGTCAACGGCGTCTTCAATGCCATGGCCGTGAAAGGCGACATCGTCGGCGAGACGCTCTTTTACGGGCGCGGCGCCGGGCAGGACGCCACGTCCAGCGCCGTCATTTCGGACATCGTCGAGGCGGCGGATGCGCTCCTCTCGCCGCGGCGCAATCTCGGCTTCATGCCGCACGGGCTCTATGGCACCTGCAAGCCGATCGACGAGATCGTGTCGGAGTATTACCTGCGCCTCACGGTCGAGGATCGGCCCGGGGTCATCGCGCAAATCGCCGGCATGCTCGGCGAGGTGAACATCGGCATCTCCTCGATTTTCCAGCCGGAGTCGCGCGGATGAAGGAAGCTGCGTGCCGCTGGTGCTCATGATTCATCGCGCGACGCAATGGACAGATGAAACTGGCGCTGGAGCGCATTGCCAAGCTGCCGCCGGTGCGCGAAGGGTCGCGCGATGATGCGCGTGGAGCATTTCTCATGAGCCGCCGCCTCGCTCCATGACCGTGGCGTGATCGCCCGCTACCGCGCCTTTTTGCCTGTCACGCGAGCCGACGCCCGTCATCTCGCTGAACGAAGGCTCCACGCCGCTGATCCATTCGCCCAAAGCTCAGCGCGCGCGTGGGGCGCGGCTGCGAAGTCTATCTCAAATACGAGGGGCTCAATCCGACCGGCTCCTTCAAGGATCGCGGCATGACGCTGGCCATCTCCAAAGCGGTCGAGGAGGGGGCGCAGGCCGTCATCTGCGCCTCCACCGGCAACACGTCCGCCGCCGCCGCCGCCTACGCCGCGCGCGCTGGGCTCACCTGCATCGTGCTGCTGCCGGCGGGCAAAATCGCCTTCGGCAAGCTGTGCCAGGCCTTCATGTACGGCGCCAAAGTGGTGGCCATCGAAGGCAACTTCGACGACGCGCTCCGGCTGGTGCGCGAGATCGGCGAAACCGATCCGGTCGCCATCGTCAATTCGATCAACCCGTATCCGCTTGCAAGGCCAGAAGACCGCCAGCTTCGAGATCGTCGAAGAACTCGGCGACGCGCCCGAATTCCACCTGCTCCCGGTCGGCAACGCCGGGAACATCAGCGCCTACTGGATGGGCTACCGCGAATTCCAGGCAGCGGGTCGCTCGACGAAGCTGCCGCGCATGATCGGCTTCCAAGCCGCCGGCGCCGCGCCGCTTTTCCACAACCGCGTCTTCCCCAACCCGGAGACGGTCGCCAGCGCCATCCGCATCGGCAATCCGGCCAGTTGGAAGCTGGCCGTCGAGGCGGTGATCGGCTCGGAGGGAGCGATCGACATTGTCAGTGACGAGGAAATCCTTGCTGCGCAACGCTGGCTCGCCTCGCAGGAAGGAATCTTCGTCGAGCCCGCCAGCGCCGCCTCCATCGCGGGGCTCTTTCGCTGTCTCGATGCGCCGAGCGCCGCTTTCCCAGGCGACCGGTTCGTCGGAGGGTTCGCGGCTCGTCTGCACCGTCACCGGCCATGGCCTGAAAGATCCCGATGTTGCGCGCGAACAAGTCGGCGGCGTCATCCCAGCCAAGGCCGAAAAAGAGGCGATCCTCCGTCTCATCCAGCTATGAGCGCCGAGGCCGTTCGCTGGGTCCGTTCCACCACGTGGGAGCCATCCTTCTTCGGTCTGCCACAAGAGGTCCCGTGGCCGGCCGAAGCGGATCCCGCAGCCGCAAACGTCGAGCCTTTCGACATGGACTTGATGCTCGACGCGATTGAGGCGCTCGGGTCCGAGGCCACTGAGCCGTGGAAAGGCTTCCTGGCCGCTGCCGAGTTGCACCAGAGGCTGGCCGAAGCACTCGAACATCGCGAAACAGAGGATGCGCTCGCCACCTTGGATGAAATCGAGAAGCGGCATCCCGGCTCCGCCTTTGCGCTCTTCCACCGTGCTCAGATTGCCCGTGTCGATGGCGGTGAAGAAGAGGCGATCGAGCTGTACCAAGCCGCGGCTGCCAAAGCCCCGCGCGTCGCGCCGATCTGGGACAGCCTCGGATCACTGCTCACTTTGCGCGGCGAAAAAGCAAAGGCGATCGCCGCTTTCCGACAGGCGCTCGCCGTCGCTCCGCGCGATCACGTGGCGCTCGAAGGGCTCACCGCCTTGCGCGAGTTGATCAAGCTTAAGTCGGCTGATCCGCAGGACGTGGCCGGCTTTCGTTACGTCGATGTGCCGACTTTCCGGCAGATGGCCCTGCGCCAGGTTCAGGGGATGACGAGCGCTGAGGAGTTGATGAAATATGCAGACCAGCTCCTGCGCGACGGCAGCGCGCCCGGCGCCGTCGTTGCGGCAGTCGAGCGCGCGAGCCAGTTGGCGCCGGGCGAACCGCGCATCCTGCTCGGCCTGAGCACCGCCTATCAGGCGAACCAACAACTTCCCGAGGCGCGCGCCACGCTCGAGCGCCTCACCCTCGCTTTTCCGCAGGAGCCCGCTGGTTTTCTGCAACTCGCCAGCGTCTGCCATGCCCTGGGCGATGTCGCCGCCGAAAGCGCCGCCCTCGACCAGGCGCTCGCCCTCGATCTCAATCTGCAACCCGCTCTGGCCGCGAAGTTTCAACTGATGCCCGGCGAGCACGATCCCAAAGTCGAAGACGCGCTCGCCAGCTTTGGCGCCGTTCGCAGCTCGTGGATGGCGCATCTGCTGGCCGGCGTCATTTCGCGCGAGCGCGGCGATCACGCAGCCACCCTGCGCCACGCCCAGCACGCCATGGAATTGAATCCCAATTCCGAGGAAGTGCTCATCGCCTACGCCTCCGCGCTCGGCGACCTCAAGGAGCTGCCGTTGCTCACCAAGGTCATCAAGCCCGCGACCGAGAGCGGGCAATATTCCAAACGCCTCGATTGGACCTACGCCAACGTTTTGCGCCAGCTCCACATGACGGCCGATGCGGTCGCCGTCCTCCGCAAGACCTCGAAAAATGCCAGCCCGGATTTCAAGCAAATGGCCGAGCGGACCATCGATGCCTGGATCGGCCTGGTCACCGGTTGCGGCGTCCGGCTTGAAGTGCATCAGGCCGGTTTTCTCCCCCGCCCCATTGTCATCGCGCTGGCCGACGGCGACGGCGGCATCATTCTGGAAGGTGGCGCGAAGCTCCCGGCCGAGGCGCGTTTTCCCTGGCGCGCCTCCGGCGACAAAGCCGCCGTCTCATTGCAGCAAGGCGAGACGGGCATCGGCGCCGGCCCGCTGGAACTCGGCGTCTTCCTCGCCCGTGGCGTCAAGCCCGACGGCGGCGAATCCACCAACGTCGAGTGCCACCTCGCGGTGCAACCCGACGGCGCCATCCACTTTCGCGCCACGCAAAAAGGCCACAAACTGCACGTTGGCTGGACCAACTACCCCGGCGCATAACGCCAACGGGCATCACTCCCAACCTGTCAGTCAGCACGGCCAGCCGGTGATTGACGGGCGCGGGCGTTCCTGAGACGGGAAGGGAGCGCATGATTGCCATTTCCATCGAGCATCTGACCAAGCGTTTCGATGGGACGTTGGCGCTGGACGATGTCACGCTCCACATTCCGGCCGGGGAGATTTTCTTTCTCCTCGGACCGAGCGGCTGCGGCAAGACCACGCTGCTGCGCACGATTGCCGGCTTTGCTCCGCCCGACTCGGGCCGCGTGCTTTTCGGTGAAGAGGATGTGACGCGCCTGCCGCCGCATCGGCGCGAGACGGGCATGATGTTTCAGAGCTATGCGCTCTGGCCGCACATGAGCGTGGCGGGCAACGTCGCTTTTGGTCTGGAAGAGCGCGGGGTGGCGCGCCGGGAGATCACGCGGCGTGTCGGCGAAGCGCTCGCGTCGGTGCGCATGGAAGGCTTGGGCGAGCGGCGCATCCACCAACTCTCTGGCGGGCAGCAGCAGCGCGTCGCCCTCGCGCGGGCGCTCGTCATCCGCCCGCGCTGCCTGCTGCTCGATGAGCCGCTTTCCAATCTCGATACGCGGCTGCGCTTGGAAATGCGCAGCGAAATTCGGCGCATCTGTCGCGAGGCGAAGCTCACGGCGATCTATGTCACGCACGACCAGAAGGAAGCGCTTTCCATAGCCGATCGCATGGCGATCCTGCGCAGCGGACGACTGCTGCAAGTCGGCGCACCGAGCGAACTGTATCGCCGGCCTGAGTCGCGCTTCGCGGCGGAATTCATGGGCGAGACCAACTTCATCGACGGGCGCGTGGCGTCGCTCAACGAGGAGGAAGTGACCAATGAGACCGCGCTCGGCGCCCTGGTGGCAAGCCGCGCCACGCGCGCCTCGAGCGTCGGCGAGCCGGTGACGCTTTCCATTCGGCCAGAATGCTGGCGGATGTCAGCGCAGCCGGCTGCGCAGAACGCGATCTTCGGCAAGATCACTGAGCAGTTTTATCTCGGCGAGACAGCCGAGTACACGATCCTGCCTTCGGGCGGCGCGCACCGCACGCTCAAGGTGACGGAACTCAACCCGCGCGAGGCGACCAGTTCCATCGGCGGGCCGTCCATCTCTCCGTCGCGCCCGTGGATGTGACGCTGCTCGCGCGCGACGAGGGAGGAAACGCGTGAGCGTACCGGGAATGCTCCGCTCACACCGGGGTGTGACGCTGCTGGTCGCGGCCCTTGGCTGTACGCTGCTCGGGCCGATTCTCGTCCGTCCACCCTCAGCGCACACGTTCGCTGGGCGCTCCGTCATCATCATCACGCCGAATAACGAGGCGATTCGCTCTGAATTTGGGCGCGCTTTCGCCGAGGACTATTTTGCGAGGACGGGCGAGCGCGTCTCCGTCGATTGGCGGACGCCGGGTGGCACGAGTGAGATCGCGCGGTACGTTGATTCGGAATACGTGGCCTCCTTTCAGAGGCACTGGACGCAGCGGCTCGGCCGGTCGTGGAGCGGCGCGGTGCAGGCGAGTTTCATGGATAAAAATGTCGCGCTGCCCGCTGATCCCGCTGCCGATTCGGAGTCGCAGCGGGCGCGCCGCGCTTATCTCGCCTCGGAGGTCGGCTGCGGCATCGACCTCCTCTTTGGCGGAGGCACTTTCGATCATAAGAAGCAGGCGGCCAATGGCACCATCGTGGAGAGTGGCGTGGTCCAGGCTCACCCGGAAATTTTAGGCCCCGGCGGGATTCCGCAGAGCGCGGGTGGCGAGACGTACTGGGACAAGGAGGGCCGCTGGGTCGGCACCTGCTTGTCAGCCTTCGGCATCTGCGCCAATCGCGATGTGCTCGAACGGCTCGGGATTCACGTAGCGCCGCAACACTGGAGCGACCTGGCCGATCCCCGCCTGCGCGGCCAGATCGCCCTCGCCAATCCGATGCAGAGCGGCTCCATCGCCACCGCGTTTGAGATGATGGTGCAGGAGCAAATGCTCGCGCGGACCAGCGTGGCGACGGAAAGCCCGGATGCGCAAGCCGCAGCGCTCCAGCAAGGCTGGGCCGCCGCGATGCGGCAGTTCATGCGGATCGGCGGCAATGCGCGCTACTTCACCGATGCGGCGGGCAAGGTGGCGCTCGATGTCGGCAGTGGCGAAGCCGCCGCGGGCCTGAGCATCGACTTTTACGGACGGTTTGAGAGCGAAACCGTGCGCCGGCCAGATGGCACTTCGCGCCTGCAGTACCATGACGCAGTGGGCGGCACTTCCGTCTCCGCCGATGCCATCTCGATGTTCCGCGGCGCGCCGCACCGGGAGCTGGCGCGCGCTTTCATCGAGTGGACGCTCACCCCCGCCGCGCAAAAACTCTGGAATTTCCGGCCCGGCACACCCGGCGGCCCGGTCCGCTATGCGCTCCGGCGGCTGCCGATCCTGCCGGAGCTCTACGCTCCCGAATGGCGTTCCTTTCGCTCCGATCCCGACGTGCGACCTTACGAAACCAGCGCCCGCTTCGTCTATCACGGCGCCTGGACCGGCCCGCTTTTCAACACGATCGCCTTTGTTGTGCGCGTGATGTGCATCGATCCGCATGACGAATTGCGCACCGCGTGGACAGCCCTCATTGATGCGCATTTTCCACCGGAAGCGACCGCCGCCTTCGAGGACGTCCACGCTGTCGATTACCCAGTCGCGAGTGGCCGTCTCCGCGCCTCGCTAGCCGGCAGCAAGATCGGTCAGGTGCAACTCGCCAAGGAACTCGCCGAAGGTTTCCGCGCGCAGTATCGAGCCGTCACCCTTCTCGCGCGAGCTGGTCGCTAATGCCGCGATCAAAGGAACGCGGTCTCATAACGAGACGGCGCTCATGGGGCTGACGCCGCGTTCCCGTGAATGGAGGGTCGCTTGGACCATGTCCGGCCAGGCGAGCAGCAGCGCTCCGTACTGGCCGATGAGCGCCTGCATCAGTTCGCGCGCCGCGGCTGGAGGGCGGTTCGAGAGATCGAGTGGGATATCTCCATCTGGATCGGAGACGGCCCCGGAGAGTTGCTCGAGAAGATGCTCGAACGTCCTCGCGCCAGAAGCTTGGCGCCTCCGAAAACTCATCAAGCTGTTGCACCAGAAACTCAGTCCGCCCGCTCACCTCGCCCATGGCTTCATCGATCAGCACATCGCGAAAATCGCCAGGCGCCAGCGCACCAATCTCCGCGAGGAAGCGCCCGAGCGAGCGCATCCGTTCCGCAGCCGAGGCCAGCCGCGCGGGACGATGCGCGAAGAGGAGCCGCCGCAAAAGATGCGCAAATTCGGAAAAAAGCCGCGCGCCGGCCTGGCTGCACCTCCCGTGGTGTGAGGATCGCTTTGCCCGGCAGCGGATCGTGCCAGACCGCATACGGCAGGTGTCCGAGGAGCGCGCCGGGGCAGCACTGCCAAAGCGCCGCGCCATACGAGAAATCCTCCGCATGCAAGACCGGGAAGAACGGTGGCAGGAGTTCGCGATGATCGAGCGCCATGGCCATGCCGGGCGAGAGACTGGCGTCGCCGAGCATCGGGCCGGGCGCCAGGCAGGCGACGCTGCGGCTTGGAAAGACCCCGCGATAGTGCGCCTCACTCGCACAGATTCGCTCGCGGTTATCACCATCGTACGAGAGATAATAGGTGGAGGATGGAATGCCAGGATCGCCCACGTGGCCGGTGAAAGTGGCGCGCACGCGGGTGGGGCCATCGTGCAGGCGGCGCACCAGCCCATCGCCGGCTTGGGCGAAGTCGATGGAATCGACCTGTGAGAAGACTCCGCCGGGCGTGCGGCCGAGCATCGTCTCATGGAGGCCGGCATAGTCCTGCTCGACCCACCGAGCCTCCGCCAGCGCACTCGCGCGATCCGGGTAGAGCCAGCGCGCGTAGGGGTCGCGGTCGGAGAAACACGCGCCATCAGCAAGCGCCTCTTCCATCGGCTGCGAGAGGCGGCAGACCACGTCATCGTCCAGGCTGCCAAACATGGTTCCCGCCGCTTGCAGCAGCAAGACGTTGCGATTGCCGCCGCAGACAAACCCGGTGTGCAGCGGGTCGAGCAGCGCGAACTCTCCCGTCTCAGGTGAGCACGCGCCGGCCGCCGAAAGTTGCGCGATGAGCGTCTGCTTTTCCGACACTCCCGCAAAGAAGAGCGGCTGGTGAAATTCCTTCGCCAGACGGGCGAGCAGCGAGCGCGTGGCCGTCTCGTCGGAAAGCCGCGTCGAGCTGTCCGCAACGAGCCACTGGAGCTTCCGCTGATAGGTCGCCGCATTCTCCAGGAAGCTGCGCAACGACCGCTCCACGAGCGCCTGCCGCGTTCCCCCAGTGACCATCCCGAGCGCCGAGATGCGCGGGGAGCCGGCGCCGTTCTCCTCGTGCCAGGCCTCTCGCAAAGCAGCCGTGCCGACCAGCATCCCGGCGGACGTCAGCGCGGGCAGCGCGCCCGCGAGCGCCTCCACTTGCAAGGCGTCGAGTGCGTGCTTCCGCGCGTACGAGGCGAGGTGCCGCTCCAGCGGCAGAAACTTCAGGCAATCCAGCGCAAACTCGACGGCAAAGGCGGGCAGCACCGCCGGCGCATGCGGCGGCACGCGTACCAGATACGCTTCATGCCCGAGCGCCTGAATTTCGCCCACGCCGCGCCGCCAAAGCTCGCCACTTCCTGCCGGGGCCGTCCGCCGCTGCGCTTCTCGCGAATCTTGCTGAGGAGAAAGGAGGCCCATCCGTGCGGCATCAAGCCTGAGCGGCGCATTGCCTTCCAGCCGCATTTCTCGTTGAGTGCCTGCCCCTCGCCGATGACCACCGCCAACAAAATCACCGTCACGCGCATTTTGCTCATCCCGGGCTTTGTGATGATGGCCATCTACTATGGACGCGGGGTGCACCACGGCGCACCCGAGCCTTGGCAGCGCTGGTGCGCCATTGCTTTCTTCGTCGTGGCGGCCGCGAGCGACGGCATCGATGGGTACATCGCGCGGCGGTACAATCAGCGCAGCAAACTCGGCGTCATCCTCGATCCCATCGCGGATAAAGGGCTGCTTTTCGCGGGGATCATCACGCTCAGCGTTTCGAACTGGGACTACGAGTTCCCCGTTTGGTTCCCCGTCCTCGTCATCGGCCGCGATCTCATCGTGGTCCTCGGCGCGGTCATCCTGCACATGCTCAATGGCACCGTCCACGTTCGCCCGAGTTGGACCGGCAAATGCGCGACCGCTTTCCAGATGGCGGCGCTCATCGTCGTGATGCTGCAACTCAATTTCTTCGCGACCCGTTTCACGCTGTTCGGCAACACCATCCCGTTGCAATTCGTTGATCTGCCCGTCTGGCTCGCTGGCATCTTCACCGCCATCTCCGGCTTTGGCTATGTCGTCGATGGCATCACGCAATTGCACGATCGCGGCCACGGCGAAGCTGGATGGATCGGTCCGACAGCCACCCGCGAGCCCCCGCCCACCAGGGAGATGTAAGCCGGACCCACACGCCCCAGCGCCGCGCTCCCTCGTCCCGGCAGCATCCGTTTCGTAGCGGCGGCACCCGCCTCGTAGCGGCGGCGCCCTCGCCGCCGGAAGTGCCCGCGGCGCCCTCGCCGCGTTAGTCCTTGCGTGCATCCGCACGCGTGCAGCCATTCCGATCTGCGACAGCGGCGTCGCGTCCACCCTGCACAACGCACGATTTACAACGACTCCCCACCCATGCCCCCACTCACCGGCCCCGCCCGTGCGGCTTCTTGCCGACAGGCGATGGCTGGGCGCCGGCCGCGCGGTGCGGCGTCCACTGCGCCGGAACGACCGTCCCATCGAGCAGAAGGACGACCGTGAGGCGACGCTCGTTTTGCTCCATCCATTCAGGCATTGCCACCGCCGGGCGCATCTCCACCCGGTAAAACCAATGTTGCGGAGCCCCGGTGCCGACGCTTTGCAAAGCGAGGCTCCAGACCGTCCACTCCTTGATGTCAGGAAGCTGCCGCTCCATCGCACGCTGCGCCGCAACGGCAGCTTCCGCCGGGGAAAAGGGAACCGGCGCGGCGAGCGGATTCCACGAAGGCTGCTGATCGAGACGGTCCTGACTCTCGCGCCACTCGTTGGAGCCGACCAGGCTGTACGAGGTCGCGGTCAGAAGCGTGTCCTTCCCGGAAATCTCGCCGGCCTGCACGTCTGGCGAGATCAGCAACAGGGCGACGAGCAGAAGGCCAGGCAAGTTCATCATCCCTCCAATCGGCTCGAACCCGTCCGCCGGTTCCAGGCCAGCGGACGCTGGGGTTGACTTCACCGCCCGGCCTCTTACCCTGCGCGCTCCTCTTTTCCTGACCTATGAAACTGCCCACTGAAGCTCTCACGCGCGCGGCCAATGAAGCGCGCGGCCTGGCCATGGATGCCGTCCACGCCTGCCAATCCGGTCACTTGGGGCTGCCGCTCGGTTGCGCGGAAATCGGCGCGGTGCTCTTTGGTCACGCGCTCCGCTACGATCCGGCGGATGCCCGCTGGCTCAATCGCGACCGCTTTGTCCTCTCGGCGGGCCACGGGTCGATGTTTCTCTATGGATGGCTGCATCTCGCGGGCTACCCGAAGATGACCATTGACGAAGTGAAGAACTTTCGCGCGCTCGGCTCACACACGCCGGGGCACCCGGAATCGTTCGAGACGGAAGGGGTGGAATGCACCACCGGTCCGCTCGGTCAAGGGGTCGGCAACGCCGTCGGTCTGGCGGTCTCGCAGCAGATGGCGGCGGCGCGTTTCAACACGCGCGAGCACACGATTTTCGACAACCACATTGTCTGCCTCGCCGGCGATGGCTGCCTCCAGGAAGGCGTCGCGCAGGAGGCCGCCTCCTTCGCCGGCTTCCAGCGGCTCGATAATCTCATCCTCATCTATGATGCCAATGGCGTGACGCTCGACGCGATGGCCGACAAGACGCAGAGTGAAGACGCTGGGAAGAAGTTCGCGGCCATGGGCTGGAACGTGCAGGTGGTTGACGGAAACGACCTCGAACAATTTCATCACGCTTTCGAAGCGGCCAGGGCGGCGACCGGCCAGCCGCAATTCATCATCGCCAAGACGATCATTGGCAAAGGAATCCCCGAGGTGGCTGGGACCGCCAAGGCGCATGGCGAAGGTGGTGCAAAATTTGTGGACGCCGCACGCCAGGGGCTGGGTCTGCCGGAAAACGAGCACTTTTTTGTCTCCCCAGAGACCCACGCTTTTTTCGCCGAGTTCAAGAAAGGCCGCGCGAGCGAGCATGCGGCATGGCAGAAGACGTTCGACGCCTGGGAGAAGGCCAATCCGGCGCTGGCGAAGGAGCTGGCGACCGGCCAAACGATGAAGCCGCCCACCGACTTGATGGCGCAGATCCCGGAGTTCCCCGCGGACGCGAAGATCGCTACCCGCAAGGCCGGCAGCGATGTGCTCCAGCCGATCGCCAAGGCGATGCCGATGTTCATCTCCGGCTCCGCCGATTTGTATGGCTCGACGCTCAACTACATTGCGGGCGGGGGAGACTTCGAGGTCGGCTCCCGCGGCGGGCGCAACATCCGGTTTGGCATTCGCGAGCACGCCATGGCGGCCATGCTCAACGGCTTCGCTTACGACAAAATCTTCCGGCCTTCAGGCGCGACGTTTCTGGTCTTCGCGGATTACTGCCGGCCTTCCATTCGGCTTGCTGCCCTTTCGCATCTGCCGGTGGTTTATATCTTCACGCATGATTCCGTCGGAGTCGGGGAAGATGGCCCCACGCATCAGCCCATCGAGACCGTGAGCGGCCTGCGGCTCATCCCTCATCTGCACGTCATTCGCCCGGCCGATCCAGAAGAGACGGCGGGCGCCTTTGTCGCGGCCCTCGAGCGTGTTGACGGGCCTACGCTCCTGGCGCTCTCCAGGCAAGTGTTGCCGAATCTCAACGAAATCCCGGTCAAAACGCGCCGCGAAGGCGTCGCCAAAGGCGGCTACATCGCCTTGAAGGAGAAGGGCGCCCTGCAAACGATCCTCCTTGGGACGGGTTCGGAATTGCAGCATGCGCTCGCCGCCGCCAAAGAGTTGGGCGAAGGCACCCGCGTCGTTTCCATGCCGTGCATGGAGCGCTTCAACGGCCAGAGCGATTCGTACAAGGAAGAAGTATTGCCGAAGGCCTGCCGCCGCCGGATTGCCATCGAGGCCGGCGTGCCAGAGCTGTGGTTCCGCTATGTCGGCCTCGAAGGCCATGTCGTCGGCATCCCGCGCTTCGGCCTCTCCGGCCCCGGCGCCAAAGTGATGGAGAAGCTCGGCATCAACGCCCAGTCCATCGTCGCAGCCGCGCGCGCGATGAAGTAGCCCCGTTGAGGGCGGCTCTTCTTCGCTCTTTGACAACGACCACAGGCAGCATCGGAGCACGGCGAGCGGTTTCCCAGTCCTGCGTCTCAGTGCCGAGCGTGAGTTGGTTGAGCGCCAGCTGGCCCGAGTTTCGGTCATTTTAGGACGGAGCTGCGGCTTTTCCAATCAGCTCGTATTCCGCTCTGAAGCATCGACTTGCGGTTATTTCGGAACTGATTGCGGGATGGTCGTCCGTCTCACTTGCGAGCGTGTCACAGTAGAGAAGCCAACCCGCCAGAGTTTCGGTCATTTTGGGACAGATACGCGGCTTTTCGCTCCCCTCGTATTTCGCCCAAAACCATCGACCCACCCGAATCTTTCTCGCGACCTTTTCGCCCCCGCGAGACAGCTTGCCGGCGTTTCGGTCATTTCGGAACTTTTCGCGGAATGGTCCTCCGTCTCAGTTTCGAGCGTGCCGCGGTTAGGAAGCCAGCACGCCAGAGTTTCGGTCATTCTGGGACGGACCTGCGGCTTTTCCAATCAGCTCGTATGCCGCTCTGAGATAATCGACTCGCCAGGATCTTTGCCGCGTCCTACGCGCCTCCACATGCGACATTTCTCGGAGTTTCGGTCATTTCGGAACTAATTGCGGGAGTTCGGAGCGTCCTCCACCGGGCCTGACTCCGTGTGGACGCTGGCTGGCCGGAGTTTCGGTCAATTTGGGCAGAATATGCGACTTTTTCACTCGGCCGCATGCGCTCTGATCATTGACTCACCCGAATCTTGTTCGCGTCCCTTTCACCTTCGCGTGCGACAGCTTCCCCAAGTTTCGGTCATTTCGGAACTCTTTGCGAAGTTCGGAGCGTCTTCCACCGGGCGTAACTCCGTGTGGACGCTGGCTGGCCGGAGTTTCGGTCAATTTGGGAAGGATATGCAACTTTTTCACTCGGCCGCATGCGCTCTGATCGTTGACTCACCCGAATTCTGTTCGCGTCCTTTTCACCTTCGAGTGCGACAGCTTCCCCGAGTTTCGGTCATCTCGGAACTAATTGCGAAGTTCGAAGCGTCTTCACCGGGCGTGACTCCGTGTGATCCCAGGTTGCTCAGTGTTTCGGTCATTTCGGAACAGAAGCTCTAGTGGTGTAGCGGACACGAGCCGCCGGAGAGGAGCGACGCGCTCCGGGGCGCCTCCTGCTTTTTATTTCAAAGAACAACCGATCTCCGGGAGAATCCGCGTGCGGAAAGTGCCAGGCGCACTCCCAGACAGTCAGGTCTTCCGCGTGGACCCCGACAATAGCACATCATTCCAAAAATCGGACGCAGCGGGCCAAATAAACTGAACTTTTTCGGCTAAGAGGATCACGCTCTCACAGAATCGGTGGGAACGCTCGTCAGCGGCTCCACCGTGAACCGAGCAGGCTCTCGTCGCGGCGTGGCGCCGAGCCGGACGCGCACGGGATTCTGATGTAGGTAATCGAGTAAGGCCGAGAAATACTCCGCCGCATCGTCTTCGAAGAACACCAATTCGTGGCAGTTACCAGAGAGCCGGCCCGGGCACGATGTGGGGTACTACAGCGCCAGGTCCAGTTCTGCAAGTCATCCCCTCACCCGAGTTCGGCCCCCGACTTCTCGATTGCGCCTAGTCGCGATTTCCTATCAGGGCTGGAACGTGGACGCGCCGGCCAGTCCACCCGCAGGCTTCTCCAGACGCCTCCCGGAAGAAGCCTCAATCTGCGTCGTCGCGAAATTCTTTTCCGGCCATTGCGGCGCACAGGATGTGGCAGTACGATCCGCGACATTGCAGACGCAAACTTCGAGCGACCCCTCCTTCTGGCAACCAAAACTGCCCTTGTCAAGTTATGACGACTGATCCCGAGTCGCTCTTAGGTGGCACGTGTCGTCGTGTTGTCTTCGGAAGCAATCATATTTGAAAGTCTTCCACGGCAGCGCTGGGGTCTTGTTGAACTTCGGATCGATCTCCGTTGTTCATGGTTTGCTTCTATCGCAACTGCTATTCGACGGGATCCAGATAGCGACGTAGGTTAAGTCCTGTCTCGCCATTCACAATCGAGAGCATGCGGCGGCCCATATTCTCGGTATCGTCTTCGTCCTTTAAATCACCGAGCTGTGCTGGCCAACAACTTGGCTGCTTCAAATCCAACAATAATACCAATACTAAAGGATCGCCGGCATCAGCGATCCCGACGATTGATCCGCGACGAGCGGTGTATAGCTTGAATCTAACCAGCGCTCTCAGGGTCGTTTTCGGATAAAGCGCCTTTAATTTGTAAACCAGATTCTCCCGCCGCCAAACCTCTCCGTAAATCACTTCAGTGAAAGGGAAACCGTCAGCGTAAAACTTGACCGACCAGTTCTCGGACAAAACAACCGTAGTGAATGGCTTACTCCGGTTTCTTGAAGCGACTGAAACAAGAGCGAGCACCAACACTGCCGCAGCAACTGTACCGATAACTTTTGGTTTCATTGATTCGCTGTCAGTTATTGCTCAGTACGCTTCGGCCGTATTTCCTGAATCTCCCGTGTAAATCAAACATTTGAAGTAAAAGGTCAGCAGTCAAAATATCTAAGGAGAGCTTTGGTTGCGAAAAGGACCCATTGCTCGCAGTTTGCGTCTGCAATTTTGCAGATCATACTACCGCATCCTTTGCGCCGCAATGACCGGGAGAAGATTATTCGCGTCGACACTAATCGACGCTTCTTCCTTGCGGCGTTGGGCGAAGCCTGCGGCCGGACTGGTTGGCGCGAATCCTCGCATTTGCTTTGGTGGGCAATCACTACCATTTGGTCGTCGAGACGACGGAGCGCGGAACTGCCTCTACGCCCCTGCGCCACCCTCGCTGGCTCATTTCATCCGCGCGGTTCGCGCGGTCGCTCGACTTGCGGCGGTTTTCCGAAAGAGGAAAGCGCCAAAGGTCGGCATCCGGCTTGCGGAAGGCCGTGACGCCTGCCGGCCTCTCCTGTGAAGGATAAAATTCGCGGCGTATTTCTCGCGTGCGCTGAGCGGCGTTTCTGCTGCAATTCGGAGTCGCCCTCCCCCATGAACATCGGCCGATTGCTCCTCCCTGCTCTGCTCGCACTCGGACTCGCCACGAACGCGGTGGCCGGACGCCCGCCAAATATCATCTTCATTTTGATCGACGACTTGGGGCAGCGTGATCTCGGTTGCTACGGAAGCACCTTCTACGAGACGCCGAATCTTGATCGCTTGGCGCGTGAAGGGATGCGCTTTACCAGTGGTTACGCGGCGTGTTCCGTCTGCTCGCCCACGCGAGCTTCCCTGCTCACGGGCAAATACCCGGCGCGCATCCCGCTCACCAATTGGATTCCTGGTCAGGCCAACGGACGCCTGCTTTCGGCGAGCTATCTCCACTATCTGCCACTGGAAGAGACGACGATCGCCGAGGCGCTGAAGGAGTCAGGGTATGCCACCGCTCACATCGGCAAGTGGCACTTGGGCGGCCCGCGCTATTACCCGGAAAAGCAAGGCTACGACGTAAATATCGGCGGCTGCGAGATGGGGCACCCTCCCTCCTATGTTAGCCCCTACAAGATCCCCACTTTGACTGATGGCCCGGCCGGCGAATACCTGACCGACCGGCTCACGGACGAAGCGCTGAAATTCATTGATTCCGCGCAGTCGCGCCCCTTCTACCTTCAACTCTGGCACTACGGAGTGCATGTGCCGCTGCAAGCGAAGCCGGCGCTGGTGGAGAAGTTCAAAGAGAAAAAAGCGAAGATGACTTTCCCGGCTCCTCTCTTTGGCGAGGATCACGGTGTCCGCGTCCGGCTCGTGCAGGAACATGCTGTCTATGCAGCGATGATTGCCAGCATCGATGAAAGCGTCGGCCGGGTGATGCAAAAGCTGGCCGACCTGGGGTTGGCAGAAAACACCATCATCGTCTTCAGCTCCGACAACGGCGGCCTCTCGACGGCCGAGGGATGGCCGACCTCAAACATGCCCCTGCGCACCGGCAAAGGCTGGTCGTACGAAGGCGGCTTGCGCGTGCCGCTGCTGGTCAAGTGGCCTGGGATCGTGGCGCCCGGATCGGAGACGGCGCGCGCGGTGACGAGCCCCGATTTTTACCCCACCTTTCTCGAAATGGCGCAAGCGCCTTTGCGCCCCGAGCAGCATGTCGATGGCCGGAGCTTCCTGCCCGTGCTCAAGGGAGGGGCCTGGCCCGATCGACCGCTCTTCTGGCACTACCCGCACTATGCGAATCAGGGCGGATACCCGAGCGGGGTCGTGCGGTTGGGTGATTGGAAACTGATCGAGAATTTCGAAGACGAGCATCCGGAGCTTTATCACCTGAGCGAAGACCTTTCGGAGCAGCACAACGTCGCGTCCGCGCAGCCCGCCAAGACCGAGGAACTCACCAAACTACTCCACGATTGGCAAACGTCGATTCACGCGCGGATGATGGCGCCCAATCCCGATTTCCACCCTCAGTCAGCCGCCGGGCCATCGTTGAAGAGCGGCGAGCAGGAGCATTGATGAGCCGCTGGCTTTGGATCCCGACCGCCATTGGCCGCACCCTCGCCGAAGCCAATGGCGGCACCGATGGCGGCAGCGCCTTCACGCGCCCGTCCACGGCGCCAGCCCCTCGGACACCTGCCTCGCTGTTAAGCATCCATCGAGACTCCCGACTCCGGACTTCGGAGCGCAACAAGAATATAATGGCTTTAGATAAGCACGCAGATATCATTTTCATCGGGTGTATTCTTCGGGAATCGCGCTATGGGGAATTCGCCCGAATTTCCAGTCAGGACCCGGACCAAGTTGGACTGATCACGGTCTAAGTATCGAGTTAGCGGAAACGCTCATTAATCGAGTCTTTGAGTGACTTTGGGCTCGCCGGTCGGGCGGGTGGCTGGTTACGCTGCACCATGCAACACCAACCGAGCTTCGCACAGGCAGAATTCGCCGGCAAAAAGAAGGTGATCCGCGTCACGCCTCACGGTCAACGGCAACGCGGCCATCGGAAACAGCTATCTCACGACTGCGGCGCAAGCCAACCGGGCTGATTGTTCAAGGCAGCGTGGGAATTGGCACCTCCGCACCCACTGAGTCGTTGCTGGTCGTGGGCTCCATCAAGTTGAGCGCTTTTCTCCGGCTCGTCCCGCACACGGTTTCAGGCACTCCCTCGGAGGGCGATATTTACGCTGACTCCAGTGACCATCATCTGTATTCTCTACAACGGATCAGCTTGGAAGCAGATTGACAATTAATTTTCTAATGATTGTGACGATCATCACGCGCCCTGTCTCGTGCCACGGCTCTAGGCGCCCGCGCTCGCCCTCCCTCACTCATGTTTCGCCGCTGGCTGGAAGACTTTGAGCAGTTCGCCATCGATGTCATCCTCGAGCGGCGTTACGGAAAGCGCGCCCTCCTCCTGCGCGCGTTCCTTTACGCGCTTGAGCTGGCTCTTCCGCGGGATCGTCCAGACCCGTCTCTGGCTTTACCGCGAGCGCTACTTTCGCGAAACCAGTCCCGGCTGCCTTGTCATTTCCATCGGCAACCTCACCGTTGGCGGCACTGGCAAAACCCCGGTTGTAGAGAAGATTCGCCCGCACCTTGCAGGACCACGGCCGCCGTGTTGCCATCCTTTCGCGCGGTTACAAATCCAAAAAACCGCCGCTCTTTCGCCGCCTCCAGCGAAAATGGCTGGGTCTCGAGCGGCGCAAAACCCGCATCGTCCACGACGGGACGACGCTGCTCCTCGATTCCCGCTTCGCCGGCGACGAACCGTACATGCTCGCCCGCTCGCTCAAGGACGTCATCGTGCTCGTGGACAAAGACCGCGTTCGCGCCGCGCTCCACGCCGTCCGAGGCTATGAAATGCGACACCCTGCTGCTGGATGACGGCATGCAATACCTCCCGCTCAAACACCGGCTGGAAATCTGCCTCATCGACCGCCAGGCCCCCTTTGGCAACGAGCACCTCCTCCCGCGCGGCACCCTGCGCGAGCCGCCGGCCAATCTCCGCCGCGCCTCTTACATCTTCATCACCAAAAGCGACGGCTGCGACAACAGCGCCCTCGTCAATCGCATCCGCCTCTACAACCGCACCGCCGAGATCATCGAGTGCGCCCACGAACCGCTCTATCTGCAAAACCTGTACACCGGCGAGCGCCTCCCGCTCGATTGGCTCCGCGAGAAATACGTCGGCGCCATCTCAGGCATCGCCCGGCCCGAGAGTTTCGAGGAAAAGCTCACCGCCATGGGCGCGAGGCTCGAAGTCACCAAGCGCTTCGCCGATCACCATCGCTTCTCGGCGGCAGAGTTGGGCGACTTCGTCGCCCGCTGCGTCCGGCGCGATCTTGATTGCATCGTCACCACGGAGAAAGACAGCGTCCGCTTCCCCTACTCGATGCCCACTCTCGAACTCCCCGTCCTTTTCCTCCGCGTCGAAATCCATATCCTGACCGGCCACGAGAGCTGGCAAAGCCTCGTCGATCGCATCTGCCGTCCCCAGTCGCTCATGACACCAAGCCGCTTCTTCGCTTAGTGCGGCCGCGCATTGTGGAGTTCACTCGAGCAGCGCCACTCGCTAATCGCGGTGAAAAAGACGGTGGAAAAAGCCATGATGACGCGGCCGATCGTAAGCCTCGTCGCGCGCCTCTTCTATCGCAGCCACCTCAGGAGGCATGATCGTACGCCGCTCGAAAACGTAGGTGCGGTCTTCCGGGTCCGGGGCCGTCTTATGATAAGTCCTCGCTCCCGAGGTGGACAGTTGCGAGGTGACCAGATCGCGATCTTCGTCGGTTAGCATGATGGTTCCCGGTACGATGGAGCGGCTGGGGTGACGGCGCGGCAAGTTCGTGGAATCGATGTCCACATCCGCGCGATCAACGAGATCTTCGCGCTGAGCGATGGGGGGCGTTTCCCCACGCCGCACGATGAGGGCGCGCGGCTTGTCATTGGGAGCGCTCTTTGGCTCAGCCGGAGTGCGCCTCACCGATGGGTCTTTCGCTTTAACCACAGCGGACGCTGGTGCTCGCTCGGCTGAGACATCGCGCACCCGCGAAGCCACCCGGGCATTCGCCGCCGCGTCTTCCTGAAAACTCGGCACTGATCGCGCAGATACAGAGGGAGGCGGCAAGTCCGCCTGAGGCACCTCGGAGCGCGGCGTAGTCAAAGTGGCATGCCCGCCACTGGCCTCGACCTGCTCTAGAAAGGCGCGGTCTTGCGCAACGACCATCGGCGGAACCACTGGAGAGTCGCTGGGGGGTATGTCGGCGGAATACCCAGGGGCAACGGCCAAGCTGAAGGCAACGAGCCCGAGCACGAGAGCCGAGCGGCCGGTTTTCGGAGCCAACCGCAAAGGGCAGAAAAGTAGCTTCTTCATGCTACTCTATCGCTTCCGCACCGCTCTCTGGCGGCACTGATCGCCCGCTCGCTTCCGACGGGAGGCTTTACAGCACTCTAATTCGACGCTGTCTCGCGGAGAGCTCGGCTCAAGGAGACATTCACGATCTCCACCTTTGTCCCAACTGGTGTCGAATCAAACACGCGGACGACATCGCGTGAGCGCATGCGGATGCAACCATAGCTGGCTGGGCGGCCAATTTTGCGTTCCTCCGGCGTGCCGTGAATGTAGATGGCGCGGCCATGCGCCCGGGAATTTTGCGCCTCGAGGCCGCGCAGCCACAGGATGCGGGTGACAATGGGATCGCGCCCGCGGGCATTCGGCACAAGCACTTCGCCAGTCGGGCGGCGCGCCTTGAAAACCGCGCCTTCCGGAGCTCCGGCGCCGATCTTGTCGGAGACTTCCAGCTCACCCAACGGGGTGCCGTAGCTGCGGGGCGAATCGCCGACGCCAAACTTCGAGGTGGAGACGCTGTACTCGGCCACGCGCAGACCGTTCTGCACCACGGCCATGCGCTGGTCCGGCACGCTGACCAGCAGAGTCGAAGGCCCCTCAGCAAAAGCCGGGAGGGCGGAGGCGAAGAGGAGCACGGAGAAGAGCGAGATTTTCACAGGAACAAGCGTTCGTTTTGAGATTAGCACCGGCTGTGCCAGGCACGCCTCGGGCCTCATTATCCGGCGCGCGAGCACGGCGGGAGAATGGGCTTTGGGGGAAATGCACCCGTCAAGATTCGAACTTGAAACCTCCTGATCCGTAGTCAGGTGCTCTATCCAATTGAGCTACGGGTGCTGATGCCATCCGCAAAAGATGGACGGAAAGAAAAGCAGCTTCCCCAGCCGCGCGCAACCTATTCGTGCAGAAACTTCGTCGCGAAATCGAGCCACGGATCGAACACGGACCCGAAAAGGGAAACCCAGCGCAAACCCCCTGAAGGTTCCGCTGCTCAGAACCTAATCCGTGGTCCGAACCGAAAGCGGCAAATGAGCGATCATTCTGGATCCGAGGCTCCAGCTTCGACGAGCGCCAATCTCCTGAAGATCACCCCTGCTCCATGCCTTATCCGTGTTCATCTGTGTTTCATCCGTGGCTTTTCATGTCAGGCGGATGCGAGCGCGAAAAAAGCCAGCCCACGTTGGCGGGCTGGCTTTCGGAATTCGGGTCCAAGGAGGGCGGGCTACGCCGGGGTGAAACGGAACTTGGCCTTGTTGCGCTTGGCCGTAATCCGCGCTTTGCGCTTGGTCTTCTGCGTCGGCGTCTCAAAAGCACGCAGGCGGCGGACTTCATCCATGATGCCTTCGGCGTCGAGCTTGCTTTTCAGGCGTTTGAGAGCGCGGTCGATGGGCTCTCCTTTGCGGACTTGAACTTCGGGCATACTGGGACTCCGGTTTCGGTTTGAGGTTGCGTTTGAGAAATGCGAGGGGAGCAGATTAGGGCGGCGGCGGGGACGCGTCAATCGTGCTTTCCAAATATTCCGGATGCCCGGTGCCAGCACTGCAGATCGCCCAACAAAACGCTGTCTGTCCCCCGGAAGATGGGGCATCTTCCCGCTTCTCCTGCATGCAGAAACTCGATTTTTCAGAAGCCGTGGACCTGATTGTGGCAAAGGACGCCCGTTTTGAGCGGGACGCCTACTTCTTCCTGCGCGACGCGTTGGATTACACGGTCAAGGGGCGCAAAAAGCGGGATGCGGAGGGGCAGGGCCATGTAACGGGGCAGCAATTGCTTGAGGGAGTGCGCCAATACGCACTGAAGCAGTATGGGCCGATGGTGATGACGGTCTTCGGCTACTGGGGGGTGAAGGAGGGGTTCAACTTCGGGGAGATGGTCTATAGCCTCATCGCCTTGCACGTCTTCGGGAAGACCGAGACCGACTCCATCGAGGACTTCCGAGGCGGGTACACCTTTCATGATGCCTTCGTGGCGCCCTTTCGAGTGGAATCGGCGGATCAGGCGCCGCCTGCCCGGTCGCCGCGCACCGGGAGCGCAGCCCCGAAAGCGGTTTAGTTGAAGGTGTAGCCGCGTTTTCGGTTCGGAGAGACTGCGCAAGTCGCGCCAGCCGCCGGATCCAGCGGACTGAAGAGATGTCCCGGCAGGCGCGGAGGATCACCGCCGGCTTTGCCTCCGCCACCCCTGCCGAGGCGGAGAAGATGGCAGCCTGATTCCGGTGCTGTCGCGACCGGACTAATTCCCAATGTCCTTCCGCGACGCTAAACGGCTGCAGCACAACTTCAACCGCCCTAGCCATGCGTAGAGCCGGAGCCGATCTTCTCGCGCAGCTCGCCGAGGCGGCCCAGCACGTCGGACGTGAGGCGATCGACCTTTTCGTGGAGGTGCGCGATCTCCAGTTCTGCTTTGAGGTTAACGTCGTACTCCACATCGGAGCGGATGCGATCCTTCGCCGTCTGGCGGTTTTGGCTGAGGAGGACGAAAACGGAGAGGAAGATCGCCTCGAGCGAAACGATGAGAGTGAGGAAGCCGAAGGGGTAGGCGTCGAACTGTGGGATGCCGGGGAATTTGATGACGTTGACGATTATCCAGAGGCCGAACCAGATGACGTGGACAAAGAGGAAGGAGAGGCTGCCAGCAAACTCGGCAACCCAATCGACGGCGCGCTGCACGGCGCCGACATGCTCTTCGGATTCGCGATTCACGTTGCGCGAAGCGGTGTGGCGCAGTTGCTCCACGGTGGTGCGCAGGCGGCGGCCCATGGCCGCGAGCAGATCGAGAGCGGCGTGCGGATGTCGGAGGACGAAGCTCTCGAGATTGGCGCGATTGAGCCGCAGGAGTTGCACGGCTTCCAAGGCGACGACGGAGGCGCTGCGGCTGCCGCCATCCAGCAGCGAAAGGTCGCCGAAGAAGTCCCCGCGCCTGGAGGTCTCAAGGGCGATGCGCTCGCCGGTGTCATTCTTGAAAAAGGCTTCCGCCGTGCCGCTGGCGATGACGTAGAGCGCGTCCCCAGGTTCGCCGACGTGGAAGATGATTTCGCCGGCAGCGTAGGGGACGACTTCCATGCGCGCGGCAAGATCGGCCCGCTCTTCCTCATCGAGGAACTGAAAAAGTGGGACCTCCTGGAGGAGTTCGGCATTGGGCGCCATAAGGGGCGAGAGCAGTAGCACGGGCGGGCAGCGGCCAAAAGGCTTTTCCATCGGCGAGCAACATCCCGGATCTCTTGAAGCCGAAGGAGCAGTCAAGCGTGACTTCCATCAACGCTCGGCTTCGCTTGCTTTCAGAACAGACTGCGATGGCGGAGCGCCGGAGCTACGACTCGACACGGGCGGGGAAGCGCGTGCCGACGGCAGAGCCCGCCAGGGCGGCTTTGATCTGATCGGGTTCGCGTCCGCTCAAAATCCAGGTGCCGATGCCCGCCTCCACGGCGATCTTCACGGCTTGCAGCTTGGATTCCATGCCGCCAACCGAAAGCCGGCCTTTCTCCTGGCGCACGAGGCTGGTAACGCGCTCGACCTCCTCGACCACGGGGATCGTCTCGCCTCGTTCATCGAGCAGGCCGGACACGCTCGTGAGCAGCAATAGGGCGTCGGCTTGCGCGAGCATGGCGACTTCTGCCGAGAGGCGGTCGTTGTCGCCAAAGCGGAGTTCCTCCACCGCGACGGAATCGTTTTCATTGATGATTGGCACGACGTTGCCGCGCTCGAAAAGGCGATCGAGCGTGGCGCGGGCATTGCGGTGCCGGGTGCGGCTGTCGAGGTCGCCATGGGTAAGGAGAAGCTGGGCCACATTCAGGCCGTGCGCTGCAAACACCTCGGCATACAACGACATCAGCTTCGTCTGCCCGATGGCGGCGCAAGCCTGCCGGGCGGCCAGTTCTTCGGGCCGCTCGCGCAGCCCAAGCACATCCAATCCCGCCGCCACCGCGCCGCTCGAGACGAGCAGGCACTCGTGCCCCCGGCGGACCGTCTCCGCGATCTCACTGGCGAGCCGGCGAAACTGACCCACATCGAGCGTCGTCCCCTCCGGATTGGCCAGGATGCCAGAGCCAAATTTGAGGACCAGGCGCATGGGGAGCAGTAATCAGTGATCAGCAGTCAGTAACTAGTTGAATCACGTCCGACGAAGGCCGCACCGCTCTACAGGCGTCGGGCCTAAGCTAATACGCCGCCTGCGCGCCTTTGATGTTCTTCTTCGCGATCCACGGCATGAGCGAGCGAAGGCGGGAGCCGGTTTTTTCGATGGCGTGTTTCTCGCCTTCTTTCAGCAGCTTGTTGTATGTCGGGTAGCCGCTCTCGTACTCCTTCACCCAGCCCTTCGCAAATTTGCCGGTTTGAATGTCTTTGAGCACCTGCTGCATCCGCTTCTTCACCCCCGCGTCGATGATCTTCGGACCGACCGTCACATCGCCCCACTTGGCGGTTTCCGAGATGGAAAAGCGCATGCCGGCGATGCCCGCTTCATTCATCAAATCCACGATGAGCTTGAGTTCGTGGAGACACTCGAAGTAGGCCATCTCCGGTGAGTAGCCAGCTTCGACCAGCACCTCGAAGCCCGCCTGCACGAGCGCGGTCGCGCCGCCGCAGAGCACTGCCTGCTCGCCGAAGAGATCGGTTTCCGTCTCTTCCTTGAAAGTCGTCTCGATCACGCCCGCGCGCGTGCCGCCGATCCCCTTGGCCCAGGCGAGCGCCGTCTTGCGCGCCTGTTTGCTCGGATTTTGGTAGATGGCGATGAGCGCCGGGACCCCTTTGCCCTCGGTATATTGGCGGCGAACGATGTGACCTGGCCCCTTAGGTGCAACGAGGATCACGTCCACTTCCTTCGGCGGCACGATCGTTTTGAAATGAATCGAAAAGCCGTGGGAGAAGAGGAGCGTTTTGCCCTTGGTAAGATTGGGCGCGATGTCGCGCTCGAAAGCGGCGGGCTGCTTCGTATCCGGCAGCGCGACGAAAATCACGTCTCCGCGACGCACCGCTTCCTCGGTATCGAAGACCTCGAATCCCTTTTCCTTGGCGACCGCGCGCGACTTGCTGCTGGGATACAAGCCGATGATTACGTGGACGCCGGAGTCCTTGAGGTTGAGCGCGTGGGCGTGGCCTTGGGAGCCGAAACCGAGCACGGCGCAGGTTTTGCCATGGAGCACTCCCAGGTCGGCGTCTTTGTCAGAGTAGATTTTCGCGGGCATGGAGATTGTGGAATGTTTGGGTGGAGGGTGAAGGGCCTTGAGAAAACGAGCGACTTATTCGGCGCGGCGCGCGAGCGCGACTTTGCCGGTGCGGGTGAGGTCGGCGATGCCGAACTTCTCCATGAGCAAGATGAATTTGTTGATCTTGCTCTCGTTGCCGGTGACCTCGATGGAGACGTTCTTGTGCTGCACATCGATGATCTTGGCGCGGAAGATGTCGCAGATCTGCATGACCTCGGCGCGGGTTTGCGGCGTGACGGTCACGCGCAGAGGACCAGTTCGCGATCGACGCACTTCATCCTCGCGGAAGTCCTGGATTTCGATGACGTCCATGAGCTTGTTCAGCTGCTTGGTGACCTGCTCCAGCACCGTATCGTCGCCGCGCACGACGATCGTCATGCGGGAAGTCAGAGGGTTCGAGCGTCGGGCCGACATTCAACGTATCAATGTTGAAGCCGCGTCCGGAGAACATGCCGGCGATGCGGGTAAGCACGCCAAACTTGTTCTCGACCAGGACCGAGATGGTATGTCGCATATAGAGAAAGGGGGCGGAGTGTGGAGGCAAGCTCCCCTTCCGTCAAACCCAAATCGCGGCGGGCGCACTCGGAAGGGCGCGAGGCGCCGCCGCTGCGAGCCTCGGCTTGGTGGTCCACGGAAGACGCAGAAAAGCACGGAAGGAAAATGAAATGGCAGTTTCCCTCCGATCTTCTTCCGCCTTTCCGTGCCTTCCGTGGACAATCACCCTCTGGGCCCCCTGTTCAGGGACGGCGCTTTCGCGCTCCCCTACGGCTTCTTGTCTTTCACGCAGCGAAAACCAGTGTTTTGCAGACCCGTGTCCGGGGAGGTTTTCATGCGGGCGCTCGGACGATAACCCCGGCAATAGTTGTCCGAGCACATGAAGGAGCCGCCGCGCGTCACCTTCTTCCAAACGCCTGGCTCATCGGGATCAAAGGAGTCGTTTGGACCTTTAGGATTGTGCCGCGCCTCACGCGAGGGGTTCCGGGCCAGCAGGGCGTAGGTGTCCGCGCGATACCAATCAGCCGTCCATTCCCAGACATTCCCCGCCATGTCGTAAAGCCCGTAGCCATTCGGTGGAAAGCTTCCGGCGGGAGCGGTCCCGGCAAAGCCATCCTCCACCTTGCGCTCCATGGGAAAGCGGCCCTGCCACGTGTTAGCCATCCATTTCCCGCCGGGATTCATCTCTGAACCCCACACATAGACCTGGCCCACCAGACCGCCGCGCGCCGCGTACTCCCACTCCGCCTCGGTCGGCAGCCGCTTGCCCGCCCACTCGGCAAATTTCTGCGCGTCCTCGTAGCAGACATGCACCACGGGATGTTTGCCCAACCCGGTGAGATTGGATTGCGGTCCATCAGGATGCTGCCAATTCGCGCCGATCACCGGCTGCCACCACGGGAGCGAGGAATTGACCTGCTCGCCCGGTTTCGGAGGACGAAAGCAGAGCGAAATCGATTTGCCCTCATATTCGGGCAACAAGCCTGGCGTATCTTTCGCGCTCAACGGCCGCTCCGCCACGGTGAGGTAATGCGTCGCCTCCACGAAGCGGCGGAATTGGTCATTCGTCACCTCGGTCTTGTCGATCCAGAAGCCATCGAGCTTCACATCGTGGAGCGGCTCTTCATCCGGCATGGCAAATTCGCCCACGCCGCCCATCGTGAACGAGCCGGCGGGAATCCAGACCATCTCACCCAACTCGGGGCTGCTCACGCGGCTGTCCGCCTCGCGCTGATGCTTGATCTCGATCGCCTTTTTACCGACCCAATAGCCGCTCAGCGTAAAGAGCAAAACGAAAAAGCCGCCAATGATCAGCGCCGCGCGCGTGGCCGGCGGCAGGCGAAAAGGCGAGGCGTCGAGGCTCGAGTCGGGCAGCACAGTGGGACCTTCCCACGCGCGCGCCGCCGGAGCAAGCGCCAGCGGGTGTGGAGCGACGCGCAGTGAGGGGTTTTGCGAACCACGCGAACCCCTCAGTCGCACTGAAAGCCGCACGCCCTTAGGGTCCGGTGCTGAGGCGGAGGGGGTGGTCGGAGGGAAGGTCGGTGGCCGTGGTCATCGCGGCGGCGGGCGAGGCGGTTTGCCTGGGAGGGTCGCCGGGCTGGACTTGAAAGCTGATTTCCTCTGCGCCGCGCGCAATGCGCACGTCGATGGGGTCGCCGGCGGTGAGGAAGAACGAGGCGTCCAGCATGTCCTCGGGCCGTGTAATCTTGTGGCCGGCCACTTCGAGGAGATAGTCGCCTTCGTGAAGACCGGCTTTTTCCGCGGGCGCGTTGGGAAAAAGATCGCGAATGAGCGCCACGGAGCCGGCGACGGGAAGAGGTGCGTCTTCGATCTGGAGACCGAGCCAGCCGGGGCGTAGACCGCCATGGCGCACAAAGTCGCGATGCACTTTTTCAGCGGCTTCCACGGGCAGCACAAACGAGGCGCTCCCTTCATCGAGCGAACTGATGAGAATGCCAACCACCTCGCCCTCCATATTCAGCAGGGGCGCGCCGCCTTCTCCGCGCTGCACGGCGACATTGGCCCGCAAGTGCGTCGTCGCGAAGTAGCGGCCGAGGTATTTACGATCAAACCCGCTGATCATCCCGAAGCTCGGCGTGAGCGGCAGATCCATCGGATAGCCAAAGGTCATCACCGGCGCGCCGACGCCCAGCGTGCCTGATTTGCCCAACGTCAGAAACGGGGTCTGCGTTTCGACTTGAAGAATGGCGACGCCGGAGCGCGGATCAGCAACGAGCCGCCGCGCGGGAAATTTCAATTCGCCGCGGCGTACCACCAGATCGTGCGCCTCGCCCGCAACCGTGTACGACGTAAAGAGCAGCCCATTCGGGTCCACGAAGAAGCCAGTCCCCGCCAGCGGCCCGTGTTCATCGACCGCCTCGATGCGAACCACCGCCTCATGGCAGCGGACCATCTCGCGCTGAATCTGCTGCTGGACCGTCGCCAAGAGCGTCGGTGGCACTGCGGGAGTTGCCTCTTGCGCGAGCGATGAGCTGGCTTTCAAAGCCAGCGCCAGGCAGCCAAGCGCGCCTTTAGAACGAAAGAGACGAAGCGTCATAACTAACGGGACGCGCGTCGATGATGTAGCGCGGCTCGTGATTCGCACCCGCCGTGCTGCTCACCAGATGCCCGCCGGAGGCCGCTCCGAGCCCAGGCTCCACGCGCAAGGTAAAGGGCGGATTCGACTCTGGGCGCCCGCCCAAAACCGAGCGTGCCGCCAGCGCCGTGCCGCCAGTCACGTTGCCTTCCGGATGCCCGGAAGTGAGCGTCCCGATGGCCGTCAATCCGGCGATGACCACGGCCGCCATGGCGCCTGCATACGAGAGTGGACCCATCGAATGTTCGCCGAAGAAAGTCTGCCAGCGGTCCCAGGCAATCTGCCAAAGCGGGCGCCGCAGCAGTTCCTCGCGCTGGCGGCGATGGACATCGCGCAACAGCTCATCGAAGTAACCCTCGGGCGGCTGTTCAAAGCGCTTGAGGCGCAGCAGGGCGGTGAGTTGTTCGTCGGTCATGGCGCGGGGACTAGTGAGCAGTGAGCAGTCGTTAGGAATCAGTGAAACTCGGTCAGAAAATTTTGCAATTGCCGATGCGCGTAGAAAAGCCGCGAGCGAACGGTCCCCTCAGAAATGCCGAGGATCTTCGCAATCTCAGCATGCGGCATTCCCTGGATATCGAACATCGCGACGACGGCGCGATGATCGACCGAAAGCTTGAGCATCGCTTCATTCAGACGCTTTTGCAGTTCGGAAAGGTCGGCCTCCCGCACGGGATTCGTGGTGGCGGTCAGCTCGATGAACTCCTTGTCGTTTTGGATGCCGCTGTCAATGTCATCGAGGCTCACCGAGTGCCGCCGGCCACGTTTCTTGAGGAAGTTGATCGACATGTTCACCGCGATCGAGTGCAGCCACGTGTAGAAACTCGACTGCATCCGAAAGCCTTTGATCGACCGGTAAGCCTTGGCCCAGACATCCTGCAGGAGGTCATTCGTATCCTCGTGGTTCGAGGTCATGTTGTACACGAGGCCGTAGAGGCGAGGTGAGTATTTGACGACCAGTTCGTCAAACGCCGAAGCGTCCCCCGCTTGTGTGCGGGTGACCAACGCTTCGTCGAGCTTGCGGCCGGCATCCTCCATCGTGCGCGGCTTGGTAGCAGGCGCCGGGCAGGCGGGGGAAGACGATTCGGGCGCAGCGGCCCACGGGAAAAGCGCGGCGCTCATCCCGCTCGTGAAGCTGGGCAGAGCGGCATTCATCTAGAAATAAGCCCGCGCGCGGATCGCGCCGCATGGGCGGCCACCAGGGCCCGCCGATCCGCCGCCAGGCAGCGCTGCCACGTCCAGGCGCACACGGCGCAGGCACTGAAGCTGAGAATGAGGAGGACGGTATGCATGTATTTGGTGTGGGCGCCAAAGCGGACAGCAATTCAGACAGAGCCGCGCCTGGGATGTTCAATCTGTGCAAAGCCTCCCCGGGCGGACGGCACTGCAATCACGAGGCTCGCGATCCGGCGTTGAGGGTTGCGGCGCAACGGCTAAAGTGCGGCATGTCCGAACTCCCGAAAATCTCGGTGATCACGCCGAGCTTCAACAGCATCCACACGCTTGCGGGAGACGATCGAGAGTGTGCGGGCGCAAGGCTACCCCAACCTCGAACATTTTGTGATGGATGGTGGCTCCACGGATGGGACGGTCGGCCTGCTTCAGGAGTACCCGCACCTGCAATGGGTCTCGGAAAAGGACGAGGGGCATTACTTCGCCATGAACAAGGGGATCAAGGCGGCTTCGGGCGAGGTCGTGCAGATCTTAAACTCCGACGACTGCCTGCGCACGGGGGCCTTGCAGGCAGTCGGCGAGGCCCTGGCGGCGCACCCGGAGTGGGACGGGCTCTTTGGGGACGTTGTCTTTATCGACGGGCAGGGCGGCGAAATCTACCGCCGGGAGGAGGCGATTTGGGATTATGACGTGATGCGCTTCAGCGGGGTCGGCTACGTGATTCACCCAGCGCTTTTTGTCCGTAAACGCATGCATGATCAGCTCGGGCTGTACCAGGCTGAGCGCTTTCTGAATGCGTGCGACTTTGCTTTCGAATTGGACCTGGGCCGCGCGGGGGCACGCATCGGGCACCTCAATGCGCTGCTGATTAACTACCGCTATCATGAGTTGGGACAATCGGCGGATACGGCGAATCACCACCAACACCGCGCGGGAATCTGCCCTTGTCCGGCGCGAGCATGGGGTGCCCGATGGCTGGCGTGGGAAGGTCTTGCGCGCGCTCTATCGAGCCAAGCGGCAGGGTCAAAAACTGCGTTACCGTGGCAAATGCGACTTGTTGCCTGGGACCTGGCACCTGCGCAAACATCTCAAAGGAAAGACGAGTTTCACTTCGAACATCCCGCAGGAGCGATTTTCGGATGCAAAATAGGATGCACACAACAGTCGCCAGGAGGGCATGGGGCCCTTTTAGGGCCAAAGCGCCGTTAGAGCTTCCAGGGAGCGACCACTGTCGTGTGGGATCCGAACTGTAGTTTTTGATACTGAGGCCAGGGACAGCAGAGGACCGCCACCTTCAATCCGGCGTCCCGCGCAAGAATCTGCGGATCCTCGAGCACGGTGAATTCATGCAGCGCGGGACTGTTGGCGGGTGTAGCTCCATAGTCATGGACCAGCACTCGATAACCCTGCCGCTTCAGATGCTGCGCGAGGTAAAGCCCGGCGGATTCCTCGGTGATATAGGTATCTGGCTTGTAAGAAAGGCCGAGGATGGCGATGGACTCACTTTTGGTCACAAGTGACTTCACTCTGGCAAGGAGAGCTTCCTTGGTTAGCTCATTCATCCTATCCGAAGCCTCGGCCAGCGGAGCCTCGGTCCCTGCGGTGCGCGCTGTGTACGCGAGCAGGCGGTTGTCCCGCGGAAAGCAGGGGCCGCCATAGGAGACACCGGCGCGGAGATATTTGGAGCCAATGCGGGTGTCGCTGCCGAGCGCACCGA
Source organism: uncultured Verrucomicrobiae bacterium (assembly GCA_963792695.1). Taxonomy (GTDB): domain Bacteria; phylum Verrucomicrobiota; class Verrucomicrobiia; order Chthoniobacterales; family Chthoniobacteraceae; genus DASYIS01. The sequence goes on along the minus strand of CAWBXA010000008.1, from coordinate 2,168 downwards.
GGATGGCATGAATATCGGCCTGCGGAAACTGCTCGGCGATGAGGCGAAGTTGATTGGTGAAGGAGATCTTCATCGTGATGTAGCTATTCAGCGAAATCTTGGTCAGCTCGGCGCTGATGAGCGACATGCGGGCGATCCTGGGCTGATTGCGATTGTACTTCTGGTAGGCGGCCTCGAGCGCGGCGCCGTACTCCGGGTGCGATTCGCCGATAAGACGAGGTCGGGCTCGAGGAGGCCGGTGACGACATTGCCCAAGCGCAATAAATTCCGGATTATAGCAGAAGCCGAAATCGGGGCCGCACCGCCAACCGGTCTCTTTTTCCAGCATCGGAATGAGGACGGTGTCGCAGGCTTGGGGCGTGGTGGTGGAAGAGCAGACGAAGAGGTGCCCTTTCTTGCCAGCCTCCTTCAAGGCGCGGGCCAGCGGCTGCATGGCCTTGAGCAAATACTCGTTGGAGAAGCTTCCATCGGGCAGGCTCGGGGAAGGCGGAATGAAGAAAGTCGCATCCGTCGCGACTGCCTCGCTCACCTCGAGCGTGGCTCGCAACCGATCCGCACCAGCCGTGACCGTCTCTCCGAGCAGCGGCTCCTCCACGGGAGGGCGATGCTCATTAACGAGCCGCACCTTCTCTGGATCGATATCCACGCCGACTACTCCAAAACCCCGCGCCGCATAGGTGGCGGCTATGCAGGCGCCGAGTTTGCCAAGGCCGAAGACAGAGACGTTTTGGATGAGGTTCATTTAGTTAAGCTGACGTGCTGGGAAACGGAAGGGCGTTGATGATGTTTCGGAGCCGGACCTTGAGCCACTTCGTCGAGACGCCTCGCATAATCTGTAAAGCCGGTTTCTCGACTAAGCGCGATTCACGACTGGACCGCCCCCGTTAACGATCTCATCCAAAATCCAGGCATAGGTTTTCTCCAAGCCATCGGCAACGAGGTCGCCCGCCGATGAAACGGCTGGCGCCGCAAACGAGAATTTGGACATGGAGATAAGGAGGGTTTCGGCGGGGGAGCCAATTTGGACAGGCCTGCTGCGCATTCAAGCCGATAAAGTGGCATTCACGAGGCGCGCAGTGCCTCCGTGCCACGCGACTGGCTGCGATTCATCGGTTCCACGCACAGCGTTCCACGCCCGCTTCAATCACTCTCCGGAATTTCGCCGTGTCTCACTTTACTGTGAAGAAAGTTCCCATATTTCCCACTTTGTCACACTCCGCACCAAAACCGAGTTTCGCCACAAAGAGACAAATTGGCACACCAGCGAATCGCGATGGCAAGCAAACTCCCCTTTCTTCGCTTCGTGGCCTGGCCTCTGCTAAGTACCGACCGGGAAGAAGTGGGTCGCCAGGCTCGCCCGCGCCCACCCGCCGCATGTCCAAGATCAAAAACTGGTTCAAAAATCTCAAGGTTTCCGAGAAGCTCGCGCTCATCAGCATCTTCTTTGTGATGCCCGATTCGGTGATGCTTTACCTGTTCATCACCGGGATCAACGCGAACATCCAGTTTGCAGAGTTGGAGAAAATGGGCAACGCCTACCAGCGCCCGCTGGAAGTGCTGCTCGAGCTGATTCCCGAGCATGAACAGCTGGCCGAGCGAGCCCTCCTCCATCACGCCGAGGTGAGCGACGCGCTGGCGGAAAAGGAGGCCGAGATCGATGAAGCCTTCAGCAACCTGGAAGCCGTCGATACCCGGCTGGGAGCGACTTTGCAATTCACGGATGAAGGTTTGGCGAAGCGCAAGCGCGAGCATGACCGGCCGCGTCTCGTACGTCAGGATTGGATCGAGTTGAAGGCGCAACTGCCAGCCTTGGACATTGCAATTTAAAAAATGAGGGAGAAAGAAAAGTTACATAATTCACAGATTTTTTTACATAATTCCTAGAGTTTCAGGAATCCTGAAATTACCTGGTGCGACGAATATTTTACTATTCATCAATTTCTTTCAATGACTATTTTTTTTATCTCCGAAATAATTTCACTGTGTACGCGAATTAAATATGGCCCTGTTTTCAAATTTGAAACGTTCAGCAGAAAATGATCACCTGTAATGAGGACAGGATTAAATATTATCTGAATTAAGAGAAATACATATCCGTATTGCAACCATTCTTAACTTTTAATGGTCATGTAATCAAAGGCACGGAGTGAAAACTTTATATTTTACAG
>CAWBXA010000007.1:0-111764 GCA_963792695.1 uncultured Verrucomicrobiae bacterium | reverse complement strand
GATCACGCTCTGGGATGTGAAGGAAGGGAAGGAAATCCGGAGCTGGAATGGACATCCCGGCGGCGTTTTGTCGGTCGATTTCACGCCCGATGGGCGGCTGGTTTCCGCGGGGCGCGACAAGCTGGCCAAAGCTTGGGATCAAACCGGCAAGACGCTGCTCGTCAGCGAGGCTTTCGATGACATCGCGCTGCGCGCGGTGCTCGCCAATGACCGGGTCATTGCGGGCGATTGGACCGGACGCATCCGCGTTTTCAACTTGAAGGACGGCGGCAAAGCGACGGGCGAACTTCCTCCAATCCGCCCTTGCTGGCCGAGAGCCTCGCGCAGGCGGAGAATGGTTTGGCCGAAGCAAAGGGGGCTGCCGCCGCCGCGCAGGCCGGCTTGACTCTGGCGGAAGGGAACTTGAAAGCAGCCCTCGACGCGGTCGCGCAGAAGCATCAGCAGGAAATCGAAGCGTCCCAAGTGGCGCGTCAGCAAGCGCAGGTGGAACTCGACGCGATCAACGCGGACGGCTCAGCGGTGGCGGCTTCGCCGAAGGAACTGGAAAGCGCCCGCGTACAACTGGCGGAGTTGCGCAAAATGCGCGACGCGGCCAGCGGTGGCGACCGCGCCGCCGCCCAGCAGAAGGTGGATGCACAAAAGGCCACCATCGCCGCGTTCGAACAGAAGGCGGCCGCCGCCGGCAACGCCCCCAACGAGAAGCTGGCCACTGCCGAAAAGAAGCTGCAGGCCGCGATCTCCGCGCTAGCGACAGCGCAAACCACAGAAGCGAAGCTCACCGTGGCGCCAGAGTTGCTGCGCCGGGGCCGACGCGGCTGCCAAGCGACTGGAGCCGCTCCGGGCCGAAGCAAACCGCCTCGCCACGCAACGGCTACTCACACAAGGTCGGTGGCAACGAATACAACCGGCTGGATGGCTTGCTGAACGCCAAGCGGGCGGAGCTAACCCAAGCCGAGGCGGCAGCGGCGGCGGCCAAACTTGCTGCCAGCCTGCCTGCGCCGGAACTGGAAGTGCGCCGTCAGCGCGCCGCCTTGGAGACAGCGAGCTCGAAGGTGGCGGCACTCACTTCCGCCTGCGCCCACTGGCACCGCGCACAGGCCTTCATGAGTGTGCATCAAGCGCGGCAATCACTGGCGGAATTGCAGGCGCGCTATGAAGACCTCATCGCTACCGCCAGGGAGGCGCTCGCACCCATCGCGCAGACCGAATCCGGCAAAGTGGCCGCCGCCAAAATCGTGCAAGAAACGCCGGCTCTTTTGAAAGAGAAGGAAGCCGGGCTGGCGATGGTCAAAGGGGCCGCAGCCCAGGCCGCCAAAGAAGTTGCCGACGCCGAGGCTTTGCTGGCGGATCGCGAGGCGAAGCGTCAAGCCGCCATGCTGGCCCAGGAGAAGGAAGCGGCGGCCAACCCAGCCGCGACGAAGCGCTTGATGTCCGCGAAGGCAGCCCTCGATCGGCAGGATGCATCACCGCCGGAAGGGACGCCGGAAGCCGCCGCCTTCGAAGCGAAACGCAAAACGCAGCAGGATGAATTTGCGCAGGCGCAGGTGGCTTCTGACGCCAGCAACAAGGCAGTGGAAGACCACAAAGTGCTGCTCGAAAAACTGACTGCGGAGATTGCGAAAGCCAAGGAAACCATCGCCGCCAAGCGTCTCGAAGCAAAGACCGCCGCCGCTTTGGCGCTAAAAGCCGAGGCCGCGCTCGTGGCCGTTCGCAAAGCTGGCGACGAAGCCCAGAAACGTCTCACCGACCTTACCCAACGCACGGAGGAAATCGCCCAAGCCGCCCGCTCGGCCAAAGCCGAGGCGGAGCAGGAGTCCGTGGTCGTGGCGAAGCAACTCGAAGCCGCCAAAACGGAAGCCGCGCGCGTTCGCGCCAATTACAACGCTCAATACGGCGCTCCCGAGGCGCCCCAGCCCCTCGCCGCTGCTTCTTGACGAGCACGGACCAGCTTTACGTTGGCCGACGCAGGCCGATGATACCAGCGCCGTCGGCGCTGCCCATGGCACTCGCCCGCGTCCGCAGCCCTTACGCGGCGATTGCCACTTTCTGCTGCCGCTGGGTGCGCCAGGACGAACGGTGTTTCACGATCCAGTCGAGGAGCGCTTTCTCGAAGCCAATATCGTGGCCCGCCTTCTCGCTCTCGATCCATTTATGACGCAGGATTTCCTCACGCTCGGCGAGGAATTCTTTGTACAGGAGCGAATCTTTGACGAGCTCCGAGTTTTCTCCGGTCATAGTGCTCATGGGAGGTGGCGGGACGGCAAAAGGGGTTCGCAAGGGAAAGGGCGGTCGCGTGGAAGAGAGTCGCAGAAAATGCGCCAGAACGAGACAGGATCGTTGCCGAATGATTTACCCCAGATTGATCTGCTCGGCAAGTCTCGCGGCGATGGCGGCAAATTCCCGCGCCGCCGGGCTCGCCGGAGCGGCCGCCGGCGACCGGCATGCCGCGGTCCCCCCATTCGCGCGTCGGGATATCGATCGGCACCTGCCCGAGCAGCGGCACGCCGCAGCCGCTGCCGCCTCGCGCTCGCCGCCGCCGCTGCCAAAGATGTCGTACCGCTGCCCGTCGCTCGGGCAGAGGAAGTAGCTCATGTTTTCGATCAGCCCGAGCACGGGCACATTCACCTTGGCAAACATCGCGCTGGCCTTGCGCGCATCGATCAGCGCCACTTCCTGCGGCGTGGTGACGATGACCGCGCCCGCCAGCGCCACGGTCTGCACGATCGTGAGCTGGATGTCGCCCGTGCCCGGCGGCAGATCGAGGATCGAGGTAATCGAGCTCGCCCCAATCCACCTGCCGCAGAAACTGCTGCGTGTACTTGGTCACCATCGGCCCGCGCAGAATCGCGGGCGCGGCGTCATCCAGCAGAAAGCCCATCGACATCAGCCGGAGCCCGTGCCGCTCGATGGGCTGGATGCGATTCGTCTCCTCATCGGCCGAGGGACGCTCGTTCGTGCCAAACATCAGCGCGATGCTCGGCCCGTACATGTCGCAGTCGCACAGCCCGACGCGCGCGCCTTGCGCCAGCAACGCCACGCGCGAGATTCGCGGCCACGGTCGATTTGCCCACGCCCCCTTTGCCGCTGGCGACGGCGACGACGTGGCGCACGCCGTCAATCTGCTGCACCGCCGGCGCGCCTCCGGCCATGCTGGCGGCGTGCTGGGCGGGCGGCGCCTGGATGTCGATCAGCACCGTGCCGCGCGCGATACCCGGCACGCGCGCAGAGCCGCCTCGGCATCCGACTTGATCTGCTGCGGCACTTTCGGATCGTTCGTGGTCAGCGCCATCTGCACCGTCACTTCCCCGCCCCTGAATCGCATCTCTCTTCACCATGCCGAAGGAAACGATATCCCGGCTGAACCCCGGGTAGCGGACGGTTCTCAGCGCTTCGCGTGATCTGTTCGGCGGTGATCTTCAGACATGGTGAAAAATCGGTCCGGCTGGCGCCAAGAGCGCAATCGCGAAATGCAGACGCGAAAATTTTGAAAGAATCCCTTTGCTTTTCTCATCGTGATATACTCTCATTTCCGCGACCCCTCTGACGACATCTCATTATGGCACGAATTCTCATTATCGATGACGACCCTGCGATGGTGCAGGTCATCTCCGACATCTGCCAGGAGCGGGGACACCAGACGCTCTCCTTCACTCCGGCGCGAAGGCCATCGAGAATCTCGCCACGCATGCGCCGCAACTCGTCATCACCGACGTGCGCATGGACAAGGTCGGCGGCCTCGATGTGCTGCGGGAGTGCAAGGAGGTCATCCCCGGCACGCCGGTCATCATGATCACCGCCTACAAGCAGCTCGAGGTCGGGCATCGAGGCGATGAAGATGGGCGCGTACGACTACATCACCAAGCCCTTCAAGGTCGACGAGCTGCAGCTCTCCATCCAGCGCGCGCTCGATCACCAGCACGACAAGCGCGAGATCCGCAACCTGCGGCAGATCGTCAAGGAGAAGTACCGCTTTGAAAACATCATCGGCACCTCGCAGCGGATGCAGGAGATCTACAATCTCATCGCGAAAGTCGCCGATACCGACTCGACCATTCTGATCCAGGGCGAGAGCGGCACGGGCAAGGAGCTCGTCGCGCGCGCGCTCCATTTCAACTCCAACCGCCAGCATCAGCCCTTCGTGGCGATCAACTGCTCCGCGCTGCCGGAAAACCTGCTGGAGTCCGAGCTCTTCGGCCACAAGAAGGGCGCCTTCACCGGCGCGGTGCAGGACAAGATCGGCCTCTTCGAGGAAGCCGAGATGGGCACGATCTTCCTCGATGAGGTGAACTCGATGGCCGTCTCGCTGCAGACGAAGCTGCTGCGCGTGCTGCAGGAGCGGCAGATCCGCCGCGTCGGCGATACCAAGACCTCCGCCGATCAATGTGCGCGTCCTCGCCGCCACCAACGAAGCGCTGCAGCGACAAGATCAAGAGCGGCAATTTTCGCGAGGATCTCTACTATCGCCTCGCCGTCATCCCGATCGAGATGCCCGCGCTGCGCGAGCGGCTCGACGACATCCCGCTGCTGGTGCAGCATTTCCTCGCAGAAGAACTCCGCGCAGACGGACACCGAGCCGAAGAAGATCGACCCGAAAGCGCTCGACGTGCTGCAGCACTACCGCTGGCCGGGCAACGTGCGCGAGCTGGAAAACGCCATCGAGCGCGCCTGCGCCCTGTGCGACGACGGCATCATCCGCGTGCAGGATCTGCCGCCGCAAGTCGTCCGCCAGGCCACCGCCCCAGCGCCGGAGAGCCACCGGCGCGCTCCCGGTCGGCCAGATCGCTCGACGAATACATCCGCGAGCAGGAGCGCAAGCTACATCGAGGAGACGATCAAGTTCAACGGCGGCTCCCGCGAGAAAGCGGCGAAGATGCTCGGCATCTCCATGGCCACGCTCTACCGCAAGCTGGAGGTCAAGAAGGCGGCTGAGGCCAAGGCTTAGAGGAAGTCTCCATCACGACCTGCGCGATCCCGATGAAGCATCCCGCCATTCTCGCCCTCGAAGACGGACGCCACTTTGTTGGCGAATCCTTCGGCGCGCCGGGGACGGCGATTGGCGAGGTTTGTTTCAATACCTCGATGACCGGCTATCAGGAGGTGCTGACCGACCCATCGTACCGCGGCCAAATCGTCGCGATGACGTACCCGGAGATCGGCAACTACGGCGTGAATGAATTGGACGCTGAAAGCGCGGAGCCGCATGTGCGCGGATTTGTCATCGAGGAGCTGAGCCCAATTCCAAGCAACTGGCGGTCGGAACAGACGCTGGAGGATTATCTTTTCTGTGCCGCGATTCCAGGCATTCAGGGAATTGATACCCGGGCGCTGACGAAGCACCTGCGCGACAAAGGGGCGATGAAGGGTTGCCTCTCGAGCGAGGGGCTCTCGGTCGAGGAAGCGGTACGGCTGGCCGTCGAAGGAAGAGGAGTTGCCGGCATGGATTACGTGCGCGAGGTGACCCCGCCGGTGGCCTACGATTGGGATCCGGACGGAACGCTGTCGCGCCGATGGACCATCGTGAAGGGCGACGGCGAAGGTGTTGAGCCGGACGAGCACGGCCAGGTCTTTGAGAAACTCCCGCCCGTGCGTCACCGCATCGTCGCGTACGACTTCGGGATGAAGCGCAACATCCTGCGGCGCCTGCGGCAGGAAGGTTTCCAAGTGCGGGTCGTTCCCGCGCAGACTTCCGCGGCGGACGTGCTGGCGCTGAAACCGGATGGCGTCTTTCTCTCCAACGGGCCGGGCGACCCGGCAGCGCTGGATTACGTCCATCGCGCCATCGGGGAACTCGTCGGACGGACCCCCATTTTCGGCATCTGCCTGGGCCATCAAATGCTCGGTTACGCCTTTGGCGGGAAGACTTTCAAACTGAAGTTCGGCCATCGCGGCGGGAACCAGCCCGTGCAGGATTTGGCGACGGGCAAAGTGACGATCACTTCTCAAAATCATGGGTTTGCAGTGGATCCCGAGTCGCTCCCTTCCCATGTGGAAGTGACGCACCTCAACCTCAACGATCAGACCGTCGAAGGGATGCGCCACCGGAGCGAACCAGTCTTCTCAGTGCAGTACCATCCCGAAGCCGCGCCTGGCCCAAACGACGCGAGCTATTTCTTTCAACAGTTTGGCAAACTCATTGAAGAGACCCGCTGAACTCTTTACCGTCGCGCTCCTCCCCATATGCCCAGCCTCCTCGTTTCCCTGGCCGATGACACCGAAGTGACGCACGAACTGACCGAGGCGGTCATCACGCTGGGCCGCGTCTCGGACAACACGATCCACATCGAGGATGCCTCCGTTTCTTCGCATCATGCGGAGCTGATTTTGCGCGGCACGGATTACGTTCTGAAAGACCTCGGCTCGACCAATGGCACGCGCGTCAACGGCCGCGCGCTTGATCCAGAGGCGGAAACGGCGCTGCACCCGGATGACCAGATCCTTTTTGGCAGCATTGCCACGCGCTACGTGACGGAAGCGGGTACGCATCCGCAGCCGCTCCCCGCCGGAGCCGAGATGATCAGCGAGCCCGGCAGCTCGACGGCGGCCCCCTCGAACTTCGCCAATGCCTCGCCTTTCCAGAAAAAGACCGTCAAAAAGGATCCAGCAAATGTGGCGGTGCTGGCGTTGGGGGTCGTGGCTCTGCTCGGTACGGCTTTCGCCATCTTCACGGTGCTCAACCTGAAGTCGCCCTTGTAAACGGACGGGCGCTGGCTTGGAACAAGCGCGAATGCCGCTCGATCCCCCCCCGACGCTGCTTTGCTCCGCAGGCGAACTCGGCCCGGTTGTCGCGAATGTCTCCGATCCGCGCTGGCAGAACATCGCTCCTGTTTTGCTGCGGGAAACGGTGAGCGGGCATGCCCCCGGGCAGGCCACCTCGGTGCGGGCAGCCGTGGACGGTCTTCATCTGCGCGTGCTCTTTGACTGCGCGGACGCGCTCCCTTGGGCCACGCTGCGCCAGCCAGATGAGCCGCTCTACACGGAGGAAGTCGTGGAGGTATTCCTCGATCCCGTCGGCGATTTAGAGTGTTACTTCGAGATTGAACTCAACCCGCTGAACGCAGTGCTTGATCTGGTCTTGCGGCAGTCGCCGAGCGGCTTGCGCAAAGATTTCGCCTGGCGCTGCGAGGGCTTGCAGACCGCCGTCGCCAAGACCGCAGGGGGGTGGGCAGCCGAATTGGCGATCCCCTTCGAGAGCCTCATGCCTGGCGCTCGGCAGCGACTCTCGTGGCGGGCAAACTTTCTCCGCATCGACCGCACCGCACCGGGGGCGTCGGCGGAACTCAGTGCCTGGTCGCCCACCGGGCTCCGGCAGTTCCATGTCCCCCACCGCTTCGGGCACCTGCACTTGCCTTCGGAGTGAACGGCCTTCCGAAGCCCGAAGCGTCAGGTCCGCTCATTCGTCAGCGCCGCGATGCGGGCCATCACACGATCCGAGAGGCTCTGGTACAGTTCGCGCCCCGGATGCTCCACCTCCGCCGCCGAAAAGTGCATCGGCTCGCCGACGACCACCGTAATCGGATGAAAGCGCAGCCGCCCGCCGCCGCGTGGAAGTGCCGCGTGCGCGCCGAAAATGCGCAATGGGACCACCGGCGCGAGCGTCTTGGCGATGATTAAGCCGAGACCGGGTTGAGCTGGTTGCAATTGTCCGTCGAGCGTGCGCGCACCTTCAGGAAAAATGAGAGTCCCCTCCCCGGCGCGCACCAGCTTGATGATGGCCTTGAGCGCACTCATGTCGGCCCGCTCCTGATCCACGGGGATGACGTTCATGGCCGGAAAGAGTGGCCCGAGGATGGGCCATTTCATGAGCGATTTGCGCCCCAGGAAATAAATGGGCCGGTCGGAGCAAAGACCCGCGAGCGGCGGGTCGAGGTAGCTCTGGTGATTCATCGCGAGGACGAAGCCACCCGTCTGGGGCACCCGGTCGCGGTGGATCGACCGGTACGAGAAACAGAGGCGAGCGATTGCTTTCGAGGCGTGGTAGCCAACCGTATAGACGAGACCCATGGCGGCTCAAATTTCTGCCGTCGCCCGCAGCAAGGGCGAGCGCGCGGGTGCGATGGCGAGGTTCTTTTGCTTCAGCCGTCCGACAATTTCACCAACCACTCCGTCGATTGTCAGATTAGAACTGTCGATCACGTGAGCGTCCTCGGCGATCACGAGCGGTGAAGCACGGCGTGAGGAATCAATGCGGTCGCGTTGCAGAATAGGATCCTGCACTCCCTGGCGCGCACGACGCAGGGCGCGCACCTCCGCGGACGCATCGATGTAGAACTTGAACCGCGTTTCTGGAAACACGGCTGACCCGATGTCGCGCCCTTCCATGACGACATCGCGCTCGGTGGCGTAACCCCGCTGCAAGGCCACGAGCAAGCGGCGCACCTCGGGAATGGCAGCAAGGTGGGAGACGTGATCATTCACCCCCTCCGAGAGCAACTCCGCGGAGGGATCAAGGCCGTTGATCAAGAAGGTGGACTCGTTCTGCCCGTCGATCCCGCAGGTGAACTCTGCTCGGGCCAGCAAGGAATTAACCGCCTCCGCGTCGCTGCTCGCGACGCTGGATCGCAGCGCGTACCAGGTGACAGCCCGGTACATCGCCCCTGTGTTGATGTAAGCGATGTCCAATTGGCGCGCCAAGGCCCGCGCTACGCTGCTCTTGCCCGACGCGGCCGGGCCGTCGATGGCAATGATGATGGCGGAAAAATGGGCCACTTACTCGTGGAGCGGGAGCGATGTGTGAACCGGGGTCTGCGGCTCGCCCGGTTCCCGCATGATTTGCTCGAGTTGCTGATAGAACCCGGGATACGATGTATTCACGCACTCGACGTCCTGGACGATCGTCTCTCCATCCGCGAAAAGTCCCGCGATGGCGAACGCCATGGCGATGCGATGGTCGCCGAAGCTTTGCACGCGCGCGCCGTGCAAGGGCGAGCCACCGTGAATCTCCAAGCCGCCCTCCGTCTCTTCGATATTAGCGCCCATGGCGCGAAGGTTGGCGGCGATGGCCGCAATCCGATCCGTCTCTTTTACCCGCAACTCGTGTGCATCCGAAATCGTCGTGGTCCCTTGCGCCAGCGCGCCCGCCACCGCGAGGATCGGCAACTCGTCAATGACATTGGGAATTTCAGCACCGGCGATCTCCGTTCCCCGGAGGCGAACTCCTTTGATATCGATGGCGCCGAGCGGCTCCGCCTCTCGCACGTGGATGTGTTCACGGACATGGGCGCCCATGCGCACGAGCACGCCCAGCACCCCGGTGCGGGTCTCGTTCAAGCCGACGTTGCGCAGGAGCAAGTGAGCGCGCGGATGGGCAGCGGCGGCGACCAGCCAAAAGGCCGCGCTCGAAATGTCGCCGGGCACCCGGAAATCGCGCGACTCGAGCGTGAGGTCGCCATGGACGGAAACGGTGCGCCCGCTTTTCTGCGGCCGCACCAGGAAATACTCGAGCATGCGCTCCGTGTGATCGCGACTTTGGCTCGGCTCGGTCACGCTCGTTTTGCCCTTGGCAAAAAGACCGGCGAGGAGCACGGCACCCTTCACTTGCGCGCTCGCCACGGGACTGGTGTAGCTGATGGATTGCAGGTAGCCGCCATCGATCACCAGAGGCGGTCGTCCGTCCTCACCCTCCGCGGTGATTCGCGCGCCCATCTGGGTGAGCGGCTCGATGACGCGGCGCATTGGTCGCCGGGAGAGCGAAGCATCGCCGACGAGCCGGCTGCGAAACGGCTGCGCCGCGAGCACTCCAGCGAGCAGCCGCATGGTCGTGCCGGAGTTGCCACAATCGATGTCGCCTTTGGGCTGAGTGAAGACCCCGCGCTTCCCATGCACCCGGATGGCAGTCTCTGTCGTGCCATCGTCCGGCTCGAAGGTTTCAATCTGGATGCCCAGCGCCCGAAGCGCCGCCATTGTACAAAGGCAATCCTCGCTCGGGAGAAAGCCGCGAATCACGCAAGGTCCGTTGCTCAGGGCGGCGAGCAGAAGCGCTCGGTGCGAGATGCTTTTGTCACCAGGGACTTCGATTTCAGTTTGCAGGGGCGGCGCCCGTCGGATTCTCCAATCGGCCATGTGGATTAAGGCCGCAGGCGCAACCGGTCGCGCTGCTCTTTGGCAAAAGTGAGAAGTTCGTTCATGGATGCTTGGCCGCCGGAATCCCCGCGGGCGAGCATTGTGATGAACTCACGGAGCTTTTCAATCATTGCCTCGGCTGATTTTTGGACTGCCGCCCGATTGGCGTCGAGAATCTCCAACCACATCTCTGGCGGACCGCTCGCTACGCGGGTCGTGTCGCGGAAACCGGGGCCGGCGAACTCGAAAGCTGCGGGATGCTGCTGGGCCACGCTTTGGACCAGCAGGGCAGCCAAGGCATGAGGGAAATGCGAGATGGTCGCCGCGATCGTATCGTGCTCGGCGGGGTCAAGCAGCCGCACGCGGCATCCGATTTGTTGCCAAAAGGAAGTGATCTGATCGACCGCCGATGGTTCCGAATGTTGCGTCGGGGTGACGATGCAAACTCGTCCTTCGAAGAGATCCACTCGCGCGGCTTCGAGCCCCTGCTGCTCCGAGCCAGCCATGGGGTGGGAGCCGACAAAGCGCGCGCTGGTCGCAAAGAGCGGCTCCAGTGCACGGACCACTGGCAGCTTCACGCTTCCCACATCCGTGACGATGGCCTGCTCCGGCAACACCTCTGCAAGCTCGCGCGCGAGCGCTGGCATGGCTCCGATGGGGACGCAGAGGATGGCCAGTCCGGCCTCATGAACCACCTTGCGAAGATCGCTCGAAGCCAAGTCCCCGATCCCTCGCGCACGGAGTTCCTCCACAGCAGCCTCGCGACGGCCCCAGATGGCGACCTGCATCCCGCCGGCCCGTTGCGCCGCCATCGCAATAGACGCCCCGAGCAGCCCAGGCCCAAGAACGGCCAGATTCATCGTAAGCGTCGCGCGAAAGACGGGCGATGCGAATTGCGTCGGCTCCTTATTGTGCCGGAACGAGGAAGGTCTTTCCGGGTGTATACGGGTCTTTTACCTCGGTGCCGGGGGCGTACCCGCGCACATCCACATAGCCTTGGTTCGGCGCATACGGGCTGGTGACGAAGCCCGGTTTGCCGGGAACCGGCTTCCCCGCCTCGAAGTTCCCGACGCTGGGAGCCGGTCCGTCGTGCTTCGGTGAAGGTGAGACTTCGGGATCTTGATGCGCGGTGTGATGCTCCGGCGGCGCACCGGATTCGACCTGCGGCGGCTGCTCACCGCCATCGTCGGTGATGACCGCGTGCGCTGGAGGGCCGCTGTACCCACCGCCCGGCCGGCGTTGGCCCATCTTGCGCGGTGGGGTTGGCTCAGGATCGGCGCAGTTAGCGAGGAAAATGAGGGCCGTCGCGAGCGTGAGAAACGGCACGAGGATTCGGTTCATAAAGAGGCACGCTTCTACCGGAAGAGGGGCGGGGCTGACAATGTAAAAGCAAAAGGCTGTCTAGAAAAGGTGGGCCGCAGGTAATCGCCTCGGGTAACGCCCCCATCTTTAACATTCCCTACTTCTAGGGTTGCCTCCCGAATCTTGGGGCTGCCACTCTCAAACCGAGGCCGGCTTATGCCTGAAGGACACCCCACCTTGAATCGTAGATCGCGGTACGGGACGGCGGTGGCCGTGTCGCTGGCCTTTTTGACCCTTCGCCTTGCGCTGCAGCCGTGGCTCGGAGAATGGATTCCGCTGCAAATGCTTATTTTGGCCATTGTGCTGGCTGCAGGTTTCGGCGGGCTCGGTCCGGGGCTGCTGGCGACCGCCATCACCGCCGCCTGCGGCCAATGGCTGTTTGTCAAATCGACTCACTCCTTCTCTTTGACTGAACCGGCAGACGCGATCCGCTTTGCTTCCTTTCTGATCAATGGCACCGCCATCTCGATCGTCGCCGAGGGTATGCACCGGGCGATCGGGCGCGCGGAGCGGCAGCGCGAGGCGCTGCGGGACGCCGAAGAGTTGGCGCGGCGGCAATTGGCCGAAATCGAGTCCATTTACCAGCACGCCCCCGTCGGCCTCTGCGTTTTCGACGCGGACCTGCGTTTCTTGAGGATCAATGAGATGCTGGCAGGGACCAACGGAATCCCGGCTGCGGAGCACGTCGGGCGACGCTTGCGTGACGTCCTGCCGAAACTCGCCGCGGCGGCAGAGCCGACCTTGCGCGGTGTCGTGGCCACGGGTGAACCGGTGCTGGGCTTCACTTTGAAAGGGCAAACACCGGCGCGCCCAGGTGTCGAGCGGACGTGGATCGAAAGCTGTCTGCCGGTCAAAGATGATCAGGGCCGGGTCGTGGCCATCAATGTCGTCGCCGAAGAAGTGACGGAACGCCTTGCGGCGGAAGCGACGCGCCGGGCGACCGAAGAGCGCTTCCGAGCCCTGGTGCTCGCCTCTTCCAACGTGGTCTGGACGATGGACCATGCGTGGCGATCCGATGGAGCCGTCCGCGCTTGGTGGAAGGATTTCACTGGGCGCGACGATCCTGAGCCGAACGGAACAGATCTGCCCTGGCTGGAGGCGCTCCACCCCGACGATCGGACGATCGTTGGTGTGCTTTGGCAGGCGACCCAGTCCGAAGTGCGCCCGCACTCGGCGGAATTTCGCCTCTGCGGCCGCGCGGGCGAGTACCGCTGGTTTTACGGTAAGATGGTGCCGCGCCAGGACGACTCGGGCAATCTGGTCGAGTGGGTTTGCACGCTGCGAGATGTGACGGCGCGCAAGACCGCCGAGGCTGCTTTGCGAGAAAGTGAGGCGCGCTTTCGGGCCATGTTCGAGCTGGCTTCCGTCGGCATGTCGGAAGTGGATTACGATTCAGGCCGGCTGGTACGGTTCAATGAGCGCTTCCGCGAAATCTCCGGCTACTCTCAGGAGGCGCTGCAAAATCTGCACATTCGTGACCTGACTCATCCGGATGATCGCGAGGCCGATTGGGCGATCTACGTGGCTGCGGCAGCCGGCGACCGTCCGCAATATCGCAACGAAAAACGGTACCTGCGCCCGGATGGCGCGGTCGTTTGGGTGCGCGTCAATGCGGTCTTTCTGCGCGATCTGCAGGGGCGCTTCCTGCACAGCATGGCCGTGGTCGAAGACGTCACGGAACGCAAGCTGGCGGAGGCGGCCCTGCAGGAATCCGAACGCCACTATCGGCTCCTTTTCGAGACGATGCTGCAAGGCGTCGTTTATCAGGACACAGAGGGACGGATTGTCTCGATGAATCTCGCCGCCGAGAACATCCTGGGCCAAACCCGCGAGCAACTGGCTGGCCAAACCTCCCAAAGCGTCGATCACCAAACGCTTGATCATCTCGGCGAGCGCCTCGCCCGTGAGGACCATCCTTCGATGGTCGCTTTGCGCACCGGTTGCGGTGTCAAGGACGTGCTCGTGCAGGTCTTCAACCCGCGCCAGGGACGATATCGGTGGATCGAGGTGACCGCCGTTCCGATCTTCCATCCCGACACCAACCAACCACGGCAGGTGTACTCGCTGTTCGACGACGTGACGGAGAAGCGGCGCGGTGAAGAGGCGCTCCGCCGCTCCCACGAGGAAATCCGGCGCGCGCTGGCGGCAGCGGAGGCGGGGAGCCGCGCGAAGGACGAGTTTCTGGCCACGCTCTCGCACGAGCTGCGCACGCCACTCAGCCCCGTTCTCCTGCTGGCAGGCGAAGGGGTGGACAACCCGGAATTCCCAGAAGAGGCGCGCCGCGATTTTCGGACGATCTGCAAAAACGTAAAGCTGGAAGCCCGGCTGATCGATGATCTGCTCGACCTGACGCGCATCACACAAGGCAAGCTCGCGTTGGAAATGCAGCCGCTGGATTTGCACACCGTCATTCGCGATGCGCTCGAGACGGTGCAGGGCGAGGTCTCCGCCCGAAAGCAGCAGGTCACCCTGGACCTCACGGCGGAACCGCACGAGGTGGTGGGCGACGGGGTGCGCTTGCAGCAAGCCTGCTGGAACTTGCTGCGCAATGCGGTCAAGTTCACTCCCGAGCACGGGACCATCCATCTCGCGACAATTTCTCGCGGGGACCACATCCAGTTTTCGGTCACCGATACGGGGCACGGGTTAACGCCTCAGGAGGTTGAGACGGTCTTTGAGGCGTTTAGCCAGGGCGATCACGCCGCCGGCGGCAGTTCGCGGCAATTCGGCGGGCTCGGCTTGGGGCTGACGATTACCCGGTTGCTGGCGCAGGCCCATCACGGGTCCGTCCGCGCGGAAAGCGAAGGGCGCGGGCGCGGAGCCCGGTTCACCTTGTCGCTGCCGCTCCGACCGGCGGCACGTCCCCCAACGGCCGACCTTTTTCCGATTGGTCAGGTGTGCTCAGGCGTGGAATCCGAGGGTGCTGTACCCAACTCGCTGGCCGTGGGAAGCGGCGGTCCGGGACTGCGCATTTTACTGGTTGAAGACCATCAGGCGACTTGCGAAACGCTGGCCCGGATTTTGACGCGGCGTGGCCATCAAGTGGTCGCCGTCTCCACCGTGGCTGGAGCTCAAGCAGCGGTGGCGACCAATCGCTTTCAGGTGCTCATCTCCGACATCGGTCTGCCAGATGGGGACGGCTGTGGCCTGATCTCTGACCTGCGTGCGCAACAGCCGGGTCTAGTCGGCATGGCCATCAGCGGCTACGGCACGGAGCACGACCTCCGCCGCTCTCATGCGGCGGGCTTCGCCTTGCACCTGACCAAGCCGATCGATGTCGCCGCCCTGGACCGGGCTCTCTCCCAGCTCACTACGTCACAGCGTCCGCCGCAGGACGCTTGCTGACAAACGGCTTCCCCATTCCGGCCCCGCGGCTATCTTCCCGCGCCGTGCTTCTCCGCCGTCTCTTCAAGCCATTCTTTCTTGGGTTGCTTGCCTTCGCCTTGGTGAGGTTCGGTTCTGCGCCCTGCGCGCTGGGCCAGGAACTCGCCTCGCAAGTTCCTCCGACAAGCGAAACACAGGAAGGCGCTCCCATTGTGGATGACGACGCGATCATCGAGCGCGTCGAAAGCCAGGGAACCGCCCTGATCAAAGCCGGCAAAGTCACTCGGGTCCGCACGCTGCGGGCGCAACTCACCAAAGCGCACTCCTGCGCCCTGGAACTTCCCGCGATCGAGCCGGCGCCTCCCAGTCCACGCGAACTCTTCGCTCGCCGTGCGGATGGCGTGCTGGTCGTCGGAGTCATGGCCAAGGTGCGCAAAAAAGCGAAGTACGAAATGGCGGGCTGCTCCGGGTTTGCGCTCACGGCCGATGGCGTCTTCGTGACGAATTACCACGTCATCGACAGCCCCGAAGGCGACGCCATCATGATTATGAGCCGCAACGGCAAGGTCACCCCGGTTTCCGAAGTGCTCGCCGCGGACAAACTCACGGATGTGGCGATTCTGCGCGCGGCTGGAGCCACCTTCAGCCCTCTGCCGCTGGCGGTGACGGCTCCCGCGCCCGGCACTCCCGTGTGGGCCATCAGCCATCCCGACCATAACTTCTACTCGTTAACCGGCGGCCTCGTTTCGCGCAACTTCGTCTCCACGACGGAATTTGGCAAAACGCCGCAAATGGCGATCACCGCGGACTTCGGAGCCGGCTCGAGCGGCGGCCCGATTCTCAATGCGGAAGGGCTCGTGCTCGGCATGGTCTGCTCGACCACGTCGGTCTATTGGCAGGACGAAAAGGCGAAAATCAACGATCTGCAAATGGTCTTCAAACATTGCGTACCGGTGGCGAGTATCCGAAAGCTGATCGAGGCGCCAGCGCCGGCGGTGGCGAGATAAGCGAGCCGCACCTTTCCTGCTTGCGCGCGGCAGCCGCCCCCGCCTACGTTTCGCTCCGTCCCGAGCTGCCTGGCGGCGTCGGGACTTTTCGCGTTCACCCGTCCGTCTGGATCGCTTTCGCGTCCGCTGCCAACCGTCAACCTACCACATGGCCAATACCATCCTCGTCGGCGCTCAATGGGGCGACGAAGGCAAAGGCAAAATCATCGATTTTCTGACCGAGCACGCCGATGTCGTCGTCCGCTCCCAAGGCGGCAACAACGCCGGTCATACCGTCATCGCAGAGGGAAAGAAATATGTTCTTCATCTGATTCCCTCCGGCATCTTGCGTCCGGGCAAAATGTGCGTCATCGGCAATGGCGTGGTCATTGATCCAGTCGCGGTTGCGGAGGAGATCGACGGCCTGCTCGCGCAAGGGATCGCCGTGACGGGCGAAAACTTGCTGATCTCGGATTGCGCGCACCTGGTGCTGCCGTACCACCGCCTGCTCGATGAGCAGCGCGAAGCTGAACAAAGGAGCGAACAAGATCGGCACCACCAAGCGCGGCATCGGCCCGGCTTACGGCGACAAGGCCGCGCGCGTGGGCCTGCGCATGTCGGACCTGGTGCAGCCGGAACGTTTTCTGCCACCAAGCTCGCAGCGCGCATCGAGGAGAATAATGCGGTGCTCACGGCCCTGGGCGCGAGCCGCTCAATTACGCGGAAGTGCGCGACGCCTACCTCGCGGCGGGTGCCAAGCTGCAGCCTTTCGTCGGCAACACGGTCGTCTATCTGCACCGGCGTCTTGCAGGAAGGGCGGGAGTTGCTCTTCGAAGGCGCGCAAGGGACCTTCCTCGATCTCGACCACGGCACCTATCCCTACGTGACCAGCTCCAATACGACTGCGGGCGGCGCTTGCACCGGCACGGGCGTGCCGCCGCAGCGCATGGACCGCGTCCTCGGGGTGATGAAGGCGTACACGACCCGCGTCGGCGAAGGGCCCTTCCCCACGGAGAATCGAGGTCGTCAGCGACATGCTGCATCAGATGGGCCGCGAGTTTGGCGCGACCACGGGCCGGGCGCGGCGCTGCGGCTGGTTCGATGCCGTGGCGACGCGTTACGCCGGCATGGTCAATGGCATCGACGAGATCGCCGTCACCAACCTGGACGGCTTGGACACGCTGCGAGGCGATCCAGTGTTTGCACCCAGTACCGATTGGGCGGCCAGGTGCTCGAGGTGCCGCCGTGCGACGTGCAGAAGCTCGCCGCGTGCGAGCCGATCTACGAAGAACACGCCGGCTGGAACGAGCCGACCCATGAGGCGCGCGCCTGGAGCGATCTGCCGGAAAAAGCACGCGCTATCTCGAAAGGCTTGCCGACTTACCGGAGCCAGGCTGCATTGCCAGCGTCGGCCCGAATCGCGAGCAGACGATCGTCCTCTAAGGAGATGAAAAAGCTCCAGCCAGCCGGAAAGGAAAATCTGGAAGCTCGGCCAGGAACAAGGCGGTGCCTCCATCATGAAGTTTTTCGGGACAGGCTGGATCCCATACTCTGGGCGCCTTGCGAGACGCAAAATCTCCGAACATGCCCGGCGTCGAAGCTCGGCCTTCCACTTTCCTGGTTTCCTGGCTTCCACATTCAAAATCGTTCCCGGCGCCCAGACCTCCCGCGCCACATCGCCATCATCATGGATGGCAACGGCCGGTGGGCGCGCGAACGGAACCTGCCGCGGATGCGCGGGCCACGAGGCCGGCGCGGAGTCAGTGCGCGCGGTGACTGAGGAATGCGTGGCAGCTCGGCGTCGAGTTCCTGACCGTCTATGCTTTCTCCACCGAAAACTGGCGCCGGCCGCCCGAAGAAGTCGCCGCGCTCTTCGCGCTGCTCGAAGTTTTCATCGCGCAGGAGACGCCGACTCTGATGGAGAACAACGTGCGCTTGCAGACCATCGGGCGCCTCCACGAGCTGCCGGCGACGAGCCAGGCGCGCTCTGCAGCACAGCCATCGACGCTCACCGCCAGCAACACGGCGCTCACCCTGATCCTGGCGCTCAACTACAGCGCCCGCACGGAGATCGTAGACGCCGTGCGCGCCCTCGCCACCGAAGTCAGCGGCCGGCACACTCGCAGCCCGGCCAGATCGACGCAGGAGACGATTGCCAGCGCACCTCTACACCCGCCACTATCCCGATCCCGACCTGCTCATCCGCACCTCGGGCGAGCTGCGCCTTTCCAATTTTCTGCTCTGGCAGCTCTCCTACACGGAGATCTACGTCACGCAGAAACTCTGGCCGGACTTCGGCAAGGAGACTTGCGCGAAGCCATTCGCCGACTTCAACAAACGGCGAGCGCCGCTTCGGCGGCCTCTGATTATCGTCCTGATGGAAAAGCCTCAAACCATCCTCATCGTCGATCCCGAGACCGATTTCCTCGAGTGGGCGCAGCATCAACTGCGCACCCCGACCACCCGCGTCATCACGGCCACGACGAGCGACGAAGGCTTCAAGCTCTTCTGCCGCGAACGGCCGGATCTGCTCATCGTCGAGACGCATCTCGCGCCCTTCAGCGGCATGGAGCTGCTGGTGAAAGTGCGCCAGCGCGATCCCAACGCCATCGTCGTCCTCACCAGCGCCTTTGGCACCACGCAGCTCGGTCATCGAGTCGATGAAGCTCGGCGCATTCGACTTCATCCGCAAAGAGACGCTCCCTTTCAATCTCAAGGTCGTCGTGGATGCGGCGCTGAAGGCGCAGGCGGAGATGAAGCGCGGCGACCACGCTTCAAGCCGCAACTCACCGTCGAGGAGCACCAGGACTCCATCGTCGGCAAATCGCCGGCCATGCAGCAGGTCTTCAAGATGGTCGGCCGCGTCTCGCACTCCGACGCGCCGGTCATGATCACCGGCGAGAGCGGCACCGGCAAGGAACTGGTCGCCCGCGCCATGCATCACTATTCAGCCAGCGCAAGCACGAAGAGCTTCGTCGCCATCAATTGCGCGGCCATCCCGGAGCAACTGCTCGAGAGCGAACTCTTCGGCCATGAAAAAGGCTCCTTCACCGGCGCCACGGGCACAGCGCGTCGGGCGCTTCGAGCAGATGCAACGGCGGCACGCTCTTCCTCGATGAGATCGGCGACATGCCGCTGCAGCTTGCAGAGCAAGATTCTGCGCGTGCTGCAGGATGGCGAATTCTCGCGCGTCGGCGGCAACGCAACCTGAAGTCGGATGTGCGCATCGTCGCCGCCACGAACAAAAATCTCGAGGAGGAAGTCGCAAGCGAAGCGTTTCGGGAAGATCTCTTTTATCGGCTGAATGTCGTCCGCATCCAGCTCCCGCCGCTGCGGCAGCGCACCGAGGACATCCGCCTGCTGGCGGAGTATTTCCTGCGAAAAGTGGCGACTGCAAAAGCATCTGCCGCAGCTGAAGCTCTCCGAGGAAGCCGTCCGCGTGCCTGGAACAGCTATCACTGGCCCGGCAATGTGCGCGAGCTGGAAAACACCATCCAGCGCGCCTGTCGTGCTCGCCACTTCCGATGTGCTTCTGCCGAAGGATATTCCGCTCGGGCACCGCCGCCCTGGCTGGCACCGAAGCGACGGCAACGGCGACCGGTCCAGCCGCGATGAGCGCCACCGAAGCCGCCATCGAAGCGCTGCTGCGCGCGGCGCAGGCCGATCCCGAGATTGCAGCTGCTGCCCTGGCTGGAGCGCGAGTTTACGCTTGCATGCGATGAAAATGACGCAGGGCAACCAGGTGCGCGCCGCCAAGCTGCTCGGCATCACGCGCGCCACGCTGCGCAAACGGATCGAGCAATTCGGCATCACCAAGGAACTGACCATCACTTAGCCCATGCGCGCGTGGCTTTGGCAGGGCGGGCAATTTGTGCGCTGCGAGACGCTCCCGGTCACCGACCGCGGCTTTCGCTACGGCATGGCGCTTTTCGAAACGGTGCGGCTTTGGTGCGGCCAGCCCCTCTTTCTCCAAGCTCACCTGAAGCGCTTGCATGATGGCTGCGCCGACCGCCGTTTTCCGCTCGACCGCGCGGCGCTCGTCGCCATGGAACCGCTGCTCGCCGGGCAGCCCGATGGAGTAGCGCGTCTCTACGTCACCGCGGGCGATGGAGCTTTGACCGCACCAGAGTTCACCGCACCGCGCGTGCTGGTTATCGGGGAAGAGCGGCCCGCGCCCATTCCCGAGCGCTGTAAATTGGCGCTCATCGGCGAGACGCACCTCGCGCCCTTTGGCGGGCTGAAGACGGCCAATTATTGGGCGAATGTCGATGCGCTTCACCGGGCTCTGCGGAGCGAGCACGACGAAGCGCTCCTCTTCAACGAGAACTCCGAGCTGATTTCCGCCTCCACGGCGAACATCTTTGTGGTCCGCGGCGGGCACGTGAGCACGCCTGCCTTGGAATGCGGCGCCCGCGAGGGAGTCACTCGCGAATGGGTCATGCGGCAGATGCCAGTCCGCGAAGGCTCGCTCTTTCTCGGAGATCTTCAGGAAGCCGATGAGCTTTTTTTGACGAGCAGTTGGTACGGCGTCCGCCCCGCCGCCACGCTGGAGCACCGGTCGCTGCCCTCGCAAACGATTGGCGAACAGCTGGCGGCGGCTTTCACGACGGCAATCCAAAAGTGACCGCGATGACGAGACAAACGGTCTGCGGCACCAAGCGTCGCCGCCGATCCAATCCAAGGCAACGCCGCCCATGAAGGCGCCTTCCGTTGCGCTGCTCGAACGGATCGCCGCGGCTGAACCAATCGCGGCCTTGCTCGATGCGCTCCATGCAGGGGCGCGGCCAGTCGTCTTTGAGCATGTCACCGAGGCAGCGCAGTCGCTGGTTTGCGCGCTCCTCGCCGCTGATCGGAAGAATAGAAGAAAGACGAAGGATGGAGCAGCGACCGGCCGGCTCTGGATCGTTTGCACGGACATCCGCGCCCAGGAGACGCTGTACGGAGAACTGCTCAACTGGGTGCCGGCCGCTCTCTTTTACCCGGAGGCGGAAGCGGCGCTCATCGAGGGCGCACTGCCCGATCCCGAGAGCACCGCCGAGCGCCTCGGGGTCCTCCAGCAACTCGCCGCGGGCGCTGGCCAAAAACACCCGCCGCTTGTGCTCACGGAAGCGTCGCTGCGCAGCCAGGTGCCGCGCGCCGCCGCGCTCCAGCGTGTGGAACTCCGCCTCACGCGCGGCGAGGAAACCGACCCAACCAAACTCGTCACTCGCCTCTCCACCGCGGGCTACGAGCACGTCCCCCAAGTCACTGCACGCGGCCAATTTGCCGTGCGCGGCGGCATCCTGGACATTTTTTCTTTTCAACACGCCCTGCCCGTTCGGCTCGAATTTTTTGGCGACGAAATCGCGTCGATTCGGCAATTCGATCTCGATGCCCAAACTTCCGTTGAGCATCTTGATCACTGCACGTTGCTCCTCGACGATGTCGGCTCGACAGGCGCCACGCAGGAAGCACTGCCACTTGGCCCTCTGCTGGACTACATCGCCGAGGGCGATCGGATCGTCGCCGTCGGAGCGGAGGTCGCAGGGGCCGCTGTCCGCATTATCGAAGGCGCCGCCGGTGCTGGAGCGGAGGATTTTTCCGCCGCGTTTTTTGAGCACGGCTTGGGAGAATTTGAAGCGGGTGATCTGGTCGTCGATGAGCACAAACGCGAGCGCTTCTTTGCGCAGTTGCGCGAGTGGCGCGAAGCGGGCTGGAGCGTCCACCTCTTCTGCAACAACGAAGGAGAAATCGAGCGGCTTCACGACCTGCTGCCGCCCGTCGAGGCCGAGTCGATTCAATTCACCATCGGCAGCCTGGCGCATGGCTTCACCTGCCCCGCCGCCAAAGTCGCCGTCCTCTCCGACGCGGAATTCTTCGGCCGTTACCGCAACAATCGCGCCCGGCGGGCCGCCGTGCGCCAGGCACGCGATTTCGCCAGCCGGACGCAGATCGACTACTCAGAACTGATCGATGGCGACTACGTGGTCCACCTCGAGCATGGCATCGGCTGCTATGAAGGGATGAAAGTGTTGCCGCGCGGCGAAGGCCGCAGCGAGGAAGTGCTCGTTCTGGCCTATGCCAACAACGCGCGTCTCTACGTGCCGCTTGAGCAGAGTTACCTCGTCTCGCGTTATGTCGGCGTTGGCAAACGCCACCCGCCGCTCAGCGAACTCGGCGACAGCAAGTGGACCCGAGCCAAGAAAAACGCCGAGGCCGCTGTCGCCGACTACGCCGCGCGCCTGCTCAAAATGCACGCGGATCGTGAGACGCAAAAGGGCTTCGCCTTTCCGCCAGACCAAAAATGGCAGCGCGAGTTCGAGGCTTCGTTCCTCTACCGGGAAACTCCTGATCAACTCACCGCCATCGCCGCCACCAAGGCCGACATGGAATCCGAGCAGCCGATGGATCGCCTCATCTGCGGCGATGTCGGCTTCGGCAAGACCGAGGTCGCCATTCGCGCCGCTTTCAAGGCCGTCATGGGCGGCAAACAAGTCGCCATGCTCGTGCCGACCACCGTCCTGGCCGAGCAGCACTACCGCACCTTCCGCGAGCGCATGTCGGATTACCCGATCACCGTCGATCTGCTCTCGCGCTTCCGCACCGGCAAGCGAACAAAGCGCCACCCTCAAGGGCGTACGCGAGGGCGCCGTCGATATCGTCATCGGCACGCACCGGCTCATCTCCAGGGATGTCCAATTTCAGAATCTCGGCCTGGTCGTGATCGACGAAGAGCAGCGCTTCGGCGTGCTCCACAAAGAGAAGTTCAAGGAGCTGTTCAATCTCGTGGACATGCTCACCCTCTCGGCCACACCCATCCCGCGCACGCTCTACCTTTCGCTCATGGGCGCCAAGGATATGAGCACCATCGAGACCGCGCCTCCGAATCGTATTCCGGTCGAGACCACCATCTGTGGGTACGACGAGCGGATCATCCGCGACGCCGTCCAGCGCGAGCTGGCTCGGCAGGGGCAGGTCTATTTTCTGCACAACCGCATCGAGAGCATCGAGCGCGTCCGCGAGCGCATCCAGCTCCTCGTCCCCAAGGCGCGCATCGTGACTGGCCATGGCCAGATGGAGGAGCACGAGTTGGAGGAGGTCATGCAGACCTTCGTCAAGGGAGAGGCTGATGTGCTGGTCTCGACGACGATCATCGAAAGCGGTCTCGATATTCCGAATGCGAACACGATCATCATTGATCGCGCGGATCGCTTCGGCCTGGCCGATCTCTACCAATTGCGCGGCCGCGTCG
The DNA here is from genome assembly GCA_963792695.1 of uncultured Verrucomicrobiae bacterium. GTDB lineage: Bacteria > Verrucomicrobiota > Verrucomicrobiia > Chthoniobacterales > Chthoniobacteraceae > DASYIS01. The sequence continues at coordinate 88,802 of CAWBXA010000007.1, read as the reverse complement.
GGCGCGCGCAGCAGAAAGCCTACGCCTACCTGATGCTGCCGCGCGAGTTGATGACGGTCGGCGAGGCGCGCAAGCGCATCAACGCCATCAAGCAGTATTCTTCGCTGGGCGCCGGCTTTAAAATCGCCATGCGCGACCTCGAAATCCGCGGCGCCGGCAACATCCTCGGCACCGCTCAAAGCGGCCACATCATCACCGTCGGCTTTGACCTGTACTGCTCCCTGCTGCGGCAGGCCATTTCGAGCCTCAAAGGCGAGAAGGTGAAACCCCGCCTGGAGGTGGCGCTCCGGCTGGAGTTCATCAACCTGCGGGAAGCGGAAGGCCGGGCCGCTGAGGACGAGAAGCGCGTCTCCGCCTTTCTGCCCGCGAGCTACATCGCCGACCCGCCGAGCCGCATCCAAGCGTACCGCCGGCTGAGCGAAGTCACCAGCCAGGAGAGCCTCGACCAGCTGCGCAAGACGTGGCGGGACCGCTTCGGATCGCTCCCCTCGCCCGTCGAGCGCCTGCTCCAATGCACCGAAATCAAGCTCGCCGCCGCTGCACGAAAATTCACCTCCGTGGAAGTGCGTGAGGGCAAAGTGATGCTCCAGCGCGGCGGCGATTACGTGCTGATCGGCCACAAATTCCCGCGCCTCCAAAGCGGCAACCCCGCGGCGCAACTGCCGGAACTGCTGACGCTGGTGCGGAGCTTCTGAGGTGGCTGGGCAAGCGGCTGAAGGCCGTCTGGCCCGGAGCGCACGCACTCCCCTTATCCCTATGGCACCTGCGAGTGGAGAGCGATCCGGTTCCCCTCGGTATCCTGCACCAAAGCGCGGAAGCCATAAGGCCCAATCGGGTGCTTGGCCGCGAGCACCACTCCACCGCCGGTACTGACCGCCAGCACAGCCGCCTCCAGACGCCCCTCCACACTTAGATAGACCAGCGGCCCCTGCGACGAAGGCGAGACGCCCGGCAGAATCGCCAGCGCCCCACCCACGCCGCCGGGACCGCTCGGCAGCAATCCAAAGATTGCTTCGGGCAGGACCTGCTTCGTCACCGGGGCGCCCAGCACGAGCGAATAGAAGGCAATGGCGCGATCCAGGTTGATGACCGGAATATCGACCCACACAAGCGCGTTACTCATCCCGAAGCGTTGGCGCGGCTCCGCCCGATGCCAAGCCGAAAATGCGCTGCGGACCTTGCCCGGCTCCAAGCGGATTCCGCTCGTTTGGCGATTGGCAAGGGCACCGCCCGGCAGGTAGCTTGCACCCGTGAGCTACACGGTTTTCGCACGCAAATATCGGCCCCAGACGTTTGACGACGTGATTGGCCAGGAACACATCACGCGCACGCTGAAGAACGCCATCGAACAGCGGCGGCTGGCGCACGCCTATATTTTCGTGCGGCCCGCGCGGCACCGGCAAAACCTCGACCGCGCGCATTCTCGCGAAATCGCTCAATTGCCAAAGTTCCCCGGGTCCGACAACCACACCCTGCGGCACATGCGACTCGTGCCACGAAATCGCCGGCTGGCACGTCGCTTGATGTGCTGGAATTTGACGCCGCGTCGAATACCCAGGTGGACAAAGTTCGCGAACTCATCATCGACAATGTGAAGTACATGCCCAGCCGGGGCCGCTACAAAGTCTATATCGTGGACGAGGTGCACATGCTCTCCACGTCCTCCTTCAACGCGCTCCTTAAAACCCTCGAGGAGCCGCCCGAGCATGTGAAATTTTCCTTTGCCACCACGGATGTGCAAAAGGTGCCGACCACTATCCTGTCGAGGTGCCAGCGCTTCGACCTGAAACGAATTCCCGCACCGCCTGATTGCTACCATCTTTAAGAGATCGCCAGGCAAGAGAAGATAAAACTCCGTCGGCAGCCGCGTCGAGGCCGTTGCACGTGGAGCAGAGGGCGGGATGCGTGATGCGGAGTCGATGCTCGATCAACTCGTCGCGTTTTGCAGAGAGAAGCATCGATGAGGCCGATGTTCTGACCGTCTTCGGCCTCACTGCCCACCAGACCGTCTCCGATCTAGCGAGGATCTGATCGCCGCGCGGAACGCTGGCGCTCGGAATGGTCCATGCGCAAGCGAGGCAGGGCGGCGATCTTACACGGCTCCTCAGCGACCTGATCACACACTTTCGGAATCTGCTCGTGGCGCAAGCCGATCCGGCAGGCTGGCGAGAATTGAGCGAAGCGGCACTGCATGCCTTGATTGAACAGGCGGGCGCATTACTATCGAGAAGTCACTGGAGTTGATCGAACAATTCGCCGCCGCGGAGAAGAGCATGCGATGGGCGCCGAATAAAGGATGCACTTCGAGATCGCGGCGATCCGGGCAATGCAGACGCTTCGGCAGGCGACGCTTACTGAGGTGATCGAGGCACTCTGCCATGCGCGACGGCGGCGCTCCCCCAGCGCGGACGCTGCCCGCTGCACGCTCGGATTCCCCTTCGGCTACCAAGTCGAGTCGCGCGGCCGGCACCAGCCGCGGCACTCAAAGTCGGCCCCTCAGCGATGGTTGCGGAGCGGAGTGCCGCCGCGCCGGTGAGCAATGAACCCGCAGCCGTGGTTCGCGAAGAGCCGTCTGAGCCCAAGGTCACTCCCTCCGTGGCGGCGAAGGCCCCGGAGAACGCGCCCGTCGCCGAACCCGCGTCGTTGATCGCGGAGCCTGCGGCCACCAAACTCAAGGAGCCGACCTTCGCACGCGACGAACCGCCGGCCGCTTCGCCCGCTGCTCCTCTGCAGCGCGACTTGCTCGCCTGCTGGCCCGAAGTCATCGAGCAGGTGCGAAGCCTTCGCCCCCTGATCGTCCCTTGGGTCGAAGCCGGTACGCTTCTGGAAGTCCGAGGCGGCGTAGCGCTTCTCGGTTTTCCGACCGAGCAGGGGCTCGCTGCCGAATACTGTCAGGCCGCGCAAAACCGGACTTTCCTGGAAGAGTTGCTCTCCACCTTCGCCGGTGAGCCGATGGAACTAAAAACCCGCCTTCAGCCCGGGTTGGCTGTCAAGACACCCTCCGCGCGCCCTCCGCAAGTCGCCGCCGATCCGATGGAAGACTTCAGAAACGATCCGCTCATCCGGCGCGCCCTCGAAATCTTCCGCGCCCAGATTCAGCCTGCATAATCCCTCCCCGCTCACCTCAACCCTCTTTCTATGAATATCAACAAGATGATGCAGCAGGCCAAAAAGATGCAGGAGCAGATGCTCCAAGCCCAATCCGAGTTGGCCGAGAAGACCGTCACCGCCACCGCCGGCGGCGGCAAAGTGACCGTTGTTGCCAACGGCGCAGGCGACGTCCTTTCGATCAAAATCGCCAGGGAGGTGATCGATCCCGAGGACGTGGAGGGACTCGAAGATCTGATCCTTTCCGGGGTCCAAAAGGCCATCGAGGACGGCAAAGCGCTTGCCCAATCCGAGATGGGCAAAGTGACCGGCGGTCTCGGCCTCCCTCCCGGCCTCGGTTTCTGAGCCCTCCCGAGCGTCGCTGTCGCTGTCGCCGCTCGCCGCCTAGTTGATCCAGTGCGAACGATCAGCGGGATTCAATCAGAGACTTCGCCGGTGAGTGGATCAGAGACCCGCCTGGATCAAGGAAGTCCAATGCCTCCAGACCCAGCTCGACCGATATACCGCCACACCTCTCCCGAGGCGGTTCTCGCCAGTCTAAAGGTTTGCGAGCTGGCGGATTTCGCCTAAGGTTGATCATGTCTCTCCCCAGACTCTTAGGCTGCTGCGCCGTTTTGGCGCTGCTGCTGCCCCACGGCCAAGCCGCGCCGCCTGGGTCTGCGCAGAATTGGGCGCTCGCCTGGAGCGATGAATTCGACGGGACCACGCTTGATACCACGAAGTGGGTAAATTGGCTCACCGGCTCGCGTCGCCAGGCAACGAATACTCCCGCGGCGGTAACCGTCGGCGGTGGCAATCTCACCATCTCGACCTACACCAGCGGCGGGACGCATTACACCGGGATGGTGGCGACGGATTCGCATTACCTCCCTGCTTACGGCTACATTGAGGCGCGCATCGACTACAACGATTCGCCCGGAATGTGGTCGGCCTTCTGGTTGCAGTCACCGACGATCGGCAATCCGATCGGTTCGCCGCACGTGGCCGGGACGGAGATCGACATCGCGGAGCACCGCAGCGTGGATGGCAACTCCAACAATATTTCCGATCACGTCGTCGGCAACATTCATTGGGACGGGTACGGCGCGGATCATAAAAGCGTCGGCTACGATTCGGGCGCGCGCGGGCTCGCCTCCGGTTTCCACGTCTATGGGATCGAGTGGACTCCGCTGCTGCATCGCTATTATATCGATGGCACGCTGGTCTGGACAGTGGACGATTCGACGAACTCGCCCGTCTCGGAGCGGAGCGAATTTATCGTCCTTAGCTCGGAGGTGGATGATAGCTCGACGACCTGGGCCGGATTCATCCCGAGTGGCGGCTATGGGAGCCAGGCAGCGACGAAGACGAAGATGGTGGTCGATTATGTGCGGGTCTATGCACGGACGGAATCGATCGTGAACGGCGATTTCGAAGCCCAAGTGGCACCGTGGTATCAAGTAAATCAGGCAAGCCTTACGGCGGGGCAAGGTCATAACGGGACGCAGGGGGTGCGCGTCAATCCGAATACGGCGGCGGGCTCATTCCTGGGACAAGATGTGTACGGGCTTCTGCCAAACACCAAGTACATCCTGACCGGCTGGGCCAACGCGGCGGCGACAACCTGGGCGCCCATCCGGATCGGGGTTGAAAATTACGGCGGCGCGCAGACGTATCAGGCGATTGGGTCCAGCGGGTACACGCAAGCGACGGTCCCCTTTACCACCGGCGCGTCGAACTCCACCGCGAGCGTCTTTGCCTGGCAACCAACGCAATGGGGCGATGCTTACGTGGACGACTTTCTCCTGAGACGCGCCGCGGCGGTCAATAATCGCGATCTGGAGGACGGCGATTCTGCTTTTTGGACGACCTATGGCGGGACGACTGCGGCTGCGGATGGCACGGCGCACAGCGGCTCCTTTGCGCTTAGATACCCAAGCGGAACCGTTCCCGCCGGTTCGGATCAGGAGATCGTCGGTTTGTCGCCGAATACCACTTATGTCCTCAGTGGCTGGACGATCAATGGGGGACAAGGTCTGAGCATCGGGGTCAAGTACTTTGGCGGTAACGAAACCTCCAAGAATGTCGTCGCGAATGCCTGGACCCGCGGCACGGTGAGCTTCACAACAGGCGCCACCAACACGAGCGCGACCATCTATGGCTACCGCCCTGCGAGCACCGCGGCCTCCTACACCGACGACTTCTTTGTCTATGAACCTTTAGCGGCGCCATGGACTGATGCCGATGTGACGGCGATCCCGCTGGTCGGCGTAGCGGGCCGCCGTGGCTCGAAATTCGTCATGCAGACGGCGGCACGGATATTTGGAACGCTTCGGATCGCTTCCATTTTGTCTCCCAGCAAGTGACGGGCGATTGTCAGATTACGGCCCGGGTCTGTTCCTTGGAGAACACGGGCGTCAATGCCAAAGGCGGCGTGATGATGCGGGAGAGCCTTACCAGTTCGGCGCGTCAAGTGACGTGCGATTGGACGCCGGGGCAGGCGATCGAGTTCATTCGCCGCACGACCGCTGGCGCGAACGCCGCTTCGGATGTGGCGGGCAATATCACAGATCCGCCATGGGTGCGGCTGAAGCGGCGCGGCAACGTCTTCACCGCCTACTACTCGACAGATGGCGCGAGTTGGGTGCAGACGGGACTGCCGCAAACCATTGCCATGCCGACAACTTTCCTAGCCGGTCTCGCGGGCTGTTCCTGCAACGACACGGCTTACACCGAGGCGGTGCTGGATAATGTCACCGTTGCCGGCTTCCCGCCCGACGTCACCGTGAGCCGGCCCGCCGCGGATGCCGTGACCATCTATGGCGCGCCGGCGAATCTGCGTTTGACCGCGGCTGGAACGGACGACGGGTTGCACGGGGCTCTCTCGGTCGCCTGGAGCGAGGTGAGCGGGCCGGCGACAGCCACTTTTGCCAATGCAGCGGTGTTGGACACCACAGTTGCGTTGCCCGCCATTGGCCGGTATGTCTTGCGTGTCTCCATCGGCAATTCGGTGGGCACGAGCACGCACGATGTGGTGGTCACGGTGAGTGCGGCCAGCGACTCGAGCTTGGTCTTATGGCTGAAATTGAATGAAGCCAGCGGGACGATCGCGCTGGATAGCTCCGGCAATGGGAACCAAGGCGCGGTCTTGGGTGGAGGGGCCTGGCAACCAAATGGCGGCGTGCTCAACGGCGCCTTTGCCGGCAACGCCTCGGACGGGTCTATCAGTGTGCCAGACGCGCCGACCCTCGATCCGACGAACGCCTTTACGCTTTCCTATTGGTTCAAGACCAACTCGTTGACTTATCAGGGGCTTGTGACGAAGCGGGACGGTCCCTCCACGAATAACGCCTTCACGACTTACCTCGCTCCGGACGGCTTGATCTATGTGGATATCGACTCCGCCAATGATCGCTTCGCCAGCAAAACGGTCTTTGCTTTAAATACTTGGTATCACGTTCTCCTGACCTATGACGGAACACTGCCCGTGGCCAAGCGCGCGGCGCTCTATGTCAACGGAGTGCTCGACCAGACGGCGGCTGAGACCAGCGCGACCATCCCCAATTCGCCCTCGCCCGTCCGGGTCGGTCTGACGCACACCGGCTCTTCCCCTCTTGATGGCTTGATGGACGACGTGCGCCTGTATCGCCGCGCCCTCTCCGCCACGGAGGCGGCGGGCCTGGCAAATCCCAAGGTCGCCCCGACCATTTCCTGCGGCGTGCCACCCGCCGCGATTAAAGGGCAGCCCGCATCACTGGCCGGCAGTGCGGCCAGTGAGGTGAGTGGAGCGATGACTTTGACCTGGAGCAAGGTAAGCGGGCCCGGCACGGCCACGTTTGCCAACTCCGCGCTGGCGGCAACGACGGTCACATTTAACCAAATCGGGACTTATGTGCTTCGGCTGACCGCCGCCAGTCCCGCTGCTGAAGTTTTCAGTCAAATCACCATTACCGCCTCGGGCGATCCGAATGTCTTCTCCGAATGGGCCGGCGACCTCTGGCCGGGCGTGAGCGACCCCAACATCGTGGGGCCGAACGCTGATCCCGATGGCGATGGGTTAACCAATCTGGTCGAGTGGGCGCTCGGGCTTGATCCCAAGAAAGCGCAACGCGGGGTCTGGACGCCGGGTCAGCCAGGTTTGCCGGTGCAGGGCTGGACCAGCTTTGGCAATAGTACCTTCCTTTCGATGCAGGTCCGACGGCCTATTGGACGGACTGGCGTGACGTACGGGGCTATCGTCTCAGGCGACCTGTCGAGTTGGGGTGCGGGTGTGCAGGAAGGCACGCCCACAGATAATGGCGATGGTACGGAAACGGTGGTGTTCCGCGACACCGTCCCGGCCGCTTCCACCCCGCCCGGCACCTCGCGCTTCATCCGCCTGAAGGTGACGCAGCCCTAAGAGCGGGCGCGCAACGTCCCCGGCTGCATCGCCAGGCTCCGCCACACCGCCCACGCGGCAGGCTTCGCCGTCGCAATGTGGCGTGGCGCGTGCTTCCTTTGGCCGCTCTTATGGATTCGCACGGCACAATCGAGGTTTTGGAGTCACGCATCGCACCCGCTCTCTTTCTGGTCTCCTCCACAGCCCTCGCGATCAGCACGGCCGCAGGCGGCTCGGCGCAAGACTCGGCCAATGAAACGGCCGCCCAAAACGCGGCCCTGAGCGGGCGTGCGGTGTTATTGAGCGCCGGTGATGCGCTCCTCTACGATGCCAATGCCAACCAGGTGATCGATGGCGGCGATCCGCTGCTCTTCAGCGTAACCAGCGGCAAGGCGATGGTCTTCATGACCGACTTGAATCACAACGGTCGCTTCGAGGCGGCCGAGATTTCCGGATTGGCGGTGAGCGATGGGTTCGCGGGCCTTTTGAAGACCGACGTCCAAGGGCCCATTGCGACCGCCTTGACGACGAGCGGCGCCTTCACGGTTGATACGCAGACGGGCAAATTGAGCCTGCAAGATGCGACCATCCAGGGTCTGAGTTCCGTGGGCGCCGTGCAGGGTTATGTTGTCTCGGGCGGGGAAATGGAAAACATCGCTCTGGGGGCGGCATTCAACGGCGCGGGCACGCTTTCGAGCACCGCGGGCTTGCTGACCGGTACCGGCCGCGGCGGCCACGACCCTGAATTTTGGCGCGAGGGATTTCACGCCCGCCTTCACCCCGGCGGCGGGAGCCTTTGGCGGCTCCATTGCCAACGTCTGGCTGGCCCGGGGCACTCCTCTTATCGAGGCCGGAGACGGCGGAGCGGCGGTCGCTGCGACCAACGATCTCACGTCGCATAGCGGCGGCGGGTCGATTCACGACATCCTGATCGGCAATGCGCCGCTTGGGCTGATGATGCTCGCCGGAGATGGCGGAAGCGGCGGCGCCTCGGATGCGGCGGGTGCGGGCGGCGACCTCCAGCGCATTGCCATCCTTGGTACCGCAGTTGCGGGAAACATCACTCTGCACGCGGGCGTGGGTGGCACCCTTGTCGTCGGGACTTTTGGGCCGGGAGGGGCCGTCGATCACATCCTGCTCAAAGTGGGTGATTTGGCGGGAGATTTGAATCTGAGCGCGGGCGTGGGGACTCTGGGGGCTGACAGCTCGCTACGCTTCGTTTCGGCCACGCTCGCCAGCGTTCATGGGAATGTGACGATCTCCGGCAGTGATTGGGGCTTGCAGACCCGCGTGCCTTGGTCATTCGGGGGTTCAGTCGAAAACGTGCTACTCCAAGTCGCGGGCCGGATCGACGGCCAACTCAAAGTCGCGGGCGGCACCGGCGCCTCGGCCTACGATACCCCCGCCTATTCAAACCCCGCAGCTGGCGGTGGGGGCAGCGTCACCAACGTGCTCATCCAAGCGGGCTCGGCCGCGGGCGGGCTTGAGGTTCTCGGGGGGAATGGCGGCGCGGGGCTGGTCATGTCTCAGTCTAATCCGATTCCAGGTGGGTTTGGAGGCTCAGTGCAGCAAGTTCAGGTGAACGTCGATGGGAGCGGCGCTGGCAGTCCCACGGCCGTCACGATTCGAGGTGGCGATGATGGCGCTTCTATTATCCCATTCTACAGTGTCATCAACGCTGGGGGCAGCCTCAACTCCATCACGGTCCACGCCGGAAGCTTGGGAGCGATTTCCTTGCGCGGCGGCGACGGAGGGGAGGCCTCTTCGATGTTTGACAATAGTGGCATCGGAGAACGGGGCGGAGCCATTCAGAACGTGGCAGTGATGGCCGACTCCGTCCATGGAGACGTGGTCATTGCCACCGGGATCGACGGCGGGGTGGTAGGCGATCCGTCGCGCTTTTCGAGCGCGCTACTGAATGCTGCCGTGGTGAACGTCGGGACAATCGACGGCCGGCTCGAACTCAGCGGAGGCGCCATGGGTTATTACACCATGGTCGGAAATGTCGCAGTCAACGTGGGCGCCGTGGCGGGCGAAGTGCTCGTCCAGACGCCGAGCGCTTCACCCTTCGGGAATATCGCGTCTGTCGCAATCAATGCCGGGCGGGCGGGTGCGGTGCATATCCTCGGAGGAAGCGGCCATTCTCAAGCGGCTTCGAAATATTGACTCAGTCGCGATCAACATCGGCGCAGTCACCGGTGGCGACATTGCGGTGCTGGCCCGGCATGGTGCCGACTCGACTCCGTCGTTTTTCCCGCCGACCGGCGGGAGCGTGAAAAACCTGGCGATCTCGGTCGCCTCTGGCAACATTTCCCAGATTTCGATTGATGGGGGCACCGGGGGCCAGGACGGTGATGGTGCGGCGGGCGGCTCCTTGTCGTCGCTGGCCGTGAACATTGGTTCTGGCGTTCAACTCGGCGGTCTTTCGCTTCAAGCGGGGCGCGGCGGCGACACGACCAATGGCACGAGCGGCTTGGGCGGCAACATCGCGATGGCGCGCATCTCGATCGCTGGCGCGCTGACGGGAAGCTCCATCGCCAGCACCATCCGGGCCGGCAATGGGGGCGCCGGCACCGGGAGTGGCGCGGGCGGCCATCTCTCATCGGTGCTTTTCTCCAACACAGGCGCTCTCTACTCCGATCTCACCTTTGCGGGTGGCGACGCTGGCTTGGGGACGGCGGCGACGAGCGCCAATGGCGGCTCGATTAGCGGTCTGACTCTTCTCAATAGCGGCCTGTTTTCCACGAGTGCCGCGCTCCGGGTCGCCGGCGGAAAGGGCGGCACGGGCAGCGGCCTCGGGGGCGATGGCGGCGCGCTATCGCAAATCGCCATCGCCAGCCCGGCGGAGCCCGCGCAATTCTCGTTGAGTTCTGGCGACGGCGGAACCGGGAGCGGCTCGGCAGCGATTGGCGGAAGTGGCGGCGCGGTCACAAAGATCATCTTTTCTGCGCCGCGTGGCGCGGTGGCGCTTTTCTCCGGCAACGGAGGCGCCTCGGCCGGGGTGAGCGCCGGCGGCGGTGGCGCCATGACCGCGATTGCCGGCACCGCTAGTCTCTTTCATCTTCTCTCGGGGTCGGGTGGAGCAGTGGCGTCGAATGCCACGGCGCAACTCGTGGGCGGAAGTGGCGGCGATGTCTCCGACCTGTTGGTGACAGGTCTGGCCGATCTCATCGGCACGGGCAATGGCGGCGATGCCACGGGGCCGCATGGCTTCGGGGGAAGCGCGGGCAATCTCAGCGACATCGCCGTGAATGGCAGCATCGGAAACTTCGTCACTGTCCGCGGGCCGAGTGGTCCTACGGGCTTGCTGACGGGATTGGGCGGGTCGGGTTCTGAGGTGACCGGCTCGACCGGAACGATCACCCGTGTCGGAGCGACGCGGATCGCCGCGATCTATGCGGCCAATGCGCACGATTCAGCCTCGGTCGGCTCCTTTGCCGTCGCCGCCCTGTCGCGAATTCAAGCCGGCGTGATCGGAGCCGATGTCAACCACTCCGGGACCTTCGACTTCGTTGACCACTCGCCGGCTCCGGCCTTCGACCCCGCCGTTGATGGAGTCATCGACGGTTTCGTTGACGTGCTGGCCAGCGGCTATCAAGCGGCCACGATTTCAGTTCAGCCATTTAAGTTGGTTCTGGTCTAGGATCGGCCACGTTTCACCCGCCCTTGCTCGAGACCGACTCAGCCAGCCCGGCGCCATGTCAGATCTTCAGGAGGGAGCGGAAGGATGGGGGTCTGCTTCGGCCTTCGATTCATCCCCGCCGCCCGTACCCCAACTGGCCGCGCTGGCTGGCGGGACCGCACCCGGCTTGGGCTCGCCCATGCGCCGCTCGGTCCCGTGGAGCAGCCGGCGGATATTCGCAGTGTGGCGCACAATGAGCAGCAGCGTCGCGGCCACGCTGAAGTAGAAATACGGCCAGCCGCGCATGCCCCAAGGCAGCGGCACGAGAAATAATGTGAGCACAATCAACGGCAGCGCCAGCGCGCCCATGATTGACGCTACCGAGACATACCGCGTCAGCTTTGCTGTGAGGCCCCAGACCAAGAAGGTGAGCGTGCTCGCCAACGGCATCAGGCCAAAAAGCACCCCGAGCGATGTGGCCACCCCTTTGCCGCCGCGAAAGCGCAGCCAGACGGGAAAGTTGTGCCCCAAGATGACGGCCAGCGCGGCGGCGATGCCCGCCACGCTGGCGTCGAGGTACTCCGTGCGGGTGTGCCCGTGCGCCAGCGGCACCGTCACCGGCCAATGCACCGCCAGCCATTTTGCCAGCAGCACCGCGAACAAGCCCTTCGCCACATCGAGCAGAAACACCGGCAAGCCCCAGTTGCGTCCCAGCACTCGCCAGACGTTGGTCGCCCCGATGTTGCCGCTGCCATGAGCCCGGATGTCGATCCCCTTCAGCCGGCCGGCAAAAAGTCCGAAAGGCAGCGCCCCGATGAAATAAGCAAGGCAGATGGCAGCAAGCAGCGGAGGGTACGGCATGGGGAGGGCTTCACGAACGTCAGCGCTCATCGGGGCAGAGCAAGCTTTTCGATTCTCATGAAGGATAGCCCCAAAGAGGCACAAAACGCACAAAGGAAAGTCGGGACCTGCTCCCCTCCAGTCAATCAATCCGAGACAGGCGAGGGAAGCTCCGAGCACTTCATTCGCGCCTCTGGTGCCTTTTTGAGACCAACCTCCAAGCTGCCAAAAACTCCGGGACTCCGCAGAGTTCTGCCGCCTTCAAGCCTCCAATTCGATGTGAATCTTGATGAAATGCAGAATGTCGTGCCGGGTGACCATGCCGACCACGAGGCCCGTCTGCGTGACCGCCAGGCGGCCGGATTCCGCATTGAGCAACCGGCGCATGGCCCGCGTGGCGGACGTGGCCGCTTCGATCTTTAGCACCTCGGTCCCCTGCCCCCTCACCAGGTCGCCGACATTCATGTAAGGCCACCTTTCGCGCGGCACTCCCTTGAGATGCTCGATGCGCAGCAGGCCGCAGAACGCACCGTCGTCCGCCGTCACCGGAAAGGCGACGTGATGATGCGTCAGGATGACTTCGTCAACCGCGAGATTCAGCGGCAAATGAGCCGGCACGCAGACCGGCTGCTTTGTCATGATGTCGCGCACGGTCACGCCGGTGAGCACCTCGCGCTGCACCGCACTCAGGTAACCCGCCTCCGCCGCGCTCTTCAGGAAGAAACCAATGAGCAAGTAAGTCAAACCCGCCCAATGTTTGTTGAGAATCATTGCCAGGCCGGCCACGATGAGCACCCAGGAAAAGCAAATACCGATACGCGAAGTGATGAAGGTCGCCTGCCGCAACTTGCCTGTGTAATGCCACAGCAGCGCGCGCAAAATCCGCCCGCCATCGAGCGGGTAGCCGGGGATCATATTGAAGGCGACCAGCACAAAGTTAGTCAGCGCCAGCCAAAAGCAGACGGCGCTCGCCGGCCCAGCGTGGAGCGCGCCAAAAAGCCATTTGAGCCCGAAGAAAAAAACCCCGAGCGCGATACTCACGATGGGCCCGCCGATCGCGATCTTCAGCTCCGACCTGGCGTCGTCCGGCTCACGCGAAATCTCCGCCACCCCGCCGATGAAAAGCAAAGTGATCCGCGGCACCGGAATGCCGCAGCGTTGGCTGACCACGCTATGCCCCAGCTCATGCAAGAGAATGCACAAGAAAAAGAGGGCCGCTGCCGACCCACCCATCGCCAGGTAAACCGGCTCCGCGAGGCGGGGCAGGAGGCTTGGAAAGATCTCGGTCGCCAGGGTGTAGGTGACTACCGCCGCAATCAGAAACCAGGAGTAATCCAGAAAGAATTCGATCCCAAAGAGCCGCCCAATGAAAAGTCCGCGTCCCAGTCCGGGGCGCATGGCCGTGGAAGGGAACTGGCTCACGGGGCAGGCGCCACCTCGGGAGCGGTTGCAGGAGCAGGATCAGCAGGCGCCCCTTGCGGCCACGGCTGAATCCGCTGCATGACGGCTCGGCTCCCTTGGAAAATGAAGCTATCCAGGCTCCCCGCCTCCTCGAGAGCACCTGCCGGACTGGAGGAGACGGTCGGCGCGAGCCCTTCAAACAAGAGGCGCCGCGCTTCCTCGCTATCGACCCAGGCAATTCGGTGACTCATCGGGCCGACGATCGAAGCCAGAAAAGGGAAGCCATCCAGCGTGCCTTCCAGCGTCACATCGAGCGTGGGATCCAGCGGTGATCCGGGTCGAAAGGTCATGCTTCCCTCCTTAAGCTGCAAAGGAAAGCCAGCGCTCTGCACTCCCACATCGTGCAGGCGGATAATTCCTTGCGGCTCCGGCGCGGAACAGGTCCCCAGCAGGTGTACGTCCATCTGGAGTTTTCCGCTTTCCGCATCTCCCCATCCAGCGGGCGCCGCGTCCGCCACCCTTAGACTCGGTTCAGAAGTACACTTCACGTCCAGGCGAGCGGACGACCACGGTCGCGTTGTCCATGAAAAAAGCGGCGGCAGCCATCCGCCGGGCGCGGCCCAAACGCGACGGAAATCCAATGGGTCGCCCGAAAGGGACTTGCTCGACGCGGAGACGATCACCTCCTGCCCGAATCCCGCAGTGATGGAGAGCAACTCAGCGTTCCCCGTAAACGCCAGGTTCTGCCACGGCCCCTCGACCCGGAGATCAAGGTGCGCACCGATCGTGAGACCACGGGGGACGGGCATCAATCCCGGTGCGCGCCCAAACGGGTACTCCCAATCCGGGAGAAGCTCGACGAGCCATTTCGGCGAAGTGAGCGTCACGTCAAAGGCTGGCCGCCCAAGATCGGCAAAGCGAATTTTGCCGCTCACCGCACACGTGTCCGAGCGATGAGCCAGGGTGATATTTTCGAACGAAACCTCCGCCCCGTTCAGCTTCAGAGCAGCCTCGTCCGAGACCGAAACTGAGGAGGAGCCCAGCGCGAACTTCCCATCGCGCAGCGTCAAGCCACCGCTCATCTCCAGCTTCTCTCCCGCGCCACTCCCCGCCAATTCACCGCTGACGGTCCCCTCCGCCGGCCAGTTCCAGCCGCTTAGCCGCACCGCGTCGCCCAGCCGGAGTTGATCGGCGCGCAGCTTGAATTCGAGGGGCACCGTTGCGACGAGCAGTTTTGCCAGATCACCGCCAGGCCAGGCGCTCCAGACATCGAGCGGCAGGCGCGCATCGCCGGCTAGAGCGAGCGTGGCGCCCTGTTGCAGGCGCATCTTTTGCAACGCGACGGTATTGGGGCCGACTTCGACTTCCGCCGTAAAGGAAGACGCCTCGTCGGATACGGCGAAGCGCGTGAATTGCACTTCCCGTGGCTGATAAGCGCCCGCCAGCTCCGCATTCACCGGATGCAGCCGCGCACCCGCGGCACCAACCGAACGAAGCTTCTGCAAGCGGGCGAAAAAGGAGCCGGAGTAGCGTTCGGCCGACCCTTCCCCAGACCAACTAACGAGCGCACCGCCCGCCAGCGGCTCGGGCAGGAGCGGCTTCTGCAGCAGCGCCGCATAGACCGCCAAATCTTCGACCGAAGCGCGCACCTCGCCCCAGTATTGTTTCGCCCCGAGGATATTGATGACTCCCCGTCCGTGCACGTAGTCGTCGCGATTGAGCAGATCGAAATTGGCGAGTTGCAGTTCGTTGCCATTCAACTTGAACGCCGCATGCAGCTCTTTGATGGGCGCGCTGCGCCAGGTCAGGTCGCTCCCGGAGACAATCAACGCGCCATGAAACTGCTGCTCCTTGCCACGAACCGAGCCATCAATCGACGCCTTGCCGGCCGCGAATTTAAATTCCGGCAGCACGAGCGCCGATAGGTCCGTTAAATTGTCCAGCCGCGCCGCGACATTCACGTTGAACTCGGTCTTCCACCAATCAACGCCCGCTCTGGGCCAGGCGAACTCGCCCGTCAGCGACAGATTGTTTTGCCCCTGGCGAAGCTCGAACTCCGGCACCTGAATCCGCCGCTCGAGAAGTGTCGCCCCGAGCACCAGCGAATCCCACTGTCGCGACTCCCACTGGAAATTCCTGGCGGAGAAGCGCACCGAGCCCGTCGCATGCGGCAGATCCGCCGGAGCCCCGCGAAAGGTAAACTTACCCGCATCAATCACGCCACCCGCCGCGTCCGAAAGCCCGAGAAACGTTGCCAGCGGCGCGATGCCGATTTTGGAAAACGAGCCATTCGCCTCCACCTCGATCCTTCGATGCCCTGGCCGGGTGATCGCCTCGGCGCTAAGGCTTCCGCCGAAGGCCGCCGCCGCGATGCTGAAGTCGAGCCTCCCTTTGGCCGTCTCGCTCAAATCCGCCGAGAGACTTTGCACCTGCACCTCGGGATCGAGTTGCAGACCAGCGATTAGCACCCTCGAATCCTGCATGGCGGTGGTCCCCCGTACATTGCGGAAAGTGCGCGCGAGCCAGGGCTCTCGCACTTCGATCAGCCCCGCCTCGACCAGGCCCGGCTCCCATTCGCTGATCGTCCAGCGGCTGTCCTGCATCCGCACGAAATTCGCGCCGGTCGCCATGCTCAAATCTACCCTTTGCGCCTCGATGACGGCCGGCGGGGGCCACCAGGCAGAAACGCGCAGATCACCACCGGGCAGCCCGTGTGCCGCCTCCCCCTTATCAACCTCATTCGCCTCCAGGTTCGGCCCCTCCACCGGAATCTCCACCCGGCCAGAGACGCCGCTGAGCGTCAGCCGTCGGAACCAGCGACCGCCGCGCCACGGCAGCAAGGCGCGCCAATCAAACTCCGCTTCGCCCTGCTCGACCGTGAATCGGCTAAAAGATCCAGCCTCCGTCCGATAGCTCCACGCCGTGTCGCTCAACCGCACCGGCTTATAGAAGCTCCCGTCCACCTGGCCGATTTCCAAACGCGACCCGTGCCGCCACGCCTCCGCGATGAGCAAGCCCCGAATCGCCAGTTGGAAGACCGCTGGAATCATCAGCGTTCCGAGAGCCAATACCAATAATAGAAACGCCCAGCGCGCCCAGGCCGTTCGTTTCGGCTGCGGTTGCTGAGAAACGACTCTCACCGACGGATGGGAAGGGGCTGAAGCGGTATGAGGCAGCGGGCTCAAAGGGGCGAACGATAAGCCAAGACAGGCTGGATGTCAGTTCGCGATTTTGGCCTTCTCAGGAAACGTTCGCCCAACGGGCCAAGGGGCGTGGCACAAAATGGTCCAGCAAGCAGCCAGCAGGAGCCTCTTTCCGAGTCTCGCGCAGCGCGCCAGAAGTAGCGCCGAGGGGGCGCTCATCTTTACAGGTCGCGACGGTCATTCGCCGCCTCCACGCCTCACCCCAGCCACTGCGGATTCTGCGTCGTTCCGTCGAAATGCGTGCTCACCTTATACAGCTCAAATTTTCCTTCCGCCGCTGACGGTGCGGTGCGTTCGAGCAGCGCCGTCAACTCCTCCTTCTCGACCGGCTTGAACGAACGCCCCAACGCCAGCGCCTGCTGGAGCACGTCCATCGAATCACACCCGGTGATCACCACACTGGTCGGCAAGCTCAAGGCATACCGCAGGCACTCCGTCGCTTCCACCGCTTTGCTCTTAAGAATCTCCCCACTGCCCATGGACTTCATCCCGAGCACGCCGATCCCCTTCTCCACCAGCACCGGCAACACCTTGGCCGCAAAGCTCTCGTAATGCGCGTCCATCACATTCAGCGGCATCTGCACCGTGTCGAAGCGAAATCCATGCGCATCCGCCACCTTGAGCATCTTGAGGTGAATGTCCGGGCTTTTGTGCCCTGTGAATCCGATGAACCGCGTCTTCCCCGCCTTCTGCGCGGCCACCACCGCTTCCAACGCGCCACCCGGCGCGAAGATGCGATCCGGATCGTCCATGCGGATAATCTCGTGGAGCTGTAGCAGATCGACATGATCCGTCCCAAACCGCGCCAGCGACTCGTTGATCTGCTTCTCCGCCGTCTTCGCATCGCGCCCATCGATTTTCGTCATCAAAAACGCCTTCGCGCGGTAGCCATCGCGCAGTGCCTTGCCCATGCGGATTTCGCTGGTCCCATTGTGATAATCCCAGCAATTGTCCAGAAAGTTCAACCCGCTATCCAGTGCCGTTCGGATGATCTCGATACTCTCCGCCTCAGTCGGCTTGCCGCCGAGATGTGAGCCGCCAATACCCAGCGCCGAGACCTCTTCCCCCGTCTGCCCGAGCTTCCGGTAAAGCATGCCATGGCGCGGCTCCGCCGCCAGCAGCCGCATTGCCGACCCTCCGGCGAGGCCTGCAATCAGGCTGAATTTCAAAAAGTCGCGACGCGTTTGAGAGGAGTGGATTTCGGTCATAGAAGCAGCGGGTTCCTTCCTCCTATCGGCTCCGATTCGGCGGGAGGACGTTCCCGGAATCCTGCGCGAGGCAAAATCCGAAAGCTCACCGCGTCCACCCCATCTCTTTCCCGCTTGGCGATGCGGCGCCGTGCCCGCTAGCGTCACCTTTGCTCGGTCGCTCGCATGGTCATCAACCGCTATCATCTCCCATGGGCCTTGTTGGTGCTGGTCCTCTCGGCGCTCGGCGGCGTGCTTTACCTTGCCAATTTTCTCCCGCAAACGCTTCCGTTTGCCGTCCATCTCCCGCGCGAATTCGGCCCCGTCCCGCCGAACCGCCACACTGTTGGTGGCACGCCGCTGGGCCTTCTCTTTGGCAGCGTTTCTTTGGGCATCTTTCTCTTCGCCTCCGCCCTCGGCATCCGTAAAAAGCGCCGCACCTGGCCGCTGGGCAACGTGCAAGGCTGGCTGCGCGCGCACATCTGGCTCACGATCCTGACGATCCCTTTCGTCGGTTACCATTGCGGTTTTCAGATGGGCGGACCGATGACCAGCACGCTTCTGGTCCTCTACGCTATCGTGATGGGCAGCGGCTTCTTCGGACTGGCGCTCCAGCAATTCATGCCCACGCTAATGACCCAGCGCCTTCCTCGCGAAGTCGTCTTCGAGCAAATCCCGCATGTGCATGAGTTGCTCATCTCGGCCGCCGAAGAGCTGTGGCGCGAGCTGGCGCCTTCGGCGCACAAAGCCGCACCGGTGCTCGCCGCAACTGGCGGCGGACTGTTTCCTGAAAGCGAAGATCCGAGCCAGGGAATCATCGGTCGCTTCCTCCACGACGAATGCTTCCCCTATCTGCGGGCGCGCGACGGCTCCGGCCATCGCCTGGCTCAAGAGAAGGCTGCCGAAGACATTTTCCGCCTCTTGCGCCTCCATGTCACCGAGCGCTGGCGCGCCAAGGTCGATCTCATGTACCAGTGGTGCGCAGATCGGCGTCTGCTCGATGTGCAAAAGCGGCTCCACTTCTGGTTGCACAGTTGGCTCTTCATTCACGTCCCGCTCTCCTTCGCCCTGCTGGTGGTCACCGTCTGGCACGCCTACGTGACGCTCCTCTACCTCTAGACCCGCACCATGGCTGCGCCCAAACGCACGCAAAAAGAGATCGCCCAGCGTTATCGCGGCAATCTCGATTACCTCCGCAAGCTGCACTTCATGCGCGGCCTTCGCGGAGTCGTCTTTTTCCTCGTGGTGGTGGCCAGCCTGGGCGCCGCCCTCGGTTATCGTTACTACGGGCGCAAGGCCTTCTTCAGCACCGGGCCGATTTCCGCGAATCACCAGCGCTTTGCGGATCGCTGCGAAGTCTGCCATGGCGACGCCGACCCGGATTTGCTCAAGGCGCTCCATGTCGATCAGGCCGTCGCCAAGGCGCAAACCGTGAAGCTCGAGGCGCTCCCGGCTTCTCTCCTTCCGGCTCCGGCACCCTCCACCTCCCTTCCGGCGGCCCGCATCGCCCCGGCGTTGATCTCCCCTCACCTGGGGAATTGCTCGCCTCCACCGCCACTCTGGGCCGCTACGACGCTGCCTGCATCAAGTGCCACGAGGCTTACCAGTTGCATCAGCCGCAGTTATCCGCGCTCGGCTTGAAGAACGTCTATAACGAAATCGGCCTCGTCCACGCCGGTTCGTGTTCGACCTGCCATCGCGAGCACGAAGGCCCGGCGGCCATGAAGCTGCCAGCGAGCCGCGAGTGCGCCGATTGCCACCAGGATCTCTCGCGCCTCAAAGCCGGCCTTGAACTGAAATTCACCGCCGCGAAAATTGCCTCCCCCCGCGCGGCCACCCGCGATCTCGGGGACGGAGTGCGCCGCTTCATCCCCCCGCGCACCGCGCCCCATGTGCCGGTCGCGTTTGACGCCTTCTCCGGAAAGCATCCCGCCTTTGGTTACGAGCAGCCCGGCCTGCGCGATCCCGCCGTCTTGCGCTACAATCACGTCCGCCACTTGCAGCCCGATGTGACCGGCGTCAACGGTGGACGGTCCTCGAATGCAACGGGTGCCACAAGCCCGGGGCCGACGGCGCCTTCATGCAGCGCATCGATTTCGAGCAGCACTGCGAGCGCTGCCATTCCCTGAACTTCGATCCCGATACGCCTGAGCTGAAAACCCCGCATGGCGACCCGGAGAAAGTGCTCGCCTACCTGCACAGCCTCACCTCGCTCTACCGCGACCTCGGCGTGAACAAGATGAAAATCTCCACGCTTGAAGAATTGCGCACCTACGTCGGCGGCAAGCTCGCCAACTTGCAAAAGCAGTTGCCCGACGTTCTCGGCCCTCGAGCGCCGCGTCTTCTATCAAGGCGACGTGAAGCCCTCCGACCGCATCTCCGCGCGCTCCAACGTCGGCCAATCCTCACCCGCGTGCGCCAAGTGCCATGAAGTGCAGCCGCCCGCTGTCAGCGGCCCGCCCATCATCACCCCGACCAATCTCGCCGATCGCTGGCTAACCCGCGGCCCCTTCCTCCACGCGCCGCACGGCCATATGCAATGCATCGACTGCCACGCCGCCGCCCTCACGAGCAGCCAGACCAGCGACATCCTCCTGCCCGCGAAAGAGACCTGCACCACCTGCCACCGCCCGCTCGCGCACGCCACCTCCCATCCCGAAGTCGCGCACCCCGAGCCCATGAAAGTCAACGAAGCGCTCGCCGAGCGCCAGCGCCAGGAAGGCGGCATCCTGGCCGAATGCCAAAGCTGCCACCCCCGCTATCACGCCTCCGCCGAAGCCACCGTGTACGCCAAAGAGCTGCGCAAGTAGGGCACCGTCGTTCCTCGATCGGGATGGTGCCAGGTGTGAGCCCCGGCGACCGCTGTCCCCAGTACAACCAGGGACAGCGGCACCGTTGATTAGCGATCTAGGCGCGGACTTCGGCAGGTTCCTGGGACTGCGATTGTGCCGGAGCGCCACCGCCGCCCGCTTGCTCGTCGCGCTCTTTCATGGCGGCTTTGCGGGAGAGTTTCACGCGGCCCTTGTCGTCCTTGCCGATGCACTTGACCCAGATTTCGTCGCCGACCTTGGCCACGTCGTCCATGCGGTTGACGCGCTAGTCGGCCCACTCGGAGATGTGCACGAGGCCGTCCTTGCCGGGCAGCACTTCGACGAACGCGCCGAACTCCTTGAGCGTGACGACGCGGCCGCGATAGATCTTGCCGACTTCGATGTCGCCGACCATGCCCAGGATGATTTCCTTGGCGCGGTCCATGGCGTCGCCGTTGGTGGAGTAGATCTTCACCGGCCGTCGTCCTCGATGTTAATCTCGCCGCCGGTCTCCGCGACGATGCTCTTGATGTTCTTGCCGCCGGGTCCGATGACCAGGCCGATCTTCTCGGCGGATCTGGATCGTCTCGATGCGCGGGGCGAACTCGGATCAGTTCGGTGCGCGGCGCGTCGATGACCGTCTGCATGAAGTCGAGGATCTGCGTGCGCAGGCGCTTGGCCTGGTCGATGGCCTCGACTCATGAGCGGAGCGGGATGCCGGCCAGCTTGAGATCGAGCTGGAAGCCGGTGACGCCGTCCTCGGTGCCGCACAATTTGAAGTCCATGTCGCCGAAGTGATCCTCGGAGCCGAGGATGTCGGCGAGCAGCGGGTAACGGTTCATCGTCTCGCCCTCGATACTCGGTGACGAGGCCGACGGAGATGCCGGCGACCGGCGTCTTGATCGGCACGCCCGCGTCCATGAGGGCGAGGCAGCCGCCGCAGACCGAGGCCATCGAGGTGGAGCCGTTCGACTCCATGATCTCGGAGGAGACGCGGATGGCGTAGGGGAAGTCGCCTCCGATCGGGATGACCGGCACGATGGAGCGCTCGGCGAGCGCGCCGTGGCCGATTTCGCGGCGGTCGGGCCGCCGACGCGGCCGGTTTCACCGACCGAGAAGGGCGGGAAGTTGTAGTGGAGGATGAACCGCTTGGTGGTCTCGCCGCCGGTGTAGCCGTCGAGGTCCTGCGCCTCGTCGCTGGGGGCGAGGGTCGCGAGGCGAGCGCCTGCGTTTCGCCGCGGGCGAAGAGCGAGGAACCGTGCGAGCGCGGGAGCAGGCCGACTTCGCCGGAGAGCGGGCGGATCTCCTCGAGCGTGCGGCCGTCGCTCGCGCTGCTTGTCGAGGATCGCGGCGCGGAACGCCTTGATCTGGACGTAATCGAACGCGGAGCTGATGTCGAAGGTGGTCGCCTCGGGATACTTCGCCTTGATCGCGGCCTCGACTTCGTCCTTGAGCGCTCGACCGCCTTGTGGCGGGCGACCTTGCTCGGCGTGTAGATCGCGCCTTCGATGCGGTCGCCGGCCACGGCGTAGGCGACTTCGAGCAGCTCGGCTTTGACGAGCATAGAGCGACCTGGCGCTTGGGCTTGTTCGACGCGCGGCGGCGAGTTCCTTCTGCGCCAGCACGAGCTGCGGGCCTGGCCTTGCGCGAACTCGAGCGCGCGCCTTGAAGTCGTCTTCCGGCAATTCCGTCGGCGGAGCCTTCGATCATGACGATTTCGTTTTCGTTGCCGACGTAGACGAGGTCGAGGTCGCTCGATTTCGCGCTGGGCGTGCGTGGGCTTGACGACGAATTGCCCTCGACGCGGCCGACGCGCACGGCGCCGACCGGGCCGGCGAACGGAATGTCGGAGACCATCAGCGCGGCGGAGGCGCCGTTGATGGAGAGGATGTCGGGATCGTTCTCGCCATCGGCGGAGAGGAGCGTGGTGATGATCTGCGTGTCGTAGAGGTAGCCCTTGGGGAAGAGCGGGCGCAGCGGGCGATCCGTCATGCGGCAGGTGAGGATTTCCTTTTCGGAGGGACGGCCTTCGCGCTTGAAGTAGCCGCCGGGGAATCTTGCCGACCGCGGCCGCTCGCTCGCGGTACTCGACGGTGAGGGGGAAGAAGTCCTGGCCTTCCTTGATCTTGGTGGCGGAGACGGCGGTGACGATGATGATGGTGTCGCCGTAGCGGACGGTGACGGCGCCGTCGGCGAGCTTCGCGAGCTTGCCGGTTTCGATGATGATTTCGTGGTCGCCGATGCGACTGCTGACATTATTGATCATAGGTCTAACGTGTGGAGTTGAGCCGGTATCTCCCCACGGCTCTGGCTGTAGCCCAGCCCCTTCCAGAGGCGGCACCGCGGGCCAAAATCGCGCCGAAGCCGGCACGGGCTGAACGAAGGTGCCCGCCAGAAAGGGCTGGGCTAGATCCAGGAATGTGGACTGGAGAACCGGGAGGTTGTCGGTTGAGCAAGCGCGCCAGCCCAGTGGCCGCCGCGCCCGTTTCGGGAAAAAAGCCCGCCCTCGGGGAATCCGAGGGCGAACGTTTCTGAAAGAGGTTCCGCGCGATCAGCGGCGGAGATTAAGCTTCTCGAGAATGTTCTTGTAGCGCTCGCCAGCGGTGCGCTTCAGGTAATCGAGCAGCTTGCGGCGGCGCGCCACCATCATGAGCAGCCCGCGCCGCGAAGAGTGGTCCTTTAGATTTGTGCGGAGGTGCTCGGTGAGCTGGGTGATGCGTTGCGTAAGCAGCGTCACCTGGACATCGGCGCTGCCGGTGTCTTTTTCGTGCATGCGCAGCGCCTGAAGTTCAGCGGTTTCTGACATATCTGGTTATTGAGGGCGGCTACTATGGGGGCGAGCGGCGGGCCTGGCAAGTTCTTTAGTAAACGGTTTTCACGTTGCAGATTTGAGGGCCGAGAGCCCGGTGATCACCCGGAAGTCGGCCAGTTCACGACGGCCCAGGGAGCCGCGCCGGAAGCTTCGCCGGCAGGAGCGGCACCCGCATTGACGCCCAAGGTAAGGGAGCACACTTGCGCCCTTTTCGGAATTAATTCGTGGGTTTTGATACGCGAGTGCAAGCGAGCCATGGGTCATCACGCAAGTCAGCAGAGCGTCAACGCAGTTTAGACACGCGGCTCGGGTTTCGGTCAACTTGGGAAGGATTTGCAGTGTTATGCCCCCGGCACGATAGCTTCGGCCCTCCGACTGCGGCGCTCGGGCGCTGTTCAGCAGGGGCGTTTCGTTCACTTTGGGAAGGATTAGCGGAGTTTTGCCGCCAGCACAGCCGCTTCTGCTCTCATCTGTGGCGCTCGGGCGCTGTTCAGCAGGCACGTTTCGGTCACTTCGGGAACGATTTGCAGTGTTTGACACGCCAGATCCCCCGCCATCTGGCAGGCTGAATCTTTTCAGTAGTCTGATTTCTGCACTCCGAACGGTCAAGACAGGTAGGCTCCCGCCGCGCTTCTGCACAAGCGCGGAGACTGGCGGTTGAAGGCGAAGAGGTTGCGCGTCTGCGCCGCCTCGGAGTGCCACTCTCCTAACCGGCTGGAACCAAGGCAGACGAGATTCTGGTGAAAACCGCATCTTGAGAGTTTCGGGAATTTCAGGACAGATTCGCCTGTTGAACTGAGCGATGCGTGCGAAGAGGCATTGGGAAATCCCCGGACTGCGAAGTTGGAATGACTCTGCTCTCCCACCTGGCAGCGTTCCCAAATGTAAACGCGGCCCTTCGCACAACAGGTGAACAGCGTCGAACGCCGATTTTCGGAACTCTTTTGCTCCATCGGCTGCGCCCCCGTGCCGCCGCCAAGCGCTCGATCCAGAAGCGTATTGCCATGTGCGCCAAAATGTCTCTGGTGTGCCAAAATGGGCGACAGCTCTGATCTGCGACCATAGCCGCGCCCCCGTGGAACATCCCGCGGAACAGCAACGCCTGATTTTCGGAACTCTTTTGCCAAAGCCGCCGCGCAGCGAAAGCGGCGCCCCCGCAGTAGAGGCGGCGCCCCCGCCGCCTGTCGTTCCAGCGGCACCCCCGCCGCTCGGTCCCACGCCAAAGGATCGCCGCCCCACATCGCCGAGCCAGCGCTCCTTCGCGCAAACACGCATTGAGCGCGGAGCCCAAGCGCCAAACTCCCAACAGCCAATCGAAAGTCCCTCAGTCCACAATCCATTCCGCACCGCCCCAAGGCGTATTGCAGGCAAAGAGAGCAGCTTCACCGCCCCATCCTAACACAGCTTTTTCCAAAACCGCTCCGGCCCCATAAACTTTCCGCAAATTTTCTCCCTAAGGGTAGCGCACGCATCCCGCGTGTCCGATTCGGCGTTGCGCCGAATCGCTCCCCCGCCGAATCGCCCACCGCCGCCAGCGAACCACCGCTGAAAATCCTCCCGGCCCTCACCGCCACCCGCAGATCCGCCAGCCGGTGCGCCGCCCCAGCAGAACCAACTCTCCCCCCAGCCATCCTCCACCCTTCCCCTGCACCTCCTCCCGGCAGAGTTGCGCGCTCCGTCGGCTACACCCCGTCCAGGGGACTCTTCACCCCCAGCCCCGGCCGACTCATCACGTGGGTGTAGATCATCGTCGTCGCTACCTCCTGATGCTTAAGCAACAGTACGCCTCGTCCGTGCGGATGGAATGATGCCCGATGCGGCAGGCGTCGCGCAACTGCTCCTCCAGCCGGCGCGGCGGGCGGGCTGGCAGCTCCGGCAGCCGTGATGACCGGGCGGAAAGCGGCGTCTGAGTCGGCATATGGCCGGACATTCGCAGAGGAACCTTCATATGCCAACGAAATTCTTCCGCGCCCCCGAAAAAGAGGCTTGCCAAGCCGGACCTTCCCCTTCTCACTGGCTCCCGTCCCCTCGCCCCACAGGCCATACCCCCAACTTTTCCACCCTTCCGGTCGGTCTAATACTATGTTAGGCGTGCTACGCGCTTCTCCTCCTGATATATGACTCCCGACCAAATGCAGACGACCGAAGCCGTATTGCATGGACGCTGGAAGAGCCTCGGCTTTGATGGTTTACCCCGTGAGGAACGTGACTTTGTGATCCTTTGGGCACTGATCGCTGAAGTCAATACTGGTAGTTTTCATCAATACTTTTTCAATTCCTCGGGCGACACTGCGCTTGAGGCTATGGAGGCATGTGATCGTATAGGTGCAGAGGAAACACTCCGAATTCTGGCAGGCGTCCTCTCAGTATTTGACGCCATCGGAGGCTACACGATCGACCGCTACGAACGTCAGGAACGAATGAAGGCCCTCAACGTCCAATTCAATGCTTTTGATGGATCGACGGTTGCATTCCACGAAAACTATGAAGACATATTGGAACTCGCCCTCGATCGAGTACACCAGTTCTATGTCACCAATGGAATTGCAATCCCGCACGCCTAACCCCTATGAAGGGTGTCAAGTGAGGTGTTAGCAATTTGTTGATTACATCTTTCGGAGAGAGATGGCTGAGGGTGAGTGAAATCTCTGGAAGGCTTCCGCTTCGGGGATTGAGTTGGATCGCTTCAACTTCCAAATTGACTCGCTCGCGCCGCTCGTCTCGCCCTGCGGGCTGGCCTTGGGGCCAGTCTCCCCCGCGGCGCCCTCGCGCCGCCGGTGGTCCTATCCGAACACGTCCCGCAGAGGGACGGTTCAATGTGACGTATGCGTCGGGTGAAGGGCTCGCCCACCCACCAGCCTCCCTATCCCCTTCCGCCGCCTCGGCGGAACGCAGGCACGGTTCAATCCCTAGCGGCGGATCGGCTCCTGCCGGAGCGACCCAGGTTAGGCTGCGAACTCGTGTCGCGTTCCAAAGCGTGAAAAGGGTTAGCGAAAAAGTTTAGGATGGAGTGATGGAAAAGTGGGGCGGCGGGTTCAGGCGGTGGGAGCGGCGGGGTCCGCTTGTCCCCCCCGAACCGAGACCTCCGGGGTGGGCTCCGTGGACGAAAGACCAAGGTTTTGCAGGCCCAGCTGGGCCGCGGTGCAGCGCCCGGTGGCGAGCCGCCAGAAATCGACCGCGAGGTGGCGCGCCACGGCCACGATGGCTTTCTTGCGCGCTGCGCCGGTGGCGCGCGCGCCTTTGGCCAGGATGCACAGGCGCTTTTTCACGGGCGGGTATTGGGGTTGAAAACGCACGAGCCGCCAGGCGCACTCGACCAGTGCCGCCCGCACGCGCGGGTTGCCATGCTTGGTCACCGAACCGGTCATGCGCTTTTCGCCACTCGAGTATTCGCCGGGGCAGAGCCCCGTGTAGCTGCTGACCTGGCGCCGGTTCTTGAAGCGGCTCCAGTCGCAGACTTCGCGTTGCAAGACCACGCTGGTGAGCTGGCCGAGCCCGGCGGGCCATTCCGCCGGCGCGGCCGCTTCGAGTTCCTTGGTCAGGGTGGCGATCTGCGCATCGAGCACAAGCAGGACGGGGCGGAAGACCTCCAGGCGGGCGAGCAGCCAAACCGGGAAAAGCTCGCCGAGCAGCCGCCAGGTCCGCCCCCGCCACCAATGCGCGGGTGCCGCCTGGCCGTGAGTGACGAGGAGCGCGCGCCCTTGCGCCTGCAGCTTGGTGCGAGCACGCACCAGCGCCTCGCGCTGCCGGTGGATGTGCCGGAGCTTTTCCTCCTCCTCGCTCGGCACACGGATCACCGCCAGCTCTTTGGTGTTGCCGGCCACGTAGCGGCTCAGCCGCTGGCACAGCGCCGCGGCATCCAGCGCATCGGTCTTCACCCCTTTGCCCCGCTCATCCAGCTTGCAAGGAGCGATGACGTAACAGGTGGCTCCGGCCGCCTGCAATGCGCGCTGGAGTCCAAAACCAAACCCGCACGCCTCGTAGACGACGAAGACCATGTGCCCCGCTTGGAGCAAACTCTCGACCCACGGCACGACTTCGCCGGGGGCGAACCGCCGCGCCGGCTTCGGCAATGCGTGATCGTACTGTGCGCGACGACGTGGCGCGCTTGGTGGATATCGAGCCCGAGCTTGATTGCGTGGCGGATCGGCGTAGGCTGGTGATCGGGCACCTTTGGCGAGGCGCCCCTTTCGTGATGAACGATTGTTTTAGACATATACAGGTAGCGGGTGAGCTTACACGCTCACTCGCCACCCTTCATGCCATCTACGCGCTCCAGCGAACCGCGCGGGGCGTTAGGCCACACTTCACACATTATGCGTCTATATACTCCTTATCTCTTCCTGCTTTTGCTCTGCTGCTTTTCTGGCTGTAACCGAGATCCCAAATTGCTCGGCAAGTGGGTGTTTGATCGTCCTTACACGGAAGCACAACTCCCCAAGCATCCTCAGCCAACAAAAGAGGGTCTGGAGGGTATGCGCCAGCAGCTTGCTGCCTCGCTGATTCCAACCATTATAGAGAAGCTGGACGGGGCCAATCTGACGTTCACCCGCAAAGAGGAGATCATGACCACCAAGCAGGGCTCCGGGCAGTCACAGACTTATGAAGTTATTGAACGCCCTACAGCCGAAAGTTGGCGCATCAAGACCTCCGACGGGAAGGTGGAGACTTACTATCGAGAGGGGGAGAGGCTCGCGAGTAATTCGATGGGAGATGTTCAGGTAAGGATCTATTTTACCCGCGCAACCAAGTGATGCCTACCCCCTATGAAGGGTGTCAAGTGAGGTGTTAGCAATTTGTTGATTACATCTTTCGGAGAGAGATGGCTGAGGGTGAGTGAAATCTCTGGAAGGCTTCCGCTTCGGGGATTGAGTCGAATCGCTTCAACTTCCAAACTCCTATCCGAACACGTCCGCAAATGGACGGTTCAATGTGACTGATGCGTCGGGTGAAGCGGAACGCGGGCACGGTTAAATCTATAGCGACGGACCAGCTCCTGCCGGAGCGACCCAGGTTAGGCTACGAACGCGTGCCGCGTTCCAAAGTGGGAAAGGATTGATGAGGCTTTCGCGAAGTGGCTAAGCGGTGATCGTCGTGGCCGCGTCTTCCTGTTCCCCCCGAACCGAGACCTCCGGGGCGGGCTCCGCCGATGGCCAGCCGACGTTTTGCAGCCCAAGCTGGGCCGCGGTGCAGCGCCCCGTGGAGAGCCGCCAGAGATCGACGGCCAACAGGCGCGCGACGGCCACGATAGCTTTCTTGCGTGCGGCGCCGGTGGCGCGCGCGCCTTTGGCCAGGACGCCCAGGCGCTTTTGGACCGGTGGGTACTGCGGCTGGAAGCGGACGAGCCGCCAAGCGCACTCGACGAGGGCGGCACGGACCCGAGGATTGCCGTGTTTGGTCACGGAGCCGGGGACCCGTTTTTCGCCGCTGGAATATTCGCCCGGACAAAGGCCCGTGTAGCTGCTGACCTGGCGGCGGTTTTGGAAGCGGCTCCAGTCGCAGACTTCGCGCTGTAAAACGACACTGGTGAGCTGGCCGAGGCCGGCCGGGAGATCTGGCGGGGCGGCCGCTTCGAGTTCCTTGGTCAGGGCGGCGATCTGGGTGTCGAGCGCGAGCAGGACGGGTCGGAAGACCTCCAGCCGGGCCAGCAGCCAGACCGGGAAACATTCGCCCAGCAAACGCCAAGTCCGCCCACGCCACCAGTGAGCGGGCGCCGCCTGGCCATGGTTGATGAGGAGGCCGCGGCCTTGCGCCTGGAGCTTGGTGCGGGCGCGCACGAGGGCCTCGCGCTGCCGGTGGACGTACCGTCGTCTTTCCTCCTCCTCGCTCGGGATGCGGATCACGGCCAGTTCCTTGGTGTTGCCGGCGACGTAGCGGCTGAGGCGCTGGCAGAGCGCGGACGCATCGAGGGCGTCGGTCTTCACCCCTTTGCCCCGCTCATCGAGCTTGCACGGGGCGGTGACGTAGCAGGTGGCGCCGGCCTTCGTGAGCGCCCGTTGGAGACCGAAGCCAAAGCCGCAGGCCTCGTAAACGACGAAGACCGTGTGCCCCGCTTGGAGCAAACTCTCGACCCACGGCACGACCTCGCCGGGGGCAAACCGGCGCGGCGGTTTCGGCAGGGCGTGATCGTACTGCGCCACCACAACGTGGCGCGCTTGATGGATATCGAGCCCGAGCTTGATCACGCTGCGGATCAGCTTAGCTTGGGAGCCGGCGGCCTGTGACGAGACCGCCCCTTGGTGATGAACGATTGTTTTAGACATAGACAGGTGGCGGGGGAGCTTACACGCTCACTCGCTACCCTTCATGCCATCTATGCGCTGCAGCGAACCCGGCCTGTCGCCGTGGTTAGCAATCCACGCGTTCCGTGGGCCGGGTCGCTGAGCTTGGGTTGTTAGGCGCTGAGGCACGCATCACCCAATGAACTGGCGTTTACTTTCCATCCTGGTAGGGTCGTACGCCCTGTTTTTCTTCCTTCAAGGGCTGTTTATACGCCCCGGCTTGATCTACCTACGACGCCGCTTCCAGCAGGAGTTTGGTCATCGCTGGAGCGAGCAACACGTCGCTGCCCTGTCAACGGAAGATGCAGCCAAGTGGGATTACATCTACCGCGTCGAGTACGGTCGCACCCCATACCGCTGGGTTGAGGTGGCCTACGCTTTTTTTCATTACCCTTCCATCATTGTGCTGGGTGCCATTCTCCGCCAGCCTACGCTTTCACCCATAGCGATGTTTTTCATCAGTGGCACTACCTACGTCACGATCTTCTATTTCCTGCTGAGTCACTGGGTACGCGCCTAACAACGCGCTCCAGCGAACAGAGGCTGACGGAGGGCGTTTCCTCGCAGTCGGCTCTTGCTTCGCCAGCCTCTGTCGCTGAGCTTGGAGGCGTTAGGCGTCTCCTCGCGTCATCTATGAACATGAGTCCTCGGTATTCCCTGTATCTCGGCATCGCCCTCGCTTGGACGATCCTTTTCTCCATGTCCAGCACACCGGGCATCCGCGGCTTCCGCAACCTCGGTTGGCTCTCCTGCTACGTCATCCTAATCGTCATGCTAATCCGCCTTCCGTTCGCAGTCGCGCTGACTACGTGGGCCGCTTTCGGCGTCGGAGGCGGGCTACTCTACAGCGTGTATGAGCTTATCTCACGGTCCCGGACACCTTCAGACACCGAGCGCCCATCCGTTTCCTTTTCGCACATTCCATACGGCTTGCTTGCG
Organism: uncultured Verrucomicrobiae bacterium; assembly: GCA_963792695.1. GTDB lineage: Bacteria > Verrucomicrobiota > Verrucomicrobiia > Chthoniobacterales > Chthoniobacteraceae > DASYIS01. Next base: position 58,242 of record CAWBXA010000007.1, on the reverse strand, counting down.
TGGCCCATTATGATCCCCGAGGCTATCGAGTATGCAGCAGCCGACCTTGGTTTGCTGCCGAAGCCCTCTCCACCGGAGACGCCGCCAACGCAGCCGACCGATACACCCGAAACCGATTAACCCGGAAACGCCTAACCCCTATGAAGGGTGTCAAGTGATGTGTTAGCAATTTTGTGTTTTTACATTGGTGGGGTGGACGATGGCTGAAGTCAGCGAGATCTTTGGAAAGCTTCCGCTTCGAGGATTGGGTCGAATCTCTTCAACTTCCCAATTGACTCGCTCGCGCCGCTCGTCTCGCCCTGCGGGCTGGCCGGTGGCCAGTCTCCCCCGCGGCGCCCTCGCGCCGCCGGTGGTCCTATCCGAACACGTCCCGCAGAGGGACGGTTCAATGTGACGTATGCGTCGGGTGAAGGGCTCGCCCACCCACCAGCCTCCCTATCCCTTTCCGCCGCCTCGGCGGAACGCAGGCACGGTTCAATCCCTAGCGGCGGATCGGCTCCTGCCGGAGCGACCCAGGTTAGGCTGCGAACTCGTGTCGCGTTCCAAAGCGTGAAAAGGGTTAGCGAAAAAGGTTTAGGATGGAGTGATGGAAAAGTGGGGGCGGCGGGTTCAGGCGGTGGGGGCGGCGGGGTCCGCTTGTTCCCCCCGAACCGAGACCTCCGGGGTGGGCTCCGCGGACGAAAGACCAAGGTTTTGCAGGCCAAGCTGGGCCGCGGTGCAGCGCCCGGTGGCGAGCCGCCAGAAATCGACCGCGAGGTGGCGCGCCACGGCCACGATGGCTTTCTTGCGCGCGGCGCCGGTGGCGCGCGCGCCTTTGGCCAGGATGCACAGGCGCTTTTTCACGGGCGGGTATTGGGGTTGAAAACGCACGAGCCGCCAGGCGCACTCGACCAGTGCCGCCCGCACGCGCGGGTTGCCATGCTTGGTTACCGAACCGGTCGTGCGCTTTTCGCCCCTGCGGGCTTTCCGAACCGATAAGGGAAGCGCAATGTGGTCCCGGCCCGCCCTGCACCAACATATCTCCCCAACACCGACTTCTATGAATCCTCCATCCGAGCCGCTTTCCCGCCGCGCTGTGTTATCAAAGGCCGGACTCCTCGCCGGTTCCGCCCTGGCCGGCAGCGCCGTCAGGGTCAGCGCCGCCGATTCGCTTCCCGCAACTTCCAGAGGTGGAGAAGGCTTTGTCCTCTGCCTGAACACGGCGACCCTGCGTGGGTTCAAGATGAGCCTGGTAGATGAAATCGATCTCGCCGCCAAAACCGGCTATCGTGCAATCGAGCCGTGGCTCGACAAGATTCATCGCTATGCTTCGGAGGGAGGCTCGCTCAAGGATCTCGGTAAGCGGGTTTCCGATCTTGGCCTCGCCGTGGAAAGTGCCATCGGGTTCGCCCAATTCATCGTGGACGATGATGCGGCCCGCGCCAAGGGCATGGAACAAGCGCGGCTCGACATGGATGCGGTCGCGCAAATCGGAGGCCGGCGCATCGCGGCACCACCCGCCGGCGCCACCAAGGAGCCTGGTCTCGATTTGCACAAAGCGGCGGAGCGTTACCTCGCACTGCTCGAACTCGGCGATCGGATGGGCGTGGTTCCGGAACTCGAGATTTGGGGGCATTCCCAGAACCTGCGGCGGCTTAGTGACGCGACATTCGTGGCCCTCGAGACTCGGCACCCCAAGGCCTGCATCCTGGCGGATCTGTTTCATCTACACAAGGGCGGGTCCGGCTTTGAAGGGCTGCGCTTGCTCAGCGGCGCGGCGCTACCGGTGATTCACATGAATGACTACCCCGCCCAGCCACTTCCGGAGGAAATCGACGACAGCTTTCGCGTCTTCCCTGGCGACGGAGTGGCACCGCTGACGGATATCCTCCGCTCCCTCCACGCCTCCGGCGGACACAACGTCCTTTCGCTCGAACTCTTCAATCACGAATATTGGAAACGGGACCCCGTCACGGTCGCCCGCACCGGCTTCGAAAAAATGCAGGCTGCGGTCGCCAAAGCATTCACGTAGCACGAGCCGCTCTCCGCGTTGAACGTTTCGGTTTGGCGGCCTGCCTCCGAGAGGGCCAGAGCCCCCCGATGAAGACTCCACTTCTCAAGACCATCTGCTCTCTGTTGCTTATTGCTCCCATACCGATAGCCCTCACCGGTTGCTGCACTACACTGACTCTCCAAAAAGCGAAGGGAAGCAGCCACACCGACAAAAAGGGCAAAACCGTCATTGACGAGAAGCCGGCACCCGCTGCCTATGCCCTACTACCCGTGGCGGCCGTCGGCGACGCTGCCACTCTCCCATTTTGGATGGTTGTTACCGTCGCCGTGAACCTCGGCCTGATGAAGCCAGCCATGTAGAATGTTGCGGACCGCAACCATTAGCGCTCCAGCCGACCCTCGGCGATCCTTGGGTAGCGCGCTCGTCCCGGTGTCCCGATCGGCGTCCCGCCGCCCGGCTCCGCCCGTCTGCATTTGCGGGCCATGTCCACCGCCTCACCACCCACCCCACCCCTACGCGCGCGCCCTCGTTTTCCGCCAAGGCCACCGAAATCGTTTCTCCTCGCCCCGTACGCCCGCATCCCTTATTCCTCACTCCGCCGCCTCGGTGGGCATCCAACCCCACGAAGAGGATCGGTTTACCTATGCGTTTGTCTGTGGGTGTTTTCACACTGGAGAATCGCTGCCGGTCCGCCGGCGGCTTTCTCACAGGCGGCTCGGCGCGGGCTTTGGTCCGCGCAACCCGCGACTTTCCTCACCGCAGGCAAACGCACTCCCTTTTTACCGGTCGATGGATGTGGCTTTGCAGAGGGCGCACAGCCATCATGTCTAGGCGTTGCTACGCGCTATCCATGACCGAAAGCCAAACGGAACCAAGCCAATGGCCAATCGACAACTGACACCCGAAGAACTGAAGAGCTTGGCAGCACCGCTGCTCAAGTCTGTTCGGCGCGTCTTCTCAAGCTCACGGATGGCGACAATGACCTTCTATTTGCACTTCGACGCAAGCTATCCAAGGAACTGCAATACGATGAACGCGGCAAACCGATGGCACGCCGTAAACTAAAGATTGCAAAGGCGCTTGAGCAGGATGGCCGCTGCCCACTCTGCAAGAGGCGTTTACCCGAGCGGGGCGCTGTTCTCGACCGCATCATCGCCATGCGAGGCTACACCACAGACAACACACGGCTTCTTTGTCCACCGTGTGACACCAAGGTCCAGAAGAAACGGAACTACGCATAAACGTTTTCTCCAAGACCCGCGACGCCTATAGGCGTCGCTACTCGCATCCTGAAACGAACGATATGAAATGCTTCTACGACACAACACAAGATGCAGTCGGAACCTGCAAGTCATGCGGCAAGGGTCTTTCTGCTGACCACGCGGTTGACCTCGGCAAAGGTCTCGCTTGCAAGAACCGTTGCGAGGAGGAACGTCCGCTCACTCATCGCGCTCATCGACAACAACGTTGCCATGGGCGCTACCAGCCAGAAGCTCATTCTTGGCAGCGGTCGCGCAGGGATCGTCAGTTCACTTTTCTTCCTGCTCATGGGCGCAGCCTTCCTCGTGTCCGGCATCGTCTTGTGGGAGCGTCGGGGCCTGTTTCCCGTCGTCATGGGAGTGCTCTTCATCGTTTGGAGCTTCTTCGGTCTCTTTCGCTCATATTCCATTCAACGCACCATCTCCAATGCTCAAAACCGTAACGCCTAACAGATCAGGCTTAGCTTTGACCGGAGGGGGGCAGGCGGGCGCAGCGTCAAAGCTTAGCGGGGTTGAACAAGCCGGGTGGAGCCACACCGGCGCGCTGCCTTTGGAAATAGCTTTGGCCCTTTGCTTGAAACCGTTGCGCTGGGTGCGGCAGGTCAGTGGGCAAGTCCTCCCGAGGCGAGTGTTCCGACCGGGGATCCATGGCGTCGTCAGTGATTTCGGTGGCGTTTGGGGCGTCCAAGCGCGGCTGGAAGCGAGGTCCGGAGGCGAACGGGACGCGCCAGGGCAAAGCTCCGCAGGGACAACCAACGCTCATATACCATCGGTTTACCGATGCGTTTGTCTGTGGGTGTTTTCACGCTGGAGAATCGCCGGCGACTAGCCGTCGGCTTTCTCACAGGCGGCTCGGCACGGCCTCTGGTCCGCGCAACCCGCAACTTCCTCACCGCAGGCAAACGCCCTCCCTTTTTTCCGGTCGATGGGCGTGGCTTTGCAGAGGGCACACAACCATCATGTCTAGAGAGGTCACGCGCCTGCTGAAGCATTGACCTCGAAACGCACCCGCGTAATCATACTTCCATGACACTCCAAGTTGTGATTGAACGCGGGGAGGACGGCTATTTTGCTGCCCACTGCCCATCCCTGAAAAGCTGCTGGTCCCAAGGCCGCACTCGCGACGAAGCCCTTCACAACATCCGAGAGGCAATTGACCTGTATCTCGAACCGTCTCCGAACGACCTCATCGAGGACGAAAGCCATGAGGTCGTTGCTCTCTCTCTGTGAAGCTCCCTCTGCTATCTGGGCGACAGGTGCTCGCCGCACTTCAACGCCTCGGATTCGTCGAGATTCACCGCAAGGGAAGCCACCTCAAGATGGAGCATTCCGATGGACGCCGCATCGTCTTTCCATTCCACGACGAGGTTGACCGCTACACGCTCAAGGGCGCCTTGCGAGATGCGACAGTCTCCATCGAAGACTTTCTGAACAACGTCAAATGAGCAAATCCGCAAGGGCCTCTAGAAGCGCTGCTACGTGCCTCCCATGAGCGAAAGCCAAAATGACTTTGAGTGACTATTATCCACTTCTCATCACCGTCGCAGCTATCGCAAGCGCCATTGCCGGACTCGCTGTCTTTTTCACGCTTTGGGGTGCCGTGGCCCGCCGCATCAACGGCGACAAACGAAAGGTGCCATTCTCGCCATTTGACATTAACGAACTCAAAGACAAGCCCGTCAATATCCACCTGAAATCCGGTGTCGTTCTCAGTGGCGCTATCTTGCTCGGATATTGTTCACCACCTCCCGCTGGGCCGTTCGACTTCCGTCACCTACTCAAAGCACAGATGCCAAACGGCACGACTGCATACATCAGACTTTCCGAGATCGAATTCCTCAACGACCACAGCCGCAACGCCTTAGGCGTTGCTCGCGCACTCTGAGAATGAAGCCAAATGAACGATGCCAGCCGTTGAGCTCGCTACTTTCATCGCGGCACCGATTGAGCGCGTCTTCGACTTGGCCCGTTGCATCGACTTACACACCAACTCTACTCCAGCACAGGCGAGCGTGCAGTGACGGGCGTCACGTCCGGTCTTATCGGCCCCGGCCAAGAGGTTACTTGGCGTGCCCGGCATTTTGGCGTCTGGTAGTCACTTACCGTTCGCGTCACGGCTTTCGAGCGACCGATTCACTTCGCCGATGCCATGCTTCGCGGCGCCTTTCGCCGCATGGAGCATCATCATCACTTTGAGTCGCCGTCCGGCGGCACCATCATGCGTGACGTGTTCACCTACGAGCCACCGCTCGGTATTCTTCGCCGCATGGCTGACTTTCTGTTTCTCGAGCGCTACATGCGCTCGTTCCTTATCGAGCGCAATCGCGTCATCAAGGTTACAGCAGAGTCGGACGCTTGAAATCAACATGTCCGCAACGCCTAATTCTATGAAGGGAGTCAAGTGAGTTTGTCAGCATTTTGGTTTTTACTGGCGAAGTTGGAGTTGGCTGAAGGGGTGTGAGTCTTTAGAGTTTTCTCATTCGGGGATGGAGTCGAAATCGCTTCAACTTTTCAATTGGCTGGTTTGCTCCGCTCGTCGCGTTCTGCGGGCTGGGCTTGAGGCCACTCTGCCCTGCGGCGCCCTCGTGCTGCCGATGGTCCTATCCCGGCGCGTTCGCTGGGAAGGGCGCAAAATGACGTCTGCGTCGCTAAGAGTTGGAATTTGGCATAGGCTTTTTCGGCTCACCACTCATAGAGCCAAGCGTAGGTGGTGTAGTCGGTCTCCGGCGGGTCGTGGAGCAGTTTGCCGTTGAGTACCTCCCCGCACCGGCAGGTGAGACGCAACCCGTTCTTAAAGAAAACCGGGTCGTCTTCGTGAAAGCGGTAGGCCGAGAACTCGTTCTCCTTCTTATCGAAATGGGTGAGTCCGGCGACGGGCGTGTAGTAGCGCCCGTCCTTGAAATAATAGGTGCCAAGGAAGTAATCCTCGAGGCCGGACGACAGCAGCATCGGTTCCCTGGCGCCGCCGATATAGGCGCGGATGCAGGCTTCCATGAAGCTGAGGTCTTTCCACCGGTCCTTCTCGTCCGGGCGCGGCTTGTGCGCGCCCTTGCCCGCAATCGTCACCTGATAGAGCGCCCCGTCGCCTTTCACATCGCACATCGCAAACTCATCGAGCGGTTTCGTGTGCAGGTTTTCGACCTTGTGCAGCCGCAAGCGGGCATTGTCGGGCAGCCGCACGCCGCCAAGTTCGACGGACAGGTTTTCCGTGCCGCGGATAATCCACCAGAACGGCGGATTTCTGTCCGCGCCGGGGGCCAGTTGCCCCGTCACCCGGATGCTCTTGCCAAAGGGGATGCGATAGGTGTTGTATAGGCCGCTGTCCCCGCCGGTGTTGCCGAGGCGCGCGACGCCCCAAGGTGCGGAGAGGTCGGCGAAGCCGATGCCGTGCCCCATCATCAGTTTCATGTCGATCCCCGGCTGCACTTCCCCGTCCACGTAAATGCGGATGCGTGTCTTGTCGTATTCCTTGAACGAGCCGCCAAACCACATGTGCGTCAGGCAACCTTTGCCATCATGGCGGAAAAGCTCCGCTTCCTTCTCAATACTCAGCGGCCTGACTTCCTTGCCGACGGTGCAGAAAGTTTTGAACCCGGCCATGTCTGTTTCGGCAGCATGGGCTGCGATAGGTGAAAGGAAAACCAACGCGGCGACAAGGGCAGGGGATGGGAGCATTTGAAGCAGGTCCATGGAAGGTGATGAGTTAGTCGGTTTACTTCCGGGTGATGGCCCTTGATTCCAGGATGTATTGCTTGTCGGGCTTGAAGCCCTTGTCATTCAGCAATTGGAGCCCGATCTCAACCGCCTTGTCCGCGCAGAGCGGGTATTCAAACGTCGCAGCCAGGACGCCGTCCTGCACATACTTCGCACCTTCGCTGGCCAACCCATCCACGCCGATAAAGGCGATGTCTTTGGCGCGATTCTTTTCCTTGGCGGCCAGGTAGGCGCCGTAGGCCATGGGATCGTTGTGGGCATAGACGACGTCGATCTCCGCATTGGCGGAAAGAGCTTCCTCCATGCGGGGCATCGCCTCCGCCTGCATCCAGTTGGCAGTGGCTTGGTGGACGACCTTGATGCCGGGATACTTATCCAGGATTTCGAATGCTCCGCGATGCCGGTCAGTCGCGCCCTGCACGCCGCTCATGCCGGTGAGTTCGACGATCTTCCCGCGCGGCTCGCCGTATTTCTTCTTGAGAAGATCGACGATGAACTGCCCGGCCATGCGACCGATGGCGACGTTGTCGCTGGAGATATAAGTGGTGTAGTTCGGCTTCACGATATCGCGTTCGAGACAAATCGTGGGGATGCCGGCGCTGACCGCCCGGCCCATTACATCGGTCAGCGCATTTCGCTCGAAGGGCGCGACAATCAGCAAGTCGGGCTTTTGGAGAATCGCATTCTCAATTTGCGAAATCTGTTTTGAGGCGTCGGCCTGACCGTCGTAGATCACGAACTTGATGTCGGGATGACTGGAAAAGAGTTCCTCGAAGCGCTTGTTCTGCGCGGCGCGGTAAGGCTCGGCGTTGTTACATTGACTAAAAACAACGAGACGCTGATTGCTGGCGGCTGGTTTTCCACAGCCGCCCAAAAACGTGGCCAGCAGGCACACAGTGACGAGGGGGAGGAATGCGCGGACGGTTAGACGGTTCATGGTTGTCTTGATGGGGGAGTGGTTAGTGGTCACCGGGCGGTGCGGCGTTGTTGCAGCACGACGGCGAGGACGATGATGCCGGCCTTGAGCATCAACTGCGTGTTGGCGTCCACATTTCGCAAACCCAGGATGTTCGCCAGAATGCAGATGATGAGCGCGCCGATGACCGTGCCAGCGATGCTGCCGCGACCGCCCGCAAGCGAGGTGCCACCCATGACGACCACGGCGATGACATCCAACTCGGCAGCGATACCGTCGTTCGGGTTGCCGGTCGTGGTGCGCGCGGCGGTGAGGACCCCGGCGAGTCCGGCGAGCAGTCCGGTGATGGCGTAAACGGCGAGTTGCACGCGCTTGATGGGCAGACCGGCGTAAAGGGAAGCGGTCGGGTTGTCGCCGAGGGCGCGGACGTAACGGCCAAACACGGTGCTGCGCAGAAGCGCCGCCGCGACGAGGGCGAAGAATGATAAAGAGGCCGATCATCACCGGCTTTTGCGCGAACGTTTCCACGAAGCGCACCGCCTCGTCGCCCGCCGTGCGGAGGCCGATGTTTTCGTTATTGCACAGGCTGCGCGTGAGGCCGCGTACGCCAATCATGGAGGCGAGCGTAATGATGAAAGGCTGCACGCGGAGCAGGGAGACGAGCGAGCCGTTGAGCAAGCCGACCAGTCCGCCGGCTGCAACGGCGAGAGCGATCGAAGCGGCGACGCCGAGATGCCAGTGCGCCAGCGCGAGTGCGGCCACGACGGCGGCAAGTCCCAGCGTGGAGCCGACGCTGAGGTCGATGCCCGCAGTGAGAATGACCAGGGTCATGCCGAGCGCGACGAGCGCCACGGGCGCGGTCACCCGGAGCATGTTGGTGAGGTTGTCGGGCTGCAAAAAGAGCGGCTGTCCGCTGCGCAGATCGCGCGGGCTGAAAACGGCGGCGATGATGAAAATCGCGAGCAGGACTCCGAGGCTCTGCAGCAGGTCGCGATGGCGGAGGGCGAACGCTTTCATCGCCGTTGCCTCCCCGTCTTCCGACCGCGGCGGTGGCGTGGTGAAGAATGTTTTCTGAGGTGGCCTCCGCGCCGTCGATCATCGCGACCTGCCGGCCTTGGTTCAGGACGAGGATGCGGTCGCAGCAGCGCAGCAGTTCGGGCAATTCGGAGCTGACGAGCAGGATGCCTTTTCCCTTCGCCGCCTCCTGCTCGATGAGTCCGTAGATATCCTCCTTGGCGCCGACATCGACGCCGCGCGTCGGGTCATCGAGAAAGAGCACTTCGGGATCGAGCAGCAGCCAGCGGCCGAGCAGCGTCTTTTGCTGGTTGCCGCCGGAAAGCGCGCTGACCGCGAGATGCGGGCTGGCCGCGCTGAGCCGCGTAGCCGCCGCGATGCGGTCGCCAGCCGCGGCTTCGCGCGCCGGTCGCACGACGCCCGCGACGCTGAGACGGCCGAGAATCGCGAGGCTGGCGTTTTCGCGGACGCTCATCTGCATCATCAGCCCTTCGCGTTGGCGGTCGCGCGGCACGAGGCCGATGCCGCCGCGCCGCGCGTCCTGGGGGCTGCGCGGGCGGAAGTCCCGGCCCTGCTTTGCCATGCGGCCCGAACGCACCGGCGTGAGGCCGAAAAGGGCGCGTCCGATTTCACCGCGTCCGGAGCCCACCAGACCAGCGAGGCCGATGACTTCGCCGCGATGCAGCGTGAAAGAAACATCGCGCACGCGCGCTGTCGCCAGTTTCTCGACGGCGAGCACCGGGTCGGCGGTCGCATGACTTCTGGAGCGTTCGCGGCCGGTCAGCTCGTGGCCGATCATCATGCGTACGAGTTCCGCGTGGTTCGTTTCGTTCGCTGCTTTGGTGTCCACGTAGCAGCCGTCGCGCAACACGGTGATGCGATCACAAATACGGAAAATTTCATCCATCTTGTGCGAGACGTAAATGCACGCGACGCCCGTGGCCCGCAGCGATGCGATAACGCCGAACAGATTTTCCACCAGCTCGTCAGTGAGCGAGGAAGTGGCCTCGTCGAACACGATGAGGCGCGCGTGCATTGAGAGAGCGCGGGCGATGGCGACGAGCTGCTGGTGCCCAATGTGCAAGTCGCCAAGCCGCGTCGCAGGATCGAGCGCGAGGCCGACGCGCTTGAGGAACGGACGGCAGAACGCGGCCAGTTTTTCGCGGCTCACGCACAGACCCTCGGAAAAGGCGATGTTCCGAATGGCGATGTTCTCCGCCACGGTGAGGTTCGGGAACAAATCGAGTTCCTGAAAAATGATCGCTATCCCGAGGCGCTGCGCATCTACCGGATTGCGGATCGCCACCTCGCGCCCGTCCACTTCCATCGTGCCGGAGGTCGCCGCGACGGCCCCGGCGAGAATTTTGCCGAAGGTCGATTTGCCCGCGCCGTTTTCACCCATGATGGCGTGGACCTCGCCGGGCCGAATCTCGATGTCCACGCCGCGCAAAGCCCGCACGCCCCCGTAACTCTTCACGATATTCCGCGCGCGAATCAGCGGCTGGTCGGGAAGGGGGCTCGGGGGGCTCATGCGGCAATCGAAACGGCTCTCACGCCGATTCGTCGTTCCCAAGAAGACCTTCCCTCCGCCCGTTAGTCGAGTTCACAATCCAAATGGAGTGACTCATTTGCCTGCAACACGACCGGCTGGCTGAACGCTATTTCGACGGCCGACTCGGCCTGCCGAGGTTGAACAGTCAAAAGCTGATCTCCGCGCCGCACATTGACCGAACGCAGTTTCTTCCCGGCTTCCAGGGCGATCCCAAAGGTCGTCAGCCGCAGTGCGCCATATTTCAGTTCCAACTGGTGTTTCTGACTGCTGGCCGTGCGCTGCTGGGCAAATGTCCCCCAACCGGCGGCGGCCGTGAAGGCGGATCGAAAATCCTCCGGCGTCAGTCGCGGTGCAAAAGCAAGGCGCCCTTTTGGCCCATGATATTCATAGCCGCAGGCGGCAAGGAAGATGCCGTGACTGGCCATGCTGCGGACATAGTGGTCGCCACATTCCACTTCGTTCCAGGGATTTCGGCGCGCGGCGTGGTAGCGGTCATGCACGGCACGCGTGATCGCCAGTCCCTCGGTGACCATCCCTTCCCAGATCATGTGGCCGGCGACCTCATACTCGTACCCGTTCTGGCACTCATTGAAGTAACCCGCCGCCCAGTCCGGGCCTTTGCCCTTGGCCTGCGCATAATCCCAGTCGGATCTCGGAAAGGTGCAGCCGAGCAACCCAGCCTCGCCGGGCATGGCGTACCAGCGACCCTGCTGATAAGCTTGGCGATAGACACCCACGTCCGGAGAAAAGTTGTAGCGCCAGAGGGAACGCAGCGCGGCGCGGGTTTCCTGCTCGGGCAGGACGCGGGGCAAGCCGACTTGAAAGGCCCAGCTCTGCCCCATCACTTGATCAATCTCGCAACCCGTTCCCGAATTGATCGCATCCAGATGCTTTGGGTCCACCTTGTTCACGAAGTATTCGCCGTCGAACAATTGCGTGACAAGATTCCTCTGTCCGGCCGCAAGTATCAGCCGGCATCGCGCGGCGAACTCCTGGTCACCCATTTCTTTCGCCATCGTCTCGGCGGCGAGTAGTGCAGCAAGGTAAAGCCCGCTCAGCCACGCCACCTTGCCATACCAATCGGTGTCGAGCGTGTTGTGTTGATTGCTTTCGATCAGTCCGTCCCCATTGCCGTCCTTGGCGATCAGCCATTCCGTGGCTTTCCTGATCTGCGGCCAGTTGCGCTTGAGAAACTCCGCATCTGCCGACATCTGGTGTTCCCGCAGAGAGCGGAGCACGACTCCCGCCTGCCCGTCAATCGCTGGAATGTTATTGAACTCGCCGCGAAAATGAATGGCACCATCCGGCTGCATCGCGAGACCGAAGTCCACTTTCTCTCGCAGATGCCGCTCGAACTCAGGATACAGACGCGCGACGGCCTGAGCGTAGTGCCAGACATGACCACAGGTGCCTTTGCAGCAACCGACCCCTTCCCAACTATAAAAGCGTCCGTCGCTGAATCGGAAGCAGGTCGAGGTCGCCAGGGTCGAGATGTTCAGAAAAGTGCGTTCCAAAAACCAATGCGGCAGACTCGAGTCATGCCAGGTGTCGTGCCAGAGCCTGGTCTGCGCGACGAGCCGGTCAAAGTTTTTAGCGAGGTGAGACGCGACTGCGTAAGCGGAGTCAAACTTTGTTGCGTAAAAACGACCCGGCGGCAGACGGTTCATCTTAAGGTTCGGCATGAACCAACTTATTAGGAAAGTCACCTTGACGGATTCCTTGGGCGCCAGCTTGAACTTGCGTGCCAGCAACCCTACAAGTTTCTCACCAAAGTTTTTAGCCGCCGTCTCCGTGACAGCGGACGGTGTTGAACCCGGCGGCACACCCTCTGTGACGACCGACGCATTGGCGAGGTCGTCCGGTTGCGCGTCGAGCAACGCCAGCCCCATCGTGCCGAAATCCTCCTCTTCCTCCAGCGGGCCTGGCGGAACACTTGGGTGGTCGCTAAAGACAATGTCATCCACGCCGATGTTTCCCCAGCTCCCAGTCCACTCGTCCACGATCTCGAAGTTGGCTGTCTGACCCGCCCACTGGCGCACGTCCCAGCTCCGGCGCTGTAGGCGGTTATCGTTCGGACCCGTGGCCGATAAGATCACCTTCCCATCCACGAGCAGGTTAATGCAGGTCTTACCCTCGTGGTTGCCGCCACGAATGAGGAAGCAGATGTAATGACGCTCGATCACAAACGAACGGCTGGTCAAGCGGCCCGTCGCTGCGTCCTTTTCGCTGGCACTATGCCCGGGAGCTGTGGCGTGACTATCCGCCAGCCTTGTGCCTTGGGCGCCTACATCGCCCTGATACGCTGGCATTTTAGCCGCCTCGACTGGACCACTGCCAAAAGCCGTGCCTTTCACGGTCCAGTTGGTGTAGGTCTCGGTTTCAAAATCGTCGAAGGTGATATCCGGTCGTGTGCTCGATTCCGGGGCGGTTGGCCGAGCCTCCGCACTACACGCGAGGAAGATTAACTCTGGCTCGCGCACCACCCGATTCCGACGGACACCTTGATGCTTCCGCGCGCTATGCAGACAAACCGCATTTTCCAGCCAGCCCGCCAGCTCGCCTTCCACTTCCGCAGTGCCGTTATTCTTGAGGGTAAATTGGAGCACCGTCGCGGGCAGCGATGAGTCGTCCACATTCAAGGGAATGAACGGAGAAAATGCTTCGAGGCTGACGCTCACCGGGCAATCGGCATCGGCATAGGTCACATAGCCAATCGGATATTCACCTGTAAACGAAACGTCCTTCCAGTGCCCCGCATCCATCGCCCGCTGATTGGTCTTGCCACCCGTCTTCACCCGCAGCGCAAAGCCTTGATCCAAGGGTGACGACGGTCGCATCGGATGTGCGTAATGTTCAGCGCCGGTCGCGAGAGCGTGGTTGAAGATATCCCAATGCCAGAGCTTGCCGTCGCCGCCGAGATAGAGCTGTCCTGCGCAGATGCCACCGATGGGCATGCCGATTTTCTCCAAATCCGTACCCCGATAAACTGTCTGCTCCCCGCGCGTCGTGAGCGACTTCACCCACTCGGACGTGAGCCTTTTATCGCTGGGAACGAAATTCTCGAAATCCTCGCGGGTGAACGGACCCGCCATGGCGTAATCCGAAGGGCGCAGCGCGAGGCTCGCAAGGCCGCTGGCTCCGAGTAATCGGAGAAAGTCACGACGGGCCAGACCAGCCGAAAGCGTACGAGAAACGCGATCCACCGTCGATTGGCAATCACAGTCGTCTTCACACGGAGAGTTCATAGTTGGTGGTTTGCTGGGGATTGAAGGTTCCGGGGTAGTGAGAGCACAAGCGTCGTTTCCGGCAACGTTCCTCCTTTGGACGCACCGGAAGAGACAGTGTGACTTTCAGGGCCGCTTTCCATGATGCCACCGCCGTTGGTCACATGCCAGCCATTCCAGCCTACCAAGCCCGCCGTCGCCACCAAGGTGCCATTGTTCTGAAAGTTTGAGCGGCTTCCGGCCCCGCTGAGCGAGATCGTCTTGCCGACCGTGTTGGCATTGAGGGTACCGCTGTTGAGGTGGCACTGATGTTGCCATACGGACTCTCGTGGATGTGATGTTCGACCCGATCGTCAGCGTCGCTCCCGCCTGTTGGTGAGTCATCGCTGCGCCACAGGTAGAGGTATCTCCATAAGGTTAGATCCCCCAAAGACCACTTCGCGCGTCCCGCTCACATAGAAAGGGGGGCCGGGCTGAATCTTTGGAGAAAGATTCGAGAAAAAATTTGAGTGAATTTCCAATTTTCGTAAAACCCGTGGTAGCATGGACGGCGTGAAACACATGCTGCCCTCCGGCCGGTCGCCTGAAACCATACGGGACCCCCTCCAAGAAAGGCGTGGCTCGCTGCCGGGAATCCGTGGAACCTTTCGCCGGGCGAGGCCCCTCACAACTCTCGGAGCAGCTTCGAGATATTAGCAAGATTATCAGTGAAGGCCAATCACTCTGACTGTTTGTTCGTTAAGCACAACTCAGGAAGTGTGGAATATCAATCCCACCGTCCCAGCAAAAGGTTTGCAGGTCTCAATTCTTTGTCATCTCTCCGCCACCTTCCAGAGAGTTCCGAAATGACCGAAAGTCCGCCAAGAGGCCGAGGGTCCGCCCGAACGATCACGCAGCTTGGACGAACACAGTCCCCGAAAACCGCCGCTTCAAAGCTAGTCTCCAGCAATCTGCAAAAGAGTTCCGAAATAATCGAAACTGCGCCCAAACGACCATCTGGCTCAGCCGATCGCCTCCCGACTCACGAGCCGCCGGATTCCAGCTATCCCAAAAGAGTTCCGAAATGACCGAAAATACGCCCGCCGATCACACGAGCCAGACGACGGCCCCAGGCGCCAATTCGGAGCAACCCACAAAAGAGTTCCGAAAATACATGGAGGCTATCAATATCTCTAAATACTCAGGGGTTTTGACCTCAGACGCGGTGCCGGAGATCGGTGAAAACCGTTTCGCGTTTGGCGGGGGCGCGCTTATCTTCCCCTCCCGATTTACCTGACCATGGCTATTTCACTCGCGACGCGGCAGAACGCGGACCTCATCGATCAAAACTACGAGCAGTGGCGCACGAACCCGGCGAGCGTGGACGCAAACTGGGCGGCCTTCTTCGAGGGATTTGAATTGGGGAACGCGCGCCCGAGTGGCGGTGCGAACGGCTCGGCGTCCAACGGGGCGGCGAAAGATGGCGCGGAAACTTCGCTCCAGACGCGAGTGGATGGGCTGGTTTATGCCTACCGCACGCTTGGGCCACACCATTGCGAATCTTGATCCGCTGGCGCGCGTGCGCCCGGAGAATCCACTGCTTTCGCCTGCGGGAGCTCGGCTTTTCGGAGAAGGACCTCGATCTCACCGTCTCCTCGAAGTTCTACCGGGGCGGAGCGCGCATGAAGTTGCGCGAGATGATCGCCGCGCTGGAGAAGATCTATTGCGGCCCGATCGGCGCTGAGTTTATCCACATCCAAAATCCGCGCGTGCGCAACTGGGTTCGCAAAAGCTCGAGGCGCGCACGGAACAACCGCCGCTGCCCGTGGAGACGCAGCGGCGGATGCTCCGGCAACTCCTCAACGTCGAGAGCTTCGAGCACTTCCTGCACACGCGTTATGTCGGCCAGAAGCGCTTCTCCATCGAGGGCGGCGAGTCGTTGCTGGCGGCGCTTTACGGCCTGCTGGAGAATTGCCCCACCTACGGGGTCAAAGAGATCTGCATGGGCATGGCGCATCGCGGACGCCTCAGCGTCATCAGCGAATTTCTGCAAAAGTCGCTTCGGGTGATGTTTGCGGAGTTCTCCGAGAATTTCATGCCCGACATGGTGAGCGGCGATGGCGACGTGAAGTATCACCTCGGCTACGTGACCAAACGCGAGGTCGTGCCGGGCTATGAAGTCGAGATCCGCCTCTCGGCGAACCCGAGCCATCTTGGAGGCGGTCAACCCGGTGGTGAAGGGAATGGCCCGCGCCCGGCAACGCGTTCGCGAGCGACACCGAGCAACGCACGCAGGTTCTGCCCGTGCTCATCCATGGCGACGCGGCTTTTGCCGGCCAGGGGATCGTCGCGGAGACGCTTAACATGTCACAGCTCCCCGGCTACCGGATCGGCGGCACGGTCCATCTGGTGGTGAATAATCAGATCGGCTTTACCACGCTGCCGGCGGATGCGCGTTCGTCACGCTATTGCACGGACGTGGCGAAGATGATCGAGGCGCCGGTTTTCCATGTGAATGGCGACGATCCTCTCGCGGTTCGGTTTTGTCGCCGAACTGGCGCTGGAATTTCGGCAGACCTTCAAGGCGACGTGGTCGATCGATATCTACTGCTACCGCCGGTACGGGCACAATGAAGCGGACGAACCGCTGTTCACCCAGCCGCTGATGTATGCGGAGATCGGCGCGCATCCCGTCGGTCGGCGACGATCTTTCGCGAGCGGCTGATCGAGACCGGCGTGCTGACGGACGAAGACGGGCAGGCGCTCACCAAGGAAGTCGAGGAGCGGCTACGAAGCGGCTTTCGCCGAGGTGAAGAGCAGCGGAGGCGAATAAGACGCTGAATCAGTTTCGCCGGAGTCCACTGCCGACTTCCAGCCGCCTTATGCCATGCTCCGGTGGAGACGGCGATCACGCGGGAGATGCTCGACGCAGTGTGCGCCGGCGCTGACGACATTGCCGGAGAATTTCACATCCATGCCGCGGCTCAAGAAATTCTTTCTCGAGAAGCGGCGGGCGGTGTGGAAAGCGGCGGGCCATTTGACTGGTCGTATGCCGAGGCGCTGGCGTGGGGTTCGCTGCTGATCGAAGGGATGCCGGTGCGGCTCTCGGGCCAGGATTCGCGCCGCGGCACCTTTTCGCAGCGGCACTCCGTCCTTTACGACGAGCAGACGCGCGCGCGCTACATCCCCCTGCAAAAGCTGGCGCCGGAGCAGGCGCGTTTCTGCGTGTACAACTCGCTCCTGAGCGAGAACGCGGTGCTCGGCTTTGACTACGGTTACTCGCTCAATTACCCGCAGTTGCTCTGCATGTGGGAGGCGCAATTTGGCGATTTTTCCAATGGGGCGCAGGTCATTATTGATCAGTTCATCGCCTCGGCGGAATCGAAATGGCAGCGCCCGAGCGGCATCGTCCTGCTCCTGCCGCACGGGTATGAAGGCCAGGGGCCGGAGCATTCCAGCGGGCGGCTGGAGCGTTTTCTCCAGCTTTGCGCGGAGGACAACATGCAGGTCTGCAACGTCACCACGCCGGCGCAATACTTTCACGCTGCTCCGCCGGCAGATGAAGCGCGCCTTCCGCAAGCCGCTCGTCTTGATGACCCCGAAGAGCCTGCTGCGGGCGCCGGAGTGCGTGGCGCGGGTCGAGGATTTTACGCAAGCGCGTTTTCGCGAAATCCTGCCCGGTCCGATGCCGTCCAAAGGCAAGGAGGCGACCCGCCTGATCTTCTGTAGCGGCAAGGTCTATTACGACCTGCTCAGGTATCGTGAGGAGAAGGACAACACCGACGCGGCGATCATTCGGATCGAGCAGCTTTACCCGCTGGACGAGAAGGCGATTCAAGCGGTCGCCGCGGAGAGTCCAAAGGCAAAGACGATCGTCTGGTGCCAGGAAGAATCGCAGAACATGGGTGCCTGGAGTTTCATCGAGCCGCGCCTGCGCCGGCTGTTCAACGATCGCCCGGTGGCTTACGCCGGCCGGAACGCCAGCGCGAGCCCCGCCGTCGGCTCACTCGGGGTTCACAAACAGGAGCAGCGACAACTCGTGGAGGAAGCCTTTACGCTCGGTTGAACCGGGCGGACGAGCGCGGTTCATTGCGTCCGCTCGTCGGGCGGCTGCCGCTGTCCCGGCGCCCGCCGCCGTTGCGATTTTGGCGCATGCCAGCGTCGCCCCGGCCGGAGCCGCGGACCTGCCGAGGCCCGCGGGGCGGAGCTGGCGGTTCCGGGGCGGCGGCGGCGTTGTAATCGAAATGTTCAAGGCGTTTGCGCGGCAGGCCGCGTCCGATGAAGCGCTCCAGGGAACGCAAATCGCCGTGTTCATCCGGGCAGACAAAGCTGAGCGCGTCGCCGACCGCGTTGGCGCGGCCCGTGCGGCCGATCCGGTGAACGTAATCCTCATTGGTCATCGGGAAATCGTAGTTGATGACGTGCGAGATGCCGTCCACATCGATGCCGCGCGCCGCGATGTCGGTCGCCACCAGCACCCGCACTTCGCCGGCCTTGAAAGCAGGTGAGCGCCCGCAGCCGCTGGTTCTGTGTGCGATTCGAGTGGAGCGTGGCACTCTTGATGGCACTCGCCTCGAGCTTGCGGGCGATGCGATCCGCGCCGTGCTTGGTGCGGGAGAAGACGAGGACGCGAGTCGAGCGCCTGATCTTTGAGCAGCGCGACGAGCAGGGAGAGCTTCAGATGCTTCGGCACTTCGTAGGCGACCTGCGTCACTGTCTCGGCGGGATTCGAGCGGCGGCCCACTTGCACCGTGGCCGGGCTGTTGAGAAACTCGTGCGTCAGCTTCTCGATCTCCGGCGAAAGCGTGGCGGAAAAGAGCAGCGTTTGCCGCTGCCGGGGGAGCTGTCTAACGATGCGGCGGATGTCAGGCAGGAAGCCCATGTCGAGCATGCGGTCCGCCTCATCGAGCACCAGAAATTCCAGTCCGGTGAAGTCGGCATGCCGCTGCTGCATGAGATCGAGCAAACGGCCCGGGCAGGCAATGACGATTTCCACCTTGTCCCGCAGCGCTTGAATCTGTGGGCGCTCGCCCACGCCGCCAAAGACAGTGGCCATGCGGAAAGGCATATGCCGTGCGTAAGCGCGCACATTCTCCTCGATCTGGACCGCCAGTTCGCGCGTGGGCGCCAGCACCAGCGTGCGCGTCCGGCGCCCCGCTGCGCCCGGTGAACGCCCGGCCAGCAATTGGAGCATCGGCAGGACAAAGGCGGCCGTTTTGCCGGTCCCAGTCTGGGCGATGCCGATGACGTCCTTGCCGGAGAGAATCTTTGGAATGGCCGCCGCTTGAATGGGAGTCGGTTCGGTGTAGCCCGCCTCCTGGAGAGCGGAAAGGATGCGGGGTTCGAGACCGAGAGCTTGGAAAGGCATGGCTACAAAAAAATGGGGCGGGACTATGCCTCACCCGGCGGGGATAGCAACTGCTGATCGCCTAAAGCGTCTGAATGGCTTTTGGGCAGCAACCCACCACCCGTTGTGTTTGCCTCCCTCCGAAGGCGAAGATTTCTCCCACAGATTGATTTCGGCGTTGACCTCACCGCATTCGGCGACGCAAGCTCCTGTGTCCCCCTTCAGCCACACCGCTTATGAAAACTGGCATCTCCACCTTTTGCGAGGCGTGCTCGGAAGCCCTGGCCACCATGCCCGCAGCACTCGGGGCCACTGCCGCCGAGCTGGCCACGCGCGGGTCCGATGACGCACTCGCCGGCCCTCTCGCCGCCACTAACGATCTGCGCGCCCGCTTCCGCTCGCTCATCGAAAAGCTCCAAAGTCAGCAGGCCTACCTGCTCATTTTCGGTCCGCTCAAAAGCGGTAAATCGACGCTGATGAATGCCCTGAGCGGTACATATGTGAGCGAGGTGACGTCGCTGCCGGGCTACCCATGTCTGGTGTATGTGCAGCACGCGGAAAAGAGGCGCATATCCGTGACGCGCTACAACGGACGCGAATCCATTTTCACCGACAGCGAAATTCTCAAGGGCGTCATGGCGGACAGCCACCTGGCGCTCGCGCAGCAGATTCGCGAAGCCGAGCAGCGGCAGGTGCCGTTTGATCCGCTGACCGATCTGCCCGAGGCGATCCGGCGGATTGATGTGAAGCTGCCGGTGCCGAGCCTCGCCAAGTCGAGCACGGTCCTCGTCGATACACCGGGGCTCTATTCAGCGCATGAATTTCGGGTACGACACCCTGACGCGCGAGTTTCGCAACAGCGCCGCGTGCGCGGTTTTCGTGGTGAAAACCGACAATCTTTTCCTGGAGCAGGTCTTCGAGGAATTCAACCAACTGCTTGATCTCTTCTCCCGCATTTTCCTCGTCGTCAATCTGGACTCGAGCAAGCGCGACCTCCAGGCAGATGGCCAATTGCGGCCGAGCGCGGAGAGCCTGCATCCCGAGGAGATCGTGGAGGCTTTCACGACGCTGTCGATGGCCGGCCCGTTGCGGCGTGCTTATGAGCAGGGACGGGTGCGCATCCACGCGCTGGATTTGCTCAATTCCGCGTCGCACCAGATGACCACGCACCATGCCGTGGAATCTGGCGCTGGAGCGCTGCCTTCCTCGCCTCACGCCGATCCCCACGAGACCGCAAGCCGCTTCGACGCCTTCGTGCGGGACTTGACCGACTATCTGAACAGCAATGATTACACTCAGGAGTTCATGCGCGACAGCCTGCGCCAGGCGCGTCTGCTCTGCGGTGAGGCGCACGAGATGATCGGCGGCCAGGAATTGCAGGAGGTCTTCACGCGCCACGAGGAACTGGGAACGAAGCTCGCCCTGTTGAGCGAAAAGATCGCCGCGACGGATCGGCTGCTGGCGCTCGATTGGGAAGCGGCCTTTCGCAAGACGCGTGCCGAGGAAGGGCTCGCCAGCCGGGCTTTCGCGGAAACGGAATCAACCACCCTGGCGGAAGAAATGCGGCAGACGCTCGACCGTTGGTACGGCTCGCCCGACAGTTTGAAGGCGCTTGAAGAGCACTATTGGGCGCCCCTGGTCGTGCACACCGCGCTGACGATCGCCACCGCCACGCGCACGCGGTTGCAAGCGGTCCTGGCCACGCCATTTGGCGGCGTGGATCCGACGCCTGCGATGGTGAACGACTTGCAAAAGGTGGGCCTATCGCTGTCGCACGTCGCCGCTGGCGCGCTCTCCGCGCTGCGCGAAAGCGAGAGCATCGACCCGTATCTCGTGACCATTCCTGCCGAGCGCCTGCCGGTCGCGCGTACCCTCGTCGATTGGCTGCTTTTCCGCTCGCGGGAGACCTTGCAGCGCCGGCTCTTTGGCGAGGGCCGCGTGCTGCCGATCGAGCAAAAGGAGAAGGTGCGGCGTCTCTCGAACAAGTCGCGCCTGGCGCTGCTGCAAATCGTCCACGAAGAAGTGCAGCCGCGCTTCGCGACCGCGCCGCTCACCACCGGCGAGACCCGCTTGCAGACGTACGTCACCGACTTTTGCGCGGACGTTCGCTCGACCCTGGAGTGCCAGCGCGAACAGCTCCGGCATCTCAAGGCGCAACTGCAGACCGCCTTCGACATCGATGCGCATTTCGTCCAGCAGATGCACGCGCTGGCGGAGACCGCAACCGATGCCATCCACACGCTCGACCTGCTCGCGCGCCGTGAGGGGATCCTCCCCGTCGCTCTGCCCGAACCCGTTGGCGTGGTGAATGCCCCTTTCGGCACGCCGCGCCACGCCGCCGCCTGACCGCGCTGCGCCGCAGGGTCGGATCCGCTCACTGGCCGGGGAATTTTCTTCCTATGCCGCGCGGCTGGCGTATTCCTTTCAGCCCGCGATGTCCACGACCCCGACCAGCGCCATTTTTTCGCCCGAGGTTCCGCAGCCCAAGTACCGGCGGATCGTCTTGAAGGTGAGTGGGGAAGCGCTGAAAACGCCGGGGACAGCCGAGACGATTTCGCCGCAGATCGCCCAGCAGATCGCGCAGCAGATCAAGGATGTGCATGCCATGGGTGTGGAGACGGCCATCGTCATTGGCGGCGGCAACATCTGGCGCGGTCTCTCCGCCAGCCATCGCGGCATGGAACGGACCACGGCTGATTACATGGGCATGCTGGCGACGGTGATCAACGGCCTCGCTTTGCAAAGCGCGCTCGAGAGCATTGGCATCCCGACGCGGGTGCAGACCGCGATTCCGATCCAAAGCGTCGCTGAGCCGTTCATTCGGCGGCGCGCCATGCGGCACCTCGAACTGGGACGCGTCGTCATCTTCGTCGCGGGCACCGGGAATCCCTTTTTTTCCACGGATACGACCGCGGCGCTGCGGGCGAGCGAGATCGGGGCGGAGGTGATCTTGAAGGCGACGAAAGTGGATGGCATTTACACGGAGGATCCCTTTAAGAATCCGGCGGCGACCAAGTTTGATCGCATCTCGTATAGCGAGGCGCTCTCGCGGCGGCTGCAAGTCATGGATTCCACAGCTTTTTCGCTGTGCATGGACAACAAGGTGCCCATCCTCGTCTTTGACATGATGACGCCGGATAACATCAAAAATGCGGTGCTCGGCGCCAAAGTGGGCACGCTGGTGAATGGCGATTAACCTTTCTTAGCTATGGATCCAGATGACATTTTGCTCGAAACCGAGGCGGCCATGGAAAAGGCCTTCGAATACATGACGCACGAGTTTTCTTCCGTGCGGACCGGCAAGGCTTCGCCCGCCCTGGTCGAAAATATCGACGTTGAGGCGTACGGCACTCCGATGAAACTGAAGCAACTGGCGGTCATTTCCACGCCCGAACCGCGCCTGCTGGTCGTCCAGCCCTTTGACGGCTCGACGACCAAAGACATCGAGAAGGCGATCAAGGAATCCAAGCTGGGCATCAATCCCATCACCGATGGAAAGATCATCCGGCTGCCAATTCCACCGCTGACCGAAGAGCGCCGCCGCGATTTGGTCAAGGGGATCAAGCAAATGTCGGAAGAGGTCCGGGTGAGAGTCCGCTCGGCACGGCGTGAAGGGATGGAGACGATGAAAAAGCTGCAAAAGGAGGGCAAAATCGGTGAGGATGATCTCGAGCGGCAGGAGGGCGAGATCCAGAAGCTGACGGATCAGTTTGTGAAGCGGATCGATGAAGCTTTCCTCGCCAAGGAAACGGATATCATGAAAGTCTGACTATGCTCCAAAACCCACGCTATTTTCTTTTTCTGCTCGTCGCGCTCAGCGGCTGCGCACACCAAAAGGACCTCTCGCCACGGGCGGATCTCACGCCGCTCCCGCCGGTTCACCCGATGGTGCGCCTGGCGCCCGATTTCGGGTTCCAAGGCGCCCATGTGCGCAGCCTGCGAGCGCTGCGCGGGCAGGCCGTGGTGCTCATCATTGCGGATTCGCCGCGGACGAAAGCGTTCCGCAAACAGCTCTTCGCGCTCGATAACTTCTACACGGAATTTGCCAGCCGTCAGACGGTTTTCATCGCGGCTTTCAAGGATGGCAGTGGGGGACCGGTGCACTCGAACCTCCCGTTCACCGTCGCCAACAATGGCGCAAATGTCGCCGCCGCTTATGGCGCGAAGGAAGACATGAATATGGTCATCATCGGCAAAGACGGGAATGTCGATTACCAGACGCCCCGGATCGTGCCGGGCGAGCGCGTGCGCGACGTCCTGCAAAATTCGTACGCCGTGCAAGTCTCCACCCGGCATTAGCCGCTCCTTGAAAGAGCGGGCGCGCTCCAGTGGCCGCGCTTTCTCCGTCGCATGACCCTCGCGAGGCGCCTCCTGCTGGTCCTCCTTGGACTCGCCTTGGGTGCGGGCGCGTTCGTCTGCCGCTGTTACTCGTTGCGAGACACATTCATTGACGGTCGCATCTACTTCGTGGATGACGATTGCTACTCCCGCATGACTCGGGTGCGGGAAATCGCGCAACATCCGGGGACGATCATTCGGCATCACTCCTTTGAGAACTTCCCGTACGGCGTGCACTCCCATGCCTCCGCGCCTTTCGATTACCTGATCTTCTTTCTTAAGCGCCTGCTCGATTTCTGCTTCGCCCACTCGTCCTCAGGCCGGACAAGCTTGCTCGCGGCGCAAACAGGTGATCTCGCGGGCGCGCTTGTTTCACCGTTGCTCGGTGCACTGACCACGGTTTTCTTGGGCTACTGGGGCTGGCGAATGACCCGTGAGTTGGCGAGCGGTGATGACTTCACCAAAAACGGCGCCGGCCTGCGCTGGTGCGCGGCGCTCGCCCCTGCGATGCTCTTCGCCGTCAGCCCCATCCTCGCGGACGGTACGCAGCTCGGCCGGCCCGATCACCAGTCGCTCCTGATGGCGCTGCTCACGGTGGCGCTCGCCGGCGAGGCCATGCTCTGGATAAGGCGACCCAGCCCTGACCTGATCGGAGAAAAAGGGCGTGGCCGATGGGGCGCCGCCACGGGTCTGGCGTGGGGCATGGCGCTCTGGGTTTCGCTGTACGAGCCCTCGATTCTCCTGCTCGCCACCGCTGTTTTTCTGCTGATCTTCGCCCGCGCCTCCTTGCGCTCGCGTGCGCGTCTTTGGGAGGCCGGTGGCATCCTGGCGCTGCTCGCCGCCGCGTTGCTCGTGGAGGGCTGGCCGTTTGAGGCGCTGCCGCCCGAAGTCATGCGCTACTTCCCCGCATGGTCGAAGACCATCAGCGAGCTGCGCCATCTTTCGCCGTGGGATCCCTCGTTTCCGCAGGGACTTGGCTGGCTTTGCTTGGCCGCGCCCCTGCTGCTCGGCGCGGCGGCCGTGTTGCAAGACCAGCGTGCCTGGATCTGGCTTTCACTGGGTCTGCTCACGTTCGTTTTGACCTGCTGGCAAATCCGTTGGTTCTACTACTTCGGCCTGGTTTTCTGCCTTTCCCTGCCGTGGCAGATCGCCGCCCTGCGCCGCGTTTGGATCGCCGCGCCGCTCTTCCTCCTGGCGTTGTATCCGGTCGCGCAGGCCTGGGAGGCGGCTTTGTTTCCTGATGACGCCTCCTGTGACAAGGCCATCTCGCGACGCCGCGAGCGCGTGCTGTTGCGCGATGCGGCCCAGCATCTCCAAGGCCGACTGGCCGCAGCCCTTTATCGCCACCTATTGGGCGTCGCCGCTCCTGGCCTACTGGTCGGGCCAGCCGGGAGTCGCCGGCAGCTCGCATGAAAGCTTGCCCGGCATCGTCGCCGCGGCGCGGCTCTTTCTCGATCCGCTCGACCCCGCCCACCCCATCACGCCCGCCATTCTCCGCGAGCGCCAGGTGGCGTATGTCGTCGCCGATGAAGCCGAGCGGATGACTGCTCCGGCCGCCACTTTGCTCGGCTTCCGGCCAACGCCGAATTGCCTCGCCTTCCAGCTAAACGAAAACCCCAATGGTGCGGTGCCGTACCTGCTGCCGGTTTACACCAATCTCTTTTTCAAGGTCTTCGCGGTGGACGTGAATCGGCTTGGGCCATGAGCGCGAAACTCTTCGATTTTGTCGTCATCGGCGGTGGCAGCGCCGGTTACGCGGGTGCCGTCGCCGCGTGCCGCGCCGGGCTGAAGACAATCGTCATCGAAGGGGGCGTGGAAGTCGGCGGCCTCTGCATCCTGCGCGGCTGCATGCCCAGCAAAACGCTGTTGGAATCCGCGCGTCGCGCCGAGACGATTCAGCGCGCCGCGGAATTTGGCTTGCGCGCGGAGTTTCACGGAGCCGACGGGGGCGCGATTCGCGAGCGCAAGCGCCGGCTCATTGCCGACTTCGCCAGCTACCGGCGCGAACAGTTGGAGCAGGGCAAATTCACCTTCCTGCGCGGCATGGCGCATTTCGCCGATCCGCAGACTCTCGAAGTGGCGTTGACGGAAGGTGGCTCGACCACCGTGCGCGGCCGCACCTTTCTCATCGCCACCGGCTCGCAAATCAACTGCGTGGACATCCCCGGCCTGTCCGAAACTGGCTGCCTCACGAGCGATGAAGTCCTGGAGGCCGATCACTTGCCCGCCTCGGTCATCGTGCTCGGCGGAGGCGCCATCGCCGTCGAACTCGCCAGCTTCTATCGCGGCGTCGGGCGCAAGGTGACGCTCGTGCAACGCGGGCCGTGCCTGGTGAAGGAAATGGATCCGGACGTTTCCAGCGCATTAGCCGCCGCCCTGTCGAGTCACGGGGTGCAGGTCTTAACGGGGACAGAGTTGCTCCGCGTGGAAAAGACCGCGACTGGGAAGCGGGTCTGCCTGCGCCAGGCGGGGGCGGAGCTGGCTATCGAAGCGGAAGAAATCGTCTATGCGCTCGGCCGCCGCCCAGCGACCGAAAGCCTCGCGTTGGCCAACGCCGGCGTGAAGACCTCGCCGCGCGGCACCGTGGAAATCTCTTGTGCGCAGCAGTCCAGCGTCCCCCACATCTTCGCCGCGGGCGACGCGTGCGGACCGTATGAAGTCGTCCACCTCGCGATTCAGCAAGGCGAACTGGCCGCGCGCAACGCCGCGCGTTTGCTCACCGCCAGTCGCGAAGAACTGGAGTCGATGGACTATGCGCTCAAGCTGTACGTCGTCTTTTCGCACCCGGAAGTCGCCTCCGTCGGTCTCACCACGGCGGAAGCGGCCCAGATGGGGCTCTCCTTTGTCGAAGCCAGCTATCCCTTTGCCGATCATGGCAAGGCGATGGTGCGCGGCGAGACCGCGGGCTTCGTCAAGCTCATCGCGGAAAGCGCCACCCGCCGCATCATCGGAGGCACCGTGATCGGCTCCGAACGCCTCGGAACTCATCCACGAAATCGTCGTCGCCATGGCTTTCAAAGCGACCGCCGGGCAACTCGCGCAGGTGCCGCATTACCACCCTACCCTGAGCGAAATCTGGACCTATCCCGCCGAAGCGCTGGCGGAAGCTGAACTGTAGCACTTCCTGCCGGCGCGGCTGGCCGCGGCGCTCGGCCGCTCCTTCCTTTTTTCCCGTCGCTCTGCTTAAGTCCTCAACATGCACGCCACCAAGGAACAAGTCGTGGACGCCCTCGAAACGACGGCGCGTCTCCTGGAACTGAAAGGCGAGAACGTCTTCAAAATCCGTGCTTACACCAATGCGGCGCGCGCGCTGGAAACCTTTACCGGTGACTTCGGGAAGGCAGTCGCAGAAGGGACTTTGACGGCGATTGCCGGCGTCGGCAAAGCGCTTGCCGAAAAAGTCACGGAACTCTGCCAAACGGGAGAGGTGCAGTACTTCAAGGAGCTGGCGGCGGAGTTTCCGCCCGGTTTGTTCGAGATCTTCGAATTGCAGGGGCTCGGACCCAAGAAAATCAAGATTCTGTGGGAGCAACTCGGCGTCACTTCGGTGGCCGAACTCGAGGCCGCCATCAAGGCGGAAAAGCTGAGCACGCTGGCGGGGTTCGGGAAGAAGACGAGCGAGAACATCCTGAAAGCCATCGAGGATCGCTCGAAACACGCTGGCGCCTTTCGCTTTGGCGATGTGGCGGCAGGGGCGGAGTTGTTGCGCGCCGAATTGGCCGAGTTGCCCGATGTCTCGCAGGTCTCGCTCGCCGGCTCCTATCGGCGGCGCAAGGAGGTGGTGCGCGACTTGGATTACATCGTCGCAACCAGGACGCCGGACCTAGTCTCAGATTTTTTCGTGACGCATCCGCTCGTGGAGAGCGTCCTGGTGAAAGGGCCGACTAAATCGAGCGTGCGGCTGAAGAGCGGCATCCAGGCCGATCTGCGCGTGGTCACCAACGCACAATACCCCTTTGCACTCGCCTACTTCACCGGCTCGAAAGAGCATAACATCGCCATCCGCAACCGGGCCCTCGCGCACGGCTGGACGCTGAATGAATACCGGCTCGAAGCCCTGCCGCCCCCGCCCGACGGCAAAAAGGCGCGGGCCGAAGCGCGCCCGATTCCCGAGGTTTACACCGAGCACGACCTGCACGGGGCGCTTGGGCTCGATTACATCGCACCGGAACTCCGCGAAGACCGAGGCGAGATCGCCGCCGCCGAAGAGCATCGCCTGCCGGCCTTGATCGAACTGGAAAACCTGCGCGGGACATTCCACAATCACACGGTCGCGAGCGACGGGCGCAACACTCTGCTGGAGATGGCCGAAGCCGCGCGCGAGCTGGGTTTGCAGTATCTCGGCATCGCCGATCACTCGCGCAGCTCGATCCAGGCGCATGGCCTTTCCGTGGAGCAGTTGCTGGCACAGCTCAGCGCAATTCGCGAATTGAACCGGAGCTTCGGCCCGGACTTCAGGATCTTTGCTGGAGTCGAGTGCGACATCCTGAAAGACGGATCGCTCGATTTCCCAGATGAGGTCCTCGCGCAACTCGACTACGTAGTCGCCTCCATTCACGCTTCCTTCACCATGCCCGAAGCCGAGATGACCAGGCGCATCGTTCGGGCCATCAGCAATCCGCACATCACGTTTCTGGCGCATCTCACCGGTCGTTTACTGCTGACGCGGGAAGGCTATGCGGTCAATGTGCCGGCAGTCATCGAAGCCGCGGCGGCGACCGGCACATTCATTGAGCTAAACGCCAGCCCCAAGCGGCTCGACATGGATTGGCGCTGGTGGCCGCTGGCGCGGCAAAAAGGGGTGAAATGTGTGATCAATCCCGACGCGCACAGTACCGCGGCCCTGCAGAACCTCTTCCTCGGTGTCGGCGCCGCGCGCAAAGGGTGGCTGACCCGGGCCGACGTGATCAACACGCTGCCGCTCGGCAAAATCGAGTCTCAGCTTCTTCGCAAACGGCAGGCGCACGCTGCCGCTTAGGCGCCACCGGCTTCGCTCCTCGAGCGCAAGAACGGATTGATCATCGCCGAGCCGCCCGGCAATTTGGCGGATGCACGTGCCGTTGCTCGATCTTCAGAAAGCGTACGCGCCGCTCAAAGCCGAACTGTTGACTGCGATGGAGCGGGTCGCAGATTCGCAGCATCTGATCCTCGGACCGGAGGTGGAGGCGCTCGAGCGCGCGGTGGAGCAGTACACGGGAGCGGCGCACGCCATTGGCGTTTCGTCGGGAACGGATGCGCAATTGGTGTTGCTGATGGCGCTGGGGATTGGGCCGGGCGATGTGGTGGTCACGTCGCCGTACACTTTTTTCGCCACCGCCGGGTGTATCGCACGGCTCGGCGCGCGTCCGGTTTTCGCCGATATTGATCCGGCGACGTACAATCTCTCGTGCGCATCGCTCGCGGCGGTGCTGGCCAGGACGGACCGGGTGAAGGCAATCATCCCGGTGCATCTTTTTGGCTGCTGCGCGGACATGGACGGCATCCTGAAGCTCGGTGAAGAATACGGTGTGCCGGTGCTGGAAGACGCGGCCCAAGCCATCGGGGCGCGGCATGCACGCGGCGGGGCAGGGGCGATGGGCCTCGGCGGCTGGTACTCTTTTTACCCCACGAAAAATCTCGGCGCTTTCGGCGATGCCGGGATGGTCACCTGCCGCGATGCTGAACTCGCCGCCAGGGTGCGGTCGCTGCGCAATCACGGGATGGAACCGCGTTACTATCATCGGTGGATTGGCGGCAATTTCCGGCTCGACGCTATGCAGGCAGCAGTGCTCAACGTGAAGCTCCCGCACCTTGGCGAATGGAGCCGCGGGCGTGCGGAGCGCGCCGCCTGCTATCGCCGCGCATTCCAAGCGAAGGGGTTGGATTCCGTCCTGAAGCTGCCGGTGGAACCTTGGGCCGGAACTGGGGTGGGCGATCACCACATCTACAACCAGTTCGTTGTCCGTGCGCCTCGCCGCAACGAGTTGCGCCAGTATTTACAGGAGCGGGGTGTGTGCACGGAGATTTACTACCCACTTGGCCTCCATCAGCAGGAATGTTTCCGCGACCTCGGCTATCGAGAGGGCGATTTCCCCGAGGCCGAACGCGCCTCTCGCGAGTCGCTCGCCCTGCCCATCTTTCCCGAGCTAAGCGAAGAGCAGCAGCACTTCGTCTTCGAACAAATCGGCGCATTCTACGGCCGTTGAGTGGCTCCGAAGCGTCACGGCTGCGCGGAAGTCCCGTGGGTCAGGGCGAGGGCTGGGGCGTCGAGGTCGAGGCGGTAGAGGATTTGGTTGTAGTTGTAGCGGGGCACGGGGCTGGCGTGATCGGCGAACTCGGCGGTGAACGTTCCCTCGAAGAGAAGGATCGGCGAGCCATCCGGCGTGAGTTCCGGGTGCAGGAGCGGATTGTAAAAGGTGTAGTTGTCGTGCGTCAGGACTTTGATCGCGGGTCCCCAAGGGCCGGTTGGCGCGTTGGCTTCCGCATACCAGACTTCGCCCAGCGCGGAGGGGTGACCGAAGCTTTGCACGAAGATTGTCACCCAACGCTGGCGAAAAACGCTCCACGCGATGGAGCCGGTGTGCGGCTTGACCGGCGTGCCGTCGGTGGCAGAAGGGAGGCTCTCCTGCGGCTGAAGGCTCTCCCAAGTGTTGGCATCCTGCCACGCCTCGAAAGTCGCCGGGCAGCGCAGACGGGGCAGGGGATTGCCGAAAAGGAGCCAGCGCTTTCCGGTGGCATCGTTCTCGAAGGCGGGCTGGCCGTCGGGATGCAGCGGAGCTTTGGAATTTCCAGCAGTTTTGGTCCACAACACCCGCAGCGGCTCAAACTTTTCCTCCGCGTCATTCCAGGCACACAGCCCGACTTCATAGACCTCCAGGTGGTGCCGAATCTTGGCGTAAGTCGCGACCAGATGCGGCGTGCTGTCGTGGTCCGGCAGGCTGACGTACCCGGTCAGCCAGGTCGGACCCTCGCCAGCCATTTTGGCGACGCCGCGCGGCGCGCCGCCGGCTTTGCTGAAGAGGTCGAAGGGCAGCTTGAGCGGCGGCGCCAACGACTTGAGCGGCGCCAGCGCAGTGGTCGCGCTCGTCGTATCGTAGATGCCGAGCGCGTAACCCGGCAGCGTGGTGTCGCCCCAGGCCCAAAAGAGCTTCCCGCGATGCGCGGCGGTGAGGACCGAGTCGCAGCCGAAGACGCCGCTCTCTTTCCAGTCAAGTTCTTCACCGAGCTTTTGGCTTTCCGCAAAAAGCCCGCCGCCGGTGAGGCGGCCGAGGCGCCGTGCCAGGTTGTGCCGCTCGACTTTGACCTGGAGCCTCTGCCCCGGCTGGGGCGTCAGCTTCACGCCGCGAAAACCGAAGCCGTCCCTGGCGACTTCGTACCCATGGCCGATGACGTTCAAACCAAGTCTCGCGTCCCATCAACTCGGGCAGGTCGCAGGCAATCAGGCCCGCATTGTCGCTGATCAATCGTTCGCCGTGGGTGGTCCGAAGCTCGACCAGCGGGACAGGCCAGCCGCACTGGGCATCGACAACTTCGATGCGGCACGGCGCCGCGCCCCATGCGAGGAGCGCCGAGGCGAAAAGCGCCGTGAGGCAGAGAATGCGCACAACCGGCTGGGGCTAGCTTTCGCTGAGGACGATCTGGCCCTCGGCGACCACGCGTTCGCCGACTTGAGCTACGGTCTCGAACTGCCAGAGCAGACCAGCCTGGGTGATCTTGCGCGCGTTCAAGGTGATCGTTTCCTCCGGGAAAGCGGAGGCGGGGAACTTCATGCCCCGAATCGCCGTCAGCAGAAGCGGACGCCCAGAACGCGCGGCGGCGATGCCGGCGGTCTGCGCCAGCGCTTCGGCGAGGAGCACACCGGGGACGAGCGGCTGGCCGGGGAAGTGGCCGCAAAAGATCGGATCGTCCGCTGGGAAGCGCCTCGTGGCGGTGGCGGCAAGGCCGGGCTCGTGGGCGATAACGCAATCCACGAAGCGAAACGGATCCCGATGCGGCAGGCCGAGCGCCATGGGGTCTTCCGCCGCAGGGGGAGCGCTGCTCACTGCAGGAGGTCCTCGCCGGAGACGAAGTAGGCCAGCTTCCAGGAGCCGGTGACCAGGCGGATGCCGGCGCGATAGCCGCGATAGGTGTCGTCGTCCACAAACTTCGGAGGCGCGACCATGTAAGCGCCCTTGGGCGAGAATTTCTTGGTGAGCAGCAACTCGAGTTCGGGCCAGGCGTTGTTCTTGTCCCAATAGTCAAAAGGCGTCTCGCCGGCGGGCGGCGTATCGAAGCGATATCCGAAGTCCGGCGTGAGCATCTGGGCGATCTCCGCGCGATCCTTCCGCGTGACGGCCGTGCGGAGGTGGCCGACGAACGCCTGGAATGAAGTGTCGCTGCTCACGTCTTTCATGGCCGTTTTGGCGGCCTCCGCCTTCTTCTTCTTCGCCGCTTCAGCGGGACTGTCTTTCTTGGGTGGATGCGCGCAACCGGAGAAGCAGATGGCCAGCGCGACAGCGCAGGTGAAAAGGCGGGACGACATCCCCACGCAATACCCCGGCGCGTCGGCGCAAGGCGAGCCGAAAACAAAAACCGCACCGGCAGACTGGCCCTCCCGCGAGCGCTGGGCTAAGACCGAGCGCCATGCGCAAATCGCTGTCGCTCCTTGTCTGGCTCCTCGTGGTGCTGCTCGGCACATGGGGCTATTACCACATGGCCGCCGCGCGCGCCGAGCCGCTCAACTCCGGCTACATCCTGGTCGCCGCGCTTTGCACCTATGCGCTCGGCTACCGATTCTATGCAAAGTGGATCGCGGCTCGGGTGCTCGCCCTCAATGATCGCCGCGCCACGCCTTGCGAGGTCCACGAAGATGGGCAGGACTTTGTGCGGACTAATAAGTGGATCGTTTTCGGGCATCATTTCGCCGCGATTTCGGGTCCCGGCCCGCTGGTTGGCCCCGTGCTGGCGGCGCAATTTGGCTACCTGCCCGGCACGCTCTGGATTCTCATCGGCGCGGTACTCGGGGGCGCGGTGCAGGATTTCGTCATCCTCTTTGCTTCCGTGCGCCGGGACGGCAAATCGCTTGGGGAGATGCTGAAGGATGAGCTGAGCCCGGCGGCCGGGCGGGTCGGTTTGCTCTCCATCCTGGCGATCCTCATCGTGCTGCTGGCGGTGCTGGCGCTCGTGATCGTGAATGCGCTCGCGGAGAGCCCGTGGGGCATCTTCACCGTCGGCGCCACGATCCCCATCGCGCTCGGAATGGGCGGCTATTTGCGCTACGTGCGAGTCGGCAAGGTGCTGGAGATTTCTGTCGTCGGCGTCGTGTTGCTCTTGATGGCCGTCTGGGGTGGGCAGGGGATCCACGCGCACCCGGCGCTCGCGGCGCATTTCACCATCGGTGCCAGGCCGCTCGCGTGGAGCATCCTTCTTTATGGGTTCGCCGCGAGCGTGCTGCCGGTCTGGCTGCTGCTCGCGCCCCGCGATTACCTCAGCACGTTCATGAAGCTCGGCACCATCTTCGCCCTTATCGCCGGGGTGCTGATGGTGCTGCCGGATTTGCGCATGCCGGCGCTGTCTGTCTTTGCGAATGGCTCCGGCCTCGTCGTGCCGGGCCCGCTTTTCCCGTTCTGTTTCATCACCATCGCGTGCGGGGCGATCTCCGGCTTTCACACGCTCATTTCCAGCGGGATCACGCCGAAGATCATCACACGCGAGCGTTACGTGCGGCCTGTCGCCTACGGTGCGATGCTGCTGGAATCACTGGTCGCGATCGTCGCGATGATCGCCGCCTGCACGCTCGATCCTGGCGTCTATCTCGCGATGAATGTCAAAGGCGCGGGGGCAACGCCCGCGGCCATCGCCCTCAACACCAAGGCGCAGATCGAGCACTCCGGCTTTACCAGCCTCGCGCCGGTCGCGGGCGCGTCCCGCAGTTTCCAAAGCGTGCCGGTGCAAGTCTCCATCGAAGGCATGGGCGCCCTGGCGCGGGAGATGGGCGAGCCGACGCTCTTTGGCAAAACTGGCGGCGCGGCGACGCTCGCCGTCGGCATGGCGCAAATCTTTGCCCGCTTCACGCAGGGGCGCGGGATGGGTCTCTGGTACCACTTCGCCATCATGTTTGAAGCGCTCTTCATCCTCACGACGCTCGATGCCGGCACGCGTGTGGGCCGCTATCTTTTGCAAGATGTGCTCGGCCTTTTCTGGAAGCCGCTGGGCGAGACGAAAAGCGTTCCCGCCTCGGTCCTCGCGAGCGCGCTCGTCGTGGCGGGCTGGGGCTCCTTCCTCATCATGGGCGTGAACGATCCCAATGGCGGGGTGAAAGCGCTCTGGCCGATTTTTGGCATCGCTAATCAATTGCTGGCCGCGATTGCGCTCTGCCTTGCCACCACGGTTTTGCTCAAGAGCGGCTTGCCAGCCAAGCCGGCGGGCGGGCGGCTCTTTCCGGCGCGCTGCCTCGTCACGCTGCTCCCGCTCGCGTGGCTGCTGAGCGTGACGCTTTCCGCTGGCGCGCTCAAAGTCATGAGCCCGGACCCGAAGATCGGCTTCTTTGCGGGTGCTGCAGCCGCCGGGAAGGGCCTGCCTGATCTGGAAGCGAAGTTCAGCGCCGCTCGCGCCGCCCAAGACACCGCCGCATTCGCCACCGCCGCGCGCGCGCTCCAGAGCACCCGCACCACCATCTTTAACGCGCGCATTGATGGCGTCGTCACCACTGCCTTCCTGGCGCTGGTCCTCACGATCATCGCCATCTCCCTGCACCAATGGTTCCTCCTGTTGCGAAGGCAAAAAGCGCCCGCCTTGCGCGAAACCGAGCCCACCTGGCTCGAAGCACCAGAGCCCGCCTCCACCCCTTCGGTCCATGCCCTCGGCGCTGCCGCCCTCGCTCTCAGCCTCCTCAAGGAACTCTCCGGCGAAGCCGCCCTCGACCGCGCGCAGCAGGCCCACACCACCGCCTGCTTCCAGGACTCCAAAGCTCCCACGACCCTTTCCCGCCAAAACACCTACCTCACCACCACCGAGCGCCGCTTCGCCAGCATCCGCCGGTGCTGTTGATCTGGGCGCCTCGATCTTCGCATCGGTTAACGACTTCCATGACCCCCTGCGGTTGGGCACCGCTGCAACGATCGATCGAACCGGGGCGTTTCGCACGGGGCGGCCTGCTGGCTGGCTCAGGCCGGAGTGGCGGCGGCGAGGCGCTCCCAGTCAGAGGTCAGGCGCTGTAGGTCTCTGGTCACGCTGCCGAGTTCGCGGTTGAGGGCGATGGCGTTGCCGCCGGGGTCGTACGCTTCGGGTTGCTCGAGCAGGGCGGTGATTTCTTTTTGGCGCGCCTCGAGGGAGAGGATTTGCATCTCGAGGGTGCTGACTTTGGAAGCGGCTTCGCGTTTGGCCTGGGCTTCGGCGCGGCGGGCTTCCTGGGCGAGGCGCTTGGCTTCTTTTTGCTCCTTCATGCCGGGGCCGCGCTCGAGCTTGACCGCAGCGTTCTCAGCGGGGCGGGCATCGGCGAGCTTTTCGCCGGCAGTGAGCGCCGAGCGGGCGTTTTCAGCGCGCGATTTCGAGAGGTAGTAGTCGTAGTCGCCGGCGTAGGGGACAAGCTGGCCGGCAGAAATGTGGAGCACGGTGGTGGCGAGGCGGCGGATGAAGTGGACGTCGTGGGAGATGAAAACGAGCGTCCCTTCGTATTGCGCGAGGGCGCCGATGAGGGCGTCGATGCTCCCCATGTCGAGGTGGGTCGTCGGCTCGTCCATGAGGAGGAGGTTGGGCGGCTCGAGCAGGAGTTTGACGAGGGCGAGGCGCGACTTTTCGCCGCCACTGAGGACGGCCACGGGCTTGAAGACGTTGTCGCCCCGAAAGAGAAATGAGCCGAGGACGGTGCGGGCGACTTGTTCGCCGACGGGGTTGGGGGCATCAAGCACGGCCTCGAGTACGGTGTGGCGGCCATTGAGCATCTCGACGCGGTGCTGGGCGAAGTAGCCGGTCTTGACGTTGTGGCCGAGCTCACGCGCGCCGGCCTGGGGCTCGAGGACGCCGGCGAGCAGCTTGAGGAGAGTCGATTTGCCAGCGCCGTTCGGGCCGACGAGGACGGTGCGCTGCCCGCGCTCGGCCTGGAAGTTGAGCCCTTTGTAAATGGGCTGCGTGGCGTAGGCGAAATCGACTTCGGCGAGGGTGATCACGCGCTGTCCGGCGCGCGGCGGCTGCGGAAAGCGGAACTTCGCGACGGAGCGCTCGGCGCTTTGCGGCGCCTCGATTTTCTCCATGCGGTCGATCTGCTTGAGCTTGCTCTGCGCCTGCGAGGCTTTGCTGGCCTTGGCTCGGAAGCGGTCGGCAAATTCCTGGAGGCTGGCGATTTCGCGCTGCTGGTTCTTGTAAGCGGAAGCGTGCTGCTCTTCGCGCGCCACTTTTTCGCGCAGATAATCCTCGTAGTCGCCGCGATACCGATGGAGCCGCTGGCGGGAAATCTCGACGATCGAATGGACGAGTTGATTGAGGAATTCGCGGTCGTGCGAAATCATGAGGATCGCGCCGCGGTACCCTTTCAAGTGCTCCTGAAACCAGACGAGTGAT
Organism: uncultured Verrucomicrobiae bacterium; assembly: GCA_963792695.1. GTDB lineage: Bacteria > Verrucomicrobiota > Verrucomicrobiia > Chthoniobacterales > Chthoniobacteraceae > DASYIS01. The sequence goes on along the minus strand of CAWBXA010000007.1, from coordinate 22,390 downwards.
TCGAGATCGAGGTGGTTGGTCGGCTCGTCCAGCAGCAGCAAATCGGGCTCGTGGACGAGGAGGCGCGCAAGGTGAGCGCGCATGATCCAGCCGCCGGAAAGCGTGCGCGCGGGCCGCTCGAAATCGCTCTCGCGAAAAGCGAGTCCCTTGAGGATGCGCTTGGCCTGGGCTTCGAGCTGGTAGCCATTGGCCTCGGCGAAAATGCGCAGCGCTTCGTGGTACTCCTCTTCTTCCGCATGGCTCGGCGCGGAGGCTTCGGGCGCGGGATGCTCGTGCGCCATGATCGTGGCATGAGCTTTGGCGAGGGCGGGGGAGACGGCAGTGGCGAGGGCGAGCACGGTTTCTTCGCCGACGGCGGCGCTCTCTTGCGGGAGAAAGCCAAGCGACGCGCCGCGCTCGAGCGAGATGCGGCCTTCGTCCGGCGAAGCGTCGTTGAGGATGAGCGAGAAGAGGGTCGACTTGCCCGCGCCGTTCGGGCCGACAAGGCCGATGCGTTCGCCGCGGTTGACCTGCAAGGAGGCGTCTTGAAAGAGGATGCGGCCACCGAAGGATTTGGTGACTTGAGAGACAGTGAGCATGGAATGGTGGCCGGGCGGAGCGAAAAAAGGAGGGACCGTAGCGGAGGAAGCCCCGCCGCGCGAACGGATTCTCCAGAAAGCGATTTGGGCAGGCCGGCACGGTGCGTCCCATATGCGGGTCTGTCGCTTCAGGCCGATTGGGACCAAGCCATAGGCTCGGCCAAAGCGGCGCGGGAACGGCGGAGGCGCAGTTGCAAGCCGCCGCGCAGCGTGGTGGCGCTTTGGTCCAGCGCCTCCAGCGTGAAGACGCTTTCCAATTCCACCCGCACATCGGCGCATGGAATGAGTGGGGAGGGAGTAATGGCCAGAAGCGCGACCGCCGTGGGCTCAATGATGCGTTGGAAGCGGTACCAACTGGTGCTGGGGACGGCGCGTAATTGTGGAGCCGGATTGCTGTGCAGATCGAGGCAGATGAAGGGCAGATTGCCATCGCGCAAAAGGAGATCAGTGCTTTGGAGAGCTTCCGCGGCGCTGTGGCAGCGAACCCAGAGGAGCCGGGAGAGCGCCTGCGCCCCCGCGCTTGGGGGATCGAAGGAATCAGCGCCATCGATGAGCGCGCTCCAGAGATTTTGCGCCGCGAAATGCTGGAGCACCGCGCACAGGAGCGTGGCGCTGCCGCCACTCCGGCGGGGCGCGAGCAACTCGACCATGCCACCTTTCCAGAGGCCGCCTTCGAGCGCCTCATCGAGCTGCGGCAGCCCGGTCGGCAAGCGTGCGCGCGGCTGGGGAGCAGGAGCGGTGAGGTGCTGGGCAACGAGCGCCCGCAACTTGATAATTTTCGATGCGCGATCGGTCAAACCAGTGTTCATGTGAACACTGTAGGAGAGCACGCGACAGGCGCAAGTGGGCAGTCTATGTCGTCAGCTTGCCACTGGAGACGGGTGGCGCGCCCGCCGACTCCGGTATCGCACACCCCCCCGGCATGCAACTGCAAGAGGGTCGCAGCGCTAAAACGCCACCCGGAGGCCGCCGGTGAGGCTGGCGGCGTGGTAGTTGGTGCGGCCAAGCTCGCCGTCGTAGTAGAGGTAAGTCGAGGTGCGTTCGCTGACTTGGATGGCGAAGCCGGCGCCAAGCAGGGCGCTATCGCGGCCGGTCTGCGGACCGTGGACGACAAAAGTGCCGCTGCCGCCCTGGGCGAAACTGGATTGAAGCGCGTATTCGTCGTCGCCAAACTCGTGCTGCCACGCGGCGCGCAATTCCGGCTTGATGACGAGGCCCCCGATTTTCCAATCGTAACTTGCTTTCAGGCCGACGGCGGTGCGCAGAGATTCGCCGTGCCCTCCACGAATTTGCAGCGGAGCAAGCGAGCCAGACTCTGTGAAGTCGTTGGTGCCGGTATGAGTGTAATTGAAAGTCGCGGTCGGGCCGAAGGTCAGGCCACCCGTTTTGAAGTCATAGCCGGTGCCAAAGAGCGCATTGAGTTCGCCGCCATCGGTCGAGCCGCGCGCCGCTCCAAGGAGCGCGCCGCGCCGGGTATCGTAGCTGTTGTAGCCGCCGGTGATGGCGGCGTCCGCATACCAGCCGTCCACGAAGGTCGTGGCGTAGAGACCCAGCTTGCCGCCGTTGACCCAGACTCGGCCGCGGTCGGTCAAGTCAGCCGTGGTGTTGGTGTAGCCGGCCATGACGCCGATGGCGAAGTTGGGGCAGACCTTGTAATCCAGGCCGAGGGTAAAACCGCCGCTGGTCAGGTCGTAGTCGCGCGCATTCTCCGTACTGCCGACGTGGACCCACTCGCCGGTGCCTGAAAGAAAGACGCCGACGCGTTCATCCACCGGGGCGACCTCTTTCAGCTTCTTGGTTTCCTTGGCGTCCTTGTTCAAGCCGCCACTGTAGCTCGGGCCAGTGCCGCTCAAAGCGAAGCTGGCGGCGCTAAAGCCGCTCGCGCCACTACGGAGATCGTCGGTGCGGCGTTCGAGATTGAGTGACTGCACTTTGGCCAGCGAGGTGCTGATGGTGAAGATCGAGGTCAACTCCTCGGGCGCAAGGCGGTCGAGATCGCGCGGCAATTTCGCGAGCGGCCGAGTGTCGAGGTAATCGATGAGTTTCGGCGCATGAACGCGGAATGCCACCTTATCCAAAGCGCGCGCCACCGAGGTCTGATTCGGCGTGAGGCCTTCATCGCTGGCGAACTTGGCAAAAGAGCCTTGAGACGCCTGAAGCGAGACGCTGTTCGGGCCATAGACCACCGTCGGCTGAAGGATGGTGTCGTTGCGAAAGCCATTCAACACCGTGGCGAATTGTCCCACGACGCCGGCGTTGGCGGTCAGGAAGGTGATCGCTTCGCGCCGGCGGAGGGTGAAGTTATTCAAGCGCACCAGTTGCAGTGTGCCATCGAGATCGGCAGCGCCGCCGACGGCGAGCAGGTCGTGCTGCGACGGAGCACGACCGCCGATCTCGATCTTGAGCAAGCCGGCGGGAGCTTGGGTGTAATTGCCGCTGACCACAATGCTGCCCGGCGAATGGCCTGGGCTCACGACGCTGGCGTTGTAGAGATTGCCAAGAACGAAGGCGTTGCCGCCAAACAACCCTTGTAAGACTTGCAGGTTCCCGAAGAGCGTCCCATCAAGCAGAAGCGAGCCGGTACCAGTCTTAAATGTATTACCAGTGAGGGTGCTGGCGACGGCCATCTCGCTGTTGACGTTGAAGAAAAGGCCATTGGGCCCGGCCAGGTTGCCACCCGCGATGGAGTTGAAGCCACTGCCCGTGGTGACTCGCCCGCTGGTGAGCGTGAGGGTGTTGTTGATCGCCAAGGTCCCACCGGGCGTGAAAATGAGGGAGTTAATGGTGTTATTGTCGGAAGGGCGCCCGGTATGAACCGGACCAGAGACAACAAAGTCCGCGATGACCGGCGTGAGCACCGGCGGGGCGTTTTGGATCGTGTCACCAGAAACTGACGCCGCCAGCGCGAGCTTCAGGCTGGTGCTCGTCTCGAGCAGGGTGCCTGTGTACCCTGGCGGCAGCGAGAGGGTAAAGTCGCCGACGGCGAAGGTGGTCGAGCCAAAGGTGGCCAGGGTATAATTGCTTTGGGTGATGCCGGAATTGCTGAGCGCCAAATTGTAGTTGCCGGGAAGACCTTTGGTCAGCGCGCCGGTCAAAGCCAGTTGATCGCTCGTCACCCCAAGTTGCAGGTTGACGGCCGCACCGCCATCCCAAGTCAAGGAGGTGCCGTGCAGGATGGTCCCCGCGACGCCGGGGGAGCCCGCTCCGGGGGTGACGTTGCCGCCACTCTGGAGCGCGATCGGGCCGCTGATCGTGCCGCTGCCACCGAGAATCGCTCCGCTTTTGATGGTGACCGTGCCACCACCCGTGCCGGATCCGGCGGTATTGTTAACCAGCAGCGTACCGCTACCGATCGTCGTTCCGCCCCCGTAACTGTTGTTGCCCGTGACGGTGACGATGTTGCCGCCACTCTTGGTCAATTCGCCCAGACCGGAGATGGGACCCGAGACCGTGAAGGCAGCTTGGGAGAGGGAGTTGACGAGCAGGTGGCCATTGTTGATCACTGGGTTGCTGAAGGTTTCCCCCGCCGCTAAATCGACCGAGAGAGTCGTGGTGGCATCAACGGTGACTGCGCCCGTCCCGAGGGCGGCGTTGGCGGTCGTCCCGTTGCCAAGTTGCAACTGGCCGGCAGTGACTTCGGTACCACCCAAGTAAGAGTTCGCGCCGGTCAGCGTCACCGTGCCTTGGGAGTTGATCTGCACCCCTCCCGAGCCGCTGATTATGCCGCCAAAAGTTCCGGCGTCAATAGCGAGGAGCGTCGCGCCACTCGCGCCCAAGGTGACGCTGCCTGTCCCCGCCAGATTCGCGATTTCCATGTTGAAATCATTCACGTCGAGGGTGGCGCCGGAGTTGACGGTCGTGGAGGCCGAATTAAACGTGAAGGTGCCGAGACCGTTGCCGCCGCTCGCGCCATTGCGCAGCGTGCCAAAAGCCACCTGAATCGTCGAACTGGTGACATCGGTGAATGTCCCCGTCCTCGGGCCGATCACCACCGCGCCAGTGTTTCCCGTGCTGCCGAAGACGGCGTTCCCCCCTTCGAGGCTCAGCGACCCCAAGGTCAGCGTGGAGCCGGTCGCAGCGGAGATGGTGGAGTTACCGGTGGCCGAAGTGTTGACCAAATTCGCCAGCGTGAGGGTGGCGGTGCTGTTGAGTTCTGTACCGGCGGCGAGCGTCACGCCGCCTTTACTGAAGGCTCCGGCGTTGCTGATGCTGACGGTTCCGCCGTTAATCGCGGCCGCGCCGGTAAAGGTGTTCGCGCCGGCCAGAAACAAGGTTCCCGTGCCGGTCTTGTTCACATTCGCTCCGCCGAGCACGCCCTTGATCGTCGCCTGCCCCGTCCCATCGACTTCGATGGTATCGGAGGAGTTCCCCAGGGTGACGTTGACGTTGGCATTCAGCGTCAGGTTGGCGCCGGTACCCACCGTAATGCCCGTGCCCGCCGGGCCGGCGATGGTGAGGGTGTGCGCGCCGCCAGTGCCGGCATCAATGACCACGGGGGCGGTATCGGTATCGGTCAACGATTGGATGGTGAAGTCCTGGTTCAGCTTCGTCGTGCCTTGGTTGGTGGCACCGCTCGCCGAAAAGATCACGTCGGACGTGGCGTTCGGGATAGCGCGGATTGGCGTCATGCCGCCCATATCCGCCGCCCAATTGAAAACAGCGGGCCCGACCGCGTTCCAATCGCCGCTGGTCTGGCCCTTCCAGTAAAAAGGACCGCTCAGGCCCGTGAGGTTCAGACCCCAACTCGCGAGGGTGGATTGCGAGCCGCTGAAGTAGTCCGCCACGAAGAGGGTCCAGGTGCCATTCGCGCTCAAGCCATTGAAGGAACTCAGGAGGGCCGTGCGCGGGCTCATGTCGGTGACCGTAGCTGGGTCCACATTGCGGCCGTCCGGCTGCCAGGTTCCGGTCAGTGCTGAACCACTGGCGGGCGTGGTCACGTTCTGATAATTGTGAATGTCGCCATTCGTCGCGCTGCCGGAAAAAGTAACGTCGAAACCACCCGTATCCGTGTAGCCGCCGGGATTGGCGGCCGTTTGCCCGGTACGATTGAGCAAGACGGTGAAACCGGTGCCGCCGGGGTTATTCAACCGCAGATAGGCATAGCTGTCACCGGTGTTGTAGGTGTTCGGGTCGCCGGTGAGCTTCAGGGTCACCTGCACATCCGAAAGGACGTTGATGGCCGAGGTGATCGGCTGCGCCGTGGTGTAGCCAGTGGGGTCGCCCGGCGGAATGGCCGCATTCGGAGTAAAGGTGTAGGTCTCCCCGGGCGGCGCGGCGGCGTGGAGGCAGAGCGCGGGTGCGGCGATGGCGGTGGCCAGCACGAGGCGGCGGAGGCGGCAATTCATAGAGTGAGGCAGGGTCTTCCGTTCTGGGTCAGGACGGGCTCGGCCAGTATCACTAAGGGGCGGGATAGACCAAGCGATAATAACCGGAGCCGCCAGCTTGCAGCGCACCCGTGTAGCTCCCCTGGCCGACGCCATCGGAAGAGACCGGCTGGATATTCGTCCACGAAGCCGTCGGCAGCGTCGCGGAGTATTGCAGACCGTAGGTGGTATTGGGCACGCCGGAGAAGAGGAGCGCGACGGTGTTGCCGGTGATCGAGATCGAAGTGATATTCGTCGTTGGCCCGCCAGTGTTGGAACTCTGCACACTGACGTTGACCGTCCCGGTCACCTGCGCGCCGAGACGATCCTGCACGGTGTAGGTGAAGGAGTCGCCACTGAGGTAATTGGCCGCCGGAGTGTACGTCACGGTGCCGGTCTTGCCATCCGTGGTAGCCAATCGGGTACTTCCGTGCGCACCGGCGCCGACGCCGACGATGGAGAGGACGTCGGTCGCGTCCGGGTCGGTGACTCCCGCGAGGATGGTGGCGAGCGGAATGCGCAGGCTGGCCGTGGGGGCGCGTGACACCGTGACTGTCCCCGCAACCGGCACCACGCTGGCAACTTGCGTGGCCGTGCCGCCAATGCCATTGACCGTGACGGTGGCCGTCAAGCTGCCGATTCCGGTGGGCGCCTTGGAAACCGTTACGTTGAGTTGCGTGGGCGAGGCGGTGGAAACCGTGCCGGTGCTCCCATCGTTGAAGACGACGGTGTTATTCGCCGCCGTCGGATCGAAGCCGAAGCCATTGATGGTGATCGAGCCGGTGGTGAAGCCGAAAGGCATGGTGCTCGAGGTGATCACCGGGGTGACGGTGGCCACCTGGACCGCCGTGGCGGCCTGGCTATTGCTGGTGACGGCGGCCACGAGGCTGCCGGCCGATGTCGGCGGAGCGGAGAAACTAACGGCGAGCGAAGTGGGACTGGCGGCGGTGACACTCCCGACCGCTCCGTCGTTAAAGATCACAGTGTTGTTCGCCGGCGTCGGATCGAAGCCATAGCCGCTGATCGTCACCTGCGTGACAGTAGCGGCCAGTGAGGTGGTGCTGGAACTAACGACGGGCACGACAGTGGCGACCTGAACGGTGCTGCTGCTTTGCCCATTGGTCGTGACCTTGGCGGTCAAGCTGCCGGCGGAGGCGGGCCCAGTGGAGAGCGTGACCGTGAGCGAGGTGCTGCTCGCGCCGGTGACGGTCCCAACCGCGCCGTCGTTGAAGGTCACCGTGTTGTTGCCGGGAGTCCCGTCGAAACCGTTGCCCGTGATCGTCACGCTCGAGGCGGTGGCGAGGAGGGTGGCCGCACTGGTGGTGATGAGCGGGGGCTCGATGATCGTCAGCGTATTCGTGGAAATGTCGCCGAGGATCGCGTTCGTGGGAGTACCGAGAGTGAACTGCACCGTCTGCGGGGCGCCGGGATGCGGGAGCAGCGTCCCGGTGATCGCGGCGGTGTACTGACCCGCGGCGGTTTGGCCGATGCCGAAGGTCAGCGGACTGGCGCTGAGCGCGCTATAGTCGGTGCCGGCGACCCCGCTGCCGCCGAGAACAAAGGGCACGGTCACATTCGAGGTGACCTTGCTCAATTGAGTAGAACCAGCCACAAACAAAGTACCGATGCGATCAAACGCGACGTATTGCGCGCTGGGGAAGGTCGCGCCGAGCTGGGTGATCACGAACGCGGGCGTCACCACGCTCACGCCCGTGGCGCTTCCGACGTAAAGATTGTCCGCGCCATCGAAGGCGAGGCCCGTGGCGCCGGAAAGCCCTGTAGCAAAAGGACTGATAGCTCCACCCGACGAGACTCGAGTGATGGTGCCGCTCTGCAGATTGGAAGCGTAGAGATTGCCGGCGTGATCGAAGGCGAGCCCCGCTGGGGCGAAGGCGAAATTGGCGAAGGTGGAGACTTGGCCATTGGGTGTGATCTTCAAGTCCCCTAATCCCGATCCGATCCCTGCGGCATAGAGGTTGCCAGCCGCATCAAAGGCGAGGGCTCCGGAAATCCGGTTATCGGTGACGAAGCGACTGATGGCTCCAGAAGGGGTAACCTTGCTGATCCGCCCTCCCCCCGACACTTCGGAGACGTAGAGGTTGCCGGCAGAGTCGCACGCCAGGCCGCGAATATCATTAAACGCAAAAAGAGAGGTGACCGTGCCGGAAGGCGCTATTTTCGAATACGTGTTGGCTCCGCCAGTCACATAGACGTTGCCGGCCGAGTCGCAGGCCACCGCCGTCACTCTTACCAAGGAATTCGAGAGGACTGAAACCTGCGGGAGCGGCGAGCCGAAGATCGACGCCGAGACGCTGAAGTGGCCCGCGCTGGCCAGCACCGATTCGCTGCCGGTGGCGAATTGCACCACGGGTGGGACGGTCAAGATTGCCGCCGCGGTCGGCGTGGAGCCGACGACATTCGTGAAGAGGGCACGGAATTGCTGGCCATTCTGGTTGGCAGCGACCGTGAAGGTGAGCGTTGTCGAGTTAGAAGCTAACGCCCGTGAAGCCGGCCAGGACCGCCGAGCCACCGCCGGCGGATTGAAAACCTGCCGAGGCCGCAGTGTAGGTGAAACTCGTCGCCGTGGGGGTGGTGACGACCGGGAAGGTGCCGTTGTAGCCTGCCACGCTCACTCCGCTCACCGTGACACTTTGCCCCGGCTGGAAGCCGTGAGCCGCGATCGTGTTGACCGTGACCGTCGCGCCAGTTTCCGTTGCACTCTGGATGGCGCTGCTCATCAAGCCTTGGAACGAGGCGCCGCCGTCGGTGCTCACCTGCCATTGGACCGTGGGGTTGGGAGTGCCGGTGGCTGCGGCCGAAAACGAGGCGGATTGACCTGCATTGACCGTCTGCGAGGTCGGATCAGTCGTGACAACGGGCGCTGCGTTTACAGTGATGGTGAAGGTTTGCGGCCCGCTGGTATCCACGCCGCCGTGGGCCGTGCCGCCGTTGTCATGCAACTGCACGGAGACCAGGGCGCTCCCGCTGGCGTTCGCCGCCGGCGTGTAGGTGAGCACGCCACTCGGGCTGATGGCCGGCTGGCTCGAGAAGAGCCCATTGTTGTTGTTGCTCACGATGAAATTGAGCGTCTGCGTGGATTCATTCGGCGCTCCGGCGGAGATCGCGGTGGCCCAAGGGTTGACGGTTTGCCCGCCCGCGTTTTCCAGCACCGTCTGGTCCAGGCCTTTGGTGAAGGTGGGCGCCTGGTTCGGACGGATGAGGGTAATCGTGAAAGTTTGCGGGGCACTGGTATCCACGCCGCCGTTGGCCGTCCCGCCATCGTCGTGCAACTGCACGGAAACCGTGGCGCTCCCGATGGCGTTCGCCGCCGGAGTGTAAGTGAGCACGCCCGTCGCACTGATGGCTGGCTGGACCGAGAAGATCCTCCCGTTATCATTGCTCACCAGAAAAGTGAGCGCCTGCCCGGATTCATTCGCCGGTCCGGCGGAGAGATTGGTCGCCCAGCCGTTGACCGTCTGTGTACCATCATTCAGATACGCCGTCTGATCCTGGCCTTTGGCGAAGCTCGGCGCCTGGTTCACCGCCGTGACCGTGATCGTGAAGGTCTGCGTGGCGCTGGTATCGACGCCCCCGTTGGCCGTCCCGCCATTGTCGTTCAACTGCACGGAAATGGTGGCGCTCCCGTTGGCGTTCGCCGCCGGGGTGTAGGTGAGCACGCCACTTGGGCTGATGACAGGCTGGATCGAGAAGAGCCCATTGTTGTTGTTGCTCACGAGGAAATTGAGCGCCTGCCCCGACTCATTCGCCGGTCCGGCGGAAATCGCGGTGGCCCAGGGGTTGACGGTTTGCCCGCCCGCATTTTCCAACACCGTCTGGTTGGCGCCTTTCGTAAAGCTCGGCGCTGGTTCACGGCGTTGACCGTGATCGTGAAAGTCTGGGTGGCGCTGGTATCGACGCCCCCATTGGCCGTGCCGCCATCGTCGTGCAACTGCACGGAGACCGTGGCGCTCCCGTTGGCGTTCGCCGCCGGGGTGTAGGTGAGCACGCCACTCGGGCTGATGACAGGCTGGATCGAGAAGAGCCCATTGTTGTTGTTGCTCACGAGGAAATTGAGCGCCTGCCCAGACTCGTTTGTTGGTCCGGCCGAGAGACTGGTGGCCCAGCCATTTACCGTCTGCGCGGTGGCATTTTCCAACACCGACTGGTTGCCGCCCTTGGTAAAGCTCGGCGCTTGGTTCACCGCAGTGACTGTGATGGTAAAAGTCTGGGTGGCGCTGGTATCGACACCGCCATTGGCGGTTCCGCCATTGTCATGGATTTGCGCGGAGACGGTAGCGCTCCCGTTGGCATTTAGCGCCGGGGTAAAGGTGAGCACGCCGGTGGCGCTGATGGCTGGCTGCACGGAGAAGAGCGCATTGTTGTTATCGGTGACGATGAAATTCAACGTCTGGCCGGACTCGTTCGCCGGTCCGGCCGAAAGGTTAGAGGCCCAGCCGTTCACCGTCTGCGCGCTAGCATTTTCCAACACGGTCTGGTCGCCGCCTTTGGCAAAGCTTGGCGCTTGGTTTGGCGCGGCGGCGGTGGTGTTGGTGAGGCTGAAGGAGACGCCGGTATCGAGCCCGCTGAGCACGACGTGGACGGTGTAATTGCCGGTCGTACCGTTGGCTGTAAAGGCCGGCGCGGTGGCGAGGCCATTGCTGTCGGTGGTGACGGTGGTGCTGCTGGCAAAGGAGCCGCTCGCTCCGCTCGAGGGAGGGACAAAAGTGACTGCTACACCGGCCTGATTGGCGGAGCCGTCGGTGTTCGTAATGTGGACCTGGAGCGCGGTGCCAAACGTGCCGTTGACGCCGGCGCTTTGGTTATCACCCTGCGACTTGGAGACGCCGACCAGCGCCATGGGGAGATTGACCGCATTGTTGGCGGAGTCCTTGGTGAGCGCCGTCGTGGTCGAGGCGAAGAAAAGAGAGTGGTTGCTGGTGGAGAGATTGAAGGGGCCGTAGTTATCCACGGGATCGATCAAGGCCGTCTGGAAGGTGCCGCCAGACGTGCCATCGGATTGCCAGAGGGCGGCGTCGGTAGCGCTGATGTACACGTCGAAAAAAGTGGTGGTGCCGACCGTGGCGAAGAAGGCCGGAGAGGAGCTGCCGGTGCCTGGAAAGATGTCTCTCAATAAGGCGCCGGACGGCGAGGTGGTGTTAATCGCGCCGAGTTCATCCCCCACGGCGCTGCTGAAGACGCCGTCGAAAAAGACATTCGAGCCCGCCGCATAGAGACTTTGCGTGTTCAAACCAGAGCTGGCGGAAGGATTGATATTCGTGACCGCAGCAGTGCCGGTCGTAGTCCCATCGGTTTTCCAGATTTGCGTGTTGCCGGAGCTGGTGCTGGCCACGAAATAGACAGTGCTGCCCGAAAGGACCGGATTTGTGCTGGAACTCACACCCACGCCGTTCGGCGTGAGGCCGTGGGTGGTCATGCCCGATCCGTCACTGTTGACCACGTAGAGATGCGCGCCGAACTGATTGACTGAATCGGCGTAATCCGTGGCGGAAAAATAGAGCTTGGTGCCGATGGCGGCCTGCGTGAAAGGCGCCTGGCCGATGGAACTCAGATAGTTCTGCGTGGTGATCTGGGTGATGCTGCCGGGGGAGCCATTGTAGCGGAAAAGCTGATAAGGTCCGGGACTGATGGCCTCCGAGAAAAAGATGCTGCCGTTGACGTTGATCAGATTGCGCGGCCCTTCAAAATAAGGACTGCCGCCGGGAGGATATTGCGAATCAACGACTTTCGTCAGCACCCCCGCCCCCGTGTATTCCCACATTTTGTCGGGGCCGTTGGGATTGGTGGTGAAGAAAAGATTGCCGGAGTTATCGAGGACCATTTCACCGACCTTGGCGACGCCGGAAACGATGACCGTGTTGCCACTGGTGCCGTCGGACTTCCACAAGGCGCCATTGCCATCGGTAAAATAGACGAGCGTGGTACTGGCGACGAGGGTGCCCGGGATGCCCTTGACACCGAGGTCTTTAACGAGCGTGGTCCCCGAGGAAGAGCCGTCCGTCTTCCAGAGCTTTTGGTTGGTGAGACTGTCGCCCGTCATGAAACAGGTCGATGCGCCAAGGGCGACAAAGTTCGAGACGCCCTCGGTGGCGGAGCCGTTGTTATTGGGGAGAAGCGGCTGGGCGGCGGGCGTTATGGCGACCGTGGCGGTGACACGGAATGGCAGGGCCACGGCAGTGACAGCAAGGAGTGCGGCCAGACGCAAACGGGGACAGCAAAGGCGGTGGAGTAGGGTTTTCATCGGGTTGGGCAGCGGAGTCGGAGCGGAAAAAGGACGAAGCAGGAAGCAGCCGGCGTGCGAAGCGCGTCAACAGCACCCAATCTCTGCAAGACGGTCGTTCAGAGCCTTTGGACCGCGCGAAGAAAGGCCCCTCTTTGCCCAAAGGCAAGGGAAAGTTTGGTGACATCACCCGAGTTGATGACTCCTTTGCGCCCGGCCAATCCCATCCCCATCTGCCGCGGACCCTCTCCGCAGCTCCGCCAACTTCGCTTTGAGGGCGCTGAAACACGGAAAAACCTTCGGGGAAAGTCGCTTCGGCCTATTGAAAGCCTCTTCGGCGGTTGTTGGCAGCGCATACGGGATTTGAACCCGTGTACCAGCCTTGAGAGGGCTGTGTCCTAGGCCCCTAGACGAATGCGCCGTGGAAAGAGGAATGGACATTGTAGGCGATCCCGCCGCTTGCTCAATGAGTTTCTTGCACCAACTCGCCGGAAGCCGCCGCTCGCAGCACCTCGTCCGGCGTGAGGCCGCGCGCGCGGAGGGTTCGCAGGCTGAGCGCGTCGTGCCGCTTGGCCAGCCGCGAACCGTGCGCATCGCGCAGGAGCGGGACATGGTAATGGCGGGGCGGCTCCAGACCGAGCGCGCGATAAAGCAGGAGCTGCCGAAAAGTGCTGGTAATGAGATCAGCCCCGCGGACCACTTCCGTGATCCGCATCGCCGCGTCATCGGCCACCACGGCGAGTTGATACGCGGGCAGGTCGTCCTTCCGCCAAACGACAAAATCGCCGAACTCTCGGCGAGCTGCCGCCTGGCGCGCGCCAAAGTGGCCGTCCTGAAAAGCAACCGCCTCGCCGTCTGGAATGCGGAAGCGCCAGTTGACTCCGGCACGCGAACGCTGGCTGACCACTGGCTCGGGCGGACGGCAAGTGCCCGGGTAAATCGGCTCCTCATCTTCCGCATGCGGCGCGCTGGCGGTCTGCATGATGCCCTGCCGGGAACAGGTGCAGGGATAGACGAAGCCGGTCTCGCGAAGCTGCTCAAAACAGCCCTCGTAAATCGCCTGCCGCTCGCTCTGCGCATACGGGCCGAACGGCCCACCCACATCCGGCCCTTCGCTCCAGTGCAACCCGAGCCACCGCAGGTCTTCGAACATCGCCCCAACGAATTCCGCCCGACAGCGCGCGCGATCAAGGTCTTCATTTCGCAGGATCAAAGTCCCCGACGCCGCCCGCGCCCGCTCCTGAGCGCACCAAAAAGTCCGCGCATGCCCGAGGTGCAGAAAGCCCGTCGGCGTAGGCGCAAGGCGGCCTCGGTACGACATGCGTTGACGCGAGACTGAGCCGCGATGGCCGCCGAAAGCGCAACCGTTTTACGGGATCGATTTCAGGTCCGTGTCGTACACCGTCACCGGCCCAAACTTGCCCAGTTCGCTTCGAATTTGGCTGGCCTCGCCCACCACGATGATCTCGGCCTGCTCAGGATGGAGATACTTCTGCGCCAGTTCCTGCGCGGCTGCGGGCGTCACATCCGACATGCGCTTCGCGTAGTGCTTGTAGAAGTCCGGCGGCAGACCGTACAGATCGATATCCTGCACTCGCGTCGCCGTGCGCGTGACGTTTTCCAAGCTCAGGAGATAATTGCCCACATTGTACTGCCGCTGGAGTTGCAACTCCGCCTCCGGAATCGGCTCCGTGCGAATGCGCTCGATCTCCTTGAGCGTCTCCCCGATGGCGGGCGCGGTCACCTCGTTGCGTGTTTCCGCGCTCGCTTCAAAGCTGCCGCCGAGCTGGCGCGAGTCGAAGGCCGAATACGCGCCGTAGGTCCACCCGTGTTTCTCGCGCAAGTTCTGGAAAAGACGGCCTGAAAAGCCACCGCCCAGCGTCGAGTTGAGCACGTTGATCCCCGGCAGGTCAGGCGTGTTCCGCTTCGGCCCGGCTTGCTGGACGATGATGTTGCTTTGCACCGAGCCCGGCCGATCGACCACATGGACGGAAACCTTGTCATTCTCCGGAAAAGCCGGCAACTCGAGCTTCGGCACCTCGCCCCTAGCCCAGCCGCCGAGTGCCTTTTCGAGCAGCGGCAAAATCGCTGCCGTATGAACGTCGCCCACCACCGCCAGCGTGGCGTTGTTCGGCAGGAAGTGCGCCTTGTGAAAGGCCACGAGGTCTTCGCGGGTGATCGCTTTGGTCGTCTCCACCGTGCGGTACGCACCATAAGGATGCATGCCGTAAAGGATCTTGCCGCTCAGCTTGGCGGCGAGGGCCGCAGGCTGCTGCTTCTCCGCCGCCAACCCCGAGAGCGTCTGCCGCTGCACCTTTGCAAATTGATCCGCCGGGAAGGCGGGCTGCAGGACGGCTTCGGAGAAAAGCTCCAGCAACTCGTTGGTGTACTTCGTCAGGCCAGAGACGCCGACGGCAAGGGAGTCCGGCCCCGCGCTGGCGGTGATCTCCGCGCCGATGAAATCCGTCTGCTGCGCAAACGTGGCCGCGTCGCGCTTGGCCGTGCCACGCGTCAGCAGCGCCGCCGTCATGCTCGCCAGCCCGGTCTTCGGCCCTTCGGCCACCGCGCCCGACTTGATGAGCAAGCGCAACGTGATCGTCGGCTTCCGGTCATCCTCGATGACGAAAATCTTCAACCCATTCGGCAGAGTCGATTCCTTGTAATCAGGGAAAGCCGCCTCTGGCGCGGGACCAGGCTCCGGCTTCTGCGTGCGATCAATGTCCGCACGCAGCGGTGCCACGGCGAGCGTGAAGAGGAGCAGGAGTGCAAGGCGATGGGTCATAGCTTTGGAAGGAGAGTGCGCGCTGTCCCCAGACCAGACCAGCGGATTTCGTTCACAGTGAAAAGAGAATACGCCCAACTGGGGATCGGTACAATTTCATCGCGCCGCACGCTGGCGGAGGATGGAAGAACGCAATACTCGTAGAGGCGAGTCTCCCCGTCGCTCATCGTTCCCGCGGCGTCTCCGCCGCGAGGTGTCTTTGAAGAAGAACATCGGATGCAGGGACAAACGGGAATTTCGGAACTCTTTTGGTCCATCCCCCGCGCACTCCCGCGCAGCCCCGTGGCTGGATACGCCGCCTGTCGAAAATGCGCATCTCGGGAACTTTCGGAAGTTTTGGAACACCTTGCGCGTGGTTTTTCGCCGCGAAACCCGGAGCGTGGAACCCGGAGCGTGGAGCCAGAGGTCCGATTTTCGGAACTCTTTTGCTCCATTGGCCGCGCCCCCGCACCGCGGCGCAGGGATCCTTCTTGAAACCGTTGTGCCGGTGCGCCAAAATGTCGCAGGTGTGCCAAAATGGGAATTTTGGGAATCGCGCTCTCTGTAAAAGCGTGCCAGATCGGATGATCGTGCTGACCCTTGAGCCGAAGTTCGTCGCTCGTGAAACACCTCGTGGAACCCGCAGCGCCTGATTTTCGGAACTCTCTTGCCAAAGCCGCCGCAAAGTAGAGGCGGCGCCCCCGCAGTAGAGGCGGCGCCCCCGCCGCCTGTCGTTCCAGCGGCGCCCCCGCCGCTCGGTCCGACGCCAAAAGATCGCTGCCCCAAATTCCCGAGCCAGCCCCTCCCCGCGCAGACCATCGAGGCAATTGGAGCGGTGCAGCGATGGAAGCAACTGTTCACGGCACCCATGCTATCATAGATTTCCCGCAATTCCGGTCGGACCCGCTATTTCCCCAAAATATAATCGCCACAAATGGCGCTGCCGACGATCTCCGGGGGTAACGCACCCGTGCCGGGTGTCCCGGTCGGCGTCCCGCCGCCCGGCTCCGCCGGTCTACAACAGCGGGCCCAGTCCACCGCCTCACCGTCCCCACACCATACCCCTGTGCGGCCACCCACATTGCGGCCAACCACATTGCGGCCCATCCACATTCCCGCCATCCCGTCCCCAATCTTCAGCACACCCATCCCTGCCCGCACCCCTACACCCTCCGCTAACGCGCTTCAGATTCCAACCTCGCCCGGCAGAGATGCGCAGCCGCGTCGGCTACACCCCGTCGAGCGGACTCTTCACCTCCAGCCCAGGCCGATTCATCACGTTGGGCGAAAATCATCGCCGCACGCCGGTGAGCTGTTCCCGGAGCGGCGCGATGGCCGCTGCCGGCAGCATCGTCACCCGGCCCTGTCCGCCTTTGATTTCCTGCAGCGTCAGCACCCCCCGGCGGAAATCAACATCTTTCATCCGCAGCCGCACACATTCGATCATCCGCAGCCCCGCCCCATAGAGAAGCTGCGCCGTGAGCAACGCCGTTCCATGCAGTTCGCCCAGCACCGCCCGCATCTCGCCCCCGGGTCAGCACCACCGGCACCTTGCGCGGCCGCCGCGCTTGCACCAGCCCGGTAAATTCTCCCGGCTCGCGTCCCAGCACTGTGCTTTTAAAGAAAAACCAGCGCGTTGACCGCCTGCCGAGGCGGCGGCGCACGGGACTAGCGAAGGCCAGTGTCTTCGGGCGAGCTGCGTGCTGGCGGGCACTTCGCGCTGCGTCGCCACCGCGGTCAAAAATTCCGTGATCTCCTCAGCCCTCATCTCGCGCGGATGCCGCTTGCCATGGAAGAGGACGAAGCGCCGGGTCCACCAAGGAGGCGGAGGGGACGAGGGAGGTCGCCGGGTGGGCGAGCCATCCAGTACGCCTCCTCCGTGCGGATCGAATAATGCCGAACGCGGCAGGCGTCGCGCAACTGCTCCTCTAGCCGGCGCGGCGGGCGGGCCGGCAGCTCCGGCAGCCGCGATGACCGGGCGGAAAAAGGCGTCTGAATCGGCATATGCGGGGACATTCGCACGAGAACCTTCATATGCCAACGAAATCTTTCCGCGCGCCCGAAAAAGAGGCTTGCCAACCCGGACCTTCCCCTTCTCACTGGCTCCCCTCGCCCCGCCCCACAGGCCATACCCCCATCTTTTCCACCCTTCCGGTCGGTCTAATACTATGTTAGCCGTTGCTACGCACACACTAAAAGCCACACCAATATGAGCATGACACTATGGGTTCACACGCTGGAGGGACGCCAGCTTACCAGCCACCAAGATGACCACAGCCTGATGCAGCAGTTTGCATCGGAGCTTGATGCGATTTGCGCCAGTATTGGAGTCACTCCGCTTTCATCCTTCCTCGACTACACCGACGCCAAGGCCAATATGTCCGAGGACACTAACGACTCCGAGGAGCTAGATCCAGAGACCGGCTGGGCTTACGGCATCGACGACATGACATGGTTCCCCGCCAAGGACGGGCTTTCCACCCTCTCCGCACTTCGAGCGCGCCTGGCCACGGGCGATGCGGCCAGAATCCCGCCAAACGAGCTCACCGAGTTGGTCGCCGAACTTGATAGCTGCATCGCCAAACTCACTGAACCCGCTTCCCGTGATGCGAGATTTCATTTGGCACTTGTCATGTAGCACCTTCTCCGATGTCTGATTTCCCGCATCTCTCGGTGATCGCCGCAACGGGTTAGGCCGCTTCGCGTTCTATGCCCATTCAGCTTCTGGCTTCCACAGCCTGCGACGGGTCTCGCCAGTTCCTTGCGCTGCCTTCTGATTGCACGCACCAGCAGCTTCGTTTACGTGCTGAGGCTCTCCCCGGCCTCGTCCTCACCCACTTTCTCAGCGGCATCGCCGATCTGTTGCTCGATTTTAGTTTCTGCGGCCACCAGTTCAGCATCGACGAGCAGTTCGGCGAGTTCTGGTTCTTCGTCACCGATGCCACCTGTCCCGAGCCAGTCCTTCTCTCCGTCGCCGAGCACTTCGCCTCATTCATCCGGGTCCCAGCGGCCTAACAACGCGCTCCAGCGAACGGAGGCTGGCGGCAGGCTCTTTCTCGAAGTCGAGTCTTGCATCGCCAGCCTCCGTCGCTGAGCTTGGGGTCGTTGATATGGCTGTGTTTGTCAACTAAAGGCAAAGCGCATTTGCCCACTTTTTCTTCGTGGTTTTCATAGTTTGTTAGATTACGGATTTAGCGACTCAGGGCAGGAGAGAGTCCGGGCAGAGGAAGGTTGGCGAAGAAGTCCTGGGTTGGATGACGAGGCGGGCAAGCTGATATTCGGCTCGCCCGCCTGCCAGCCTCCGCTATTCCCTGCCTCCTCTTCGGCGGGTTGGGTACCGTCATTTCTTGGATCCAATTTTGTCTTTCATGTCCCTTTCACGGTCTAGGCTCGGGAGTTCACCGGCCTCCCCGGAGGGCGGCGCGGGTGATCCCTAAACGACCCTCGTGAGTTGGACGGATCAACAGGGCTTTGATGCTAAAGGTTAGCTTCGGTTTCGCTTGGCTTTCCTCCTGCGCGTGGCCCGGACTCTCTGCTGCCCTCAGCCCGCGTCGGGCGTGGGTAGATGAGGAGAGGAGATCAGGTGCAGTGGTGGTGAAGGCTCCTTTCGTTGAGATGATGGAAGGGGTCTGTGCGAGTAGTAGTCGGCTCGCTGAAGTTCCCCGGCGGCGGCGGGTCAGACAGCGGTGGCCACAGCGGGGCGGAGTCAACGGCGGGACTTTGTTCCCCCCGAACCCACCCCCTCCCGGGCACGCGCGCCGGACGACCGGGGACGGTGGCCGCGCAGGGCGGTTTCTTCGATGACCGGCAGGCGATAAATGCGTGCCGCCGCTTTGGGCGGAACGTCGGCGGACTTTGGCTGATGAGCCGGGCGCAACGGGAGGCTGCCCGGCGCGTGCCATTCCTGGTAGAGCGCCCACAGGAAGCCGGCCAGTTCGCGCGCGACGGCGACAATCGCTTTCTGCGGGCTCTTCCCGCGGCCGAGCAGCGCCCGGTAGCGGCGATGGAGCTCGCCCGAAAGGCACCGGCCTCCGCTTGTCCCGTGCGCCGCCGCCTCGCCGGTTCTGCGCGCTCCAGGAGATTTCCTTGATCCGGCGCGGCTGGCCCTGCTGGCGCCGGCTGAGTTCCTGGCTGACCTTGGGCGGGTGCAGGTAGTGTTGCGCGGCTTCGATCAAGATCCAGCGCACATGCGAGTTGCCGCATTTGGTGATGGCGCCCTTGCGCACGGTGTCGCCGCTGGAGTGCTCGCTCGGCAGCAGTCCCAGGTAGGCCATGAGATGGGTCGGATGGGCAAAGCGCTCGAGCCTGCCGAGTTCACTTAAGAATAAGGTGGCGGAGAGCACCTGAAAGCCGCGCAAACTCATGACGGCCTGCACCGCCGGCCAGAGCCGCCATTCTTTGGCCAGCGCCTCGATCTGCGCGGTCAGCCGCGCCACCCGCTCGCCCGCGGTGCCGATGGACTGGAGGTATTCCTCGACCACGATCTTGTGCGCGGCGTGCGGCAAAACGAGCTCGCGCAGGTAACGCTCGTGCGCCTCGTTCCAGCTCGTCTTCCCGGTGTACTTGTAACCGAGGCGGAGGAGCTGTGCTTTGAGTTGCTGGCGAGTTCGACGCTGATCGTTGATGGCGTCGGTGCGCGCCCGGCAAAGATCGCGCAACGCTTCATCGGTCGGCTCGGGAATGTGGACGGCCGTCAGCTCGCCTGCACGGTGCAGGCGCGCCAGCTTGAGCGCGTCGCGATTGGCTCGCCCGCCCCTCTTCCTCCCTTGTCCCTTCCGCCACCTCGGTCGTTCTTCTGCCGGTCGCCACTCTTCTGCGGGATGAGGGAAGGCGCGATGACCTGGCAGTCGATCTTCAACTGCAAGAGCCGTCGCGCGACGCCAAACCCGCATGGCCCAGCGTTGACGGCAGCCGCCGCTGCCGCCCGTTGGGCCGAGGCTCCGCCCTCGGTCTGTCTCACTCCGTTCGGCTGTAGCAGACGCGCAGTTCGCGCCGCTCCGGCCCCTCACCCTGGAGCTTGCGCAGGAGCTTTTCCAGCGCGTGCAGATCGTGGGAGATCGTGCCGTGGGAGCGCACCTCGCGGGCGCCCTCATTCTCCGCCAGGGCGACGGAAATCGTTTCTTTATGGACATCCAACCCTACGAAGAGGATCGGTTTACCTATGCGTTTGTCTGTGGGTGTTTTCACACTGGAGAATCGCCGCCGGCTCGCCGGTGGTTTTCTCACAGGCGGCTCGGCGCGGGCCTCGGCCCGCGCAACCCGCGACTTCCTCACCGCAGGCAAACGCACTTTCTTTTTCCCGGCCGATGGAGGTGGCTTTGCAGAGAGCACACAGCCATCATGTCTAAGCGGCGCTCGCGCACTCCAAGAATGAAGCCAAGCAAACGATGCCAACCATTGAACTCGCTACTTCCATCGCGGCACCTATTGAACGCGTCTTCGACTTGGCTCGCAGCATTGACCTCCACACCGACTCGACATCCAGCACTGGCGAGCGCGCAGTTGCAGGTGTCACG
This sequence comes from uncultured Verrucomicrobiae bacterium, assembly GCA_963792695.1. Lineage (GTDB taxonomy): Bacteria > Verrucomicrobiota > Verrucomicrobiia > Chthoniobacterales > Chthoniobacteraceae > DASYIS01. Next base: position 1,934 of record CAWBXA010000007.1, on the reverse strand, counting down.
TCTGGTCTCATTGGCCCAGGGCAGGAGGTTACTTGGCGCGCAAGGCACTTCGGCGTCTGGCAGTCGCTCACGGTTCGCGTCACAGTATTCGAGCGTCCGACTCACTTCGCTGACGCCATGTTGCGCGGTGCATTTCACAGCATGGAGCATCATCATCATTTCGAGCAGTCGGACAGCGGCACCATCATGCGCGACGTATTCAGCTTTCAGTCGCCGCTCGGCATCCTTGGCCGCATCGCCGACTTTCTTTTCCTCACACGCTACATGAAGTCCTTCCTTATCGAACGCAACCGAGTATTCAAGGCAACAGCCGAGTCCGATGACTGGAACCAATACATCCGCAACGCCTAACCCTTACGAAGGGTGTCGAGTGAGGTGTTAGCAATTTGTTGATTTACATGTTTCGGAGGGAGATGGCTGAGGGTGAGGGAAATCTCTGGAAGGCTTCCGCTTCGGGGATTGAGTCGAATCGCTTCAGCTTCCAAATTGACTCGCTCGCGCCGCTCGTCTCGCCCTGCGGGCTGGCCTTGGGGCCAGTCTCCCCGCAACGCCGTCGCGCCGCCGGTGGTCCGATCCGAACTCGTCCAGGCCATCGCTCTTGAGTTTTGCCGGAGCCGGGGTGTCAATCCGAAGCCGCACGGGCCGGCGTTCGACGGCAGCCGCCGCTGCCGCCCGTTGGGCCGAGGCTCCGCCCTCGGTCTGTCTCTCTCCGTTCGGCTGTAGCAGACGCGCAGTGCGTGCCCTTCCGGCACCTCAACGTGGAGCTTTTCCAGCGCGTGCAGATCGTGGGAGATCGTGCCGTGGGAGCGCACCTCGCGGGCGCCCTCATTCTCCGCCAGGGCGACGGAAATCGTTCCTTTGGGCTCGCCCCGTACGCCCGCATCCCTTATTCCTCACTCCGCCGCCTCGGTGGACATCCAACCCCACGAAGAGGAGCGGTTTACCTATGCGTTCGTCTGTGGGTGTTTTCACACTGAAGAATCGCCGCCGGATCGCTGGCGGCTTTCTCACAGGCGGCTCGGCACGGGCTTTGGCCCGCGCAGCCCGCAACTTCCTCACCGCAGGCAAACGCACGCCCTCTTTTCCGGTCGATGGACGTGGCTTTGCAGAGGGCACACAGCCATCATGTCTAGGCGTTGCTCGCCGTCCCGTGTAATGAAGACTTTGTTACTCGCCGTCTGGTTTGCGACGCTGGCCCTATCTAGCGTTGCCTCAGCCGTCGAGTTCAGCACGATGGAGTTTGCCGGCAAGCAATTTACCATTGGCCGCGTCAATATCCGCACGGAGCGTCTCCAGTTATTTCACCGTGACGAGAACGGCCAGCCATTCAAGCGCTTCGACCGACTCGCACCGTGGCTTGAGTCGCACAGTCAGAAGCTCGTTTTCGCCATGAACGCCGGGATGTATCACGGCGATTTCTCTGCCGTCGGTCTTTTCGTTTCCGGCGGCCAGCAGGCAGTCCCGCTCAACACCGCCAACGGAGACGGTAACTTCTTCCTCAAGCCCAACGGTGTCTTCGCCGTCACCGCGACGGGAGCGCGAGTTATTGAGTCGTCGGAGTATCCCAAGCTCCGAGAGCGCGTCATCCTCGCCACTCAGTCCGGCCCGCTGCTCGTGCGCGGCGGCAAGCTCCATCCCGCGTTCAAGGCCAATTCCGAATCACGTCTTTTCCGCAACGGCGTCGGCGTCCCGTCGCCCGACGTTGCCCTTTTCGTCATCAGCGAGGCACCCGTGAACTTCTACGAGTTCGCCACGCTCTTTCGCGACAAGCTCCGTTGCCCGGACGCACTCTTTCTCGACGGCACCATTTCCAGTCTGCACGCACTCGAACTCAAACGGAGTGACTTCCGAATGGATTTAGGGCCGATTATCGCTGTTACCAAATGACCGCAACGCCTAGGCGACTCGACACGTTTCTAGTCTGCCGCCGGCTC
>CAWBXA010000006.1:0-160661 GCA_963792695.1 uncultured Verrucomicrobiae bacterium | reverse complement strand
GAGGTGCAACTGATTTCTGGACCGTTTTGTGGTTTAGTTGGCTGAGTGGATGTGGGCCTCGAACTGGGTTGGGGTTTTGTAGTCGAGGGCGGAGTGTTTGCGGTGGGTGTTGTAGTAGCCTTCGATGTATTCGAAGATTTCGGCGCGGGCGTCGCCGGCGTTTGCGAAGCAGCCATCCTGGAGCATTTCGAGCTTGAGGGTTCCGATGAAGGACTCCGTCCAGGCGTTGTCGTAGGGGTTGGCGCGGGCGGACATGCTTTGGCGCAGGCCGGCTTTGGCGAGGGCTTGGCGGAAGGGGGTGCTGCCGTATTGGCTGCCGCGGTCGCTGTGGAAGATGGCGCCTTTGGCGGTGCGGGTTTGCGAGGGCCTGGAGCAAGGCGTGGAGCACGAGATCAGAGCGCATATGATCAGCCAGGCACCAGCCGACCACGCGCCGGGAACAGAGGTCGATGACGACGGCCAGATAGAGCCATCCGGCGCGGGTGGGAATGAAGGTGATGTCGCCGGCCCAAGCGCGATCTGGAGCTGTCGGGCAGAGGCTGGCCGGAAATCAGATTGGGCGAAGGTTTGTCGGCGCGGCCGTCGCTGGTCTCGGGACGAAAGTTTTCGGCTGAAGAGCGTGCAAGGCTCTCTGGGCCATGATTCGCCGGATCCGGGCCGGGCGCGCAGATCACGCCACGGTCGGCGAGTTCCTGTCCCAGGCGGCGATAGCCGTAGCGGCGGCGATGGCGGCGGAAGACCGCTTCGATCTAGTCGCCGAGGCTCGGCATCGGCCACCTGCGTAGGGGTCGGCTTGGCCGCGTGATAGAAACTGCTTCGGGCCTCGCCGAGCACGGCGCAGACCTTGCGGATACTGCCACCGGTCTTTTGAGCGATGGTCTGGATCATCGTGCGGCTCACGGTTGGGGCCTGGTCCCGAGGATGACGGCAGCCTTTTTTAAAATGTCGTTCTCGAGTTTGAGGGTGGTCACTTCGCGCCGCAGCCGGCGCAGTTCGTCCGCTTCGGGCTCCTCGCCTTCGGCTCGCAGCCCTGCGCTCCCGAGCTGCGCCGCTTGCGAGGACTTGCGCACCCAATCGTAGAGCACACCTTGGCTGATCCCCAGTGAGGTGCCACCGATTTTTGGACCAGAATTTGTTTAGTTGTTGGAGTGGATTTGGGCCTCGAATTGGGAGGGAGTGTGGTAGTCGAGGGAGGAGTGTTTGCGGTGGGTGTTGTAGTAGCCGTCGATGTATTCGAAGAGTTCGAGGCGAGCGTCGCGGTGGTTATCGAAGCACCCGCCCTGGAGCATCTCGTGCTTGAGGGTGCCGATGAAGGATTCCATCCAAGCGTTGTGATAGGGGTTGGCGCGTGCGGACATGCTTTGGCGCAGGCCGGCGGCCAGGGTCTGCCGGAAGAGGGTGCTGGCATATTGGCTGCCGCGATCACTGTGGAAGATGGTCTTCGAGGTGGTGGAGCGCGTTTGGAGAGCCTGCCGCAGGGCGGCGAGGACGAGATCGGAGCGGAGGTGGTCGGCCAGACTCCAGCCGATGACGCGGCGCGAATACAGATCGAGGACCACGGCCAGATAGAGCCAGCCCGTGCTGGTTGGGATGAAGGTAATGTCGCTGGCCCAAGCTTGATCTGGAGCGGTCGGTGGAGGGAGATCGGCGAGGAGGTTGGGGGAAGGTTTGTCGGCGCGACCGTCGCTCGTCTTGGGCACGAAATTCTTCGGCTGGAGAGCACGCAGCCCGCGCTGGGCCATGAGGCGCCGGATGCGCGCCGGGGCGCACGTGACGCCCCGGTCGGCCAGCTCTTGCGCTACGCGCCGGTAGCCGTAGCGGCGGCGGTGGTGGCGAAAGATCGTTTCAATCTGATCCCCGAGCTCGGCATCGGCAGTTTGCGAGGCCGTGGGGGTGGCGGCGTGGTAGAAGCTGCTGCGGGGCACCGCGAGCACCTTGCAGACGTCACGAATACTGGCACCGCTGCCCTGCGCAATGAGGGCAATCATGGTTCGCCTTTCGCCTGGGCTTTGGTCCCGAGGATAACGGCAGCCTTTTTTAAAATGTCGTTCTCCAGTTTGAGGGTGGCATTTTCGCGTCGCAAGCGGCGCACTTCGTCCGCTGCGGGCTCATGGCCTACGGCTCCTTGCCCTGCGCTCCCGAGGTGCACCGCTTGCGAGGACTTGCGCACCCAATCGTAGAGCACACCTTGGCTGATCCCCAGGTCGCGGGCCACTTCGCCCACCGGCTTGCCGATGCCCACAAGCTCAACGGCCTGCCCTCTGAACTCTGCTGTATATCGTCTTTTGATCACTGAATTCATGGTCTTGGTTTCCTGCTCAGTGGTCCAAAATCTTCGCGCACCTCAGAAATCATCAGAGGGCCGCAGCGGTCTCGCGGAGTTTCGGTCATTTCGGGACGGAAACGTGGGTTTTTCAAACCACGTCGTTTCCGGTTTTCAATGAGCGGTTCGGCCCCTCAAGCCAAAACCGTTAGAGGGCCGCAGCAGTCTCACCGCGTTGTTGGGCGAAGGCGATTCGCTTGAACAACCGACAAGCAGTTTCATTTCAAAGAACATCTGGTTCGCTGAACCGCGGCCTTTTAACGGCGCTGTACGCGCCTCGATAGAAGCAGAATCCGGTGTGAACTCCGACAATAGTACACCTCTCCGCGAATGGTGTGCGGCCGATGGAATAAACTGAACTTTTCGTCCTAAGAGAATTGCCCGCCAGCGAAGACTCGCACGAGGGCCTCCCACTTGGAGAAGCTGAACACCGCCGAACGCCGCTGCCACACCGGACACTTCCCCGGCGCAACCGCATAGCCTGCCGGAAGCTGCCCATGGGAAAGCCGACCAGTCACCCGCCAATGCGGGCACCCCGGCGATTCGGCGCGACGTCGAATTGGGCAGCCGCGCCGGCCGCGTTACCCTCCGACTTCCCGCGTCCGCGTGGGCTCCCGGGAGCGTCGCTTCGCGACTGAAGGACAACGCCGCTTCCCGGTGATCGGTGCACTCTCAGTACGGGCGGGGTGAAGGCGCCTGGGACCTGTCAACCCCGGCCTCACTGCCACTCGTAGTCGCCGGCGTCAAAGGCCATCAGGTTGTTGAGTTTGCCGAGGCGGTATTCTTCGACGACCGCGCCGTCGCTTTGCAGGAGAGTGAGGTTCTTGCCGTCGCGGACGACGGAAACCCACTTGAGGCCGGGAGTGTCGGTCAGGCGGCAGAGCGGGAGGCCGTCGGCGGCATAGAGGAAGCTGCCACCAGCTTCACGTACGACCGTTACTTCGGCGGCGGTCGAGGCGTCCTGCACCAGAGGATTGGGTTGCAGCTTAATGAGGATTTTTGCCTCGGGTCTGGCTTTGGCGAAGCGGCCAAGCTGGGGCGCGGCTTGGGCGAAATCGTCGCATTGGCGGATGGCTTTGTTGAAAACGACGCGCCAGGTTGAGGACTTCGGCCCGCCAGTGGGGGCCTCGGTTTCGGGATCGGGCAGCGGCGCGTTGAGGGTCTCGAGGGCGAGGCCGCGCACGCGCTGTATGCCTTCTCCACGCTCGAGCAGGAAGAGGAGGTCGCTGGATTCCGAGGCGGCGATTTTCTCGGGGAGCGGCTCGCCGGCGCCAATACTCAGGCGCCGCAAGAACTCACCTTTCGCAGAGTACTGCTGCACTTCCACCCGCTGCCGCGCTGCGGTCGATCAGCCAGAGCGTGCCGCCTCTGCCAGTAGCGTAATCGACCGGCTGATGCAGCTCGGGCAAAGGCGCGGCGGAAGCGTCCGGCGTTGCGGGTTTCAGATGCCCCTGCTCGATCGGCGATGTGGCCGGGTTGCAGGCTGGCGAGCAAGGCGGTTTTGAGCGGCAGCAAGTCGTCGGCGCGCGCGCCTTTCGTGGGAGACGCCCGGCCATCGAGACCCGCTTCGAGGGAGACCGGCGCGCCGTCGGCGGCTTTGCCAAAAACCTGCAACCGCTCGCCCGGGAGCACGGCAATTTCCGTGATGCTGGCGACGTGCGGCGCTTCGTCGGAAGGTGATCCAGTCGTTGCCATGGAAGGCCTCGCCACTCACTTCGAGCGGACCGACGGCAAAGCCGCGCAGCGCGTAAGCTGCCGGGGGGCACGGTGTGACCCGCGTCGTCCTTGCCATCCCATTGCGTGATCAGCCCATTGAGCCCCAGCGTGAAATCCTTCTCGACGACGGCTTCGCGCTTGAGCGTGCGAACGAGTTTGCCCGCTTTGGTGAAAACGCCGAGGCTCAAGGTCCCTTCCATTGGCGGCGGGAGGAAGGTGATCTGCACGCCGGAAACTTTCGGCGCAGGCGGCGCCTCCTGGGCGGGCAGCGGGGGCGCCAGCGCGAGCGAGGCCAGGGCCAGAAGGAGGAACTCACGCATAATATTGCCAGTGGAGGTGCGGGAAGAGGTTGTCACGCCATTCGCAATTTTCGAGGAAAGCTTCATCAAGCGCGCCGTCGCGGATCTGCTCGTAGAGGCGCGTAAAGCGCAGCAGATGATCGCGCGTGCGCTTGGTGGCGTAATTCCGCGCGGTGCCGGTTTTCATGAGAAAAGCCCAGTCACTGGCCTGCGCGAGCAGGAGTTCGCGGGCGAGCTGGCGGAGGGCGCGGTCGAGCAAAGCGTCGGCCTCGGCAGAGGTGCGGCGGCCTCCGGCGAAGGGGAAGCGCGCGGCATGCTGCCGCGCCAGCTCCGTCATCCGGCGCGCGGCGGCATGGCAGGTGCGGGTAAATCCAGGCGTTGCTTTCATCGAGCCAGACCTCCCAATAGCCCTTGTGCCCCCAGCTCGAGGCGGAGGGGACCAGCATCTGATGCGTGTCGTTGCGCGCAGAGATACTCCGTCGGCGTGGTGAACTGGAATTCCTGCTGATCGTAAGCGCCCTTGCGAATGAAAACCTCCAGCCATTCGGGCCCCTCGAACCACCAGTGGCCGAAAAGCTCCGCGTCGAACGGGCTCACCACGATGGGCGGGATGTTCATATTTTCGCGCAGATGCCGCATCTGCTCCTGCGCGCGCATTCATGAAGTGCCAGGCGTGATGATCGGCCGCGCCAAGTGCCCAATCGCGATGATACCAATCCTTTTCGCCGCCGCGCCCGGTGATGCGGTGGTACTTGAGGCCGGTGAACTTGCGCTCGCGATTCTCCGCCAGGAAAGGCTGGAGGTACTCGATGGAGAGATCGAAGCCGATGTCGCGATAGAAATCGCGATACGCCGGGTCGCCCGGGTAGCCTTCCTCGCTGCTCCAGACCTGGCGTGACGAGTCGCGGTCGCGCCCAAAAGCGGCGGGGCCCGCCGGGGTGAAGCAGGGCGCGTAGATGGCGTAGCGGGGGCGCGGATTGCCAAACATCAGCCCGTGCGCATCGACGACGAACCAGCGGAGATTGGCCTCCTGCAGCACCTGATCGAGGCCCGGCACGTAACGCGCATTCCGGGAGCCAAATGCCGACCGGATCGCGCCCGAACATCTCGCGGTAGTGATCGCGGGCGATGAGGATTTGCGCCCGGACTGACTCGGGGAAATTCTCCATCAGCGGCAGAAAGCCATGGGTGGCCGCGCAGGTGATGATTTCGAGCACGCCCAGGTCCATCAGTTGTCGCGAAAGCGGCGACGAGATCGCGCCGCCAGCGATTCTTCCCAAGCGTCGTGCGTCTCCTCGAAGCGTTGCAGGTAAAAGCGCGCCACTTCTTCCGCCGGTCCCTGGCCTTGCACCCGCTCGACTTCGGCGCGCGCGAGGGCGAGCGAGCGAGCGAGGTAGCGGGAGGTGCGCTCCTGCAGGAGCGGGTCGCGCAGCATGTGGCAGAGCGGCGGCGTGAGCGACATCGTGAGGCGAAACGGCACCTTCTCCTCCGCGAGCCGGAAGAGCATGGAGAGCAGCGGCAGGTAGGTCTCCGTGATCGCCTCGAAGAGCCAGTCCTCCTCGAGAAACTCCTGGTACTCCGGGTGACGCACGTAGGGCAGGTGAGCATGCAGGACCAGCGCGAGAAAACCTTGAGGAGCCATGCAGTGCGAGTCGGCAGGCACCGTACGCAAGCGGCCCGATTGGACAAGGCGGAACTGGGAAGGGAGGGGTTTCTTAACGGGCGGAGCCGGCGGGGCCGAGGATGGCGCCCTGCCAGAAGGCGCGGGCGGCGTCGAAGAGGACGCGAGGGCGCAGGCCCCACGTCCGGATAAAGCGGGCAGTCACGTGCGGGAGGTGACGGGCAATGCGGCGGCCGTGGGGAAGGCGCAAGGCAGTGTAGGCGGAGTTGCGCACCAAGGCGAGATTCTTGGCGTATTCACCAGTGGGCGAGCCGGGCGGATCGGCCTTGGGCGGAAGATGCGCGACGCGCGCGGCAGGGACGAAAAGTCCGAGATGATGATTCGTGATGCGGAGCGAAAACTCGATGTCCTCGCCGCGCACCCCATAATCGTCGCGATGCACGCCGCAGTCTTCAAGCGCGCGGCGGGTCACGAGCAGGGCGATGCCTTGCGCCCAAAGCAACCGTTTGGGAGTATCCCCCCAGCGTGCCGCATACTTCTCCGCGGAGTGCGGCGTTTTCAAGGTGCGGAGCAGAGCAGTGTCGAGCAGCCCTGGCATCCATGTGAGTTCCCCACGGCTATCGAGCACGGCGGGCACGGCGACGTTGGCTTGCTCGGAAGACATGGCTTCGAGCAAAGTGCGGAGTGAGTCGGGCTCGACCACGGCATCGTCATCCAGATTCCAGACATGCGTCAGTTCCGAGCCGAAGCGGGTGAGCGCAAGTTTCTCACCGGCGGCCAGCGCCCCGCCGCAGCCGAGATTCCGCGGAGGGGTGATCGTTACGACGGGCACGCGACAGAGAGCCGAGATTTCGGCCAGGTCGAGGTCGCCGGCATTGTCCACGATGATCCAGGCGGAGAGCGACTCGGAGAGCGCGCCGAGGGAAGCGGCGAGCCGGCGCAATTCGAGCGGGCGTCGATAGGTCGCGGAGATGGCGACGACGTGTGGAGGCTGAGTGGGAGAAACCATGAGGGCGGCGCTTCGTGAAACTCTGTGCTCTGGGAGAGAGCGAAAGTCTGACACGCTACACGACGCCGGCTGCCTGCTCCACCTCCATGAAACCGCTTACCCTCGCCTACTCGTTGGCGGACCAGAGTTTCGAACGCACCAAGACGCTCGGCATCCTCAATCTCTCGCTGCGCCTGGCGGAGCAACTTTCGGACGCGGAGGCGCTCGATGGGTGCACCGTCTTCTCGAACAGTACGCTCGACTCGCGTCTGCATCTCGCCGCGCGCTCCGCGGTGCAAAGCTTCGAGTATGCGGCGGCTCATCGCGCCGGGCGCCTATGGTGGGACCAGTGGGGCTGCGCTGCCGCCGCGCGTCGAAGCGCATGCGAGTGGCTTTTTTTGCCAAAGGGGTTTGCCTCGTTCGTGCGCCCGCCCGGAGCGCGGCTCGCCGCGTACGTGCATGACGCGATGCATGACTTCTATCAGCAGCGCTTTCCCGGAAGGCTCTCCGCCTTTGAACGCTGGTATTTTCCAAAGACGCTCCGGGCGACGCTGCGCCATGCGGAGGTGATTTTCACGAATACCGAGTTCACGAAGAGCGAGGTCCTGCGGCTGGCCCGCGAAGCGGGTCTGCCCGCCCCGCGCGTGGTCGCGGCGGGGATCGGGTTCCACGATTCGGCGCCGGTGCCGCTGGCGAAGGGGGATCACTTGGTCGCCTTGGTGGGCCGCTGGCCGCACAAACGCAGCGAGCTGGCCATCGGTTGGCTGCGGCGGTGGCAGGCGGAGACGCGCTACGCCGGCGGAATCCATTTGATCGGCAGTCTGCCGGAAGGGGTGTCGCTCCCACTGGGGCGTGCCTGGCAGCAGCATCAGCGCCTGGAAACGGACGCCTACGCGGAGCTGATCGGCAGTGCGCGCGCGCTGGTTTACATGAGCGAGTATGAAGGCTTTGGGATGCCGCCTGTGGAGTCGCTGCTCGCCGGCACGTGCCCGGTTTTCTCCGCGCTGCCGGCGCTGCAGGAGGTGATGGGAATCGCGGGTTGCCCTTTTCAGAACGAGGAATATGACTCCTTTGCGCAGGCGCTGGAGAAGGCGCTCGCGAGTTTCCCAGATCAGGTTGCTGCTGGGAAAGCGGCGCTCCTCGCCCGCCACGCGTGGCCGCTCGTCACGGCGCGGGTGCTCGCAGAGCTGCGGCGCGCATGAAGGTTTCGCGCCGAGAACCTTGCCTTTCCGCCGTCCGCGGAGAAAGTCTCGGCTCGTCTTTTATGAATTGGCTCGACCGCGCGGAAACGAAGTTTGGACATCTGGCGATTCCCGGTCTGCCGCGGATCATTGTCGGCTTCAACGCGCTCGTCTTTGTCCTCTTCAAGCTGAGCCCCACCTATGTCGGCTATCTGGATCTGAATCCGGCGCTGGTCCGGCACGGCCAGGTCTGGCGGCTGGTCACTTTTCTCTTCATTCCGCAAGTCGGCGGGATGATGCTGGACTGGCTTTTTCTGCTCTTCTATCTGCTTTATCTGCTCTTCATCGGCAGTGGGCTGGAACAGGCGATGGGCGCCTTCAAGCTGAATGTCTATTACCTGCTCGGCATGGTGGGCGTGGCGGCGGCTTCGATGCTTTTCGCGCCGGACTTCGCGCCCTTTCTCCTGAACGCGTCGCTGCTCTTTGCCTTTGCGCGGCACTATCCAGAGACGGTGCTCTACATCTCTTTTATCCTGCCGGTGAAGGTGAAATGGATGGCCTGGTTCACGGCGGGATGGATGGCCCTGCAGTTCCTCTGGCTCGATTGGGCCTACCGCGCGACGGTGCTGAGCTGCGTGGCCAATTACCTCATTTTCTTCGGTCCGGAACACGTCCGCGAATGGCAACACCGTGGCGGAACGATGAGGCGCGATCCGGCCGCGCCGCCGCTGCCGGACTACGAGGGGGAAGCACTGCACGAGTGCGCGGTGTGCGGACGGACGGAGCACAATTCGCCCTATCTCGACTTCCGGGTGGCACGGGATGGCAAAGAGTATTGTGCCGATCACCTCGCGCAGGCCGGCCCAGCTTGAAGCATCGCATGCGGATCGTTTCCGTCGAACACGCCGAAGCCGAGGGCGCGGGCAAAATCGGCGATTGGGCCGCGCGCCGCGGGCACCATTTGAGCGCGGTCCGGCTGGATCTCGGCGAGCCGTGCCCCAGCCTTGATTCCTTCGACTTCCTCCTGGTGATGGGTGGGGGGATGAATATCTATCAGGATCGCGATTACCCGTGGCTGCCTGCGGAACGGAAGCTGATCGCCTCGGCGATCGCGGCTCGCAAGACCCTGCTCGGCGTATGTCTGGGAGCGCAATTGATCGCCGATGCGCTGGGTGGGCGCGTGACGCAGAATCCGGTGAAGGAGATTGGCTGGTTCCCTATTCGCTGGGTGGCGCGCCCGGCCTTGTTGGCCAATTTTCCAGAGGAGTGCCTCGTCTTTCACTGCCACGGCGACACCTTCAGCCTGCCACCCGGTGCGCGACTGCTCGCGCGGAGCGAAGGGTGTGCCAATCAGGCGTTTCTCTTTGGCGATTGCGTGATCGGCTTGCAATTTCATGTCGAGGTGACGCCCGAGGTGGCGCGCAGTTTCGTCGGGACGGGCGAACACGCGCCGAGGCCGGGACGCTTCGTCCAGAGCACCGAGGAGTTGGCGCAAGCCAGGCCTGACCTGCGCGAGACTGACCGCGGCCTGGAGGGGTTGCTCGACGGGCTGGCTGCCGTGGCGCTTCGAATCGCCGCCTCTCAGTAGTCCACCAGCGGGTCCTTCAGGTACTCGCGGTGCTGGTGATTCGCCGTGGGGCCAGGCTCTTTGACCGGACCGTCGAAAGAGGGATCTTCGTCGATGTCCTTGTGCGGATTGAGCCAGCCGCGATTGTAGAAGTGCCGGTCCTCGGGATCGGGGCTGGTCGTGCAACCGGTGCCCAGCAGCGCCAGCAGAAGGAGTAGGCGGGCGCATTTCATGGCGACCACTCCCTACGGGCTCGCGGTGCGCAACTCAAGCGCGGGGTTTGACGTGCGCGCCGCCGGGGTGCCACTCTCGGGCCCATGAGCGAACCCGCCGCACCGCCGCGTTTCTCGCACCTCGATGCGAGTGGGGCAGCGCGCATGGTCGATGTGGGCGCGAAGGCGCCGCAACGCCGCCGCGCACGCGCCACCGGGACGATTCGCTGCGCCGCGGAGACGATTGCCGCGTTGCGCGCGCAGGCGTTGCCCAAGGGCGATGTGCTCACCGTGGCCCAAATTGCGGGCATTCAGGCGGCCAAACGCACGGACGCGCTCATTCCGCTTTGCCACTCGCTGCCGCTCGACTCGGTCGAAGTGCGTTTCGAAGTCGGCGCGGGCGAAGTGCGGATTTTCGCCGAGGCGGCGACTACTTCGCGGACGGGAGTCGAGATGGAGGCGCTCGTCGCCGTCAGTGTCGCGGCGCTGACGATTTACGACATGTGCAAAGCGGTCGATCAGGCGATGAGCATCGGCGACATCCGAGTCACGGAGAAGATCAAGGAGTGAAGTTCGCGCGCGTCACCTTGAGCGACCGCGCCTCAGCGGGCGTGTATGAAGACCGGAGCGGGCCGGCCATCGAGGGCTTTTTTGCGGAGCAAGGCGCCGGTCCCGTGGACTGGACGCGCGTCGTCATGCCAGACGAGCGCGCGGAACTGGAACGCTTGCTCGCGCGGCTTTGCGACGAAGGAGCACCGCGCTCGTCGTGACCACGGGCGGGACAGGCCCGAGCGGCGCGGGATGTCACACCGGAGGCCACGCGCGCGGTGATCGAACGCGAACTGCCCGGGCTTCGGTGAAATCATGCGCGCCGCCTCTTTCTCCAAAGTGCCGACCGCTATTCTCTCCCGCGCCAGTCGCCGGGACGCGCGGCGCCACGCTCATCGTCAATCTGCCGGGCCAGCCGCGCGCCATTGGCGAATGCCTGCCGCTGCTCCTGCCCGCGATGGTTGAGGCCATCGAGCACCTCACCGGCGAACGGCTCACGCTCAGCAGAGCGCCCGCGCGGTAGCCGCTCACTGTTCCTCGACCAGAGTATTCACGACCGGCTGCGGCTTTTTCTTCGACTTCTTCGGCGCTTCGGCGTGGCCAAACACCGTGGTGTCATCCGGCGCGGGTTCAGAAACACAACCGGGCAGGAACGAGGCGGTCGCTGCGAGCAGGAGGAGGAGGGTGCGAGGCTTCATGCCCGATTCATAGCAGAGCGGCGCGACGGCGAGGCGCTACCAAATGACCGCCCGGAGCTTCTCAGGTTTCCAGAGCCTGGCGCCTGGCTTGATCCCGAAGGCCGCAAAAAACTCGGCTGCATGTTCAGCAGCGGCGCGATAGCCGCGAATGGCGTCGGGCGCATGCACGTCAGTCGTGAGCGCTTTCCGCACATACTCCGGGCGCTCCTCGGCGGCCCAGCTTTGCGCGTAGGAAATGAAGAAGCGCTGCTCGGGCGTGAAGCCGTCGATCGGCTGGCGCTTGGCCGGGTCGTCGCCGAGCGCGCGCTCCATCGCCTCATACGCGATGCTCAGGCCGCCGAGGTCCGCGATGTTTTCGGCCAGCGTCAGCTTGCCGTTGACGTGCAGCGCCGGGCAGCGGCTGGTAGGCGTTGAATTGCTCCACGAGCTTTTGCGCGCGCGCCTCGAACTCGCGCGACGTCCGCCTTGGTCCACCAATCGCGGAGATTCCCCTCCGCGTCGTACTTGCGCCCCTCGTTGTCGTAACCGTGCGTCATCTCGTGGCCGATCGTCGCCGCCGGTGGCGCCGTAGTTGACCGCGTCGTCCATCTCCGGATCGAAAAACGGCGGCTGCAGGATGCCCGCGGGGAAGACGATCTCGTTCATCGTCGGGTTGAAGTACGCGTTCACCGTCGGCGGCGTCATGCCCCACTCGGTGCGGTCCACCGGCTGGCCGATGCGCGCCATCTCGCGGCGCGATTCAAACGCCGCGGCGCGCTCCACGTTGCCGCACGAAATCGTCCCGCTTGATCTCGATGGCCGAGTAATCGCGCGGGTTCTTCGGCGCGCCGATCTTCGCCGTGAAACTGCTGAATTTCTTCGACCGCTTCCTGCCGCGTCGGTTCGGCTCATCCAGGGCACTTTTTGCAGCCGCTCGCGATAGACGGCGCGCACATTCGACGACCAGCTCCTCCATTCGCGTGCGTGCCGCGGCGGGAAATAGCGGTCCACGTAGAGCTGCCCGAGCGCTTCGCCGAGCGCCGAGTCGATGTGGCGGATCGCGCGCTTCCAGCGGGCGTCGAGCTTCGGCTGGCCATTGAGCACCGTGCCGAAAAAGGCGAAGCTCTCCTGCGCCGCCGCCTCGTGGAGCAGGGCGGCGCGGCGGCCACGAGCACGTGCCAGCGCAGGTAGCTTTGCCACTCGTCCAGCGGAGCGCTTCGCGAGCGCCTTTTCCAGCGCTTGAAAAACTCCGGCTGGCCCACGACGACCGTCTCCAGCGGCGCCGCATGCGCGCCGGCGAGATAGGCGTCGCCAGTCAAAGGACGGCGTCAGCTTTTGCAACTCCGCCAGCGTCAGCTTGTGGTAGTTCGCGATCGGGTCGGTGAGTCCTCGAGCTTGCGGCTCCCCTTGGCCAGCGCCGTCTCGATCGCCAGCACCGCCGGCGGCCTCCTTGGCTGCCCGCTCCGGCGGCGTCCCCAGGAGCGTTCCAGCTCTTAGCATGATGCGCGCCGATACGCGGTCCGCTGCTTTGCAAATTGCCGCGCCGAAGTAGTAATCGCGATCCGGCAGTCCCAGCCCGCCTTGATCGACCTCGTAGGCATAGACGTCGCTCTTGCGCGAGTCGGGCGAAGACGGAGTCTGAGAAGAGCCCGCCGATGCCGCGCTCGTGAAAGTCGGCCACCATAGCGGGCAACTCCGCCTTCGAGGTGAGCGCGTCGATTTTCGCGAGGTCTGCGGCCAAGCGGCGCAGCGCCGAGTTCCTCCACGCGCTTCTTATCCATTGCTGCTGCATAGAAAGTCGCCAACCTGTCGCTCCATGCGGGTTCGTTCCGGGCGCGCTCGGCGCGGCGGCTTCCAGCAGTTCCCGCAAGACGAGTAGGTTGCGCTCCGTGATCTCTGTCGTGGGGCTCCACGTCACCTGATCCTCAGGAATGGTCGTCTTCTTCAGCCACGCCCCATTGGCATATCGGTAGAAGTCCGTTCCCGGGTTCGATCGAACGATCCATCTTCTCGACGGAAAACCGGGAGAGCATGGGCGGTTCCGCGGCGGCTGGCGAGACCAGCAGCAAGGACGCCGAGGAGGTGCAGGAGCGACTTCATGAAGTGGATTCGTAGCGCTCTGCGGCATCGACGGCGGGAGCAGAAATGTGCCAAGAAAAGGGAGCCAAATTAGTCGTTCCTTATCGATAGAGAAGCGTGGCGCGTGGTGGGACAGCCTTAAACGGAATTTTGGGTTGACGGGTATCTGAGGTGGTTTACGTTCCGCCTCCTTAAATTCATGCATAACACCGATCAAAAGCTGCCCAGCGTATCGCAGCCGAGCGTCTGGCGGACATTTTTACGTCCCTTCAGCGCAATTTCATCATTACGCTTTCCAAGGAGCTCGGCCGGGGCAACGTCTCCTTCCCGCAGTTTCATCTGCTCGGCTTTCTCACACAGCAGGATCATCTTACGATGACCGAAATCGCCCATCATATGGGTCATACGACGGCGGCGGCGACTGGTCTGGTTGATCGCCTGGAGAAGCTCGGGCATGCCAAACGCACCCATGCGATGGACGACCGGCGCAAGATTCTCGTGCGCATCACGCGCAGCGGTGCGGCCCTAGTGCTCGAAGTGCGCAATGATATGGTTGAAAATCTTCTCCGGATGATGGCTCATCTGGAGCCCCAGGAGCAAAAAGCCTGGCTCGAAATCTACGAGAAGATCTTCCCACTGTGCCAAAAACTGCTAATCACGCGGACGATCCGCGCTGACTGTCGTCGCCGCTCTCTTCAGTGCGGAAAGTGGCTTGCGTGCCGCCGAACAGCGGCGGCCGCAACGTGTCTATTCCACCCCCGCCAGCGCGCGAGGAATTCCACACCGGCGAGCACATCGCGATCCGGCGTTTTGACGGGGATCTCCCGCTCGAACGGGCTGTTAATATCGCGCTGCGGCAGAATCCGCAGGTGCTGACAGCCATCCAGGAGATCGAGCGGACGCGCGGCCAGATCATCGAGGTCCGGGCGGCGGCCTTGCCTCACATCACGGCGACCGGCGACTATGAGGAGCAGGATCGGCGCTTGATTCGCGGCGGCGGCGGCGGCACGGGCTCGAGCAGTTCGCTCACCTCCGGCTCGCTGGGCGGCGTGGATACGACCGGGACGGCTGCCGGAAGCACGGCCACGGGGGGCACCACCACGGCCAGCCAGACGCCGACGGCCACCGTTGGTTCGAGTGGCGGCGGCAATGTCACCAGCGGCAATGCCACGACCAGCTCGACGGGCGCGAACGGCTCCACGGCCTCGAACAGCAGTACCGATTCGTCCAAGCAATTGAGCGCGCTTTTCAGCGGATCCAGTTCCAGCAACTTCATTCAAAACAAGTCCTGGAACGTGCAACTCGAAGTGCGGCAGGCCATCTACGCCGGCGGACAGATTCGCGCCGCCTTGAAGATCGCGCAACTCACCAGCGATTCAGCCTACTACTCCCTGCGCGACGTGATCGACACGATCATCTCGACCACGCGCCAGCAGTTTTACAATGTCCTGCTCACGCGCGCGCTCATCCTGGTGCAAGAGGAATCCGTGCGGCTGCTCGAACAGCAGTTGCAGGATCAGCAAAACCGCTTCGAGGCTGGCACCGTGCCGCGCTTCAATGTCCTGCAAGCGGAAGTGGCGCTTGCCAATGCGCGGCCCGACCTCATCCGCGCGCGCAACAATTACCTGATCGCGCAATTCAACCTGGCGAAGACGCTGAACCTTGACCCTGGACCCGGTGGGCGGACGACCTTCCATTGCGTGGGCGTGCTCAATGCCTCCGTGCGCCAGATCAGTCTGCCTGATGCGATTGGCGCTCGCGCGCGTGCGCCGGCCTTTTCTTAAGGTGCAGCGCCAGGCCATTCTCATCGATGTGCAGAGCATTTCCGTCGAGATGGCCGGCTATAAGCCGCGCATCGATGGACACGCGGGCTACGAGTTTCGCAATCGGAGCGCCGACCCCGACCTGAGCGACGTTGTCAACGGCTGGTTCTTTGGTTTCACCGGCAGTTGGGACATCTTCGACGGCTTTGCGACTTATGGGCGGGTGAAGCAGGCGCGCGCCCGTCTCGATCAATCGAAGATCAACTACGAGGACTCCGTGCATAAGGTGGACCTCGAAGTGGAGACGGCGTACTTCAACCTGCAGCAGGCGCGCGAGACCATCGCTAGCCAGCAGAAGAATATCGAGCAGGCGAACGAAGCGGTGCGTCTGGCCAAGGAGCGTCTCGCCGCCGGCGCCGGCACGCAATTGGAGGTGCTGGATGCGCAAGTGCAACTCACCCGCGCGCGCAGCACCGAACTGCAAGCGCGCGCTGATTACAATAACGCGCTCGCCGACTTTGATCGCGCCACGGCGACGAACACCGTTTATCACGAGGGGTTCAAAGATCCGCTCGACAAGGTGCAGAAGGGCATCTTTGCCAAAATCGCCGAATCGGCGCTGCCCCGGATCGGTGATAAACCCGGAGAGCGTTGAGTCCTTCCCCGCGCTGGCGGAGGTGCCGGGCCTGACGCACGGATTCACTTTGCGCGCCCCGGAGATTGAGGTGCGGGTCGAGCGCACAGCGGCGCTCGCCCGGCTCGATGCCGTGCATGCGGAAGCGCGGCGGAGCCTCGGCTTGGCAGAGCGCGTCTTCGTCACGGCCACGCAGATCCACGGCAGGGAAGTCGTGGTGGTCGATGCCACGCAGCGCGCGCCGGTCGCCGAGGCGGATGGGTTGATCACGAACGACCGCTCCGTTTGCCTCGGCATTCATGTTGCGGATTGCTGCGCGGTTTATCTGGTGGACGCGCGCCGCGGCGTCATCGGCTTGCTTCATTCCGGCAAGAAGGGGAGTGAACTCGGCATCACCACCGCTGCCGTTGCCCGCATGCAAGCCGAGTTCGGCTGCGACCCGGCGGACATCATCGCGCAACTCAGCCCCTGCATCCGCCCGCCGTGTTACGAGATCGACTTCGCCGCGCAAATTGTCGCGCAAGCCCGCACAGCCGGAGTTTCCCAAGTGTACGATGCCGGAACCTGCACCTCCTGTCATCCCCACCATTACTACTCCTATCGTCGCGAACTCGGCCGCACCGGCCGGATGCTCGCCCTGCTCGCGCTGGCCTGAAGATGCACGACTTGCCGAAATCGCTACACTCGAGGGCACTTCGAACCTGCGGCGGCCCACGCTGGTCACGGACTCTGCACCGCGACGGTGACCGCCAGAAAAGCGCTCACCAGCATCCCAGCCGCCGCTAACACGACGCCGAGACCGGAAAGCACCCACCGCGGGCTGCGGATAATCCGCGATGGCCAGCGCACGAATCCGACAACCAAAAGCACCAAGGCGACTGCCTCCGCAACCAGCACTCCGTAGCCTACGAACGGCACCACGCCGCTTACCACATTCCCGCCTGCACCGGTGTTGCTCCGCACCAAAGCCGCCGCGAAGATCACCTCTCCCACGAGCCCGATGATGGCCAGTCCTGCCAAGACCATGCCGGTGCCTTGCATTTGGTCTGAAATGTTGGATTTCATGAGTGCAATCAATCAAATGGGATGTCTGATGGTGGGTAAAAGGAGCAGCGGCCCGGCGATCGCTACACAGCGGGCTGCTGCTGGGTGAGGCAGTGGAAGGCGCCGAGGCCCCAGATGAGTTCGCGACAGTCGATCGGGACCACCTGGCGCTCGGGGAAGGCTTTCTCGAGGACAGCGATGGCCCATTTGTCATGGGCATCGGCAAAGACCGGAAGGAGGACGACGCGGTTGCCGATGTAAAAATTGGCGTAGGATGCTGGCAGGCGCTGGCCATCACGGACGATTTTGTGCGGCATCGGAAGGCGCTGCACTTCGAGCGGCGTGCCGTCCTCGGCGGTCATTCCATGGAGGGCGCGCAGGTTTGCCTGCAATGGTTCAAAATTGGCATCGTCCCGGTCTTCCTCGACGACCGTCACCACCGTAGTGCGCGCGACGAAGCGGGTGAGGTCATCAATGTGGCCATCCGTGTCGTCGCCCTCGATCCCGTCACCCAGCCAGAGAAAGTGCCGCACGCCGAGAAAGTCGCGGAGACGCTGCTCGATGGCGGCCTGGTTGAGGTCGGGATTGCGGTTCGGGTTCAGCAGGCAGGAGGTGGTCGTGAGCAGCGAGCCCGCGCCATTGACCTCGATAGAGCCGCCTTCGAGGACCATGCCGGGGGAGTGCACGGGCAGGCCATATTCGGCGGCGACGTGCGCGGGCACGCTGTCGTCGTCATCAAAGGGCGGATACTTCCAGCCCCAGGCGTTGTAGTCCCAATTGACGATGGCCACGCGCGGCTCGACGGCGCGCGTGAGGAAAATCGGCCCATGATCACGGCACCACGGCTCGTTGGTCGGGATCGATGGAAAGTGACGTGGCTCGCGCGGCGCCCGGCGCGCTGGAGAATGCGCGCGCACATCGTTCTCATGCGCGGCGTCGCAGACATTGATGTGGACTGGCTCGGAATCGGCGAGCGCATCGACCATCTTCGCGAGGACCGGCATGACGCGGTCGTAGGAGTCCGGAAAGGAGATGCCATCGCGGCGCGGCCACGAGAGCCAAGTGGCCGCGTGCGGCTCCCACTCCGCGGGCATGCGGTAGCCAAGGCGCGCGGGCGTCTCGGGAGCGCCGGTGGAAAGCTCCGTGGGCATGCAGCTTTAGTCGATGATAACGCTTTTCAATACCGCCGTAGGCATCAATGCGGCGGTCACGGAAAAAGGGCCAGTGCGTGCGCTGCATGTCAAGCGCGTCGAGGTCGGCCTCGGCGAGAAGAATTTCCTCCTCCGCGACCGAAGCCTTTGGCAACGATTTGCCCCGCCGGATCGGCCACGAAGCTCTGGCCCCAAAACTCGATGCCCGCGCCGCCATCCGGCGCCTCGTGGCCGACGCGGTTCGGCACGGCGACGTAGCAGCCATTGGCAATGGCGTGGGAGCGCTGGATGGTCTCCCAGGAGTCTGCTGCCGCTGCGCCGTACTCCGCTTTCTCTGCCAGGATGCCAGCCGATGGCGGTGGGATAAAAAAGGATCTGCGCGCCCGCGCAGCGCGGTCAGCCGCGCGGCCTCGGGGTACCACTGATCCCAGCAGACGCAGACGCCGATCCTGCGCGTAGCGCGTCTTCCACGCCCGAAAGCCGAGGTCGCCCGGCGTGAAGTAGAACTTCTCGTAAAAGAGCGGGTCATCCGGGATGTGCATCTTCCGATACTTGCCGAGGTATGCGCCGTCGGCATCGATGATGGCGGCGGTGTTGTGGTAGAGCCCGCGCTCGCGCTTTTCAAAAAGCGAGGCGATGATGACGACGCCGCTCTTCGCGCGCCAGCTCGCCGAGCGCCTCCGTGCTCGGCCCGGGGATCTCCTCGGCGAGATGGAAGTACTTGTGATCCTCGACCTGGCAGAAGTATTGCGAGGTGAAGAGTTCCTGCAGGCAGACGATCTGCGCGCCGCGCCCGCGCCGCTTCGCGCACCTTGGCGAGCGCCTTGGCGAGATTCTCTCCGGGTCGGGCGGAGCAGCGCATCTGCACCAAGCCCAAGGTGACCTTAGCCATGGCGGAAGGGTTGAGAGAGTCGCTTGGCCGGCGAGTTGCAGCGCCATGCCGCACCCGCTCAGGCAGCTCGCCACGCGGCTATTTCACGTCCGCCCGCGGGACGATCTTGATGCTCTCGATGTTCACGCGCGTCACTGGCTTGCTGGTCGCCTTTGCGCTTGTCGGTCGTGGTGTTGGCAATCTTCTCGAGCACGTCCTCGCCTTTGATGAGCTTGCCGAAGGCGGTGTATTGGCCATCGAGGAAACCGGCATTCGCCGTGGCAGATGAAGAACTGGCTGCCCGCCGAATTCGGGTCGCTGGAGCGCGCCATCGAGAGGACGCCGCAGCGCGTGATGCTTCTTGTTGAACTCGGCCTGAATCTGATAGCCGGGCCGCCGGTGCCCCACATGTCGGACTTGCTCTCGTCCTTGGTCAGCGGATCGCCGCCCTGGATCATGAAACCCTTGATGACGCGATGAAAGGCCGTCCCGTCGTAAAAACCTTTCTTCGCGAGCTTTTTGAAATTCTCGACGGCTTCGGGCGCCACGTCGGGCCAGAATTCGGCGACCATTTCGCCCATGGAGGTTTTGATGACTGCGACTTCGTCGTTGTTGGTGCTCACGGCTTTTTTGGTTTCGGTGGTGTTGTCCGCAGCCTGCGCCGGGAGGAGTCCAAGCGCGAGGATGAAGAGGAGGGAGGAGAGGGTGTGTTTCACATCGGCGTTCGTGCCACTGGCGCGCGGGAAGGTCAACCCGCCAGCCAAGAAATTCGTTCCGGCTGTGCCGCCCGCTCGGTTGGCGTGTCGCGAGGATGCCGCTTTTATCCGCTTGAATGCAGAGCGGGCCTGTCCAAATTGGCTCTCCCTGCCCATCCCTTCCCTTTTTTCATGTCCAAAATTCTCGTCTGCGGCGCCGGTGGTTTCATCGGCGGACACCTCATCGCCGACCTTCGCCGGCAGGGGCAGCACGATCTCCGCGCAGTCGATAAAAAGCCCCTGGCTGAGTGGTATCAGGGATTCGATGACGTGGAGAATTTTTCGCTCAATCTGGAGCGACTAGAGGACTGTGAACGCGCGGTGCAGGGTTGCGATGTGGTGTATAACCTCGCCGCGGACATGGGCGGCATGGGGTTCATCGAGCTGAACAAGGCACTCTGCATGATCACGGTGCTGATTAATACGCATCTCTGCCTGGCAGCGAAGAAGTTCGGCGTCTCCCGCTTTTTCTTCTCCTCGAGCGCCTGCGTGTACAACGCTGACAAACAGCGCGACCCCAATGTGACCGCCTTGAAAGAAGAGGACGCCTATCCTGGACTGCCGGAGGACGGATACGGCTGGGAGAAGCTGTTCTCCGAGCGGATGTGCCGGCACTTCCGCGAGGATTTCGGGCTGCAGACGCGCGTCGGGCGCTACCACAATGTCTATGGCCCGCATGGCACTTACGATGGCGGGCGCGAGAAAGCGCCGGCCGCCGTTTGCCGCAAAGTTATCACGGCCAAGTTGACCGACCAGCACGAGATCGAGATCTGGGGCGACGGCCAGCAAACGCGTTCGTTCATGTACATCGACGACTGTCTCCACGGCACGCAGATGCTTCTCACCAGCGACTTCGTTGAGCCGATTAATATTGGCAGCAGCGAATTGGTCTCGATCAATCAATTGGTCGATCTGGTCGAGGAGATCGCGGGCGTGAAGCTCCAGCGCAGCTATAACCTCTCCGCGCCCAAAGGTGTGAACGGCCGCAACTCCGACAATTCGCTCATTCAAAAAATCTTCGGCTGGGAACCTTCCACCAAGCTGCGCGACGGCCTCGAGAAAACCTACGCCTGGATATATGACGAGATCGTCAAAGGCGGCAGCTCCGTCGTGAATCGCGCCTAAGCGAGAGAGGGCGGCCTTCGGACGATACCAATTCAAGGTTCTGTTCTGGCTCTTCCTTCACTTTGTCCACTCATCCGCCTGCCGCGCTGCTGCTGCAAATTGAGAAAAGCGCGGCGGCGGCGCAGCTCGGGGCCCGTAGGGGTGGCGGTGCATGACTACGCGACCGGCGCGGATTGGGAGTGGCAGGGGGATCGGTGGTTTCACGCGGCGAGCACTTTCAAAGTGGCGATCCTGCTGGCGCTGCTGAAGCGATTGGAAGGTGGTGAACTGCGCCTGCGCGACCACTTGCAGGTGCGCAACCGTTTCCTGTCGCTCACCAGCGCGCTGCCCTTTCGCGTGGCGCGCGAACGCGATGGCGATGGCACCGTCCATGCGCGCGTGGGACAATCGCTGCCACTCGACCAACTAGCTCGCGTGATGATCACGCGCTCAAGCAATCTTGCGACGAATCTGCTGCTCGAGTTCCTGACAGTTGAAGCGGTGCAGGCATATTTGTCCGGGGCCGGAGTGGAAGGAGTCGCCGTGCGGCGGGGCGTGGAGGATCTGGCAGCGCACGAGGCGGGAATCAACAACGAGACGACGCCGGAGGGGTTGCGCGCCTTGTTTCGTTGTTTCGCCGAAGAACGGTTTCTGTCGGAAGAGTCGCGACAGGTCGGCGTGGAGATTCTGGCTGCGCAGGAGTTCAATCGCATGATCCCGGCGCGTCTTCCGAAAGGGGTGCGGGTCGCCCATAAGACAGGAGAGATTTCGACGCACTGCCACGATGCCGGTTTGGTTTTTCCACCGGACCGCCCGCCGTACGTCGTGGCGATTTTAACTGAAACGAATGGCTCGAGCGAGGGCCGGCAGCGGGCGGTGGCGGAGATTTCAGCAGC
The DNA here is from genome assembly GCA_963792695.1 of uncultured Verrucomicrobiae bacterium. Classification (GTDB taxonomy): domain Bacteria; phylum Verrucomicrobiota; class Verrucomicrobiia; order Chthoniobacterales; family Chthoniobacteraceae; genus DASYIS01. The sequence goes on along the minus strand of CAWBXA010000006.1, from coordinate 139,231 downwards.
GATCTACGAGGCGATCGTGGGAGGCAGCGAATGACGGAGCCCTTGCCGGTAGTGGACGGCCTGGCGCTCTCGGCAGAGCATTGCGCGCTACTGCAGCCAGCGGAAGAAGTGGTGCTCGCGTCGGGAGGCAAGGCCGCCTGCCGCGCTACTTTTACGAGATCGAGTCGTGGGCACGGGCGCGCGCCACGAAGTTGACGCCCCATTTCACCCTGGCGGAATTGCTCTCCGTCGATTGCCGTGAGGCGCCGTTGCTTTTGCGGGAATTTCCGCACTATGTGCCATGTGCCGTCTCCTTTCTCGGGAGGTATCTGGAGGCGCTGCGGGAGCGGGTGGAGGCGCCGGTCTTCATTGCGGTCAATGGCGGGTATCGTTCGCCAGCACATGCGTTCTCCAGGGACGCTGATTTGCATCTCTGGGCGACGGCGGCCGATATTTACCGGATCGGCGACCATTGGCTCGACGAGCCCAGGACTATCGAGCGGTATGCGCGGCTCGCGCGCGGCCTTGGGCAGGAGGTTGCGGTGGAGGTGGGAACGGACGATCATTTGCACTTGGAACTTGGGCTTCTGCATTGGGCGCCATCAGCCCATTGAAGCGGGGCTTTTGCAATTCCCTTTGGGTCGGCACTCGGCAATTGCGACTCCTCACATGAAAATCCTTCCTTTGGTCTGCAGCGTGTTGATCGGTCTCCTCGCGGTTTCCTCACGCGCGGAAACGATTGAGACAGACGTGTGTGTCTTTGGTGGAACGGCGGGTGGGGTGGCGGCTGCCTGCACGGCCTCGCGCATGGGCAAAAGCGCTGTTCTGACCGAGTACGGACAGCACATTGGTGGGCTCACTTCAGGCGGATTGGGCTGGACGGATATCGGGAACAAGGCGGCGATTGGCGGCTTTGGGCACGAGTTTTACCGGCGGCTCGGCAAAGTTTATGGGAAGGAGGAAGCCTGGATTTTTGAACCGCACGTGGCGGAGGCGGAGTTGCGAGCACTCCTTGCCGAAGCCAGGGTGCGGGCACTCTTTGGACAGCGGCTGGCGGCGGTAAAAAAGAAGGGCGCGCGCATTGTCGAAATCACCATGGAAGATGGTCATGTTTTCCGCGCGCAAGAATTCATCGATTGCTCTTACGAAGGCGATCTCATGGCGCGGGCTGGTGTAAGATACATGGTGGGGCGGGAAGCCAACGCGCGTTTTGAGGAGACACTCAATGGCATTCGTGAAAATACGCCCAAACATCAATTTGGCGTGGCTGTGGATCCATACCGCACACCGGGCGTGCCGGCGAGCGGTTTGCTGCCTTTCGTCCAAGCCACGCCGCTAGGCGAGGCCGGCGCCGGAGACGCGTCGGTACAGGCTTATAACTTTCGGCTCTGCTTGACCAAGAGCCCCGGCAACCGCCGTTCCATCGACCCACCGGCTGATTACGATCCGAAGCAGTTTGAGCTATTGGGACGGTATCTAACGGCGCTCACCGCGACTGGCAAGGCGCCGACGCTGCGGAGTTTCCTGAAGATTGACATGGTGACGCCTGAGAAGACGGACATTAACAACAATGGCGGCTTTTCCACGGACCTGATCGGGGGCAACCATGCTTATCCTGAGGCGGACTACGCCACGCGCGACCGGATATGGAAGGAACATGAGAATTACATTCGGGGTTTGCTGCACTTTTTAGCGACAGACGAGCGGGCGCCGGAGGCGATGCGCGCGGAGATGAGCCAATGGGGACTTTGCCAGGATGAGTTCCAGGATACAGGCGGGTGGCCCCACGCGCTCTATGTGCGGGAAGCGCGCCGCATGATCGGGGAGTATGTCATGAGTGAGAAGAATTGCCGTTGGGTCGAGAAGGTGGAGGATGGAATTGGTTTGGGCGCTTACGGGATGGACTCGCACAACTGCCGTCGGATTGTGGTTGGCGGAAAGGCTTTGAATGAGGGCGACGTGCAGGTGGGCGTGCGCGGGCCTTACCCTGTCTCTTACCGGTCGCTGGTGCCCAAAGCGGCAGAGTGCGAAAACCTGCTGGTCCCCGTTTGTCTTTCGGCGACACACATTGCTTATGGGTCGATCCGCATGGAGCCGGTCTTCATGATTCTGGGTCAGTCCGCCGCGACGGCAGCTTGTCTGGCGATCGATAAGGCAGTGGCGGTGCAACAGGTGCCTTATCCAGAATTGAGGGCGCGTTTGCTGGCCGACCATCAGGTTCTTGAATGGTGGAAGGGGGGCGTGGAAAGCGGTTCGGCCCTGCCGCTGCTGAAGCTGGAAGGCTTGGTCCTGGACGATGTCGATGCCGAAAAGACCGGGGATTGGGAGACGGGCAGCGTGGCGGAGTATCGGCGGGTAGGCACGGGGTATGTGCATGACGGCAATGCCCACAAAGGTGAGCTGTTGCTGCGGTGGCATCCTGAAATCCCGGCGAGCGGCGAGTACGAAGTGCTGCTGGTTTTTCCTCCAAATAAGAATCGCGCGAGCAATGTGCCAATCACCGTCTCCCTGGCGGGTGAGAAAGTGGGCAAGCGCGTGAGCGTGGATGAGCGCAACGCCGCCTCGGGTGGAGTGGCGAGCCTCGGTCGCTATGTGCTTCCCAAAGGTGCGGGCACCACGGTGACCGTTTCCAATGAGGGGACGGACGGCTACGTCGTGGTGGATGGCTTGCAACTCCGTCGAGTCGCGCCTTAGCTTACGGAGCCCCGTTCCAGGCGTGCTCGGTCCAGAAGGCGCGCAGGCCCTCGACCGAGCCGCGGAAGATGTTTCGCTCCGCGTTGTGCATATTGGCCACCGCCATGGGATAAGCAGCGCGCGGCAGATCGCAAATGCCGTCGCCGGTGTACTGCCAAAGCGTCCAATTGCCCCACGGCTCAATAGCGCCGGGGACATAGTGGTAGTTGGCGACCCAAAGCCAGCATTTGCGCAAGACCGCCTGCGCGGCAGAGTCCGAACCGGAACTCATGAGCGCCCGGAGGCGATTTTCGTTGGAATAGATGCCGGGATATTTGCCGGTCTTTTCGCGGACACGCTCGGCAAATGCCGCCGCCTGGCTGACGGACATGGTGCCGCCCGGATAATGGTTATTCTTCTCGAAATCGAGGACGAGCAGCGTGCCTTGCCCCCCCGTGCGGCGTGCTTCAGCCCCAACGAAGCCGACGAATTGGTCAGCCTGCCGAATGGGATCGGAGGCGTTGGCAAAGTGATAGGCGCCCCAGAGCATGCCGTGGTGTACGGCTGCCTCGGCGCGAGCGGCGTAGCGCGGATCCGAGCTGCCGGGCGGATAAGTCGCTTCGTGAATGATGCCAATGACCCCCTCTGCGCGCATGCGGGGAAAATCCGGCACGAGCGCGTCGTAATGGGAAAGATTGACGACAGCGTTGGCGGCGGCTCGCGCGTCGGCAGCGGCGGTCGCCAGCGTGGCGCAGCAGAGGAGGAGGCGCCATGCGGGAGGAAAAAGCGAATTGCGGTTGAGAAATCTCACGGACGTATTGAGCACGGCGGGCGGGGCGGAGGTCAACGCCTCGCAAGGGAAGAGCGGCGAAATTGCGGGTACGCGAGCGTTGACTCCCTGCCGGCGGGGGCTATCCTCCGCGCCCTATTTCATGGAACAACCCACCTCTGCTCAACAACGCATCGCCGCCCTCAAAGCTGAAATCGAATCGCTTCAGCATTCCGCCCTCGCGGAGTTGAAACAGCGGCGTTCTTCCTTGGCGGATGAATTGGCCAGCGTCGAGGCGGAGATCGCCGCCATGACGGGCGAGCGTCCGGCGGGCCGCAAACGTGGGCCGCGTCCCGGCAAGATCTCTCCGCCCGCGCGCTCCATTCCGCTGCAAGAGTTGAAGGAATTGCTGGCGAAGGCGCCGGACAAGACGCTCAACGTCCGCCGCGAAGGGTTGGAGTTGCAAAACATCAAGACGCTGGCGGCGGTCAATCCGTCGTTGCTCAAGATGGGTGGCGTCGGCCCCTGGCCAACCGTGACGCTGCTTAAGTAGTCACGACGAGGCCCGACGGCGCTTCGGCGAGTTGACGGAGGGTGGCGAGATTCGTGCGATCCTCGTCCATCTCTTTGTTCTTTGGCGTCTCGAGGACTTTAGGAACGCAGGCGAGGCGCGGGCTGGTCATGATGTAGCGGAAGGCCTCGAGGCCGATCTGGCCCTCGCCAATGTGTTCGTGCCGATCGACGCGTGAGCCGCGAGCCGTTTTTGAATCATTGAGATGCAGGGCAGCGAGGTGCCGGCGTCCGACGATGCGGTCGAACTGAGCGAAGACCTTTTTGGTGCCGGCGAAGGTGGTGAGATCGTAGCCTGAGGCGAACAGATGGGCGGTATCGATGCAGACGCAGAGGCGTTCGGCTTCGCGGGTGCGGCTGAGCAGGTAGGCGAGATGCTCGAATTCACAGCCGAGGCAGGAGCCCTGGCCAGCGGTGGTCTCCAGGGCGACTTGCGTTTGCACCTTGGGGATCGTGGCGAAGACGGCATCAAGGCTTTGCACCACAAGGTCAAGGCCGGCCTCCATGCCCGCGCCGAGGTGCGCGCCAGGATGGAGCACGAGAAAAGGGAGGCGCAGTTGATCCGCGCGGAGCAGTTCCTCGGCGAGCGCACGGCGAGATTTTGCGAGGAACTCGGGGTTGGTCGCAGAGAGATTGATCATGTAGCCGCTGTGGCCGAAGACGGCGCCGAGTTCGCCTACGCGCGTGTGGAAGGTTTCCAGTTCCAACCCTCCCAGCGGGGTGCCGGCAAACCACTGCATATTGTTCTTTACGAAAATCTGCATGGCGGTGCAGCCGACCTCGAGCGCGCGCTCCACCGCCATGTGGACGCCGCCCGCCGTGGAGACGTGCGCGCCGAGGAGGTGCGGCTTAGCGCGGGCTGATGGGGGCCGCAGGCTCCGCTTCGGGGCCTTCGCCGGCGACGTTAGAGAGGGTGATTTCATGAGTGGCGAAATCGAGTACGAGCCGGGAGTCTGCCAGCGGTGCTGTCGGTCGCTCGAGAGAAGGGCTGCACAGTCAGCTTGCCTCCCCGGAGTTCCAGCGCGCTGTGCGCGGGAGCCACGGGCGCTCCGTCGTAGAGCAACTTTCCGTAGGCGATCTGCCCTGTGGCGGAGCAGTCGGCGAGGGCGGGCGCGGTGCCGGCAATCTCGAGATCGAAGGGCGCCGGCTCGGCGAAGTCGAAGTGGTTGAGGGAGGTCGCGAACTCGGGCTGGAGCAGAGGCGCGAGCACGGATGGATTGAGGGAGCTGTGGAGGCGGGCGTGAAATCGCCGGGGCAACGAGGTCGCGTCGCCCGTGAGTTCTCCGGTGTCGTGGAGGAGGTGCAGGCCGCGCAAGCTCCAGCGGTCGCGCGCCCACGAAAAATCGGTGGCGAATTGCTGAAAGGCCACATGGCCATAGGCGCCGTGGTGAACTTCGACGTGGCCGGTGACCCGCACTGCGAGCGGGTCATCCGAGGAGCCGGCGACGGCCAGATCGAGTTCCGGCGGCTGAGGGAGAGACCAATCGTTGATGAGGCTGGTCAGGCCGTAGGCATGGTCCATATCCTGGAGGTCCAGGGTGGAGTGTCCGTGGGCGGCCAGTTCGTGCGTTTGCAAATTGTAGGTGCCGCTGGCGCGTCCTTCGCCGTGGCTATCGACGACGCGCAGTTGCTGCAAATCGAGCACGCCGTGACGGCAACTGGCCACCATCTCCACGAGGTTCAAATCATAACTGCGGCGATGCATGCCATGCGCCGTAAAACGGGCATCCACTTGCAGCTCCGGCAGGTGTGCGAGGTCGCCGGAGAACTCGATCGTGAGCGCGGGCGCGGGCGTGCCGTACTTCACTTTCGCCAGCTCGCTGAGAATGTCTGCGATGGTTTCAAGGGCGGCGTTCTGCATCTGGAGATCGGGCTGGAAACTTTGCGGATTGATGAGCCGGCCGGTCAGGTAAACCTGGATGCCGTGAATCTCGGCCTGCGCGCGCGGAATGTAGATTTGCTGCGGTGGCAAATAGAGCCGCGCGTTGAGCTTCGAAATTTCGACTTTTTGCGCGTCGGGATTCTCGGCGTCCAGCGGCAGCCAGAGGTTGGCGTCGCGCAGATCGGCAGAATCGAGGAAGGTTTTGCCGCGCAACGCATTGGCGTAGTTCACCCCGAGCAGGACTTCATCGACCCACGCGAGGACCCGGCGATGATCGCGCGCGTCGAGCACTTCGACCTCCTTGGCCACGAGACCGCGAAAGGGATCGAGCGTGAGGCGGCGGATATGCACCTCCACGCCCGCCTTGCTAAACTCGGCCACAATAAATTCGCGCCATTTGCGGGTGAAGCCGCGCGAAGAGACGTACCAGAGGCCAAAGAGCAGGCCGATCAGGAGCAGCGTGGCCAGCGCGTAAAGGAAGCGGCGAGACATGGAGAGCAGGGCCGCGCGAACGGGGCGCAGCCGGAGCAGACCGGGCGAACACGCCCGAGCGAGAGGGACTAGGCCGGGCTCACCTTGCCGAAACGGTCATTGATCCATTCCCAATTGATGACCTTCTGGAAGGCAGCAATGTATTCGACGCGCCGATTTTGGTACTTGAGATAGTAGGCGTGCTCCCAAACGTCGAGGCCGAGGAGCGGCGTGGCGCCCGTTAGCAGAGGCGAGTCTTGATTCGCGGTCTGCTCGATGACGAGCTTGCCCTCGCGCACGGCCAGCCAGGCCCAGCCGGAGCCGAAAACCTTCAGGGCGGTGCCGCTGAAGAGCTTCCAAAAATCGTCGTAGGAGCCGAATGCCTTGTCGATATCCTTGGCGAGCTGGCCGACTGGCTTGCCGGTCTCGTTTTTCTTGAGCGTCTGCCAAAAGAGCGAGTGATTCGCGTGGCCGCCGCCTTGATTGCGCACATCCGTCCGCGCCTCCTCGGGGACGGCGGCGAGATTGCGCAGCAAATCCTCAATGGCGGGGGTCGGCTCCTTGCGCTCCAGCTTGGCGTAAGCCTGGTTCAGCTTGCTCACGTACGCGGCGTGATGTTTGTCGTGATGAATCTTCATCGTCTCGGCGTCAAGGTACGGCTCCAGCGCGTCGTAGTCGTAGCCGAGCGGAGGGAGCTTGAAGACGGCTTCGGCTTCCGACCCGGGTGCGGCAGGAACTGGTGTCTCTGCGCGCAAGATTCTGGGCGCCAGGGCGATAGCACCAGTGGTGAGGGCGAGCGTGCGGAGGGCGGTGCGGCGGGTAGGCATAAATTGGAGGCGGCTAGAGATTCTTGAGCAGGATGTCCCTGAACTCCACAGTCATCGGCAGACCAGCGTGGAGTTGCAAGGCCAGACAGCCAGACCGGGCTGCGCGTTCATTCTCATCGTCCACGAGCTCCATGGTCGGGAAGCCGTTGAGATAATGCGCGGTGTAGTGGCCGAGGCCGATAATCTCGTAATTGTTCCACTCTGTGGCGCGGTAATAGGGCCACCGCAGGTAGTCGGCCCGTTCGCCGAGGCTGCGCACCAGGTTGATGTGGCCGCCCGGAGCGACGCTGATGGATTGCCCGACCAGAGCGAGAAATTTGCGTCCGCGTTCTTCGTAGAGAAAACCGGCTTTGGCGGGCTCATTGGCGATCTCCGCCTGATAGCCGGCGACGGTCCAGCGCCCGATTTCGCGCGAGCGATACTGCACGCCGGAGTTGCCGTTGAGCAGGCGGAAGCGGAGCTTGAGGTCAAAATCGCGGAGCGTGCCGCCGCGCCAGATGAGAAAGGAGTTCCAGACGGTGAGGCCGCTGGTTTGTCCCGTGAGCACACCTTTTTCCACGGACCAGAACCCCGGGTGGCCATCCCAACCAGTGAGATCGCGGCCATTGAAGATGGGGTGGAAGGTGGCGTCGGCGGCGCGGAGGGGGGATGCAAGAGTGAGGAGAGAGAGGAGGGGGATGGCCGCGCGCATAGGTGGGTGGGAGAGGGCAAGGCGGGAACTCCTGATCATGCTCCTGCTCGTACTCGTCAATTGATGACGAGTACGAGCAAGAGCACGAGTGCGAAAAGATTGCGCGGCGCTTGGCGTGTTGGTTGGGAGAGGAAGCTGAACCTACAGCGGCGCGATCATGGCGACGTGGTTGATGAGCAAGCCGAGTCCGTCGATACGAATCTGGATCTCGTCGCCAGGAGCAAGGGTGAAGTCATTAGGGGGCACGATCCCGGTCCCGGTGAGCAAATAGGCGCCGAATGGGAAATCGTTGTCGCGGAAGAGGAAAGCGGCCAGCTCCGGAAACCCGCGCTTCATCTGCTCGAGTGAGGTGGCGCCCTGCGAGGCGATCACCCCATCCCGCAAGATGATCTGCTGGATCGCCGTGTTCAGCGGCAGCGGCTCGCACACGACCAAGCCCGGACCCAGGCCGCAGGAGGCGCGATACGTCTTCGCTTGTGGAAGATAGAGCGGGTTCTCCCCCTCGATATCGCGCGAACTCATGTCATTCCCGATCGTGTAGCCGAAGATGTGGCCAGTGCAATTGATGGCCAAAGTCACCTCCGGCTCAGGCACATTCCACCGCGAATCGCTCCGCAGATGGACTGCGCCGCCGTGGCCCACGACCCGGTGCGGAGTTGCCTTGAAGAAAAGCTCCGGCCTCTCGGCGGCATAGACCCGGTCGTAAAAGTCGCCGCCGCCTGCTTCCTGCGACTCGAGTTTGCGCGCATCGCGGCTGCGCCGGTAGGTCACGCCGGCTGCCCAGACTTCCTGGTGCTCGATGGGCGGCAACCAGGCGCCGGGGCCACTGATGGCGCGGCCTTGCATCAGGCGGTCCGCGAGCCAGGCGGCGGGGTCAGCGGCGGTAAACAGGTCGTCCAGCGAAGCGGCGGCAAGAGCGAAGAAGTGTTCGTCGCGCTGCGCGACAAGGCCAGTTGCGGCGCGATAGACGGTGATGGAGGGGAGCGGCATCGCCACGCAGCAGAGTGCTGAATGGACGCGCTGTAAAGCGCATCCGCTGGATGCACAGAACGTCTCTTTGCGGGGCGAAACTACGGCGGGTTCAAATCGGCGGTGATGGCGGCGAGGGTGGGGGCCGGACCGTTGTCGAAGCTCTCGAGGATGAGCTTCTTGATGACCGCACCGGAGTTTGGCACGGGGACAGTGAACCAGCGGATCTGTTTGTCTTTGACGACCCCCTCAGCAAGGCGCGAACCCGGGACATCAATAGGCGCAATGTAGTCAGCGAACTCCACGCCATTGTGCAACGTCGCGTATTCCCGGCGGCCATCGGCGAAAATCATGGTGACTTTGAGGATGGGCGCGCCGTTGGGTTCGGCGCGCCGGGCACCCCACCCGGCGACGCTGCCGAGGAAGTGGAAGGCCCTGGCGGGCAATTCGACCTTTACCTCGACCTGCCGGGGCAACGAGTGTGCGAAAGAGTCGCGTCGGACCGCCGCGGAGGACGATCAGGTTGCCGCCGAGGGCGCTGTTTTGCGGATTGGCCAGGTCGAAGGGGATGCCGTCCACACTCACGATGCCGAAGCGAGTGAAGGTGAGCGTGTCGTGGAGAGCTTCCAGCGATTGGTAGAGGCCGCGGCGCGAATCGGCGGTAAAAGCGGCGCTGAGGTCGAGGACGCGGAACCGTGCTTCGGTGCCGCAAAGAAAGGCGAGAATGTCGCGCAGCGCCTCGCCGCCGAGTCCCTCGAAGCCCTCCGGCATGAGGGAGCGATGCGTATTGGCAGTCGTCTTGATGCTGGCCTTGGGCACTTCAACATCGCCAGCGTTGGAGCGCAGGACCAGACGCGCGTCGTTCTCCTGCGCGACGATTCCGGCGTGCAATTGCCCATCGGTGGTCTCGACGATAAATAACTCGTAACCGGCATCGATCTGGCGGCTCGGATCAACGATGCTCACGAGCAGCCGGTTCGGGACCATGCACGCCAATACCGGTCAGCACCGGGCCGACCTCCTTGCCGAGATCGCCGAATTTGTGGCAAATGGCGCAGGCTTGGGTGAAGAGTTCACGCCCATGCGTGGCGTTGCCCGGCTGGGTGACGATGGGCGTGAGCTGCGCGATGAGCTTGTCTTTGTCGGTGTTCGGCTTTGTCGATCTGATCGAGCACTTTGGCGGCGCGTGCCGCGACTGCCTTGTCGGGATGCGAGCGCAGGCGGAAGATATTCGCGGGCCCAAGGATCGCGGCTTTGATCGCGCCGGACTCGATGCGATCAGGAGCGCGGCGACCCATGAGCTCGCGAGTGAGGAGCAGATTGAACGGCGGGCTGTTGCGCCGGCGGCGGGAGCGTGCTCGAACACTCCAGGCGAGCAGCGCGCCCGTGGCGGGATCGTCGGTGGAGCCCGGAGCGCGTGATCGTCTGGCGCTTGAGATCCTCGTGGACGGCGGGATCGAGCAGCAGACTTTCGCGATGGCGGGCCAGCACCTCCGGGCTGGCGGCGTGACGCGCCGATGAGCCGTGACGGCTGGAGTTCCCCGCGGCGCGCTTCGGGAGTTTTGGGATCGGACAATCTCCGGCAGCAAATCGAGCGACCAGTTTCCGCGACTTCGACTGGGTCTGTGCATCGTGGCTCCAGCGCGACGGCGAGCGGCAGAGCGGCGGCGGCGCTCAGGGCAGCGTTGGGCGAAGCGAGCAGAGGTTCAAAGCAGGCGGTGAAGTCGGTCGTGGCTGGCTGTGCTTTTACCTGGGCCGCTGCTTCCAGCACGATTTGGGCTCGGAGATCGGCCTGCGCGGCATGACTCGCGATGGTGCCGAGCAAAGTGGCGAACCCATCGGCATCGTCGTTCTCCACCATCCGAGCGGCGACGTTGCGCACCAGCCCTTCCGCGGCGGCGGGCTGGTCTGAAGCGAGCGCGGCGGTGATGACTTCCACCGGGCTGCTCGCGGCGGCCGCGATGGCGGCGGAGCGGGTGAGGTCGTCGCTCAAGCGTGGGTAAATAGCGACGAGGGCGGCGGCGCTGGCTGGGCTGAGCTTCGTGGAGGCAAGCGCGCGCAACATGGCAATCTGCGTCCGCGGATCAGGATCAGCCAGGCCGGCGGCGAGTTCGGTCTGCACCGCCTCGCCGGAAGAGGCTTCGACAATCAGCGCGCCTGTTTTGCGAATCGTCGGCTCCGGGTCGTGCAGAGCCGCTTTCAGAGTTTCTGGCGCGAGCGCATGGAGGCGTTGCAGACCCCAGAGCGCGAGAATGCGCGCGGGCACCGGCGTGTCGCTGGCGGTCAACGGCGTGAGGGCGGCGGTGACCTCGGCGGCGGGGCGCTCGACGAGCAGGCGCAGCGCGTTGAAGCGGACGATTTTGTTCTCGTGCTTCAGGGCGGCGGCGAGTTCGGTGGGGCTCGCGTGGGAAAGATCGGGGATGACGAGCGGCTTCGCTGCCTGGTGCTGGACGCGATAGATGCGCCCAAAATAGTGCTCGCGATCCGGCCGCACGGAGGCGCCTGAGCGGCTGTGCAGCGGCCCGCGCGTGTCGCTGTGCGCGATCACCGGATTGTAAAAATCGAGAATGTAGAGCGCGCCATCCGGCCCAACGGTCACGTCCACGGGGCGGAACCAATAATCGGGCGAGTAAATGAACTCGGCATCCCGACGCACCATCTCGCCCGTGAAAGTCGCGCCCCTGGGCCGGAGCGCTTCGTGGTGGATGACGTTGAGAATCGGCTCCGTGCAGAAGAGGCCGCGCTCCCACTCCGCCGGCCAGCGCGCCGCCTTCATAGACCAGTGCTCGAGCAAGCCGCGCTGTAGCCGCCGACCTGATCGATCTGCATGAGCGGAACGCGGTCGGGCAGTTTGGGAATCACGACCTTGCGGCCGTCGATGACGGATTGCGCGCCGCCCTCAGAGCCGACTTTGCCGCGCGCGAGGGTCTGACTCCGGCAGCGCGACGTGCTGGATGGGATTGCCGCTGGTCGCCTGGCCGAAGAAAAGCTCGCCATCGCTGGTCACTTCCGCGCCGAAGCCGTTGCCGCCCTTCGAGGAGACCTGCTCGATGCGGCTGCCGTCGGGCTGGAAGCGAAACAAGCCGGAGGAAATGCGCGCGAGTTCCTGTCCGCTCGCGGCGTGCTTTGACCGTCGCGCCACCGCCCATATCAGCGTAAATCCAGCCATCGGGCGCGACGATCAGGTGATTGCCGACGAAATGCGTGTCGCCGGGCGTGAAGCCGGTGAAGAGCCGCTCGATCTTTTGCTCCGGGCCGGTGCCGTGGATGAAGACGATGTCGGGCTGCGCCAGCGCGATCACCCCGTCCTTGTACAGGCAGAAGCCGGTGACCAGCTCGAGGCCCTCGAAGAAAACCGTCTTCCTGGTGAAGCGCCCGCTGGCGTCGGGATCGCTCAGGATGCTGATGCGGTCGCGCGCCGGGCGGTCGGCGTTGCCGGCCGGATCGAGCGCGGCCGTCTCTTTCCATGGCTCGGCGACGAGCGGGCGGCGGCCATTCGGGTATTCCGGCGTCTCGGCGACCCAGAGGCGGCCCCGCTCATCCCACTGGATGGCGATGGGCTTGTTGATGAGCGGCTCGGACGCGGCGACGGTGATATGGAAATCCGGGTGATGCTCGAATTGGGCGACGGTCCTTTCCGGCGTTTCGGGGCCGCCAGCAGGGTAACGCAGCCCGCCCAGCTCGGCCGGTGTGCAAAGAGCATCCAAGTTGTCGCGATGCGCAGCCCACGCGAGGCCGCGCAGCAGGAAGGTGCGGAAGCTGACGTGCTGGAGCGTGGCGGGCGCGCCCTGGAGCGCCACGAAAGCGCGATGCGGCTGCCCGCCGGACAGCGTGTTTTCATAGGCCCAAAGCTGTGGCTGAAGGTCGTAGATATTGGCGCGCGCGGGCTGCGCCGTTTTCGAGGCACGCTCGCGGCGATTCTCGCGCACTCCGGTGGTCTTCGGTGTGAACGCGGAGCCGAGCACCTGGATCTTCGGGTCGAGGTCGAGGTCATAAAGCGTCTCGTCTTCCAGGTCGAAAGGTGAGGCGCCGCGGACGATCGGATGCTGGTCAGTCGCGACGTAGAGCATCATCTTGCTGAGGAAGTTCTGGCTCGTGCCGGGCACCCAGGCGCCGCCGATGAGCGATTTCCACCAAGCCGCGTCGCTGGCCATGACGCCGCCTTGCAGCACCAGAAAGCCGCCGCCACGCTGGGCGAACTTTTCCAGTGAGGCGCGGTAGTCTGTCGGGACCACCTTTTCGTCCGGCCCGCTGAGAATGAGCACCTCGGCCTGGGCTAATTCCGTCTCCGTCGGATAGCGCGAGGTTTTCGTCACGGCGACGTCGCGCCCTTGCAAAAGCGCGGCCGCTTGCTCGGCGGGCGTCGAGCCGGAAGAACCAATGGGCAGGAGCACGCGGATCGGCGCGGCGAGAAGCGTCGCTGGGAGAAGCAGCGTGAGAGCGAGGAGGAGGCGCGGCATGGGATCGACAGGGGAGGGTGGGGCGGGGGAGTCTCCGGGGCGATGCGCTACTTGGCCAAGCTCTCGCCGGGACGGATGGTTCTCTGGTGTTACCTCCTCTGGTACATTTTCTTTGCCTCTCGTTATTTTGAGCGGAGCGCCAATCTGTGGCTCACCTCGGTTGGCATCTCGGCCATCGTCGGCGTGGCGCTGCTGCTCTCCACGACGACCAGCGGTCACCGGCTCGGTTTCTGGCCGACGTTCCGGCTCTTTCTCATGCCGTTTTGCGTCTCGAGCTTCTCGGCGCTGGTGAAAGGGCGCGGCTTCTTCCTGGTCTTCTCCCCAAGCCGGTGGGAAAACGCGGCGGCCCTCGGTGGCTGCGTTGCCTTCGTGCTGCTGGTGCTGGCGCTGAAATGGAGCGCGCGGGTGGTTGCCAGTGGCCCTACGCCCTCGGCAGAGGTGTCCAGCGCCGCGCCATGAAGAGCGCCGTCGCGCAGAGACCGCCGCTGATGAGGACCAGCGGGAGGAGGCTCCAGCGAGAGTCGGGCCAAAAGAATTCTCCGAGATTGAAAGAGGCCCAGTGGCAGGGTGTCGAGCCGGGCGCAAAGAGCCGGTACTCGAACAGCCCTTCGTAAGGACCGAGCGGGTTGACGGAAACCGGGCCGCGAAGTGAGGCGAGCAGGAACGGGCTCTTTTCTCCGCGCGCGATGCTGTCGCGCAACTCGGCGGCGTACTCGGCCTCTGGGCGGGGAACAGGTGCAGGCGCGTCGGCGCCTTCGCTCTCGTCCCGCTCGTGCTTGCGATTCTTTGCGAGTTCTTCCTGAAGCTGCTCTTCGAGCAAGGGGCGCGCGTCGCCGTGGAAGAAGAGCGGCCAGGCGTAGTCAGCGATGGGATTATAGAAGAATTCCCAGCGATCTTTGACGCGGGCATGTCCGCCGATGCCAACGGGATTCTGCGCGTCGGTGGCGGTCAGCAACAGGTTTAGGCAGATGGATAAGACAGCGAGGGTCCCTGTCCAGCGCGGCCAGCGGGCGAAGGCGACGATGAGCGGCAGCGCAAGGAAGGGCAGGCCGGGGACGAGGTAACGCGGCCCGGCGGAGAAGCCGGCGTGGTAGCCGTTGAAGAGGCAATTGGAGACGAAGAAGAAGCCGAAGATCGGCCGCGCAGAGCACAGCCACGCCGCGGCGCTGGGCATCGCGCAGCCAGAGGACCAGGCCCGCCGCAGCGAGCAGGAGCACTGGGGAAAACCAGAAAACGCCGCGCAACGGCGAGACGGTGAGCAGAAGAAAGAGATAGCCGACCTTCCAGAGGTGCTCCCAGGAAAGGGCGATGTTGAACATGCCGAGAAAGGCACTGTCGTCCTGGAAAAGTGGGCTTTGGAAGGCGTTGCTCAGCTTGAGCGGCCCGCCATAGCAGAGCCAACTGGAGACGAGGAGCACGAGGAAGGGGCCGAGTCCGCCAAGCGAGTAGCAGAGCGCGCGCTGCCAGCCCCGCACGCGCCGCCAGTCGCCCGCCGCACAAAGCGCGTAAAGCCCGAGCGCGGCCACGCCCCCGATCGCGAGGTAATTGGTCAACTGCGCGAGCCCGGCGCAAGCGCCGGCCAGCGACCAGGAGGGAGGTTCGGCGGCGCGAGGTCATCGTTTCAGCATCGGCGGTGACGCGCCGCAAACAGTAGAACGCCCCCACCAAAAACGACGCGGTGAGGTCGTGATCGAACAGCATGGTGCTGAAAGGGAAGAATGTTGTCCCGAAGGCAAAGGTGAAGGTGGCGAGCAGCGCCGGCACCGTCGCGCCGTCGGCCAGATCGCGAGCCAGCCGGAAGAAGAGGACGCAACCGAGCGCGGAGATGAGCCCGACGCTGCCAAGGCCCGTCAGCCAAAGGTTAAGATCAAGCGCCCACCAATGGTCGGGATTGATTCCGAGCCAGCGTTCCAGGTGAAAGATGAGGAAGTAGGCGGGCACCGCGAGCAGCGAAGTGCCGGGTGGTTTGTTCGGATGGAAATGCCCATCATCCGGCACATAGCCGATGTCCCCTGAGGCGCACGACGACACCATGGGCGACTTCTTCACTCCCGGCGGCAGCTCGGCGCCGGTGAGCGGCAGGCCGATCGGAAAGAGGTTCCATTCCATATCGACCCAGCAGAGGTGAAAACGTTCGCCGTTGGAGAGGAATTCCGCGTGCTCGACGGGCTGCCGGACGAGGTCCACGCCATCAGGCGCCAGCTCATAGACGAGAAAGTCGTCGATGGCGAAGCGGCCTTCCTCGACAAGCGCGCGCACTTCGGCGAAGCGCGCGTTCTGGTTCCAGCCGCCGCCTTGGTGGAAGTAGGCGAAGGCGACGAAGCAGGCGGAGAAAACGAGGAGTTCGAGACGCTGGAGGCGGGACATGGGCGGGAAGAGCAACAGGAGAAGCGAGCGCACGAGTGGCTTGCCAGCATGAGGATGGGGCGAGTGCAAGACGAGCATCATCGGGCGACGTTGCCTTCGTAAACTGGCGTAGGACAGAGCCGGACAAAGCGCTGGGGAAGCGGCTGAACGGGCAATCGGCCTCTTGGCCATATCCGGGGAGCGGCGTGCGGGTAGTCTTGAGGAAGTTAAAAGCGCGGGCGGCTATAGAAACGTTGCGCGCCTCCAGACTCCAACTATGTTGCGCCGAAAGCAGAGCTTGCTAGCAAGGAAAACGGATGACACCGGGAACACCGGCGGCGGTGGAAACATGGGCGACGCTGTTTAAGATGCGCGGAGTCCACTCTTCCCGCACTCGCCAGTTGCGGCGACGTCAGCTGTTGCTTGCGCTGATGGCGTTGCTTGGCTGCATGCCGCTACTCGGCGTCGAGGCGGTGTCTCCGGCGAGTGGAGAGGGAGGAGCGGCGGCGGCGATGCCAGTTGATTTTGAACCACCCACGCTGCCGGGCACCAGCGAGGCGGACGCGGGGGCAAGTCTTTGGGAAGCCGTGCCGGCGAGCGCCGCAGTGCCGGAGGCGAGCACGGCGGCGGCGCCCGATCCGGTGGAGAAGCGTTTGCGGGAACGTGACGCTTTTTTGCGGGAGTTCGCGGTGGAGAATGCGGTGACGCGCACCAGCCTGCAAGGCGCGCGCAGCAATGCGGATTGTCTTTATGATGGAGTAGCGGGGATTCCGCTCCCGCTGCTCTCCGATCTGCTGCCGACGCTGAGCGAGCCAACCTATGGGCTAAAGCTGGGGCCGCTGCGCTTGCAGCCGACTCTGGGGACAGGCTTTGTCCTCAACAAGATTACGGGCGTTTCCGCGCGGACCGAAGAAGAGGGCAACGTGACTGGCACGGTGGCTGCAGTGCTCGGCCGCCGGAAACCGGGCGCTTCCTCACCTTGAACTATGCGGCGGCGGAGGTGTTTGGCAATCAAGCCGGCCAAACTACCCGCTTCAGTCAATCGCTGGCACTGCTCGGAGAATGGGATCTCGAACGGCTGAAGCTCGGGATGGGATTGACTTATGCGAGCCTCGGCGGACCAAGTCGGGAATTTGCCGAAGGTACCCGGCGGAACCTGGCGACGGTGGCGCTGACCGCCCGCTACTTATGGACTGAGAAGACAAGCTTCGACCTGGATTTGACTGCTCCGATTTCAGAATACGCCAGTGGGATTGGCTCGGGCGGCGTGACGGCCACGACTTTCGTCAATTACGCGTATAGTCCGAAGACGACACTCGGGCTGGGCTTCGCCTCCGGCTTTCTCAAGGTGGAGAACTCCAACACGCAGACCTTCCAGGAAGTGCTGGTGCGCAGTACCTTGGCCAGCAGTCCGCACCTGCTCTACACGGCGACCGCTGGCGCTGACTTCCGCGATGCCGGCGGCGTGCAGGCGGTCAATCCCTTGCTGGCGCTGGGAGTCACTTGGATGCCCCGCGCGGGGTCAACCGTCTTTCTGACGGCGGAACAACGCGTGCAAAACTCCGCGGCAGTAACGGATGCGAACTTTCTCTCCTCAAGTGTGACGGTGGGGCTTACCCAACGGCTGGGGAGCCGCGCCAGCTTCTCTCTGGCCCTGGGAGGCGAGCGCGCCTCTTACCAGAGCGCGCGCACCGGCATCGAAATCGATCGGGAGGACCGAACGCTCTTCGCGCAAATGGGCGCCTCGCTGGAGGTGACGGCACGTTGTACCGCGACGGCCACGTTGAGTTGGCGGCGCACGGCCTCTGAAGGCGCGGCCCAGCGCATCTTGCAAGCTGGCGTGCAATTGACTTACCGCTTCTAACGCTATGCCAATATATCCTCGGTTTTCTCAATGGATTCGCCTGGTTTTGCTAATGGCTGCTGGCTTGGGCGCGCCCACTGCTTACGCGCAAGCGATCAAAGGCGCTGCCGCCCCGGCGGTCGCGAGTAACTATGTTTTGAAAGCCAATGACGAGATCTTCGTGCGCGTGTTCCGCGAGCAGGAAATGGACGGCCCGCGCCGCATTTCCAAAGATGGCACAATCGACTTTCCCTTATTAGGCATTGTCAGCGTGGCTGGCAAAACACCCTATGAAGCAGCAGCGCACCTGGCGGCTTTGTTGGACAAGGACTACTTGGTACGCCCGCAGGTGTTTGTCAACGTGGTGAGCGTCAACAAGCGCTTCTTCAATGTCCTGGGGCAAGTAGCCACTCCGGGTTCCAAAGAATATCCTGACGATCGGGACCTGGATATGCTCACGGCCATCTCCGCGGCGGGCGGGTTCACGCGTCTGGCTGATCAGGCCAACATCCTGGTGCGGCGGCAGCAGGACGGTAAGGAACAAACCTTCAAGGTGGACGTGAAGCGGCTGACCAAGGGCCATGACGCCGCGCCTTTCATGGTGAAACCAAACGACACCATCGTGGTGGAGGAGAGCTTTTTCTGACTATGACCAACGCGCTGCATCCATTGCCGAACGCCGTCGAATCTGACGCGGAAGAGCCTTCACTGGAGTGGCAGGGCTTGCTGCACGCGCTCTTGCGACGTGTCTGGCTGATCGCCTGCGGCGCGCTGCTGTGCGGCCTCGCTGCTTCAGTCTATGTGCAGCAGCGCGCGGCGCGGTACGAGTCGCGGACGGTGCTGCAGGTGGAGCCGGAGCAAGCCCATCCGCTGCGTCGGGAAGAAGGCTCCGAGATCCGCGCGCAAGATCCGATGATCATGGAGACAGTCGTGCAAAACTTCCGCAGCCGGGCGTTGCTGGAAGGTGTCGTCCGCGAGTTGCGGCTGAGTGAGAAGCCCGAGTTTCGCGGCCTCGCGGCCACCTCAGCGGAGGCGACGACCGCGGCGGCTGCGCGACTGGCTACCGCTTATGCCGTCCTGCCGAGGCCGCGCACGTTGCTGGTCGATGTTTCTTTCCAAGACAGCAACCCGCGGATGGCGCAGCAGTTGGCGAACACCATTGTAGCGCAGTTTCTCAAGCAAAACGCGGAGCAGCAAGTGGCGCAGGCGCAGGCGCAGGTGACGATGCTGGCGCAAAAGGCCGGGGAGTTGAAGGCGCGGCTGGCGCAGTCCGAAGCGGCGGTGCAGAACTACAAGAACCATTTGGAATCGGTCTCAGTGGATACCGGCCGCAACCTGGTGGAAGCCAAGCTGCAGGATCTGAACACGAACCTCTCCGGCGCTCGCAACGAGCGAATGAAATTCGAGAGTGACCTGCAAGTCATCGAGTCGCTGCCCATCGGCGACCAGGCGCGCTGGCTGGCGGTGCCAAGTGTGGCGGCGGATGCGACCGTCGCCGCGGCGCAGGTGCGGTTGAAGGCTTTGGAAGTGGAAATTCAAACATTGTCCGATCACTATCGCGCGAAGCATCCGCGGATGATTGAGGCGCAGAGCCAGCTTCTGGCGGGGCAGGCGGCGCTCGCGGCCGCCGTCCGCGCTGCGCCGGAGCACGTGGCCGCCAGCCTGGCGGGTGCGCGTGCGGGCGAGCAAACCCTCGAGCGCGCGGTGGCGCTGCAGGAGAAGGAACTGCTCAAACTGGACGAAAAAATTACCCCTTACCGCGCCTTGCAGAAAGAACTCGAGGCGGACCGGTCACTCTATGAGGGCGTGCAGCAAAAGCTGAAGGAGAGTGCCGTCCTGATGGACATTCGTCCGGTCAACTTCCGCGTCGTCGAGCCGGCGCTGCTCGGCACGCGCCTGCATGATCACCGGCTGCTCTTCATTCTTGCCGGATCAATCGTCGGCGCTTTGGGGGCTGCTGCGGGCGTCGCTGGGTTGTATCTGCTCGATTCATCAATCAAGACGGTGGATGACGCGGAGCGGCTGCTGGGGCTGCCCGTGCTCGCGGCGGTGCCGAAAATGTCGCGGACCAAAGGTCCGGCCCATCTGCTGGCGATTTGGGATCAGCCGGATTCTCCGCTCGCGGAAAGCTTCCGTTCCCTCCGCACCTCGATCTCGCTCCTCGGGCCGGCTGCGGAGCACAAGGTACTCCTTTTTACCAGTGCCGTACCCGGCGAGGGAAAGACCGTCACGGCCGCCAATACCGCGGCGGCCCTGGCTCAACAAGGCTTGCGGACGGTGTTGCTCGATGCGGACCTGCGCCGCCCGCGGTTGAGCCGTTTGCTGCGGGAAGCCTGCGTGAAGGCGCCCGGCATCGCGGAGTATCTGGTCGGTGAGGAGCCAGCGGTTTTGCGCACGGAGATTCCGAATCTCTTCTTGCTGCCGGCGGGAGCGCAAGCACCCAATCCGGCGGAGTTGCTCGCCAGCCCGCGCTTCGCCCAATTGGTCGATACGATGAAGGCGCAGTACGACCGGGTCGTCATTGATACTGCGCCGGTCAACGTCGTCAGCGACACTCTGAGCATCGTCGGCACCGCGCAAGCAGTCGTGCTGGTGGTACGCAGCGACGGCACCTCGCGCAAGGTGGTGCGGCGCGCCCTCGAATTGCTCAGGCGCGCGCACGTGCGGGCGGATGGGCTGGTACTCAACTGTCTGCCGCAGTGGAGCGGCCTCGGACACCACTACTACTATTCGTCTGCGAAGAAGTATGGGGAGGCGCAGACTTATGCGCCGGACTTTCTGACCGGAAACGCGGCCAAACCAGCAACCCTCGCGATTGCGCCCTCGGGCACTTCTCCGGGATGATCTCGCCCGCGCCCACGACCAGAGCCCGCCTTTTGCCGGCGCCACGCGACTTCCTCAGCATAGGGTTGAAAGAGGTCAGTGGTGCCGAGTCACCGCTGGGTCGCGATGCGGACGCAGCCGGGCGGCGTGTCGTGTGGCATCGACGCTTTTCACCGCTTCTGCTGGAGATCGTTCTGGTGCTCTGTGCCACCACCGCCGCACTGCTTGTGCGGCTCGCGCTCAACCCGGTGTTGAATGACGACTCGCCTTTCCTGACATTCGTCATCGCGGTGATGGTTTGTTCGCTTTGGGCCGGCGGGCGCGCGGGCGTCCTGACGACGCTGTTGAGCGCGGTGCCGGCGTGGTTCTTGGTTTTGAAACCTTATCAATCGGAACTTTGGCCGCGTGGAGAAGTCCAGGTCGAGATCAGCTTGTTCATGTTGCTCGGATTCACCGTGAGCTGGGTCAACGAAGCCTGGCATCGTGCGCGGCGGCAGCTCCGGGCACACGAGGAGTTTCTCTCTGCGGTGCTGGAAAACACGCCTTCCGGCGTGCTCGTGCTGGATGAGGAGGGATGTGTTTCCTTCGCAAATTCGGCAGCCGCGGCCCTTTTCGGACTGAAGAGCGGATTGCTCGTGGGACGGTCGTATCGCGAAATTGGTCTACTCGCGCCGGGCGAGGAGCCGGGCCTCCAGCGCCTGCTCGCCGCGGCAGAAGGTCCCAGCACCTTGCGCCTGCACATCCGCGACGCGTCGAATACGCCAGTGGAATTGGTTGCCAAGGTCACGCGCCTCTTTAGTGCGCATGCTTACTCCGGAGTGGTCCTCTCGCTGCCGACGAACTGAGCCGCCACATGACTTCCTTCCCCATCGCCCAAGACGCACCCGGAGCGGCGGAGCCCATGAACCGGGCTCGGGCGGATCGCCGTGCACAGGCGGGCGCCGTGGGGCCAATGGTTGTCTTGTATTTGGATCACACGGCCGCGCTGAGTGGTGGCGAAATCGCTTTACTGCGTCTGCTCGAGGCGCTCGACCGCACGGTCGTGCGGCCGGTGGTCGTGCTGGCCGACGCTGGTCCGCTGGTCGCGCGCCTTACCGCGCTGGGGGTGGAGACACGGATCGTGCCGCTCGGAGCGCAGGTGCGTGAGCTTCGCAAAGACACCTTGGGATTTGGCTCCCTGAAAGTGGGCGCGGTCCTGGCCACCTTCTTCTATGCGCTGCGGATCGCCTGGCTCGCACGACGCACAGGCGCGCGGATCATCCATTCCAACTCTCTCAAGTCAGACATCTACGGGGGTCTCGCGGGATTGCTGGCGCGCTGCCCAGTCATCTGGCATGTCCGTGATCACATTAATCCCGCCTACCTGCCGAATCTGGCGGTGCGCGCTTTTCGCCTGCTCGCGGCCTGGCTCCCGACGTTTGTCATCGCCAATTCGGAAAGCACCCTAGGCGAGTTGCATTTGGATCGGCAACAACCCGCCGCCATTGTGCCGAGCGGGCTGCGTCTTCGCTCCGAAGTGGTTCATGATGGGCTGACCAGGGAACTGGACCCCGCCGCCACGCCGCTGGGAGCCGCGGGGCGCGCGTGGCATCGACCAGTGCGGATCGGGCTCGTGGGGCGGATTGCGCGCTGGAAAGGGCAGCACATTTTTTTGGAAGCGGCGCGGCTCGTGCGCGCCGCCGGTCACGAGGCGGAATTTTGGATCGTCGGCGCGCCGCTCTTTGGGGAGGAAAGTTATGAGCAGGAATTGCGCGCCCAAGCGGACCGCGAGCAACTTGGTTCGGTGGTGCGGTTCCTGGGATTCTGCCCCAACGTCACCGAGACACTGCGCGAACTGGATTTGCTGGTGCATGCCAGCATTACGCCGGAGCCATTCGGTCAAGTCGTGATCGAAGGGATGGCGGAAGGGTTGCCCGTGATCGCAACCAACGGGGGCGGAGTGCGCGAGATCATTCACCATGAAAAGAATGGTTTACTTGTGCCGATGGATGACGCGGCCGCGCTGGCGGAAAGTCTGTGTGCCCTGCTCAATGACTGCGCGCGTGCGCGGCGGCTGGGCACGGCTGGCTATCACTGGGTGCGGCGCCATTTCACGGCTGAGCAATCGGCCCGCAAAATCGAGCGGATTTATCGAACTGTACTCGCGGGTTCCGCCCTTTGATCTCCTCTCCTATGTCATCCGAGTTAACCGTCGAAATGCCGCACTTAGGGGTCTTACCGGAGGCGATCGCTACGGCGCGGAACACCGCGCCTGTACTTGACTCTGCGCGCGAGACCCGGGTGGGTGGCGGTGGATTGGAGGGAATTATGGCAGTTCCGCGACCTGCTCCTCTCGCTGGCGGTTCGGGACCTGAAATTGCGGTACAAGCAAACGGCTCTTGGTGTCATTTGGGTGGTTTTTCAGCCGTTGCTTGCGGCGGGCATTTTCTCGTTCGTCTTTGGCACGGTGGCGAAGCTGCCGAGCGGCGGCGTGCCATACCTGCTTTTTTCCTTTGCCGGACTGCTTGGCTGGAATTTATTTAATAACACCGTGACCAAGTGCAGCGCTTGTCTGGTCGGGAACTCGGCGTTGATCTCGAAAGTCTTCTTTCCCCGGATCATTCTGCCGCTCTCGACGGTCCCGTCCGCCTTGGTTGATTTCGCCGTCTCCGCCGTAGTGCTGGCGATCCTGATGTGTGTGTACCATGTGGCGCCCGGCTGGGGTTTGTTGCTCTTGCCGCTGGTTACCGGGGTGTTTCTGCTGCTGGCCTTGGGAATCGGTCTCGGGACGGCCGCCCTGGCGGTTTCGTATCGGGACGTGCAGTATATCATCCCAGTTTTTCTCCAAGTGTTGCTGTATGCCAGCCCGATTGCTTACGCGCTTTCGGCTGTGCCGGCGCACCTGCGAGCAGGCTATCTGCTCAACCCGCTGAGCGCACCGCTGGAAGCCTTCCGCTCTTCATTACTCGGCTCTCCCTGGCCGGATGTGATGAGCCTCGCGAGCGCGGCGGCGGTCTCGCTCTTGGTGTTTCTGGCTGGTCTTTACTTCTTTCGCCGAATGGAGCGGCAGTTCGCCGATGTTATTTAGAAGCGTCTTCCCTCATTCCTTTGGTGAGGTCACGGGTCAGCGGGTCAATAACTTTGACCTGTTGCGCCTGACGCTGGCCGTCGTGGTCATCTTCTCCCATTCTTATCTGCTGACGGGGAATGCGCCGCGTGAATTGTTCCTGAGGCTGGTGAATGGGCAGTCTTCGGCCAGCACCTATGCCGTGGGCTTCTTCTTTGCAATCAGCGGCTTTCTGGTCACTGGAAGCTGGCAGCGGAGCAGCGACGGTTGGACTTACTTGCGCAAACGCTCTTTGCGGATCTTTCCTGGTTTGGCCGTAGCGATGTTCTTCTCCTACCTAGTCGCTGCGCCCCTAGGTAGTGGCCAGCCTTGGACTTACTGGCAGTCGGCGGAGTGCTACCGTTTTCTCCGCCTGCTCCTGCCGGTTCCGATCAATGACGGCTCGTTTGTCCATAATGTGACTCACGCGGCGAATGGATCCCTCTGGACGATTCCCTGCGAGTTGATCATGTACCTGCTGGTGCTGGCGCTCGGGGTCTCAGGCGTATTGCATCGGCGGCGCTGGGTGCTCGCCGGCGGGATCGGAGCGTGGCTGGCCTATCGCGGACTCGGCCGGCTCGGCATGCCAGAGTTTGGCCTCCCTTACTTTGGCAACTGGCAGTTGCTGCTGCACTTTCTGACGTACTTTCTCACCGGGGTCACTCTGGCGCTCTATCCTGAAAGGGTCCCGCGGAGTCGCTGGCTTCTGGCCGGGGCGCTCGGGGTGCTCGCGGCGTGCCATGCGAAAGGCTTGACGGGAGTGATGCCGATTGCGGGTGTCTACGTCTTGTTCTACGCAGCCTATTCGTCAGTTCGCATGCCGGGTTTCAAGCGCTGGGGTGACATCTCCTATGGCACCTATCTCTACGCCTTTCCGATTCAGCAACTTTTGCTGCTGGCGTGGCCTGAATTGAGTCCTTGGGCCTTGTTTGCCCTGGCCACTCCCATCTCGCTTGGGGCGGGCGCGCTCAGTTGGCGCTTTGTCGAGCGGCCGTTTCTGACGGGGCAGCGTCATCCGCTCTTCGGCCGGGAAAAGGAGATGATGGAGGTAGCCGCTTAGCTATGACGAACGAAGAGAAGACGCTTTCCACTGGTACTCGTGGCCGTATTGGCTCGATCGATGGTCTGCGGGCGTTCGCGATGCTGATGGTCTATACCTATCATGCGTGGCTCGCTGGGGGGACACCGAGCCTGTCCGTTCCCCTTGGCAGCCATTCAGTCTCCTTCGGTTCGCTGCTCAGCGGATTTCCAGCCGGCGTCGATCTGTTTATGGTTTTGAGTGGGTTTTGTTTATTCTGGCCGCTGGCGAAGAATCCCGCCGCTGCCAATGGCTGGTCACCGGCGATCTTCGGCTGGCGTCGAATTCGGCGCATTGTCCCACCTTACTATGCCGCAATCCTATACGTGACGCTTTTGCCAAATGCGCTCGTCGTGCTGTATCGCCTGCTGGGACAGCAGGCGAAATGGCAGCCAATGGCGGAAGGGTGGCACTATGTCACTCACTTGCTCTTTCTCCATACCTTGTTTCCCGCTTCGTGGGCGAGTATCCAGGGGGCATTCTGGTCCCTGGGATTGGAAGCGCAATTCTATCTTGCCTTTCCGCTGGTGGTGGCGGGCTATGCACGGCTTGGCATTCGGGTGGTCTGGTTCATGGCCGGAGCGTCTATCCTTTATCGAATCGGGGCTATTCTTTATACCCAAAGCTCGCCGTGGGATGTGCAATTTGTTGCCTCGGTTTTTTTCCTCGGCCGCTGGATGCAATTCGGCGCAGGTATGCTGGCGGCTTGGGCTGTCGCACGCGGCCTGCCAGCGCGTCTCTCGGGCGGTTGGGCGGGCACCGGAATGCTTTCGCTGGCTTTGGCGGCTTACTTCAGTGGCCTCGCGAACGCGGCGCATTTTTCGCCCCTTCGTGACCTATTGCTCGCCGCGGGCTTCGGAGCCGGGATCGTCGCACTGTGTGGCACGGCGACTCCCTTCCGGCACCTCTTCGATAATCGAGTGGCACGAGGCCTGGGAGTGATTTCCTACAGCGTCTTCCTGATCCACCAGAACACCCTCTTTTATCTCAGCGAGTTATTCAAGAAGGTGCTGCACCTCGAAGGACCAAGCCGATTTGCGCTGCTGATGACGCTCGGCCTGGCCTTCATCCTCGGCCTCGCGCTGATCTTCTTCCGATTTTTTGAAAGGCCATTCCTCCAGCCGGTGCACACGCGCTCGATTCCTGAGCAACCCACTCCCGATCTATGTCTCATCACCACTTAGCCGTCTCGGTGCGCGGTCTCCACAAGAGCTATACCATCGCCAGTCAGGCCCCACGCCACTCGACCCTCGCGGAAACGGCGTTGGACCGACTGCGGCATCCTTTCCGTCGGGCGCCCAAGGAGACTTTCCAAGCCTTGCGCGATATTAGCTTCGACATTCCGCAGGGCGATGTCGTCGGGGTGATCGGCAGGAATGGCGCTGGCAAGAGCACGCTCTTGAAGATTTTGAGCCGCATTACAGAACCCTCGTCGGGCGAGATTGACCTCTATGGGCGCGTCGGAAGTCTGCTGGAGGTCGGGACCGGCTTCCATCCGGAATTGACTGGGCGCGAGAATATTTTCTTGAACGGAGCGATCCTCGGCATGAGCCGCCCTGAGATCAGGCGGGAATTCGACGCCATTGTCGATTTCGCGGGCGTCGAGCGATTCCTCGATACGCCGGTGAAACGTTACTCCTCCGGCATGTATGTCCGGCTGGCCTTTGCCGTGGCGGCCCATTTGCAATCGGAGATTTTGGTGGTCGATGAGGTGCTGGCCGTGGGTGACGCAGAATTTCAGAAGAAATGCCTCGGAAAAATCAAGGATGTGGCGACCAGCGGCCGAGCGGTTTTCTTTGTCAGTCACAATATCGCTTCGATCCAAAGCATCTGCCGCTCGTGCGTGGTCCTGAAGGAGGGGACGCTCGCTTTCCATGGCGACGCCGCGGCCGGTGCGCAATTTTATGTCTCGTCTGTCAAGGATTGGGCGAGAGAAGGTCAACGCGATCTGAAAGCGTGTCGGGCGCGCTGGGCACAGCCTTTGATTCAGTCGGCGCGGATGCTCGATTCAGCGGGGCGCCCGCAGTCTTTTTTCCCGCTCGGGGCTGATGTACAGGTGGAGATGACCTTCGCAACCCCGCCGGAGACGCCCCTCCAGCAGCCAGTGCTTGGAGTCACCATTAACCATGCGGGGTTCGGTCCACTGGGGACAGTGAATATGCGGATGACGGGCTTTGACGAATACGAAGGACCCTATGCGACCGGGACGATGCGCTGCCTGCTGCCACGTTTTGCCTTCCTGCCGGGCCACTACACCGTTGATCTCTGGTTGGGCGACGGTCCCGGGGATAGCGATGTCGTTTATCAATACCTGAGCTTTGACATCGAGAACGCCGATGTTTACGGCACAGGCAAGACGCCCTTCGCAGACTTCGGAGTGGCTTTCTTTCACGCACAGTGGGAGTTGACGGCTGGAATCGACCCCGCCTCCGTGGAGACCGCGCTGATTAGCTGAAACCTATGACTGCTTCTGTCATCGTCATCACCTTGCAGCGGCCGACGTGCTTGCGCCGGTGTTTGGAATGTTTGCACCAGCAGACCCGGCCTCCTGAACAGATCCTGGTGGTTGATGCCTCGCCGAACAACGAGAGCCGGTTGGTTACGGCTGACTTTCCGGCGGTGGAGTATCTACGTAATGACTCTGGGTACGGGAGAATGACGACTTCCCGTAATATTGCGTTGAAGGCAGCGAGCGGGGAAGTCATTGCTTTTCTGGACGACGACGCGTTCGCGCATCCCGATTGGCTGGAGAATCTGCTTCTCGAGTATCAGCAGCCTCAGGTCGGAGCGGTAGGCGGGCGCGCGCTGAACAATCTACCCAATGAGGCGACCATTGGAGTGCATGAAATTGGACGGCTCAAAGCCAACGGGGAGCTGACGGGCAACTTCGGGGCTGATCCCGGACAAACGATTGAGGTGGATCACATCATCGGCTGTAACATGTCGTTCCGTCGTGAAACCCTCGCTGAACTTGGCGGCTTCCGCGAAGATTTTCCGGGTTTCTCCGGGATCCGTGAGGATACCGACATGAGTTTGCGGGTGCGGCGGCTCGGGTATGTCATCCTCTTCGCGCCGCGAGCGGCCGTGTTGCATGTCGGCGCGCCGCAAATCTCAGGCCGCCGATTTGACATGAAGTATGTCTTCTACGGCACGCAAAACCATTGCGTGATGCTGCGGCAGAATTTCGGACTGCGTTCATCGCTTTTTTGGCGATATGCCGGCACGACCTGCGTAAGTGCGATAGGTGACTGTCTCCGCCGCGTAGCTGGCTTGTGCGGGCGCGCGGTCGCAGCGCTTGCGGGTTTGCTGGTGGGATTGCTGCGGTCGCTGTGCATGGGGGCGCCAACTCCGCCCGTGCGAACGGACGCGGCGGCTGAGGAACTCAAGCGGCTGCTTTCCGCTCGAAATTACTCAAGCAACGTCTCGGTGCCCTTCCGCTGCCTCCCTGAAACTGCTGCTTAACAAAATGGTTCAACCACTGGTTCCTTCTCCCACTTCGCATCGCGCTAAAGCCGTGGCGCGGCGGCTTTGTCCCGAGGTGTTTTTCATGCTGAAGCGATGGAAGTCAGCTCGCGCTTTCCAACAAGCGCACGGCGGTGCGGAATATCGGGCGAAACAGGCGTTGGTGAGCCATTTTGGCCGGCGCGTGCTGGCGGGCCCCTTCGCGGGTTTGCAATACGGGAATGATGTGGTCTGCGGCGCATATGTCGCCAAGTTGGTCGGTAGTTACGAAGAGGAATTGCACGGGGTGATCGAGCAGATCAAAGTTCGGCAATACCGGCGCATCGTCGATGTCGGCTGCGCGGAAGGTTACTATGCCGTCGGTTTGGCCGTGCAAATGCCCGGCGCGCGCGTGCTGGCCTATGACATCGATGAAAATGCGCGTCGATATTGCGCTGACCTGGCGCGCCTCAATGGGGTGGCGGGGCGTGTTGAGGTGCGCGGCCGCTGCGGCCATGCTAAACTTGAGGCATCTTGCGGACCAGAGACGTTGGTTGTGTGCGACTGCGAAGGCTTCGAACATGAGTTGCTCGATCCCGCAGCCGTGCCGAGGCTTAAGCAAACGGACTTACTCGTGGAGCTGCACGACTGCCTGCGGCCTGGTCTCACGCCCGATTTGCTAGCCCGCTTTGCCCACACGCACGACGTGCAACTGATCGAATCTCGCGAGCGTGCGGTGCAGGATTACCCGGTGCTGGAGGTAATGCGGGCGGAGGATCGGCCGTGGGCTGTCCGCGAGGGACGCGGCGCGGTGATGCAATGGGCCTATTTCACCGCGCGCGGTGTCGGTCAATCCTCAGTCGCGGCCGCATGAAGATCGCGCTCATCAGCCTCTACCTGCCGGCGGGCAGCAAAATAGGAGTTGGCTATCAAGTTCACCACCTGGCGAATGCCTTGGTCGCGCGGGGACACGCGGTGACTGTTTTTAGCCAAGCCGAAACCTCGCCCGACGCGCTGTACGAGGTCGTGACAGTGCCGGCGCGCCGAAGGCTGCGAACCTTCGGTTTTGCCTGGGACCTGCGCCGCTACGATTTCCGTGAGTTCGATGTGCTCAACGCGCATGGCGACGATTGGTTTCTGTGGGGCTGCGAACGGCCCCGCCACGTGCATACCTATCATGGGAGTTGCCTGGCTGAGATGTGGCACGCGCGCAGTTGGGCGGGGCGTGTGCGCATGGGCGCGCTGGCGATTTGCGAGTGGATGTCGCTGTTCCTCGCAGAAGAAACGGTGACGGTGTCGGAGAATACCCGGCGATTTCAGGCGGGGATCCGGCATGTGATTCCCTGCGGGGTTGATACCGGGGCCTTTTCACCGGAAGGCGAGAAGTCCGCTGAACCCTCGGTGCTTTTCGTGGGCACGATGCATGGACGCAAGCGCGGCGCATGGCTGCTCGACCTTTTCCGCCGAAAGATTCGCGCGCGCTTCCCGTCCGCCCAGCTCTGGTGCGTCTGTGAACGGCCCGCGGCAGAGGTTGAAGGCGAGGGGGTCCGCTGGTTTGGCCGGGTCAATGAGGCGACCCTGATTGAGCTTTACCGGCGCGCGTGGGCCTTCTGTCTGCCAAGTACTTACGAAGGCTTCGGCGTGCCGTATGTGGAGGCGATGGCGGCGGGTACCCCCATCGTAGCTTCTCCCAATGTGGGCGCGATGGAGGTGACGCGCGGAGGGCAGGATGGGGTGATCGCGGAGGACGACGCCTTGGGCGAACGGCTGATGGATTTGCTGGCAATCCCGAGGCACGCGAACGCTATCGCCGAGCTGGCCTGCGGCGAGCGGCGGCATTTTCATGGACTCGGTCTGCCAGCAATATGAGGAACTTTATCGGAGGCCGGGCGCTCGCAGCGCCTGTGCTGGCGCGCTTATGAAAGTCGCGCTATTTGCTAGTGCCTTTCATCCGCATGTGGGGGAGTCGAGGAATTGTGCCGCCAGGTGGCGCACGAGTACCACCAGCCGCGGTTGGGAGGTTTGCGTGATTACGAATCGCTGGCCGCGCGATCTCCCGGAACGGGAGAATGTCGAGGGCACGCGTCGTTTATCGGCTGCCTTTGCGCACGCCGGACGCCGGATGGAAATCGCGGCTGAGCTTCGGCATTGACAATGGGAGCTGTGCGGCGGGAAGTCGTTTCCATCCTGCGCCGGCGGCGCGTGGACTTGCTGCACGTGCATTGTGTAAGCGGCAATGGGCACTACGCGCTGCGGGCGGCGCGGACGCTGCGCCTGCCGCTTGTCACGACGCTGCATGGCGAGTTGACGATGGATGCGTCGCGCCTTTTTGAACGCTCGGCTTTTGCGCGGCGTACCCTCCGCGAAGTGCTGCGTGAAAGTGGCGCGGTGACGGCCTGCTCGCAGCAGACCCTGCAAGAGGCGGAGCGATTCTTCGGCGCTTCTCTGGGAGGACGTGCGCGGGTGATTCGCAGCGGCATCCGCTACGCGGACTTCGCGGGCGTGACGCCGTGGACTCACCCGCGAAAATATGTGCTCGGCATCGGACGCCAAGTTCCGCAAAAGGGATTTGATCTGCTCATTCGCGCCATGGCGCAACTCTGGGCGGCTGGGCATGCAGTGGGCGACCTGGTGCTCGCCGGTGAAGGGCCGGAGCGCGATCGTTTGGTGGCGCTGGCCGAGAAGTTGGGCGTCGCGTCGCGGGTGATTTTCACCGGCACCGTGGGGCGGCGGCAGGCGGCCGCGCTGTTCGCCGGATGCGAGTTCTTCGTGCTGCCGAGCCGGCATGAGCCGCTGGGGATCGTGAATCTCGAGGCGATGGCGAGCGGAAAACCGGTGCTGGCCACGCACGTCGGAGGAGTGCCGGAAATTGTCCGCCACGGCGAAACAGGCTGGCTGGTGCCGCCAGAAGATCCGGCCGCGCTGGCGGCGGGCATCCTCCTTTTAGCTCGCGATACCGCCCTGTGCGCGCAGCTATCGACGGCGGACGGCAGGTGGCGCAGGAACACGATTGGGACATCGCTGGCCGACGAGTACGAAGCCGTTTACCGGGCGATCCTGCCGGCCCGCTGCGCATGACTGAATTGATCTTCATCTCACTGGAAAGCTGGGACGAAGTCTGGCGGCGCAACCAGTTTCTCTGCGCGGAATTGATGCGTCGCCAGCCAGAGCTGCACATCCTTTTCGTCCAGCCAGCGAAAGACATTTCGCACGCCTTGCGAAGCGGGAATCTGCGCGCGCTCTGGGCGCGCCGCCACGCGGCGGTCGCATGGAAAGCCGCGCGTCACCCTGACGCGCGCGCTGAAGGTTTTACCAAACGCCTGGCACTGGGGCCGCCGGTCAACGAGTGGCTGGCGCGGCGCCACGTTCGCCGCGCCTGCAGCGCGGCTCGGGCCTGCGCCGGCCCGTGCTTTGGCTGAATGATCACGCGGCCTTTCACCTGGTCGGGCAGGCTGGGTGAGACCGCGGTGATTTACGACATCACCGATGACTGGACGCGCGACCCGCGAGCCGCCCGCGTTGCGCGCGCTCACCGTTGAGCAGGATCGCCGGCTCTGCGGCTGGCCGATGCCGTCATTGTCTGCTCTCGGCGCAACTCTTCGACATGAAGCGCGCCCATGGCGGCGCACCTGCACCTCGTGCCCAATGGCGTGGACGCCGCGCATTACGCGTCCGTGCTCGATCGGGAGCCTCTCCGCGATGCGCCGCGACCGCACATTGGCCTCGCCCGGTTTTGGGCTACACCGGCACGTTGCATGCGGAACGCGTCGATCTCGAGTTGATCGTGGCGCTCGCGCGCGCCTTTCCGTCAGGCACCGTTGCGCTGGTCGGGCCAGTGCATCTTTCGCCGGAGGAAGAGCGCGCCTGGACGCGTGCCAGAACGTCGTCCTCACCGGCGCCGTGGCTTACGCGGCGTTGCCGGATTACATGCGCGCCTTTGATGTTTGCCTGACGCCGCATCTGGTCACGCCCTTCACGGAGAGCCTCAACCCGATCAAGCTCTGGGAGTATCTTGCGGCGGGCAAACCGATCGTCGCGACCCCGGTCGCCGGTTTTCGAGAGTACCCGGAACTGGTCCGACTTGCCCGATAGCCGGAGGCATTCGTCCAAGCGTGCCGCGAGGCGCTCCACGAACCGGCGGGGCGTCGGCCGAAGCGCGCCGCGCGGAAGCGCGCCTGCATACTTGGGAGCAGCGGGTGGCCGCCATTGAGGAAATCATTGCCGCCGCGATCAATGGCCGCGCCCGAAGAACTAAAATCCCCAAAAGGAGGTTTCGCTTTGCTGACTAAAGCGCTTTGGACCGGCGTTGGCTCGCCGCCTCCGGCTTTGGTGGACACGGCTGCTCCATCCCGGAGCCGCGTTGGACGGGTTGCGACGTGCGCGCACGTTTCGTTCTTCGCCGCCAAGCCGGGGGCGCGTGTGCAATTCGGCGCCCGCTGCGTGCTGGATAACGATCTCACCATCGAAGCTGGCGGGCGGCTGGAAATTGGCGCGCGCACTATATTCGGGCACCATGGCACGCTCGCCTCGCGAGCGTTGCTGATCATTGGCGAAGATTGCCTGATTGCGGAATTCGTCTCGATTCGGGATCACGACCATTGCTTCGATTCGCTGGAGATTCCAGTGCGCGAGCAGGGCGAAACCGTGGCGCCGGTGCGAATCGGGCGCAACGTCTGGATTGGAGCAAAAGCGACCATCACCAAGGGCGTGACGATTGGCGACCACGCAATCATCGGCGCGAATGCCGTGGTCACACGGGATATTCCGGCCCATGCCATCGCCGGGGGCGTGCCGGCCCGCGTCATCCGCTGGCGGACGGCGGAAAAGGTGAAGGAGGTCGCATGAAGATTTCCGCCATCGTCATGACCTTCAACACGCGAGCGCATGACCCTGCGTTGCCTCGAAACGTTGCGCCGCGAGATGTCTGGCAGCTCGAGAGCGGAGATTCTGGTCGTCGACAATGCTTCGACCGACGGGAGTGTCGAAGCGATCCAGGCGCGTTTCCCTGAGGTCCAATTATCGCGAGCGAACGAAATCTTGGCTTTGGCGCGGCGAATAATCTCGCTCATGGCGCGCGCCCGGGGAGACTACCTGCTCCTTTTGAATAGCGACGCTTTTCCCCGGCCCGGCGCCTTCGAGAGCTATCGTCCTATCTGGAAGAGCACCCCTGCGTGGCGTGGTGGGACCGCGTCTTTTGAATGAGGATGGCACTCTGCAACTCTCATGTTTCGCTTTCCGTCGCCGCGCCGCGCGTGGCTGGAAAATCTGTGGATTTCGGCTGTTTGGTCGGATCATCCACGCTTGGTGACTACCGGCGCTGGGCGCATGATCGCGAGCGCACGGTCGATTTTGCCATTGGGGCCTGCCTGCTTGTCCGCCGCATGGCTTACGAGCAAGTGGGGGCTTCGACGAGCGGTTTTTCATGTATCAGGAAGAGGCCGATTGGCAGCGCCGTTTTCGCCAAGCAGGTTGGGAGATCGCGTTCACCCCCGCGGCGGAGGTGGTGCATTTCGGCGGCGCGAGCGGGAAAGGCGAGCCGACGCGCATCAACCATATTTCTTTGAGAGCCTGGATCGCTACGCGCTGCTCCATCACGGACGAGCGGTTTCTGTTGACGCGCGCCGCGATGCTGGTGGGTTGTTCGCTGCGCGCGCTGCTCTGGTCGGCGCTCGCGCTGGTGCCCGCCCGGCGACCGCGCGCGCTGCAGAAGGCGCGGCTGCACGCGGCCCTGGTGCGCCGCCAGATCTCCACTCCCGCCCCCGCATGAACACGCCATTGCTCCTCTGCGCCGCCCTCCTCTACGCCGTTCTCTTTTGGGTGGTCGGAGCCTGGCGCCCGCGCATCGCCCTGGCGCTTCATCCTCGCGGCGGCACCTTTCAGAACGATATTTCCGGCGGCGGGCCCATCCAGTTTTCGCTCGCCGAGATCCATCTGCTGCTCGCGCTGCCATTGCTGATCGCGCGGGGCGGACGCTGGCGCTTTGGGCCCACGTTTCTGCCGGCGCTGGCTTACCTGGGCGGCGGGATCCTTTCTCTTCGCTCGCGAACTGGCGGCCGACGACCCTGACCTGTCTGTGCAAATCAGCATCTACTTGTTGTGCTGGTCATGCTTTTTGCCAGTCTCGCACGCACGGAGGAGGACTTTCGGCTGGCACTCCACGGGAATCTTGCGGTCTGCCTCTTTCTGGCGGTGAGCACCCTGGCGTTGCGGACGCCCTTCATCTTTGGGCTGCACAAAAATGGCGTCGGCGCGACGCTCGCCACGGGCTTTGTTATCGCTTGCGAGCTCTGGATGTCTGAGACCAGCCGCGCGCGTCGTCGAGCCTATCTGCTGACGCTGATCGTGCTGGCGCATCGGGCTGTTTTGCGACCTTGTCGCGCGGATCATGGATGGCGGCGGGGACCGGCGTTTTCATCCTGTTTCTCCTGCGCCGGGAGTTCGCACGGATGCTGCGCATCGGTTGGTGCTCGGCGCCTCTGCTCGCCATCGGCTGGTTGCTGCTCCCGGATGAGCCAAGGCTTACGCAACCGGCTTCGAAGCGGAACGCTGGAATATCCAACAGCGGTACGCCAGCGTCGACTTGCCCTCGAGAAGTTTCACGAAAATCCGCTGCTCGGCGTCGGCGTCGGCCTGCGCAAGGAATACGACGCCACCAATTTCGCTCTGCTCACGCTGGCCGAAACGGGCGTGCTCGGCTTGCTGACCATCGGCCTCGTTCACCTTCGGTTGCGCATCTGGTCTGGCGCACGCATCGGCGGCTGCCGCCACGCAGCCTGGCTTTTTCCGTCACGGCGCTCCCCGCCGCGCTCATCTTTGGCAAGCTCGTGCATGGCATGGTCGATCACTATTGGAGCCGCGGCAGCCTCACGGTCGCCTGGGCTACGCTCGGCATGGCCGTCCTTGTCGCCGAACGCTCCCGCCGCGCCCGCCTCCGCGTACGTGCGGCCCAGCGCGCTTCAGTCACGGAAATTCTCTCGGTCCCGCTGCTGACGTCCTGACCTGCGGCTCTCCCACTTCATGCGCATCGCTCTCACTTTTCCAGGCTGCCATCGGCGCGGCGGCGTCGAACGCGTCATGCTGGAGTGCGTCAACTTCCTCGCTTCGCGCGAGCATGAGACCCATGCTTTTGCCACGATTGGGACGTGGGAGTGTGCGCGGCGAGGTCATCCGGCATCAGGTTCAGCGAGCCCGCTCCTGCCGTCGCTGACGGTGCCAAGTTTTGCACGCGCGTGCCGGCGCCAGATCGGTCAGCTGCCGCGGCCCCGCAAGTCGTCGCCGGGTTCGGGGCGGCGGCGAACCCCGGCAGCGTCGTCTGGATGAAGAGTGTCCACGCGGCCTGGATCGAAATTAGCCGACGCACACGCGGCACGCTGGGGAGACTCAAACAGCGGCTGAATTTGTTTCACCCCGTCATCCTTCGACTTGAGCGCGAACTGATCGGCGGGCGCCGCTATCGAAAAATCATCGCGCTGACCGAGACGGTGCGCGATGACATTTTGCGGCACTACGCCGTGCCGCCGGAGGATATCGTGGTGATTCCCAATGGCTTTGCGCCGGAGGAGTTTTCGCTGGCGCGCGTGCGGGCAAAGCGCTGCCCGATGCGGCAGCAACTCGGCTACGCCGACGGCGACCGGGTGATCATCTTCGTCGCGAATGAACTGGAGCGGAAAGGATTCCGCCCGCTGCTGGAGGCGGTAGCGCGGTTGGACGACCCCTCGCTGCGCGTGCTCGCTGTCGGTCGTCTGGACGAAGCATCCTGTGCGGGCGCGGTGCGCGCCTTGGCTTGGAAGGCCGGGTGCAGTTCCGCGGACCCACCGACGAGGTGGGAGATTACTTTGCCGCAGCCGATTTTTTTGCGCTGCCGACGCAATACGAAGCGTGGGGCTTGGTGATCATCGAGGCGCTGGCGTGCGGGCTGCCGGTGCTCACCAGCCGACTCGCGGGCGCGGCGATCGCCGTGCGCGAGGCACAGACGGGCGAACTGCTCGATGACCCACGGGATCCGGTGGAGATCGCGCGGAAACTCGCACTGTTGTTGCATCACCGCCACGCTTCCCCCGAGACCATCGCAAATTCGGTGCTCGCTTACCGATGGTCCGAAGTACTGACGCGTTATGAACAGACGCTCGTGGAGAATGCAGGCTGAATGCTGCGGCACCGCTCCATGAAGATTGCTCTTTTTACCGATGCCGATGTTTTTGCGGGCACGGAGCGCCACATTTTAGATCTGGCGGTCGCCTTGCGCGCGGAGGGTTGCGCGGTGGAAATCGCCTGTCCTGGAAGCGGCGCGCTGGCGCAGCGGGCGCGCGCGGCGCAACTTGCAGTGTATCGGTGGAGAAACGGCGGGGACTTGACTGGCCCGCGGT
Source organism: uncultured Verrucomicrobiae bacterium (assembly GCA_963792695.1). Taxonomy (GTDB): domain Bacteria; phylum Verrucomicrobiota; class Verrucomicrobiia; order Chthoniobacterales; family Chthoniobacteraceae; genus DASYIS01. The sequence continues at coordinate 102,958 of CAWBXA010000006.1, read as the reverse complement.
GCGTGCTCTCGGCGCGAAGCTTCGCAGCCGCTCCATCGACCTGATCCATTCTCACAACGGTCGCACCGCGCTCATCGCCGCACTGGCGGTGGTGCTGGCCGGGCGCGGTCGCACGGTTACGACGCAGCATTTTCTCGAGCCGGCGCGCACCACACGACAGGGATGGCGCGGCTGGGCGGGCCGGCAATTGCATCGCACAATTCTCCAGCAGGCGGCAGGCGTCGTGGCGATCTCGGACGCAGTGCGCGCGGGGATTCTCGGGCGCGGTGAGGCTGCGGCGGGGAAGGTGCAGCGCGTCTGGAATGGCATCGCTGATCCGGCGGCGACGCCGCTGCTCCCGCCTGACGAAGTTCGCGCGGCCCTCGGGATCGCGCAGGAGGTGCCCATGATCGTTTGCGCGGCGCGCCTGGAGCCGGAGAAGCTTGTCGGAGACTTGATCGAAGCCATGCCGGGGGTGCTCCGAGTTGTGCCTGAAGCGGTCTGTGTGATCGCGGGCGAAGGCCGGCAGCGCGAGGGGCTGGAAACTCAAGTGGCGCAGGCGGGCCTGGGCAAACTGTCCGTTTCGTGGGCTTTCAGCCAGAGGTGCTCTCGCTAATTAATGCCGGAGATCTGTTTGTGCTGCCAAGCGCGGCGGAGCCGTTCGGCCTCGCCTTGGTCGAGGCGATGGCTCTGGGCAAACCGGTGATTGCCACGCGCGCTGGTGGGCCGCTTGAAATCATCGTGGATGGTGGGAGCGGGGTGCTCGTTTCTCCCCACGATCCCCCGGCTCTCGGGCAGGCGATCGTGCGCATTTTGACAGACCCCGCTGGGTCGTGTGAGTTGGGGCGCGCCGCGCGGACGCGTTTTGAAACTTGTTTCACCGCCGCGCGGATGGCGCGCCACATGAAGGCGCTCTATCGCGGCGCTGGCGCCAGCGCCTGAAGCCATGCGTGTCCTCCTGATCTCGCACACCTGCCAATCGCGCACGGAAGGCCAGCCGAAGGCGGAGTGGCTGGCGCGAATGCCCGGCGTCGAGCTGCGGGTCCTCGTGCCGGACCGTTGGCTCCACTACGGACAGTGGCGAAGGGCGGAGCCGCCCCTCGATACGGTCCTCCGCTTGGAAGCTGGCAGGGTGCGCTGGCCCTGGCTGCCCGGCGCTCAGTTTTACCTGCATCATTATCCGGACCTCCGGCGCGTGCTGGCGGAGTTTCAGCCGGAAGTGATCGACTTGTGGGAGGAACCTTGGGCGCTGGTGAGTGCGCAGGCGTGCTGGTGGCGGCAGCGACTTTGCCCAACCGCCAAGATCGTGGCGGAGACGGAACAAAATCTTTCCAAAGTGCTGCCGCCGCCCTTTGCGGCTCTGCGACGCTATGTGTTGCATCAGGCGGATTTTCTAGTGGGTCGCAGTTCAGAAGCCATCGAGGTGGCGCGCCGCAAAGGGTTCAGCGGACCGGCTGAAATGGTGCCGAACGGCGTGGACGCGGCGCTGTTTCGTCCACTGGATCGGCTGGCTTGTCGGCGCATTGTCTTTGGCACGGAGTCGAAGGGCCTCTTTGTCGCGGGTTACGTGGGCAGGCTGGTGCCGGAAAAGGGCTTGGAGGATTTGCTGGAGGCACTTCCGATGTGCCCCGAACGGGTGCATCTCGTCCTCGTCGGCGATGGTCCGCTGCGTGAGGGGCTGGAGCGGCGGGCGTCTGAGCTCGGTATCTCGCAACGCGTACGGCTGCTCCGAGGGCGCCCCCTCGAAGAACTGCCGCGGGTGATGAATGCCATCGACGCGCTGGTGCTCCCTTCGCGCACCACCCCGAGATGGAAGGAGCAATTTGGTCGCGTGATCATCGAGGCGCACTGTTGTGGCACGCCGGTTATTGGGTCTTCGTCCGGGGCGATTCCCGATGTGGTCGGCGCGGGCGGTTTGATCGTGCAGGAACGCTCCCAAGCAGACATCGCCACGGCGCTGCAGCGACTCGCAGACGATGAGCCGGCGCGCCGCGGGATGGGTGAAGCCGGACGCGCCGCTGCGCTGGCCGGGTGTACTTGGGAACGGGTCGCTGCCCGGATGGCTTCGGTTTACAGCAGACTGATCGAGAAAGATTCGCCACTCACGGCACCGTCAGGCGGAGCCGTACCAACTCCGATTGCGCATCGGGCAGGTTGAATTTCAATTGGTAGGGCGCCCGTCCGGTGACGGTGTCGGCCGGCGAGACCACAGTACTGATGGGATTGAGCGGCACCCAGGGAGCGACGCCGGGCGCGGAGGTGCCTTCCACCAGCCACGTAACATCACTCGCTTGGGGATTGCCGGCGAAGGTCAGCGTGAACTGGGGAGGCGAACCCTCACGGTCGAGCGAGAGCTTGGGCAAGCTGCCCGCGTCAACGACCCCAAGGCCGGTCCAAGGATTGAGCAGAAAGAAGTAACTCTCGAGATTAGTGAGACCCGCTCCAGGCGTCTGGGTGAGCAATTCACGTGGCCGCAGAATCTGCTCCGTAGTGAACAATTGTGCGGCCCAATGGTTGAAAGGGGTGTCGAGGACGACTGAGGCGGCGGCACTGGTGACCGTGGAAATCCCATCAGTGACCGCGACCGCATAGCCTCCCTGGGCATCCAGATTCACGTTGGAAATCGAGAGCGTCGAGGCGGTTGCGCCGGGAATAGGCGTGCCATTGTGCAGCCATTGATACCGGAGCGGGGCATTGCTTCCCGTTGCCACGGCCAGCGTGACACTGGCGCCGGGAAGAGGATGCAGATCCGACGGCGCGGCAGCTAGCGTGAGGGGAGGCGCTTGGTAAAGAGCAACTTCGCGCAACTCGACTACCTGCGGCCCCGCTTGCCCGCCGGCGGCCAAGACATCAGCGGTGGCCCCTCCGCCGTAGGTGACTTCGTTGATCACCAACCGAACTCGAGTGGTGGTGACAGGCGCAAAGTGATGTTCAAAGACACACCGATCGCTGAAGAAGCTATCGACCGTACAGCGAACCGGCGGAGAGAATACTTTGAGGGTATTGGTTGGCTCACTGACATGATCGAGCGTCTTCCATCCTCCGCCCACCCATGCTTGTAAGTCGTAGTTCAGCAGCGTGCCATCCAACTGCCAGGGTACTCCCGAATAGATGATCGCGTCCGAGAGAGTGGAGGCCGTCGGCAGGTCAATTTCGACGGTGAAAGGCAGCGGCTGGGCTGCTACGCGCCACGGCGCACTCGCATCAGACAAGGTGTAATGCCAGACATCCGGGATGCCGTTGTTAATCCGGGAGGTTGTTGCGTCGCCAGCCGCCCCATTGATGAGGAAAGAGACCCCGGAACTGCGGGCGACATTGGTCCCATAAGTGCGAGGCACCACGTCACAGCTCTGCCCTTCAGCCAATTCCACATAGCTGGGCAATTCGCTGATGGGAAGCTGCGCAAGGCCACCAATCACAGGAATCTGAGAGACGACGCCAAAGGGAGAGACCGTGCGGAGTGTCGGCGTCGCGCCTGTGACCCTAAGAGTCGCAACGCCTTGGGGGCTGCCGCCCGTCATGAAGGCGGCGATCTGTTTGCCGGGTCCGGTGAAGAGGCTTCCCAGGTAATTGCCGTCGTCAACGGTGCCGAAACTCAGAGCACGACTGAAGGTCGTGCCAAAGAGTTCCTCAGACCAAACGCGCATGAGCGCCGCAACCGGATTGAGACCGCCGTCTTCGTTTTCCCACCAGGCGGGCACATCCCAGAAGCCGTGACTCTTATCGTACCAGAGGTGATTGTGTTCCTTGGCTATCCCAAACTGCTCGTAAACCATCATTTGCAGCATGGTCCACCTCCCTTCGAGGCGCGGCTGATAAACTCCGTACACGGCGGCGAAATAGCCTTGCTCGGTCTGCCACTTTTCGACTGAAGTCAGGCCGTTTGCCTGAAGCAAAGACTGAAGGTCGAGCAGCGATTGGCGAGCGAGCCAAAGGTTGCCGTTAACGCTGTTATAAGCATGGAAGGAGAAGACATCCACACTGCCTTTAGCCAAGGTGAGGAAAGAGTTTAGCCAGGCAGTGTTTTTAGTCGAAGTGGTGGCGGGACCCAGAACCTTGAGCGCGGGATTGACTGATTTGACTGCGTTGTAGAAAGGAATCTGCTCTTTAAGGGCAGCGTCGGCCGCGCTGAGGGTCTGATCGGGTTCGTTTCGGCCTTCCCAATATTGCACGTCCTGTTGGAAGTGGGCGACGATCTGCTTCAGGCCCGCGATCTTCGATCCGTCGGCGCTTTGGATGCCATTGCGAAACGCGACCAGAAGAGCTCGTTTCCGCAAAGGATCGAAGGGGAGATAACCCGTTTTGTCGCCATCAATATCCGCCTGTAAGTGGGCGATGGCGGCGGCGGGCTGAGCAGCGTCATCGACATAGAACCGCTGCGGACCCATGCCGGTGACACTGCGGATCACCTGGTCTTCCGAGGCATCCACCCCCCCGCCGGTCGCGGGACTTGGCAGGGGAGGAAAGTCCGGGTTGTTGCGAAATATGACGAAGGTGGTTCCTCCCACGGAATCCTGCCACGGATCGCCTTGATCCCGAGCCCCGTAAACATAGAGTTTGTACCAGCCCGGTGCCACCAGCGAGGGGAGGAGAATCTGGTTGTTGGCCGTTGGGACACCTGAGACGGTGACGTTTCCGAAGTAATCACGAACTTCGAATCGTGAAGCGGACCGACTCAGTGTGAAGGCCACTGCATCACCGACATAAAAAACGTGATTGCGGTGAGTCGAGGAGACGGCGGCATAATCTGGCGGCAAGGTGAAGCTAAACCCCGCGGCAGAAGCGCTCGAGATTTGTGGGATGACGCTTGTCAGAAACGCAATCCAGCAAGAGATTTGGCCGGTAATGCGGCGAGCCGACCTGGAGACATTTGGAGAACCGACGCGCATGATTCAGCTTAGCCGACGGCACGGCGTGCGTCCAAAAGAATGCCGCGAATCGGAGGAATAAGTTTGTGTAGGACAGAAGCGGACAACCGACGTGCGTGTTCACGAGACGCTAAGATGGGAGAGCTGCTGCTAGGCAGGTTCTGGGCCTCACTTAATCTCTTTTTCATGGTTGAAAACTACCGGGTTAACTCCGCCAAAAGGGAGCCGCGCGTCGCGATTGTTCACGATTGGCTCCCGCTCTACGCTGGCGCGGAACGCGTTCTCGAGCAGATCATCGCGCTTTTTCCGCAGGCGGACCTCTTCAGCCTGATCGACCTGATTAAGCCGGAGGATCGAGCCTTCCTCGGCCACAAGCCGGTGTGTACTTCCTTCCTGCAACGCTGGAAATGGGTGCGCACGCGGTATCGCTCCTTCCTGCCGCTCATGCCCTCGGCGATCGAACAGTTTGATCTTTCCGCTTACGACTTGATCCTCTCCAGCAGCTATGCCGTTGCGAAGGGGGTCCTCACCGGACCAGATCAACTCCATATTTGTTACTGCCATTCCCCGATGCGGTATGCCTGGGACTTACAGTTTCAGTACTTGAAAACGGCCCGGCTGACACATGGACCGGCGAGCTGGCTGGCGCGTGCTGTCTTGCACTACATGCGTAATTGGGATGCGATGAGTGAACGGCGCGTGGATCATTTCATCGCCAATTCGCAATTCATCCGGGGCCGAATCCGCAAGGTTTACGGGCGGAAGGCGGCGGTCATTCATCCGCCGGTAGAGATTGAGAAGTTCCCGCTCTGCCTGGAGAAGGAAGGCTACTATCTGACGGTCTCCCGCCTGGTGCCTTATAAAGCTGTGGGGGTAATCGTGGAGGCCTTCGCCCAAATGCCGCACCTGGAATTGCGTGTTGTGGGCGATGGCCCTGAGTTCAGCCGGATCAGTGCGAGCGCCACCCGGAATGTGACGATGTTGGGCTATCGGGACGACGCGGAGGTGCGACGGCTGATGCAAAGAGCGAAGGCGTTTGTCTTTGCTGGCGAAGAGGACTTCGGGATTGTGCCAGTGGAAGCGCAGGCGTGTGGCACGCCCGTCATTGCGTATGGCCGGGGGGGCGTGCTCGAAACGGTCGTGGACGGCGAGACGGGGCTCTTTTTTCCTGAGCAGACGGCCGAGTCGCTTTGTGAAGCGGTGGCGAGACTCGAGGACGGCGAGATTTGTTTCGACCCGCGGCGCATCCGCCGGCATGCGGAGCAATTCTCCGCCGCACGTTTCCGGGTTGAATTTTCCGAGATGGTGCAGGCCTTGCGTCAGGCTTTCACGCACCGCGACGGACGGGAAGAAGCGCTCCCTTCCAATCGGCTGCTGTCGAAATTGCCACGCCCGCCAAGGCAGAACCTCAGCGGGCGTGGCGGTCGAACTCCCCGGTGACTCCAGGACCTGGCGTCGCTCGGAAGCAGGACAGAAGGTCGGAAATGTGGGGGAGCGAAAACATGGGCGGGGACACGGGGTGACCGCAAGCGTAAAGAGAAGCTAAACGGCCGGTGCGGGGCGGCAGGAACATCTGAAGGGCCGTTTGGCAAATGATCGAGGTATCGAGCACGAAAGACCAGTGTTCCACATAGTAGAGATCGGAGTGGACGCGGGAGACAATTTCCTCGGGATGCCGCGCTTCGCCTCGGAAGCCGCGCACTTGCGCCAAACCGGTGATGCCGGGCCGCACGAGTGCGCGCACCTTGTACGAGCTCGCCACCGTGCTGAAAAGCGCATCGTGCGTTTTCAAGTGTGGACGCGGCCCGACGATGCTCATTTCCCCCCGGAGCACGTTCAGAAATTGCGGCAATTCATCGATGCTCAGCTTGCGGAGCCAGATGCCGGCGCGAAAGACTCGTGGATCAGCTTGGGTGGCCTGCACCGTCTCGTCAAAGTCGCCAACGTGCATCGTGCGGTACTTGAAGATGAGAAAGTCTTTGCCCTGAATGCCGGTGCGTTTCTGCCGGAAGATCAGCGGTCCAGGAGACTGCGCGCGATGGATCAACCAGACGAGCAGATGGGTAAACGGGAGGATACAAACGACGAGCGGAAGCGAGAGCGCCACATCGACGGCGCGTTTGAGCAGACGATTGAAGGGGCACTCCAGTGGTTCCTCGCGCAGAGAGAGAAACGGCATGCCGCCGTCATGCACAAACGAGACGGCGCGACCGATGCGCTCTTCGAGATTGTTCATGATGAGGAGATGAATGCCGAGCCGGTCGCAAAGATCACCCAATTGAGAAATGCGCCGTGACGAGCGTGGCAGTTCCGCCACCAGCAGTTGCGACGCCTGAGTCTCGTGGAGCACGCGCTCGAGATCACTCTCCGTGCCGAGCGTCGCCATGCCCGTCGGGTGCTTGCTGGAGGCGTCGTTCGTGACCAGACCGACGACTTCCAAGCCGTAGCGCAACTTATTCGAGAGCCAATGTTCCAGGCGCGCCGCACCTTTGCGCGAGCCGACCACGATCGTCCGCTGCCGGCGTTTGCCATTAAAAATCAAGTCGGCCAGCAAGGGAGGGAACCACCGATTCGTGGCGTAGAGCAGCGCGTAGAGTAGCGGGACGAAAGTGAAGAGAAACAGACGCGAAATGGCGAGGTCGTGGGCCGCGAACAAGAAGAGCAGCAATGAGAGCAGCGCGGTCGCGGCCTGCCGGAGGCTGATCACGTGATTGCGCGGGCCACCCAAATCCAGGAAGCGTTGGGCGGTGCCGCCGACGCGCAGGAAATCGACGATCAGGCCGCCGACCAGCGCGGCGGTGGCGGCAAGGTAGCGCTCCGCCGGGAGGGCGCCATCGGGGCGCAGGCCATAGAGGAGACAGAAGACCCAGGCCCAGTAGAGCCCGGCGGCGGCCGCTGTTTGGCCGGCGCAATGGAGCAGAGACAACCCGCGCGTGCGATAGGTGATCATAGGCTGGCTTGGTGGTTCGCTGTGATGACTCATCTTTCCACGGATGGAGGCGCTGCCTAGGGCCATGGGGCTGAAGCGAATGTCGGCACTGGCTGGAGGAACCGTGTAGGACGGATCAGCAGGACGCGCGGGTGATTGACCGACGCCAGCGTGCTGGTCCGGAGGTCCTCACCATTCCGAGGACGGCCGAACCAGCGGCATTCCCGAGCCATCCGCCGGTTGTAGGACCAGGACCGACAAACCGCGCGGCCTTCTCCTTACAAATCACCGCTTGCGGGACCAGTGAGCCCAGCGAAAGTATGGCGGTCGCGCTCCGAAAGACGATACCCTCCAGGCGGAGCGGCGACCGCATCTGCATGATCGAGCACGGGTATCAAACACTTTTAGGCAACGCTTGGGACTTGCTGTTCCAACTCTCGCCGGAAGGCCAAATTGTCTCCCTGCGCGGCAATCTGAAGCCGTTCATTGACGACTTGGCGCCGCTGATTCCGGGCACCTCCTTTCTCGAACATGTGTATGCCGAAGATGCGGCGCGCGTGGCCGAGCACTTGCAACACGCGGCGGGTGGAGGACTCGCTTCGCCCATCGAGTTCCGACTGCGCACGCGCCACGGGGTCCTGGTGCGGACGGAGGCCGACTTTGCCAGCTTCCGCGGAGAGGATGGCCGCCCCGCTTTGCTCGGCGTTGCTAGGGACATCGCGGAGCACAAGCAGGCCGTGGAGAGAATGCGCGATTGGGAGGCGCGCTTCCATGAACTGGTAGAAGGGACACGTGCCGTCCCCTTTGAGGCGGATTGTTTGCAGCGCTGCTTTACCTATGTCGGCCCGCAGGCGGGGCAACTCCTTGGATTTCCGAGCGAGAATTGGCTCGACGGGGACTTCTGGTTCGCGCATGTCCATCCGGCGGATCGTCGCTTGCTGGACCGCTTTCCCGCAGGAAGCGCGACCGATGCGCCGGACCAGGAATTGATTTATCGCATGATTGCGTCCGACGGACGAACCGTTTGGCTGCTCCATCTGGCGCGGCGTCACGCGGGCGGCCGTCGCTGCCGCGGCTTTTTGATCGACGTGACCACCCGCCATATGGCGCAAGCCGAGTTGGAGCGATCGCGTGAACAACACCGCGCTCTGGCAGCACGCACGCAGCAGGCCCGGGAGGAAGAGCGGCTCCACGTGGCGCGTGAAATCCATGATGAACTCGGCCAATCTTTGACCTGCCTGCGCATGGACACGATGGGCATTCGCCGGGCGCTCCACAAGCAAAGCACCGCGGCTGACCTAGCGGCCATTGATGCGCGGCTCGCGAACTTGGAAGAACTGACGGCGGAAGCGATGCGCAGCGTCCGCCGGATCGCCACCCAATTGCGGCCCCCGGTCCTGGACCGCATCGGCCTTTTTGCGGCTATCGAATGGCAGGCTCAGGAATTCGAAACGCGCTTCGGCGTGCCCTGCGCGCTCGAGCGCCCCCATGCGGAGCCGGTCCTCGAGCCGGAGCGCGCCACCGCGGTCTTCCGCATCTTCCAGGAAGTGCTTACCAACATCGCTCGGCACGCGGAGGCGAAGATGGTCCGCGTCACGTTGCGCGTCGATGGAGGCGGTGTCCGGTTGATGGTGGCAGATGATGGGCGGGGCGTGCAGAACGGCGATTTGCGCAAATCGGGCGCCTTGGGTGTGCTCGGCATGGAAGAGCGCGCGCACGCCTTTGGGGGCGCCTTCTCCTTCCAACCGGCCGAGCGCGGGACTCGGGCCCTGCTCACGATGCCGCTCGTTGCTTCCGCCCCGCCCTCGTCCTCGCCGACCGCACCCCCGCCTGGTCAAACCCGCTTATGAAACCGCCGCAGATACTCATCGTCGATGACCATTACTTTGTGCGCCGTGGCGTCGCGCAACTCGTCGCCGAGGCTTTTCCCGAGGCGGTCCTTGCCGAAGCTTCAAACGTCAGCGAAGCGTGGGAAATCGTGATGCGGGACGTTTGGCAGGTGGTGGTGCTGGACATCAACATGCCGGGCCGGGGCGGTTTGGACCTGCTACGCAGCATCAAGCTGGAGCGCCCCCGCACGGCGGTGATCGTCCTGACCATGTGCGGCGAAGATCAGTTTGCAGTGCGCGCGCTGCGCCACGGCGCCTCGAGTTTCCTGACCAAGGAGGGCGCCGGACCGGAACTGGTGAATGCCATTCGCGCCGCGCTCAATGGCAAGAAGTACATCATCGGCTCGGTGGCCGAGAAGCTGGCGCAACATGTTGAGCAGGATCACCTGAAAGCACCCCACGAGATGCTGTCGGATCGTGAATTCCGCGTGATGTCGCTCATCGCGCAGGGCCGCACCGTTAAAGAGATCGGGGGGGAATTGTTCCTCAGTGTCAAGACCGTGAGCACGTACCGGAGCCGTCTCTTGGCGAAGATGAACCTGGCCAACAACGCCGAGGTGATGCGCTACGCCGTGCAAGCTGGGCTGGTCGATCTCGGCTCCGCTGCCCCAGCCGAGCCCATCGAGCCGCGCTGACCCGCCCGCGTGGCACAAAATCGGGGTGGACAAGGGAAATGGCGGAGGGTAGGGAATCGTCTTCAGCAGCGGCTGCCGAAGTTTGTGGGGGTATAGCTCAGTTGGTAGAGCGTCTCGTTCGCAATGAGAAGGTCAGGGGTTCGAATCCCCTTACCTCCACCACTTCCGCCGCGCGGCGGTGCAGAGAGGGAAGGAGGCAGCCGTTGAGCGGTGCTGGCGCGTGGGAGGTGCGCTTCCTCGGAGTTTATCTGAACCAAGCCAGACTCGATCATGACTTGCGGCGGGGACCCGGGTGCTACATTGGGCGTTGTACGTCGTGACAAGGTCTGGAACGCGCGCTCCCACCTTCTTCCGGAAATTGGCGTTTCAATAGCTAGACCACGTCACGGAGGTGTTCGAACTCCGCCAGTGTCAGGGCGACAACCTGATCCATGTTGTAGTAGCGGTAGGTCGCGAGTCGGCCCACGAAGCTCACGCCGCGCTCCCCGGCCGCTCTTTCGGCATACCGGCGATAGAGCGAGGAGGAGTCCGCCGCCGGGATGGGATAGTATGGCTCCCGGCCCGGTCCGTAGTCAGCCGGATACTCGCGAACGATGGTCGTCATGGGGAGACGCTGGCCGGTGGCGTGTTTGATTTCGACAATCCGGGTGAAATCGTGGTCGTTGGGGTAGTTGACCTGCATGGCGGGCTGGAAGAACTCCTGTTCGAGTGTCTCCGCCTCGAAGCGGAGTGAGCGGTACGGCAGCGCGCCAAAACAGCAGTCGAAGTACTCGTCGATCGGGCCGGTGTAAATGAGGTGGCCATACTCGAGGTGCGGGAGTACTTCCCGGTAATCGGTTTTGAGCAGCAACTTGATACGGGGATGGGCGAGGAGCCGCTCGAAGAGGCGGGTGTAGCCGAGCTTCGGCAGCGCTTGGAAGCGATCGTTCAGGTAGCGATCGTCGCGATTGGTGCGGATCGGAATGCGACCGCAGACGCTGGCGTCCAATTCGCTGGGGTCGCGTCGCCATTGCTTTCGGGTGTAGTTCTTGAAGAACTTCTCGTAGAGCGGAATGCCGATTTGTGAGATGATGACTTCCTCGGAGTTCTTCGGCTCGGCGATTGGAACGCGCCACGCGGCGAGAGTGGCGGCCATTTCTTCGCTGGTGGAAGCGCGGCCCAGCAGTTGCTCGAAGGTGTTGAGATTGATCGGAAACGGCCAGTAGCGCCCGTCGGCCCACGAGAGGATTTTGTATTCGACGGGATGCCACTCGGTGAATTGGCTCAGGTACTCGACGACCTTGTCGGAATTGGTGCGAAAATAGTGAGGGCCGTACTGGTGGAGCAGGACGCCCGCGCCGTCGTGACGATCATAGGCGTTGCCCGCGATGTGGGCGCGTTTCTCAACAATCAGGCAGGTCTTGCCGCACTGGCTGGCGAGCCGTTCCGCCAAGACGGCTCCGGCGAAACCGGCGCCGACGATGAGGTAATCGAAACTCCAGGGCATGGGAGGCGGAACTGTGGCGGGTGAGCGGAAAAAGGAAAGGCGCGCTGCCCGCGCAGAATCAGCCGAGTAGATTCTGCAACGCGGGGGCGAGTTCGGGGAAATGATAGGGAAAACCATGCGCGGTGGCGGCTTCGGGCAGGACGCGCTTGCTATCGAGCAACTCGTGCGAGAACTCCCCCAGCAGCCGCACGGCAAAACCGGGCAAGCGCAGCCTTGCCCGGCGATGCAGCGCTCCGGCAAGCGTGCGGGTCCACTCGCCATTGCGGACAGGCCATGGCGCGGTGCCGTTGACCGCGCCGCTGACCTCGAGATTTTCGGCGGCGAAGAGCGCCAGCGACGCCAAATCTTCGAGATGAATCCACGAGACCCATTGATGCCCATCGCCGATTTGCGCGCCGAGCCCGGCGCGGAACATCGGGCGCATCGCCGCCAGCGCACCGCCGCCGTTGCCGAGCACGATGCCGGTGCGGAGGCGAACCACTCGCGCCTTTGGCACGCTGAGCGCTTCGGCTTCCCAAGCCTGGACGGTTTCGGAAAGGAAGCCGGTGCCGGGCGGCGAAACTTCCGTCAGCGGCTGCTCGCCAGCATCTCCATAGAAGCCGATGGCGGATGCGGCGACCAGGACTTCCGGCGGTGAGGCGGTGGCGGCAAATGCCTCGGACACGCGGCGCGTCCCGAGAATGCGGCTTTGCGCAATGCGGCGCTTCCTGGCCGCGGTCCACAGCCCGACGACGGGTTCGCCAGCGAGGTGAATGAAAGCCTCGCAACCGCCAAGATCGGGCGGCGCTTCCAGCGAGAAGGGGCGCATCGTGCAGCCGGGAATCTTTCGCTCAGGGCGCCGGGAAAAAGCGATCACCTCATGTCCGCGCCGCAGCGCCAGATCGACCACGCGCGTGCCGATGAAACCAGATGCGCCAGAGACACCAATGTTCATGCACCAGCGAGAGAAGGCGGAGGGATCATTCGACAGGTTTCCGACTCGGGAGATTTGAGCAGACCAGCGGTACGCCGCTTTCTGAGTGATCGCTCTGAGCCTGTGCCGCCTGGCCAGCCGAGCACCGCGTTCCCTTTATTCAGTCTGCCTCGAACGGGGTTCGCGATCCTTGGTCGTGGCCGTTGTGGGGACGGTCACGAAGGGCCCGCCTTCCATGGGAGCGCTGCGACTGAAAGCGACATCCGGTGAATCGCTGGGGCGTCCCGCGAGGGGGAAATCCTTGCGCAGCGGAAAGAATGGGTAGCCCTCCCACATCAGGATGCGGCGCAGGTCCGGGTGGCCGCTGAACCGAAGCCCGTACATGTCGAACGCTTCGCGCTCGTGCCAATCGGCGGTCGCCCAGAGGTCAGAAACGGTCGGAACATGGAGGTCGTCTTCCGAGACCCGAATCTTCAGGCGAAGCCATTCCCCACGGTCCAAATGGTAGAGTTCGTACACCACTTCGAAGCGCGGTTCTTCGCCGAACTGATCGACGCCACTGAGGTCGAGCAGGAAGTTGTAGCCCAACTGCTCCTTGGCGAAGCGGCACACCTCGTGGATGGATTCGCGCTCGATGAGCAGCGTCGTTTCGCCCCGAAATTCCGTGGTGCGCAGAATGGTAAAGCGGGCGCTGAGCGCGGCCAGGTCAGCGGCCAGGGTGGAAGCGGGCATGGCGGATTCAGTTGAAGGAGTCGATCAGCTCTTTCTTCTGTGCGCGGAACGAGTGCTCGCCCGTGATCTTGCGCTGCAGACGCATGAGCCCTTCGAGCAGTGCCTCGGGCCGCGGCGGGCAGCCGGCGATGTACACGTCCACCGGAATAAGCTGATCGATCCCTTGCAGAACGGCGTAGGAACGATACATCCCGCCGCTCGAGGCGCAGGCACCCATGGCGATGCACCATTTCGGCTCAGGCATTTGATCCCAGATGCGTTTGACGGCCAGTGCCATCTTGTAAGTGACGGTGCCAGCCACGATCATCACGTCGCTTTGGCGAGGAGAGAAGCGCATCACCTCTGCGCCGAAACGCGCGATATCGAAGCGCGACGCGCCGCGCCGCCATGAGTTCGATCGCGCAACAGGCCAGGCCCATGGGCATCGGCCAGAGCGAGTTTTTGCGCATCCAATTCATGGCCGCGTCGAGTTGGGTGATGATGACATTGCCCTCCACCTTGGAGTCGTAGGCCAGCGGGCTGGTTGCAGTCATATGGGGGACGCTAAGAGCGTGGAAAGGAGCGGCAAGTGTTAATTGTGAAAAATTTCACAAGCGCTCATGCGGGCGGCAGGGCCTCGCCGCGGCGGTTGCGGAAGAAGTCTTTCAAAAGCTGAGCACACTCGGCCTGGCGCATGCCGCCCGTAAGGGCGCAGCGGTGGTTGAGACCGGGATGCTGGAGCAGGTTGAGCAGGCCGCCGGCGGCGCCGTCCTTCGCTGAAGGGCATCCGAAGATGACCCGCCTCAGCCGTGTGTGAACCATGGCGCCGGCGCACATCGGACAAGGCTCCTTGGTCACATAAAGCTCGCAACTGCTCAGCCGCCAATCGCCAAGCGCGCTCTGGGCCTGCGTCAGCGCGAGCATCTCTGCGTGCGCCGTGGCGTCCTTCAGCGTCTCCACCTGATTGCACGCGCGGGCGATAATCTGGCCGTCCTGGACGATAACCGCGCCGACCGGCACTTCCTCCTGCTGGCCCGCCCGTCGAGCCTGCCGCAGCGCTTCGCCCATGAAATATTGGTCGCTATGCAGGTCGATGATCGATTCCATGGCACGGCCCAGCATGGGAAGCGTGAGGGCGGAGTCCACCGAAATGCGACCCGCGGGCTCAAGGCCGGGGCGGGGCACGGCCAGCCGGGACCGCGGCACGATGCATTGGTGCGGAACTTCCCCTCCCTCATGATTCCAACTTACATCCTGCAAACCTGGCTGCTCGGCTTGCTTTCTTTCGGCTTCATCGGCGGCGCCATTTACCTCGGGCATGAATGGCAGCGGCGCTCGTGGGGTTGGGACGCCGTCGCGCAGCAGTCCGTCTTTGCGCCGCACTTTGGCTGGAACGAAGCGACGCTCCTCCTGGCGCTCGCCCTGTTGCTGGCGGTCATTGTCCTGTGTGGCGGAACCCTCGTGAAGGTTCTCCTGCGGCTCACGAGCCGCAAGACCAGCAACGCCGCCGACGACCCGCGCATCGCCCCGGAACCGACCTCGCGCGAGCGCTTGCGCCGGCCCGATGGCTCGGAATTGCAGGTCGAGTTTTATGGGTTGGCGGACGCGCCGCCCATGATCCTGACCCACGGCTGGGGACTTGATAGCGCCGAGTGGAACTACCTCAAACGCGAACTGACGGATCACTTCCGCGTGATTGTCTGGGATGAGCAAGGCCTCGGCCGTTCGACGCAGCCCGCCAATCGCGATTACACCTTGGAGAACTTCGCGCGGAACCTGGAAGCGGTGCTCGGCCTCGCAGGGGACAAGCCGGCCGTCCTGTTGGGGCACAGCATCGGCGGAATGATCACGCTCACCTTTTGCCAGCTCTTTCCCGCAGCACTCGGCTCGCGAGTCCAGGGGCTCGTCCTCACGCACACGACGCCGACCGATCCGGTCCGCACCACTTCCGGCTCCGCCTTGCTCACGGCCATCGAAAAACCGGTGCTGGTGCCGCTCATGCACCTGACCATCCTCTTGTCGCCGCTCGTCTGGCTGATGAACTGGCTGAGCTACCGCAACGGGACAATGCATCTTTCCACGAAGCGCAGTTCGTTCGGCGGCACGGAGACTTGGGAGCAAATCGACTTCGCCACCCGATTTCAGCCGAAGGCTTCGCCCGCCGTCCTGGCGCGCGGCATGTTGGGGATGATGCGCTACGATGCGACGGCCACCTTGCCGCAAATTCCCATTCCGACTTTGGTGGTCGCGGGCGACCGCGATTCGACGACCAAGCCTGAGGCCAGCGAGGCGATGCGCGCGGCCATTCCGGCGGCGCGGCTGAAAACGCTCAGCCCCGCCAAGCACCTCGGACTCATAGAGCATCATACGGAGTACGCGGCGATGGTGCGGGAATTTGCCTTCAGCACGATGGCGGCCAGCCGCAAAGCGGCGGAGACAGCCAATGCGACCCTGACGCCGATCTGATGGGAGCGGAAGGGCCAAGGCGGAGAAGAGTCAGCCGGGCAGGGGATAGCGGCTGGTGAGGCGCCGGACTTCTTCGCGGACTACGCCCAGTTCCGACTCCGTCTCGCGTCCAGCGAGGGCGCGATGCATCAAGTCGGCGATTTCCATCATCTCTTCCTCAGCCATCCCGCGGGTGGTGACGGCGGGCGTGCCGACGCGGATGCCGCCGCCGAGGGTGATCTTCTCAGTATCAAACGGGATGCCGTTCTTGTTCACCGTGATGCCCGCGTGATCGAGCGTCTCCTGGGCCAGTTTGCCGTTGATCCCGTTGGGGCGCAGATCGACGAGCATGAGGTGATTGTCCGTGCCGCCGGAGACGATGCGGTAGCCGCGATTGGCGAGCGCTCCGGCCAGAGCCTTGGCGTTGCTTACGACCTGCCGGGAATACTGCTGAAAACTGGGCTGCAGCGCTTCGAGAAAGCAAACGGCTTTGGCCGCGATGACATGCTCGAGCGGGCCGCCTTGGATCCCCGGGAAGACTTGGGAATCGATCGCTTTGGCAAACTTCGCAGCGACAGAGAATGATGCCGCCGCGCGGGCCGCGCAGGCTCTTGTGCGTGGTCGTCGTGACGAAATCCGCGTGAGGCATGGGACTCGGGTGGACTCCCGCGGCCACCAGCCCCGCGATGTGCGCCATGTCCACGAATAGAGAGCGCGCCGACGGCAGTCCGCGATCTCGCGCATCCGCGGGAAATCGATGATGCGCGGGATAGGCGCTGGCGCCCGCGGTGATCATCTTTGGCCGAAACTCACTGGCCTGGCGGGCGAGCGCGTCGTAGTCGATCCGCTCGTCTTCCTTGCTCACGCCGTAGTGCGAGATCTCGAAGAATTTGCCCGAGAAGTTTGCCTTGTTGCCGTGCGTGAGATGGCCGCCATGCGAGAGGTCCATCGTCAGGATCCTGTCGCCGGCTTGCAGCACGGAGAAATAGACCGCCATGTTGGCCTGCGAGCCGGAGTGCGGCTGCACGTTGACGTGCTCGGCGCCGAAAAGCTGCTTGGCGCGGTCGATGGCCAGTTGCTCGACGACGTCGACGTGCTCACAGCCGCCATACCAGCGCCGGCCTGGATAGCCCTCGGCGTATTTGTTCGTGAGGCAGGAGCCTTGCGCCTCCATGACCGCCCGGGAGGTGAAATTCTCCGAGGCGATCAGCTCGATGTTTTCAAACTGCCGCAACTTCTCCGCCTCGATCGCCGCGTGAATTTCCGGGATCGGCCTCGGCGAGCGAAGGATGCGTGGCGTTGTGGGTGCCGAGTTGATCGAGCTTTTCCACCCGGCGCTCGTGCCGCCCGGCTTCAAACGGCGTGGCTAGGAACGCATCGACGATCTTCGTCACTTCGCCGGCGGTCGACGTGATTGGCGGCGAGGCAGAGGACGTTCGAGTCGTTGTGCTGGCGGGTCGTGCCGGCATCAGCGGGATCGGCCACCAGCGAGGCGCGAATGTGCGGATAGCGGTTGGCGGCGATGCTCATGCCGATGCCGCTTTTGCAGACGAGAATCCCAAAATCGGCCTGGTGCGCGAGCACATCGCGGCAGACCGGCTCCGCGTAGTCCGGGTAATCGACCGACTCGTGCGAGTAGGCGCCGAAATCCGAGACGATGTGGCCCTTTGCGCGAAAGGTGTTGGTGAATGGCGTGCTTGAGTTCAAACCCGCCATGGTCCGCGCCGAGGGCGACGCGCAGCGGGCGGACTGGAGCAGGAGCAGCGGTGGCAGGAGCGGAGGAGGATGGAGTCATGGCAGGTGCGGATTCGAGGTAGCGGAGGAGGCCTGGCAACGCTTTTTGCAGCGTGTCGCGGGTTTCGAGATAGGCGTGAATCCCGAGGCCGATGGGATCGGGCACATCGAGGCAATGGCGGCGCAATTCTTCATCGAAGGAGCAGACGAGATGCGTTTTGTCGTTCGCCTCCGGGCAAAGCATGGCGACGGCCTCCAGGTGCCCGCGCGTCATGACGAGGATGTGGTCGGCCCATTCCACCAGTTCGTCCGTGAGCGGCTGGCTGCGCAGGTCGCTGATATCGATCCCCAGGGGCCGGAGCACCTCGACGGCATGCGGGCTGGGCGGCTGGCCGTACCCGGCGCCGACGCCCGCGGAGGCGACCTCAATGTCCCGGCGGTCCCGCGCCGCATGCCGGAGGAGGCCCTCAGCCATGGGGCTGCGGCAGATATTCCCGGTGCAGATGAACAGGACGTGTTTCACGGTGAAAAGGGCAACGCGGCGGAGCGGGAACTTACGGGCGGACCGGGGGGCAAGTCAAAGCCGCTCTGCGTCTTGGCGAGGAGGGGCTGGAACTCGGGCTGTATGGTACGTGTTCTCGTGGCAAAGGGGACGTGAGATGAGGAATCTGGAACACAGGAAACCAGGAAAGCGAGGGTGCCGAATGGGTCGGATGGCGCGTGGAACATTGCCACTGGAGGGGACGGCGAAGCGGGCCACGGCGATTTTCGGAACTCTTTTGCTCCTTGGCGCGAGTGGATCGTTGGAACCGATGTGACCAAAGTTCGCCGTGATGGGGATTTCGGTCATTTTGGGACGCAATGCCGTGTTTTTTCATTCGGCCGGCGGGCGCTTAGAAGAGGAGTTTGGGGCATCAGAAAATCAGGGAGCGGATATTGTTCACGGGACGAGTTTGAGTTGTGGAACACTGGTGCTAGAGGCGGAATCGAAATGGGCACGATGAATTTCGGAACTCGTTCGCTGTTGAAACGTTGGGGCCGAAGTGACCAACGAGCGGCAAGTGACGGGGGTTTCGGTCATTTTGGGAAACAATGCCGTGTTTTTTTGACTTGGCGGAGCGGGCGTGCAAAGAGGTTTGGCCTTCAGAAGATCAGGGAGGAGGTATTGTTAACGGGAGCAGTATGAGTTGTGGAACATTGCTGCCGAGAGGCTGGGTAAGAAGGAACACGATGAATTTCGGAACTTTTTCGCCCCGTGGCGCGACTAAAACATCGGCACTGAAGTGACCAAAGAGAGGCCACGATTGGGTTTCGGTCATTTCGGGACACAAAGCTGGGTTTTCCAAATGACGAGAGAGAGGGAGATGGTCCGTAATCTAAATCGGAAGGCAGAAGTGTGTAACATCGTTAAACATGCTCGTGGAACAAATTTGATTCCCCGAACTTTTTTTGGAACCCGTTTGGATCGGCCAGCGTTCCATCCCACCGCAGAGATTCGCGCGTCCCGTAGCGGCGGCGTCCTCGCCGCCTGAAGTGCCAGCGGCGCCTCGCCGCTCGTTGCCGGGTAAGGCGATTCGCTGCGGAAAGAACGTCGCCTCCTTCGTCGAGCCTCGAATCGCATCCCGCGGAGGCGCGGAGAGCCGCACGGCAAGGAGGTTCCAGCGGTGGAGAAGCGCGACCTTTTTCCCCAACCGACTTGCTCCTGCCGTTCTGTCGCACCGATCGTTCCTTTCAGCAGCCTGCGCCTATTCAGGCTGAGACCCAAGTGCGCCACGTGCAGAGAGAGCAGGTTCACCGCCCCATCCTATCACAGCTTTCTCGAAAACCGCCCGGCGCCATCAGATTTTCGAAGATTTCCTTTCTAAGCTGGAATGCGGGGAGCCTTCAAGGCGAGTGACCGCAACGGTCCCAAAGCCTAGGTCTCGCGCTCCCGCCCTACGTCGCCGGCCACTTCCACGCCGTCGTCGCCGCGTCCGGTCTGAGCGCCACCAGGCGCGACTTGCAGAAATTTACCGCGCGCCGTCTGCTTCAGCAGATCGAAAGCGAAGGACGCGCGTGGCTGCTCAACCACTTCGCCTTTGCAGGATGCAGAGCAAGACGCGCACCGGGCATCAGGTCGGCAGGAACGAGGTGGTGAAAGGGAAAAAGGAGACAGCGTACAGCTTCAGACCCTTCTCCCGACGGTCGTGATCGAAGAATCCGGCGAGAATGCCGCACCACACTGTGGACTGAAAAACGGCAGCCAAGCGACAGCGGTGGAAGAGACAAAGTGCGCCCGCTGCTCGGCTACTTTAGCCCGAGATCAAGCGACGGTTCGTGCGTCTTGAAAAGGGCAGCATAATACTCTGCTGGTGAAGCTTTCTTTTTGGACCTAATCTCCTCGGTCAGCTTTTCTGGATATACGCCAAGCAAATCGGGAAGCAATTTGTCATCGATCGTGTTTAGATTTTGCCACAAGACTCCGGGGACTCCGCTAGGCTGCAGCTGTTTCCCTCTAGTCTGCAGAACGTTAGTTATAGTCCTAGTTGCGACAACCCCAGTTTTATCATCGCGAGTAGTTGTGACGAGAAGCGCAAGGGCACTCTCTGACAATTTGATCTCGGGTTTTTCAAATGGATCGGTGAACCAATCGCTGGGTAAATAGGTGTAGTCGATTTTCCCGGATTTGAGCGTCTTGAGTAGTAGAGCGGCCTTAGGAAAATCAGCTAGATACGCGCCTGAGAGGTCGACATGATCGAAATCGGGAGCGCTCGTTCCGAACTGACACGAGCGACAATTCATGTCATTATTCTCAGCACCGGTGAACTCCGCCGCTACAAGGTCGGCACTCTCGAAGTGAGCGCCCTGCATGACGCAATTGATGAATTTTCCAGCCTTCAGAATAACCGGCACTGCCGGCTCGGTACCTTTCGCCGGGATCGCCTCAAAACGCGCACGCGAAAGATCGCAGTTCTCGAACACTATCGATGGCAGCGTGGATCCCGAAAACTTTCCATTTACCAAAGCGCAATATCTGAAAGCAATCGTGTGGGGTATCGGCGGCACGTCTTTGCCATCTTGCGATTTCTGAGGTTCTAGCACTGTAACTTGCGAGAAGTTTGCGCCGCTGAGCTTTGAGGCGGCGAAGGAAATATTCCAAAGTTTCGCGTTGGAAAAGTCGGCGTTGAACAACTTGGCGTCCTTAACCTCGGCTAAATCCCTGAGAGTTGCGCCTTTGAATGACGTAGCATGAATACTCTTTAGCTCGGCTTCATTGGGGGAATCAGAAGCCATTGGGTTAACGCCGTCGAAGATGCACTTGTTCACGTCGCAGCTATCAAATGACGCTCCGGAAATCGTGGCTTGAGATAAATTCACGGCGAAGAGATGCGAGTCGTAAAAGTCTGAATCGGATAAATTGAATCCGGAAAGGTTGAGCGGAGTGTCTTTTGGATATGTCGTCAGTCCAAGAAACTTTCCTGAGAAGACGGCCTGTGCATCGTAATCTTTCGGAAGTAAATCGAACTTACCGCTTCCGTTGAAAAGCTCTGCACACAAGACTAATGCAGCGGAACGGACCGTCGGATCAAACGATTGAGCCTTAGCTGTAAGTTGTGGGGCGATCACGAGCTCCGCGTAACGCCGAAGTTGCGACTTCTCCTCCGGGGATTCGTCCGGAGACGGTTTCATGGTCATCAAAGAGCGAATCAAGGCACGCACTGACTCGATGGCAGAGTTGTTTAGTTCAAAGCGGCTGAAGTTGAGTGTGTAGAGAGACCGCATGGAACTCGGCGTATCGGCGAACCATTTCGCGGCGTCTTTGCTTTCTCCTCGTGGTTTTGGACCAGGTGTCTTCTTCTGCTCTTCTGGTGTCTCTTTCGCGTATACGTAACCATTCAGACCTTGTGCGTACTCCGTCACCATTCGAAGTGCCGTCATCTCGTTGTTTCCGCGCTCATAGAGCAGCTTCTTCAAATCATCGCGCGTCTGCTCTTGAGCGGCTATCATCGTTTGCTTGTCTTTCTCAGCGCCTGCTGCTGCGGCTCGTTGGCCGTCACGCAGGCTTAGATAAGAGAGCACGATGCCGATTCCCGCCAACAGAACCGAAATGATGGAGATTGTTTGTTTGTTTTTACGAAGCCAGAGTTCCATGAGAAGATTGTCTATTGTCGGTTGATGTGAGTGGCATTCCGTTTCACATGCTCATATTGCCTCACCGGCATACTCCAGTCCGAATATCCAGTGCTGTCGCAGATGTTGCGGACTTGGAAAATGTAGTTCTGACCAGGGGCGAGGCGGTTGATCGGCATTGTGCGGGAGTTGGTGAAGAGGCCGCCGCTTTACCGCGGGCCTTTGGACTGGCCGGCGGGCGCGAGGGCGTAGTGGATTTCAAAGACGCGAGCACTGGCGACCGGGGGTGATGATGATGAGGATCTGGCGCTCATGGCGTTGCTGATGTCCTTGGTGAGCGGGCCGGCGAAAGGGAGAAGGAGCGGTTGGTGCTCACGGCATCGAAGCCGCGGGAGAGGAGTTTGGCAAGATTATTGCCGGAGGGTTCTTGCACGTAGCTGGCGTCTTGGCGCTTGCTCGCCAGTCCGCCAACCACTGCTATTCCCATTCGCCTCGTCGGATGTCGATGAGAGCATCCCACATGCTGTCTTTCTGGGCGGTGGCGGCGACGGAGGCAGCTTGCAGGCACGGCTTCGCGAGGTGCTGGTCGGAAGGGCGGCGTCCGCGCAGCTTTCGCAAATGAGGCGGCTGATCCGGTTCGATGAGGCGGGGCTGAGTTTCGGGTGAAAGGGGGAGCCTCGGGGTGAAACCGCCTTGGGGCAAACTGCGCTTTTTGCGCGTGCATGGGGGAGCGGAAGGCCGTAGGAAGGTTGCGCTATGTTTCTTCGCATCGCGTGTTTCCTCCTGTGGCTGGTGTTGTTCGCGGCGCCGCTGGCGCGTGCGGAGGAGTCGGTCCGCTCGACGCAGGAAGAGTTGCGGCGGCGGAATCTCTACTTCGGCGACATCGATGGGCGGCGCTCGGGGGAATTTGAGGAGGCGGTCAAGCGGTACCAGAAGCGGAAGGGCTTTGCGGCTTCCGGCAAGGAAGATCCTGAGACCCTTCGTTCGCTGGGTCTGCTGGCGCGGGCGCCCAATGAGCCGCCGCCAAAGGAACTGCCCTGGCCGGAGGAGCCGATTTTGAAGAGCGACGCGAAGATGGACGTGGCTAAAGAGGCGACGGAACTGGCGAGCACAACCGGCGTTGCGCCGGAAAGTGTAGCTCCCGCGACTCGGCTGGCCGAGGTGCGCAACCAACCGGCTGAGGGAGCACGCGGAGGCCGTGCAGGGGCGGGTATCAGTGGGGCGGGACGCGGCGGGCAGGGGGGCGTGGCGGCGATTGCGAGCCAGGCGCAGCATGTCCTGACGCCGCGGGAAGCGACGCAATTTGTGGTGCAATTCCTCCGCGCAGTGGCGAAGGGCGACTTGAAAGAGGAGCTTTCCCTCTACGCGGATCACGTCGATTACTACGGCAATGGGAATCTGGATCGGCGGCTGATCGAGCACAGCTTGCGCAAATATTACGCGCACTGGACGCGGCACGATTGCCGGCTCTCGAAGGTGGTCGGCTACGCCGTCTCGCCTCGGACGGCGGAGGTGACGGTGACTTACCAGGTGAATTTCACGCTGAAGAATTCCAAGGCGCAGGTGAAAGGCGCGACGGAAAATCGCCTCGTCATCAATGCGGCGACTTCGAGTCCGCGGATCGTGGCGATCCGTGAAAGCCGGGTGCGCAACGTAAGCGGCCCCCGGCCGCGCGGTGCGCGCCGCAGCGCGCGGTCGAAGCTCTCGGGACGAGATGAAGGTTCAGCTCAAAATCCAACTGCTCCTGCTGGGCATCGTCGTCCTGTTTCTGGGCGGCTTAGCGGCGCTGAAGCTGGCGGAGCGGCGGCATTTCCAGGAAATCGCCCAGCAACGCGCGACGGAGCGGAACTTGATTTTTGACCAATTCCTGAGCGATCGCGGCGACAACTTGAGCGTGCTGGTCGAGGATTCGACGATCTGGGACGACATGGTGCGGGCGGTGATGAAAAACGACCGGGATTGGGTGGAGTCGCACCTGACGGACGAGTCACTGGCCACGTACAAGGGGAATGCGGTGTGGGTCTATCGGCCCGATCGCTCGCTCCTGTTCTCGCGCAATAATCGGTACGCCGACAACTTGAAGGAGGTGCCGATTCCGGCGGAGTCGATCAGCGCGCCGCTCGCCAGGGAGCACGTCTGCCACTTTTTCTGCCAGGTGCCGCAAGGGTGGATGGAGATTCGCGGGGCGACGATCCATCCCTCCCGGGACCGCTTCCGCGAGACGACCCCGCAAGGCTACTTCTACGCGGGCCATATTTGGATCGATGAGAACATCCGGCGGATGGCGATGTTCACCGGGTACTCGATCCGCATTGTGCCGGCGCGGGAGATGGCGGCATTCAAGCCGAGCGCGGAGGAGGAAGGGCTGATCCGCTTTTCGCGGGTGCTCTATGGCTGGGATGGGAAGCCGGTGGCGCAGATTCAAGTGGAGCACGATTCGCCGATCATCCGAGAGCTGAACCATGCGAGTGAGCGGCTCTTTTTCTGCCTGATCGCCTTTGCGCTCGGGCTGTTGCTGGTCCTGTCGTATTCTTTGGTGCGCTGGGTGCGGCGCCCGCTTCGACTGATCTCACGCAGCCTGGAAGACGGAAGCACGGCGGGTTTGCGCGCGCTCGCAGGCGAGCGGACGGAATTTGGGAAGCTGGCGCAACTGATTCTCCACCTGCGTGAGACGGAGCACGAGTTGCACAAGACCGAGGAATTGCTGCGCCACTCGCAAAAGCTGGAAGCCGTCGGGCGCCTGGCGGGCGGGGTGGCGCACGATTTCAACAATCTGCTGACGGCGATCATCGGCTACGCGGAATTGCTGGAGATCAAACTCACGGGCCAGCCCGCACCGCGCGAACACGCCTCTTTGATTCGCAAGGCGGGCGAGCAGGCCGCGAGTTTGACGAAGCAGTTGCTGGCCTTCAGCCGCAAACAGCTACTGCAGCCCGTGGTGCTCGATCTGAATGCGCTCATCTGCGCCATGGAGCGGCTCTTGCAGCGGGTTATCGGAGAGCATATTCGGATCCGTCTCGAGCCGCTGGCCACCGAGGCTCGGGTGCGCGCCGATCCCACGCAACTGGAGCAGGTCATCCTCAATCTGGGAGTGAATGCGCGCGACGCCATGCCGCATGGCGGCACGCTGACGATTACCACCTCGCTGAAGGATCGGTCCGAGTGCCGCAGCGTGGATGGCTCAAGCGCCATGGCGGCCGTCTCGTACGTGGAGCTTTGCATCAGCGATACCGGTTCCGGCATGGACGCGGAAACGATGGCGCGCATTTTCGAGCCGTTCTTCACGACGAAAGGGCCGGGGAAAGGAACGGGCCTCGGGCTCGCCACGGTTTACGGGGTGGTCAAGCAGAGCGGCGGCGAGATCAGCGTGACGAGCGAGTTGGGCAAAGGGAGCACCTTCTGCATCCATTTTCCCCTGGAGAGCGCGCCGTGCACGCCGAGCGACGCGCCGGCGGCCCTGGCGGATTTCCGCCCCCACGGCGAAACCGTTCTCGTGCTGGAGGACGAGGAAGTCGTGCGCGATCTGCTGTGCGCGGTGCTGCGCGATACCGGCTACCGAGTGCTCTGCGCGGGCCGGCCCGAGCGAAGCGCTGGAGCAGGTCCAGCGGGAGCCGGGCCGGATCGATCTGCTGGTGAGCGACGTCATCCTGCCCGAAATGCATGGGCCCGTCATCGCGCGGCAACTCGTCGCGCTGCAACCGGCGATGAAAGTGCTCTTTGTCACCGGCTACTCCGAGAACGACATCAGCGAGCAGGGGGTTCTCGAGCCCGGAGTCGAGGTGCTGCAAAAGCCGTTCACCCAGCAAAGTCTCGTGCGCAAAGTGCGGGCGATGCTGGATGAAGAGGGCGGAGCGTAAGTGCTGGGTGGGGCGTGACGTTCGCGCCTGTAGACGAAGGCTGGCGCTGGTGAAGCGCTTCGGAACTCTCATCCAGGACGCGGCCTCAACGCACGCGCAACGCGACGTGCGTGCGCTCGCGGCGGAGCCGCACTCCGGTGGAGACGGCTTCCGCGAGAAAGAACTTCTTCAAGTGCAAATCGATCACCTGCACGGCGAAGTGGGCCAGGATTTCGTCGGCGATTTCCACGGCCAGCGTCTCCAGCAGGCGGCGGGGGTGTCGCAGCGCCAGCGCCGTCACGGTGGTGGCCACTTTGTGGTAATCGACCGCGTTGCGGAGATCGTCGCGCAGATGGGAAAAGTCGCGCTGCGTGGTGAGCCAGAGCGAAATCGTCAGCCGCTGCGGCTGGCTCCGTTCTTCATCGGTCACGCCGATGGAGGCGAGCAGTTCCAGGTCTTCGATGATGATTTGATCGAGCATCAGCCGATGCGGAATTTCAGTTCGCGAATGCACGTGGCGCCGAAGCGGTTTTGAGCTTGGCGAGGAGTTGCGGCTTAAAGACGCGGTCCAATTCATAATGCACCGTGGGCTGCAGGACGCGCACCGTGAGCACCCCGTTTTGCAGTCGCTGTGGCGCGGAGTGATCCGCCACGAAGTCGCCCACCAACTCGCGCCAGGCGCGCGTCACCTCTTCCTCCCGCAATCGCTCCGCCAGCCCGAGGTTGACCATCAGCTTCACCACCACCTCGCCGACCGCCCGCGCCGTGTCGCGCGGGAAAGGCCGCTCCGGCAGCCCGCGCCACTCGGCGATGACAGTGGCGCGGATTTGGGCGGCGGTCATAAGGCAGGGAATCGGTGAGCAGAGAATCCTTGCTCCACCGCCCGGATGAAAGAGCAAAGCGAGGATCGCACTTGCCGGCGTGGGGTTTCTCGACTACTCTCAAAAGCTCCGCTCCCCCTTTTACCCATGCCCTCCATTGGTCCTTCCCATGCTCTGCCGCGGCGCACTTTTTTGCGGGGCCTGGGGGCCACCCTGGCGCTGCCGCTGCTCGAGGCGATGATCCCGACGGCGCGGGCGGCGAGTGGTTTAGCGGCGAGCGGAGCGCCGCAAGCGCATGGTCTTTGTCTATCTGCCGAACGGCATGGACATGGAGAATTGGACGCCCAAAGGGGCAGGCGCGCTGGGCGATCTGCCTTCGATTTTGCGGCCGCTCGCACCGCACAAGGCGAGTGTGCAGGTCATGAGCGGGCTGGCGCAACTCAATGGCCGCGCCCTGGGCGATGGGCCGGGCGATCATGCGCGCGCGAACGCCTCGCTTTCTCACGGGCGTTCATCCGCGCAAGACAGCGGGCTCGGATATCTCAATCGGCATTTCCGTCGATCAGGTGGCCGCGCAGCAGATCGGCAAGGCAACGCGGCTCGCTTCGCTCGAGATGAGCTGCGATTCGTCGAATCGGCAGGCGGGCGCTTGCGACAGCGGTTACGCGTGCGCGTATCAAAACAACCTCTCCTGGCGCAATGCCAATACGCCGATGCCGGCCATCGCCGACCCGCGGCTCATTTTCGAGCGGCTCTTTGGCACGGCGGAGGACCCGGACCTGGCGGCGGGCAAGGCCCTGCGGGAATCGTGCCGGACGAGCATCCTCGACTTGGTGCGGGATGATGCGCGGGCGCTTCAGCAGCGGCTCGGCGCGAGTGATCGCCGGAAGATGGATGAGTATCTGACGGCCTTGCGCGAGACCGAAGTGGGGATCGAGCAGCACCAGCGGTTTCAAGCGAGCCTGCCGCGCCCCAACATCGCCAAGCCGGAGGGGATTCCCGGTGATTTTGGCCAGTATGTGAAGCTGATGTACGACTTGCTGGCGCTGGCGCTGGCGACGGACTCGACGCGGATTGCCTCCTTCATGGTGCTCCGCGACGGCAACAATCGCAGCTATCCGTGGATCGGCGTGACAGAGGGGCATCACGAGCTTTCGCATCATGGCGGCAGTGCCGAGAAGAAGGCGAAGATCGCGAAGATCAACGAGTGGCACATGGAGCAATTCAGCGGATTTTTGGCGAAGCTGAAGACGATGCGCGAAGGGAGCGGCAACGTGCTCGACAACTCGATGATTGTGCTGGGCAGCGGCCTGGCGGACGGCAATGCGCATCAGCACGTGGACCTGCCAGTTCTGCTGTGCGGCGGTGGCGCCAGCGCGCTGAAATCGGGACGCCACGTGCAGGTCTCCAGAGAGACGCCGATGACGAATCTTTACATGACGATGCTGGACGAGATGGGAGTGAAGGCGGAGCGCGTCGGCGACAGCACTGGCAAGCTGGCCAACGTCTGAGAGCAGAGCCTGGCCCGCGGAGGCGCGGCTTCAGCAGCACAACTCGTCGCGAACGCTGGCAAATTGCTCCACCGCGAAGGCCAGGTCTTCGCGTGCATGGGCGGCGCTGACCTGGATGCGGATGCGCGCGCGGCCATGGGGCACGACGGGATGGGAGAAGCCGATGACGTACACGCCGCGCACGAGCATCGCCTCGGCGAAACGCGCGGAGAGGGCGGCGTCGCCGAGCATGAGCGGGATGATCGGGTGCTCGCCGGGGAGGATTCGAAAGCCGCGCGCGTTGAGGGCTTCGCGCATGAAGCGCGTGTTCGCGGCGAGGCGGTCGCGCAACTCAGTCGAGCCACTGAGCAGGTCGAGGACGCAGAGCGAAGCGCCCGCAATGCTCGGCGCGAATGTGTTGGAAAACAGGTAGGGGCGGGAACGCTGCCGCAGCAATTCGACGATCTCGCGACGTCCGCTTGTGTAGCCGCCGCTCGCGCCGCCGAGCGCTTTGCCGAGCGTCCCGGTGAGAATATCGACGCGGTTCAGCACGCCGCAATGTTCATGCGTGCCGCGACCCTTCGCCCCCATGAAGCCGACGGCGTGCGAGTCGTCCACCATGACGAGCGCGTCGTACTGATCCGCCAGGTCGCAGAGTCCATCGAGCCGCGCGATCGTGCCGTCCATGGAGAAGACTCCATCGGTGGCGATGAGCCGGAAGCGCGCTCCCGCCGCCTCCTGGAGTTTCGCTTCCAGGTCAGCGAGGTCGTTGTTGCGGTAGCGGTGCCGCTGCGCTTTGCAGAGGCGGATGCCATCAATGATCGAGGCATGATTCAATTCATCGGAAATGACCGCGTCCTCCGGCCCGAGGAGCGTCTCGAAGAGGCCGCCATTGGCGTCGAAGCAAGAGCCGTAAAGGATGGTCTCTTCCGTTCCAAGAAATTCGCTGAGCTTCCCTTCGAGTGACTTGTGCAAGCTCTGGGTGCCGCAGATGAAGCGTACGGAGGCGAGCCCGAAGCCCCAGCGCGCCAGCGCCGCTTGCGCCGCCGCGACCACCTCTGGATGTTCCGCCAGCCCGAGGTAATTGTTGGCGCACATGTTGAGCACCTCGCGCCCGTCCGCCACGCGAATGTGTGCCGCCTGCGCGCTCGTCAAGACTCGTTCCGGCTTATACAGACCGGCGGTGCGGATTTCGGAAAGCTCCCTCTGAAGGTGCTGTTGGAATCTGCCGTACATCGGGCTCGGATCGAGGACGTGCGACCCCTCGTCAGTGAGTCGCCGGCTTGACGGAGACGCCGCCCACTCCGCTCGGAGTAAGAAAGCTGCCCCAGGCGCTTTGCTGCTTTTGCAAGACGATACCCAGAAAGGGAGTGTACAGCCCATCCGCTGGATTGAAAAAGTAGCCGCCCATCAACCCATCGCTTGGGTCGAAGCCCATCAGCAAGCCGCTGCTGTCGGGAGCGGTCACGAGCACGCGATTGGCGGTGTCGAGCGTGATGCGCTCGCTGCCCCCGGGAGTGCCATCAGGTTCGGCAAAGGTGACTTGCGCCGAACCAGCGGCGTGGAAGTTGAGGATCGGCTGGCCGCCCGCGTAGCGTGAACCGAGCGCCTGAATCTGGCCGGCGAACCCGGCGGGATACGAAGGGTCGCGGGCGTTCGGCTCCTTGGACCAACGCAAGACGCCGCTGAAGTCGCTGGTGTCTGGCACATCAGCAAAAGTGAGCCACCCCGAGACGGAGCCGCGTCCATAATATTCGGGAAGATAGACGGGCGCGCGACCATCCGCGGTGAGGGCCGTGAAGCCGCTCGCGCTGGCTCCGTCCCCCAGGCGCCCGACGAAGTAAACGCCACCATAAACGGACACGCCGACGAAACCCCCGCCATGGCCGTGCGGGTACTTCGGGTCACCGGCCTGCGCTGGATCGGATGGAAGCACCAGGGTGTAGAAACCAGCTTGGGGAGCTTGGTTGGTGACCACCGCACGTTCCATGGCAATCGCCACCGGAGCGCCCTCGTATTGGAGGTCAGTGCTTCCGGTGATGGCGCCCGGCGTGCCTGGCGGGAGAGTCAGGTGCAGGTTCAGGCTGGTGTAGCCATTCTGGGCGAGCCCGGACCAAGCATGGGTATTCGCGTCGAAATAGCCCAGGAAACTCATCCGCTGTGCGCCCATGACGACAAAACCGGTGAAGCCGGAAGTCGGCATCAGGTTCAAGTAAATGAAACCGGAAGTCTCGTGGGTGGTTTGGTTGCTGCCGATCAAGCCGCCATAGACTCCGGTGACGTTACTGGCGAGGGCCGCCGCGGGGGCAAAGGTCGCGAGTAAGTTGCGCTGTCCAGTCACGGTGAAGTGATAAGTAGTGTCCTGGCTCACCAGGCTCGATCCTTCCATCCAACCGGCGAAGCGATAGCCGAAGGCCGGCTGGGCGGTGATTGCCGCATCGGTTCCGTAGGCGAAAAGGCCGCCTCCAGTGACTTGCCCGCCCGCGGTGGCCGCCTGCGCGGTGATTGTGAAGGTGGCCTCGGGCGCGGTGGCAGTGAGATTCACGCCTGCGTAGTCACTGCCGCCGATCAGGAGGAAATACCAGGGCCCCGCCGTTGGCTGAGTGACGATGAGCGAAGCGGCACTGCTGCCGTTGGCGCTGAAGGCGTCGAAAAGTTGTGCCGTGGGAACGGCTCCAGCGCGCGCAAAGAGATTAACATGACCCGAGCCGCCGCTCGCGGTAATCGAAAGGCTGGCTGCTCCAGCCGGGACCATGATTTGGAACAGCTTCTGGCTCCCCGTGGAACCAGAGAGGGCTGTTTGCGTGGAGCCGGGAGTCAGGCTGGTGGTTGCCTGAAAATTGGCCACTAAGTTCCTCGACGCCGTGGCCGCGAAAACGTACGCGGGAGATGAGCTGACTTCCGTGCCGTTTTCCGTCCAATCGAGAAACGTGAAGCTACTTTGGGCGGCGGCGGCAGCGGTCACCTGTGTTCCAGGGAGGAGGGCGCCTCCACCGCTGACGGTGCCGCCATTCGCGGGGGAGGCGGTGAGGACGACGTTGAGATGCGAGGAAAGCGAGGCCGTTAAGGTCACGCCGGTGTAGGCCTGCCGAGGATCGAGCATCACATACCAGTCTCCCGGCGCTGGATCGGAGACGGAGATTTGCTCATTGTTGCCATCGAGGTACGGGCGATAGTCGTAGAGGCTCGTGGTCGGGAGTGCTCCCGCTTTTAGGTAGAGATCGGCATCTCCGGTGCCACCATTCATCGTCATGGAAAGGCTCACCGTGCCAGCGGGAACGGTGAGGTGATAGTACTTCTGTTCACCCAAGCTTGCGCTTAATCCAGCCAGAGGCGTATCAGAAGCCAGCGGCAGAGTTCCAAGGCCCACACTGATGGTTTTCGTCCGGGTGTTATCTGTCTCATCTGCTTCATCGACGGTTCCGCCGCTGTCCAACACCACCTTGATGACGTGTGTGCCAGGCGTGAGCGAGCCGAGCGGCAAATCCAGAGCGCCACTGTCCGTGCCAAACGGCGCCAGGCCGGGTGAGAAAGCGTGCGTCGTTTTGGCCACCTCATCGACATAGACGGTGCCGGTCCAACCGCCGCTGACGCTCACCGACGCATCATTAAGAGCCGCGAAGCTGACATAAATCGAGTCGGTGCTCAGGTAGCTGGCCGAGTCACTCCGAGCAGCGGTGGTGGTGGAAACCACCATGGCATCGGTCCAGCCAGCGGGCTGGGCAAAGGTCAGGTTGGGCAGGGTGGGGCCAAAAACGGTGAAGGCCTTTTGCAGTGAATTGTCGTCTTTGGCTGATTCGGCCACGGCATCTTCAGTATCGAGCACAACCTTGACAACGTGAACGCCCGGCGCGAGCGGCCCGACTGGCAAATCAACGAAATCGTTGAAATAGGTCAAGGCGGGCGGTCCGCTGGCGATCGCGAAATCAAAGGTCTCAACTCCGTCGAGGATCACCCGCGCATTCCAGGCAGCAATTACCGGCACCTCCCCGTAATTGGCGGGCGCGAAATTCAGGTAGAGCGTCTCTGTGCTCAGCGGCCTCACCGCATCAATAGTCGTGCCTTTAACATCGGTGATGACAATCCCATCCGACCAGCCGTCTGGCTGGTAAAAGGCGAGGTTGGGCAACTGAGGAGCCGTAACAGTGATGGTCTTTTGAAAGACGTTATCGGTCTCATCCGCCTCTCCCACCGCGTTGTCAGGATCGAGCACGATCTTGATCGTATGATCACCAACGGCGAGAGACCCCAGGTTTTCGTCAGTCGCGGGGGTGTAAGCCATTCCCGCTGCCAGTCCGGTGCTGAAGTGATCGGTGCGGGCGAGTACATTGTCGATATAGATGGCCGCCTGCCAAACGGCGGAAACGGCGGTGAGCCCATTGTTCCAGGGATCGTAGTTGAGGAAAATGGTGTCGGCGGAAGTGATGGTGGCCGCATCCGAAGTGGCTCCGGGAGCCACCCCGGCCACGATGTTGGTCGCCCAGCCGGCGGGTTGCGTCAGTGTAAGGTTTGGAAGACCAACATCGCTGACGGTAATTAGCTTTTGATAGGTGTTGTCGGTCTCGCTCGTTTCCGCCACGGAGTTGTCGGTATCCAACACGAGCTTGATGGTGTGCGTGCCTGCGGCGAGGGGGCCAATCGCGCGATCCAGCTTGGTGATCGTCGCGTTCACGGCGAGTTGTCCATTAAAGGAATCGGAGGCCGTTTCCACGCCATCTACATAAAGAGTAGCGCGCCAGGCGGTATTGACAAAAGTCGTGCCGTTATTCACCACCGCATAATCGACATAGATGGTGTCGAAGGTCCGAAAGAGGGGTGCATCCGCCGTCACTCCGACGCTCCGCGAGGCGACGAGGTTATCGCTCCAGCCAGCAGGGTTGAAGGTGGTGAGGTTCGGCTTGGCCGTGACTGCGGGTTGCGCGAGCAGGGGGATCAAGGCCGCCAGGTTGGGTGAGCCGAGGCCGGTGCAAAGGTCATAGTTTGCTCCCGCCGTGTAATCGCCGTTGCTGCCCTTGGTGATGTCTCGGAAAGCCGAGCTGCCCAGCAAAGGGTAGAGCTTGGCGCCCATGGACCCGATTGACCCGAGACCTGCCTGAGCCCGCGCTTGATTGATGAGCGCGCAAAAGCCCGCCCACATCGGCGCGCTCCAGCTCGTCCCGCCGTACTGCCACGACTGCCCGTTCACAATGACCTTGGCGCCCGTGTTGGGATCCGCGGGAGCCGCAACGTCGGGGACGGTGCGTTTCGTGCCTGCGGGGAGACCGGCGCCGAGTTGCCAGGCGGGCCGCACGGAAGACTGGCTCACCCCGCCTCCCGTCCCGCTCCAGGCAGTCTCGGTGCTGATCGACCCATCGGTGTTCAGGGCCAGCGAAGTTCCGCCGACCGCGATCACCGAGGGGTCGCTGGAGGGCGTTTCCACTTGCAGGACGCTGCCCGGCTCAGAACCGTTGTCGCCGGTGGAGACAAAGACGGTCACCCCCGCGTTGGCCATGGCCGCAAAGTACTGAGCATCGGTTTGCAGTTGGGAAGCTGCGACCTGCGTCTCGGGCGCGCCGAAACTCAACGAGACCTGCCGCAGTCCCGTCCTCGCCGGCAGGTCGCTGATGATTCTCTGGTAAGCCCGGTCGATATTGACGAACGAGAGCGTCTTCGTCGCATAGACGCGCACCCTGGCCCCAGAGGCGATCCCGCTGCTCCACTCCGTGTCGAGCGTCTCCTCCGCCGCTTGCGAGTTGGGCGCCGGGATTGTGCCGCTGATGACTTGCACGAAGGAGATATTGCTCCACTGCTGCGGCACGCCCGTGATGGTCCAGAAGTTGAGCAAATCAGCTTCGTTGGGGAAGCGGTCGATGACGATGCCGATCTCCTGTCCGGTCCCATCGAGGCCGAGCGCATCGCCGCCATAGGCGTGCAGCATCTCGCTCGGGTAATAAGGCGGCTGTTTGGCGACGGCCGGGGTCACACCGCTTTGCCGAGCCTTGGGCGTGACGTGTGGCTGCAGGCCATTGACCCCCAGCACGGCGCCCGCCAGCGCGGCTGGCAGCAAGGGCGGCGAATCCGCGGAGGAGTATTGCCGCCCATTGGCTGAGACGCGGGCCATGCCCAAGCCGAGCGCACGGCTTACTTGCGCCACGGTCCCGCTGGCGAAGACGCTCAGGTGGAGCGGGTCTTCATCGGCGACGGAGAGCCCTTGCGCCCGCAGCCATGCCGCCACCGCGTCGTAGTCAGCCTTGAGCGGGTAGTACTTTTGCGCCATCTCGGCCGGGTAATCTGCTCCCCCTGAGCGTTGCGCGCCTGGAACTCATCAAAGTTCCGCATTTTGAGCGCGACCGAAAACTCCATCAGCGAGAGCCAATGTTCCGGCTGAAGCGCGTAGTCTGGCGCCGTCTCCGCGCGCAGCGGCTTTACGCTATTGCCGAAGCTGGTGAGTGGCTCCACCGCCCACCCCGCAGCGACCGACGCGCAGAGCCAGGCGACGATGAGCAGGGAGACGCCAGGCCGGTTCCGTCGCACGCGCATTTGGCCGGGCGAGGGGCGGCTGGAGGAGTTCATGGGCGGGGGCGGGAACTTAAGGCAGACTGAACGTGAAGCAAGCGGAGTTGCAGCGCTCCGCTTCCACAACCCGCCATGGAAGAATCGCCGCGATCCATGGCAATGGCTGCGGGATTGCTCTCAGCGCGCGATCTGTTGGCTTTCTTCACCAAAAGCCCCATTGCCGGGTCCAGAGGACGTAGGCGCTGAGGGTGAGGTTGGCGACGGCGTGCGCGAGGACGCAGGAAAGGAGGCTGCGGGTGCGGAAGGCGACGAGGTTAAAAAGGGTGCCGGAGATGAGGGCGGCGGGCCAGTCCGGCATCTGGTGCTCCAGGCAGAAGCCGACGGTGACGACGGTGAAGGAGAGGCGCGTCATCGTGCCAAAGGGCACCTTGGTGAAGTCGGGGTTGACGAGGTAACGGAGGAGGAAGCCGCGCCAGAACAATTCCTCGATGAGCGGCACGACGATGACCGCCCGTGCGAGCCGCAGCGCGAGCTGGAGGGCGTAAGGTAAACCCAATCCGAAGCGATCCGGGATGAAGCCCTCGAAACGCGGTGCGCGATGGAGGAGCACCTGTGGGGCGACCCAGATGGCAAAGATCAGCACCCCCATGGCCACCGTCCAGGAGAGGCGGCTGGGTGGATGGAAATCGTAGAGCCTGCGCCAGTGCCAAAGGAGGAAAGCACTTACCACCGTCTGCAGCGGAAAGACCCAATATTGCGTTTCAGCGAACACCCAAAAGGCCTGCCCCTCGAAAAGGTGATGCACGGCTTCTCCCACCCCGAACAGTGCAATAAACGCAAAAAAAGGCGCGAGATAAGCTCTTTCCTGGGGAGTCAAAGCAAACATCGCCGCCACCATCTTCGCCCGCCATGTTGAAACAAGTCGAATCCATCCCTGACTCACCCGAGGAACTCCTCCAGACCCTGGAAACCCAGCGCCTGCTCGGTCGCAAAGCGCGCGCGGATGCCGGACGTACCCGGATCGTTATTCTCGCGGGCGGGTTACTGCTGCTGATCGGCGGGACCTTGATCGCCCTGATGGTGCTCTTCTCGATGGTGCGCGATTTGCCCCGTCCGGCGCACGGGAGCAGCCAGATGGCGGCGGAATAAATCGCCCGGGCCGCTGGGCACACCCTTTGCTTTCTCAATCATACACACATGGCTAAAGCTCCAAACTCAGTCATCGGCGTCGATATCGGGCGCTACTCGCTCAAAGCGGTGCTCCTGCAGCGGCGCGGCGCCAAGCTGGCGCTGACGCACTACGGCTCCCACGTGCCGGAAAGCGCGCCGACGGACTCCGAGTCGCTCGGGAAGCAGCTCAAGGCGCTCTTGCGTGACCTGGGCGGCACCGCCAAGTCGTGCGTGGTGAGTGTTTCCTCGCCTGAAGCGATCATTCGCATCATCGAGCAGCCGGAGACCCCGCCGCACCTTTTGCGCGACGCGCTGCGCTTGAATGGCATGGCGCTGCTGAATCAGGACGTGAAATCCTTTGTGCTGGATTGCGATTTCATCGCGCCGGTCGGTGCGGAGAATGAGTCGAATGGCGCGGCCCGCATGAAATATCTGGTCGGTGGCCTGCCGCGCACCGAAGTGGAAAGCGTGGCGGAGGCGGTGACTGCGACCGGGCTGACCTTTCAAGCGCTCCAACTGGCTCCGGTGTGTATCTTCAATGCTTTCGAGTTTGCCCGCCCCGAAGTCTTCAATCAGGAAGCCTTCTTTCTGGTGGATGTCGGTCATGGCGCCTCGACCGTGGTGGCTGGCGTCAAGCGCGAAATGGTGCTGGTGCGGTCAATTGATTTTGGAGGCAAGTCGCTGCTCGAGGCGCTCGCCGGTTTGTCGGGCACGGGGACGGAAGGCGTCTTTGAGGCGCTCGAGCAGGAGGACGAGGTGATGGTGGAATATACGCGGGTCGCCATCGCCAACCTGACGCGGGAAGTCGGCTCTTCCATCGGGTTCTTCGAGGCCCGGCATGAACATAGCATTCCCCGCATTTACGTGACGGGCGGGCCGGCGAAGTCGAAAACTTTCCTCAAGCTGATGAGCGAGGAACTCGGCATGCCCTGTGAAGCCTGGCAGGCGGCGGAGAACTGCGAGAATGCACTTCCCTCAAATCGACGTGATGACTTTGCCCGCGAATGTCTCGACCTGAACGTGGCCTGCGGGGCGGCCGCGGAAGCTTTGAAAGCCAACTAATCTCATGGCGCTCCATCTTAACCTATTTCACGAAGTTGAAAAGCGTGCGGCCCTCAAGCGGCGCGACCCGCTGAAGCTCTCCATGTACGGCCTGGGCTTGGTCGCGACGGGCCTGGCGGCTTATTACGGCGTGCAGTTTATCGCCGCCAGCGCCGCCTCGTCGGACCTGGCGCGCGCCGAATTGGAATACAATAAGCTCAAGCCGCAGGCGGAGGCCGCCGTCAAGAAGCAGGAGCAGCTTGCGGACTCCATCAAAACGAGTGAGACGTTCGTGAAGCGCATTGAAGGCCGGTTCTATTGGGCGGGCGTGCTGGAGGCTTTGACGAATTCGGTGCCGCGCGAGGTGCAGGTGACCAAGCTGGCCGGAGAGATTGCGAGTGATTCCGTGCGGCACGGGACGATCACGCTGGAAGGGCTGGCGGCCGGAACGGAGCCGCGCAAGGTGGCCGAGGACTTGCGCCGCTCTTTGAATGACAAATTTGCCAAACAATACAAACACGTGAACGCCACCTTCACCGGTCTGGACGACGGCAAGGATACGGTCATGGTCAAAGGCATTCCGCAACCGACGGCCGTTTTCACCATTAAATTAGCGCTGCAGGTCAACGAAGATGAAGCGCCGCCGGCACCCAAGGTGGCACCCAAACGCGGCGCGGCCACTGGAGGAACCCTATGAAATTCGGAAAAGACGAAATCCAAAAAATGTGTCTGGGCGGCCTGATGCTGATCGGGCTCCTCTACTGCTACTTCGCCATGCTGCTCGGCCCCCTAGGGACCAGCCGCGCGCTCAACGTGAAGA
The DNA here is from genome assembly GCA_963792695.1 of uncultured Verrucomicrobiae bacterium. Taxonomy (GTDB): domain Bacteria; phylum Verrucomicrobiota; class Verrucomicrobiia; order Chthoniobacterales; family Chthoniobacteraceae; genus DASYIS01. The sequence goes on along the minus strand of CAWBXA010000006.1, from coordinate 65,586 downwards.
AGGCGGAGGAAATGCAAGGCAAGATCGCGGAAGCGCGCAAACAGATCAAAAAAGCCAAGGAAATGGAAGATGCCGCTCCTGAGCATGCGCTGCTGGTGAAACATATCAGCGCGCTGATCCCGGAAGGCTCGCCCGTGGCCTGGTTCCCCGTGCGGGTCACGGATCTTTTCAAACAATACGGCGTGGATCGCACGGTCACGCGAGTCGCCTCCGAAACACCGGAGAAGGAACTGAAGGGTTACAAGCGGGTCTCCTGGGGCATCGAATTGCCTAAAACGGAATTTCTGCCTCTGGCGGAGGCGGTCGCCGGCTTTGAGAATACCGAAATGCTGGCGGAAATCTCAGCGGTCCAGATTGAGACCTCGCTCGACGACGTCGCTTGCCAGCGCGCTTTGCTGACCGTGAACAATATCGTCAAACAATGAACTCCCGCATCTCTCTCCTTGCTTTGAGCTGCCTCGGCGCATCGGCTTTTTGGGCCGTGGCCGAGGAAGGCGCCGCCAGTCTGACGACCGCCGGCTATCATCTGAAGCACCGCTCGAGTTTCACGGTGCCAAACGAGGCGCGCCCGCCGTTTTGGCCGATTGGCTGGTCTCCTTCCATGAAATCCTCGCCCTCCGCGCCAGCAGGGGTGGATTTCGCGCTCAAGGCGGAGCAATTCAATGTGACCAGCATCATGCTCGGGAGCACTTCGCTAGCCGTCATCAATGGCCGCACCTATGGTGAAGGAGAACTGTTGCGCGCTCCGCGGGCGGCCAAGCACCCGGATGGCACTCCGAGCCGCACCCGTGGCCAGTGCGCTGCCCGCTGGCGCGCGCATTCGAGTGCAGAAAATCACCGACGGTGAGGTCACGCTCCAAGCGGGCAACCAAGCCTTGGTCGTGCCGCTTCATCGGCCCAAACTTTCGGAGCCCAAAGCCACCGACGACGACATCCTGGCGCAAGCGAGCAACGATCGCTGACGCAGCCCGCGGTTTAGGGCTCATGCTCGAAGGCGCCGAACGTCCGGGCGCGCGCCGTGAAAGGGGAAGCCGAGATCAGCGCCACCGCCGATGAGAGCGCTCCCGGCTGCCGGTTGAAGGCAATGAACGGGCGGAAGGTCGCCATTGGCCTGCCGAGGTTGAAAGAGTTCAGCCTCGTCGAGGGTCACGAAGTCCTGCTTGGTGAGTTTGAGTCCCAAGTTGAAGGAATTGTTCGCGGAATCGCACTTGGCGGCGTCGAACCTGGAAAGTTCCGCTCGTGAGTTGAAGCTCAGGTTGTTGCGCAGCTTGTGGCCGTACCCATCGACATCCGTGCGATTGTCGAGCAAACGGCCCAGCATGTTGAAGTTGGCGCCGTTCCGGTAAGCCGTATCATTGAACCAATCACTCCCACCCGGATGATGGTTGGCATAGAAGCCCGAACTTTTGTTGCCCACGGCGACACAGAAGCGAACCGCGTGGCGAGGAATGACCTTGGGCAATCGATCAGCCGGCATGCTTCCGTACCCGCCTGCCTTGAAACCATTGCCATCGCCGAGATTCTCAAACTTGGTTGACCAGCCACTATAACAGGCAAAGCAGTGGTCAAAAGTCACTGACTCGTGGGCGCCGATGCAGTCAAACCCATCGTCACTGTTGAACCAAGCCCGGCAGCCGCGAAAGACGTTGCCACTGCTTCCTTCGGTAGGGTGGCAGCCGAAGCCGTCCACATTGCCGCCGCGCCCATCCTCCGAGGTGTAGTCCCAATTGTTCCAGGCATCGCAATTGAGAAAGAGGTTGTCCGAACCGCGCACGTGATAGAGGCCGATCGCCTGGCCGTCGTGCATGCGCAGCCGCTCGAAGATGTTGTGACTGCCGTCGCTCGCGAAGCAGATCGATTGCGTGTGCTGAAGGATGGTCACCTGCACCCCGGTGACTTCGATGCCATCCAGGTGCAGGTACGAGCCGGTGACATGGAACGCGTTCACCCGCAGGCCCTCGGGCTTTACGAGTGAACAATCGAAGACTGGCTGCTCGCTCGGATAAGCGCGGTAGGTGATCGGCTTCTCAGGGGTGCCGCTTTTCGAGAGCTCAGTGATGGAGGCGAAGATTCCCTGGCGTTGAGCAATCTGGTCCGCGGGAATCTGGTACCGCCCGCCTCGAAGGAAAACCGTGTCTCCTGGGGTGACGGCCTCCTGGGCGCGTTGCACGGTTGCGAATGGCTGCTCCATGGTGCCGGAGTTTTCGTCGCGTCCTGTGGGCGCGACATAGTATTCGGCTGCGGAAGCTGTCAGGCTAAATAAGGAGGCCGCCAGAGCGGTCACGAAGGGACGGAGCATGACCGGAGGAGGATGGAGGAGCCGTGGCGGCGCTTCACTTCCAGAACTCACGCACGACGCGCTCCCATTCGTCGGCCATCAACTGGTGTCCTCGATACGTCGGGTGGACTCCGTCCCAAATCCAATAATCCGCCGGAGCCCGCCGGGCGGCCTCGTCGAAGACCCGCTGGAAGTGAACCAGCGCCGCGCCATGTGCCTGGGCCAGCCGGGCCACAATCTCCTGCCGCTTCTTCAGCCCCGCAAACCAATCTTCCGCGTTCTCCTTCTTGGGTCCGACGGGGAGGCCGAAAGGTTCCGCAGAGCACCAGCTTCAGCCTAGGATTGGCGCTCTGAGCCTCGTTGAGGAGCTGTTCGTAAGTCCCTTCGTATTGGTCCAACGGCACACCGTGCCCCTGATCATTTACCCCGATGAGGACGCTTAACAAATCTGGCTGCAAGGCGAGCGTCTCCGCCGGCCAGCGTTTCTGCAAGTCAAGGACCGTGTTGCCGCTAACTCCGCGATTGAGAAACTCGAGTTTGGCTTCCGGAAAAGCCGCTCCGAAGCGTGCGGCGATGAGAAAGACGTAACTATGACCCAGGATGTGATTCGGGTCCGTCCCGCGCCCGCGAGCGCCGTCGGTGATGGAATCACCTTGGAAGAGGATGCGGGCTCCCGGGGTGAAGGCGGGGAGAGGATCGAGCGCGAGCGCGACGCTGGCATTGAAGAGCGTCAGGGCAAGAAGGAAGGAAAGCTTCATGGCGAAGATCGTTGGCTATTTCTTAGGCGCGGGCGGGATCGGCGCTTCCCACCCGGCAAAGTCCTCCGGATTCAGGTGCTCCGCGCGTTTGTTGACGCCCATCCAGGTCGGCTGATATGGGCCGACGAAGCTGATCTCCAGATTCGGTGTGATGGCCGCTTCGAGACCCGTGGCCCAGAAGCAGGCGTTGATGAACATGCGGCGAAACCCGTCGTTCACGAAGTCGCCAGAGCCGCCGTAGGTCGTATCGAAGACCCGCCCTTTCCCTCCTGATTCACTCTGGTAAGTACGCACCCAGGCGCCCGGCATGGGCTTTTTGGTTTCGTCCACGGGAGAGTCTGGTGTCATCCCGCTGAGGGGCTGAGCCATGGCGAGGATTTCGCTGCCCGCAATCGGGTTGGCGTTATAAGCGCCGACTTCGACCCAGACATCCTTTACCCCAGTGAGTACCGGATGTTTGGCTTCAGCAGGGACCAGTTCCAGGCGCGTGCTGGATTTGTGATTTGGTCCATAGTGTCCCACCCAGGTTTCGCCGAGAATCTGCCGGCCAAAGCCGCCGGTGAACTCTTCTCCTTTGTAGCCGGAATCATACTTGGCAAAAGGGCTCCCAGCGGGAAAGCGGAAGCCGTGCGTGGCGGTGCGCAGCCCGATGACAGGCCCGCCGCGCTGGAGATAGCTCACGATGGGTTGCATCTGCTCGGGCGGCAGATTTTGAAAGCGCGTCATGATGACGAGCAGGTCCGCGGACTGGAGTGCTTCGGTGCCGGGGATGTTCGAATTGCCCGGTTTGATTTCGCCCGTCGCCGGGTCGATGCCGAAAAGCACCGTGCAGTGGAAGCCGTGGTGTCTGGCGAGCAGGCGCGCCAAAGCTGGGAGACTTTCCTCGGACTTGTACTCGGGGTCGCTGGCGATCAGGACGACTTTTTTGCCGTGTCCCGCACCCGCCGCGCCTTCGTACACGAGCGGAGCGGAGCTGGCGAAGGGAGCGAGGGCGAAAGCGGCGAGCAGAGGGAGGAGAAGTTTCATGACGGGAATGGATTTAGACAGCGGAGGGATGGTGGCACAAGCTCGCGCGCAGAAAGGCGGGCCGGTTGGTCGTGATACGGCGCACACCAACGCGGACGAGCCGCCGCGCCAGGGCCGGCTCATCCACTGTCCAGACGACCAGTTGCAGGCCAGCGGCAGCGATGGCGGCGACGGATGCCGTTGAAAGAGGAATCCGACAATCAAGACCCAGCCCGTCGGCACCGGCGGCTCGCGCCTGTGCGACGACCGAGGCAAGTGCGGCGGGAGGATCGGCGCACTCGAAGCTGTTCCGCCCGACCAGCCAGTGGACGTGCGCGGTCGGAAAGCCCTTTCTCAACGCGCTCACCATGGCGTGGTCAAAGGCGAGAAAGACAATCTGCGACAGGTCGGTGCCGGCGTTCCTCAGTTCGCTTCGCAAAGGCAGCAGGGCTTCCGGCCCGATTTTCAGTTCGAGGAAGAGGCGCCGCCCGCGAGGGAGCGCGGCCAGTGCGGCGGAGAGGAGCGGGATGCGCTCGCCCGCCCAGGCGGCCCCTTTCCAAAGGCCCGCGTCGAGCGCCTGCAATTCCGCGGAGGATTGCGCTGCCACCAACTGATCGCAGCCCGCGGTGCGCCTGGTATTGGGATCATGCATGAGCACCAGCTCGCCGTCGCGCGAAAGGCGGAGGTCGAGTTCCACCGCGTCGGCGGCTTGCGCCCACGCTATCCTTATGGCGGCAAGCGTATTTTCCGGCGCATCCCAGGAAGCACCCCGATGAGCAATAATTTCCATGAGGAAGATCCAACCGCGAAGGAACGCGAGCGGGTAACGCCCGCTTGCGGTTCAAGCATCCAAGTTCAGCCGATCAGTGAAAAGCAAGGACGGGCGTGTCACGCTGAATCAGTTGAGTTTCAAGGAAACTCCGTTATAGGCCCTTCGGCGCGCGCGGCGTGAGTCGGTGCCCGCCAGCGCCTGTCGATGCCTGCCGCCTACCCGATCCCCGCCAACGAAGCGGAGCGCCTGCATGCTCTGGAAGAACTCGACTTGCTCGCGGCAGCGCCGGAGGACGCGCTCGATGACCTGACGGCCCTGGCGGCTGAGATTTGCGAAGCGCCCATGGCGCTCATCACGATCGTGGACGAGCAGCGGCAATGGATCAGGGCGCGCTTCGGCACGGATGCGGAGCAAACGTCGCGCGACATAGCTTTTTGTGCTCATGCCATCTGCGAGCCGGGCTTGTTCCTGGTCCCGGACACCCTGGCGGATGATCGCTTTGCGAAGAATCCGCTCGTGGTGGACGAGCCGCACATCCGCTTTTACGCGGGCGCTCCTCTGCTGACGCGCGAAGGCTTTGCCCTTGGCACTCTGTGTGTGCTGGATCGCGTCCCGCGAGTGCTCAGTGGAAGGCAGCAGCGGGCCTTGCGCGTGCTCGGCCGGCATGTGGCGGCGCAAATGGAATTGAGGCGCAGCGACAGCTTGCGCCGGCAGGCGGAGGAAAAACTGAGCGCCTCCCATGTGGAGCTGGAGCGGCGCGTGAGCCAGCGCACGGCGCAATTGCAACTCATGATCAAGCAGGCGGAGACGGCGAAATCGCAGATTTCGCGCATGGTCGAGCGGATGAGCGATGGCATGGTGGCCCTGGATCGCGAAGGGCGCTTCGACTACCTGAATCGGCAGGCGGGAGAGATTCTGGGGCGCGATCCGATGACGATGCTGGGACAGCGATTTGAGGTGATTTTTCCCAAGGTGCTCGGGACACACGCCTGGGAAGAGGCACAGTGGGCCGCTCGGGAACAGCGGCCGTGGGAGACGGAATTCCTCTTTGCGGAACGCGGCCTCTGGCTCAAGTGCCGCTGTTATCCCTCGCCGGAAGGCACCTCTGTTTTCTTCCAGGATGTCAGCGAATGGAGAGCGGCGCAGCAAAGCATTCAACGGGAGCGCGAGCTTTCGGATACAATTATCGCGAGTCTCCCCGGAGTTTTTTACATGTTTACGCAAGAGGGCAAATTTGCGCGCTGGAACGATCAGGCGGCAGAAGCCACTGGTTTGTCACACGAGGCATTCGGGCAGGCACAGCCATTGGCCTTGATCGCGCCGCGCGATCACCAAGCCGCAACCCAAGCCATCGAGGCGACCTTCGAGGAGGGAGCAGCCACGGTGGAGGCACGGTTGCGCCACGTCTCGGGCGGGGAAACCTGGCACCTTTTCACAGGCCGGCGCATCCTCGTGGCAGGGGAACCGTGCCTGCTGGGAATCGGTGTGGACATTTCGGCGCGCAAAGAGGCGGAGGCGCAACTGGAAGAGGCGCGCACCCGGCTGGCGCTCGCCATCCGCGCTTCCGGCGTGGGTCTCTGGAGTTGGGAGATTCTCTCCGGCGCGGTTTTTTTCTCACGTGAATACAAGGCGCAACTCGGCTACTTCGACGCCGAGCTGCCCGACGCCTTCGACACCTGGAAGAGCCTTCTGCACCCCGATGACGTGGCCCGCGCGCTCCAGTCGGTGGAGACGTATCTCGAGGCCGCCTCGGGTGAATGGGAGTGCGAATTTCGGCTGCGACATCGGGATGGCCATTATCTCTGGATCCTCTCCCGCGCGCGCAGCTATTGCGATGCCGCGGGCCGGCCGGAGCGCATGCTGGGCTGCCACATCGACATCACCGAGCGGCGCGCGACCGAGGAAGCGCTGCGAAGTTCGCGCGAGCAATTGCGCGCGCTGGCCGAGCATCTGCATTCCGTGCGTGAAGAGGAAGCGGGGCGCATTGCGCGGGAGTTGCACGACGAACTCGGCGCATCGCTGACGGCGCTGAAGATGGACGCCAACTGGTTGGACCGGCAGCTCGCGCGCATGGACGACGAAGAAAGAGGGAGGCCCTTGCGCGCGCGCCTCGGGCGGATCAATGAACTGGTCGATGAGACGCTGGAGAGCGTGCGGCAGGTTTGCCAGGCTTTGCGCCCCGCCGTGCTGGATCAACTCGGCCTCGCGGAGGCGATTGAGTGGCAGGGCTCGGAATTTGAATCGCGAACCGGCGTTCGCTGCGTGATCGAGCGGGACCCGGAGTTGGCGCTGGACGAGGCGAAAAGCACGGCCATTTTTCGCATCTTACAGGAGCTGCTGACCAATGTGGCGCGGCACGCCTCCGCCACGCGGGTGACCATTCGTGCGCGTTGCAAGGGGAGCCAATTCCATCTGCTCGTGGCGGACAACGGGCGCGGCTTGCCGGAGGATGCGTTCACGCGCGAGGATCGTTTCGGGCTGGTCGGCGTGCGCGAACGCACCCTGGCGGCGGCGGGTTCGGCGACCTTTGAGCAGGCGCCGGGCGGCGGCACCGCCGTGCAGATTTGCCTCCCAATGGTCTGCGAAAGAGGCGGACGTAAATGAGTGCCACGGTTCGCAGGATTCTTATCTCCGACGACCACGCGGTGGTGCGGCGCGGCGTGAAGGAGTTGCTGCGCGAGGAGTATCCGGCGGCCGTCTTTGGGGAAGCGGCGAATGCTCAGGAGACGCTCGAGCAATGCTGCCGCGAGGCGTGGGATTTGATCCTGCTCGATCTGGCCATGCCGGGACGGAGCGGACTCGACATTCTGCGCGACCTTCAAGGGTGCTGCCCCGCGGCGGCGGTGCTCGTGCAAAGCATGCATACCGAGGAGCAGTTTGCGGCGCGGGTGCTCAAGGCCGGCGCGGCGGGCTACGTGACGAAACAAAGCCTCCCTCAGGAACTGCTCAAGGCCGTGCGCAAGGTGCTGGCCGGCGGGCGCTACGTGAGCGAGAGCTTCGCGGAAAAACTGGCTGGCAGTCTGCATGCGCCCGACCGTCCGGCGCACGAGGAACTCTCGGATCGTGAATTCCAGGTGCTGCGCATGCTGGCCTCCGGCAGCTCGCTCAAAGAAATCGGCGGCGTGCTTTCGCTTTCGCACAAAACCATCAGCACCTACCGCACGCGGCTGCTCGAGAAGCTGAAGCTCGGGAGCAATGCCGAGCTGGCGCGCTACGCGGTGCAGCATGGGTTGGTGCAGTGAGAGGCGAGGGGGCAACTCGCGCTCTGCTTTGCCAGAGACTGATTACCTGCGTCACCCGCTCGCCTGTCTCCTTGTCTCCCTGTCTTCTTGTCGCCACGCTGCCCCGTCATGAAGACGCTTTTTCTCACCAACGAATTTCCGCCCGCCATCTACGGCGGCGCAGGTGTGCATGTGGACTACCTTTCGCGTGAGCTGGCCAAGCTGATGGAGGTGGAGGTGCGCTGTTACGGCAAAGAACATCGCGAAGCGCGGGCCGATGAGCCGGGGCTGAAGGCCACCGGGTACGGCGTCGAGACGGCCTCCTACACCGCGCCGAAGCCGCTGCACTCCGTGTTCAGCGCGGTGCAGCACGGGCTCGATTGGAATACCACCGCCATCGATGCGGACCTGGTGCATCTGCACACGTGGTATGCGCATTTCGGCGGGCTGCTGGCCAGGCTGACTTACGGCATCCCGATGATTTTGACGGTCCATTCGCTGGAGCCGTTGCGGCCTTGGAAACGCGAGCAGCTTGGCGGCGGCTACGATTTTTCCTGCTGGATCGAGAAAATGGCCATCGAGTCCGCCGATGCCGTCATCGCGGTCTCGAAGGGCACGAAGGATGACATCCTGCGCCTTTTCAATGTGCCGGAAGAGCGGGTTCACATCATCTACAACGGCATTGATCTCGAGGAGTATCAGCCAGTGCGGGAGACGGACGCGCTGGTGCGCTACGGGATCGATCCGGCCGTGCCGTACGTTCTTTTTGTCGGCCGGATTACGCGGCAGAAAGGAATCGTCCATCTGGCGCGGGCGATTCAGCATATGAGCCGGGATTTCCAAGTCGTGCTTTGCGCCGGCGCGCCGGATACGCCGCAGATCGCCGCCGAAATGAAGACGGCTGTGGCGGCAGCGCAGGCGCAGCACGGGCGGGTCATTTGGATCGAGGAGATGGTGGACAAACGGACCGTCTATCAGCTTTACACCCATGCGGCGGTCTTCTGCTGCCCTTCGGTTTACGAGCCTTTTGGCATCATCAATCTGGAGGCGATGGCGTGCGAGACGGCGGTCGTGGCTAGCGCGGTGGGCGGCATCAAGGAGGTGGTGGTCCATGGGGAAACCGGCTACCTCGTGCCGCTCGAGCAAAGCGCCGAAAGTCCCTTCGACCCGATCGCGCCAGAGCAATTCTCCCGCGACCTCGCCACACGCATCAACGAGCTGATGGAGCAGCCCGACTTGCGCCAGCGGATGGGGCAAGCCGGCCGCCGACGAGCCGAAGAGATTTTCTCCTGGCGCTCCATCGCGCGGCAAACTGAGGAGTTGTATCGGAGAGTCCTGGCGGCGGGCTGAAGGCGAATCAGTTGGCTGGGAGCCGCACAACGCCAATCGTCAGCCTTGCCGGTGGAGCCGCTTCATGAGCCCTTTCCACCCAACGCGGCACACTTCATTTTTTGGTTGAGATGATGGAAGGGGTCTGTGCGAGGGCGGGTCAGACCGGCCGGTGGCCGCGGCGGGGCGGAGTCAGCGGCGGGACTTTGTTCCCCCCGAACTCACCCCCTCTCGGGCACGCGCGCTGGACGACCGGGGACGGTGGCCGCGCAGGGGGGGTTCTTCGATGGTCGGCAGGCGATAAATGCGTACCGCCGCTTGGGCGCAACGCCGGCGGAGTCGGCGGACTTTGGCTGATGAGTCGGGCGCGGCGGGAGGCTGCCCGGCTCGTGCCACTCCTGTTAGAGCGCCTACAGGAAGCCGGCCAGTTCGCGCGCGACGGCGACCATCGCCGGGATGAGGGAAGGCGCGATGACCTGGCAGTCGATCTTCAACTGCAAGAGTCGCCGCGCGACGCCAAACCCGCATGGGCCGGCGTTGACGGCAGCCGCCGCTGCCGCCCATTGGGCCGAGGCTCCGCCCTCGGTCTGTCTCTCTCCGTTCGGCTGTTGCAGACGCGCAGTTCGCGCCGCTCCGGCCCGTCACCCTGGAGCTTGCGCAGGAGCTTTTCCAGCGCGTGCAGATCGTGCGAGATCGTGCCGTGGGAGCGCACCTCGCGGGCGCCGTCATTTTCCGCCAGGGCGACGGAAATCGTTTCTTTATGGACATCCAACCCTACGAAGAGGATCGGTTTAGTTATGCGTTTGTCTGTGGGTGTTTTCACACTGGAGAATCGCTGCCGGTCCGCCGGCGGCTTTCTCACAGGCGGCTCGGCGCGGGTTTCGGTCCGCGCAACCCGCGACTTCCTCACCGCAGGCAAACGCACTCCCTTTTTTCCGGTCGATGGACGTGGCTTTGCAGAGGGCACACAGCCATCATGTCTAGGCCCGGACCGATGACCGCTCCCGACTACATCGCCAACCAGTTGGCAGTGGTCGCGTTCTACGGCTACTGGCCTTCGTTCCACGACGCTCAAGTCCAGGTCTACCAAAGGCCCATGGGAGAGAATCTATCACTTTCGTTCACGCTTCATACCTGGCGGATGACGGATCAAGTCGATCCCAAGGGTTTCTTTGTCCTCAAAGACCATTCCTTGGTTTCCTTTCGCTTCGGTGGCCTCACTGACGTAGACATGGATTCATTTCAGTCGGGCAACATCCTATTCGGGCTCACGTTCATTCGCCCCGCTGATTCGGCCTCATTTCGAGTCGAGCTAGATTCCATCATGGATATGTCGGGTGCATTCACTGCATCCTCCGGTTGCCTAGTCTCGATTCTCCCCTGTGATTCCGATGGCAAACCGGCCTAAAGGCACTCTCGTCTTCTCGCATGTGCGGCGTTCCCGACAACCTCCAGCTTGAGCGTCTCGTCGGGCGCGAGTTCAACCTCATCGGCCTTGGCACTTGGCAGGTCCAGTTTCACATCTCCAGTCTGGCCGCCATCCAGGTCGAGGGTCGCTGGGAGTTGCGCGACTCCGCCGGGTCGCTCGTGGATCACTCCCAAGAGCCAGCCGAGCGCGATTGTTACCGTCTACAACGCATCATCGACGTGCCCATCGTCCGTTTTGCTCTCGATGCCCCGCGCTCTTTCACTCTGTACTTCGAGTCTGGGCACAGCCTCACCATCTACGACGATTCCGACCAGCACGAGTCCTTCTCCGTCCATTTCGATGGCGAGCCGAGCTTCTACATCTAGCCCCACGCCTTCGCCTTGTCGCCGAGTGCCTACCATGCGCTGCAGCGTACAGGCTCCTCGGTCACGGCACCTGCGACAAACCACCACTACCTTTCCATCCACCGGCAGGTGCCGCGCCTGCTCCACCTGTCGCTGAGTTCGGAGTCGTTGGGCGTATGAATAACGGACCGCATATTTCCGGAGACGTTTTCGCTTACGAGTTCCACTTGCATGTCTGCATGTGCTTCCAGTGTGATCGTTGCGAGGCGCGCATTGAGGCTCTCAGTGACATCCTGCCCGGTGAAGAAGAGGGCATCCCGGACGGACCTTGGGCTGCAAGGCATGCGAGGAAAGCCGTCGCGAGTGGTTGGTATGTACCTCCTCTTATTGGCGGGAGATTTGTCTCCGCGCAGTGCTTTTGCCCAGCCTGCGCAAAGGTCTTGGGCCATCTCACCCGCACCGCCTAGCCATGCACTCCAGCAAACAGTGGCTGGCGTCTGCGTCTTTAGTGCTTATCAGCCCTTGCTTCGCCAGCCTCTGTCGCTGAGCTTGGCTTCGTTAAGCGCTAAAACGCGCTCGCTTTCAAAATCGCTTTCAATTATGCTTTCGCCATGACTGTGACACTGCCTTTGAACGACATGACTGTTTCCGAAAAGCTCCAAATGATGGAGGCTTTGTGGGAGGACTTGAGCCGCAATGCCGATGCGCTCGAATCGCCCGAATGGCACCGGGACGTTCTTGATGAGCGGGAGCGCCGGGTTGCCTCCGGGGAGGCGCACTTTTCCGACTGGGAACAGGCCAAGGCACACATCCGCAAGCGGGTGTCATGAGGATCGAGGTTCTCGACGACGCAAAGGATGATCTCGTGGACGGCTTCCACTTTTACGAGGAGCAATCACCGGGACTCGGCTCTTACTTTCTCGACTCCATCTTCGCCGACATCGATTCGCTGCTGCTTTACGCCGGCATTCATCGCGTCGTCTATGGCTCGTATCGGTCTATCGCCAGTCGCTTCCCTTTTGCGATTTACTACCATTTGGAGAACGGGGTTATTCGTGTCCGAGCTGTCATCGACTGCCGCCGCAATCCCACTCGGATTGGGCGTCGGCTCAAACGCGCCTAATCATGCGATGCAGCTAACAGGCTCCGCGCGTCACGGTGGCTGCTTCCCGCGGACCTGCCTTGCAACTGCCGCGCTGCGCTTCGCCTGTAGCTGATCTGGTTCTCGTGAGAGACCTCTGAGCGCCGTTGCATCGGAGTGCCGCAATTGGTAGAGTGAGCTATGGACTACCAGAAGATCATCACCATTGAGCCGGACAAGCGCAGCGGCAAACCGTGCATTCGAGGCACGCGCATGACGGTTACGGATGTGCTGGAGTATTTGGCAGGCGGCATGACTCACGAGGAGTTGCTGGCTGATTTTCCAGACCTCACCGAAGAGGATATTCGCGCCTGCCTCGCGTTTGCCGCGGATCGTGAGCGCAGGCTGGCGACCATTCCGGCATGAAGTTGCTGTTCGATCAGAATCTTTCCCCACGGTTGCCGCAGTTGCTTTCCGACCTTTACCCGGATAGCATTCACGTTCGTGCTATTGGTCTCCGAGATGCCTCCGATACGGTCATTTGGGGCCATGCTCAACAGCACGGGTTCGTGATCGTCTCCAAGGATTCTGACTTTCAGCAGCGCAGCCTGTTGCGCGGCCACCCACCGAAGTTCATTTGGCTGCGTGTTGGCAACTGCTCGACGCGCACCGTTGAAGACCTGCTGCGCAAGCATTCCGCCGCGATTCACACGTTCGAGCAAAATCCGACGGAATCACACCTGATGCTGCCATGAACTGGCAACCAAAGCGGCCTAATTAGGAGTCTTTGAACGCCATGCGCTCTATCATCCGTTTCTTGATCCTGTGCTGCGGCGTCCGACTTGCCTGCGCCACGGACATTTACCGTGAGCCGTGGCATTGGCACGACGACTTCCCACGCCAGTCCGCAGCCTCGCTTCACCCTGCGCTTTCGGTTGCCTCCTTCGGGCGGTTCCGCTTTGGGCCGCATACTTCTGTTAAGCAGATCATCGCCGCCTTTGGTCGGCCCAGCGGGTTCGCACGCCAATTTCCTGTCACCCAAGCAGAGGGCGTTCCCATTGAGCGTCTCAATGGCTACGGCCTGGAGGCAGGCACTTTCCGCTATGCGCTCCAAGACGGCAGCGAGGTCTTCATCTGTGTCCGAGATTTCCGCACGATTACCGCTGTGATTTGCTTTACTCGCCGAGGGCAGCCGCGCACCATCTACACCCAAGACACCTAACTCGGCTCAGCAGCGAACAGCTACTGGCGTCTTGCTCCATTCCGAAAACCGCCACCGTCCTCGCAGTAGCTGTCGCTGAGCTTGGAGGCGTTCGGCCAATTCGTGCACCTTTCATCATGCCCGGCTGTGTTCTTCACGTTTCTGGCGAGCACTTCGACGTAGATGCTTTTCTCTGGCAGAGCAGCCTTCGACCTTACCGTGTTTACCATCGCGGCGAGCTACGCCGTCGAGCCGGGGCGTTCCCCGACAGCGGCCTCAGCCTCAACATCAGCGATGCCGATGGAGAGCTTTCCGCAGAGGTCAGCGACGCCATCCACTTCCTCACGGAGCATGAGCCGGAGCTGCGCCGATTGCAGGGCTTTCCAGGCGCCGCCGATCTGCGCCTGGACTTCGGCTACTACGCCCGCGAGGTTACCGCGCAGTTCGACTATCTACCTCCTGAGCTTCTTGCACGGGCGGGCAGCCTTGGCATCGGCATTGAGCTTTCCCTCTACCACGTCTCGCCCGAACCCACCGTGGCCTAACACCGCGCTCCAGCGAACGGCTCATGGCGGTCGGCGGTGTCGGCCCGTTTCTCGGTAGCGGATTCGGCCTGACGCATCGCATGCGCCTGCGTTGCTCACAACCTTCGAGGTTGCAGCTCATGCGTGGGATTTCGCGAGCCTCCGGCTCCGAGGCTTTGCGCGCGCTGGAGTGACTCGGCTTTGCCGTGGTGCGCCAGCGCGGCAGCCACATCATCATGCGGCGCGGCGCGTCCGGTTGCTCTTTTCCCTACCGTCGCGAATTCAAGACCGGCACACTCGCCGGTGTCCTCCCGCAGGCGGGCGTCTCAGTCGCGCCACCGTGGCCGTGGCCGCTCTACGTGAGGATGGAGCGGAGCGCTTGGTGGACTTCCGGCCAGGGGATGTCTTCGCATTGTTTCCAGGCACCAAAAGCGGTGGGGAGGACAAACAGGTTGCGGCCCTCGCGGAACTTTTTGTCGGATTGCATGGCGCGCATGACGCACTCGAAGAATCCGGGTGAGTCGGGAAAGGAGCGCGGCAGTCCAGCGCGTTCGATCAGAGCCGTCAGCCGCTGCTCAAAAGAGACCTGGACCAAACCGAGTTGGCGGGCCAGCCGGGTGGCGGCGATCATGCCGATGGCGATCGCTTCGCCGTGGGTCAGTGCTCCCTCGGCGGAAAGCTCGAGGGCATGGCCGAAGGTATGCCCAAAGTTGAGGACGTTGCGAAGGCCCCGGCGGTCAAACTCATCCTGCTCGACGACGGCCGCTTTGAGCCGGCAGCATTGCGCAACAATCTGGGCCAGCGTTTCCGGCTGACCCGCCAGCAGGCGATCAAGCGCGCCCGCTTCGAGTTCTTCGAAGAGACCGCTTGAGCAGACGGCGCCATACTTGATGATCTCCGCTGCGCCGGAGCGCCATTCGCGCGCGGGCAGGGACCGCAGCAGCGCCAGGTCGCAGAGCACGAGACTCGGTTGCGCAAAGACGCCGAGGATGTTTTTCACCCCGCCGAAATTCACCGCGAGCTTCCCGCCGACGCTGGAATCCACCGCCGCCAAGAGGGTGGTGGGCACTTGCACGAAAGGCACTCCACGGCGAAAGACGGCAGCCGCGAAGCCGCCGAGATCGCCCACCACTCCGCCGCCCAGGAGCACGACCAGCGGGACGGCGCCGGCATCTGGGAAACCGTGGACGAGCGCGCCGCAGGCTGCCGCCAACTCCTCGAAGTTCTTGCCCGACTCCGTGGTCGGAATGTCGTGCCGCAACACGGTGCGAAAGCCCGCTGACCCGAGTGCCTCCTGGACGTCCGCGGCATACAAGCCGCCGACGGTGGCATTGGTGAGAATGAGTGCGTGTTCCTGCCGCAGGCCCTCCTGACGCAAGGATGCGCCCAACTCTCTCAAGAGGCCATGGCCAATCAGGATGGGATACGACCGGTCGCCGAGATCGACATCGATGCGGCAGGCGGGCGACATGGCAGACGAGGCGGCGCGGCTCAGCAGCTATTTCGGCTCGGCCGGCATGGCCTGCCGAATCTTGGCCATCTTCGTCCACTCGTCGTTGCCTTGCTGCCGTGCGGTCTCGAGAGCCGTCCCGGAGAGGGCCGAAACACGCGGTGGCTTGCTCGAGGCTCCCGCGCCAAGATTCGGTTCGAGCGTTTCGCCAAAGCGGATAAGGGCCGAAGCGTAGGGGCGCGTGCGCGGGTCCATGCGCTCCACGGCGAAGCGAAGCGCGGCCACGCCCGCCGCCACTTTCTCTTTTGGGCTCTTCAAGGCGTCCGTCGGCTGCGCGCGCAACGCCTGGATCAAATCCGCGCCGCGCCGGTCGATCAAATCCACCGAGCCGTCAAACGTGATTTGCGTGTGCTTGCCGGTGGCCCAATCGAGGAGGACCTGGGCGGAGCAATGATTGGGCGCGGCTTCGAGGACCTTGCGCAGCAGGGCTTGCACCGGCTCGCTGCGCAGCATCGGCACGGCGTCGCCAGTCTTCACGGCGAAGGTGCGCTGGACGGAGCCAAAGAGCTTCCAAGCCTCAGCGGTCTCCGGCCGCAATTTGGCGGAGGTGAGCGATAGGACGCCCGCCTCGTTGAAATTCGAGACGGAGAAGATCTGCGTCCCGACAAACGCGGCCACCCCTTCGCTCAAGAGATAATCGGCGACCTGCTCCTGATTCTTGTCGGGCACGACAATGCGGGCGACCTGCGCGCGGGCGGCGCCAGCGAGGCGCTCGGGAATGCCGCCCACCGGGCCAATGCTGCCATCCTCCTGAAGCGAACCGACGGCGGCGTAGCTCAACTCGATGTCGTAGTTGCGCAGCATGGAATCCAGCGCAAGCCCTGCCGCCAGGGTCGCTGGGACCAGTTCGGAGGGGCTTGGCTTGTGAATGAAGCTGAACTGAATTTTCTGCCCCTGCGGCCACCCTTTCTCCATGAAGACCATCGCCTTCATCACCTGGCCAAGCGATTTCATGGTGAGTGGGCCAAGGAAGCGATCGTAGCTGACATCCGCGGGGGCTCCCGCAGCGCCGGGAGCAGCGGACACGTTCACCCGGGTGTATTGGCCATACGAGCCGCCATTGGGTCCGTGGACAAACACGAGCGTTCCCGCTGCTCCTTTAGCCCGCTGGATGGGGAGCGTCTTCACGCCGGCAGGACCGGCGAGCGTGGGGTTTTCCTCGCCCGGAGGGACGGGAACGCCGAACGGGTTGGGCGTTTGCGCGGGCGCCACGCAAGGGAGCAGAGTCCCCAGGCAACAAAAAGCGCAGGCATACAGGCGGCGGCGAGGGGACGGGGTGGAAGCCACTGGCCGACGGTACGCCACACCGATGCTGGCACAAGGAGAAGCGCTCCGGCAGCGCCAGGCCGCAGCGCAAAGCGCGCTGCTCAGCAGCCACACCCAGCCATGCGGCTCCGGGATGACCGCGTAGCCGACATCCTGCAAAAAGGCCGCGTCGAGGGTCGTCAAGGTCTTGCGCACTCCAGGTTGCAACGTGGCGGAAAGGGCGGCTTCCTGCATCTGTCCATCGGACAGTCGCGCGCCTTGCAAACCAGCGGCCACATGGCCATCGGCGGTGATAAGATTGCTCGTGCCGCCGCCGAAGAGCGCGTCCACATGAGAGCCATTCCACGACGTGCCCTGCGCGAGGGCCGCCCAGGAGTCGCCCAAGCCGAAACCGAGGGTGCGCAGCATCTCGCGCAGAGCCACCGAGTAAAAATCGACATGACCCGCCTGAACCGGAGAGGAGGGGTCGAACTGCCAGTAGCTGTTGAGTTGTGCGTCCGTATCGGCCACTCCGTCGTGATTCGTATCGTCGCTGAACCAGACGCCGCCGCCGAAGGCGCCATACGTCAGCGCGTAGGAGGCCGTCCCGATCTTGCCGCTGGCGGAGCCCATCACCGGTCCGGCCCCCCGGGACATCACGGCATTGGAACTTGCTTGCGCGGCGGCGACGGCGCTCGCGTACCCGCCGCTTGGGCCGCTCGGCGCGGGGGTATCCACCGCCTGGATGGGGGCGCTTTTGGCCGAAGCGTTGCCGCTGAACGTGCGAATCCCGACATAGAGCGTCACGGAGTTCGGCCGCCTGGTTGAAGACCAGCGGCCGAGTCGGTTGCTCTGGATCATTGAGGGAAAGACCCCATTGAAAAGTCACCGAGCTACTCCCACTCGTGCCGGTGAAATCCTTCTGGCTTCCTCCTGTGACTGGTGTGAGGGAGGTGCTCAGCAACGCGCTGATGTCGCGCGCAGCCGCTTCGACCGCCGCTTCTGCCGCTGGATGCGCGGCGAAGAAACCGGTGTCATCAAGGGCATAGCTGACCTGCAACTGCAGAGCTCCTGCCTGCTCTTGCCAGCCGAAAAAAATCGCCGCGGAAATCAGCACGCGGCAAAAGGAGCGGGTGGTTTTCTCCATGGCGAATCGGCAGTGTCATTGTGCCAAAGGCCGATGCGTGATGGCGAGATGAATCCCTGACGGACCATCAGAACGAGGCAGACGAGCCAAGGTGCAGCATTCGGATAATTCGTGAAGCCAGTCGGATCCCACTCCGGCGCTTGCATTCTCCCGAAAATCCACCATGCTCCAGATTCCCATGCGTCGCATTTTCTCTGGCCGACTTCGGATGCTCCCCGCCTGACGGGGCGCGAAACTTTCGCGCGCTGGTGTCGTGGTGGGGAGCGGTTACTGGCATGTCTGCTGCGGCGCCGCGTTTTCGGGAGAGCGGTTCCCCGGCCTCTTCTTTTCTCTTCCGTCAACTTTCTCCGACCATGTTTGCCGACTCGCTTTCCAAGTACCGTCCGTTTCCGCCCATTCACCTGCCCGACCGCCACTGGCCGAGCCGCACGCTTTCCCATGCGCCCACATGGTGCAGTGTTGATCTGCGCGACGGCAACCAGGCGCTCGCGGTGCCGATGAACGTTTCGCAGAAGCTGGAGCTCTTCGAGGCGCTGGTCGGCTGCGGCTTCCGAGAAATCGAGGTCGGCTTTCCCGCTGCCTCGAATACCGAATTCGAGTTCATGCGCCGGCTCATTGAGGGCCAGCGCATCCCGGAGCATGTCACCATTCAGGTGCTGGTGCAGGCGCGGGAAGACCTGATTCAGCGGACGGTCGAATCGCTGGCGGGCGCCCGCCGCGCCATCATTCATCTCTATAACTCCACCTCGCCCGCGCAGCGGCGCGTCGTCTTCGGTATGGAGAAGCCCGAAATCGTGCAGGTCGCCACGCGCGGGACGCAATGGATCAAAGACCGGGTCGGATCGCTCGCCGGCACCGAGGTGCGGTTTCAATATTCGCCGGAAAGCTTCTCGGCGACCGAGGTGGAATTTTCGCTCGAAATTTGCGAGGCGGTCATGGCGGTCTGGGGGCCGACCCCCGAGCAACCGCTCATCTTGAATCTGCCCGATACGGTGGAGGTCGCGATGCCCAATGTGTATGCCGACCAGATCGAGTGGTTCAGCCGCCACTTGCGTGCGCGCGACTCCGCCATTCTGAGCGTGCATACGCATAACGATCGCGGGACCGGAACGGCTGCGACCGAGCTGGCGCTGCTCGCGGGCGCGGAGCGCGTCGAGGGGACGCTCTTTGGCAACGGCGAGCGGACCGGCAACCTCGATATTGTGAACGTCGCGCTGAATCTCTTCATGCACGGGATTGATCCGCAGCTCGATCTTTCCGATCTCAACGAGCTACGCCACATTTACGAGCGCTGCACCGGGATGACCGTCCCGCCGCGACAGCCGTACGCTGGCGAACTGGTCTTCACCGCGTTCTCGGGCTCCCACCAGGATGCCATCAAGAAAGGGCTCCAAGCCTGGCAGACCGCAAGTGCGCGCGGCGAGCAGCCCGCGTGGGATGTCCCTTACCTCACCATCGATCCGCATGATATCGGGCGGCAGTACCACGAAGTCATTCGCGTCAACAGCCAATCCGGCAAAGGCGGCGTGGCGTACTTGCTGGAGAGCGAGTTTGGCATCGTCCTTCCCAAGGAGTTGCAGCGCGAATTCGGCCCGATTGCCAATGAGGCGGTGGACCGGCTCGGGCGCGAAGTGAAGGGCGAGGAATTGCGCGCCATGTTTTGGCGCGAATACCTGGAGCGCGAGGCGCCTTGGAAGATCGAGAGCTTCGGTCCCGACCCGCAGCGCGGCGGGAAGAGCTACCGTGGCCAGGTCTGGCGCGAAGGGCAGCTCGTCGAAATCAACGGCGAAGGCAACGGCCCCATCGCTGCGTTTTGCCAGGCGCTGAACGCCCTGCCCGGCGGGCCAGGCATGGAAGTCGCGAGCTACAGCGAGCACGCCCTTGGCAGCGGTGCTGAAGCGAGCGCCATCGCTTATATTCAGGTGAAACTCCCAGGCGGACGATCAGTCTGGGGTGCCGCCGAAGACACCAGCATCGAACGCGCCTCACTCAAGGCCATCCTCAGCGCCCTCAACCGCGCCGACGCTGCCGGCTGAGCGCCTTGATCGGCGCGCACCTCGCGCGCCAGCGCCGCGAAGACCACCAGGGGCGAAGTTCGCCTCCCCGCCTACGCGGGCGGGGCGGGCACGAGCTCTGTCTCGTGAATCCGCCCGTAGTCCACCTGCATTCGGCCATCGTCAATGTCCTCGTAAATGTCCACGAAGCGCTCGTCCCAGCGGACATCGCTCCAAGCATAATCCTGCGCGCTCTGCACCGCAGCCGCCATGACCGTCTCCACGGAGGTGACTTCGGCCAGGAAGAAGGCGTCCAGCGCCTCGAGCGATTCCCTGGTAGCGCCATGTAATGGGCTTTGGGCGTCGATGGTGTGGCGAATGGTGAGCGCCGCGGGAAAGCGCGTCATGCGCTTGGGATAGACCTTCAGCCGGTGGAAACGCCGGACCTTCTCTCCTTCGAGCACGGTCTCGTCGCGGGAATAGATGAGGCGAAACCGGGCATCGACCATGCTGGTGTGGCGCAAGTTCGCGACACGGAACATCAGAGTCGGGCGGCCGTCATGGTTGCCGATGAGAATGGACGAGCTGAAGACAATGCGTGCGGTCGGGCGGGAAAAGCGCACGAAGATAAGCCCGGTGATGACCGCGGACCAGACGGTCCCAATGAAGATCTCGACGGTGACGACGATATGACCGTAGGAGGTCGCCGGAAACATGTGACCATAGCCCACGGTGGAGAGCGTTTCGACACTGAAGAAAAAGGCCGCCCAAAAGCGGCCCGGCGCCATCTCGCCGACGCATCCGGGCACCACCGCATAGAGAATGGCGAAGAGGGTGTTGAGCAGGAGGGAGCCGGCGACGAGAAAGAGCGCGAAGCGCGGCCACGTGAGCGAGAGCACCCAATGATAGCTATCGCGCCAATCACGCGGCGCGGCGTTGATCTTAAGGAACTCGATTTTTCCCGAGCGAACTGGAATGGGAGCGCTTGCTTTGGGCATACTTTGGTTGGTCAGAAGGAGCGGGTCTTTACTGAAGATCAGATCCCCGGTGAGGCGAGCAACGGTTGATGGTGAGTCGCCATGCCAAGTCGAGCGCCATCTCTTGTTTGGCGTGATTCAAGTAAAGCGAGCCGGATGATCGGGACGAAAGTTCACCGGGGGTTTCGGAGTCGTCTAGGTCGTGGACAAGCAGAGTGAGCGACGGCGAACAAACCGTCGGAGATGATTTATGAAGGCACCCTCAACCGGGCGTTTGCGGAGTCGATGATCGAGCACGAGTGGCTGCCCAACGACCTTCGATCCAGACCTCAGGGAGGAAAGCCGATCACGCCAATGAAATTCGAGATTCAACCGGTGCTATGCACCCGAGGCCTACACGTACGCGGCCACGGGTGGGAGCGGCTATCCGCAAGAAGATTCGCACCGCGAAGGCGGGCGAGCCAGCCGAAGTGCGGCTCACGGCTTTTTGCCCGCACAGAAACTCACCGATCTCAAAACCGCGCTCTCGAAGGCCGACTCGGCGAAGGCGGAACGCCTTTCGTCAATTAATCGGCTTTGTCTGGAACGCCCGGTTTGTCCGGCTCGGTCAGGCCCTTCGGCGGGGTGGCTGGGGTAGGCGGTGCATCGCTCTTGAGTGCACTGTTGCTGCCGGCGCCCAAGCTGCTGCCACTGGCCGCGCCTGGAGCGGTCAGGCCCGAAGCGCTGCTGCTGGCGTCTCCGGGTGCGGTGGCGGGCAGCGGAGTGTTCTCTCGCGTGGGTGCCATATTGCGCGCAGCTCCCGTCGGACTGGCGTCGCTCCGCTGCGTGGTGCTGCTTTGTCCGGAGGTCTCGACGGGGAGGAGAGTGCCGGAAGTGGGACGATCAGTGGTGGTGCGAATGATGCCGCCGCTGGGAGCCGCCGCGGAATTGCCCGGGATGACCTCACCTTCGAGCGTGACAAGATCCCCTTCTTTTAAGTCCACGTTTCGGCCATCCTTGAGCGTGATCTGGCCGCTGGAACGGGCCACAATGCCTTCTGAAAGACGCAACTCGCTCTCCACGCGCTGCCGCTCCCCATTTTTAATGAAGAAAACGACTCCCTCGTGCTTCGCCACCCCGTCGCGCTCGGGTGCCGTGGCTGGCGCACTCGGCGGAGCGGTGTCCGCGGCTTGCTGGGTACCGCTGGGGCTGTCCGCGGCCATAGCCGTGAAGTTCACCGTAGCGACCAGAGCGGCCGCTAAAAGAGCGGGGGAGAAGTTCGATTTCATAGCTCAAGGATTCGGCTCCCGCGCCGTCTGCGGACGCGACGGGCGCCAATTCTGACCCCAAGTTGCCAAAGCCCACTCCCCACGGCTTCTGCCATTCCCGCTGTGCCAAAACTCCTCACTCGCTTCATCCTGGCGGTCACGCTCCTTTTCCTAAGCGTCTTCTTCCTGTGGCCAATCGGCAATGTGCTGTGGCGCTCCATGGCGGATGAGAATGGCCAGCCGAGCTTCGCCTTCCTGGCGGAAGTCTTTCGCAATCCCATCTACGTCGAAGGCTTGGAGAATGCCTTTAATCTTGCACTGGCCTCGACGCTGCTGAGCGCCGCCCTCGCCACGCCGCTGGCGTGGATGCTCGATCGGCTGCGTTTCCCCGGAGACCGCTGGCTGGGCGGGCTCCTCCTCACGCCGATGATCCTGCCGCCGTTTGTCGGGGCGATCGGCGTGCGGCAACTCTTCGGTCAATACGGAGCGGTCAATTCCGTCCTGGAGAAGACGGGCCTCCTGCCTGCGGGTGACGTGATCGATTGGCTGGGGCACGGGCGCTTTTGGGGCATTGTCATCCTCAATGCACTCCATCTCTACCCGATCCTGCTCCTGAACCTTTCGGCGGCTTTGGCAAAGGTGGATCCCGCCACGGAGGAAGCCGCGGAAAACCTGGGCTGCGTCGGCTGGCGGAGGTTCCGCCGGATCACGCTGCCACTAATCTGGCCTGGGCTGTTTGCCGGCGGCATCATCGTCTTTGTCTTTGCGTTCACTGAACTGGGCGTGCCGCTCATCTTCGACTACAGCCGCGTCACTTCCGTGCAGATTTTCTATGGGATCAAGGAAATCAGCGGCAATCCGTTCCCGTTCGCCCTGGTCACGGTCATGCTGATTACGACCGCGGCGCTCTACCTGTTGAGCCGGCTCGTCGCCGGCAGCGCCCCAGTGCAAGCTGCCAGGGCGACGACTGCGCGCACGCCGCGCGCGCTCTCTCCCTTCCAGCGCTGGCTCTGCACAGGCGGCGTCGGCTGCGTTGCCGCCTGCGCACTGCTGCCGCACCTCGGTGTGGTGCTCGTTTCGTTCGCTGGCGACTGGTACCATTCCATCCTGCCAGGCCGCTGGACGCTCGAACATTACCAGTTCGCGCTGGGGCATCCACTGGCGGTGCCATCGATCCTGAACAGTTGCAAGTACGCGAGCGGCGCGACCGCCCTGGACCTGGTGCTCGGCACCGCCATCGCCCTCGTTCTCGTGCGCGGGAAACTGCGTGGAGCCTGGCTACTCGACACGCTGGCCATGCTTCCGCTGGCCGTGCCGGGCCTGGTGCTGGCCTTCGGCTTTCTGTCACTTACGCAGGAAGGCCAGCCGCTCTCCGCCTTGAACCCGACCCGTGATCCGGCGCTTCTCCTGATCATCGCGTATGGCTTGCGCCGGCTGCCTTACGTGGTGCGCTCCGCGGCCGCGGGCCTGCAACAGACCAGTGTCTCGCTGGAAGAAGCAGGCGCCAGCCTTGGTGCCAGCCCGTGGCGCGTGCTGCGCCGCGTCACGGCGCCGCTGGTGATGGCCAATCTCATCGCGGGCGGGTTGCTGGCGTTCGCTTTTGCCATGCTTGAGGTCAGCGATTCACTCCTTCTGGCACAGCGGCAGCAAGATTTCCCAATCACGCGCGCCATTTATGAGCTGTTTCAGCTACTCGGCGAAGGCCGCTATGTCGCCTCGGCCCTGGGCGTTTGGGCGATGCTCTTTCTCGGCCTGACGCTGTTGCTCACCCAGCGCCTCCTCGGCCGCAAGCCGGGAAGCCTTTTCGGAGGGACGTGACCAAACCGGCGAGCCCGACAGATGGTCGCCAAGGCAAGCTCATTGCAGCGGCGAATAGTCTGTCGCCAGCAGATAAAGAGAAGTGATGCCATCCTGCGGGGCCGTCAGCGAGCCTTCGCGCTCCGAAGCGGCTTTGATTTTGACCCAGGCGGGATCTTCGCGAAGCTTTTTGAACGATTCTTCGGCAGCCTGCTGGTTCGCGTGGGCGAGCAGATAGAAGAGGAATTTGCCAGCGTCGGATTGATTCGGCTGGACCGTCCAATACCCAATCCCGGTGATGTGATAGGTGTTGAAGAGCCACTCGGTATTGTCGCGGCCGCGTTGCACAAGCTGCTCGTAATGGCCGGGCGCGGCGGTGTAGGTGCGAAGCTCGAAGAGCCGTCGCTCGGGGGCGTGGGCTGGTTTGATTTCGGGCGAAAAATCGGTCGCCTCCAGGAAGTGCGTCTCGACTTTGCCCACCAGCGCGCCGGCCTGTTCCGATGCGGCTTTCGCCTGCTGCCACTCAGGGTCGGCTTGGAAGCCTTTCCACGCGTCTTCGCGCGCCGCCAAACCTGGATAGGCGAGGATGTAGTAGAGCTTCTGGCCCGGATTCTCGACGGGCACCCAATATCCGATATTCGTCATCCCGTGGCGCTCAAAAAGGCGCAGGGTGTGATTGCGGAAGCGCGCGTGCAGGTCGTCCAGCTTTCCCGTGTTCGCCGTGTAGATGCGCATTTCGTAGCAGCGCGTATCCGCCGCGCGCAACGTGGGGAGAAACAGGGCGAGCGTCGCGGTGAGCGCGAGGCTCGAGGCGAGCAAAGGATGCGAAGAGAGCGGCATGTGCGGGTCAGATAGGGAAGGGAACTTCTACCCGCTTGTCCGGCCACCTCAAGTGACAATCCCGTCTTCTCCATCGCCGAAGCTGACGCCGACGGAGCGCGCCGTGCGCACCATTTGACCTTCCGGAGGGACTTGCCGCAACCGGTGCACGGCTTCTGCGAGCGGCACCCCAATGATCTCGTAATTACGAGAACTGACCATCTGTCCGAACTGTCCCGCAGCAATCAATTCCACGGCCTTGACGCCAAATCCGGTGCCCAGGATGCGGTCGAGAACCGTCGGGGCGCCGCCGCGTTGCAAGTGACCGAGCACGCAGGTGCGTGTGTCTTTGCCGGTCTGAGCCGTGAGTTCGCGCGCCACGATCTCCGCGATGCCGCGGCGGCGAGGCTCGCCGCGTTGGCTGCGCAAACCCTCGGGCTCCTTTAGCCTGGCCCCCTCGGCGGCGACGATCATGGTTGAGAGGCAGCCTTCCCCGTCCCGGGCGCGCACCGCGGCGGCGATCGCCTGGAAGGTGAAAGGAATCTCCGGAATGAGGATGATGTCCGCGCCGCCTGCCAGGCCGCCATAAAGCGCAATCCAGCCTGCGTGGCGTCCCATCACTTCGAGGACCATGACGCGCTTGTGAGAGGTCGCAGTGGTGTGCAGGCGATCGAGTGAATCGGCGACGCAAGCCACTGCGGAATCAAAGCCAAAGGTCATGTCCGTCGCATCCAGATCGTTGTCGATCGTCTTCGGGACCGCGACAATCGGGAGGCCGTGCTCGTGCAGGCGGAGCGCGGTCGTGAGCGAGCCATCACCGCCGACGACGACCAGCGCCTCGATTTGGAGATCGCGCAGGGTCAAGCGCGCCTGTTCGAGGACAAGCGGCGGGATTTCGACCCGCTGATGCCCGCCCGTGCGCGGCACGAAATGGCCGCGATTTGTCGTCCCCAGAATGGTTCCGCCGAGGTGCATGGTGCCCGCGGTGCGACGCGTCGTCAGCGGTTCATAGCGTGCGGGCGGGAGCAGGCCCTCGAAGCCATCGTGGAAGCCGATGACTTCCCAGCCCCGCCGATGAGCGGCACGGACGACGCCGCGCAGGACCGCATTGAGCCCGGGGCAATCGCCGCCGCTCGTAAGGATGCCGATCTGTTTGCTCATGAACGAAAGAGGTTACTTGGATTTGTCCAAAACCGCAGCGTTCATTCCGCCTCTGGGGAAGAAAAGCGCCGCCCGGCAAGGTCCCGGCCAACAGTCACGGCGCCTCCAGCAGCTTCGCGACCTGCGGGTCAGGGGCGGCGCCGAGGTCCCGGGCGCGTTGATAATGCCGGCGCGCCAGCTCGAGGGCTGGTGGATTTCTCTGGAGATAAAAGACGGCCAAGTTGAAATGGGCTTCGGGGTAATTGGGCTGCAATTCGAGGGCGCGGCGCATCTCGTCCTCCGCCCCGGAAAGCCAGCCCCGGCGCCCGAGGATCACGCCGAGGTAATGGTGGGCGCGAGCGTCCTTTGGCTCAAGATAGACGGCCTGGGCCAGTGCGGCGAGGGCTGCCTCGAGCTTCTCCTCTTCGTAATAGACGATGCCGAGGATGAGCCAGGCCAGGCCCGCCTCCGCGTTGTTTTTGACCACCTGTCGCAGCAGGGTCTCGGATTCGGGCAGACGATGCTGGCGATAGGCAATCAAACCGAGATTGATCGTCGCCGCCGGGTTGCCGGGCACGAGGGTGAGCACCTTCT
Source organism: uncultured Verrucomicrobiae bacterium (assembly GCA_963792695.1). Lineage (GTDB taxonomy): Bacteria > Verrucomicrobiota > Verrucomicrobiia > Chthoniobacterales > Chthoniobacteraceae > DASYIS01. The sequence continues at coordinate 39,174 of CAWBXA010000006.1, read as the reverse complement.
CAAAGTCTCGTTGCGCCGCCGCGAGATCGCCTTTCTCGAATTCGCCGCCAGCGATCCGGGCCAACCGCTGCGCTTCCTCGGAGACCTGGACTCCGCCGGAGGAAGGCATCTCGGCGGGATGCAAACCGGTCGGCGCGGTTTGCCACGAAGGGAGCGCGCCGTCTGCGGCAATTCGTGCCGGAGCCGGGCTCGCCGGCAGGGGAGAAGGCGAGGCAGCCGCTTTGGGGAGTGGCGTGGCGCGCGACGCTGGTGGAAGTGGTCTGACCGCCTTGATGGTGGCTTTCGTCGGAGTAGCGCCTTTCGGGACGGGCGTGGGAGAGGCCACCGGGGTCGCAGGAAGGGCGGCGGCACCCCTCCCCCAGAGCAGCAGCGCCCCGACGGCGGGAAGCAGGCCTTTTCGCAGCGCACGCACCCCTCAGCTCCTCCCCAGCTCGCGGGCCCGCTCCGTCGCGGCGCGCACCGCGGCCATCAGCGCGCCGCGGACCCCGCCTTGCTCCAGCGCTTCAAGGCCAGCCATCGTCGTGCCGCCGGGGCTCGCGACCACATCCCGCAAGACCGCGGGATGCTGCCCGGATTCGAGCACCATTTCCGCCGCCCCGGAGACGGTCTGCGCCGCCAATTCCATAGCCATGCCCCGCGTCAAGCCCATCAATACGCCGCCATCCGCCAGCGCCTCGACCACCAGGTAAATAAAGGCAGGTCCGCTCCCGCTGAGACCGGTCACCACATCCAGCAACTCCTCCTTGACGCAGAAAACGATCCCGACTGAACCGAAGAGCCGTTCTGCCTCGTCGCCGTCCGCCTCGGTCGCGCTCGGTCCGAGCGAGTAAGCCGACGCGCCGCGATGGATGAGGGCCGGCGTATTGGGCATCACGCGGACGATGCGGGTCCGGGGCGTCGCCGCCGCTTGCAGGGCGGCGATCGTCAATCCGGCCACGATGGAGATGAGCAGCTTGCCGGAAGTGGCCTCGCCAAGTTCTTCGAGCGCGGCCAGGGCATCCCCAGGCTTCACACACAGCACAATGGTCTCCACCTCCTGCACCAATTCCCGATTGGACGCCGCCGCGCGGCCGCCTGTCTCGCGGGCCAAAGCCGCGCTGGCCTCTGGCACCGCATCGCTAAAGAGCACCTGTTCACCAGCGAGCGCGCCGCTCTTGATAGCCCCGCGCGCCAGTGCTGAAGCCATCTTTCCGCAACCGATAAAGCCGTATTTCATAGGAGGAGTGAGTCTGGGAGTGAGGAGTATTCAGGGACGGAAGCGTAACGCGACGGCCTGGCGAAGGGCGGGGCGGCTACTCCCGCTCTTCCTCCATCACCGGCACAATATCAGCATTTTTGACCAGCAGCTGTCCTTGCGCAGAGAGCATGAAGTCGATGACTTGTTTGTAAATCCCGGACGGGCGGAAGGCCGTGACGACGATGACGGGCCGGACGATCGGGTAGCGATGCGAGCGGATGTTTGAGGGCGTCGGCGCGATGAGCGACCCATCCTCATCCCGCACCGCCAGAGCGTGGGTTCCCTTCGAATCGGCGCGAGCCGGCGGCAGCAACGCCAGCGCACCGCCATTGAATTCCACCACATTGCGCGTCTCTTCCACGGTCTCCACTGACTCGAAAACGGCTCCGATGGGAGCCTTCCGCATGTCGCCGTAAAGCCAGGTGGCGAAAAACTCCCATACGCCTTTCCCCTTTTCGGGATTGAAGAACTTGATGGGATGGGAGGGGCCGCCCAGCTTCGCCCAGTCCGTCACGCGGCTCTCGTAGATCGCCTGCATGTCCGCACGACCCAGCGAGCGGATGCCCGCGCCCCAGACATCGTTGGAAACAGTAAAAACCAGCGCCTGGTAGCCGATGACGGTCTCCGCAAGTGCCTCGTCCGGGTAGTTTGAATGCTCCACGGCCGTCACGGGGCGAGTCGTGATGCCGAGGTCGCAGTCGTTCTCGCCGACGGCGGTGATGACGGCTGTGCTGGTGCCGTTGCCGGCGACTTTAAGTTCAATCTGTTGATTGGCGAGCAAAGGGACCGCCGACTGGAATGGGGCCACGAGCGGGGTCGCACCCGCCACTCGCAGGGCCGTCTGGGCGCGTCCTGCGAGAGCCAGCAAAAGCAGCGGGAGCAGGGGAAGGCAGCACCGAAGCATCGAGTGAAAGTGGATAGCATAGTCCAGCCTGCCCACACGGCAATGATGCACTTCGCAGGAGCAAGGATTTGCCTCGAAAAGGCTCAAGGTCAACCATTGTCCGGCATGGCTGCCTCCGCTTTCAGGGCGGGATTTCTCTCGAGTGGCGTTCTCACCAGGCTCGCCAATGGAGGATCACTTTGCCGCTTTGGCCGGATTGCATGGCGGCGAAGCCTTGCTCGAACTCTTGATAGGCAAAGCGGTGGGTGATGACTGGCTGAATGTCGAGTCCGCTTTCGAGCATGACGGTCATCTTGTACCAGGTCTCGTACATCTCGCGGCCATAGATGCCTTTGATCGTGAGCATGTTGAAAACGACTTTGTTCCAGTCGAGGCTCATGGCTTCCGAGGGGATGCCTAACATGGCGATCTTGCCGCCATGCGCCATGTTATCAATCATGTCGCGAAAGGCGGACGGGTGGCCGCTCATCTCGAGACCAACGTCGAAGCCCTCTTTCATCCCGAGTTGCGCCTGAATGTCGGCCAGTTTGCCTTTGGTGACATTCAAAGCAATGTTGGCGCCCATCCTCCTGGCGAGGTCCAGGCGGAAGTCGTTGACGTTGGTAATCACGACGTAGCGGGCGCCCGCGTGCCTGGCGATCGCCACCGCCATAATGCCGATGGGCCCCGCGCCGGTGATGAGCACATCTTCTCCGAGCAGGTCAAAGGAGAGCGCGGTATGCACCGCGTTGCCAAAAGGGTCGAAGATCGACGCCACGTTGCGGTCGATGCCCGGCGCGTGATGCCAGACGTTGGTGACGGGCAGCGCCAGATATTCGGCGAAAGCGCCCGGTCGATTGACGCCGATCCCCCTGGTGTGTGCGCAGAGGTGGCGGCGCCCCGCCAGACAATTCCGGCAGCGGCCGCAAACGACGTGTCCCTCGCCGCTGACGAGATCGCCCGCTTGAAAGTCTGCCACATTCGATCCGATGGAGACCACCTCGCCGACGAATTCGTGGCCGACGATCATCGGTACCGGGATCGTCTTTTGCGCCCAGGTATCCCATTGATAAATATGCAGATCGGTCCCGCAGATGCCGGTGCGATCGATGCGAATAAGAACATCGTTGAGGCCAACCTGCGGCTCCGGCACATCCTCCAGCCAAAGGCCGGGTTCCGCGTGTGATTTGACCAGGGCTTTCACGATACTCTAGCTGGTGATGCGGACGATGAGCTGACTCAGCACCGTTTTGGCATCGAGCGCCGAGGTGACGAGCTTGGCATTGGCCTCCAGGCAATCAGCGAGCGCGGCTTGCAGCTTGGGCAGGTCATAACGTTGCGCATGCAGCGCCGCGATGCCCAGCGGGAAGGTATTTAGGCCACCATCTTTCTTGCGCGGGAGATGAGCGAGCGCGTCGGGCGAGAGGCGCTCCAGCGTTTTGCCGAAGAAAAAGGGCTGCGCCGGCTTCGGAAGCCGGTGGCGCGTCATCAGGTCTTTCACGAGGAGAAGATTACGCACCGTCGGGATGATTGCGACGATCAGGATGCCAATGGCCGATTCGCCTTGGAAGAGCAGTTGATCCAGCAAGCCGAGGGCGCGGCGCACGTGGCGCTCGGAGAGAGCGGTGCCGAGTTCCCAGATGATGCCGGCACGGGAGAGGGGCACGAGCAGGCGCACGAGGTCCTCCGTGACGCGCCGCGAGGTGGGGCCGAGATAGAGATCGAGCTTCTCGAGTTCGCTGGCGACGATGCGCCGGTCGCCGCCGGTAAAGAGCACAAACAGTTCGAGACTCTCATCGGCGAATTGCAGTTGGCGCTCGCCGGCCAGGCGCCGCACGAGAAGCGCCGCCTCGTCTTCCCAACCGGCTTTGGAAGTATCGAGCCGGTCGTGCGTTTCCACTTTGGCAAACTTCGCGAGCGACTTGTAGAAGGTGCGCCGCTTGTCGGTTTCCGACGCGCTGAGCAGGAAGATCGTTTGTTCGGGCACACCTTTCTCCAAAGTGGCGGCGAGTTGTTCGAGCGCCTCGGTTACCGCGGCGGAACGGCCCATCGGATTATCGGCGAGAAAGTTCGCATCCTTCAGCCAGACGAGTTTCGCTCCGCCGAAGAAGGGAAAGGTGAGCAGCGCGTTGATGGCGTCGTGAATCTTCTGCGCGGCGTCATCGGAGTTCGCCGCGCAACCATCAATGACCTCCTGGCCAAACTCGTCCGCGTCTTGGGGATTCAACTTGAGGGCCAGTTCGCGGGCGAGTCGTTTGACTTCGACGTCATCGGAGCCCAGCACGGCGAAATGCCGCAACTCGGCTTTCTGTTTCGCTATAGCAGCCATTATTTGGTGAACTTGTCGTACTTCTTTTGGAAGGAATCCCAGTCCTTGAATTTGTCGCCATAGACTTCGAGCACGGCATCAGAAAGCGATTTGCCGCTCAGCACCGTGTCGATGTACTTGACGATGCGTTCCTTGGGCAGCTCCGTCATCAGGAAGCGGACGAACTTTTCCGAGCTTTGGTAAAGCTGCATGATGGAGCGCTCGTCGGATGGGTATTGGGTCACTTTGCCAAGCTGTTCGAGCGACATCTCGGCGGCCTGCAAGTTGCGCTCGAACCGCTTGGCGTAGAGCCCTTTGCGCGCGCCGATGCTGGCGCCGCCCATGTACTCGGCAAAGCCTTCATTGAGCCAGAGCGGCCAATGCTGGCGCGGGAAGATGCGGGCGACGACGGCGTGGGTCGTTTCATGTGCGAGGGTATGCGAATCGAAGGTCGCGCCGGAACCCGTGTTGCCGCCGCCACGGACGTTTAGGAAGAGTTCATCGCCATAGGCAAAGCTGGCCGCCCACTTCATGGGGTTGTTGGACTGGTCAAGATAGGCTTTCCACTCTTTCTCGTCCTCAAAGACAAAGACATGCGACTTCTTGGTGTAGCGATCCTTGGTCGCGCCAAGAGCCGTGGCGACGTACCAGAGATCATATTCAACCTCGCGAACGACCTTTTGCGCTTCGGTGCCGCGCCGATAATGCACGATGAAGTTATCAGTCTCGGCATGCTTCCATTTGTCGGGATTGACGGAGAGCGCAATCTGGCCGTCTTTGCTGACATCCATGTTCGAGAGTTCGGTGACTTTCTTCTCCACGAGTGGAATTTCGCGCGGGGGCGCAGTGTTGACGGCAGGCGTCGGAAAACCGAAGGCAGGGCGCGCCGCGGGCGTGGCCCGGAGCAGCGGCATGCCGGGCCGCGCAGCGGGCGTGGGAGGCGCGGGAAAGGGCGCGTCGCGTACGGCGTCGGCGCGGCGGGCAACGCAGGCCGGGGCAGCGGCGTGGCCCCAGCCGGGAGCGGAGTGGCGGATAGGGCGTCGGCAGCGCGACTTGCGCGCTCGGGCCAGCGGGCAGATGGCCGCCCGAGCAGAGCGAGCGGAAGCGCAGGAGGCCGGCTTAACGAGGGGCTTCGACATGATCTTTTTCGGCGTAGGGTTGGAACTGCTTTTCGAGCGCTTCCACATTGAAGAACGTGGAGCCGAACGCTTTGTCCAACGCCGATTCAAACCGTGCGCCTTTGGACATCGTCTCGAGAAACTGGGCAAAGCGATGCTTGTCGGAGGCGCTCAGAAAGCGCACGAGCCGCTCCGCCTCGGCATAGAAGGTCGTCACCTCCTCGACCGCGGCGGGATAAGCCTGAAGCGCCACCAGCTTCGCCACCGGCAGGTAGTTCTCCGGCGAGACGGAGAAGGAGCGCGGGCGAACGTTGTAGTTACGCGAGCGCCAAAATGAGGAGTACCAGCGCGTCGCCGTGTACTCGGCCAGCCCTTCGTTGAGCCAGAGCGGGACGCCGGCGCCGTAGAAGCGATACACGATCAGGTGAGTCAACTCGTGGGCCAGGGCGTTGCCCTTGAATTTGCGGTGCGGGTCGCGAGGGAGAAAGAGTTCGTTTTGCAGATGGATGCCGCCGCTCCACGGCTCGAGCCCGCCGGCCACTTTGAAGATCTCCCAGTCGGCGTTGTCCTCGAAAATGAAAACGTGCCCCTTGCGCTCCCACTGGGTCGTGTCGCGCTCGAGTTCGCCGGAGATGGCGTGGTAATAGAACTCGGCTTCCGAAGCGACGGCGCGGCCCACCTCCTCATGGAAATAGTGGAAGGTGAAATTGGCGGTCTCGCCGTGGCGCCAGTCAGCCGGGCGAATGGCGAGAGCCCGCTCACCCAGGGGTGAGGTGATGCCGTCGGTGAGCTGGGCCAGCGGCTTTTCGACCATGCCGGAGGTATCCGCCGGCTCCACCCCGAGGGCGCAACTGGCCGCAAGGACCAATCCGAGGAGAAACGCGCGACGCCAGGACATGAAGCGCAAGGGTAGTGCCCGGCGCAAGGAGGGCAAACTGCGAATGCGCGGCGCACCGCGACGGCCCGTCTTCCTCGAGCCTTGCGCAATGCGCGGGAACCGATTCTCTTTCCGCATGGCCGTGTACCTTTATGAAACCACTGACCCGGAGGCGCCCGCGGAGAGCTTCGAGTTGCGCCAGAGCATGCTCGATGAGCCGCTCACGGAGCACCCGGTAACTGGAGTCCCGATCCGCCGCGTCATCACGGGCGGTCTCGGTTTCATGACGCGCGGCGGCGCGCCAGCCCCGCTCGCCACGAGGGGCGCACATTGCTGCGGAGGCCATTGTGGCTGCCATTAGCCGTGGCGGCGGTTCCTCTCTGAAACCCGCGCTTCTGATTCCATGACCAAACCGCACTCCCCGCGTTCGCCGCTCGGGATCATCTTCCTTACGATCTTCATCACGATGGTCGGCTTCGGCATCGTCATTCCCGTGCTGCCGATCTACGCGAAGTCGGACCCTTTCAAGATGACGCCGGCCCAACTCGGCTCGCTCGTGGGCATTTTCTCCCTCGTGCAACTCGTCTCGGCGCCGCTCATGGGGAAACTCTCCGATCGCCTTGGGCGGAAGCCGGTGCTGCTCATCAGCGTGCTCGGGACGGCGGCCGGCTTCGTCATTCTGGGCGCGGCCAATTCGGTTTGGATGCTCTTCCTCGGGCGGATTGTCGATGGCGCGTCGGGGGGCAATATCGGCACGGCGCAATCGTGCATTGCGGACGTGACGGCACCGGAAAACCGTTCGCGGGCCATGGGGATGATTGGGGCGGCCTTTGGCCTGGGGTTCATCCTGGGTCCGGCGCTGGGTGGCATTCTGGGACATATTTCCCCAGCGATGCCGTTCTATGTGGCGGGGGCGCTTTCCATTGCCAATGCGGTGCTTATCGCCGTGGCGCTGCCGGAAACCTTGAGCGAAGAACACCGGCTGCACCCCGACGCGGCGGCGCCGTTTGCGGAAGTCTTCGCGGGCGGGCGCGGCGCGTTCATCTCGCTGCTGCTGGTCGCCTCGCTCGTTTCCACCACGGGCTTTGCTTTCATTCACGTGCTCTTCGCCCTCTTCTGCACGGATCAGTTTCACTGGTCGCTCCAGACCACAGGTTACGCGTTCGCCTACGTCGGCTTCATTGCCGTGCTGGTGCAGGGTGGGTTGCTGAGGCGGCTGCTCAAGCGCAATATCGAAAAGGAGCTGGCGATTATCGGCGGCCTTTTGCTGGCGACCAGCCTCTGGCTGCTGCCGCGGGCGGGCTCGATCACCGTCTTCCTGGCGGTCTGCGCCCTGATGGCGCTGGGCAACGGCTTGCTCGTGCCGACGCTGAGTGGGATGTCCTCACGCCATGTGCATGGCCGGGCGCAAGGGCGGGTGCTCGGCCTAATGGCCGCCGCGGGCAGTCTCGGGCGCTACCTCGGGCCCAAGCTCGCCGTCTGGCCGCTGCCGGCAAACTACTCCGAATTCACGCAACCCTTTCCCGAACCGCTTGCCTCGCAAGTCCGTGCGGGCTACGTCACGGCCTTCACGTGGAGCGCGATTCTGGTCGGCGTGGCGACGTTCTTCCTAATCATGCTCCGCGTGCCTCGCGATCAACCGGAGGGGGTCAGCGTAGTTGCGGAGCCGGTTGTCTAGAAGCGAGGCGCTGCACATGCGGAGTGCTAACGTGAGCCAAATCCTCCGCCGCGCCGCTCAGGCCCGGCGCCTTCCTGTCAAGAAAAACGTTGACTTTCCGCTACTTACTCTCCGAACCTGATTTTCAGCACTTGTCGCAAAACGAAATGAATCCTCGACCCTCGGTGATTGCCCTACTGGCCATCATTCTTATGTCCACAACTTCTCTCGCTGGAGCAGGTTTTCATACGGAAGATGCCGAAACCGGCAATACCGTCGAGATGGGTCTACGCGAGGTGTTGAGATGGGTTAACGGCAACCCAAATCTTCCGCCGATCCCGGTTGCTTTCGTCCGATTGACGGACCCGATACCTACAAGGAGCGCGTGGCAGATGGAAGGGGTTGCCCTGCCAAGCGCAACAGTAGTTCCCAATTTCCGTGAGAAAGCAACCGCCGAGATGAAGGCTAGATTCGCTTTACTTAAGAAAGGCAAATATATCGATGCGTACTTTATATTCTACGAGAGCGACAACCAGCTTGTGCTAACGATCCAAGAGGGGGCAGGCCCGGAGAAGACATTTGTCGCGCCTTTTCAATCCCGTAGCGAGCTTAAGACGCTCAAGCTCTCTGATATGAGAGCGAAATGACCGGTTCGATCACTAGAGGGGGAAGTTCGGGGGTCAGATGTTTTGACTGACCCCTATCTTCCTATCTTCGCCCCGATCGCACGTACCGAAGCAGCCCGCCCGCGCACGATAACAGCGCACGCCGCGCCGCGGAACTCCTGGCGGAAGGACTGCGAACGCAAAAACTCGCAGGAGCCGATCTGCAAAACCTGCCCGGCATCGATCCGCGCAAGGTGCGGATTGCCCTGGCCATCCGCCAGCAGACGACCATTTCCAATCAATGGCTGAGCGACGCCCTGCACATGCGGAGCGCCGCCAACGTGAGCCAAATCCTCCGCCGCGCCGCGCAGGCCCAGCGCCCTCCTGTCAAGAAATGTTGACTGACCCCTGCTTGCCCCCTTCCTTTGGGTCAATGAGCGCGATATTTCAGTTCCCGAAAGTCTTGGAAATCCAAGTAGTCGATGCTTTAGATCAGTGCCCAGTCTCTGGAATCGGGCTGATGCTAACGATCTTTGCTCACCGCAAAAACGACTACCATATTGCAAAGTTAACTGATGCGGAAGGTAAGGCGCGCGTTAGCGTGACGGAGATGCGGGAGTCCGTGAAAACAGATCAGGAGTTGTTCCCAATGGATTACGCATCTTCGCTCGAGGAGTGCTCGGCGGAGATCGAAGTAAAGGTCTGCACGGCGGAAGAGGTTAAGAAAGCGGTGAGCGCGATGGAGTTGTTCAAGAGTGTAACCAAGATTGACGACGCCCTGCTCGGTGGCTTCCGAACAAGCCGAAACGCTGAGTATGCGCCGACATCACAGTGGTTAAGATTTGATCAGCCGACGGATCAAGCGACTGCTGAAATCCTGATCCATCGCCGCTGAATCAAAACCGCCCCGCACGCATCGCGCCGCACCGCCGCCGGCGGTCACTGCGCGGCGCTGAAGAGCGTATTCAGGCGTATTTCGGGTCAGGCAACATTTCATCTTCACAGCCGCCGACGGCGGTGCGAAAAGGCGTCATGGCTTGCAGTCTGCGTCTGCAATTTCCTGGAGCGTACTACCACGTCATGGCGCGCGGTAACCGTCGCGAGAAGATTTTTCGCGATGACGCCGATCGGCGCTTTTTCTGAAGGCGTTGGGCGAATGCGGGCGGACCGGTTGGCGCGTTCACGCGTACGCCTTGATGGGTAATCACTACCATCTGGTCATCGAGACGCCGGAGCCGAACTTGGTCGAGGGGATGAAATGGCTGCAAAACGCCTACACCCGGCGCTTCAATACGCGGCATCGGGCTTGGGGCCGCCTCTTTGGTGACGCTACAAATTGGTGTTCGTTGAAGGCGACGCGGCGGAGTATTTCTCGGCTTTGCTCGATTACGTGCAGATGAACGCCGTCCGCGGCCCGCGATCAACTGGAGGGGATCAGCGTGGTCGCGGAGCCGGTTGTGTGGGGAGACTGCCGATTTCCTCTCGCCGGATCAAGGTGCAGTCAAAACCGGGAACATGGAAGCCTCCCACCGCTCACGAACAGTTCAGCGTTCTGCATTTAAGCGGAATGAAATGTCATCAGCACGGAGCGCGTTGCCGAAGGAACGCGATAAGGCGATGCTTCAAGGGTCGGCTCGTGGGGCAACGGGTGGAAGTGGGGTTGCGCAGCCAGGCAGGGCTACGGCTTGGCTTGCACGTACGAAAGCGGTGAATCCTTGTCGCGATACACCTCACCGGCCGGAGTCAGCGAGCCGTCTTTGTGCTTCAGTTCGCGCATTTCCTCCACCCAGTTGTAGAGGGCGTACCGCTCGACGAAAGGCGTCTTGTCCAGCATCTCAATCATCCGGGCGATCGTCGCCTTTTGCTGCGCCGCCGTCGGCTTGGGAGCGCTCGTCCAGTTCGCGCCGTTGTTCCATTCCGTGACCCATAACGGGCGCTTGACGCGGTCGTGGACCCCCTTCAGGTAGTCGTAGAATTGGGTGGCCGCGCCGCGCGCATCGCTCGGATTGGGATGAGCGCGGTAATAATGGACGCAGACGAAATCGACGCGCAGGCCCGAGGCATTGGCCTTGTCCATGAAGTCGTAGAGCCATCCCAGGCCGCCATCCGAGGTCGCGGGGGAGCCGAGGCGCAGGCCGGTCTTGAGCAGTTCCGGCCAACCGCTGAGCGCTTCCGCGACCGAGAGTTTGCTTTGATCGGGCCGGTCAGGTTCGTTGAAGCCGAGCAAGTGCGTGGCGCCACGCGCTTTCCAATCCTGATCCAAGCTCGGCCATGAGCGATTCTGTCGGATCGGCACATATTCGATTTCCGGGGATGATTGCGTGCCGATGTTCCAATCGTAAAACCAGCCGACGTTCAGGTTCTGCCAGATGCCACCGCCGATTCCCTTTTTGCTCACCCAGCGCCACGGAAAAATGCGAACGACATGGACATTGTGATCCAATTCCCCGGGCAGGGAGTTGACTTCCAGGTCGTGATCCTGGGCCACGTAATTGTGGCTGAGCCCGGTGCCGTTTTCGTGCTGGGCAATGGTCGCCATGTACCCGCGCTTGAGCCGGAAGGAACTGATCGCCTTTTTCGCCAGTTTGGCATCGTCGTATTTCACGTAGCATTGCAGCGGCAGGCTCGCTCCGGCACACGATTTTCCCTCGAAAACAGACATCGCCGGATAGTCCGAGCCGTGGGGCATGATCACGGTCCCGCTGCCGTGCTGCGTCAGGCGCAAATTGCCGTCGCGCACCGCGGGAGCGCCGTTGACCCACATCCGATTGAGAAAGTTCGCCGCGGCGGAAGGGGCGACGTTTTCGAGGAAGAGCCAGGCGTCTGGGGACGTGAAATTGAAGGCGCTGCCGGCGATCGGGTCGCCTTCACCCGTGATGTGCAACTCGGAGACGCCCGCCAAAGTGACGCGGCGCTGCAGCACCGAGGTCTCCGGCGACTGCTTGGAACTGACGGTCATCGCCAGCAGACTCGGGGAGGTGGGAAAAGTCGCCTTGGGCGCGGGCGTGGCGGCGGTTTTCGAGGGCGTCTCTTTGGCGTGAGCTGCTGCGGCGGCTGCCACGGCTGCGGCGGCGTTCGCCTTATTCATCGCCACTTCCGCGCGCTGGCGCAGATCGGTCGCGGTGATTGGCACACGCGCCCCGCCCCCCGCATAGACCACCCCCGCGCTCTCCTCCGTGAGTTCCGCCAGTTCAACGACGGTGCCGGAGGGCACTTTGACCGAGCCAGAGACGCGCCCGTTCAGGACCACCGGAAATTCCGTCTCCTTCAGCAGCGCAACCTCGCGCGGGCGGCTCTCTTTGTGCTCGCGCAGCCACGCCACCGGATTCACCGGCGGGGGCGTCGCGGCAGGCAGCGCGATCGGTTCCGGTGCTGGGACTGGCGCTGGCGGCAATTCCGGAGCCGGTGTGGCCGAAGGAGGCGCCACCTGGACGATCGCCGGCTTCTTCACACGGGGTCTTTCGGACGACTTGTAGAGCACGAACCCCACGACCGCCAACACCGCCAGAATCAACCAAATCACGAACTTCCCCGCCCCCCCGCTGGCCGGCTGGAGCGAACGCGATGCTCCCCGCGCCGGGCGTAGCGTCGTGCTTAACCGCGGTCCCGCGCCTTGGCGGCTAGCGGTCCTGGCACTTCCCTCCAGCACCCCGCTCAGCGGCGCTTGGACGATGAACGAATGGGCGCAATTCGGGCAGGCCGTCGGATGCCCTGCCAAACCCGCATCGGCCTCGAGTCGCTGACCGCATTTTGGACAAGGGAACTTCATAAAATCTCGCGAGCGACTCTACGTTCTTTCCGCATCGCTGCACTTGCATTTGGCCCCGCGCAGCGTGGTCGCGGAGCCGGTTGCCGGGACCTGCCGCGCCGCTATCGGAGGCGCATCGGCTGGCCTGTTGATTGGAGGACCGAATGCCACAGTTCGCCGTCCGGATCGACCTTGCGGCGCCCGTGGGTCACGAGGTCGAGCGGCAGGTGGACAAAGGAGCAGTGCCAGCGGCCGACGATCATGCCAGTTTTGCCGGCCATGGCGGCATGCACGGCATGCTGCGCGAGTTGCGAGCAGTAAACGTTGTCCTGAGGATTCGCCGGCACGCTGCGGATCATGTAACTCGGGTCGATGTACTTGATGGAGACCGGCGTCTTCCGTCGGGAGAACGAGGCGGCAATGCGGTCCTTCAGGAGCATTCCAATGTCGCCGTAGCGCGCATTGCCGCTGGCGTCCTGCCCGGTGTCGCCGGGTCGGAAAAGATGCTGCCCGGCGCCCTCGGCGACGACGATGACTGCGGAGTGGCGCTTGCCGAGCCGGTAATGCAGTGCTTCGAGCAGCCCCGCCGAACCTTCGAGATCGAAGTCCACCTCCGGGATGAGCACAAAATCGACGTTGCTCCCGGCCAGCGCCGCATAGCAGGCGATGAAGCCCGAGTCGCGTCCCATGAGCTTCAGAATGCCGATGCCATTGAAGGTGCCGCTTGCCTCGACGTGCGTGCTCCGCACCGCTTGCACGGCCATGGCGAAGGCCGTCTCGAAGCCAAAACTTTTGTCGAGATAAGCGATGTCGTTGTCGATGGTCTTCGGGATGCCGACCACGGCGATCTTCAGGCCGCGCCGGGCGATCTCTTCGGTAATCGCCGAGGCCCCGCGCAGCGTGCCGTCGCCCCCGACGACGTAGAATTGGTCGATCTTCATCTCTTCGAGGAGATCGACCATCTCGCCCGGCTTCTGCGGCCCGCGCGACGTGCCCAGGATGGAGCCGCCGAAGTTGTGGATGTGGGCCACGGATTCGGGGCGCAGCACCATGGGCGGATGGCCGTAGGCGGGAATCAGCCCCTCGTAGCCAAAGCGGAATCCATAGATGCGGGTGGTGCCATACCGTGTCGAAAGCTGGGTCACGATGCCGCGCACCAGGTCGTTGAGCCCTGGGCAAAGACCGCCGCAGGTGACGATGGCGGCCGTGACCTTGGGCGGATCGAAGTAGAGCATCTCGCGTGGACCGGCCGCTTCAAAGGAGGCCCGCTGGTCCACTGGCAGCGAGCCGCCATCGGCCGTGTTGTCGTAGAGCACGCGCTGCGTGTCGTTGCGAAAGGGAGTCGCGGAACCGAGATGCCGGAGCGGCGAGACAAAGCGGCAAGGGCCGAGCGACTGGATCGTGGTGTCTTGCATGAGTGCGGCGCTAGGTTGAACCCCTATTCGGCCACCGTGACAAGGGCGCGCGCACAATTCATGGCCAGCGCCCCGTGTCCCGGGAAGCGAACTCAAAGGCCGAAGGCGGCGCCGTTCGCGTTTGCGTCGGCTCGCCTGCCACTCGCATACTGCCGAAGCCATGATCATCGACCTGCCGCGTTTCCTGGCCGCTGAGCGCCCATCGTGGAACGAGCTGGAGCAGACCCTCCACCTGCTGGAAGAGGATCCGGCGCGGCGCCTCACGCTGCCTGAGGCAATGCGGTTGCATGCCCTCTATCAAAAGGTCTCGGCAGATCTGGTGCGGCTCACCACCTTTGCTTCCGAGCCGGAATTGCAGCGCTACCTCGAGTCGCTCGTTGCTCGGGCGTACGGTGAGATTCACGGCGGCAGCGCGCGCACCCCGCGCTGGCGCCCGCTCCACTGGTTTGGCGTGCAGTTTCCAGTGGTCTTCCGCCGGCACGCGGCGGCGTTCATCGTCTCCTGCCTGATTACTCTCGCGGGCATGCTCTTCGGCGGGCTGGCAGTGGCTTTCGATGACGAGGCGAAAGGAGCGATCATCCCCAGGCAATTCGCCCATTTGCTGGGCGACCCGGCCAAACGCGTGGCGCGCGAGGAAAGCGCCGCCAGGGATCGGCACGGGGCCGCGCACGCCACCTTCGCCGGACAACTCATGACCAACAACATCCGCGTCTCGGTCAATTGCATGGCCTTCGGCATGACGTGGGGCATCGGCACCATCGTGCTCTTGTTTCAAAATGGCATCATCCTCGGGCTGATCGCCGTTGATTACATCCGTGCCGGGCAGACGCTCTTTTTGCTCGGCTGGCTGATGCCGCACGGGGTCATCGAAATCCCGAGCGTGCTCATCGCCGGGCAAGCGGGGCTCGTGCTGGCTCATGCGCTGATCGGCAGGGGCAGCCGCTTCTCACTCGCGGCGCGGCTGCGGGCCATCAGCGGTGATTTGGCAACACTCATCGGCGGCGTCGCGGTGCTGCTGGTGTGGGCCGGCCTGGTGGAATCTTTTCTCTCGCAGTATCATCAGCCGGTGCTGCCCTACTCGCTCAAGATTGCTTTTGGCTCCGTCGAACTGGCGCTCCTGATCTGGTTTCTGGGGTCGCGGCGCTCGCTGCCGGTGGAGGCGGCTGCTGCGTCGTGAAGCTCGCCACGGAACTGAAGATCCGCACTCCGGAGGGGGTCGTCTTTGCCTATCGGCTCGCCGGACCGATCACCCGCTGCATGGCCTGGATGGTTGATTTTATCGTGATCGGCCTTCTGGCCTCTGGTCTGGACCGCGCGGGCAAGCTCCTCGGGAATCGTGACTACTCGGGAGGCTTTGTCATCGTTGCCTACTTTGTCCTTTCGTTTGGGTACGGAATTCTCCTCGAGTGGCTGTGGCGCGGCCAGACCGTGGGCAAGCGGTTGCTGCACTTGCGGGTGCTGGATTTGGATGGGCTGCGCCTGCAATTTCCGCAGCTTTTCTTGCGGAATCTTCTGCGTGCGATCGATGCGCTGCCGGGGTTGTACATGGTTGGCGGATTGGCAGCGCTCCTGAGCCGCCGCGCGCAACGGCTCGGCGACCTTGCGGCCGGCACGGTCGTGGTGCATACACCACGCTACGCGGAGCCGAATCTCGAGCAGTTGCTCGCGGGAAAGTTCAATTCATTGCGCCGCTCTCCACACCTCGCCGCGCGGCTGCGTCAGCGAGTCAGCCCGGAGGAGGCGCGCCTCGCCTTGCGCGCGCTCCTGCGCCGGGAAACCTACGCTCCGGGGGCACGCGTGGTGCTGTTCCGCGAATTGGTCGGACACTTCAAGGAACGGGTGACGTTTCCGCCGACGGACGTGGAAGCGCTGCCGGACGAGCAGTACGTGCGCAACGTCGTGGATATTCTGTTCCGCGCACGGCCAGAAAAGACGAGCCTCGCCAAGCCGACGCTCGCTCCGTCAGCGGCCGCTGCTTCCCCGTAAAGGAGCGGCGCGTGCCAGGCCTCGCCTGTGCCACTTCTTTGCTCATCTGGCCCACTTCTTGCAATCTCAAAGGAGCTACCGCTGCCTCGCGGCTTGCCCTATGAATTCCAAGCGCCTTCTCCTCCTGCTCGACGATCCGTTCCTCTCTCGCTTCTATCGCGAAAAATTGGAAGGTGCCGGGTTGCAAGTCGATCTGGCGCGCGATATCGGCCACGGCTTGGATTTGCTCAGCGCTGATTTGCCTGATCTGCTGATCCTCGATCCGCTCCTGCCGGGGAGCGATGCTCTGCAATCCATCGAGGCTGTCCGGGCCTCCGAAGCCGCCGCTTCCCTGCGAATCGCTGTGCTGCCCACGCCGCACTACACGCTGTCGCAGAAGCTCGCTGATCTGAAGGACGTCCACCTGCTCTCTTCCACCAGCAACCCCTTGGGGGAACTCCTAAAATACGTCAGCGAAGCCCTGGCGGGTCCGGTGCCAAATGAAGGCGCACTCATGGCAACGCTGCCCGGCGAGGTGTGGAAATTCGAGGCGGTCGAAGCGGCGCAGCACAGCGTGGCCGAGATGCGCCACCTGCTGCACGATCTGGCGCGCGCCGGGGCCGATGAGCGCCCGCTCTTTGGCTTGCTGCAGCAGGTGCATCGGCTGGCCGCGCAAACCGGCCTCCTTTCGCGCAGCTCGCTCATGACGATCACGCGCGCGCTCGAGGTGATGATTTACAACGCGGCGCAATTTCCCGAGCGGCTCGATGGGCTGGCCCTGCGCACCCTCAGCCAGGCGGTCGATTTCCTCTGCGTCCTCCTGCGCGACGGCACCTATGCGCGCATCCCGGAGATCGATTCGGCGCACATCATGATCATCGAGGATGAAGCGAGCGCCCGCGAATTGATCATCGCTGCCATGGAACTGGTCGGGCTCAACGCGATGGGGCACGAGACGCCGCATGGCGGGCTCTCCGTGCTCGGCCGCGATCCGTACGACCTGATTTTTCTGGATATCAACCTACCGGAAATGAATGGCTTCGATGTCTGCCACCGCGTCCGTTCCCTGCCGTTGCACGAGAGAACGCCCATCGTCTTTTTGACCGGCATGGCCTCGTTCAACAACCGGGTGCAATCAAATCTGAGCGGCGGCAACGACTTCATCGGCAAGCCCTTCAATGTGGCGGAGCTTGGGGTGAAAGCGTTGATGTGGGTGATGAAGGGGAAACTCGGGCTGAATTGAGCAGGGAGACGGCTTACAGGTACGTGGAATGCTCTGGAAGGAGGCGTCATCTCGCGGCAGGTTGTGCTTGCCACCAGCGCGCGAAGGTGTAAGTAGCCATCCAATCGCCTCCTTCTTTATGTCGTTCTCCCTCCTGCGATCGTCCCTTCTCACCCTTGCCCTGATCGCGACCGATGTCGCCTGCGCGCAAAGCACTACGGTCGCCACCGATCCGGTGGGCTTCATCACCTTGAGCATCGCTGGTGCTGGCTCGGGAGGGAGTTCTTTGTCCTTCGCAGCGCTGGGGCTCGCGCGCCCGGTGGAGTTCCAAGGCGTGGCCAGTGCCGCTGCTACAGCCAATACGATCACCTGCGCGTCGGCCGGTTGGACCCCTGGCACGTATAGCACCGCGGCCAACCCTTATCTGCTGGAGATCATTGGTCCTCCGGGCGAGCCCGGCATCGGGACCACTTACGATGTCTCGATGACGACGGCGAATACGGCGACCGTGATCACCACCGCGCAAAATTTTGCAGCGGGCGTGGCGGGGACATTGCCCACTTTCCGCCTGCGCAAGCATTGGACGCTGGCTTCAGTTTTTGGCACCACGAACCAAAACGGACTAGCCAGCGGGTTTGCTTCCTCAGCGGACACGATCCAAGTCCTGAAGCCCGACGGGAGCTACGCAATCTACTACTACAGCGTCAGTGCGCCGGGATGGCGGACGCCGTTGGATGACACGACGGATCGAGCGAACACGGTGCTGTATCCTGACGATGGATTATTGATTACTCGGAAAACCAGCGGCGTGGCGAACGTCGTTCTCATGGGAGCAGTGAAGACTGGGCAGACCTCCTTTCCTGTTCTTAGCGGGCTGAGCATCCTGGCAAATCCGTACGCGGCTCCGATGACGCTGGCTTCTTCGGGTCTCTACACCGGGAATTCCAGCACGGGACTGACGGCGGGCTTCGAATCGAGCGCCGATCAAGTTTTCATCTACAACGGATCGGGTTACGCAGTCTATTACTACAACGCGGGGGCGAATGGGTGGCGGCAAGTTGGAGATACCACGAACACGGACATGGCGAGTGTTCCGCTCCCAGTGGGCAGTTCCTTTCTCGTTCGTCGGACGGGCGCGAGCTTCAACTGGGTGGCTCCGCAGCATCCGGCGGCGTTGTAGGACCGTTTCGAGCCTTAATGTTCCACGTCTTGAAAACGGCTCTTTCCCTCCGCTTAGCCGCTCTTTGCCTCGCCCTTGCGCCGCATGCGATCGCCAGCCAGGTCTACTACGGAGCCCACGATACGAGCGCCTTCAGCTATGCTGCGACCCCAAACAACTTTGGGGGAACGTTGGGAGCCCAAGTTGCTGCCGGGCAGGAACTCCTAAACGGGACGCGCGTCTATATTGGGACTTTTGAGGCAAACGACACCAACCAGGCAGCCAATGATGCTGACATCATTGCCCATAAGTCCGATCTTTCCTACCTTTACTCGAAGTTTACTGAGTATGGGTCGCAATCGACCACTCCTCTAATAGGAGACGGGACGACCTTTGCGGGCGGGCTGAGCGGGTCAATGACCACCACAGGTTCGCCGATAGCTGGACGGCAGATTTATTATTTTGTCGTTGCTGGCACTGACAACACGAGCCCATCGAGCACTATCAATTCCGGGTTCCAGCTCGGCATTTTCTATTTCGACAAGAGCTTGAACAATGCGTGGATGTTTCCGAACGACACTGATGTTCCGAACACCAAAGTGAACGACATTTCAGACCTGACACAGGGCAACAACGGCGAAGCTAATTACGGACTACAGTTGAAAACTGGTGCGCATATCCTCATTGGCGGATTTGGGCCGGACACCTCGAACAGTTCGTCGATCGCGGGTGCCAAGAATTTTACCCTGGCCAATGTGCCGGAGCCGAGTGGCTTAGTCTTGCTGGCGATGGGCAGCTTCGGAATTTCGCTTTTCCGCCGACGGGTGCAGTGAAGAGAGTCCGCTGATAAGCGGTTAAGCTTTCGGCACGATGGTTGGCACCCCTTTGACATGCCGCAATTTAAATACGTGGCACGGAGCGCTGAGGGGAAGCTGGTTGACGGAATAGTGACCTCTAACGATCGGGCGGCCGCCATCCGGCAGGTGGAGCAGCAACGCTTCGTCCCAATCAAAATTGAGGCGCTGCTTGGGGATGGGGAGCCAATAGGTGGCAACCTCGCCCAAAAGTGGGAAGCCAGCCGCAAGGAAGCCGGGCGCGCTTCTCAGCCGGCCAGTTCAAATCAAACCTCCTCGACCGCGCGCATTCCGGGCGAGGACTCCGGGCCGGTTGCGATTACGACGATGTCGCATGCGCAGCAGCATCTCTTCACCGAGCAGCTTGCCAATCTCCTTGGCGCGGGCATGACGCTCGATGAGGCGCTCGGCATCCTCGTTCGGCGCATGAAACACCCGCGTCTGCATGCGCTGTCGCGCGGTTTGCATCAGTCGCTGATCGACGGACGCAGCCTTTCCCAAGCATTGCGCGACTATCCGCGCGTCTTCTCCACTCTCTATATCAACATGGTTGCCGCAGGTGAAGCGAGCGGCGCGCTGGCCGATATTCTGCGCCGCCTTACCGGCCATCTCGGTGAAATGAAGGATCTGAGGGATCGTGTGCAGCAAGCACTGCTCTACCCCGCGCTCCTCGTCCTCGCCGGGTTCGGCCTCATCACGATCTTCACGACGGTGATGGTTCCGCAATTGACCGGCTTCTTCAAGGATGTCGGCGGCGCGCTGCCCACCTCGACTCAGTTATTGCTGAAGTTTAACGACGTCCTGACGCACGAGTGGTGGTTCATCCTGCTGGGCGGGGCGGCGCTCTATTTCGCGTGGCGCGCCGCCGTGCGCGAGCCCGCGGGCCGTCTGGCGTGGGATATCTTTCGCTGGCGCGCGCCGCTCTACAGCTTGGTGATCCGATATCGCTTCTATGCGCAGTTCGCGCGCACGCTCGGGACACTTGTGGAGAATGGGGTCACGCTCCTGAGAGCCCTTGAGCTGCTCGAAGACATTTCGGGCAACGCCTTCGTGCTGGCCAAAATGACGGACGTGCGCCGCGCCGTGGTAGATGGGGCCACGCTGTCAACGGCTCTGGCGGAGCAGCAACTTTTCCCCGAATTGTTTGTCGATATGCTGGCGGTCGGGGAGCAGACCGGTCGCTTTGCGCAGACGATGAATAACATCGCTGAGGTGTATGAGCGTGAGTTGGACAAGCAGGTCAAGATCATCTCCACCCTGATCCCGCCGGTCATCATGCTCCTGGTCGGGGCGGTCGTTGGTTTTGTCGTCTATGGCATTCTGAGCGCGGTCTTCGGGATGACGCAGAGCTTGCGCAGCGGCGGTCGCTAGGTTAACGGGAGGCCGTCCATGTTGCTTCCCTCGCCGCGCCCCCGGCTCTCACTCCGCCACTTTGCGGCGCTGGGCGGCTGGTTGATTCTTGCGTTCTGCGCGGCACCGGCGTCGGCGCAAGAACTGCGGCGGGAGCCGATTCCCTTTACGGTCTGGCTCGATTTCCGAGCACTCTCCCGGCCCAATCCTCAGATCGCGCTGCCCGTCTGGCTGGAGTCGATCGTCAGCGAGCATCCCCGCTGGCCGATTGGGGATCCGCACTCGACTATCTTCCGTCTGCGCTTTCGCCGCCTTGGCGCGCTCAACAAGGAGTTGCATCTGCGGCTCTTCTTCGACGACGACCCCGCCGCGCTGCCGACGGTCAGTGGTTGGACGGAGACGGGCGTGCGCCGGTACTGTTCGGGTCCGCTCGGCACGGGCCTGGGGCTGCCCAATTCGGCTGGCTTGCTGTTGCCAACCGAAGATCTCGACTACGTGGAAATTGCGGTGAACAACGATGGGCATACGATTCATGGCGCTTTTCTCAGCACCGCGACGCCGGTGCAAACGCGTGCGGCGCTCGATTTTGCGCAAAGCCCCGAGTTTCTCGATCCATTCGGCCGTCCACCGATGTCGTCACCGCAGACCGACGACTCGTATCTTTTTGGCCGAGTGCGTGCGGCGCTGCTCGCCGAGGCCGTCAAACTCTCTCCGCTCACTCCGGTCGTCCTCGACTTCCAGATCGATCAACCGCCGCTCCTGGCGGTCGTCTCCTTCGACGTGCTGAATGTCGATCTCGCCGCCGCGCCCGAGGTGATGCTCGATGGCCTGGCGCTCGGCGCCTCGACTTTTCGGTTGCCAGACCTGGC
Organism: uncultured Verrucomicrobiae bacterium; assembly: GCA_963792695.1. Taxonomy (GTDB): domain Bacteria; phylum Verrucomicrobiota; class Verrucomicrobiia; order Chthoniobacterales; family Chthoniobacteraceae; genus DASYIS01. Next base: position 17,907 of record CAWBXA010000006.1, on the reverse strand, counting down.
GGACCCCGCCTTGCGCGGCGAGGTCCTGCCCCGGCAGGCAGAGGTGCGCTACCATTACAGCGGCTGGCTGCATTGCGAAAAGATTGTTCCCTCAGCGTCGTTGACGACCGGTGTTCATCGCCTGGTTCTGCTGCTGGGTTCCGAGGCACAGCCTGTCGCCGTGCGCGCGGTGGAGATTCAGTTGAAGTATCCTTGGGAAGGCGCCGTTGCGCCGTAAAGGAGTTCAGCTCCAGAAGCCGTGGCGCTTCTTTACGAAAGTCGGGGTTGAGCGTACGTTGCTCTTCACCCTATGAGACGTTCGCCTTCCTCTGCCGCTGCCGGATTCACTTTACTGGAGATCATGCTGGTGGTCTCGATCATCATGCTCCTGCTCGGCGCAGCCATCTACAAGATGCGTGGCTCGCTTGATGTGGCGAAGGTTGGCCGGGCGCAGGCGGACATCTCTTCTCTCCAAACCGCGCTTACCTCGTACGAGGCGCTCGCCGGGACGCTGCCGAGCACGGCGCAGGGACTCAAGGCGCTCGTCGAGAAGCCGACCAGCGAACCGCGCCCGCGCGCCTGGGTCCAGATCATGAGTTCCCTGCCGAAGGACTCCTGGAACAACGACTACTACTACGAGAATCCCGGTACGCACAACAAAGGCTCGTACGATCTCTACTCCGCCGGACCCGATAAGCAGCCTAATACCGATGATGACATCGGCAACTGGCAGCTCAAATAGCGCGAAGGTCTAGCGCGGGGTCGAGCTGGGTGAGCAAGCGTGTAAAGATCAGCGCGCGACGCTAGCGGAAGGTTCGTGGGCCGCCCTCGGCAGTTCGGAAGGGGTTGATGTGGGGGCAAGGGACCGGGCAGGTACCCTTATTGGAGCGCCTTCGTGAGCGCCGCATCGAGTGCTGGCCCACGTAGATCTTTCGCAAGGATTTTGCCATCCTTGTCGAGCAAGTAGGTGGCGGGGATGCTGTTCACCCCGTACTTTGCGGCCAATTTGCTCTGCCAGCCAGCGCCATCGAAATATTGCGGCCAGGCCATCTTCTGTTCCTTGAGGAAATTGGTTAGCTTCGTCTTGTCCTCGTCGAGAGAGATGCCGACGACCTCAAAGCCTTTGCTATGAAACTTCTCGTAAGCCGCGAGCACGTTGGGCAACTCCGCCTTGCACGGTCCACACCAGGTCGCCCAAAAATCGACCATCACGATCTTGCCCTTGTAGTTGGCGAGTGAGAGCGGTTTGCCGTCCAGATCCTTCTCCGCAAAATCCGGGAAAGCGGAGCCGATCGCCAGGCTCTTCTGGATTTTCTTCGCTCCGGCCTGTGCGGCAAAGGAGTCGATGATGCCGCCCGCTTGTTTGGCCGAGGCTGTGTCCGGAAAATCTGCCTGGATCTTCTTCAGTTGCTCCGCTGCCTTGTCTTCATCGCTGAAGACTTGCGCGTAGAGCATGGCTTTCATCATCGCGATGTGCGCCACATCTTCGGTCTTCTCGCTCTGGTGCGCGGCGAGGAGCGCATCGAAACCTTTCAGTTCGTCGGCCAAATCCGCTTCGGTCCGCTGCCCCGCCTTGAGCTTGGTCTTCACCTTCTCGACGAGTTCCTGCAATTCCACCTTGGGGTCGCCAGCCAGCAGACGCGGCATCGGGAGGAGCAGGAGGGCCGCGGTGAGCAGGAGTGAGGTGCGTTTCATCTTCCTGCCAACCTGCGGAGAGCGCCACCTGGCTGCAAGCTAAATGCGGCGCTTAGGCTCGCAGCCCGCGCCGCTCTTCGGAGGCGAGAATCCCGAGCACTTCGTGCAATGGCGCGGTCAGTTCCCCGCCGCGCGCGACGGCTCGGCGCAGGACAGGCCGCAGATTGGCGAAATCCGCCAGCGAGACGACGAGGTCCACATCGTGGGCGAATGCTTCCAGTTCGTCATTGGTGGAGAATCCCGAACCGAGCAGCACGAAAGTCTGCCGACGCCGCTGGCTGGCCGGGAGGCGTGCGGCTTCGATGAGAATGGGATGCGCGTCGAGTGAGCTGCCGGCGAAATGCTCAGAGACGATCACCACATCGTAGGGATGGGCGCGCAGCTTTAGCACGCTGTCATCCAGGAAGAGTCCGGTGTGAACCTTGTAGCCGAGCTGATCGAGCTGCTCGATCCCCATCCGCTGCATCTCCGGCACGTCGAGACAGAGCAGGGCGGTTTTGTCGCCGGCCTCGAAAAAATCAAAGCGGTGATGAGGCTCGAAGCCAGCGGGGAAATTCATAGCGGAAGTTAAGCGGAGAGGCGCAGCCCAGGATGTGAGGCAACCACGGGCGCCTGGGCTCCTTGCTGTTTGCGGCCATCATCCAGGAGGCGCGTCAGTTTGTTGCGATTGGTGGCGTACAGGAGCGCCGTCTCATCGGCCACAAAGCCGGAGAGCGTCGCGCGCATGAGTGACTGGTCGAAGGTGTTCCACCCAAAGGCGGTGCTGGCATCGATGATGTCGTAGAAGCTGCGCCCTTCGCCTTCGCCCTGAACGATCGCTTCGCGGACGCGGAGATTCGAGCCCATCACCTCCTGGATGAGCTGACGCCCTCCGCCGATTTTTGGCACAAGTCGTTGGGAGACGATGTAACGGAGGCTCTCCACCAGGCGCAGGCGAATGTACGATTGTTCCGCAGCGTCGAACATGCCGGCAATGCGATTGATGGTCTGGCCGGCATTGATGGTGTGCATCGTGGTCAGCACCAGATGGCCGGTCTCACCCGCGCTCAGCGCGATTTCCAAGGTGGCGCGGTCGCGGATTTCACCCACGAGGATGACCTTTGGGCCCTGCCGGAGCGCCGAGCGCAGGCCGGATTGGAAGTCGGAAAAGTCGGTGCCGAGTTCGCGCTGGGAGAGAGTCGCCCGCTTTTGGTCGTGGATGAACTCGATGGGGTCCTCGAGCGTGATGATGTGCACGGGCTGCGTGGCATTGATCTCGTCGATGAGCGCCGAGAGGGTGGTCGTTTTGCCGCTGCCCGCGGCGCCGGTGACCAGCACGAGCCCATTTTTCTCCCGGCAAAGATCGCGGAAAACTGGGGAAAGACCCAGCCCCGAGAGGGTCGGCATTTCCATCTGCGTGCGCCGCATGACTATCGAGAATGAGCCGCGCTGCCGGTAGATGTTGACGCGAAAGCGGAGCCGCTCCTCCAGCGAATAGGCGCAGTCGCAGGCGCCGCTGGTCAGCAACTCGCGCAGCAGGCGGCGATTATCGCCGATGATATTGAGGGCGATCTGCTCGGTTTGGTGAGGCGAAAGGGCCGCGAGGGCAGGCTGAAGCGCGACTTCCCGCAGTTCGCCATCCGTCTCCACCTGGGGCGGCTTGCCGACGGCAAAGACGAGGTCGGAGATGTTGGCATGCGACGCCAGCATCGCATGCAGAATCGTATCGAGTTGAGGACGGCGCATGGCGGCTAAGGTTGAGCGGGCGCGTGCACGAAAGAGAAGTGATCCAGGCGGCGCAGTCCGGGCGCGAAAAAGGCGCGATTATGCGGCAGCGTGCGCGCGCGGGCGAGGGAACAGGCGGCGCGGAGCCGGATCCGGGAATGACGCTCGACGAAGACTTTCATAGAAGGAGGGCGTGAGGTTTCAATCTTCCCAGTCGTCCGGCGGATTTTTGAGGAAGGCGCGAAATTTCTTCTTATCCATGGCTTTGTCGTAAGCCTCTTCCGGCGAAATCTTCGCCGCCCGGAGCAACTCGGTGATCGCGTCGTCCAGCGGTTGATTGCCCTTTTTCTTGCCGACCTGCATCATGCCGGGAATCTGGTGCGTTTTTGCCTCGCGGATGAGATTGGCGATCGGGGTATCTACGACGAGCACCTCGAGCGCGGCCACGCGGCCCGGCTTGTCGATGCGGCGAAAAAGGTTCTGCGCCACGACTCCCTTCATCGACTCGGCCAGCGACGAGCGAATTTGGTTTTGCTGGCCACCGGGAAAGACATCGATGATACGGTCAATCGTCTTGGGCGCATTCGGCGTGTGGAGCGTGCCAAAAACGAGGTGGCCAGTGGCGGCGGCGGTGAGCGCCAGTTCGATGGTCTCCAAGTCGCGCATTTCGCCGACGAGAATGATGTCGGGATCTTCGCGCAAGGCTCCGCGGAGCGCGGACGCGAACGACTTGGTGTGCATGCCGACTTCGCGGTGATTGACGAGCGACTGCTGCGAGCGATGCACGAACTCAATCGGATCCTCGACCGTGATGATATGATCCTTCCGCTGCAAATTGGCGTAATCAATCATCGCCGCCAGCGTGGTCGATTTTCCAGAGCCGGTGGGGCCGGTCACGACGACGAGCCCTTTTTTCAGCAGCGCAAATTTGCGGAGGACCGGCGGGAGGCCGAGTTCATCGCAAGTGAGCACTTTGCTCGGGATGAGGCGGAAGACGGCGGAAATGCCGTTTTTCTGGTTGAAAAAATTGGCGCGATAACGGGCGAAGCCTGGAAATTCGTAGCCGAAATCAACATCGCCGGTTTCTTCGAAGAGTTTGATCTTGTGTTCCGGCGCAATCTCGTAAACGAGCGCCTTCAGGTCGTCGTTTTCGAGCGACGGCATGTCGATGCGGACCAATTCGCCATGAATGCGCAGCATCGGCGGATTGCCGGTGGCGAGGTGCAGGTCCGAAGCGGCCTGCTCCTTCATGAACTTGAAAAACGAATCGATACGGGCCATGACCCCTTGAGAAAGCTAATGCAGTGCCACGCGGGGAAAGAATGCCCGCCCTTACGGTTTGGCGGTGAGATCATACACGTCGCCCCAGTCGCCAGAGGCCACAAGACGCGCCTCGGTTTTCCAAGGCTGCGGCGAGTCGGGGTAAGCTTCGCGCTCCTGGGCGCCCCAAAAGAGGTAGCGGGCGTCGAAGGTGGCGGCCATTTCCCGCCAGCCGGGCTCGCCGTTCAAAATCGAGGTGAGCCGGGCGGGTGCGGTTTGCCAATCGTAGCCGTGACTCCAGACGTGGCCGAGGAAGCCAATGGCGACTTTGCGCCCGAGCAGGAGGAGCGGATGATTGTAGTTGGGATGGGCGATGAAGCGCGCGCGCGGCGAGACGTCGCGAAGATCATGCGCGATGGCGTCCAACTCGGATCGTTCCGCGATGGTGTTGCCGATGGGCAGCGGGCCGGTGACTTCACCTTCGACTGGTTTCCCGCCGTTCAATCCACCGAGTAGGCTGATGAATCCCGAGCCGAAGAGCGCCACGCACGCGAGCACGCGGGCGGCGACCGGCAGCGGCAGGAGAAGACGGCGCCACAAAAGCGGCAAAACGACCAGATACGACCAGACCATCAGCTTCGTATTATCCCACTCCCACGGAGCGAACTTCACGAAGAGGCAGACCGCAAAAAGTCCGAGCGCTGGGCCCAGCCAGGCGCGCTCCTCGCGGGCGGTGGGATCGCGCCAGACTTGGGCACATAGCGCGGCCACCAGGAAGGGGAGAGCGCCGAAATTGATTAGCCAAAATGCGGGGCGCGTCAGCCAGGGACTTGGAGGTGACGCAAGGGCAGGAGCGATTTCGGCCGTCAAGGCGGCGTCTGCCTCAGGCTGAGCGGCTGCACCCGCGAAATGCTCGGTACACCACTTGAGAAAATCGGGGTCATCCTGCATCCAGCCGGGCTTCCAACCGAGCACGCTGGGGCCGTGGAACGAGGAGGTGATCAGGAGGACCAGGATGGTCGCCGGCAGAAAAGCGGTCCCAACAAGACGCATGATTTCCTTCCGCGCAGCGCCTCGGACGACGAACCACACAGCGAGCAGCGCGGAGAGGAAAAGGAAGGTGTGGAAATGGAAGATCGGCAGCGAGCTGTACAGCAGCCATTCGCCCCAGCGGGGCAGCAGGCCGCGAGCGCGCTTCTCGCCGACCGAGCGCTCCGGCCCGAAGAAGCGCTCGCGCCACGAACACAGCAGCAGCAGTCCCGCTGGTAGCGCAAAGAGGAAGCCGCGCTGCGTGACGAAAAGCGCGAGCGGAATGCTCTTCCAGGCGAACTCCGCCTGGAAGTCGGCGAAACGCGCGACGATGAAATCCTCCATCCAGTTTTTCCCGGCGTGCCGGAGCGGAAAGAAGATCGCGAGCCCGGCGAGCCCGCCATTGCAGAGAAATCCGGCCAGCGTGAACGCGCCGCCCCAGCGCATGAGCGCCACGCCACTGAGCAAAGCGCCCGCGAGGCCGATCCAGATGAAGGAGCGCCACAAGTCGGCGCCCGCCAGGGTGAGCAGGCTGTGGAAGAGATCGATGCCGATCGGGTAGGTGAGCTTCGCGCCGGCAAAGATGGGGTTGTCGGGCCAGAAGGGCTCGCCGTTGGCCAGCTCGCGGATGTAGGTTACGTGAAGCGAAAGGTCGCCAAGGTTGTTCGGTGAGAGGACCTGGATCTCGTCGCCTTTCCAAAAAACGAGCCAGAGAAAGGCGCGGAGGGAGAAGAGCGAAAAGAGCCCAATGGCCGCCCACTCCCAACCGTTCAAGGCGCGGCGCGGTGGAGAGACGGCACGCGCTTCCCAGAAGCCGTAGGCTGTGACGCTCGCTCCAAGTGCGAGAGCCAGACGAGCCGCCCCCGGGTGCAATCCATGACCCGCAAAGCCGAGGGCCACGCCCGCCAGCACCGCCGCACTCACTCCGTAGAGACATGGCGCGATAAACTTCATTGCGCGGGCGCGGGCTCTGGTGAGCCGGCGGCAGGGGTTGCCTTTTCCTTCAGCGGCGCGCTGAACGGCTCAAACTCGGGCACGCGGCCTGGGAAGAGCCGCGCAAAGGTGGAGGCGCGGAAGTAGAGGTTGCCCGTGACGTCGGAGTTGCCGCGCAGCGTGAAGACTTCGCGGAAATAGCGCTCGTGCAGCCGGTCCTCCACATCGCTCACGAACGGATCCTGAATGAGGAGAAAATCGGCATCCATCTCCCGGGCCGGCGAAGTCTCGGTGAGAAAGCCCGCATGTGGAAAATCGGCCAGCAGCCATGGCAGCGGATGATCTTCCCCGGATGTGAACAGCAGCCAGCCTTTGAGGTGGTAGTTGATCGAGTCTTCGGCGGCGAGGAGGTGCAGCGGATCGAGCAGCTTGCGGATGTCGTTCATCGTCTGCACATAGACGTACGGCTCATCGGCATCAGTGTAGTCGAAGAAATTGAGCCGCACAGCTTGCGCGGTGGAGTGCGCCAGCAGCACACCTGCCAGCGACCAGGCGACCCAGCGATGGAGCCTTTGCGCCGCCGCTTCGATCACAAAGCCGAAGAGAAAGAGAAACGGCCAGAGCAACACCACGATGCACCAGGGCGTCTTATAACGGATAATCGAATACGCCACGAGCGTCCCGCCGCCGGCGATCACCACCCAGCGCAGGGAGCGAGTCGCCCGCCGCCAAAGGACCAGCGGCGACAGGCAGAGCCCGAGAAATGCAGGCCACTCGTAGCGCGGGAAAAGGCCGGGGCACATTCGCAGCAGGTCGCGCAGATGGAAGGGGCGCAACGTCAGCCAATAGGACCAGTCTTTGTCATGCCCATTGCCGCCGGTGCCGGTGTGCGTCCAAAAATCGAAGGCGCTGATGACGCTCGGCAGCGCCCATTTCCCCTCTGCGGGCGGTGGGAAAAGCGAACTCCAGTCGAGCAAATTACCCGAGTAGAAAAAGAGCAGCGTTCCGCCGCTGAGCGCAAGCGCCTTCCACAGATCGCGCCGGTCCCACCGTTGCTGCGCGGGCCGGCGCTCGGATGAGGGCCAGAGCTTTTCCACCACCATCGTGACCGGCACGGCCAATCCCAGCGCCACCAGATGGATGACGTAAGTTTCCTTGGTCAAAATCATCCCCGTCACTCCAGCGATGGCGACCCAAAGGTCGCGCCGGTCGCCGCGCTGCCACATCCCAAGCAGGCCCCAGACGGTGCCCATGAGGGCCAGCAGCAGCGAGGTTTCGTGGATCGCGTACCGCCCATAAAAGATCATCGCTGGCGAGACCGCCATGGCGAGCGCCGCGAGGCGGCAGGTCGTCACGGAGAAGTAGCGCCGGTAGGCGAGCGTCAGGGCCACGCAGGCCGTCGAGCAGAGCGCGACCGGCAGGCGCAGCACCCAGACGTGTCGGCCGAGCAGCGTCTGAAACAGGAACAGCACATAGAAGTGCAGCGGCCCGTGGAAATTCGTCGGGTCATAGTGGTAGAACCCGTTGTGCGTCATCTGATCGACGAAGTAGCCGTTGATGCCCTCGTCGAAGTGCGCCGGCTTCAGGTCGAGCAGCACCAGACGCAGGGCCGCCGCGAGCAGCAGGATCAAAAGCTCCGGCCAGAGACGAAGCACGGTGTGGCCAGCGACTTCGGCGCGCGGCAGCGGAGGTGGAAGCACGACCGCGTCCATCTTCAGGTCCTCCGTGCGCCCGCGGGCGCTTTCAACCTTGAAGCCGCTTCACCCTTCCCCCAAATGAACGCGCGATCTGATGGCGCCATATCTCTCAATTGTGATTCCGGCCTACCAGGAGGCGGGGCGCTTGCCGCCAACCCTGGCGCAGCTCGGGAAATTTGGGCGGGAGTTCAAGGGCGGCCTGGAGGTGCTGGTTGTGGTGGAGGCGAGCCCGGATGGCACGCTGAAGATGGCGCGCGAAGTGGTGGAGCGAACGGCGCATCCCTCGATTCGCTGGGAAGTGATCGACAACGGGCCACAGCGCGGCAAAGGCCACGCAGTCCGCAGCGGCATGCAGCGCGCGACCGGAGACTTCATCTTCTACATGGACGCGGACCTGAGCGTGCCGCTGCGCGAAATCGGCCCTTTTCTCGCCTGTTTCGCCGATCATCCCGAGATCGACGTGCTCGTCGGCAATCGCCAGCACGCTGGGTCGCGCATCACCCGGGCGCAAACGTGGCTGCGCCGCTCGATGGGGCAGACCTTCAATCGCCTGCTCGCTGCCCTGGCGCTCACTGAGATCCGCAACACGCAATGCGGCTTCAAGGGCTTCCGCCGCGCGGCCGCGCAGGCGATCTTCGCCCGTCAGCGGCTTGATGGTTTTGCGTTCGACGTGGAAGTTCTCGTCCTGGCGCGGGAACTCGGCCTCACCGTGTGCGATCTCCCCGTCGAGTGGCTCAACTCCCCGGAATCGAAGGTCAAAATCATCCGGGACAGCGCCCGTATGCTCTGGGACGCCGTGCGGCTGCGCTTGAGCTGACTTCGTTGGAGCGGAGCGCGACATCACTTGGCGGCCGCACCCGCCGTCTTTCTGGAAGCGCGAGCCGTTTTGGCGGGCGCCTTCGCTCCCGGACGCGCCCCAAATCGCGCGCCCGCTTTCGCTTTGGCGGGGTCGCGTTTCTCAAACTCGAACGCCACTTTGCCACTCTCTTCCAACACCAGATAGGCGGCGAAAGGGCGGCCCTTTTTCGAGATGAACCGCGGCAGGAGATCGGTCTTCCCGGTCAGCACCAGCTTCACCGCCTGCTCCCGCGGGATGGTCCGCTGGAGGATCGCTTTGCCCATGCGGAAAGTGCATTTCTTCTCGTGCGTCTTCTCGCATTGGAAGTGCGTCGCCGTCTCATAGACCTCACCCTGCTGGCAAACGCGGCATGGGCCGAGAGGCTCCAAATTGACGTATTCGGGCGGCTCGCCCGCCGGCGCGGAGTCTTCCTCGAAATCGAACTTCTGCTTGAAGTCTTCTCCGAGCACCACCACGGCGTTGAAGGCCCGCCCCATCTTCGAGCGAAAATCGCGCAGCGGCCCCACGCGCTTCTCGCGCAGCAGGGTGATCGCCTCGTCGCGCTCGAACTCGCGTCCCGCCATCATCTTCCAGAGGAGCAGGTGGCAACCATCGCATTCGTAGGCTTTGAAAGTTTCCTTGAACGGACTCGCTCCGCAGCGCGGGCAGGCCACCTCGAGCGGACGGAATTCGCCATGCACCTCGCGCCCCATACCGCCCCGCACCTTCGTGACCAGGTCGGTCGTCAAGCCGCGGATTTCCTGCATGAAGGCCGCGCGCGAGATGCCGCCACGCTCCATCTGCTTCAGCTTGAATTCCCACTCGCCCGTCAGCTCCGGCTTGGTCAGCGCGTCCGCCTGAAGATTGCGCAGCAGGGTGATCAGCGAGAGTCCTTTCTGCGTCACGATCAACTCTTTCCCCTGCCGCACGATGTATCCTTCAAAAATGAGCCCCTCGATGACCTGGGCGCGCGTCGCCGGCGTCCCCAGCCCGCGCTCGCCCATCGCCAGCCGCAACTCCTCATCGTCGATGAATTTGCCGGCTCCTTCCATCGCGCTCAGGAGTGTCGCTTCATTGAAACGCGCCGGCGGCTTGGTCACGTTCTCCTTCACCTCGACCTCCCGCGTCCGCGTCGTCTCGCCCGCACGGATCGGCACCCATGGATTCTCGCTGTCCTCCGCCGTCATCGCCTGCCGCCCGCCCACAGCCATCCAACCCGGCTCCGTGATGACCTTGGCACTGGTGCGAAATTTCTCGCCCTCCACGGTGGTGATCCGCGTCGTCGTCTCGAAATGGGCCGAGGGGTAAAAGACCTCGATGAAGCGCCGGCTCACCAGGTCGAAAATTTTCTGCTCCGCCTCTGAAAGCGCCTTTGGCTGGGTCCCCGTCGGCACGATGGCGAAGTGGTCGCTCACCTTCGCATTGTCAAAGACGCGCTTGTTCGGCCGCACCCAGCCTTGTTGCAGCGCGTGGGCCGCGTGCCGGGCCAGCGCCGGATCGCTGATCGACCCCATCACCTCGCGCGCCGTTCCGAGATGATCCTCTGGCAGAAAGCGCGAGTCTGTCCGCGGATACGTCAGCGCCTTGTGCTTTTCATAAAGCGCCTGGGCGATTTGCAGGGTCATCTTCGCCGGGAAGCCGTGCCGCCCGTTCGCCTCCCGCTGCAACGTCGTCAGGTCATAGAGGAACGGCGGCGCCTGCGTGCTCGCCTTTTTCTCCTCTTCGATGGTCCCGGTTTTCCCAAGGCATTTCAGCCGCAGCGCTTCCGCCTTCTCCTTTTCCCAGATGCGTTCGGCGCGGGCGTCCTCTTCCGACCCCTTCTTGAAAGCCGGGTCGTACCAGCGCCCGCGGTAGCTCCCGGCCGCCACGTCAAAATCGCCGAAGACTTCAAAGTACGCGCGTGGCTCGAAGCGCCGAATCCGCTCCTCACGCTCGGCCAGGATGGCGAGCGTCGGCGTTTGCACCCGGCCCGCCGTCGTTTTCTGAAAGCCGCCGCCTTGCGAGTTGAATTTCGTCAACGCCCGCGTGCTGTTGATTCCCACCAGCCAGTCCGATTCGCTCCGCGAGAGCGCTGCATCCGCGAGGGGCTGCAACTCCGCGTCTTCCCGCAGTTGCGCGAATGCCGCCCGGATCGACTCGGTCGTCATCGATTGCAGCCAGAGCCGCCGAATCGGCAGCTTCGACCCATTCGCCCGCATGATGTTGCGGAAGATCAGCTCGCCCTCGCGGCCGGCGTCGCACGCATTGATCACTGCCGTGACATCCTTGCGCTTCAACAGCTTGCGGAGCACCGCCGCCCGCCCCGCATTCTTCTCGATGACCTGGAGATCAAAGCTCTCCGGGAGCGACGGGAAGAAATCCCACTTTCCTCGCGCTGGCTCGTACCCCTCCGCCGGATGAATCTCATAGAGGTGCCCCACCGCCGACGAGACCACGTATCGGTCATTCTCGAAGAAGTCGTTCTCCTTGGTGAAGCCCCCCAGCGCCTTGGCGATATCGCTGGCGACGCTCGGTTTTTCGGCAATGACAAGAGTCTTGGGCATGGGAGAAGCGGGGTGGCATTAGCCCTCCCTGCGCGAATTGTCACCGGAAATCGCGGCGGCTTTCGGGAATTTTGGGACGGATTGCACGACGTCGGGCGTAGAGGCGGCGCCCCCGCCGCCTGCGGTGCCAGCGGCGCCCTCGCCGCGTCGCTTCGATCCCTTTGGCGGAAGCAGCCTCGTGGGACTTTCGGTCATTTCGGAACTCTTTTGGACCTGTCGCCCCCGTCTCCTCACGTCCTCGACTGGTGCTCTTTTAACCATGGAGGCGGGATTTCGGGAATTTCGGGAGTGAATTATTTTTGCGCCTGAGCGAATGCCGTAGCGCAGGTTTCCCGCCTGCCACAAGCGCTCGCCGCGCGAGCGGGTGAAGTTCGAGAGGGATTCGGACCTCGGCAAATCGGGAGGAGGGAAGGTGTGAGACGGGGCTGCATGCCTAGCAGCCTGTCGGCCTAACTAACGCGGTTGAGAGCCTCAAACTTTTCGCGGAAGTTTTTCTCCAGCGAAGCGCGGTCACGGATGTCAGATCGGTCGTTGTATTTCAGATCCCGCAGATTCTGAATAAAACCCGCCTCAATATCCTGCTCCCTGACGACGGAGGATTCTTGATCAGGTTCGGTCTGGTAAATCATGTCACCGGGCATGTCTGGAGGTTTCAGTGCGCCGGCCGCCCCACCCTGAGCACTTGGCTCAAGGGCGTCGAGATTGCAGAAGCCGGTGGTGACGACAACCTGAGGGTCGCGGCGCAGAAAGGAAGCAGAAGGCTCAGTTCACAGAAGTGACCGTTTGGCCCCATCTGATCCGCGAAGTGATACGCCGCTCGCCTCCCGTCGCTCTGCCTCAGCTTATTCCCCGCCAGTCAGTTCATTGGAGGTCTTAGACCGCCTCCGCCAGCGGGGTGGGAGCTTCCTGCCACTTGCCGTGCTCGCGGATCAGGTCCTGGAGCCGGGCGACGGCTTCCGCCTGTGGGATGTTGAATTTCACGGCCGTCTTGCCGACGTAGAGGTTGATCTTGCCGGGCGCGCCGCCGACGTAGCCGAAATCGGCGTCGGCCATCTCGCCGGGACCGTTGACGATGCAACCCATGATGGCGATTTTCACCCCTTTGAGGTGCGAGGTCGCGGCGCGGATGTTGGCCGTCGTTTCCTGGAGGTTGAACAAGGTGCGGCCGCAACTCGGGCAGGCGACGTAGTCGGTCTTGAAGATGCGCGAGCCGGCGGCTTGCAGGATGTTGTAGGCGAGCCGCAGCGATTGACCCGGCGCGGTTTCGCCCTGAATCAGAATGGCGTCGCCAATGCCGTCGCAGAGCAGCGAGCCGATGGTGATGCTTCCGACGAGCAGCGTGGCGCGGAACTCGGTCGTGGCATTGGGCGCGGGCGGGTGAAGGGTGTCCTTGAGCAGGATGGGATGGCGCGCCTCCAACTGGGCCGCGAGGAGGCGAAAGGCCGCGATCGCGGGAAGGTCGAGGCCGTCGCGCACGGTCACGCATTGCGGCTCCGCGCGGGCGTTGATCTCCGCGAGCTGAGCGGGGTCGCGCGGATCAGCCTCGTGCAAGGCGGCGCGCTCGCGGATGATCTCCGGCTGGTAGTCGCCCATCTGCCGCAGCTTGTGCTCGATCTGAGCGTAAGTCCTCTGCGCGACGCAGACGCGCACGAGTTCCTCGCCGCCCAGGCGGAAGCCGTCGCACTCGATCACTGCAGTCGGGCGCCGGCTGTAGGTAAAGGGGTCAGGTGTCCAGCGAGGCGCCGCCGGATCAAAGGAGGCCAGACTCTCACCCGCCGCGGCGTGGGCCGTGGCGAGGCGGATGAGTTCCCGTGCGACGGGGATTTCATGCACGCTGTCCTCGGTCAAGGAGACGCGGACGGTATCGCCGATCCCATCTGAGAGGAGCGAGCCGATGCCGATGGCGCTCTTGATGCGGCCATCCTCTCCATCCCCGGCCTCGGTCACGCCGAGGTGAATTGGGTAATTCCAATCGGGTCCGAGTTCGTGCAGGCGCGCGACCAGCAGCCGGTAGGCTTCGATCATCACCTTGGGATTGCTCGACTTCATCGAGAAGACGAACTGGTGAAAATCGAGGTCGCGGGCAATACGGGCAAACTCGAGCGCGCTCTCGACCATGCCGAGCGGCGTGTCGCCGTAGCGGTTCATGATGCGATCCGAGAGCGAACCGTGATTGGTGCCGATGCGGAGCGCGACACCGCGCGTGAGGCAAAGCTGGACGAGCGGCGAAAAGCGTTCCCGGATGCGCTCGAGTTCCGCGCTGTATTGCGCGTCGGTGTATTCGACAATCTTGAACTTCTTCGAGTCGGCGTAATTGCCCGGATTGACGCGCACTTTCTCGACCCACTTCGCGGCCTCGAGCGCGGCTTCCGGCTTGAAATGGATGTCCGCCACGATCGGCACCTCGCACCCCTGCGCCCGCAGCCCGGCGACGATCGCCTGTAGATTGGCGGCGTCTTTCACCGTCGGCGCGGTGATGCGGACGATCTCGCAGCCGACCTCCACCAAGTCGAGCGTCTGGCGGATGCTGGCCGCGGTGTCCATCGTGTCGCACGTGATCATCGACTGCACCCGGATCGGGTTGGCGCCTCCAAGTCCGATGACACCCACGCGCACTTCGCGCGTCGGGCGGCGCTCATAAACGAGCCGGGATTCGCAGTACTGCATGGCGGTTACTTGGGATTGCTGACCGTCGGTGGTTTTTCCGTGGCGGGGGTGGCGACGGCCTTTTTCTTCCAAGGCACGTGCTCGCTGACGTCGTACCACGTGACGTAAAGAATGAAGCTGAGCAGGAGCAGCGCGCAGGCGGTCTGGATGAGTTCCAGCGCCTTGGGATTGGCGGGCCGGCGGCGGACGCTTTCGATGATCGCCAGCGTGATGTGGCCGCCATCGAGCACCGGAAAGGGAAGCATGTTGATGATGGCGAGGTTCACATTGAAGAAGACGCTGAAGGCGAGCGCCATGCGCCAGCCGTCGTCCGACTGGAGGATGCGGCGGTACATGTTGAGGATGCCGACCGGCCCGCTGAATTGCTGCACCTTCACATCGCCCTTGTGCAGAAAGACGCCGTTGAGCACGGCGCCAATCATGTTCTTCATCATATGCACGCTGTCGCCGATCTGTTCGATGGGGCTTGGATGCAGATAGCTCACGTGCCCCCACTCGATGCCGTCGATGGCGTAACGGGACTCCTCGTCCTTCTTCGCCAAAGGAGGGGCGGCGGGAATGGTGAGACTCACTGTCGAGCGCGGCGCGGTGCTCTCCTGGCCGTGCGCTGGCGGAGAAGTGCTGCGGCTGACTTGAAGGGCGAGCGGCGCGTTCGGGCCGGCTTTGATCACATCCTCGATCTGCTCGAGCGTGATGATCGAGACGCCGTCCACCGAGAGCACGATATCGCCCACGCGCAGGCCCGCCTTGTCACCCGCGCTGCCCGGCACCACGCTCGCCACTTCGGGAACGAATTGAGGTCCAATCATTACTTTGCGCAGCGACTCGCGCTTCCAGCCGGCGGTCTCCTCCTTGGTCCAGCCCGTCTTGATATGCATCGGCTGGCCATCGCGCTCGATAAGAAAGTCGATCTGATCACCTTCCGAACTGACCACATTCCAGATGACGCTATCGGTGGCGCCGAGGAAGCGTTTCACCGGCTTACCATCGATCGAGATAATCTTGTCGCCGCGCTTCAGGTGCGCGAGATCAGCGGGTCCGCCCGGCAGGACGCTGCCAATAGTGGTGGTGCTCTCGGGCTGGCTGGTCGGCTTGCCCACGAGGTAAACCAGGCAGGCGAGCGTAAGCGCCAGCAGCAAAGAGAATAGCGGCCCGGCGACGGCCACGATGCTTTTGTCGAGCGGACCCAGCGGGCGCAATTCTTCACGAGGCGTGTCGCTCTCGCCCTCGATGGTCTCCATCGGGGCCATTTGCGGCAGTTTTACGAAGCCGCCGGCGGGGATGGAGCCAAGGCTGTACCAGACAGTACCGAACTTCTTTCGCCAAAGGGGTTTGCCGAACCAGACGCCGAATTCCTCGACCACCGCTCCCCGCCAGCGCGCCGCCAGGAAATGTCCGAGTTCGTGGACGATAATGATCAAATTAAAGATCAGCAGGACCTCGAGAATGGTCGCAATGAGGGAAAGAACGCTGAGGAAAGGGGACATGTGTGGGGACGAAAAGACGGGGAGGTGATAGCCGCAAAAAGGCTCAAAAGGATTTCTAAGATAAACAACAGATTTGCAGAGATTTTGCGCCTTTTACGGAGCCATTCATCACGCCGCAGGGGTGCGGAGCAATTCGGCGGCGCGCGTGCGAGCCCAGGCGTCGGCTTGCAGGATAACATCGAGGGGCGGGTGCGCAACGGGGGGATGCTCGCGCATGACAGCTCCGACCGTCTGCCAAATTTCCGCGAAACCGCAGCGCCTCGCCAGAAAAGCCGCGACGGCCACTTCGTTCGCCGCATTGAGAACGGCGGGGAGCGTGCCGCCGATTTCGCCGGCCCAGCGCGCGAGATCGAGCGCCGGGAAAGCGTCGCGTCGCGGCAGTTCGAATTCCAGCTTCGTGAGCGCCGCGAAATCGAGGGGCGGAAGCGAGTTCGGCACGCGTTCCGGCCACGTCACCGCATACTGGATGGGGAAGCACATGTCGGTGACTGAAAGCTGCGCCAGCACGGAGCCATCGATGAACTCCACCATCGAGTGTACGATGCTCTGCGGGTGGACGATGACCTCCACCCGCGCCATTTCCACGTCGAAAAGCCAGCGCGCCTCGATCATTTCGAGCCCCTTGTTGAAGAGCGTGGCGGAATCGATGGTGATCTTCGCGCCCATGGTCCAAGTCGGGTGCCGGAGCGCGCGCTCGAGCGTGACGCCGGGGAGTTCCGCCGCCGGCAGTGTTCGGAACGGGCCGCCGCTCGCGGTCAAGATGAGCCGTTTCACTTCCTCCGCACGATGCCCTTCCAAACACTGGAAAATGGCATTGTGCTCGCTATCCACGGGCAGCACCCGGACGCCTTTGCGACGCGCGGCTTCCATCACTGCTTCGCCGGCCATGACGAGGATTTCTTTGCTCGCCACCGCGATGTCCTTGCCAGCCTCAATCGCGGCGAGCGCCGGTCGCAAGCCTGCCGTGCCGATGATCGCGATGAGCACCAGGTCTGCCTCGGGAAGGGAGGCGAGTTCACAGAGCGCATCGGGGCCATCCTGAATCGCGCCAGTTTCGCCGGCAGCGCGCAGAAGCGAGCGCGCCTCTTCAGCGGCCGCGGCATCCGAGAGAGCGGCGGCGATTGGATGCACCTCGCGCACTTGCTCTGCAAAGCGCACGGCGTTGCGGTTGGCCGCGAGGCCGACAATCTGCATCCGCTCTGGAATGTCGCGCGCCACCTTGAGCGCGCTTTCCCCAATGGACCCTGTTGAGCCGAGCACGACGACGCGGCGCTGGCGGGGGCACTCATGGGAGGTGTTTCACCAGCCGCAGGTAGAAGAAAAGCAGCGGCGCTGTGAAGAGAACCGAATCGATCAGATCGAGTGAGCCGCCGATGCCGGGCAGGAGACGCCCCGAGTCCTTGAGGTTGAGCGAGCGCTTGATCATCGATTCCGCGAGGTCGCCCAGAATAGCCGCGAATCCGAGTCCGAGGCCGAGCACCACGATGTCGGTCACATTGAAGATCGCGAATTTCCTGGGCAGCAGCGTCCAGAGCAGGAACGAGCCGCCCACGGAAAAGGCGAGCGCGCCGAAAAAACCCTCCCACGTCTTCTTGGGCGAAATCCGCGGAATGAGCAGGTGTTTGCCAATGAGCGAACCGGTCACGTAGGCACCCATGTCGGAGAATTTCGAGACAACACAGAGGTAAAGAATGAACCAGTTCCCCGTCACATGGCCCCCGGCGTTACGGGGCAGAAGATAGAAGAGCTTGGTGCAAAACGAGAAAAGCCACGCCACGTAGAGCAGGCCGAAGAGAGTGAAGGCCATGCCTTCCAAGGCGAGCGGATCAGTCGTGCGCTGGATGATCTGCCGCCCGAAGATCGTCAGCACGCTCAGGACGAGCACCGCCGTTTCAAAGTCGTAGGCGCGGCCTGAGAAGTCACCGCGGCCCCAGCCCCGAAAACCGGAGAACCAGGCAAAACCGCCCACCATGAGCGCCACGCCACAACCCATCCCAACCCATGAAAAGACCGGCCATCCTTCGCTGCGCACCCCTTCATAGAATTCCCATAGCCCGATCAGCCCAAGCCCGCAG
>CAWBXA010000005.1:0-88116 GCA_963792695.1 uncultured Verrucomicrobiae bacterium | reverse complement strand
ATGTGCCGTTTATCCTCAAGAACGGGCCAGAGTGGTATGCCGGTATTGGCACCGCACCCAATAGCGGCCCGAAAATCTTCTCGCTTTCCGGGTCGATCAATCAGCCCGGAAACTACGAGCTGCCGCTCGGCATCACCTTGCGCGAGTTGATCGCCCATGGCGGCGGGATGCGCGACGGACGAAAGCTGAAAGCCGTTATCCCCGGTGGGAGTTCGGCGGCCGTGCTCCCCGCGATTCTCCCGAACGGTACGGACGTGATGGACCTCGTGATGGACTTTGACGCCTGCCGCGCGGCGGGTTCGATGCTCGGCTCCGGTGCCGTGATGGTGCTCGATGAAACGGTATGTATGGCCTGCGCCGTTACCCGGTTTACCGAGTTTTACCAGCACGAATCCTGTGGGAAATGCACCCCATGCCGCGAGGGGACAAGCTGGATGCTCAAGATCATGCAGCGCGTCACAGAGAGTGGCACCGCAACCGAGGGCGATCTTTTCCTCGTGAACGACCTCGCGAGTCACATTCCGGGGCGCTCACTCTGTCTGCTCGGCGACTCTGCCGCGACACCGATCATGTCTGCGCTGAAGCATTTCCGCGCGGACTTCGAGGCGCATATCGCCACTGGTCGTTGCCCGGATGGCTGTATTCCCTTCTAGCATCGCAACGGCACGGAGTCCTGAGACCTGAGGGCACGGAAATGGGAGAACAGGCATTATATGGCTGAAGATCTGGTGGAACTGACGATTGATGGCATCCCCGTAGCGGTGCCGAAGGGAACGCTCATCGTGGAGGCGGCGAAGCAGGCGGGTGTAGATATCCCTGTGTTTTGCTACCACCCGAAGCTTACGCCCGTAGGGGCCTGCCGCATCTGCCTCGTACAGATCGAGCCGACACCACGCCTGCAAACCGCCTGCACCACGCCGGTTGGGCCAGGCATGGTCATCAATACCGCGAATGCGCTGGCGCGATCCGGGCGTGAATCCGTGCTTGAGTTCATGCTGTCAAATCACCCCCTCGATTGCCCGATCTGTGATAAAGGCGGCGAGTGCCCGCTCCAGAACATTACCTTCGCATGGGGACTTGGCACCAGCCGCTTCAAGGAGGAGAAACGCCACCTCAACAAGCGCTATCCCCTTTCTGACCGCATCGTGCTTGACCGCGAGCGTTGCATCATGTGCTTGCGATGTACGCGCTTTCAAGACGAGATCGTGGGCGACCCGAGCCTTGTCGTGCTCGACCGCGCCGACCATAGCGAAATCGGTGTCGCGGACGGGCAATCATTTGACTCGATCTTCTCCGGCAACACCATCGAGCTTTGCCCCGTAGGCGCGTTGACGAGCCGGCAGTACCGATTCCGGGCACGCCCGTGGGACCTGAACCTGACTGCCAGCGTGTGCGGCGGCTGCGCGATGGGGTGCAATGTCACGCTCTCCACGCGTGACGGCAATCTTCTGCGGATGAGTAGCCGCGATAACCCTGCGGTAGACGATGGCTGGCTGTGCGACTATGGACGCTTCGGGCAAGTTGGCGCGACCCGTGAGGACCGCGTGACAACTCCGCTTGTCCGCCGTGGCGATGCACTCGTCCCGGTGACGTGGGATGAGGCGCTGACCGAGGCGGCGAGTCGCCTCACTGCGATTCGCACCACAGCTGGCCCGCGCGCCATCGGTGGTATCGCCAGCCCCACTGTTTCCAATGAGGCATTGTTCCTCTTTAAGCGTCTGATGCGGGATGTGCTGGGCACCGATAATGTCGATCATTACCCGCGTGCGCCGTTGCCTGCGGGGGGCGAGCGTGTGCCGGGCAGTAACGGTTTCGTCGGCGGCATTGCCGATATTGACACCGCCGAGGTCATCATGCTGGTTGGCGTCAACCCCATTGCCGAGGTGCCCGTGCTGCACCTGCGTCTTCGTAAGGCGGCACAGCGCGGCGTGAAGCTCGTCATCATCCACGCAAATGCATCCGATACGGACTTGATGACGGACGCGACGACGATTATCCAGCCACCGGCACGGCGCGAGGGCGATGTGCTCCGCGTGCTGGCGGCAGCGATCAACAGTGGCGGAGGTCCCTGCTTTCGCAGGGGTCGATGCGGTGGACTTGATGCTTGTGGCGGAACAGTGGAAGGCGGCAACGCGGCGCGTGCTTCTCATTGACCCCGCGCTGCTTGCGGACCCGGAAATCGTCGCGGCCGTTGCCGCGCTCGCCCCAACGGGAGGCGGCCCAGTAGTGAGCACGGCGAATGGTTGTGGCGCACTTGATCTCGGTATCCTTCCGGGCGATGGTGCGGACGCGGTGACGATGCTCAATGGCTCGGCGGCGGTTCGTGGGCTGATCGTCCTTGATGGCGACCCGCCTGTAGACCGCGCCGAAACGCTGATCGTCTTTGCCCATCACCTGACAGCGGCGGCGCAACAGGCGGATGTCGTGCTGCCCATCGCGACGGCGACGGAGGAAGATGGAACGATGACGAACATCACCGGGCGGGTACAGCGGCTTCGGCGTGGCCCCGCGCTTCCCGGTGATGCCGCGCCCGCATGGTTCGCAGTGAATGAACTCGCCCGCGCGCTTGGTCAACCGATACCCGTCACGACACCAGAGCAGGTATGGGAGGCGATCTGCCAGGCTGTTCCCGCGTACGCAACCGTCACTGAGGACGAGTTGAATGGCGTGACTCCCGCACATATTCAGACAATCGAGCGGGAGGTCGCGCGATGAATGTCGCGGGATTCGTGCAGGCGTTTGTGGGGGCAGTGGTCGTGCTCATCGTCGCGATCACCGCCGGGGCATACATGCAACTGATCGAACGGCGACTGGTTGCGCGCTTCCAACTCCGGCGCGGCCCGAACCGCGTTGGCCCACTGGGCCTGCTTCAGCCGCTCGCCGATGTGGTGAAAATCCTTTTCAAAGGGGAACTGACACCACTCGGAGCGGACCGCGTAGTGTATCGTATCGCGCCGATCATCTCTGTGACCCTCGCGTTGCCGGGTTGGCGCTCATCCCCATTGGCACCTATTTCGTTGTCGGCGGCAACCGCGTGCCATTGGTTCTCGCCAATGTCGATGTCGAGCCTGCTCATTCTGCTCGCATTCAGTTCGCTTGGTGTGTATGGGATCGTGCTAGGTGGCTGGGGATCGGGAAGCAAGTACTCGCTGCTCGGCAGCTTGCGCTCAGCCGCGCAGATTATCTCGTACGAATTGCCACTCGGCCTGTCTCTCGCAAGCGTATTGCTGCTCTCCGGCACGACGCGGCTCACGGGGATCGTGGCGGCACAGTCTCCCGGTCCCGTACATTGTCGTGCTCCCTGTTGCCTTCGTGATCTATCTCATCAGTGCCGTTGCCGAGGTCAACCGTGCCCCATTCGATTTGCCGGAAGCGGAAACTGAGCTTGTCGCGGGGTATCTGACGGAGTATGCAGGCTTTCGCTGGTCATTGTATCAACTCGCGGAGTATGTCAACCTGCTGACCGTGAGCGCAATTGCAACGCTCTGCTTTCTTGGCGGTTGGCATGGGCCGTTCCTTTCCGGGCCACTCTGGTTCACGCTCAAGATGGCGTGTTTCGTGTTCCTGTTTGTCTGGCTCCGTGCGACATTGCCACGCATCCGCTATGACCGCCTGATGAGTCTCGGCTGGAATGTGCTCTTACCGCTCGCTATCCTCAATCTAATCGTGACCGCAGTTTTTGTTGGCATCTTCAAGTAAACGTGTACGCGGACGCCGCTGAAACGAGTACCTTTCCACGGTATGTGAGGGAACACATGGCAAATGAGAAAAAACCGGGCTTTTTTGAAGACGCCGCAGGGCTGGCAAAAGGGCTTGGTACCACGCTGAAGAACTTCACGCGGAAGCCTGAGACGGTTTCATATCCGGAGGAGCATCGGGAGGTCGCGGCCCGGTTTCATGGCCGGCATCTCTTGCTGCTCAACGACGACATGACCGAACGGTGCATCGGCTGTGAACTGTGCGCCGCTGCGTGCCCTTCCGAGGCGATCTACGTCGAGGCGGCGGAAAATGACCCGGATAATCCCGTCTCCCACGGGCAACGCTATGCCGGGCGGTACGAGATCAATATGATTCGCTGCATTTTCTGCGGCTACTGCGAAGAGGCATGCCCGGTTGAGGCGGTGGTGCTTGGCCCCACCTATGAACTCGCCGCGACTGAGCGGGGTGACTTCATCTACACCAAAGACATGCTGCTGCTCGCGCCGAATGAGCCGGACCCGCGAAAGAAAGCGGACTAGTGGTTCTGGCGGGCCACGCGGCAGCAAGTAGACCCGGTGCGGCATCGGGATGGGGGAGGTTAAAGGAAATGGCGGTTGTGTTCTGGATAGTCGTCGCATTGGCGGCGGTGACGGCGGTGGGAGTGGTGACGCTCAAGAACCCCGTGCATATCGCGCTCACGCTCGTGCTCAACACGGTATGTCTCGCCCTCCTGTACCTCTCCATGAGTGCGGAGTTCCTTGCGGTGGCACAACTCCTCCTCTATGCGGGCGGCATTATGGTGCTCTTTTTCTTTATCATCACGCTGCTCGGCCCGGAACTCGAAGAGCGGAGTGGTAAGTTTATCGGGGAGCGTGGTATTGCCGTCGGTCTCGGCGTCGCGGCACTGCTCATTATTGGGGCGGCGGTGCTGCAATCGCGTTTGCCCGCGACCGCGCCGCGTGTTCCCGCAAACGTGGAAGCGGTCGGCACTGCCCTTTTCTCCCGTGACCTGTTTCCGCTGGAAGTGGTGTCATTGCTGCTGCTTGCGGCGACGGTCGGTGCGGTAATGCTTAGCCGCCGTGTGTCTCAGAATCATTGATCGGAACGACGAAGCCGCGAAGGGCACATGGAAGCGCCGTGCATGAAACGATGCCTGCGGCTCTTTCGTATTGCACTCGAGGGTTTGTCGCGTCATTAGCGAAAAGGATGCGCAGTATGCTCCCAACCAATGGTTACGTACTTCTCAGCGCGTTTCTCTTTGCGGTGGGGCTGTTCGGTGTCCTCTCGCGCCGCACGCCGCTGACGCTTTTCATGTCTGTGGAACTGATGTTCAACGGGGCGAATCTGGCGCTCATTGCCTACGCACGCCAGTGGGGTAACCTCGAAGGGCAGATAATCGCGCTGTTCATTATCACGATCGCGGCTGCGGAAGTCGTCGTCGGCCTTGCCCTGATCGTTCGCCTGACCCAGCGTCGCCTATGTAGTCAACCCCATCAGCGAACTCGAAGCAATGCTCTCCAGCGACATCCACGACCGGCCCGCCGCAGACTGAACGCATATCGGGGATAACCACGCTTGTTTCCGTAAAAATCATACAGATATAATAAGTGCAAAAGCTGCCTCCAACAGGTGGCTTTCGTATTTCCCGAACTATGTCTCCCTCCATAGAGAAATGGAATATAGCCCGCCTATCGTCGGGTCCCTCGTCGCTGTACATCGCTACGGAGCAGCATTATAGATTCGCGCCGATAGTCCATGATCCATTGGCTTCCACGACAAGCACATATGAATCTTGAGCGGGGAGACGAACGACTTTCGAGCCATCAAAGGCACCAATCACATTTGCCGCGAGGTCAATGAGATTCCCCTGTGAATCCAATACAGTGACGGCAAAGTTCGATTGTCCTGAATGCTTCATCGTCAGCCGCAATGCTCCTCCGGATGCGAAGAGCGGTGTCGCTTCCGTTTGCCTGTAAATGTTTGGGGGAGAGACACGGCCGCAGCCTGCTCTGCTTTCCCTGGCTGTAATACTTCAATAGTCCATCCTCCATCGGCATCAACATTCAAAGTCTATCGCCCACTTGTTGGCACCCGGATCGCAGTATTGCCATTATAGTGACCAATTACGTTTGCCAAGAGATCAATTGTCTTGGCATCCTTGTCAAGGATTGTCACTGCAAAGTTGCTACTACCGTTGTGGGTCATTTTAAACGTCGTCAGACCGGCATCGAGACTGACTGGGGGCGACGCTTTTTGTCCAGTGCCTTGTAGCTTCTGGGGAACTGCACCTGCGGCTTTTGTAGGTGCGACCGTTGGCATGGACGTTGGGGTGAATACTATGGCGGACGGCACAATCATCATCGCGGATGCCGTAGGTGGAAATGCGGTGGATGCACTTGGGGAACTACTTGGCTGCGTGCCGTTGTACCTCGTCTTGTACTTCTGGCTCCAAGCAGAGTCAGCAGTACGCGCTTCCCTCTGGGCAGTTCGGGATGCATCTCGAACACGGCCCGCTCGTAATACTGCACTTGATAGGTGTTGCCGTCCGTTTCGCTCTTTTCGCTGAATACGTCGCTGATTGGGAAGCCCTGCTGCGCGAGGCCACCGTTCGCTTTCCAGTAGGCGAGGAACTCGCCGCACGCACTCTTGCCCGTTTGGGTAAACGTCTGGCAATCACCGTCCGCCGCGCCCACGTTACCCCGTCCCACATCCGTGCGACCGAGACTGTAACTGACCAGCATCAGCAAAAGCACCGCACACACTGCTGTTGTCCGTCGCATCCCAATTCTCCTTCTCCTGATCTTCCCCAGTCGTGGCGCCTCACGCGCCGCCAGCTTCCCTACCCGATGCAAGCGAACGCGGCACTAAAAGCAGGACGCCAAAAGTTTATACGCTCTCCCACTGCTTGATGAGGGGCATCGTATCAAAGTATGACGAAGGTGTATAGAGTACGGAATCTTCTCGTCGCCTTTATATCCTGCTTGCCCGGAACCCGGCGGTCTTGGCGTCGGCGACGGTGGCGAAGCAGGTTTCGGGTTTCGTGCGGTTATAAAGCGGGCTACCGGGGACGTGGTAAATCTTTTCGCCGTCGTACGTCGTGAGATTGGCCTTGATGGGGTAGCCTGTGGGGCCTTTGTACGCTGATTCCGGGGCGACGCGCCCACTTCCTGCTGGGGTGCTCGCTGCAATCGTAGTGGACGTGGTACGGGTTGCTGGTACTGTGTTCCGCTCGGATTATCGGTGCGCTCGTAGAGCGGGGCAAAGCGGCTCCGGTACGGGTAGCGGGCGTTACCGTGGTGAGTATTGCGGCGGCGGATGAATCGCAGTCCATCGCTGGCAAGGCGTCGTTGTGGTTGTCGGCGCGAACGTTGCGGTGATTACGATTGGCGTGGGAGAAGCGGCGGGGACGGCGGTCGCACTGCCGCCACAGGCCGTGAGCAGCAGCGTGGCATCAAGCACAAGCCAGACACGGCGAATGTTTTTCATCGTGTAGACAGTCGGAGGAAATCAGTGCAGCAATCACTGGCGGCATCGGTGAATGCGTGCAGTTTCCCATGTGCTTCCGCACCGATCAGGCCATCGGAAGCGATGCACTGCCGTCCTTCTGCCATACGGAAGCCTCCCAGAGGACAAAATGCGGGAAGAAATGCCGTTTTTTGCTGTACGGGCTGCGAGGATGGAGAAACTGGTAGCGCGTATGGGATTCGAACCCATGATCTCCACCTTGAGAGGGCGAGCAGAGGCGTACGTACGTCTTCCTCGCCCGTCCTCGTCTCACCGCGCCAAACCTTGTCGTACCGCGTACGTATGCGGTAAAATCGCGTATGTGGCCAAAGTACGTGCGGCCCTGCGATGAGTTATCACAAAGTACCACGAGGGGCGGCGTCCGTGAAGTAACAGTGCAATAACGATAATCTGTTCGCTTCATTTTCGCCAATGGTTCTGTGTGGGAGGTTTATCATGAGCATTCAAGAAAGCGATGTTACATTTGTGAAGCGCAAAGCCTCACCTGCTCTACTTACATGGCGCGAGCGGGGAGTTTTACTGTATGAATATTTGAAATGCTACACGCTTGACGAGCGGTTCGTCAAGGGCCTACTTAGCTTCTACGACGAAACAAACTAGGCATCGATAAAATAAACTACCTTAATCAATGGTGGCAGTTGAAGTTCGCCCCTCAACCTTTGTCTCCCGAAGTCCGCCAATACGTAGACAACATTGGTTCGTTTGCAGCCGAGTGGAAGCTGGACCGCCTCTCTGACTACCACGGGCCGGATGCGATTATGGCCTGGTGTTGGATTCGGCGTCGGCAACCTGAAACGGACATTGCAACCTTCGCACGATCTCTGGTTCATGGTGTGGTGGCATGGTGCCCCAAGTCGGGGAACAGGTATGGCAAGAGTATCCTGTCAAGAACCCCCTAGATGGAACTGAAGTAATGTTTAAAGGATTTGATACTGTACCCCCAACTATCCGCGTAGCAATAGAGACTTGGTGGTACGCGGAGCGGGAATCTCCCGCGTTACTTTATGAACGTCTTATGGAGGACTGTCGCTTACAAATTATCGAACAAGTTAAGCGATGGATTTTTGAATACGAAGCTGCCGGATATCGCTTTCCTGACACTGAAGCCAAAGTAACTCAGCACATTGGCTGGCTTTACCGGCGTGTTCGATTTAGGATTCCTGCTTTTATTATTGCCGGTCAAGAGGCAAAACAAAATAGAAAGACGTATAGCGATGAGTATATTCAAAGAGTAACTAAGGAAATTGCGAATCAAATTGGGATAAAAATACCGCGTCCGAAGCGCCTTCGGTAACGTAAAACCGACCTTTTAGGATTCATTGTAAAGGGTGCCAACAACAACCGAGCCTTCGCGTTTACTAGCGATGGAGGGCGTGAATGTACGCCTACCCGCGCAGTAGCAGGAGGCTTGACGTATGACGGCGACGATTGAGCGGCAAACAGTTTATTTTCCCGACGCCTGCAACACGATTGGCTTTGGCGAGACGAAAGGCCGCGAACTCGCGCGGCAGGGCATTATGCCGACTATTCGGGCAGGGCGGCGGCTACTCATTCCCCGATGGTGGATTGACGACGTGATTGCAGGGCGGCGTGACCTCGCCACCCCGTATACCCCGAAAGATGCAAATGATCGCTAACCCCGGCTGGTGGCCGGGGCGCGATTCTGTCTGTGTGCTGCAACCACAGTCTATCACACGACCCCGGCGTGCTGCTGGCAGGAGACTGCCATGTGCGCGTATGCGCCGACAAACGAACGCACCTACACGACCACGCTTTACGAGCGGCTACAGAACGTCATCGCGGCGGCAGACCGCGCATGGGATGCGGGCAACGACGAACTCGCCCGCAGCTTACTTGCCCGCCGCGCTGTACTCGTGGCGCAGATTACGAGGCAGGGGGTACGCGCATGACGACAACCAATATTGCTGACGTGTTGAGGAAGGCGCGAGCAGCGACACTGCTCGCCCGCGTGCGTGAACGTGGCACCATCTCTGTGGACGCCGCGCTACTCACTGCATGGGCAGCGAGCGGCTGGACACTCAATCAGATCACCACGGCGGCGCATGACCTCATGGATGAGGGAGTCGTGCGGATGACGACAAAGGGTGAGGCTCACACGATCACATGGGCAGGGGGCGGGCGATGATAACCGCCGTTCGCGTGGGGGTGCATCCCCCCACGACCCTCACCCCGTACGCCCCGGCGCGATTCCCACCGTACTCCAACACCTCGCACAGTGGGTGGCGTGGCGGTGGGAGTGGCGCGAGGGGACAGCAACCAAGCCGGGGAAGTGGACGAAGGCTCCCGTGAACGTCGCTACCGGCGGCTATGCCCGGAGCAATGACCCGGCAACATGGGCAACTTTTGCCGCCGCGCTCGCCTATGCGCTGGCATACCCGGACGCTATCGCAGGCATTGGCTTCATGTTCTCAGAAGGCGATGGCTTCGCAGGGGTAGACCTCGACGGGTGCCGTGATGCGGACACCACCGCGATAGACCCGTGGGCACTGTCCGTAATCGTGGCGATGAGTTCCTACGCCGAAGTGTCACCAAGCGGCACGGGGGTGAAGATCATTGTACGGGCGGCTCTTGCAGGTGGAGGGACGCGCCGCCCACGCCCCAATGGTATTCCCGGTGGCGCGGTGGAAATCTACGACCGCTTGCGCTTCTTCACTTGCACCGGGCATCACGTCACCACTACCCCCGTCGCGATTCACGACGCACAGGCGGCGATAGCTGTAGGCTCTAGGAATGAAGTGCGCCACGCGCCGGGCTAAAAGTGCACCACGTTGCCGCTGCCGTTGTACAACCCAGTCACACAGACTGGGGGAAAAGGATGTTACGGCAGATGGAACGCAGCACGATTCACTTACTCGCGAAACGGGGCAAGAGCCAGCGGCAGATTGCTGCAAGAACTCGGGCGCAACCGCCGCACGATTGCCCGCGTTTTGCAGGAGCCGGTCGCGCAGGCGCCCGCGAAACGGCACCGGGACTCAATCGTTGATCCGTATCGCCCCCAGATCGAGCAGTGGGTGCGGGAGGGATTGACCGCGCAGCGGATGCTCGAACTCGTGCGCGCCGACCCGGAGCAGCCTTATCTCGGCGGGCACAGCGTCTGGCGCGCCTACGTGCGGCGTGTCCGGGACGAACTCGCGCAGGCGCAGGCGGTTGCCGATGTGCCGATCCGCTTTGAAGGCATGCCCGGCGAATATCTCCAGGTCGATTGGGGCGAGATCCGGCACTTTCCCTTCACGCAGCACGCGCCCGCGACGCGCTATTTTCTCGCCTGCCGGTTGAAGTACAGCCGCTGGGTCTGGGTGCGCTTTACCGACGATATGCGGCAGGAAACGCTGTTTCGTGGTCTCGTAGACTGCCTGGTTGCCCTTGGCTGGGTGCCATGGGTACTCGTGTTCGACAACATGAAGACCGTGACGAGCGGGCGAGACAGCGGGGGCAATCCGCTCTGGACCCCCGCACTGCAGCAACTGGCAGGCGAGATGGGCTTCCATCCCCAGGCATGTGACCCCGGCGCGCCGAACCAGAAGGGGAGCGTGGAGTCGCTGGTGAAATGGGTCAAGGGCAACTTTCTCGTCGGGCGTGCCTTTGCCAACGACCGTGATCTGGCCACTCAGGCCACCGAATGGCAGCAGTACGCGATTGCGCGACCTTCGTCAGCCACCGGAGAGGCACCATTCACGCGCCTTGCTGCCGAAGCGGCAAAGGGAGGCGTACTCCCGCCGACGGCACAAGACTATGGCGTGCTCATTGCCGGGCAGGTGTCGCCCGAAGCCCTCGTCGCCGTGGCAGGTAATCGCTACTCGGTGCCCGTGGCGCATGTCGGCGCACCCGTGATTGTGCGCCTCCACCGTGACCGGGTGCGCATCTGGCGCGACGCGGCGCTTCTCGCTGACCATTGCCCGTACCCCCGATGGTGCGCGACAACGCGTGATTGACCCGGCACACTTCGCGCCGCTCTTTCCCCGCAAGCCCCGGGCGCACGCGATGCTCTGCCGTGACCTGCTCGTGGCCCTCGGTGGCCCCGCGCCCGCCTTTCTCAGCGCCCTCTCGCAGCGACAGCGGACCCATCTCACCGAGGAACTGCTCGCCGTTTATGCCCTGTATGAGTGCTACGGCGTTGCGGACTTCCTCGCGGCAATGACGCTTGCCGAGGTCGCCGGCACCTACAGCGCCGATGCGCTTGTGCTGCTGCTTGCCGCTCCGCGCCGTGCCGTGCCGCGTGCGCCGGCCTTGCTTCTGCCCGGCGTACCGCAGCAAAGTGAGGTGGACCGGCAACTGAGCGTGTACGAGGCATGGGTCGAGATCGATGTGGCGCTGCCGGAGGCGGGTAGCGTCATGAAGGAGGGCCTTGATACCCTGCTTACCCAGTTGCACCTGACGCAGGCGGCGGTCGTCTTGCCCGGGTGGCTCGAACGCGCGGCCCAGGACGAGTTGAGCTATGCCGATTTCCTCCAGGGACTCCTGGAAGAAGAACTCGTGGCGCGCGGCAGTGCGGCGACGGCACGACGGCTGCGCGAGGCGAACTTTCCCTTTGCCGCCTCGATTGAGCAGTTTGACTTCCGTTTCCGCCCCGAATTGAAGCGACAAGTGGTCTTGCGGTATCTTGATCCGACCTTTGTGGAACAGGCGGGCACGCTCACGCTGATTGGCCCGCCGGGCTTGGGCAAAACCATGCTCGCCATCTGTGTCGCCACGAAACTCGTGCAACTCGGCTACACGGCGCGATTTGTCGCGGCGCAAACCCTCGCCACGCAACTGGGCAGAACCGCGACGGCGGCAGGGCGGCACCGGCTGCTCAAGCCCCTGCTCGCGTGCGACGTGCTGGTAGTGGACGAGTTGGGGTACCTACCGACGGAACCCGGCTTTGGCCCCGCACTGTACGAAGTGATTGCCGGGCGGTATGAACGCCGCCCGACGATTATTACCTCAAACAAGAGCCTGACGGAATGGGCGGGGATTGTGCAGGACGTATCGCTGGCGGCGGCCCTGGTCGACCGGCTGATGCATCACGGACAGGTGTTTTATCTCAAGGGGCCGTCGTGGCGGACACGGGGACGCGCGGAGCAGGAGCAGATGCGGGAGCAAGCAGCGAGTTGAGGTGGTGCACAAACGAGCGGCGTGGTGGTGTACTTGACTCCCGGCGTCTACACTCGGCACGGGCTTTCTTGCACATCCCGGCAGCGAAGCGCTGCGAAAGGCACTGACGGACGGCGCGCTCACGGAGGCGACGTTCTATCGCCAACTGCTGCGGCTCGTCTACCGGCTGCTCTTCCTCTTTACGATTGAGGAGCGCCGCCTCGTGCTGCCTTCACCAGACCGGAACCGAGAGCGGCAGACAATCTACGCTAACTACTACAGCGTCAATCGGCTGCGCGAGCGGTGCGAGCGCCCGTTCGCCGACGACCAGTACGCCGACCTCTGGCCGGGCCTGTGCCGGACGTTCACGCTCTTCCGCGACGACGATGCGGCCCGCAGTCTCGGCCTCGCCGCACTGAACGGGGAACTCTTCGGGCCGGACGGTTGTAAGGACCTCGAAGCGGCGCAGTGCATGAACAAGGCACTGCTCCTCGGCATCCACCATCTCTCCACCTTCAAGGAT
This sequence comes from uncultured Verrucomicrobiae bacterium, assembly GCA_963792695.1. Lineage (GTDB taxonomy): Bacteria > Verrucomicrobiota > Verrucomicrobiia > Chthoniobacterales > Chthoniobacteraceae > DASYIS01. The sequence goes on along the minus strand of CAWBXA010000005.1, from coordinate 75,275 downwards.
GGCAGGGTGCGCCGCCGCGTCAATTATGCCGCGCTCGACGTGGAGGAACTGGGATCCGTCTACGAGAGTCTGCTCGACTACCGCCCGCACCTCACGCATGACCCGTGGCAGTTCGACCTCATAGTGGGGAGCGAGCGGAAGACGACCGGTTCGTACTACACGCCGCCGGAACTGGTGCACGAACTGGTCGAGAGCGCGCTCGTGCCCGATGATGACCGAGCGCGTTGATGCAGCGAAGACGGCTGACGAAAAGGCGACGGCACTGCTCGCGATGCGCGTCTGCGACCCGGCGTCCGGTTCCGGTCACTTCCTGCTTGCCGCCGCGCGCCGCATGGCCCGCGAACTCTGCGCGTATTCGCACCGGGGAAGCCGAACCGTCGCCGGAAGAATTCCGCCATGCGGAGCGCGACGTGATCCGGCACTGCATCTACGCGGTGGACAAGAACCCGCTCGCGGTGGACCTCTGCAAAGTCGCGCTCTGGCTGGAAAGCCACGACACCGGCAAGCCGCTCTCCTTCCTCGATCATCATATTCGCTGCGGCGACTCGCTCGTCGGCGTCTTCGACCTGACAGCGATGGAGCGTGGCATCCCGGACGACGCCTTCACCGCCAAACCGGGCGACGACAAGAAACTCGCCAGCGCGATCAAGAAGCGGAACAAACAGGAACTGCGGCAAGATGCGCTGTTCAACATCGCACATGACGTTCTTTGCATCCCCACAGGAAGTGAAGGCATATTTTTCGCGCATGGACGGCCCTGACGACACGGTGAATGATGTGTATGCAAAGGAGCGCACATTCAGCAGGCACATACGCTCCGCAGCCGCATGGAAGCGGCGATTGATGGCGGATCTCTGGACGGCGGCCTTTTACTGGCCACTCGGTGGGCCCAGTAGAGCCGCCGACCAATGCGACGTGGCGTAAGCTGGCGAACGACCCGCATCTGACGGAGTACATCTCCCCGGAAGGGGCCGTGTATGGGGATACGCCCGCCTACCAGACGGTGAGACGTGCTCGCGCGATCAGCAGGCAGCATCAGTTCTTCCACTGGCCACTGGAGTTTCCGGAGGTCTTCGAGTGCGACGAGCCGGGTTTCGATGTCGTGCTCGGCAATCCTCCGTGGGAACGGATCAAATTGCAGGAAGAGGAGTTCTTCGCCGAACGCGACGCTGATATCGCCCGTGCGCCTAATCGCGCCATGCGGCAGCGGTTGATAGCGTCGTTGCCGGATCGCAACCCCACTCTTGCAAACGAATTGGCTAGTGCGAAGCGAGATGCTGAGGGGCAGAGTCTATTTCTCCGTATATCGGGCCGATTTCCCCTTTGTGGGCGTGGGGACATAAACACCTATGCGGTATTCGCAGAGCAAGATCGACAATTGCTCGCCAAACATGGGCGCGCGGGAATCATCGTCCAAAGTGACATAGCGACAAGCGACACGTACAAGGAATTCTTTGTTGACATCTTGACTAAAGATCAATTAGTTAGTTTATACGATTTCGTCAACACTGAGGGTATTTTCCCTGCCGTGCATCGATCTCACCCTCACTTTTGCCTTCTTACTATTTCACAGGATAAAAACCTGCTCCCTTCGGATTTCTCCTTTTGGAATACGAATGTGGGTCATCTTGAGGAATCGGTCCGACACTTCACGCTCACCACTGATGACCTCAAACTCCTCAATCCAAATAGCAGGACATGTCCTGTCTTTCGCTCTGAACGGGATGCGAGCCTTACTAAGGCTATTTACCGCCGCGTGCCTGTATTAATCGAACACGGCCCGCCTCTCAAGAATCCTTGGGGGATCAATCTCACGACTATGTTCCACATGTCAAATGACTTTCCTCTTTTTCGTACTCATGCTGCATTGGAGAATGAGGGTTGGCACAAGTCGGAAACGGCGTTTCGTCGTGCCGATCAGCAATTTTTGCGGTTGTATGAGGGTAGAATGGGTCATCAGTACAATTACAGGTATGCCACGCAACCAGCCGGTGAATTACAAGAAGTGAAAGAAGAACAGTTGCGAGACCCAGAGTTTACCGTAGCGCCCCAATATTGGGCCCCGGCGTCAGAGACTGCGGACTGGTTCGCACGTCGCGAAATCTCGTGCGATACTGCGCTACTTGGTTTTCGGCGGGTTACGAACAATACTAATGAGAGAACAGTTATCGCCACCCTGTTGCCTTTTGGGCCTGCATCATACGGCTGGATTCTCTGTCTTGGCCCAAAATGTGAAGAATTGCTTTTTTTGCTATCTAATTTTAACTCTTTCGTCTTTGATTATTTGCTGAGAAACTCTCTTAGTCAGCCGAGCATTCCACAAGGCACATTCGAGCAGATACCATGTTTGCCCCCACAGGTTTATCGTGCGATATGCCCTTGGGAATCAAGACAAACTGTCGGAGAATGGGTTAGCAAACGTGCTCTTGAACTGATTTACACATCGGTGGAATTGACGCCATTCGCGAATGAGATGCGCTTCACAGGTCCGCCATTTGTTTGGGATGCTAAGCGTCGCTTCCATCTCCGTTGCGAACTGGACGCCGCATTTTTCCACCTTTATGGCCTCACGCGCGACGATATCGCGTATGTCATGGATACATTCAGCGGCTCCGGCGGGGAAGGCGGAGTACGCGGCAAAGACATGAAGCAATACGGCGAGTATCGCACGAAGCGGGTGATCTTCGAACAGTACGATGCAATGCAAGCAGCAATGAAGAGTTGATATGAGCGAGAACGACGAAGGGGTGGAAAAGATGGCGCGAAAAGCATTGACGATGGTACTGCAGGTGGTACTATGAGAGCGGACGCATGACACAGCGCGACAAACTGGTCGACAAGTTTCGTGCACGACCATCAACAGCGCGGTTCAGTGATGTAAGGAAACTGCTTGAAATGCATGGATGGGAGATGGTGCGTAAGAAGGGCAGTCACTTTATTTTTAGAAAACCGGGCGAACGGTCACTCCCTGTTCCCGTCCACAACGATCGAGTCGATGACGTGTATATCGAGCAGATCTGCGATCTCCTCGGATTGGATGAATGAGATGAGCACGAAAAGGCGCCCAACATTGGAAGAATGCCTCGCACGGCATTACTCATTTGATATCATCGCGGGGCGCAGTGGCAACTACGTGATTGTTTTCCCTGATCTTCCCAACTGCGTGACGCAAGTGCGGACACTCGAAGAGGTCGGCCAGATGGCCGATGAAATCCGCACTCTCTGGATCGAGTCAGAATATGAGGCAGGCGAAGAAATTCCGGAACCTTCCCTCCCGGAGGAGTACAGCGGTAAGTTTAATGTTCGCCTGCCGAAGTCACTACATCGCACACTTGCACATGTAGCGGAGCAAGATGGTGTGAGTCTCAATACCTACGTCTGCATGTTACTTGCACGCAATCATGCCCTCGATCACATCGAGCAACGGTTCGACACGATGGAAGAGCGACTTGACGCGATGGAAAAGCACCTACGCTATACGGTCACCGGTATTCCTGCCGCGCCGCGCCAGCAAGAGCGATTTCGTGTCGTGACCGACGACTAAGTCCACAAAGCCGAGGGGCGCTTGAAAAAAGAGACCGTGCGTTGGCCGGACCGGTTTGGTGGCTCCGCCCGTCAGCGTCTGCATATTCCCCGCAATGAAGCGCAGGTCCGATTGGCGCTGGTACCGCGTCGGCTTGGCCGGATCATCATAGTCCCAGTAAGTATTCAGCGTCGCCTGGCTGAGGCGGCGCGTGATCGCCTCAAAGGCGGTCGAGGCGCTTCGAAACTGTTCACTTCGACTCGTCGTGTACGTCCAGAGCTTCGCGGTCGAGTTGGTCATCGTTACCAACAACACCGTCATCATCGAGATCAGCGCCATGGAGACCATTAGCTCGACCAAGGTAAAGGCGGGCTCACACCGTTTAGCATCGGAGCGCTTCATGGCGTGGATGTGGGAGTTTCGTTGCGCGCAATCACGGCCGTGTACACGGAGAATCCGATGGCACTGTTCGAATCGAAAACCTGCGGATTGTGTGTCGGGTCATGCGCCAGCTTGATCGAAACCGTCGCGAGGTTCTGCGAAGGCCGAGTGGCTCCGCCGGGACCGTTCGGCAGCAGCGTGGGATAGAGAATGGTCGTTTGCACCGTGTAGATGCCGTGGGCGGAGGTCTCCACTTCATCCCCCTGATCGTCGAAATAACGCACCACCGGCGCCGTTTGCTGGATCATGGTCGAAAAGTCGGTCTGCTTCGCCTCGTTGGTGATGCGCTGGACGATCTGGGTCCCAAGAGAATTATCGACCGACTTGCGAAACGTGGAGAGGCCCGTTGGCAGCATCCCGAAGATGGCCACGAAGGCGATGGCGATGATGCCGATGGCGAGCACCACTTCGACGAGGCTGAAGGCGCCTCGGCGGGAGCGCGGCGCACCGTGACGCCGCGTGGTTGGCGCCAGAAGGAGTGTAGGAGGGGAGGTCACGGGTTCCGGGGGATGTATTTACATTGTGATGCCGACGCTGGCGACGCAAGCGGATTCTCTCTGCTGTTTACACCCGGCCCTGCGCCCGCTTTGCTGAAGGTCTTCCATGCGCCTCAACCGCTTCCTTGCTTCTTCTGGTCTCGGCTCGCGCCGCGGCGTGGAGACGCTCATTAGGGACGGGCGCGTCAAAATCAATGGCGTCGTCGTGACCGATCTCGCCACGCAAGTGGCACCGCCCGAACGTCGTCAAAGTGGGCCAACGGGTCGTCCGCACCCAGACTTCCATCTATGCGGTGCTGAACAAGCCGCGCGGCGTCCTGGTCACCGCCAGCGACGAGCGGGACCGGCGCACGATTTTTGAGTTCCTTCCGCCGGAATGGCCCCGTGTCTTCCATGTGGGCCGACTGGACCGCGACAGCGAAGGCCTGCTGCTGGTGACCAATGATGGCCAGCTCGGTCTCACGCTGACGCACCCACGCTACAAGATCGACAAAGAGTACGAGGTCACGCTCGACCGCCCCTTCGACCCGGCGCATCGCGAGAAGCTGCTGAAAGGCTTCCACATCATCGGCGGCCGGGCGAAGATGGAGTCGGTCCAGCACGCCGGCATGCTCAAGATCCGCGTCGTGCTGCGCCAGGGGATCAAGCGGCAAATTCGCCTGATGCTCTACGAGTTGGGCTACGAAGTGACTCAGCTCCGCCGCACCCGCCTCGGCTCCATCGGCATCGCGGGGCTGCGTCCCGGAGAATGGCGCATTTTGGACCGCCGGGAGGTCGATGAACTGCGCCGCGGCGCGAATGAAGCAAATCTCCGTGCAGTCCCCGTGCCGCGGCAGGAGCGCGACTTCGGAGCCGCTTAGGCACCCGTCCAGGACAACCATCCAACAGGGCCCGATTGGGCCCCTTCCAGCTTTCCAACTTTCTTCTTCTCCACATGGCCACCCACCCAATCGGTATCATCCTCAACGGCGTCACCGGGCGGATGGGCACCAACCAGCATTTTCTCCGTTCAATTCTCGCCATCATGCAGGAGGGCGGTGTTGAAGTCGCCCCCGGCGAGCGCCTGATGCCAGAACCCATTCTCGTGGGCCGCAGCGCCGATAAGCTCGCCGCCGTGGCCGCGCTCGCAACAGGTCATCAGGTGCCTTGGAGCACGGATCTCGCCACCACGCTCGCCGACCCGCGCTACACCATCTACTTCGATGCGCAGACCACCGGGCGCCGCTACGATGCCGTTGCACAGGCGATCGCCGCCGGCAAACACATCTATTGCGAAAAGCCGATTGCGGTCTCCTCCGCGGCTGCCTGCAAGCTGTACGAGCTGGCGCAGCGCGCGGGGGTAAAGCACGGGGTTGTGCAGGACAAGCTCTGGCTGCCCGGCCTCGTGAAGCTGCGCAAGCTGATCGACGACGGTTTCTTTGGCCAGCTCCTCTCGGTCCGCGGCGAATTCGGCTACTGGGTTTTCGGAGGCGATGACGTGACTCCGCAGCGCCCTTCCTGGAACTATCGCGTGGAAGACGACGGGGGCATCATTGTTGATATGCTCTGCCATTGGCGCTACGTGCTCGATGGCCTGTTCGGTCCGGTGCAGCGCGCTCACGTGCCTGGGTGCCACGCACCTGGAGCAGCGCTGGGACGAGGCGGGCCAGCCGTATCGCTGCACGGCCGACGACAGCGCCTACGCCACTTTTGAACTGGAGGGCGGCGTGATTGCGCAATTCAACTCGAGCTGGACGGTCCGCGTGCGGCGCGACGACCTGCTCACGCTGCAAGTCGATGGCACCCACGGCAGCGCCGTGGCGGGCCTGCGCGACTGCCTGGTCCAGCCGCTCGGCGCCACGCCACGCTGCACCTGGAACCCCGATCTCCCCTCGCCCATCGACTTCCGCGAAGGCTGGACGCGCGTGCCGGACCATCAGCCATTCGACAACGCCTTCAAGGTGCAGTGGGAGCTTTTCCTGAAGCATGTGCACACCGGCGCGCCTTTTCCGTGGGACCTGCGGGAGGGTGCCAAAGGGGTGCAACTCGCCGAACTCGGCCTGCAAAGCTGGCGCGAGCGCCGCTGGCTCGAAGTGCCTGAGTTGGCAGGGTGAACCTCGAGTCCGCCGATGGTGTCGCCCTTCCTCCAGAGCCGAAGCTCCGTGAGCGGTTGCGAGCAGTGCCCGGCATCGGCTAGACTATCTCGATGATTGCTGCCTTGGACGATCCGGCCATCCGCGCGCGTGTGCCCGCGATGAGCGTCGAGAAGTATCACCTGCTCTTCAAACTGGGCGCCCTGGCACCAAACGTGGAACTCATCCGCGGCGCCTTGATCGAAAAAATGCCCAAGTCTCCTCTCCACGCCTCCATCGTCACCCTGCTCTTCCATTATCTCGCTGCGCAGGTCTCCCGCGATTGGCTCGTGCGCAGCGAGCAACCGTTAACCCTCCAAGATTCGGAGCCAGAGCCGGACCTCTCGATCGTGCCGCGCGCTGCGGGCCGATCCTTTTCCGAACATCCAGGAGTGGCCCGGCTGCTGATCGAAGTCTGCGTGTCGAGCGAGGCGCTCGACCGGCTCAAGCTGGAACTCTACGCGGAGGCCGGCGTGCCCGAATACTGGCTGTTGCTGGCCGAGGAGCGCGCCATCGAGCGGCACACCGGACCTCGGGGCAGCGGCTATACCGAGGTGGAGCGCGCCACCTGGCCTGCGGCGTTGGAGAGCACCGTCTTTCCCGGCCTTTTCCTCCCACCCGCCGATCTCTTCGGCGAACTGGAATCACCAAAGACTTAACTCGGATTGGAGGGTGGCGGCCTGGATCACCGCCAGCGTCGTGCGGATGAATTCGGTTGGGGTTATCGACCCGGATTCTCGAAGATTGACCAGTCCTCCCGGCGGCGCTGGCGAGCCAACTGCTCCCGGCAAATCCGCAACACCTCTGCGACCGAAGCAGTGGGCGCGCGATGCCGCACGCCCGCTCGGCTCGCTGCCAGGGCAAGGTCCGTCAACTCCCCGACCCCTCGCCATCGCTCCTCCGGCGACATTTTGCGCGCGCGGGAAATCTCTTCCCGAAAAAGCCTTTCGGTAAGCGACTGAAACGATTCCACGACAGCCATCATAAGCATTCGGCGCCGGCTCTCAAGTCCAGGAATACGTACGCTCGAATTCTGTCTTTGCCGGTAGCGTTCGTGCCGCCTCCAATTTCCGGCAGCCGCGCGCGGCGGAAGAGCGGCCATACTTTCGCCAGTCGAACTCGACATACCCGCACATCCCATCGCCCGGCCACAGCTCCGCGATTGCCACGCCCGACCTGCTTCGTTTCCATGCGCGTGTGTTGAATCCCTTTCCTGCGGGCGCTCCGGAGCCGGTGCGTACGGCGGCTTGGGGCCACTGGTTTCGCGTCGTGCTTTGCCTCGCGTTTGGGCTGGTCGCGGTCATCGGCATGGGGCTCGCCTTCGAAAGCTGGCGCCGGCCGCCGCGTCTGGGAAGCGTACGAGGCGGAAGCGCCGCCACGCCGCGATGAATCCGGGATGAGCGCCTGGCGCGAGCCACCCACGCCCCAGGCAAACCATTCGCCGTTCATCTCATGGCTGGGGCGGATCACGATTTCATAGTCGCCCTGGTTGTTGGCGATGATCGATTGCGCGAGGGATTGCCAGTGGCTGTCGTAGGCTCCGGCCTTCGCCTCCGGGTAAGTGGCGCCGGTGATGATGATCGGCACGTCGTAAACCAGCCGTCGCTGGCCACGCGCCCCGAAGACCGTCTGGCTCAGCCAGTCGGCGTAGCGATAGTTCTCCCACTTCTGGTAGTCGACCGTGCAAAGGATCACGTCCACCGGCCAGGCCAGCCACGCTTCGAAATCGAGCACGCGCTGCATAGAGTTCTCACCGTACACCCCCACCAGCGGCTCCGCCGCGAAGCTCCGCGCCGAGAGAAGGACCAGGGCGGCGGCGGCGAGCATGCCTTTCACGCTCCGATGAAGCAAAGAGGGTATCTTCATTACGGTATGCAAATCCTCTGAAGCGGCGGTCATGCGTAGCCGTCGCGCCCCCGCGTGACAAGGGTTCTCATCGCGAATCCGCCGGAGCCGTTCAACGCGCGCAGTCGGACAGTCGTCGGGAGTGCGTAGCGGTGCCAGTCTCAATACCACTCTGGAAGAGCGTCGCGGTCGCGCAGACTTCTCGCACTCTGCCGCAAACCCGCATTTCGCGAATTCTCGACCCGAGCAGCATGTAGATCAGGGAGATTGGCGGGGTAGCCAATCAGTTCTCGGAACAGCTTTTCGTTCGACCGCGCAGCGAGTCGAAGAATTTCCAGCCACAGGCGTCGCGTGTTCGTCGCATCCTCACTGTCGAGGCGGAGCACCCCGATTATGCGCTCACCAATCTTGCTCCCGTCTCGAGGCTCGATCCGACCGATCTGGTCCCCCGCTGTGTGAACGAACAAGCACTTACCAAGCGCGATCTGGCAAGGATCGGGAACTCGCCGCTTACTCTTCACAAGATTCAATCGGGACTCCAGCAGAATCAGGTTGTCGTAATGACAGGCAAGGTCTGGACGCTCATTCTGCGAGATTAGGTGATCGGTGTGGAAGCGAGTTTGCCGCCATGTCTCACGAAAAAGTGAAAAGACACATCGATATGAAAACTCGTCACGCAGCCAATCTCGGAAACTCTCGTAAGTGGTGTATCCGACGGGACCGTGCTTGCGCCGATGCGGCTTTGAGGGATACTCAAACACTTTCTCGACGAGCGCAAGCCGGTCCTCCTCGCTTGTCAGATCGAAATTCATTTCCTGACGACCTTAAGTTCCGCAACCAAACTCTCGAGTTCCGTTACGGGATACGGTTGTTTCAAACGGATGACCAAATCGGCGAGATGCTGCAGGTGGTCAAGCTTGTTCCGTTCGAGCGTGGTGAGTCCACCTTCGGACAAACCCTTTTCGATTAGGTCGCAGCGCTCTTCATTCGTCTTCTCCCAGTCATATTGAATGGCCACGAAGTCGGTAAGCGTAACGGCATCCTTAAACGCTTCCGGAAAGTACCTCACGAAGGGCACCGCGAACGGTCGCCTCCAACCCTCGAACTGCAGCAGCAACTGCCTCTGTAAATTTGCGGGGAGACCGTACGCCTCAAGTATGGACGCATCTAGGCGAATGATCAGTTCGAGAAGGCGGTCGGAATTCGCTTTCACCCCTTCGCTCCAGAACTCCAGCCGGTCTTGAACCTCTTTTGCGATCGTGTGGATTTCTCCAGTGTCATTTAGGAGATCTACGGAGGGGATCGGTAGGTCAGTTAGCGTTCCCTTGTGATTATGGCGATCCAGATCATGAGAAAAGCAGAACGCATTTGCCACCGGTGAGGAAAGCACCGCTGCGAGCGCATGAACCGAGATGCCGTCCCGAGGCCATAGAGCGAAGTAGTGCTTGGTGAAGGCGAGACCCTGCATGTCGGCCCATGCAGCCAAACGCCAGGGCGACTTTCGTTCGAACCTCGCTGCGTTGCAGACTACTTTCCAGCGCTGCCAGGGACGCCGCCAAGATTTATCACGAGGGTTGTGATGCTCTGGCAACAACGACAAATAGCGAAACTGGCGAATCTGTAGCTGCGAAAGGTTGCCTGCCATCTTTTCCGCGCCGCGTAGGAAGCCAGGTTTGGGTGAATCAGAGGCAACATCGGTCCGAGGGTGGACTCTGGTTTTTCCATCGGTTCGCTTGATCCAGTCGAGTCCCTTGCCGATCGATGCGACTGATCCGAGAGTAGGAAGCGCATCGAACGCAGTGAATGTTAAGCCGCTGGGTGGAATCCAGAGCGTGAAATCATGCTGCTTGCCTCCTAAGGCAACGTTGGCTGTTCGGCGGCTTGACATCGCCGAGTCGTCGAAAAACTCGCGCAGGCGCCCTGGTTGCACCTCGGAGTATTGAATAGAAACAGACTTACCGTGTTCCTGTCGGCCACTCGCCAAAAGAGCAACCGTTTCGTTGTCGGCATACTTGAATATCGGCGGCAACTCGATCACTGAAACCTCAGCGTAGTTTCCTGCGATCTGACGATTTGCATCCTGATAGGATGGGCTACTGAGAAAGCTCTGTGGCAACACAAGCCCCAGCATCGCGGGCGGTTGCCGCATCATCCGATGGATAAATTCCCCGGGCGGTTGAGCCTTTGTAGCGCCCACAAGTTTCCGCTCTTCCGGGGTGAATGACTCGTAGGGAGGGTTCGCGAGAACGACAGCAGCCGATTTCAGTGCCACATCCCACTCGCGCCACGTGAAGACGTCGCTGTGATGGAGCTGCCAACTGTTGTCATTCGGGTAGTCCGACAGCGTCAGAAGGAGACGACAAACCTCAATCGCCAGAGGGTCTTTCTCAACACCAATCAGCATTTCCTGGAAGTACTTATGCCGTTGGCGAGCGTTGAGTTTGGGGTCGAGATCGCGCCCCAGTCGTTCCATAGCTTGCGCGAGGAAGATCCCGTGTCCGCAAAAGCCCTCCAGGACGACTCGTTGATCTATCGGCAGTCTTTCCCATGGAAGATGATCGACGATATACGATGCAAGGCCCACGGGCGTGCTATGGATACCCAGCTTTTTCCTTGTGCCCGCATCGATGAACAAATCCTCGTAAATGCCGACCAAGTCCGGGACGGACAGATTTTGGAAATGGAGGGTGCCTGAAATGCTCGTCCAAGCCTTCTCGAGGACCTTCCGGTTTAGGAATGCGGATGGCAACTTCTCAAGGAGCCCAGAGCCGGAATGCTCTTCAGCCTTATCCAGAATGGCTCGGGGATCCACCAAGCCGTCCCACCCTTGTGCGTCGGCTCGGTCCATGAAGATCTTTGCCGTCACAAATCGGAACAGGTACGGGAAGAGATACGCCACGTCGGGATCGCTGCCGTGGACTTGATGGTAGGCGGTGGCAGTCTCTACAAAGGCCCGCTCCAGCAAATCTTTGAGCTTCTCCTGGAAGAAGGCTTGTAGAACGGGCAAGAGACCCGTGTCGTAGAAGTCAAGCTGCGGGTTGGGCTTCGCATCCGCGGCTGTCTTCAGTCGGCCGAGCGCAGAAGGGTTCCAGACATTGCGGCGAGAATGGAACTTTGATCCCAATGCGGCCAGATCGAACGGCTTCCCGTCTGGAAGGGCCTGGTCTGGGCCAACACTCCATGCTTGGATCGCCTCCTCGCGAACTTCGAAAATCAGCGGCGCTCCCAACGCCCGGTGGCGATGGGCCAGTGCAGCACCGTCCCGGCCGTCCATGTTGAAGGCAACGCCGAGGCAGGAGTTTCGGTAGGTGTAGGGATACCCGGAGAACGCGGCTACGGCGACGTGCTGTACCACGGCCCGTTGGTCTTCGAAGTCGACGAACGAATACTTCTCCGCGATCTGTCGGTCTTCATAACCGATGGACTGCAGCGCGGTCTTGAAGAAACCGATTGTGCGGCGGTGGTTCAAGTGGCAAGAAGATGCCGCCGAAATTGGAAGACGCCAGTACGAATGGGGCGGATCTTCGAAAGTCACCGGGCGCAAGTGAGGCAACCTTCCTCAAGGTTTCGCTTACGCCCTCACGGCGGTGCGCCCCCCCTCACATGCTCATATGCCCCACCGGATCGCTCCAATCGCTATACCCGGTGCTGCCGCCGACGGCGCCGAATTGGAAGACGTAGTTGGCGCCGGCCGTCAGCTCGTCGACCACCATGGCGCGCGAATTGGTGAAGAGGCCGGCGCTGAGGTACGGGCCTTGCATGCGCCAGCGGGGGCCAGGGCGTAGCGGCCTTCGTAGGTTTTCGCGTTGGCCACCGGGGTGACGCTTACGATGAGCTGGGTGGTGTTGCCGTTGCGGATGTCCTTGATGGTCGGCGCGGGGAGCGGCTGCTGGGCGCGCTTGGTCGAGACGACTTCGAAGCCGGTGGAGAGGATGTTGGCGAGGTTGTTGTCGCCGAACTCCTGCACGTAGCTCGCGAGTTTGCGCAGCAAGGCGATGAGGGCGTCGCGCATGTCGTTCTTGTGAGCGTCGCGGCCGGGCCGCCGTTGGTCTGCGCGGCGATGGCGTCGGTGAAGGCGGTGAGCGCAGCCTGCAGTGCCACCTTGGTGACGGGCGGCGCCGGCGGGTCTGGGAAGGCGGGATTTCCGTAGAGGCCGGCGATCACCGCACCGGCGGTTTCTTCAAGGGAGTGATCGGGAGCGTTGGTGAAGCCGAGGAGGACGCGGAGTTGGGGCATTTTTTTGCGGGGGTTGGGGGTGATGATGAAGCCGTCCCACACGAACTCCGGGCTATCCCACGTCAGGGGATTGCCGTGGGAGTCGAAGCCATCCCAAGTGACGGGTGTTTGGGGCATGGGGGTGGGAAGAGGGGAGCGCGGAGGGGAAGAGGGGGAGAGGGGGAGACTGGGAGAGGGAGAAGGTGCGCCGAGCCGCGGTTTTGGCCCGCTGAGAGACACTTTTCCCTGCCGGAGAGGCCTTTGTGCGTCGCGGAGAGACCTTTCTCCGCGCTGGAGAAGCCTTTTTGCGGGTCGGAGAAGGTTTTGTCGCTGCCAGAGAGGTGATCTCCGTCGCGGAGAAGGGTTTGTCTGCGATGGAGAAGGTATTGTCAGTCGCGGAGAAAGGCTTCTCCGTCATCGAAAAAGGCTGGTCGCCGACGGAGATAACCTTGTCCGTGACGGAAAAGGTTATCTCCCGACCGGAGAAAAGCCCGTCCGGGCGTGCCGTGGCAAATCCATTCACCCACCGCGCCGGAGCCCCCGCCCCAATGCTGTTTCCACCACGCTTCGGATGCACCGTCGCGAACATGAAGCGTGTGTAGGGAAGCGCCCTTATTGTGGCAAGTGACGAAACGTAATAATGCAAGCGCCTTGTGCAAGTGCGTCGTCCAGCAGCCCGGCGTGCCTCATCCATCAGCCCCCTCGTGACGAAACTCCAGTTTCGTCACGAGGGGCAAACCGGAGCTTGGCAACGAGGGGAGGGCGACAGCGACAAGCCTCGGCGCCCGCTTTCAGCTCCACTATGAAGACGGCGGGGCCGTCGGATTCCCCCACGTCAGCGTGTTGATGTCGCTCACCAAACTCGTGCAACTGCGCGTCGCCGCCGAACTGGCGAAGGGCGAAGCCGACGATGCCTGCCTCGACACCCGCCTCGACACCCGCCTCGCCTTTCGCCTGGCAGACGCCGTCGCATCCGAGCCCCTGTTGCTCTCCGGCTTGGTGCGGTGTGCGAATCTGACGCTCGCGTTGCGCGCCCTCTGGGAAGGCCTCGCCGTGCACGCCTGGCGGGACGAGCAGCTCGCCGAATTCGAGCGCGATCTCGCACAGGAGAACTTGATCGCGGACGCGCAGACGGTTCTCCGCGGCGAGCGGAACCTCTATCTGCTGCCGTTGCTGCACAAGGAGAAGACGTCCTTCCTGCTCCAAACCAGTGAGGAAACACCGCCGCTAAAGCTCGCGCTGCACGTCCCGTGGCTCGTGCCCGAAGGCTGGTTCGACGCGGCGCGCGCGGCGGATGCGCGTTACTACCAGCAGCTCATCGACGCGTTTAGCCCGCAGGCGCGCTTGGTCCATCCGGCCGCGATCCGCAAAGCGGTGCATGACTTCACCGCCCAGCTCGAAGCGCCGCGGCCAGAAGCCGCCTACACCTTCCTAAAGCCCGAGCAAACCTCCTCGGCGCTGCAAAAAATGTTGGTCACGCAAGGCTGGCTCCACCTCGCGCGCATTGCGATTTCGCTGGAGCGCTCCCACCTCGTTCAAGGACACTACCCCGCCACGCTGGAAGAGATCCCCGCAGCCCTTCGACCGGCAGGCGGATGGCCGCTCGACCCCGCCTCTGGCACCCCGCCGCACTATGCAGCCAAGCCGGATGCCGGACAGTTCTTCCTCTATTACGAGGGTTGGAATGGCCACGATGACGGCGGGGTGATGGCTTGGAAAAGCTCTTCGCCAGCAGCCGGCGCCCCCGATTTCGAGCAGGGCGACCTCTGCTGGCCCACGCCCGCGCCGACGCCGCTTACTTCGCCCCCTCCGGCGCGAGCACGATGCGGAAGCCGATATTGGAGTCCTTGAAACTTGCTAGGTTGCGGACGCGGCGCGAGGAGAGCAGGTACTCGCGTTCGCCGTTACGCCATGAGGCGCCGCGCACCAGATGATCCTTTTGCGCGGAGTCGAACCAGTCTTCGCACCATTCCCAAGCGTTCCCTCCCAGGTCGTAGAGGCCCCACTGATTGGCGGCAAAGCTGCCCACCGGCGCCGTGTTGGCAAAGCCGTCATGATGCCCGCCGAGAACTTTGCTCAGCCCGGGGATTCCCCCTTTTGCCACCAGCGCGCTGAGCTCTTCGCCGGCGTAGTTGCCGACCTTGGAAGTGGGTGGCCATGTTTTGCCCCATGGGAATTCGTCACCGATCTTCTCGGTTTTCTCACTCGGCAGCAGCGTCGGATTTTCCCGCTCACCGAGACCGACCGCGCAGCTCCACTCGTGATCCGTCGGCAAGCGGTAACGCCAGTCGGTCCCAATCTTCCCCGCCTCCAACTCGCGTTTCGTGAGCCACTCGCAAAAAGCCCGCGCGTCATTCCAGCTTACTTCTACCGCCGGATGCGTGGGTCCCTGTTCGAAACCCGGCTTCTCCCAACCGTGCTTCGTCTCGTCATTGAAGGCTTTGTAATCCTGCACGCGCGCTTCCCAGATGGAGAAGAGCACCCGCTCCCCGCTCGTCGGCCCACCGGTAATCGGCACAGGCACGAACTTCATCCCGAGGGAGTTGGCGAAAGGAGCGTCCTTGGTGGCCGCGGCGAGCGTGACGGCTTTTGCCACGGCAGCAGGCGGGACGATGCCGGAGACCGGCGCGAGCACGATGCGGAAGCCGTGATCGACCAGCCGCATTGAAGAAGGGTGATGGTCACGGAAGGACGAGAGGAGATGCCGCCCTGAATAATTGGTGAAGGAGCCGCCTCGCATCACGCGTTCCAGGGCATCCCCGTCATACCAATCGTCGCAGAGTTGCCAGACGTTGCCACTGATGTCGTACAGGCCAAACTGATTGGCGGGGAAAGAACCGACCGGCGACGTGTTGGCAAAACCATCGTCGTAGCCATCGATCGCGAGGAGATTCCCGACTCCCTTCGGCGGCGGCCATTGGTCGCCCCAAGGGAAGACGCCCTTGATCTTTTGGTCCTTCTCCGCCGGCGTTTTCGCCGCGTCTTCCCGGTCGCCCAGACCGGCCGCGCAGCTCCACTCATGATCGGTGGGGAGGCGGTACCGCTCATTCGCCGCGAGGGTGCCCGCATTGCGCTCGCGTTCCGTGAGCCAGGCGCAGAAAGCCGTGGCATCCTCCCAGTTCACCAGGACGGCCGGATGCGTGGGCCCCTGCTGGAAGTCGGGTTTGGGCCACTCACGCTTCGTCTCCGTGGCGAACGCGGCGTAATCCTGCACCCGCACATCCCAGATGCCGAACAAAACGCGCTGGCCATTCGTCGGCCCGTCCTTGATCGGCACGGGGACGAAGCGCATGCCGAGCGAGTTGACAAACGGCGCGCCCTTGGTTGCGGCGGCGGGGCGGCTCGCCGCTGGCGGGTTTCCCGAGCCGCCGCCGCTGGAGGGGTGGCTGACCGGCGCGAGGACGGCGCGGAAGCCCACATTAGGATACGGGAAAGCGCGGTTGAAGCTGCCTCGCGCCGAACTCCAGAGCGCGCGCTGGTCACCGACGCGGAAGTCGGCGCCGCGAGTGGTGCCGCTGGTGGCCTCGCCAAACAGGTCTTCGCACCATTCAGCCGCATTGCCTCCGAGATCGAAAAGACCGAACTCATTGGGTGCGAAACTGCCAACGGGCGCGCTGTGCGGAAAGCGATCACTCCACCCGCTGATGATGCCATAGCCATCCGCCACTTGCGCGGCTTCCGCGCCACGGTAGTTGCCGGCGTTTTCCGGCGGCGGCCACACCTTCCCCCACGGATACACGTCTTTGATCTTCCAATGCTTCTCCTTAGGTAGCGCCGCGGCGTTTTCACCCGCGCCAATCCCGACCGCACAACTCCACTCGTGATCGCTCGGCAGGCGGTACTCCAGATCGGCCGGCAGGAGCCCGGCCTTTTGCTCCCGATTGGTCAGCCACGCGCAAAAATCCTTCGCCTCCTGCCATTGAATGCGCAACGCCGGATCCGCCGGAGTTTGCTCGAAGTCCGCCTTCTTCACGTTCCGCCGCTGCTCCCTGGAGAAGACTTCCCAGTCCTGCACGCGCGTCTCCCAGATCGCAAACAAGACGCGCTGGCCTGCCGTCGGCCCGCCGGTGATCGGGACCGGGGCGAAGCGCATGCCGAGTGAGTTGATAAAAGGCGCGGCCTTGCTGGCCGTGGCAGGCGTGACGGTTTTTTCCACGGCCACCGGAGCGACGTTGCCGGTCACCGGCGCGAGCACGATGCGGAAGCCATTCCTCGGGCGGCGCACGTTAATCTCATCGCCCTCACGGCTGGACGACGGGAGGGATGTGCGGTTGCTGTCGGTGAAGTTCGAGCCGCGGACGACCCGGAGTCTTTTGGACTCGTCGCGCCAGTCCTCGCAAAACTCCGCGGCATTCCCTACGAGATCGAAGAGGCCAAACCGGTTCGGCGCGAAACTTCCGACCGGGGCCGTGAAGGGGAAGGCATCGCGATACCCTTTGATCGCACGTCCTGAAAATCAGCTGCCGGGCGGCCGATGGTTTCCTCGCCACTCAAGTTGCCGGCGTCGGCCGGCGGAGGCCAATCGGTGCCCCAAGCGAAATCGGGCAGCCTTCGATTCTTTTGTTCGGGCGTCCTGGCTGCGTCCTCCCGGTCACCGAGGCCGATGGCGCAAGTCCACTCATGGTCGCTGGGCAGGCGGTAGCTCTCGTGGGCGGAGAGCCGCCCCGCCTGACGCTCGCGCGCGGTGAGCCACTGGCAAAAGGCTTGGGTGTCGGTCCAACTCACGTTGACCGCCGGATGCGCCGGTCCCTGCTCGAACTTCGGCTTGGGCCACTCGCGCTTGGTCTCCGTCACGAAGGCGTCGTAATCCTGCACGCGCGTCTCCCAGATGGAGAACAAGACGCGCTGATCTTTCGTCGGCCCGCCCGTGATCGGCACCGGCACGAAGCGCATGCCAAGCGAGTTTTCGAACGGCGTTTCTTTGGTCGCTGTAGCAGGACTGTTGGATCGGCCCGAGGTCGGCGACGTTGCCGGCGTCGCGGCCGAAGCCTTGGTCAAAGGCAGGTAGCTCATCGCGGTGAGCACCACAGAGCCAGAGCGGCTTTCCACTCCGAAGGAGCCGGCGCGCAGCGTGGCGTCGTGCTCTTCGCCGAGGAGCGCTCCCTGCGCGCTGGCGGTGAGCTTGTCGCCGACGACGCGCAATTCGAGCGTCAGCGCGTCGCCGTCGTGCAGCGGCGCGGCGAGCGAGTAGGTGCGGAGGTAGATCCACTCGCCCTTGTCATTGACCCGGACGAGCGAGACGTGCCCGGCGTCCTTTGGCTTGATCAGGTATTGGGATTTACCCCCGTTCCGCGCGTGCACGGCAAGGCCGAAGCCCTCGCCCGAGTAGGTGGCGGTGACGCGGATCGCCCCATCCTCGGCCGTCGAGCTGCCCGTGACGGAGGCGACCGCACCATTCTTTGGTAGACGCAGCGTGCCGCCCGTCAGCTCAGCCTCGTTGAGCAAATGGAGCTTCTCCGGGCTCCGGAGCAGGTCCTGCCACGGCTCGGCGGAAGGATCCGCAGCGGCGGGCGTTTTCCCGGCGGACGGCGGAGCGTCAGCTTGTGCGCCGAGTCCGGGCTGGGCGGGAGCCGCGTCGAGATTCAGCACTTCCACGGATTTGAGCTGAACCGCGTCGCCGCTCCCTTTGCTCAACCCGACGTTGCCGCCCGGCAGCGTGGCGCCATCGGCTTCGGCGACGATCTGCCCATTCACCCGGCCGATCAGCCGTTCTCCCACGACCCGGAATTCCAGGACGACTTCCGCTCCCGGCTGGAGCGCCGGGGAGAGCGGGGTGAGGCGGACTTTCGCCATAGGCGAAAACGTGCCTCCGACCTTTTGCTGGATGATGGCCTTTTGGCTATCTGCCGAGTAACCAAACTGGTAAAACGCGCCGTCGCGACTGCGCACGAGGAGCCGAAGGCTGGCGAAGCGAGCCGGGTCGAAGCTCGCGCGCAACCGCACCGCGCCGTCGCGGGCGGGGCTGTTTTTCGCGAGCCAAAGGTCGTTTTGGGTGAGGAGGATCCCTTCCGCATTGGTCACCCAGCCCTTGTTCGGGATGAGCGGCTGCCACGCCGCGGGCGGGGCGCTGGCTCCTTGGACCGGCGGACTGACCGCGGGACTGCCGGCCATCGGCGTGACGGTGATTTGCTGGAAGGTCGCGGTGCCCTGGCAGCCGATCCCGAGCTTGGTCGGATCGGGGAAAGCCCAGGCCGGGACGGTGCTGAAGTCAGTGCCATCCGTGGCCCGCTCGTACACGAGCTTGCCGTCGACGGCCACCTGCACCGCCTCGCGCCGCACTTTCACGATCGACTTGTAAGTGCGCCCGTCCTCGAGCCCGGTCTTGATGGCTTTGCTGTTTTCGCGCCCGGCTTGTCCATTGATCTGCTCGAAGGTCCAAAGGTCGTTGCCAAAGGCGCCCATGAGCCACATCGCGGCGTGTCCCGCGTGGACCACGCGTTGCGCCACGGCCTTCCCGCTCTGGCGACTGAAGCGAACGCGGAAATCGTACTCGGCCGGGGCCGTGAATGGGAGCATGAGCCGCGCGTAGCCGCCCTCTCCTTTGAGCACGCCATTCTCCAGGAGCCAGGTGCCGGCCACACCGTCGCGCTTCACGTCGATGAGCGGGATGAGCTCGACGGGGTTGCCCATGGTTGGCGGGGAAATCGCAGACGCGCCGGGAGGCACCCGTGGCAAAGCGGGGGGAACCGGCTCGCCCGGCGCCGGCGTCTGCGCCGCTGTTGCGGCCGGCACTGCGACATCCAGATTCAGGACTTCCAGTGACCGCAGGACAAGGCGGTCTTGGTTGCCCCACTCCACCGCGAAATCGCCCGCGGCCAGGTGATCGTCTTCCGCCTCGGCCACCACTTGCCCATCGATCGTTCCCGTGAGCTGATGGCCGACGACGCGCAACTCGAAGGTCACCTCCTGCCCTGCCACCAGCACGGGCTCCATCTTCGCCCGCAAGCGATCGGGAGAGACAAAGCTTCCGCCGTCTCGACGTTGGAGCTTATGAGCGGAAAGGCCGAAGAGGTATTGCTGGTCGCCTTGTTTGCGCGCGACCAAGTGGAAGCTCCAGAAATCCGGCGAGTAAACCATGCGCACGCGGACCGCTCCATCGCGGCTCGGCGCGTTTTGGATTTTCCAATTGCCCTGCTTCTGGAGCACCAAACCTTCTTCATTTGTCACCCAAGAGCCGCGTGCGAGTACGGCGGGCCTCCACGCCTCGGCCGCGGCCGTGGACGATGCCTCCTTCCGCTCCGCGGTTGGTGAGAGATCATCCTCCCGCTTTGGTTTTGGTGAGTGCAAGAACCACGCGCCGCCAGCGAGGAGCGCGAGCACGACGGCGACGGCGACAAAGATCGGCGCTTTCGACTTCGTGGGCTTGATCGAGGTGGGCTGCTTCGGGGCGGGCGGGGCGGCGATGGTCGGCGCGCCATTTGACTTGGCCTTCGCCGGCGCTTTCTTCGCGTCGGCCTTGGTCACGGCGGGGCGGATGGCGGCGATGGCCGTCTTCATTTCCAGCGTGCTTTGGTAGCGCGCGTCGGCCTGCTGCTTGAGCGATTTCGTGATGACGGCATCGAGCCGCTTGTCGACGCCGCAACGCTGGCTCGGCAACTCGAAGGCCCCTTGTGGCGTCTCCTTGCAGAGCGCTTCGTAGAGCATCACGCCGAGCGCGTAGATGTCCGCGCGATGATCGACATGGCTGCCGCGCTTTTGTTCGGGTGACATGTAGTCGGGCGTCCCCATCACGATGCCGGTCATGGTCGTGCCCCACTGTTCAGCACTTGCGGCGTCGGTCAGCCGGGCGAGGCCGAAATCGGCCACTTTCACGCGCCCCTCGCGCTCGACCATCACGTTGGACGGCTTGACGTCACGATGCACGATCCCCTTGCCGTGCGCGTACGCCAGCGCGTCGCAGACCTGCTCGATGAGCCCGAGTGCTTCGCCGGGCGGCAGCGGGTCCGCTTTGTGGATGAGGTCGTGGAGCATCGCTCCATCAACGAATTCCATCACGAAATAGAGATGCCCCTCGCTCGTCTGCCCAAAGTCGAAGACCGAGATGATGTTTGGATGATTCAGCTTCGCCATCGCACGCGCTTCGCGGCGAAAGCGGTCGGCGAAGTCGCGGTCCACACTGATTTCAAGCGGGAGCAGCTTGATGGCCACGCATCGGTCGAGCGAGGTCTGGCAGGCCTTGTACACCGCGCCCATGCCGCCGCGCCCGAGCATCTCAAAATCAGTGTAGTTGGGGAAAAGGCGCGCCACTTCGGCGGGCGTGGGCGGCTCCCAGCCGTGCGCGCCGGCCGTGGACATCTTCACGCTGGCCATGGCGCGCGCCAGCATCTGGTCCGGCGGAATCGCCTGCAACAGGCTCGGCAGCGGCGCCGAGCCCGAACCCGGGCCGGCCGCGTCGCAGGCCAGCAACAGCGCCGTCATTTCGCTCTCCAGATCGCCCGGGTTCGCCACCGTGTCGGCGGCCAGGGCGCGGAGCAGTTCCCGCTGCCGCGTGCGAAAATCAAAAACTGCCTTACGCATGGCGCTCGTGCTTTTTCCGGTGCGCCCCGCCGCTTCGGCGTAAGCCTCCTCCCCGCTCTGGCCGAAGCCGGCGAACGGCAACACCTCGGCAAAGAGCGCCGCTTCCCCGCGCGCCTCGTACTCGGCCTTCAGCGCCGCCACCGCAAATTCCAGCACCGTCAGCGCCCAGCGCCGCTGCAAGATGGCGTTCGCCTCACCCGCTGGTTCATCGGCAAACCGCCGCTCCGCCCAAGCCGCATCGATTTGCACCGCCGCCGTTGTCATGAGCTTCACCCCATGCTCCGCCTGCTCCGCCAGGCGGGCTGGCAGCCATTCGCGCAAACGGTCCGCGTGCGCTTGGTCCAAAGTCGGCGGTTCGGTGGAAAGCCAGCGCGTCCACGAAGCGAGCGTCGCCGTCTCCGCCCGCGCCGGCTCGAGCCCCGCGCGTCGCCACCATGCATACACGCAGTACCAGTAGCTCCCCGCCAGGTCCTGCAGCGGCTCCTTTTCTCCCGCCAGCGCACGCGCCCAGCGACCAGCCGGAACAACCGGATCTTTGGGTACGGGCGCGGCGGTCATGCGATGCGGGCCGCTTCTAAATCGGGGGCGTGCGAAAGTGAAGTGCCGAAACGCCCCAGCAGCCGCGGCGCGGCTCAAGCGCCCCTTGAGGCCGTTATTCCCGTCCTTCGTGGACTTCGCTCCGCGGCTGCGCTGGAAGTTCCGCGCGCTCACCCTCCGGCGCCTCGACAATCTCCAACGCCGCCCGTTCGCCATGCCGGGAAGCAGCCGCCGCGAGCAAATTGCGGATGGCGACAATCGTCTGCCCATGCTTCCCGATCACCTTGCCAATGTCACTCTGGCGGCAGCGCAAATGGAAGATTACTTTATTGGGCGCGGCCACCTTCGTGAGCCTCATCTCCTCCGGGAAGTCGATCAGGTTGCGCAACACGAAATCGAGAAACTCCTGCATGGCCCCTTCCTAGAAGACCAGCCCCGCCCCGTCAATCCGCGCGTCTGCTCATCGCATGCATCTCCGCCGTGGGTCATTGACTTCTGATCGCCAGCCGCATCGAGCGCGAGCCGACGTTGACTCCCGCCGCTACTTCGCTTCCGTCGCGGCCACCACCTTGCGCGCGCGCTTCATCAGGCTGCGCACGGTGTCGCTCGCTTGCGCACCCTTGGAAATCCAATAGTCCGCCCGCGCCAGGTCCAGATTGCTGTTGTCGCCCGGCTCTTTCGGATCGTAGTTGCCGATCAATTCGATGAATTTGCCGTCGCGCGGGCTGCGCTGATCGGCCACGACGACGCGGTAATACGGGCGGTTTTTGGCGCCATCGCGGCGGAGACGAATTTTAACCATTGGAGCTTGTGAAAATGTGGGTGATCGAAAAAGGGACGGGAGTAAAAGCGATCTCCCGACAAAAAGCCAGCACTAAAATGGCCGATCCAGCGGCGCCTGCCGCGAGCCAAATTTGCCCCCTTGGGCGCGCGCCAGCTTCTTCGTCATCGCTCCCATGTTCTTCATCATCTTGCGCATCTGGTTGAAGCGCTGAAGCAGGTCGTTCACCTCCGTCACCGTCACGCCGCTCCCCGCCGCAATCCGCACGCGGCGGCGCGCATTCAGAATCTCCGGCTTGGTCCGCTCCTGCACCGTCATCGAAAGGACGATTGCTTCGGTTCGCTTCATCTGCTTCTCGTCAATGTTCAAGTCCTTGATGTTCCCCATGCCGGGCAGCATCCCGAGGATGTTTTCCAGGGGCCCGAGCTTCTTCATCATCTTGAACTGCGCCAGGAAGTCGTTCAGGTCGAAGGTCGCCTTCCGCATCTTCTCCTCCATCCGCCGCGCCTCATCCTCATCAATCGCCGACGCCGCTTTCTCAACCAGCGAGACAATGTCCCCCATGCCCAGAATGCGCCCCGCCAGCCGATCCGGGTGAAACGGCTCGAATTGCTCAAGCTTCTCCCCGAGCCCCGCGAATTTGATCGGCCGCTGCGTCACCTCGCGCATGGAAAGCGCCGCCCCGCCGCGCGCATCGCCGTCGAGCTTCGTCAGCACGATCCCGGTGATCTCGAGCGCCCGGTGAAAATGCGTCGCCACGCTCACGGCCTGCTGCCCCGTCGCCGCATCCGCCACCAGCAGCACCTCCTGCGGCTCGAGCAACGCGCGGAGTTGCTTCAGCTCCTGCACCAGCGGCTCATCGATCTCCTGCCGTCCCGCGGTGTCCCAGATTTGCACATTGCCGCTCTGGCCGCTGGCCCATTCGAGCGCGGCCCGGGCCGAGCGCAGCACATCCCCCTCGCCCGCAGGCGGCGCATACATCGGCACCCCGATCTGCCGCGCCAGCGTCGCCAATTGCTCGATGGCCGCTGGCCGATGCAGATCGCTCGCGATGAGGAGCGGATTCTTCCCCTGCTTCTTCAGCCACGCCGCCAGCTTGGCCGAGGATGTTGTTTTGCCCGCGCCGTTCAAGCCAACCATCAGGATGCGCGCGCGCCCTTCCAGATTGAGCGGCGTCGCGTCTCCGCCGAGCAGGACCGTCAGTTCATCATGAAAAATCTTCACGATCTGCTGCCCCGGCGTCACCGAGCGCAACACCTCCTCGCCCAGCGCCTTCTCTTTCACCCGATTGATGAACCCCTTGGCTACATTGAAATCCACATCCGCCTCCAGCAACGCCATCCGCACCGCCCGCATCGCCTCCCCTACATTTCCCTCTGAAATCTTCCCCTGCCCCCGCAAATCCTTGAAAATATCCTGCAGTTTATCAGCGAGAAGGGAAAACATGGTTGCG
Source organism: uncultured Verrucomicrobiae bacterium (assembly GCA_963792695.1). GTDB lineage: Bacteria > Verrucomicrobiota > Verrucomicrobiia > Chthoniobacterales > Chthoniobacteraceae > DASYIS01. The sequence continues at coordinate 51,355 of CAWBXA010000005.1, read as the reverse complement.
CAACCCCCACCCTCCAACCCCTCGTCGCAAAAGTCGAGCCCCGCCGCCAGCGCCGCCTCGCGGCTCGCCACGCCAATTCCATAACCGACTCAATGGCTCAAGCGCGCACGCGTCTGCGCGCACGCCCTCAGGGATCAGGGTAAGCGTGCCCGTGGCCTCATGAAAGAACGCGCTTGGGATGAGTCCTCCTGGGAAGTTGCTCGCCCCACTCAAAATCGTCACTTAAGCGCCGGTGGATTCACCGCGCCGCTTTTGAGGCTTTTGCGCATTTTTGCGGCCATTCTCCCGCTATCCGAGCAGGTGCTCGAGGACCATTTGGTCGAGCGCCTGGTAGTCGCGCTGGGCGATGAGTTGGGCGGCTTGGGCTTCATCGTAGGTGCGGACTTTGTCCAGCAGCCGCTCGTAGGTGCGGCGGCTGTGGCGCAGGTGATCGATCCATTGCGCGGGCTGCGTCGGGCGGAAGGGATGCACGTCGAAGCAAAGGCATTCGCCGCGCTCGCCGTAGCCGTGGCGCGCAAGGGTGCGGACTTGCTGGAACGCGCTCCGCAGATTGACGCTGCCGAATGGCTTATCCTGGTCAAATTTGAGGCCGTTTTGGTCGTTCAAATGGACCGACCAAAGCTTGCCGAAGCGAAGCGCAAATTCCATCTCATCCGAGGGATCGAGCCCGGCGAGAATGCAATGCGCCGTCTCAATGACAGCGCCGACGCGCTTTGGGTCTGTGGTGAGCTGCGCGATGGCCAGCGCGTGGCCGACCGTCGGCAGATAGGCGTGATCCATCGGCTCATTAGGCTTGGGCTCAATGGCGAGGCGGATGCCCGGATGGTGCGCCAGCATGGCGTCGAACGCCTGCACCAGGTAGTCGAACGACTGCGATGCCGCCTTCGCCTCCCGCAAGTACGTCCCTTCGCGAGCCAGCCATAAGACGAGCAGGTCCGTGCCGAGAATTTCCGCCAGGTCGATGGCGCGGCGCGAACGGTCAATCGCGTACTGGCGCGCGGCGGGATCGTTGCTGGTGAAGGCGCCGTCGATCGTCTGCGGAGCAAACCAGAGGCGCGGAGCGACCATTTCCGCCGCGATCCCTTCGCCATCCAGAGTGCGACGCAACTCGCGCGTTTCCGCGAGCACGGCGGCGGAAGTCTTGCTGTCGATGTCCGGCACGGCGTCGTCATCGTGAAACATCATCGCGGTGAAACCGGCTGCTTTGAGCTGCGCGAGCTTCCAGGCGAAGGACTGCGGCTGCCGCGTCGGCGGCCCATAGGGGTCAGCGCCTTCACTGAGATTCCAAGGGCCGAAACAGAAGCGTGGAGAGGTGGACATGAGCAGTGGCCGGCATAGTGTGAGGCCGGTGGCGGGAACTCAACCGCCCAGCGTCAATTTCGCCGGATGAGGAGATTGGGCCGACAAGGTAGTTAATTCTTTCCGAGCCCTGCCGGCGCACGATCCTTGGCCGCGAGTTGCGTCAACAGTCCGGAGGGCTGAAAGCAGTAGCGGGGATCAAGCGAAGCGAAATCCCCGGAATTGATCCGTTAAAATGGCGCGCCAGAGGGGTGTGGGAGGCGCCAGACTTGGCGTGCCCAAGTTGGTCAAGAGAGCGGTTCGTTTCCCAGCTCAACCGGGCCACCTCTTTCGGGCGCGCTCCACCATCAGGATCGCCGCCCCTCAGTCACCATTTTGACTCCACGCTCCTCCGCACGGACGTGCGCTCCGCCGAGCTTGGCAAGGACTGTCCGGCCAGACTCTTTCCTCCTCTTCCACTGCTCCCCTGGCGAAACAGACCGCCCTCAGAACCCGCTCCCGAAAAACGGACCCCCAGGTGCGACTCTTTTCCTCAGACACCAATGGGCCCTTCGTCTCAGAAGTGACCAAACTCGCCACCAATCCGACGCCGATGTTCCTTCCAAGATGGCGAGCCGGTTGGGTGCGACCGGGCTTGTTCAACCCCGCTTGGCCGTTAGGCGTTCGTTCAGGAGTCGGAAAAAGCGCTTGGGCGCATATTTGATGGAGGTGACAATAAGTGCCGGAAGGCGAAAGCGTCGCAGAAACGCCAACTCCCGGAACTGTTGCTTCTTCCGCCCAATGCCGTTCTTGCCAACCGTTGCATTGGCGTGGTACAAGGCGAGGTCGCGTGGGGGCGGCCAGCCATGCGTCCTCGCATAGTAAGCAAGCGGCAAATATGTCCACGAAAGTTCCGGTGTAGGCTCCCGCAGCAATTGATTAATCACGTATTGTTCATTCGCAGATGGGTTTCGCTGAAGACCTTCCCTAACGCGTTGGAAAAACATGGATAGTCGGAGACTGGCACGGCAGACGAAAAAGCCCGTATTCACATCCGTGCCTTTCCGTCCTTCCCGCTGGAAGGCTATGTCGTGCTCTCCGAGCTGAGACAGTAAGTTCTCGGGGCTTAAATCAAAAAACTGAATATCAATGTCGGACCACGCGATCACCTCCCCTGAATTCTCGTCGATGCTCTTCACAATCAGCTCAACTTTCTGGGAAATACAGCGCAGGAATTCTGAGCTGAGATAGTCTCCCGGACCATCAATTTCGAGTTGGACAGGAGCTACGCTGAAAGTGGCCGGGACCGAGGGCGAGAAGTAATCCCTGACGAGAATCTCGTGAGCGGGGGTGTAACAGCAGAAAAGCTTCATATCAGAGTTACGCGAGAACGCTTGGACACGATGGCTATGTGCCCTCTGAAAAGCCAGCCCTCTCGGCGAAAAAAAGGCGTTGGCCAGCCATGAAGGCGGAGCCGCAGGTTGCCCAGAAGCCAGTCAGGGTAGGGCCGGTAAAGAGGCTCAGCGGAGCTTCGCCACGGAGTCACCGGCCAGACTCTTTCATCCTCTGCCACGGCTCCCCAGGCGGAACAGACCGCCCTCAGAGCCTCTCCCGAAGATGGATCGTCAGGTGCGACGCTTCTCCACAGCCACCAATGACCCCTTGGTCTCAAACGCGACCAACTCGTCACCCGGCCAACGCCGAAGACTCTCTCCGAAGGCGGCGTTCCGATCCCGTCCGAGAGGGATTGTGCAACCCCGCTGAGCTTCGACACTCCGCCCGCCTTCCCCTCCGATCAGAGCTAAGCCCGATCTGTTAGGCGTTTGGAGCCGTCGTTTTGCGATTGAGGCGATGAAAAGCATAGGCAAGAAGCTCTACCGCGAGGATGAAGAGCCCTCCCACGAGAAGAGCACTGAAATAGTGTATGATATAGGAGTGTCCGTGGATGTGCCGAAGGTGCTCAATGTACTCGAATGCTGACATGGAGTCGATCTTTTTGAGAGCCACGCTATCTCCCGCTTTGAGGATCCACGCGGATGCGAAGCTAACAAGAACCAGTGCAACAAAGCGGTCTCTCATGCAGGATTATTGGCGAACGAATTTAGCGAGCGCGGGTCGTACGCCTAGAGGCGACGTTTGTGACGTGCCGTGAAAAAAATCCGACGGCGCCAAGCCCAATAAGCAAGCCTGCGTTTGGTTCTGGCACGGTCGTAACCAACATATTTGGTCCAAACCGCTCGACAGTTCCGCTTGAATCAGGAAATCCGTCGCCGCTCAATCGGTAGCGTCCGTCTGTGATTGTTATTGCGGGATCAGTGGCGAACGTGCTGGTGAAGACGATCTCGTCGGGATCACCCTGATTGCCGACGGTCCCGTAAGCTGCACCAATCACATAATTGCCTGGGGGAACCGCAATTGGGCTAGTTAATGTGTAGCGAAAAGTGCCCACGACAGTTCCGCTGGTTCCAGCCGGGACGGTCGCTTCGGCAATCAATGTCCCTCCACTCGTCCATAACGAAATGTGTTTTGAAAGTTGTAAACCGTCAGGAGTAGGGCCAGAAAGATCGTTGGCGAAGTCGAAAACTCCCAGAGCGTTGAGTGTAAATGGCTGGTTGGCAGTGAACGCCCAACCTTGAGTGTTGTTGATCGCGCCGCCAAGGCTGTAATTTGTGGGTGTCGACGCAGGGGTCGCCGCTTGGCCGACGAAGGGTGCTGAAAGGCAGAGTAAGCAAGCGGTGATTAGGACAGATATAGTTTTTCGCGTTGTTTTGTTCGTTTTCATTGTTTGCTTGTGTTTTGATTGCGGTCGTGTTGTAAGTCGCCTAGACATGATGGCTGTGTGCCCTCTGCAAAGCCACGTCCATCGACCGGAAAAAGGGAGTGCGTTTGCCTGCGGTGAGGAAGTCGCGGGTTGCGCGGACCGAAGCCCGCGCCGAGCCGCCTGTGAGAAAGCCGCCGGCGAGCCGGCGGCGATTCTCCAGTGTGAAAACACCCACAGACAAACGCATAACTATACCGATCCTCTTCTTAGGGTTGGATGTCCATCGAGGCGGCGGCTTGAGGAATAAGGGCTACGGTGCGCACGGGGCGAGCAGAAACGATTTCCGTCGCCCTGGCGGAAAATGACGGCGCCCGCGAGGTGCGCTCCCACGGCACGATCTCCCACGATCTGCACGCGCTGGAAAGCTCCTGCGCAAGCTCCAGGGTGAGGGGCCGGAGCGGCGCGCACTGCGCTTCTGCTACAGCCGAACGGAGAGAGACAGACCGAGGGCGGAGCCTCGGCCCAACGGGCGGCAGCGGCGGCTGCCGTCGAACGTCGGCCCGTGCGGCTTCGGATTGACACGCCGGCTCCGGCAACTCATGGCCTGGAAGAGTTCGGATCGGACCACCGGCGGCGCGAGGGCGCCGCGGGGGAGACTGGCCCCAAGGCCAGCCCGGAAGGGCGAGACGAGCGGCGCGAGCGAGTCAATTTGGAAGTTGAAGAGATTCGACCCAATCCTCGAAGCGGAAGCTTTCCAAAGATCTCGCTGACTTCAGCCATCGTCCACCCCACCAATGTAAAAACACAAAATTGCTAACACATCACTTGACACCCTTCATAGGGGTTAGGCGCGTTAGTCGAGCATGAGGAAAACATAGTGCTGTCCTTCGTCGTCGATTTCACCGAACCCTTTCGCGTAGGATTTACGACTGGCCAAGGCCACAACCTGGCTTCGCAATGGTGGATCAATGGGCAACTCAATGACAAGCTTGCCGGTGTTCCCAATGCCGTTCGGGTAATTGTCGATGTCAACGGCCCAGACCTTTGCGGCGCCCGCGCGATAAAAGGTGTTCACCATGCGAATCGAGCTAGAGGTTGAGGCGAGTTCTCCGAGAGTGTGCTTGTCGCCGCCGGCTTTGAGCCATGAGAGCGCTTCCTGTGGATGCTCGTCGGCCGCCAGGAACTTCTGCGCGAATGCGTCAGCAAAAGCAACTTCTCTGGGGACCGGCTTTGCCGAAGAGTCAGGATTGGGGTTCGTGCTCATAGTAGCTTCTTGTTTTGCTCTTTCGGTTCGGTCGAATCAAATGACGCGAAACGCCTAACATAGTATTAGACCGACTGGAGGGGTAGAAAAGATGGGGGTATGGCCTGCGAGGAGCGGAGACGGGAGTCAGTAACGAAGGAAAGTTCCGGGTCGGCAAGCCTTTTTTTTGGGGCATTGGAAAATTTCATTGGCATATGAAGATTCCTCAGTCAATTTCCTCGCATATGCCGACTCAGAGGCCTTTCTCCGGGCTGCCGGAGCTGCCGACCCGCCCGCCACGCCGGCTGGAGGAGCAGTTGCGCGACGCCTGCCGCGTCCGGCATTACTCCCTCCGCACGGAGGAGGCGTATTGGATGGCTCGCCCATCCCGGCGACCTCCCTCGTCCCCTCCGCCTCCTTGGTGGACCCGGCGCTTCGTCCTCTTCCATGGCAAGCGGCATCCGCGCGAGTTGGGGGGCGGAGGAGATCACGGAATTTTTGACCGCGGCGGCGACGGAGCGCGAAGTGGCCGCCAGCACGCAGCTCGCCCGAAGACACTGGCCTTCGCTAGTCCCGTGCGCCGCCGCCTCGGCAGGCGGTCGGGGACTGCGGGTTGCAGATGGTGGCGAGGGCCGGAAGCGATTCGGCAGTGGTTTGCTGGCCACCGTCGGCGATTCGGCGGGGGGCAATTCGGCGCGACGCCGAATCGGACACGCGGGACGGCGTGCGCTACCCTTAGGGAGAAAATCTGCGGAAATTTGAGGGGGCGGGGCCGGTTTTGGAGAAAGCTGTGGTAGGATGGGGCGGTGAAGCTGTTCTCTTCGCCTGCGATACGCCTTGGGAAGGCGTGGACTGGACTATGGACTGAGGGACCTTCGATTGGCTGTTGGAAGTTTGACGCTTGGCGCTTCGCGGTCGGCGCGTGGTTTGCGCGGAGGAGGGCCGGCTCGGGATTTGGGGCAGCGATCTTTTGCTTGGGACCGAGCGGCGGGGGCGCCGCTGGAACGACAGGCGGCGGGGGCGCCGCCTCTACTGCGGGGGCGCCGCCTCTACTTCGCAGCGGCTTGGCAAAAGAGTTCCGAAAATCAGGCGCTGCGGGTTCCACGAGTTGTTTCACGAGCCGTGAGCTTTGGCTCAGGGTCAGCACTTCATTCCGAAATGGCACACTTTCCCAGAGAGAGCGATTCCCAAAATTCCCATTGTGGCACACTTGGGACATCTTGGCGCACCCCCGCAAAACGGTTTCAAGATGGATCCTGCGCCGCGGCGCGGAAAGAGTTCCGAAATTCGGTTTCCCCACGGTCGCATCGTCGCGAATCTGTCCCGAAATTTCCGAAATCCCGCCTCGATGGTCAAGAAGCACCAATGAAGGGCGTGAGAAGACTGGCGCGGCGGGTGCAAAAGATTTCCAAATTGACCCGAAGTCTCAAGAGGCTGCTAGCGCCTGAGCCACCGATGCGGCGGGGACGCCGCTGACACTTCGGGTGGCGGGTCGGCGTAATTGGAGCCGCTGACAGCCGCGCCCGCTGCTCCTGCAGAGGCACGATTCTCTTAGCCGAAGAAGTTCAGTTTATTTGGACCGCCGCCTCCGATTTGTGGAAAGGTGTGCTATCATCGGGTCCACGCAGGAAGCGTGACTGTCGCGGCGCGCGCTTGGCACGTCCCGCATGCGGTTCTTCCCTGAATCAGTTGTTCTTTGAAATCATGAAAGCGGGAGTCTTCCCGAAGCGCCTTCGCTGACGCGAAGAATATTGAGACGAGCATGTGATTCAGAATAGCGTAGGAGCTGATTGAAAACCACGATTCCGTCCCGAAATGACCGAAACTCTGGGCATCCCGGCGTCGCTCGGGGGTGATGCTTCGCACCGGGCGGCTCAGAACTGCGTGACTAGTTCCGAAATGACCGAAAGTCTGGGAAGCTGTCCGCGCGAGACGTGAAGGGCGCGATGAAGATTTGAGCGGGTAGATGATTCAGGGCAGCATCCAACCCGAGGTGAAAAGGCCGCATATCCGTCCCAAAGTGACCGAAACTCTGGCAAGCTGGCTCCCTTACCGTGACACGTTCGCTCTCAGACGGACGACCGTTCCGCAATTAGTTCCGAAATGATCGAAACTCCGCCGAGCTCCGCCGAACTGCCTTCGTCCCGAGTCACTTTGCCTGCGAAGGCCGGCTCGACTTCGTGATTAGTTCCGAAATGACCGAAACTCCGCGGAAAATGGGTCTCGCACCGGAGGCCGCAAATACATGGAATCGATGGCGCGGGCCGGTCCGGCTTACTGGGGAGGCGGAGTTGCTGATGCGGGATTGTTCTGATTCACACAAGCACCGTACCGCCCGCTGCATGCGGGTGCTGTCGCCGGAGCACGCCCCCTTTTCACATTGAGGATGACTCCTGCATGGAGACGGGGTGCGGGTCCACTCTGGAGCAGCCGGGCGCACGCGAATCTTTATCGTGCCCCGGACGCGCGCGGGCTTGCATGCGATAAGGAGAAAATGCCATTTCTGTCGCCAGCCATGCCCTGTCTGCGAAATCTTCTCATCGGCGCCTTCGTCGTGCTCGCGTCGGCCAGCCCTGGCGTGGCGCAGGAAAAGGCGCCGCCCGGCGCCCCCGCCAACCTGGCGCAGGAAGTCCACGCGCTCCGGCAGATGGTGGATGTGCAGACCAAACAAATTGAAGCGCTGCGCCTCGCCGTCGTGCAACTCACGGAGACGGAAAAGAAGCGGGAAATTGGCGCGGAAGAGAAGGCGGAGCCGACCAAGCCGGAGCCGAGACATCCTGAAGAAGCGGCAACCGCTCCTGCGGAGGCCAGTTCTACCGCTCCCGCTGCCACGGTCGCAGACACCGCTGGTTCCGCGGAGGCGCCGCACGCCGAACCTGCTACCGCGTCAGGGCCTCAGCACACGGTCGCCAAAGGGGAAACGTTGACCTCCATCGCCAAGCATTACAATATCTCCATCGCCGAGTTGCACAAGGCGAACAAGATCACCGACGACCGCAAGCTCCAGATCGGCCAGGTCCTCATCATCCCCACTCCCAAAACTGCGGAACACCCCCCCGAAAAGAAGGAAACCCCCTAAATGGCCGACGAATCACAGTCCTGGTATTTGCTCAAAAACGACGACGGCACGATCTTTGGGCCGATCACTCTGGAGCAACTCGTGCAGTGGGCGACCGACGCGCAAGTCTCGCCGCTCGACAAGATTTCCACCGATGCGCAAAACTGGATGCGCTCCCCCATGCTGCCGGATTTGCAAATGGATTACCTGGTGGAAGTAAGCCCGGATCAATTTTACGGCCCAACGACGCTGGGCGCCGTGCGCGAGTTTTTGCAAGCCGGCGAGATCAACGGCGAGACGCAGATCACCAACTGCAAAGACGGTACGATCACCGCGCTGAAGAATGTCCCCGAGTTGCAGGTGACCGATGAGGACGGCGACCTCACCCGGCCCGTCCGCACCAGCATTCGCTTCAACTTGCAGCAGCGCATTCGCGAACTCGAGGAGGCGCTGCTCGATGAGCGGCGCAGCCGTGAAGATGCTGAGCATCACCTCGCCCGCCTCGAAGCGAAGCTCGAGGAAATCAACAAAGCCGCCGCTCGCTGAGACCCGCTGGCCCGCCGCGGCGGCGTCTCGTAGCGGCGGCGTCCTCGCCGCCGGAAGTGGCAGCGGCGTCACCGCCGCTCGTGGGGTACGTCTTGCTGAGGGCATGGAAAGGCCATGGCCGCAGAACTCCACTTGTGCAGCCTTGCAAATGCCCATCGGTGCGCGAGCGTGCGACTCGCATGCGCCGCCGACTCTTCCTAATCCTCGCCTCGTGCGCTCTCGCGCTGTCTGTGGTGCCTGACTGCGCGTGCGGAGCGCTGCCGCTCGAAGTCACTTTTCAAGGGCGCGCCAAGTTTGACCAGCTCGTCGCGCAAGCGCCCGCCTGGAAGCCGCTCCCCATCGGCGAACGCGTCGCCGCCGTGGGACGCGCCCTGGCCGGCACGCCTTACAAAAGCTCCACCCTCGAAATCGATGACCGCGTCGAATCGCCTTCCGTCAACTTCAACGGGCTCGACTGCTGGACGCTCTTCGAGACGGCGCTCGCCTTTGCCCGGATGCTCGACGAACCCGCCGACCAATGGACGCCGGAGACACTGCTCCGCTTTGTCGAACTGGACCGCTATCGCGCCGGACAATGCACCGGCTCCTACCTTTCGCGGCTGCATTATCTCGAGGATTGGCTGCGCGACAATGCGCGGCGCGGCTTGGTGGCCGACCTCACGCCCGCCCTCGGCGGCGTGCGCGTCCCGCATTCCGCAGTCGAGATGTCTGTCAATTGGCGCTCGTACCGCTACCTGCGTAACAATCCGGCTTTGCGCCCCGGCATTCGCGCCATGGAGGAAAACGTCTCCCGGCTCGACCTGCTCCACATTCCCAAGGAGCGCGTCCCGGGCATCGAGAGCCAGCTTCACTCCGGCGACATCATTGGCATCACCACCTTTGATGGCGGCAAGATTGGCACCTCCCATGTCGGCCTTGCCGTGCGCCTCAGCGATGGAGTCCACTTCCTACACGCCTCCTCGCCGCGCAATTACGGCAAAGTAGTGCTTGATGCGCGCCTCAGCGACTACCTGAAACGCTACCGCACGGACGCCGGCATCCTCGTTGCCCGTCCCCTCCGATAGCCGCTGAAAATTAGAGTTGGCCGCTAAAAGGCGCAAGAGGCACAGGTTAAAAGTTAGGTGTGCTCGCGGGTCGCAAGGAGCGTTTGGTTGGGAGATGCGTATGTGACTCCCTGAAACTCCTCTTGTGCTTTTTGAGCCTCTTTGCGGCTATCCCATGCGATGGAGTTGAGCTACCGGTTTTGACGATCGGCCGCAACGATCCTGCGCAAGCCGAGGTGGTCTTGCTTAATGCGACCTGTCTCGAGCACGATCACATGGCCTCGTCGGGGCTGGCCTCGGATTTCGGCGCGTCGAAATCGCGCCGCAGCAGGAGCGCCAGCACGGGCACGCCAAAGAAGAGCGAAGAGACAAGGCAGCAGGTCACCCCAACTGCGCAGACCAATCCCAGCCCCTTGAGCGCCGGGTTTTGCGCGACCAGCAAAGCGCCGAAACCGGCGATGGTCGTCAGCCCCGAGATGACCAGCGGCTTGACCACCGTGGTGAGCCCTTCGCGCACATTGGCACCCTCCATCATGGCGAGCATGACGTGCATCCCGTAATCGACACCGACCCCGAGAATCAACGGAAAGGCCAGCGCATTGAGCATGTTGATGGGTGTGCCGGTGAGCTTCAGGATCGTCACGCAAGCGCTTAGGCCGAAGAGCAGGCTGAGAGTATGCACCAGGAGCGGCTTCCAGCGGCGATAGGCGAAGGCCATCGCGACCAGGATGAGCGTGCCGACCGCGGCGCTGAACAGAATCAGTTCCGTTTTGGCCCATGGCACCAGCCCGACCATCGTGAAGCTCCAGCCGGTGATTTGCATCGGCACGCCGGAGGCGCGCAGCTCGCGTTCGAGAGCGTCTTTTTGGTCGGCTGTCTGGATGGGATGCGCGGGGCGGAGAAAGGCTGCGGTGAGCAGCGGGCGCGTCCCGAAATAGCGGTCGAGCAGAAACCACCAGGAGGAGCTCGCCGGCAACGCGCTCGCCAGGTCGAGCTGGCCCGGCGCGGCGCGCGCGGCGGCTTGCAGGCGCTCAAAAAGCGTGGCCGCGCTGGCGAAGGACTCGGGCTTGAAGCCGGAGGCGACGAGCGCGTGCTGAAACGCTGTCGCGCTCGCCTGGAGGTCCACTTGTCCCTGAAGCAGAGCTTGATGGCGCGCGATGCGCGCGGGGGACAGCATCAGCCCGGCGGGACTGGAGTAGGATTGCAACAGGCCGCGCGCCACCAAGGTTTGCAGATGCGCCTCGAGCCGGGCCCAATCTTGGTGCAGCATCTCCGCATCCGGCGCGCTGACCAGCAGCGCAATCGGCTCGGCGGCGGCGGGGACTTTCTCGTTGATTGTGCGCAGGGCGATGGCGGCGGGAATATTCTTCGGCTCCAGCGAGCGCGGATTGGTGTCGAAGCCGAGCAGTTGCAGCGGCAGGACCGCGTAGGCGAGTGAAGCCACGGCCAGCAGCACGACGACCATGCCCAAGCCGACGCGCCGCGCCAGGAGCCAGCCGATGTACGCCTCAAACATCCGATGCAGCGGATCGGGCCGCTCGGGATGCGCGTGTTGCGGGCGGATGAAGAGGAACAGCAGCAGGATGATAAGCACGGCGCAGCAGAGAATGCCGACCGCGATCAGCGTGCCGAGTTGCGCAAAACCGCTGGAGCCGCTGAAGAGGAGTGCGAGAAAGCCCGCGCCGGTGGTGAAGGAGACGTAGAGAATCCCCTTCCCAACGTCTCGGATGGAGGTGGCGACCGCCTGCTGATGCTCTTCCTTTTGCAAACGCGCGCGGAGGTAGCGATTGTACAGCAGCAGGCTGAAATCGTCGCCGAGGCCCGCGAGGATCGAGCAAAAGGCGATCGAAATCATGTTCAGATTCTCGAAGAGCAGGCAGCCAATGGCGAAGGAGACAAAGCAGCTCACGCCCAAGATGAGCGTCGTCGCCACGGGTGGCATCAGCCGGCGGAAGCCGACCAGGAAAAGCAGGGTCACAATGACGAAAGAGATGGATGAAGTGAGCGACACGTCCTGCTCCATGCTGGAGGCAATCTGCGCGACATAAGCCGTGCGGCCGGTCACCAGGATTTCGGGCTTCGGGCCAGGCGTCGTGGCGAGGACGCGCGCCTTGAAGGCCTCGACTTGTGCCATGACCGCGCGGCAATCGGCCTGCTCGAGCGACGGCTGATTGGTGACCACCGGGATGAGGTGGAGCGTGCCGTCTTCGGAAGCCATCACCTGCCCTTTTTCCATGCCATAGACGCTCGCCATGGGTCGCATCGCCTTCGTGACGAGCCCGATCGGATCGATGTTCGTCTCCATCTCGGCGCGCGGCGAGCCGGAGTCGATTTCTGCACGCAGCTTTTCCACGCGCGCCTTCAGGGCCGCCGGCGCGAGGGCCGCCGTCGCTTCCGCGAAGCGGTCGTCCGGCAGATTAAGGAGAAGTTCAGGAACGAGATTTTGCAGCGCGGCGATCTCGTCCGGCGACTCCATGGGCGAGCCGGCAAACACCCGCGTGACCCAAGGCTCCTTGCGCAGAGCGGCCACAAATCCCTCCTCGAAGTCGGTGATGGCGTCCGGGTCACCTTTCAAGGCAAATATGAGTTCGCGCCCCTGGCGGAAGTCGGAGTTGAAAACTTTCAGGCCTTGCACCTCGGGCGATCCTTGCGGAAGCAGATTGAGCACCTCGGAATCGAAGCGTTGATGCGCCGCAATGATCCAGTAGGAGACCCCGATGAGTAGCAGCGTTGCGGCGATCAAACTCTTCGGCCACTGCACGACTACGTACGCAATCCGGTCGGACAGACTCATGCGGCAGGGAAACGGGGAGCGACGGACGTTGGCGACATGTGAGGGATGAGGACGCGCAAGGAGGTAGGGAGCCCGCTCCGCCCTGTCCAGCAAGGACGCTCCGAATTGAGTGGAGGGTCAGACTGACCGACCCACTGCAAAGGGAGGGTCGGAGGTGCGAGCTACGCCACCTCGCGAGAACCGGCGCGCTCGATGCTTCCGGCACCATGCCGACCACCCCGCGACGGCGGCGTCGCGTTCACCCGGACAGCAACGAGGCGTCTCGTTCTAAAAGGCGCGCACCGGTTCCCGCCGCTCAATCGCCATTCGGCAATCTCCCCCCCGCTGGCCTCACGGTCAACATCTTCCCGGTAGCAGCGAGGATCTGTGAGCGTGGCTTAAGCGCGCGCGCTTCGGCGGCGGCGGCGGAGCGCGAAAGCGGCGCTGGCGGCGCCAAGAAGGAGCGCGGTGCTGGGCTCCGGCACGAGATCGTAGCCGATAACGTCCATTGCAGTCATATCCACCGCAGTGATGTCGTCGCGCTCATCGGGTGGCCCGGAGGCATTGAAAGCGTCCGGGGAAGGGCCAGCCCAATCCTGGAGATCGGCAGAGGGATTGGAGTTGAAAGTATTCAGGTTCGTTACACCAGCATTGATGGAAAAATAGACTCCTGTGCCAGCCTTGGTGAGACTGTGCGTTCCTGCCGCCGTGTAGCGGAACAGGTCGTACGCGACGTAGTCTTTGGCTGCGAACAGCGGATCCCCAAGCTGGAAGCTGCGCCCCATGATCTCGGAAATCTCGTGCTCCGCCACACCGATAAAATCGTACTTGCCAGCCACGGTCCGGTTATTTGGGTCGTAGGTGTAGGTGCTGCCGGTGCCAAACTGGAAGGTGCCGTCACTGCCCGCTTGATTCGCCGCAATGAGGCCCAGGGCCTTGGCTTGCGCGCTTCCCATGATGAATTCCCCGCCGTTGGTGGGATCCGTCAGGCTCAATGCCGCCACGGAAGTCGCATCACTCGTGGTTTTCGCATCGCTCGTGAGAGCCGTCCGCAGCGCTGCGTACGTAATGTTTTGCGCGCTCGAGTAATTGACGGAACTTTGGCCGAATACCGAGGGATCCGTCACCGCCTGGACTGTGATGTTGAGGGTAATCGGATCGCTGAAGAGACTTTCGAACTGCTGCGCGGCGTACACGAACGCTGTCTTGATGGCCGGTACATCCGCCTGATTGGCCGCGGAGAGATCGTAAGTGGGAATGATCGTCAAAGCTGAGGCCGCTGGGTGCCAGCCGAGCGACAAAGCGATGGCGCCAAGTACAGAAGGGGTGAATTTGGGCATAGAGTGGAGTGGAAGATCCCGTCAGCAGACATGCGCCAGCGCACGACCCTGACCGAGATTGCGCGGTTTTCTAAAAAACCTCGGTGCTGAATCAAGAAAAAAGTGAGCAGGAATCGAGGGGGTTTGAGCGGCTGCTCGCGGACGGCGAGTATCATCCTCACCGGGTCGGCGAGCAGGCCTTGATGGCAGCAGGCTTGCCCACGACCTGCCGACCCGAAATGTTTCGGCATGGTTCTCGCCCCGGACGCCATGCATCAGGTCACAGCCGACGCCGCGGGGGCGATGCCCAAATTTGCGCTCTTTGGCCTGTCGCACTGGCTGATTCTGACGGCGACCTGCGTGGTGCCGTACGCCTTGAGTCAATGGACGCAAGGGAAGCCGGGCACCGGGCGTGCGAGAGCCGTGACGGTCGCCTGGTCTGCGGTCCTGTTGCTGAATTACCTCTTCATATTGGTGTGGGCGACACTTGTAGGAAAACTGACCCGCTGGCCGAATGCCCTGCCTTTGCAACTCTGCGATTGGGCCAGCGGAGCAGTGATTCTCGCTCTCTTATGGCGGCGACAACAGCCTTACGAGCTCGCCTACTTTTGGGGCTTGAGCGGCACGGTGCAGGCGCTACTCACTCCGGATATATCCGCCGGCCTGGGTGACCCGCTGGTCGTCGCCTTCTTTGTGGGTCACTGCGGGATTGTCGGCGGTGTCCTCTTCCTGACGTGGGGACTCGCCATGCGGCCATCCGCGGGGGCCGTCTGGCGCGCCTGGCTTTGGAGCCAAGTTTATTTGGTCTGCGCCGGACTGGTCAATTGGGCCTGCTCCGTGAACTTTGGGTACCTGGGCGCAAAACCGCCACACGCCTCGCTGCTCGATTGGTTCGGGCCGTGGCCGTGGTACCTCGGCACTCTGGAAGCTGTCGGCCTCCTCTTTTATGGCCTGTTCTATCTCCCTTTTTGGATCACCGACCGGCGTGGGGCGTAAGTGCTGAATCTGCGGCTTTCCATGGCCTGCCGCAAAGATGGCAAGCGGCTCTTGGCGGAGCGATCAGCCACGTCAGCCGTAAGATTCATCCTGCGTCACGTTCCATGGAAGCTTCGCCGCAAGGGTGCGCTCACCGCATCAGGCGTCGCTCTGCGACGCGCTCGCCAGGCGAAGGCAGCCGGCCCTGAAAGGCCGGCTTGCTTTCGAAGGCCCGTGCTGCGACCCAGCCACTCTCCCATCCTCGCAGAACCAGACTATGGCATGGCTGCGTCCATCGACTGCATACGCCGCAATTCCGCTTCGCGGAAGCGGCTTTGGTAGCGGCGGAGACGACTTGGGAAGATGCTGACCAGGAGGACGCCCAGCAAAAGGAGCACGAAGCAGACGCCATATGGTTGCCGCGCCGTAATCGCAGCGAGTCCCGCGACCATGATCGCCGCTCCACAGCCAATGAGAGTCTTGACGGTGAGAAGGACAAACCGCGGCGCTTGGCCGCGGGCGGCCAGCCACTCGAGGAGGCTCCCGACGCAGCCAAGGGTTGCACCCGCCAAGCCGCCGAGCAGGCCGGCCGTTTGGTCCGACCACCACGCGCCGGAAGGCGCCAAGGCTGCGTTCACGGTATCAGCCTGGGATAGCTTTACCTTGCGCAAATAGACCACTCCGCGACCCGGAAGTTGAAGATTCAAGACGAGCTTGGTCGGATGCGACTCGGTGGCGTGCGCATCGAAGGGGAGCGAAAAAGCGCGCCAATTCGAAGTTCCTGTAAGCTTAGCCATCGGACCTGCCGAGCCTAAGGTGCGGGAGAAATAAGAGTCCGGCCCGAAGTGGCTCCACATCTCCAGGCAGGCGTCGCCCACGACTCCATCGTACCGGACCTCGCCACTCAGGGCGTAAAACTCCGTGGCAATGGCCGGCTGCTCAATCGTGAGAAGGCGGGTGAGAAGCGGAGAGGGGGTGAAATTTTCAATGCGCAGTGCGGGCTCACCCTCCACTGAGGTGACCGTCACTCCGGGTGAGGGTTTGACCTGGGACAGATCGACGCTCTGCAGAATGGTGGGTTCTGCGGCCTGTAGCGCAACAGCGCCCGTCGTCGAAACAGCGGCGAGAAAAAGGAAACGAACGAGGCGATTTTTCATGAGTCGGCAGACTTGGTGGATTGCTCCTTTTGATACGCGCCAAGGAGCTGGCGAAAGGTGTTGCTGTCCAGGCGGCCTTCCGCATAAAGCCCGCGGATCAGCCGCTCGAAGTCGTCCGCGTGATCGAGGCGGTCGAACACTTTGATCTTCTCGATCAGGCGGTCGAGGCGCAGGCGGACGGTTGGATAGGTTACGCCGTAGGCAGCCGCCAGCTCCTTGAGAGAACCAGAAGTGAGCAGGAAGCGCTTGATGAAGGCGGTGTCCTCGTCGGCCAGTAAATCAAACCATCTCGAGGGATGAGAATTCGCAATCACAAAACGAAAGTACACTTTCGTTTCTGATTTGCAAAAAGAAAGTCGTCTTTCTTTTGATGTGCCGAACTAAGACATCAAAAAGGGCGCCGCAACCAACGGCACTCTTCTCGAATGCTGAGCAATACCGGACCTTCTGGAAGGACGCTTCAGTTGATGTAGGCCGCTTCGTTGGAGAAGAGGAGCGCTTGCGCGAAGGTCTCCCACGCATTGAGCGGACGGCGCTCGATCACTTCGCCTTCATTCTGAATCGCCTTGGTCGCAGAACTCATGTTGGCCATGTCGTCGCTCCGTTTCTTCGCCTTCTCCGTTGCCTTCGCCGTCACGTCCTTCATGTTCACCATGATTTCGGCCTGCTTGGCAGCTTCGCTGGCGATGTAACGTGTGGCCATGGTGATTTCATCGATCCCAGCATCCCGAATCACGCGGGGATTGCGCTGGTAAACCGTCAGATAGATTTCCTGCACGCGCTTGAAGTCAGCACCGGCGGTACGGAAGTCGGGCTGCATGAGAATGCGGCGAGCGACATCGATCACCATGGGGCTATTCATCAGGAAGAGCGCCTGTTGGGGCACGATGGTCGTAGTGCGCGCGCTGTTCGGCATGTCGGGCCTGCTGAAGTCGAAGTTTTGCAGCAGTTCCGGCACATTGCCACGGTCGATGTACCCATACACGCTGCGACGGTAGGAGTAGGGTTCATCGGTCAGATTGACGGGCTGACCACCGATGGTCGTGTCGAGCCGCCCGCTCATAACGAGTAGCGAATCGCGAAAAGCTTCGAAGTCGAGCCGGCGAATATTCGCGCGCCAGAGCAGACGATTCTCCGGGTCGATCCCTTCGTAGATTTTCAGCGTCGCCGCATTTGGCGTCGAACTCTCCTGATAAACGTGGGAGAGCATGATCAGCTTGTGCAGTTTCTTGAAAGACCAGCCCTGCTCCATGAAGTAGGAGGAGAGGTAATCGATCAGCTCCTGATGGCTGGGTGTTTCGCTCTGCGTGCCGAGATCATCCGGGGTGCGGACGAAGCCCTGGCCGAAGTGGTGCATCCAGACGCGATTCACGATGACGCGCGCGGTGAGCGGGTTGCTCTTGTTGGCGATGGCCTGCGCAAGCTCAAGGCGGCCGCTGCCATTTTTGAACGGCTCGGGATGCCCATTGGAAAGCACCTCCAGAAAGCGGCGCGGGACCATGTCACCGGTCACACCAGCCTGGCCGCGAACGAAGACGGGCGAATCGTGCGGATTGGGCGAATCGACGACCGCCATCGCGCGCACGGTGGCCCCGCCGCTGGTCATTTCGAGTTCATTGATTTTCGCAAAGTCGAACCCTGCGCGGCCGAGCAGTTGTTGACCCCACTTCTGCCCCTCACTGCGGATTTTCTCGCCGTTTAGTTCGGAAACCGGGAGGGGATGGAAGGCGGGAAACGCCACCTGCGTGAGATTGGCGTCGAACGTGTCCGAGGCGGAATTGGCCTTGGCATACTTGTCGAGCAGGCCGGTCGCTTGCCCGTCGAGCGAGGCAAACAGCTTTCCATAGACGCCAGCGACTTCTTCGATCGACTTCGGCGCGGTGCCCTTGAAGGCCGCAGCCACCATTGGGTTCACCTTTGGATCGCTCGCGACGGAATCGGCAAATTTTCTGCCATCCGTCTTGTCGGTGTAGCGTGCAAAGGGTCCGAACACTGGGCTATTCTCCCGCAGCTCACCGCGGAAATGGGTCAGCAATTGACCGTCCAGCTTGGCGCTCTCGATCAGGTCCTCCGCCTTCTTGAGGTCCTCCGCATTTTGCAGGTTCTTGCGGTAGTGGGCTGCCATCAAATAAGGCGCCATGTTCTTCCGCAGGTTGGTTGTCTCCCGCCCGATGAAGCGATAATACTTGTCCTTGTTGGCCTGTTCCGCGGCGACGACTTTCTTGTTGAAATCCGCCTTCTTCGACGGATCGAGCGCATCGGCCAAAACAGGCAATTCGTCCGGCACCATGGTGCTCGCGAAGACGCCATGTAGCGCATAGTAATCCTTGGTAGGGATCGGATCGAACATGTGGTCGTGACAACGCGCGCAAGCCACTGTCAGTCCAAGAAAACCTTTCGACAGCGTATCGATTCGATCGTTGATCACGTCGTTCGCATTGCCAAACTTCTCGCCGACGGTGATGAAGCCCAGCGCCGCCAGATTCGCCTTCGGATTCCTGGGCACCTTGTCGGCCGCCAACTGCTGGATGACGAACTGATCGTACGGCATGTCGTCGTTGAACGCCTTGATCACCCAATCGCGGTAAGTCCAGGCATAAGGAAACCGATAATCCTCCCCGCGCTGCCCACGTTCGCCGGTGGTGTCGGCGTAGCGCGCGGTGTCGAGCCAAAAGCGGCCCCAGCGTTCACCGTAATGTGGCGAAGCCAACAGGCGATCAACCACCTTGGCGAAAGCGTCTGGCGCATGGTCGCCCATGAATGCCATGATCTCAGCGCGAGTCGGCGGCAGACCGGTCAAGTCGTAGGTCGCGCGGCGGAGCAAGGTCGCCTTGCCATATTCTTGATCCGAATCTTCCAGCAGGCCCGGAGTCGGGGTCATCCGCTTCTCCTCGAGCTTCTGCATGATGAAGGCATCGACGGGTGTGAAAACCCAGCCGCGGTTCTTCACCACTGGCACTTCGGGCTTCTTAACCTGCTGAAAAGCCCAATGCTGCTTCGCCTTATCCGTCAAGCCGCTGAGCTTCGCCCCTTTTGGCTTGCGCGGATCGGGCGCGCCCATCTTGACCCATGAGGTGAGATCCGCGATCTGATTCGGCGACAGCTTCTCACCCTTCGGTGGCATCTGCAAATCCTTGTCGGTGTAGAGCACCGCCTTGATCAGCAGGCTCCCCTCGGGATTGCCTGGCTTCACTCCCGGCCCGCTCTCACCGCCTTTGAGCAACGCGTCTCGCGTATCGAGCGTCAGCCCGCCCTTTGATTTGCCAGTCTCCAGCGAGTGGCACTTGTAGCACTTCTCGGAAAGGATCGGACGAATCTTTCCTTCGAAGAATTGAAGTTGCTCAGGGGTCGGATCGGCTGCCAAGGCGCGACCGGCCAGGGCAAAGGTGGCGAGGAGGAGGGAACGAGTGCGCATGGGAGGGGTACAGAAAAGGCCCGCGGAACGCGGAGCAACGCGTTCCGCGGGCGCTGATATTGGGAATTACGCGATGATGTCTTTGACGACGTTGCCGAAATTGTCGGTCAACCGGAAGTCACGGCCATTGTAACGATAGGTGAGTTTGGTGTGATCGAAGCCCATGAGCGCGAGGATAGTCGCGTGAAGATCGTGAGGATGCACTTTGTTCTCGACGGCGCGGGAACCGAACTCGTCGGTCGAGCCGTAGGTCGTGCCCCCCTTGACACCGCCGCCAGCCATCCAGGCGCAGAAGCCGCGCCCGTTGTGATCGCGACCGGGGAGGCCTCCGCCATTGCGGTCGCGGACGACGGTCCGCCCGAACTCGCCACCCCAAATCACTAAGGTGTTGTCGAGCATCCCGCGTTGCTTGAGATCGGCGAGCAACCCGGCGGCCGGATTGTCGATATTACCCGCGGCACCAGCGAGGGAGCGCGCGATGTCGTTGTGATTATCCCAGCCGCCAGCGGCGACTTGAACGAAGCGGACGCCACGCTCGACGAGCCGGCGCGCCACCATCAGCTTCGCGCCGGTCTCGGATGGCCCGTACAGATCACGGACATTCTGCGGCTCCTTGGTAATGTCGAAGGCGTCGGTCGCCTCGGTCTGCATCTTGAAGGCGATTTCGAAGGACTGAATGCGCGCTTCGAGTTGCGCGTCCTTTTGCAAGGCGGCGGCGTGCTGCTTGTTGAGCTGCGTGACGAAATCGAGCTGGCGGCGCTGGCGATCGAGCGGCGAGAACTGGCTCTTAATATTGAGCAGCACCTCATCGAGACTCATCTTCGAGTTGTAGTTGACATTGCAACCCTGATAGATTCCGGGGAGGAATGACGACTGGCGCCACTCGGCGTTCCCACCGATGGTGACAAAGCCGGGCATGTTCTGGTTTTCCGTGCCGAGGCCGTACACCACCCAGGAACCGAGGCTCGGCTTCGGCAACTGCAGCGAACCGGTATTCATGAAGCGCTGCGCCACGTCGTGCGCCGGAATGTCGGTCCACATCGAGCGAATGATCGCCATATTATCGACATGCTCGCCCAACTTCGGGAACACCTCGGAGACCTCAATGCCTGACTTGCCGCGCTTGGTGAACTTGAAAGGTGAACCGAAGGCCAGGCCGTCGTGACCGGGGATGACTTTGCCGTCGTTTTTGGTTAATTCCGGCTTCGGATCCCACGTATCGACGTGCGACGGCGCGCCCTCGGCGAAGATGTGGATGATATGTTTCGCCTTGACCGGAAATTGCGGGCTCTTCGGCATGAGCGGTGAGCCGGAGATGGCCGTCGTCGCGCCCTGCGCATCCCAAGGATTGATGCCGAACAGGTTGGCGAGGCTGAGCGCGCCAAAGCCCATCCCGGTGCGGACGAGGAACTGGCGGCGGGTGAAAATGTTGTCGTCGGGAGCGGCGGTGTGGTCCCGGAGATATTTCAGGGCTTTGGTGTCGGAGGGTTCTGGGTGCATAGTCAACATCGTTTGTCTCACGGAGTGCAGGGTGCTGCAACCGAATTTCTTGGCTGCACCGAGACATGTTTGGTGTTAAAAGGTGCGGATAAATTCCTTTTCGCCAGGCACTTATTGAACGAACGGCTGCAGGGTACGTGTAAAGACCAGGACTCTCGTCAGAATCGCCTTGGCATTCCGAGAGGAGAGTCCTCAATTTCCGGATCTCGCAACGGTGTTGCGTACGAACCTCTTGGGAAACATCCGGTGCCCTGCGCGCCCGTCCGGCTATAAGATTTATCTGCCAGCTTTCTTTTCGAATTCTCCGATTGCCCTCGTCGCGAGGGCTCAGAGATAGTGCGCGGCATGCAAGCGCCGGGTTAGGTCGCTCTGGCGCGTCAAAAGATGCGCATAGGTCTCCTTGTGCTCGATGTCCGGCTCGGCGCGGGTCGGCGGGATCGAGTTTCACGATCCGGGCGCACAGTTCACGAAAGGTCGTAGGGCGACCATTGGCGGCGCCTGGGCATAGGCGGCCTGGATGGCCGCCCCGAGCGCCGCGCCTTCGGCGCGATGCGAGTCCGATCGTCGGCACGCCGAAAATGTCCGCGGCAGATTTGCCGCCAGACGGCGCTCTTGCTGCCGCCGCCCGTGAGCCGAATCTCCGTGGGCTGCGATGCCGAGTTCGCGGAAACGATTCCAACCGTACGCCAGCCCGAGCGTCGACGCCTTCCATGGTGGCGCGCGCGAGATGCGGCGGGCGTCATGTTCCCGACGTTCAGGCCATGCAGCACGCCCGTGCCATTGGGAAGATTGGGCGTCCGCTCGCCGTTCAGGTAAGGCAGGAACAGCAGTCCGTCCGCGCCGGGCGGCGCTCCAGCGACCTCGCTCTCCAGTTGCTCGTGCTACCACCCGAACATCGCCGCACCTGCTCCGTGGCCACGGTCACGTTCATGGTGCAAACCAGCGGCAGCCAGCGGTCCGTGCTGTCGCAAAATGCCGGCGACTTCCCCTTGAGGATCGATGACCGGCTTCGTCGCGTAGGCGTAAACGGTCCCGGAAGTGCCCAGGCTACACCGTCACCACTCCCGGCTGCACATTGCCGGTGCCGATCGCGCCCATCATGTTGTCGCCGCCGCCGGCGCTCACCACGACGCTCCTCCTTGAGAGTCCCCATGCCTCGCGCAGGTTTTCGCGCAGCAGGCCAGCGGCGCGGCGGGAGGAGGCGAGCGGCGGAAGCGCCTCGGCGCAATTCCGGATCGATGAATTCGACGAGCGGCTCGCACCATTTCGTTTCCCGCACGTCCATGAGACCCGGTCCCGGAGGCGTCGCCGAACTCCATCGCGCGGTCGCCGGTGAGGTACAAATTGAGATAATCGTGCGGCAGAGGACCGTCTCGAGCGCCTTGAAGTTGCGCGGCTCCTCCTGCTTGAGCCAGAGAATTTTGGGCGCGGTGTAACCGGGCAGGATGTCGTTGCCCGCGAGTTCGATCAGCCCTTCGGCGCCGCCAAACTCGGCGCGGAATTGCTGGCACTGCTCGACCGTGGAGGTGTCGCACCAGAGTTTGGCAGGGCGGATCACCTTGTTCTTCTTGTCCAGGGGGACGAAGCCGTGCTGCTGGCCCGAGACACCGATGGCCAGCACCTCTTCCTTGCGCGGGCCGAGCTTGCCCAAGACTTCACGCACCGTCCCATCCAGCGCCTCGAGCCAGGTGGCGGGGTCCTGCTCGAGATGCCCCGGCGGCAGATTGGGAATCAAATCGTAGCTCTGCGAAGCGGTCGCCAGCGTCTGGCCGGTCTCGAGGTCGAGCGCGAGGGTTTTGGTGGATTGCGTGCCGCTATCGATGCCGAGGGCGATCATGAAAAGGTAAAATGGATGCCGTAAGGCGGTCCACGAAATACCCGAACTTCACGAAAGGAAAGAGGAGAACGCAGTAACACACCGCACACCAATATCGACAAGGCGGCCTGCCAATCCGAGACTCGGCCTTCCTTATGTCCCAACTTCGCGAACGTATCCAAGCCGCCGCGCGCGGCGGTCATCTGTTACCGAGCAGCGAGAAAAATCTGCTGCAATTGCTCGACCGCAGCGCCTCGCCAGTCGTCGAGCAGAGCGTGGGCGAATTGGTGGAAGCAGGGGAGTGGAAGGAGCTGGATGACCGCTTCTTTAAGACGCTCGTCTTCGGCACCGGCGGCCTCCGCGGGCGCACCATCGGCAAAATCGTGACCGCCGTCGAACAGGGCCAGCCGCAGCCGCTCGACCGCCCGGAATTCCCCTGCGTCGGCACGAACGCGATGAACCTCTATAATATCTCGCGCGCCACGCAGGGCTTGGTGCTCTACCTCCAGGATTGGCTCGCAAAGCAGGGCAGCAGCGCGCGCGCCAAGCTGGCGATTGCCCATGACACGCGCCACTTCTCCCGCGCGTTCGCCGAACTGGCGGCTGAAGTGGCGATGAATCTCGGTTGCGATGTCTGTCTCTTCTCCGCACCGCGCTCGACGCCGCAACTCTCTTTTGCCGTGCGCGCCCACCAGGCTCATGCGGGCATCGTCATTACCGCAAGCCACAATCCCCCGCACGATAACGGCTTCAAAGTCTATTTCGGCGACGGCGCGCAAGTCGTCGAGCCACATGCCAGCGGCATCATCAAGCGGGTCAATGCCATTGAGTCGGAAACTTTCCCAGCAGCTCCGGCGGACCGGCGCGGCCAGTTGACGGTGCTGGGCGAGGAGGACGACCGCGCTTACATGGAGCGGCTCGCCACGCTCGTGCTCAATCCAGAGATGGTGCGGAAATCTACGCTGCGCATCGTTTACACCTCCATCCACGGCACCGGCGGACTGATCATCAAGCCTATGCTCGAGCGGCTCGGATTCCGCTTTTCGGTGGTCGCGGAACAGGAGACGCCCGATGGACGCTTCCCCACGGTGCAGTCGCCCAATCCCGAGAACGCGGAGGCGTTGGCGCGCGGCATCGCACAAGCGCGCGCCGAGGGCGCCGATCTGGTCGTGGCGACCGACCCCGATTGCGATCGCATGGGGGTCGCGGTCCGCAATCGCGCGGGTGACCTCGAACTTTTCACCGGCAATCAAATCGGCTCACTCATGGCATGGTACCGCGTGCGGACCTTCTTGGAACAGGGTGTGATCACACCGGCCAACGCGAGCCGCTGCGTGATCATCAAAACGTTCGTCACGACGGATCTACAGAAGGCGATAGCGGAGCGCCACGGGCTGCGCTGCGTCGAAACGCTCACCGGTTTTAAGTACATCGGCGAGAAGCTCGGCAAGTACGAGGCTGCGCTGCCGCCTGGGATCGGCAGCGGCTATCGCACCCTCAGCGAAGCGGAAACCCGCCGTGCCCGTCTCGAGAGTTCCAGCTTTTACGTCTGCGGCGGCGAAGAGAGCTATGGGTATTCCGCAGCGGATTTCATCCGGGACAAGGACGGCAACGGCGCGACCGTGGTCTTCTGCGAGGTGGCCGCTTACGCAAAATCGCGCGGGCTCACGCTGCCCGAACTTCTCAACGAAGTGTACGCCGAGTACGGCTATTACTTCGAGAAAAACGGCTCACTCACCTTTGAGGGCGCGGAAGGCGCACTGCAAATCGCCAGGCTGGTCGCTTCCTACGCGCAGCATCCGCCGCTGGCCGTAAGCGGTATCCCCGTCGAGAAGACGCGCAACTTCGCCGTGGAAAGCTTCCACGATGTGGAAGGCGACCCAATTCCCAAGGAGAATATGATCCTCATGGAATTGGCCGATGGTCGCCGCGTCGCCATTCGTCCCAGCGGCACGGAGCCGAAGATCAAGTTCTACCTCTTCGGACGCCGCGCCCCGGCACCGGGCCAGCGTTTCACCCCCGCCGAGCTGGCGCCCATCGCGGCCGAGGTCAAGGGCGCGCTGGACGAACTCTGGAATTGGATCCAGATCGACGTCCAGGAGCGCCTGCGGTAGCCCCCTCCCCGCTGCCGCGAGCGGCGCAGACGCGGGCGCCGTAGCGGCGGCGTCCCAGCCGCCGGTGGTTTCCCGCTGCGTCCTCGCCGCGTTGACCTCACGCGACCGGGCGGCGATCCGCGCCGGTCTCCGGTGCCACCCCGGCACTATCCGCAGCGCTGCCGAAGGGGAAGGAGAGGACAAGAACCAGGAGGGGGACTCGCAGCATCCTCTCGCAATTTCCGAAGTTGCCCCGGGTGAGAAGCCTATCCGTCGTCGCGAACATCGTTGTTGCCGCCTACAGCGCATGCACTTCGATCCACGTCGTGGCGACTGCTCGCGTCGCGGGGTCCCGCGCCCGGAGCAGGTGCCGGCCTTCCGCCAACTCAGCTCGCGGACCAGACGGCGAAACTTGGATGCGCAGGGTCGGGCAGGACCACTCCAACGGCTGCGAACTGGAAGCGCGCAGCGCAATTGTCTGGCTGGCGCGCGGGAGATCGGGATCGAGGAAAAAGACGCTGCCTTTGGATGGGGCGAGCACATCCCAAGACGCAGCTTCGCGTGCTGGGGCTGTGGCCACCGAAGTACACGCGACCAGATCCCCGAGGTTGTTCTGAGAGCTGCGCAGCCATTCCCCAAAAACCGGCGGGAGAACGACCCGGCCTTGCGCGTCGTAGTCCGTAGGCGAAGCGACCGGCGGTGGACGAAGGCTCTTCTCCCAAACCACTCCGGCCGCGTGCACAACCGGCGCGTCGGCGCTCGGCACGAGAGCATCGTCGGCGGTGCCGTGTCCGGTTAGCGGCTCGATGGTATAGCTGCGCACGGAGCGCGGCGTTTGGTACCAGGACGTGCCACGGGTGGCATGGAGATGCTCGAACACCTCGTGCAAAATCGGCGCAGCTCCAGTCACACCGGTGATCCCGCGCATCGGCTGTCCATCGGCATTGCCCACCCAAACGCCCACGGTAAATTCCGGCGTGTAGCCCATGCACCAGTTATCCCGGTAGTCCGACGAGGTGCCGGTTTTGCACGCGACCGGGAAGTCGAATCGCAGATAGGAGTCGAGGCCGAACGAGGTCGCGCGCGCGGCATTATCGTTCAGCATGTCGGCCAAAAGGAAAGCCGAATCCGCGTTGAACACACGTCGTCCGCCCGCTGCCGCTTGGGCCTCGGTGGCGCCGCTCAGGAGCGTGAAAGGCCGGTATTCTCCGAGGCGCGCAAGTGTCGCAAAGGCATTCGTCAATTCGAGCAGCCGCACCTCGCCATTGCCCAGCGTCAGGCCCAGTCCGTAGAAGTCGGAGGGATGATCGAGTGTGGTGATGCCGCAAAGGCACATCGCCTGGCGCAGCCTCTCGGGCCCGCCCGCCAATTCGAGCGTGCGGATGGCTGCGACATTGAGGGAATTTCCCAGCGCGAAACGGAGGCTCACCGGGCCGTAGAAGCGGTGGTTGTAGTTGTTGGGCCGATACGAGCCGGTCTCCGTCGCGAAATCGGTCGGTACGTCAGCGACCACGGTGCCTGGCTGAGCGCCGCGTTCAAGCGCCAGCAGGTAGGTGAAGGGCTTCATTGCACTGCCTGGTGAACGAACCATCCACGCCGTATTCACATCGGCGGCGGCCCCGGCGATCTCGGAACTGGCGCAGGCGATCGCCAGCACTTCTCCGCTCCGATTGTCGAGCACCACAACCGCGCCACTAGAGGCATTCTTCTCCCGCAGCCGCGCGAGGTTGGTCAGGAGCGCCTGCTCCGCAAACTGATTCAAGGCGAGATCGAGCGTTGTCTGTACTGCGCCGCTCGCGATCCCGCTGGCTTGATGCGACAGCAGCAGATCGACGAACTGCGGCGCCACATAGTTGCGGCCCGGCGGCAGCAAGTGCAGCGGCTCAGCGACGGCACGCTGATAAGCGGCTGGCGCCAGAACGTGCGTGGCCAACATACGCCCGAGCACCCAGCGGCGGCGCTGCTCCGCTCCCGCCGAATTCCCATGAGGATTGAGGCGCGTGGGCGCTTTGGGCAGACCGGCCAGCAAGGCTGCCTCCGCCGGGCTGAGGTCAAGCGGCGGCTTGCCGAAGAAGTGCTCGCTCGCCCGGCTGATCCCGATCTGCAAGTCGCCGTAATCGAGCCGGTTCAGGTACTCGGCCAGGATGCGCTGCTTGCTCCACGTTCGCTCCACGCGGAGCGCCAGCCACGCCTCGCCAAGCTTTTGTCCGAAGCTTCGCCGACCCGGCCGCGCGATTTTCACCAGTTGTTGCGTGATCGTGGATGCGCCGGAATTGGCCTCTCGATGCGCGAGGCGATTCCAGCCCGCGCGCGTGACGGCCAGCAGGTCCACGCCGTGGTGCGACAGAAATCGCCGGTCCTCCGCACTGATGGTGGCATCCCTCAGGAATGGCGAGATTTCGTCGAGGGTACAGGAACGCGCGTACCGCCGCTCATCCACCAGCATGGCACGGAGAGGCAGCCCCGAGCGGTCCAGAAACTCCGTCGAAGCGAGCGGCACTCTCCTCAACTCCTTCGGAAAAGGAGTGAGCCACAGTCCCAGCGCGAAACCAGCGCAGCCGAGTACGAACAGCGCCACGCTCACGGCCGCGTACATTCGCCAACGAGAAGCTTCCCTTGGTGGCAACATGGGTGCGCCTGCAAAAAGAGGCCGCGCATTGAACCACGCAGGCGCGTTCTTGTCACGCGCCTCTGAACTCGCCCTGCTCGATCCAACTCCGCACTGAGAAACGCGCGGTGGGTTGGGCGAGACTCGAACTCGCAACCAATGCCTTAAAAGGGCACTGCTCTACCATTGAGCTACCAACCCGCACCGCCAAACGGCGCTTCGCCCTCGCAAAAAGGGAGGGCGTAGATACCCCCTGTCGCCGCGCGACGCAAGCCGGAAGCAGCACGCTTTGCCATTGAGGTGTCTTGCCTCGATGCGACAGTTCAGCGCTGAACGTTTTCCGGCACTGCGACAGGAGCAGGCGCCGTCAGCGAAAGCGCCTCCTGCTTCGGCTGCTCTGACAGCGGCTGGATCGGACCAACCTCAATCACCACGTCAGAGCCCTCCACGTGCGCCTTGGCGCAAGCGGGCGCGGCGGCTGAGCCGCTTTGGGGATGGTTCACGTAAGCCTGCTTCAACCCTGGCGCGAGGCCGTTCAGGTGAGGGTACCCGAAGGTGACTTTGACGGCAGGGATGCCGGGCTTGGGGATTTTGGCCGTGGCATAGACCTCCACAAAGGCCGCGTGTTTGCCCCAAAAAGTGAAGTCGGTTCCCTCGAAGCGCAGGCTGCCGATGGCGGTGAGCGCGCCGTTGGCATGATCGCGCACCAGGCCGTGAAACCAAGTGTGCTCCTGCCCATTGATCGTCTCGGCGTCGCCCTTCACGATGGAATAAGTGTACGTCCCCTGCTTCCACGCATATGGCCGGCGCACGCTGCAAAACTCGCCCTCGTAGCCGGCGCTCTCGCATAGTCCGCCAGTCGCCATTCGCACATGTCCGAGGCCGATCGGCGTGGTCTTGTCGTTGGACCAGCGGGAGAAGATCGCGCCCGCACCAGGGAAGACCCGCTCGCGGCTCTCCTTGCTCGCCCAGCCGTTGATGTTTGTCTGCAGTCCGCCGTAGAATTGCTGCCCATTCATGTGCGCCACGCCAAGCGGCGCGACGTAGAGATTGTAGTCGCTCGGGATCGTGCGGTCGATCGTCACCTCAATGGAGAGGGTCTCAAAGTGCGGGGTTTTCGCGGCGAATTCCCACCAGACATCGGCGACATGCCACGGGAGCGGAGGGAGCTGCACGCCGGCGGCGGCTGACATTTCGGATGGCGAAGGTTGCGCGGGCGAAAGCGCGGCGGCGCGAAGGGAACACAACGAGCAAAACACGAGGGCCAGCAGGCAAACGAGGAGGCGTGGACGGAGGGCCATCATGAGCACAAAGAGCCGTGGCCCGATCTCGGAGGCCAGCGAAAAAGCCTCCCATGCGGAGTGAACGGCCGGTTCGCAGAGGCGGAAACTGGAGTTCCGGCGGCGACACTATACCTCGGGCAGGGTGATGCGGTGGCGCTGGTTTTGGTACTTGCCGCGGCGGGTTTGATAGCTCGTTTGGCACGGCTGTCCGCGAAAGAAGAGCATCTGCACGGCGCCTTCCTCGGCATAGATGCGGCAGTCGGCCGCGCTCGAATTGGAGAATTCCAGTGTCAGGTGGCCGCGCCAGCCGGCTTCTGCGGGAGTGACGTTGGCGATGATGCCGCAGCGGGCATAGGTGCTTTTGCCCACGCAGATGGCCGTGACATCGACGGGCAGATGAAGCTGTTCGACGGCGACGCCGAGGCCGTAGCTGCGCGCGGGCATGATGAAATACTCTCCGCTGGCATCGGATTGCAGCGCCGCTTTTTCGAGGTTGCGCGGATTGAAAGCCTTGGGGTCCACGACGGTCCCGGGGATGTGGCGGAAGATGAGAAATTCTTTGGCGGAGAGTCGCAAATCGTAGCCGTAGCTGGAGAGGCCGAAGGAAAGGGCGGGAGCCCCGCTCTCGAGCCGGTTGACGTGCCCCGGCTGGAACGGAGTGATCATCCCCCGTCCCGCCAATGCGGTGATTTCGAGATCGCTGAGTATCATTCGGTCGTAGCGCCGGCGCCCCCGCCGCCGGGTGTGTCCGCGGCGCCCTCGCCGCGGTGGAAATCAGAGCGGGGCGCCGCACGCCTCCCACTCCTTTCGGCGGAAGCGCCGAAGGAACTTTCGTCGGCGAGGGCGCCAATGCTACGGCTTGCGCCAAAGCTACAGTCGTCGCCGACGCTCGGCTGTCTGGCAGACGCGCTCTTCACTGGCACGCCTCGCAGGTGCCACCGCTGCGCATCGCCTCGACGGAGCAGGCGGTCTTCAACTCGTCGGGGGTCGGCGCGAGGATGGCGACGGCCGCGGGCGCGACCCGCTGGTCGCGATTGCCGGAGTCGATGGTGCTCTTGTTCATCGTGCGGAGGTAATAGGTCGTCTTGAGGCCACGCTCCCAAGCTTCGCGATACATCAGGCTCGCCTGGCGCGCGTCGGCATCGGCCATCCAGAGGTTGGTGCTTTGCGATTGATCGATCCACTTTTGGCGCACGGCCGCGCATTGCAAAATCCACGTCGGCGTGATCTCGAAGGCCGTTTTGTAGAGGCGCTTCACCTCGTCGGGGATGCGCTCGATGCCTTGTACGCTGCCGTCGAAGTACTTGAGATCGGCCAGCATTTCCGCGTCCCAGAGGCCGCGCTTTTGCAATTCTTTGAGCAGGTAATCATTGGTGCGGATGAACTCGCCCGAGAGATTCGATTTCGTGTGGATATGCTTGTAAACCGGCTCGACGCACGGGGTGCAGCCGAGGATGTTCGAGATGGTCGCGGTCGGCGCGATGGCGAGGCAATTCGAATTGCGCATCCCCTGGCGGCTCACTTTTTCGCGCAAACTCTCCCAGCCGAGCCGCGCGCGGCGATCAACCAAGACCGGCACACCGCGCTCCTGTTCGAGCAGGTTGAGCGTGTCGAGCGGCATCATGCCGCGATCCCACTTCGACCCCTGATAGCTCTCGTAGCGGCCGCGCTCGGCCGCGAGATCGCTGCTCGCGGAGTAGGCGTAAAACGCGATGGCCTCGAGCATTTCGTCGTTGAAATCGACCGACTCCGGTGTGTCGAACGGTGTGTTGCGCTGGTAGAGCGCATCCTGCATCCCCATCACGCCAAGGCCGACCGGCCGGTGCCGCATGTTGGAGCGGCGCGCCGCTTCCGTCGGGTAGAAGTTAATGTCGATGACGTTGTCGAGCATCCGCATGACGACGTTGATCGTGGCGCGAAGCTTGTCGTGATCAATCGAGCCGTCCTCCCGCAAATGCTCAGGGACGTTGATTGAGGCCAGGTTGCAGACCGCGACCTCGTCCATGCTGGTGTTGAGCGTGATCTCGGTGCAGAGGTTCGAGTTGTGGATGACGCCGGCATGATCCTGCGGGCTGCGGACGTTGCATGGATCCTTGAAGGTCATCCACGGGTGGCCTGTCTCGAAGAGCATCTCGAGCATCTTCTTCCAGAGCTGCATGACGCGGATTTTGCGGCTCCAGATTTTGCCCCTGCTCGGCAAGGGCCTCATAGCGCAAGTACGCGGCCTCGAAGGCGCGGCCATGCAGCTCGGGCAGATCGGGCGTTTCGTTCGTGCGGAAGAGCGTCCAGGTCGCGTCCTTCGGCAGAGTGCCTTCGCTGATCGCCTTCATCCGCTTCATGAAGAGATCGGGAATCCAATTCGCCGTGTTCATGTTGTGCGTGCGGCGGCGGTCGTCACCGGTCTCCTTGCGCAGGTCGAGGAAGTCCTCGATGTCGGCGTGCCAAAGCTCGAGGTACGAGCAAAGAGCGCCGGGGCGTTTGCCGCCTTGATTAACCGCGATGGCGATGTCGTTCGAGACTTTCAGGAAGGGAATGACGCCGCTCGATTCACCGTTCGTCCCGTGAATCGTCGCGCCGGTCCCGCGAATGGCCGACCACGCGCAGCCAAGCCCGCCGGCCCATTTGGAAAGCTGCGCAAAGCGATTCCACGTTTCGGTGATGTCTTCAATCGAGTCGCCGCAATAGAGCAGGTAGCAACTTGAAAGCTGCGGATGGAGCGTGCCGCTATTGAAGAGCGTCGGCGTGGACGAGCAGGCGCGGCGTGTCTTGTAGATGCCGTAGAATTCACGCGCCCGCAGCTCGCGATCCTGCTCGCCGACCGCGAGGCCCATGGCGACGCGCATCCAGAAAATCTGCGGCGCCTCGATGCGGCGCTTCTTGCCGATGGCGGTGTCGCGGGCGTGAATGAGGTAGCGGTCGTACAGCGTCTGGATGCCGATGAAATCAAACTGCAAATCCGCATACGGATCAAGCGCGTCGGCAAGTTCCGCGAGGCGATACTCGGCGAGCCGCGGATCGAGCCGGCCGAACTGAAATGCCGAACGGGATGTAGTCGATAAAGGCGCGCTTGTGCGCCTCTTTCAGCGTGCCGATCCCACCCGCGATCTTCCACGGCAGCGTTTCCTCGTAGATGTAGGTGAGCAGGATGCGCCCGGCGAAAAAGCGCGCATCGCCATCGACATCGAGCAGCGACTTGGCATTGAGCACGATGGTGTCGCGCTGCTCCTCCGCGGTCAGATTGATTGAGACGCTCCGCAGCAGGCGGGCGATGAGGTCGTTCTCGCTCAGCGTGAGGGTGAGATTGATGCGCGCGAAGGAAATGCGGGCGCGGATGTCGGCGATCTGCTCGCGCGAAGCCAGTTCGAGCTGGCCTTCGTCGACCGCGACCTTCTCCCCTTCGAGGTCGCGCAACGCCGCGCGGCGGGCGCGGTATTTGGCGTAGGCGAGCGCCACCTTGCCGTGGCCGAGTTCCATCAGCGTCTCCTCGACCATGTCCTGCAAATGCTCGATTTGCACGAACATCGGCCGCTCCTTGCGCATGCGGAACTCGATCTCCGCCTGCACCTGCTGCCCGATGGAAATCTCCGCGTGGCAAGCCAGCGCCGCCGCGCGGACGGCGTGGTCGATCTTATGGCCGAGCCATTCGACGACACGGGGTTTGCCCGAAGCATCGCCCGGAATATCGCGCCGAATGACGCGGGGAAAATCAGCGACGACCTCAATGGGCGGGTCGTTGTGGAGACTGAAGGAAGGCTTAGAGATCAGGAGGCTCATAGGTGCGAAAGCGGTGCGGGGTTTTGGGTGCTGGAACTGTACGTGACGACGGGAACAAGGCGGACCTAAGAGGAAGTGTTCTGAAACCATTCGCGTATCGCATGCGATAGTGCCCCGAGGGCTGGCGCATTTCGAGCCGTCCACGTTAAGCCCCGCGCAACCAAAGTCGGTTTATCTTTTGCATTCGCCTTTGGAATCTGGCCCATCAACTGCTTCAGCTCCTCACGCTCTTTGAAGGGAATCTTAGCTTTTTCGAGGTGATCCGCTAGCTGGTTGTAGTCTCCAATTTGTAGACTTCCCCCAGAGACATTCCCGATCACTCCGCTGAACGTGCCGATGTGATAGTTGGTTTCGTTTTTCATAACCACAGACTTCTCGTTCGCGCTGAATTTCATATCTTCGCCAAGCACTCCATCAGCTTCCAGTTCCAGAGTCCACTCCAAGATTGTGTTGCGTACGGCATCAAGAATGCCGAGCAGGCTCGTCTTTTGCAAAATGAGTTTTGGCGGAGTGATTATGTCACGCATTTCCTCGTAAGATTCAGGAGGGACAGGCTGATAAATCATTCCTTTGCCCTCGGCCAAATCTTGAACCTCGGCGACTGGTTGAGAGCACGTGCTTTTGATCGGTGCGAGGCCGACGAACTGCATCCAGACCCCGTTGTACGGATTAAACATCTTCATCTCCCCGTGAAGGATCCGGTACGGGGGAACTTCGGAACCATGTGCGTAGCCGCTGAGTTCCGATTTGCACCACGCGATCCATTCGGCGAGCTGAAGCTTCGTGGCAACAGCAAGTGCTTTACGAAGTAGGCTGCCGATGTTGGTATTGGCGTCCATAGCCTCAGCCTGGAGGTCGAGAACAATCGAACTCATAGATTGAGTCGAAATTAGAAGTTCACAGCTAAAGGTTACGTTTGCATCCCGGAGTGGTTAGACCGTTTCCTGCCCTCAAATCAAATCATCCTCACTCGCGTTCTTCACACTCCCGCTCGTCTGATACTCAGTCACGCGAGTCTCGAAGAAGTTCTTCTCCTTCCGCAAAAAGATCACTTCGTCCAGCCAGGGAAATGGATTGGTCTTCACCGTCGAGAGCGAGGGCAAACCGAGCCCAACCAAACGCCGGTCGGCGTTGTAGTCGACATACTCCAGAAAGTCCTTTTGCGTCATCCCCACCCCATCCTCCGGCAGGCAGTCGGCCACGAACTCCTTCTCCAGAGCGACGCCTTCTTTCATGAAGTCGACCAGCTCCTGCTGGAACTCGGGGGTCCACAAGTCAGGGTTCTCGTTGATGAGCTCCTCCATGATGTAGCGGCCGAGGGCGATGTGGTTCGACTCGTCGCGCAGGGTGTACTGGAACATCTGGCCGATGCCGGTCATTTTGTTCTGCCGATGGAGCGAGAGGATCATGGCGAAGAGCGCGTAGAATTGCGTCCCCTCCATGACCTGGGTGATGCCGAAGAGCGCCTTGGCGAATTTCTGTTTGTTGACGGTCTGCGTGAGGTCGATCCCCATCTTCAGCTCGGGCATGTGGCGCGTTATGTAGGCGTTCTTCTTTTGCACGCTCGGGATGTCGCTGAATTTCGCGGTCACCTCGTCGAGGTCGATGTTCAGGCTGGAGATGATGTGAAGGAGCGAATCCATGTGGATCGACTCCTCGGCGATCTGGCGCAGCGAGGCGTGCTTCAGCTCGGCGGCGGTCAGGTTCTCCTCGATGACATGGAGGACGGAGTCGCCGACGATCCCCTCGGCGGCGGAGAAATAGCCGACGCCCATCTCGACGATCCAGCGCTCGCGCTTCGAGAGCACGCCGGTGCTCCACTGAGCGCAATCCTTGGTCATGTCGATGACGTCGGGCTCCCAATGGTTGGCCTTCATTTGCTTATAGATGCGGTAGGCCTCGTGGTACTTGAGCGGGAGGACGTTCAGCTCGGCGCTCTTGTGGCCATTGATGACGCGCTTGCCAGCGAGGCGCTCGCGCGCCTTGGCCTTGTTGAGGCGGAAGCTCTTGCCCGCGAATTGGTAGATCGCGACATCATTTTCCTCGATGACGACGGGCGCCGGGAGCTCGGCCTCAAGCGAGGTGAAGTCGAAGGAAACGGTGGGGGCGGGAAGGTCGGCAAGGGCGATGCTCACGGGTCGTGGATGAGTTGAAGTTTCTGGCAAAAGGCGGGGATCTGGAGGGAGGAACGTAACAAAAAGAGGCTAGGGGCAAAGCGAGGGAAAGCCCCCAACCGGCTGGAACACCGGGCAGACGTGTTCCACAACATGTTGGGGTACGATCTCTTTCGCTGCCCTGCATATTGCGGTTTCAGCGGAGCCCTGTCGAGAGGAATTTATTCACATTCGCTCCACAGTTTCCCCACAGCCTTGCACTCGGGGTGCCGCCCACACAGCATTGCGGCATTCTCCCATCAGTGGTCGAATCCAACACCATCACTGCTCCTCCTGCCACACCTCCTGGGGAGGCGATCACCGACCGCATCTCCGGGCTCGTGCTGCGGCGTCCGGTGCGCGGCGGATGGCTGCTCGGCCTGGGCGCGGCGTTCGCGCTGCTCATGGTGCTGAATTTCAGCATCGGCTGGCTGCTGCTCCGCGGCATCGGCCTCTGGGGCGTGAACATGCCGGTCGCGTGGGGCTTCGCAATTGTGAATTTCGTCTGGTGGATCGGCATTGGCCACGCCGGCACCTTCATCTCCGCCATCCTCCTGCTGCTGCATCAATCGTGGCGCACCTCGATCAACCGCTTCGCGGAAGCGATGACGCTTTTTGCAGTCGCGTGCGCCGGCCTTTTCCCGCTGCTGCATCTTGGCCGGCCCTGGGTCTTTTACTGGCTGCTGCCGTATCCCGACTCCATGGGCCTTTGGCCGCAATGGCGCAGTCCGCTGGTTTGGGATGTCTTCGCGGTGAGCACCTACCTGACGGTCTCGCTGCTTTTTTGGTATGTGGGGCTGGTGCCGGATTTGGCCGCAATGCGCGATCGGGCGGGGCGGCTTTGGCAGCGCGTGCTCTTTGGGGTGGCGGCGCTCGGCTGGCGCAATTCCGCCAAGCACTGGGCGCGCTATGAAATGGCTTACCTGCTGCTTGCCGGCCTGGCCACCCCGCTCGTTCTCTCGGTCCACAGCGTGGTGAGCTTCGATTTCGCTGTCGCCATTTTGCCGGGGTGGCACTCGACCATTTTCCCGCCGTACTTCGTGGCGGGCGCCATCTTCTCAGGCTTCGCCATGGTGCTGACGCTGCTCATTCCGGTGCGCGCGGTGTACGGGTTGCAGGATCTCATCACACCGAACATCTCGAGAACTGCGCCAAGGTGATGCTGGCGACCGGACTGATCGTCGCGCACGGCTACGCGAGCGAGCACTTCATGGCGTGGTACGGCGACGAACCGTTTAAGAGGAGTTGCTCGTGAACCGCATGTTCGGCCCATACTGGCCATGTCTGGTGGACGACGATGGCCTGCAACGTCGTCATCCCGCAGGCGCTCTGGTGCGAGCCGTGCGCCGACAGACCATGCTGCTCTTCCTCATCGCCATTCTGGTCAATGTCGGCATGTGGGCCGAGCGCTACTCATCGTCATCACCAGCCTGCATCGCGATTTTCTGCCGTCTTCGTGGGGGATGTACCATGGCACGGTTTGGGATTGGGCGACGTACCTCGGCTCCTTCGGCCTCTTCTTCTCCCTACTCTTTCTCTTTCTGCGGCTCCTGCCGATGGTCTCGATCGCGGAGCTGCGCAAGCATACGGCGGAGGAAGAAGCCATGAGCACGCCACTCCATGGCCTCGTCGCGGAATTCGCGGACTCCGCCACGCTGCTCGAGGCCGCGCGCACCGCGAAGAGCACGGCTTTCGGGAGATGGAGGCCTACACGCCCTATGCGTGGAGGGTCTTGCCGGAGGAACTCGGCCTGACGCGCACGGGCGTCCCGCTGATCACGCTGCTCGGCGGGATGGGCGGTGGGCTGACCGGCTCGGGATGCAGTTCTGTCCGCACGCGTGCTTTACCCGCTGAATGTCGGTGGGCGGCCTTTGCTTTCCTGGCCGGCTTTTGTGCCGATCACCTTTGAGCTTACCATTCTCTGCGCCGCCTCGCGGCGTCTTTGGGATGCTCGCCCTGAATGGGCTGCCCGCGCCGCATCATCCCATCTTCGAAACGCCCTTCTTCGTGGCTCGCAGCGCCTCCACTTCTACCTGTGCATCGAGGCGTCCGACCCGCTTCTGGATCGGGAAAGGACGGCCCGCTTTTTGCAGGAGCAGGGGGCGCAGACGGTCTGGGAGGTGCCGCAAACATGAGGCGGTTCTGGCTGACGCTGGCCTTCGCGTGCGCATTAGCGGGTTGCCGGCAGGACATGGCGAATCAGCCAAAGTTCAAGCCGCTGGCGGAAAACAACTTCTTCCCGGATGGGCGGCGTCGCGCCCGCTGCCGCCCCATACCATCGCGCGCGGCGAACTGCGCGCGGACACGTTGTTTTTCACCGGCCGCGGTGCCGATGGCCAACTCACGGCCGTTTTTCCGCAGCCGGTCACGAAACCAACCCTGGAACGCGGTCGAGAGCGCTACGATATATACTGTTCCGTCTGCCACGGGCGCACAGGCGAGGGCCGCGGGATGATCGTGCAGCGTGGCTTTCCCGCGCCACCTTCCTTCCATCTGCCGCGTCTCCGTGAGGCTCCCGTCGGACACTTTTACAACGTGATCACCAATGGCTTCGGCGTGATGTATCCGTATGCCGCGCGCGTGCCGCCCGAGGATCGCTGGGCCATCGCCGCCTACATCCGCGCGCTCCAACTCAGCGAAAATGCGACGCTCGCGGATGCCGAACCAGGCGCGCGGGCGCAACTGGAGGCCACCCCTCCATGACCGCTCCCCTGCTGAAAAAAGCGGAGCAGGTCGCCTGGGGGTGTGGTGCCATTGGCCTGGGCCTGCTCGGCTTGGGCGCCGTGGTGGCGCGCGCGCAGCTTTTTCAGTCGTACTGGGTGTGCTGGCTTTTCTGGAGCGGCCTTAGCTTTGGCTCCTTTGCTCTTGTGCAGATGCAAGCGCTCACCGGCGGTCGCTGGGCCGCCGTGCTGCGCCACCCTGCGGAAGCGGCCGTGAGGACATTGCCGCTTTGTGCGCTGTTGATGCTGCCGGTGGCGCTCGGCTTTCGCGCGATCTTTCCCTGGGCGCAACCCGGGGCGCTCGACACTCCAGCCTGGATCCATCACCGCGCGTTTTTGCAAACGGGCTGGTTCTGGGTGCGCGCGGCGCTCTATTTCGCCGCGCTCCTTGGGCTCGCCTGGGCGCAACGGTTGGGCTCCCATCGGACCGGGTCGCGGCTCGCCGGCCTGGCCGCCGTGGTCTATGTCCTCGCCATGAATTTCGCCTCGACCGACTGGATCATGTCGCTCGAACCAGCGTGGACCTCGACGATCTTCGCGATCATTTTCATCGTCACGCAGTTCCTCTCCGCACTGGCGCTCTGCGGCCTGGTTGCCCTGCTGGGATGGCCCGCCGCCGACCCCGCCACGCTGCGCGACATCGGCAATCTGCTCCTCGCCTTCGTCGTCTTCTGGGCCTACGTCACCTTCTCGCAATTCCTGATCATCTGGTCGGGCAATCTGCCTCGCGAAATTGTGTGGTACGTGCATCGCCGCAGCGGCGCCTGGCCGCTGGTGGCGCTCGCGCTCGGGGTCGGGCAATTTCTGCTCCCCTTCGCGCTGCTGCTCTCGCGCGCCGTGAAACAAAACCCGCGACGCCTCGCCATCATCGCCGGGGTCATTCTGGGCGCCAACCTGCTCCACTACTATTGGCTGGTCGCTCCCACCTATCATCCGTCCGGTGTTTCGGTTCATTGGCTCGACGCCGCGGCTTTCCTGGCAGTCGGCGGCGCGTGGTCGGCCATGTTTCTCCATCACCTGGCCACACAGGAGGTCCGCGTATGACCAGGCAAACCGCGTCGAGCGTGGAACAGACGGACGTCAACGTCCGCCGCATCCTCTGGGCGGGTGTGATCCTGGCGCTCGTCGTCCTGGTCGCCGCGCTGGGAGTTGGAGGTTACCACCGCGCTTTGGCGGCTCACTTTCCCGCTGCCCGCACGCGGCACTGGGCGCCGCCGGCGCCGCGGTTGCAGACCGATCCCAATCGCGATCTCGCTGCCTGGCGGTTGGAGGAAGATGCGCAGCTCACAAGTTACGGCTGGATCAACCGGGGCGCTGGCGTGATCCGCATCCCCATCACCCGCGCCATGGAACTTACTCTCGAACGGAAGCTGCCCGCCCGAGACCGTCAGCCCTGATCATGGCCGCTCCTCGCCTCCTCTTTTGCCTGGCGCTCCTCGCCGGGTCGCTCGCAGCGCAAACTCTCTCGGATGCGCAATTGCACGCCGTCGGCTTCGAGCAAAACCTCGGCGGACGACTTCCACTCAATCTGGCTTTTCGTGATGAAGCCGGGCACGTCGTGCGGCTCGGCGGCTACTTCGGCTCCCGTCCCGTCG
The DNA here is from genome assembly GCA_963792695.1 of uncultured Verrucomicrobiae bacterium. Classification (GTDB taxonomy): domain Bacteria; phylum Verrucomicrobiota; class Verrucomicrobiia; order Chthoniobacterales; family Chthoniobacteraceae; genus DASYIS01. The sequence continues at coordinate 12,245 of CAWBXA010000005.1, read as the reverse complement.
TCCTGGTGTTTGCTTACTTCCGCTGCCCAAACCTTTGCACGGTCGTCTTGAATGGAGCGCTGGAATGCTTGCGCAATCTGCCTTGGACAGTTGGTCGGGAATTCGAGGTGGTCGTCGTGAGCATCGATCCAAGCGACACGCCAGCATCCGCGCGCGCCAAAAAACAAACCTACGCCTTGCGCTATGGGCGGCCCGGCAGCTCGGCTGGCTGGCATTTCCTGACTGGCGACTCCTCCTCCATCGCGACCCTCACGCAGGCGGCGGGGTTTCGCTATGCCTACGACCCCGCGAGCAAGCAATTCGCACATGCCAGTGGCCTGCTGATTGCCACCCCGGCAGGGCAGATTTCACGCTACTTCCTCGGAATCGAATACCCGCCGAAAGAAGTGCGGGCGGCGCTGGCCGAAGCCGCGCAGCAAAAGGTCGGCGGCCTCGCCGAACGCCTGCTGCTCCTTTGCTTTCACTATAATCCAATCACCGGACGGTATGCGCGTGTGATCTCCTGGATCATCCAAGGCTGCGGGATTGGGACGGTCGCCGCGCTTGGGCTGCTCATGATCCATTTGCAACGCGTGCATCGCCAGGGAGCTGCGGTATGAGCTGGCTGGCCGCTTTTCGCCTGCTTCCTGAACAGGCGTCCGATCACGCGAGGTCGGTTGATGCGATCTTCTATTCGCTGCTGGCGCTCTGCGGGTTGATCACCCTGGGTGTCCTAAGTGCGCTGGCTTTCTTCTGCCTCCGGTATCGAGAAGGCTCAAACGCCATTCGCTCCCGCCAAACCCGCTCCTCCAACCTGTTGGAGATCGGCTGGACCAGCGCCACGTTTCTCACCTTCCTCGGTATCTTCATCTGGGCTGGCTTCGTTTACTTCCACATGTACACCCCGCCGGCCAATGCCATGGAAATCCAAGTCGTGGCCAAGCAATGGATGTGGAAGGCGCAACATCCCAATGGCCGGCGCGAGATTGATGAACTCCATCTGGTCATTGGGCAGCCCGTGAAGCTGCTCATGACATCCCAGGATGTCATTCACGACTTCTATGTCCCAGCGTTCCGCACCAAGCAAGATGTGCTGCCGGGGCGCTATACCACCGAATGGTTCACCCCGACGAAGGCAGGCAAGTACCATCTCTTCTGCGCGGAGTACTGTGGTATGGATCACTCGCGCATGGGCGGCTGGATCTATGTGATGGAGCCGGATGCCTATGCCCATTGGCTGGCCGATGCCGCCGTCAGCGAGTCGGTCGTCGCGACCGGCCAGCGGCTCTTCGTCGCCCGCGGTTGCAGCGGCTGTCACGCCCCGAACGCTTCTATCCGCGCGCCCGTCCTCAATGGGCTCTACCGGCATCCGGTGGCGCTCAGTGACGGGAGCACGGTCCTGGCGGATGAGCAATACCTTCATGACTCCATTCTGCTGCCGAACAAGCAAATCACGGCGGGGTACCAACCGCTCATGCCATCTTATCAGAGCCAGCTCAGTGAGGAGGAAGTCATGCAGCTGATCGCCTACATTAAATCGCTCGCGCTTGACACTCCTTGATCCATGAATCTCATCGCCCATCCGCAAGCGGCGCGCCAGCCGCCCTCGCTCGAGCCAAGTTACCTAAACGGACACACGGCGCGCTCGTGGCTCTTAACCACTGATCACAAGCGCATCGGACTCCTAGGCATCACCTGGTTTCACAATTAGTGCGCACCCTAAGAGCAACAAACGCCCGTTGCGAGCGCACTTACCACCCTGCCTGGGTGCGAGACAAGGCTTGCGCTGATTTCGGCTTTCGCGCCCAATGCTCAACCAAGGGCCGTCGGAGTAGGACAATCAAACCTTGGGAGATTCCTCAGGCCGTCGTCTGCTCGTCCGCTCCGACGCCCGGAGAGTGCGTGACCATCAAGTAGCGGTGATCTCCGGAGGAGGCAGCCAGCACGTCGCTGCGCAGTCGGGCTTTCTCGGGCTGGGTATGCTCAGTGCGGCAGTCTGGCGCAAGGCTTACCAGACGCCGGACCTCAGTTCCGTCGCGATCTTGATCCGCGCCGTAACGGGGAAAGCGGGTGCAGTGTTGATCGTGGCCGATGACCCTCAAGACGAGGAGATCTATCTCCCCGCCTCCGCTGCAAGCTCATTCCGAAGGCTTACGGGTAGAGTTGATCCTGGTCAAGGAAGCGACTCAGCGTTCACTCGGGGCAACGCTATTGATCGAAAAGATTGCCGGCCAGCGTCAGCCGCCGGACGCGATCTGGCGAACGTTGCGGCCATCGCCCGGTCCGCTGCCGATTCCGTGACAACCGTGCGGTCGGAGTCCCACGCAAAAGCCGGCCGCCACGGGTCACTCCCTCTTCAAAACTTCCGATGACGCAGGCTTTGGGCCGGGAATCCCCGGCCCTCAAGGAACACGCCGGCTGGCGATCCTCACCGCCCAACAACTGGCCGAATTCTGCTCGCCAGATCGTACCCGAGATGTCACTGCGCGCCGGCGAGCGCGTCGTGGCGCTGATCAACGACCTGGGCTCCTGCTATTTCGAAACGGCGACGATGGGCAGGTTGATTTTGGCTGGCCTGCAAAGAGGCGGTATTCAGGTGGAGCGGGTGTATGCCGGCGGCTTCGTCGGTTCGGTGGATAAGGCCGGCATTTCAATCAGTCTCATGCGCGTCGACGACGAACGTCTACGCTGGCTCGACGCACCAACGGAGGCGCTCGCCTGGCCCGTCACCAGCGCGTCCGGGCCTGGACCGCTGCTCCTCGGCGACCTGTTCGAGTCGCCCGCTCCGGAGTTCAACCTGGAACAGTACCCGGCGACCACACCAGCCGGTCTGAGATTCCGGAAGGCTCTTGACCTCCGCTTGCGAAGCGCTGCTCGCCGCCGGACTCCGGATATGGCGCGTACCGCGAAAGTGATCCTTTCGGTGCCTCCTTTCATTCCAATGGATTACCCGGAAGCCGCGTTCAACGTTCTGGCGCTCATTTGCCAGGAATCCTGGACGAGCCGTCGGCGACCGATCTACTGCCGTTTCTTCTGTCCTCCGAGCAGGAATGTCCTCGGGTTTGACACCCCGTGGCCGGATTCCATCCTCTACGCCGTCACCTTCGCGGAGGATCTCACCGGGGCCACGCGTGGCGACGGGAGCATGCTCGATACCCTGACCCGTTCGCCAAAAAACTGTACCGTGGCGGCTCGCTGGAAGAAGCCATTTCGGATGCCGTCGCTACCGTACATCCGAAAAACGTTCTCCAAAGTGAGTTGCTGCTCTGGCTCCGCGCAGCAGTAGCGGCGCTGTATTGATCCCGCGAAGGTAGATGGAATCGGAACGGCGCGATTTCGCGCGACGCCGAGTTACGGTCGATACCGGAGAGAACCACCGCACGTCTCCAGTCTGTCAACAAGCGCAGACACCGGCGGTTCTATCGGCCAGGCAGCGAGTCGAGTACGCGATTCAGCGTACGAGCGGAGCAGCCGGGGTAACCAGGCAGGAATGTTGGCGATGGTTGGCTACCCGTGAGTTGCTGCCAATCTTAGGGAGCCCCGAGAGGAATGCGTTCATCTCCCGAATCACCTCCGCCTCATTCGACCTGAAGACGAAGTGGTCGGCGTTCGGGATTCGTACCACGCGCGCGGAGGGCACTCCCGCCTGAACGCGTCCTCTGGGCGGAGGTCGTTACACGATCATCCTCCACCATTGCCGCCCTAGCCCTGGGATTGTCGCTATAAAGCCCCCAAAATCGTGCGGATCGGCAAAAATTGCGAGCACCGGAACGGGAATCTGGGTGTATTTCCGCCGGCCTTTACTCACCGCGGTCGGGATGGACGGAGGCGGAGGAGCGTTGGCCGGACGAGACGGTTGCGCCGGCCACCGCGCCCTTTGCTTTTCGAATGCCTGAAGATCCTTGTCCAACTGCGCGGAAGCCTGTTGTAGTTCGTAGCTCCGTGGAGTCTCGAAAGCCTCGCGACAGAAATGCGACTGCGCGCTTGTTCAAATCGATGGCATCGAGGATGGGATCACCCAGTTGCGGGCTGTAAAACGCATAGGAATATCCGGCATCCAGATAGATCAGTCCGCGACCTTGTCCGAATGCCTGCTTCCGATGGAACTCATCTCCTCGCCCCAAGCGAGTGCCCCACCAGCACCGGGCGGTCAATCTTGAGAGCGTCAATCACCGCCACACATCGTCGCGCGAGCCCGGTCGGCTGAATAATTATTCTCAGTTGGTTCGGGAGCACTGGATGCCCCAAACCCCCGCCGGGTAATTCCGTAAACATGGTGCAGAGCGGTAAACTTCAAAGCGAACTGGTCGAAAACATGCGCGTCGAATCCCATGCCTGCCAAGAAGACCAGCGGACGTCCCTTCCCGCCCCAATCCAGTACCTCGAGCTTCACATCTTGCTCGACCGTGGCGAATTGCACGGTGTGACCGGAGCGGTCGGACTCCCGGGTTGGCGCTGGCTGCCCGTGAACGATTCATCGTCGACAGCAACGCGACCACTGCAACTATCGAGATCCTTCTCTCCTCAAGCGCCCGAGGCGAACGATCCCGCCTTCCGCCAATACGTCTCAAACAACCCCGCCATGGCCTCGCCCATCGCCGCATGCTCGAAGACCACCGCCGTCCAGGCCGGTTTCGTGATCACCGGATCGAGCAGCGCCAGCATGCCGCGCTCCCGTCGAAGATCGCCAGCTTCATCGGCAGCGATTCCGCCTGGCGGATCTCGACCCCTGCCGCGGCGTACTCATCCAACCGCTGCCGATGCGTGCCGTCCAGCGTTCCCACTTCGATCAGCAGACGGCACGCGCACGCCGCGCAGCCGGGCCTGCTTGACCAGTTGCTCGTCGAGCGGATCCACCGCATACGGCGGCCGCGAAAACTCCAGATATTCGGCCTTCACCTCCGCCAGCATCCGGCGGTAGTGCACGCCGGTCTGCCCCGGCTCGCTGACGATCCGCAGATAATCGAGCGTGCCGCGGCCGCCCTGGCCTTCCGAATAGGCCGCCGTCAGATCGTCCACCAGGCCTTCGGCGACCCGGGCCTGATCCGTGAGTTCCTGCTGCAGCGACCTGCGCGCGCCGCGCCAGATAGCTCGGAACCGCAATGCTCGGCTCCACCGCGGAGAAGAGCTTGGTCTTCTCCTGCACCACCTGCGCGAAGCCTTTCTCGACCAGGCTGTCGAGCACCTCGTAGATCTTCTGCCGGGGCACGTGGGAGCGCGCGGCCAATTCCAGCGCCTTGAAGCGCGGATGACCGATCAACACCAGTACGAGCGGCCTCGTAGGCGTTCAAGCCCATTGCTGCAGCCGCTGCCAGAATCGCTGAAAATCCATCTCGGGAGTTCTTTGGTCATCTTGACTGTCATAGAGCATATCAAATGGCCCGCTACAATTTGTTTAGGTTAGAATCGCGGGTAGAATCGGTGCTCCCACTTTATGCCCGATTTTCCCTCTACACTCGGCAGTCTTCGGCAATCATCTTTTACCGAACAGCGGATCGCCAATCGCAGCGTCAAAGACGAGCTGCGCGAAAATCTGATCTGCAAACTGCAGCGCGGCGAGACGCTGTTTCCCGGCGTCGTGGGCTACGAAGATACCGTGGTCCCGCAGGTCGTCAACGCGGTTCTGTCGCGGCACAACTTCATCCTGCTCGGGCTTGCGCGGCCAGGCCAAGACGCGCCTGATCCGCATGCTGACCACGCTGCTCGATCGAGCATCTGCCGTACATCGCGGGCTGCGAGATCCGCGACAATCCGTATCACGCCGATCTGCCGGCGCTGCCGCGATCTGATCGCGGAACAGGGCGACGAGACTCCGATCGCCTGGCTGTCGCGCGAGCAGCGCTATGTCGAAAAGCTGGCGACGCCCGACGTCACCATCGCCGACATGATCGGCGACATCGATCCGATCAAAGCGGCGCGCGGCGGGCAGGATATCTCGAACGACTGACGGTTCACTACGGCCTGCTGCCGCGCGCCAATCGCGGCATCTTCGCCATCAACGAACTGCCCGATCTGGCCGGCAAAATCCAGGTCGGCCTGTTCAACATCATGCAGGAAGGCGACGTCCAGATCAAAGGCTATCCGGTCCGCCTGCCGCTCGACGTGATGCTGGTGTTCACCGCCAATCCGGAAGACTACACGGCGCGCGGCAAGATCATCACGCCGCTGAAAGACCGCATCGGCAGCGAGATCCGCACGCACTATCCGCTGCACGCTCGAACATGGCATCGCGATCACGCGAGCAGGAAGCCTGGACGCGAGCGGCGCTCGCCCGGTCGAGCTCGAAGTGCCGCCGTACATTCGCGAGATCGTGGAGCAGATGGCGTTCCTGGCGCGCGAAGACAAGCGGGTCGACAAGCGCTCCGGCGTTTCGCAGCGGCTGCCGATCTCGGTGCTGGAGAATGTGGTCTCGAACGCCGAGCGGCGGGCGCTGCGAGCCGACGAAGAGCGTAGCCGTTCCGCGCGTTCTCGATATCTACGCCGCGCTGCCCTCCATCACCGGCAAACTCGAACTCGAATACGAAGGCGAGCTGAAGGGCGGCGAGGCGGTCGCGCGCGAGCTGATCCGCGCGCCGTCGGCAAGGTCTTCACCAGCTACTTCGAAGGCGTCAACGTATCGCAGATCGTCACGTGGTTCGATCTCGGCGGCTCGCTGAAGCTGGACGAGTCTGATGGCCTCGAGCGAGATGGTTGAGCCAGCTGACGCCAGATCCAGGGGCTGATGGAGAAGACCGGCGCGCTCGGTTTGGGCGTCGAACGAGCCGGATGCGGTGCGGGCCTCGGCGGCGGAGTTTATCCTCGAAGGCCTGTATGCGCACCGGCGCATCAGCCGCAACGAAGAGCGCGGCTTCGCGGCCGGCGAACGCAAGCGCGAACGCGCCCGAGAGCGAGGAACGAGGCGGCGAGCCGGCAGACGACCGCGACGGCAGTTCAACTAGGAGCGGCTCATGAAGTCGATTCAGCTATTCCAAGTACACCGGAGACGACCTCGGCATCGAGCGCCGAGGATCTGCTGCAAGCGCGCTTTCCGATTTTTTCCTGCAGAGCGGGTTTCAAAACCCAGTACATGCAGTTCAGCGAGATGGAACCAGCACTCGCTCGAAGACCTGAAACGAAGCCATCGCAGCGGCGCTCGAACAGCGGCGATCTGTTCGATCCGGAGCAGGCTCGAGCGGATGCAGAAGCAGCTCGAGAAGATGTCGCCCGAGCAGCTCGATCAACTTGATCGAACCGGCTGGTCCAGAAGCTGGTCGACGAAGGCTATGTCACACGTCGGCAGCGCAGGCCAACAGCAGACCGGACCGGGCGGCGACGGGCAGACGCCGATCAGCAAGGTCAAGGTCGAGGTCACCGACAAGTCCCTCGACTTTCTGGGCTTCAAGACGCTGAAGGATCTGCTCGGATCGCTGGGCAAATCCAGCTTCGGCGCGCACGATACGCGCGATCTGGCGACCGGCGTCGAAACCAGCGGCGGCGTCGAAGCAGTACGAATTCGGCGACACGCTGAATCTGGATGTCAGCGCAGACGCTGTTCTCGCGCCATGCAGCGCGAAGGGCTGCAGGTCCCGCTCAATCTCGAATACTCCGATCTGCACGTGCATCAATCCGAGTATCAAAGCTCCTGCGCCACGGTGCTGATGCTCGATTGCAGCCACAGCATGATCCTGTACGGCGAAGACCGCTTCACGCCGGCGAAGAAAGTCGCGCTGGCGCTGGCGCACCTGATCCGGACGCAGTATCCCGGCGACAGCCTGCGCTGCGTGCTGTTTCACGATTCGCGCGGAAGAACTGCGGCTCTCCGAACTGGCGCGCGTGCAGGTGGGCCCGTATTACACCAACACGCGCGACGGCCTGATCCTGGCGCAGCGCCTGCTGAACCAGGAAAAGAAGGACATGAAGCAGATCATCATGATCACCGACGGCAAGCCTTCGGCGCTGACGCTCGAAGACGGCCGCATGTACCGCAACGCGTTCGGGCTCGATCCGCTGGTGATCAGCCAGACGCTCGAAGAAGTGAACCGCTGCAAGAAGCAGGGCATCCTGATCAACACCTTCATGCTGGCCAGCGACTACGGGCTGGTGAACTTCGTCCAGAAGGTGACCGAACTGTGCCGCGGCAAGGCGTACTTCACGACGCCGTACAACCTGGGCCAGTATCTGCTGATGGACTACATGAACCGCAAGACGCGGACGATCCACTGAGCGCGGGCGACGCGGCTGCGGCTGTCTTCCTCTTCGCGCTGAACGCCTATATCTGCGCGCGGCTTTTCCGCACCGAGTACCTGGTTTACCTCAGCTCGATCGAGGGAGCCTTCATTGCGATGGCCCGCTACATCGCGGCTAATTGGCCCGCCTACACGTGGTTTCCACTCTGGTACGAAGGAATGCCGTGGTCGATGGTCTATCAGCCGGCGCTGCATTACGCCGTCGCGGCCGTCTCCGTCCTGAGTCACTGGTCCGCCGCACATGCTTATCACTTCGTAACGGCCGTCACGTACTCGCTGGGCGCGGTAGCCCTGTTCGGCCTGGCTCTCGCCCTTGGCCTCGAGCGCTGGGCTGCCTTGGTTGCGGCTCTGATGTACTCGCTCTTTTCTCCATCGCTGCTGTTCCTCCCCGCCATCCGCATCGATGCGGGCGGACTGTGGAGCGCCCGCCGTCTCCAGGCCTTGGTTGTCTACGGCGAGGGTCCCAACGTCACCGGCCAGATGCTCATGCTCCTGGCGCTGCTGGCCTTGCACCGCGCCCTGCAACGGCCCGGCATCGGACGGGTCGTGGCCGCCTCCCTCGCCATGGCCCTTTGTGCCGCCACCAGTTGGCCGTCGACGGTCGCCCTCGCAATCGGGGTACTCTGCTACCTGGCCAGCCAACCCCTTCCTAGCCTTCGTTCGACTCTGCCGCGAGTCGCCGGGATCGCAGTGCTCGGGTACTGCCTGGGCGCTCCCTGGATGCTCCCGTCGAATGTCCTCGGCACCTTCACGAACGCGGGCGTCATGGGCGACGCGCCGGTCAAGGATACTCGTTACTACCTGGCGTGGATTGCGCTGCTGTTCGGGATCGTCGTCCTGCGGACTGTCCTGTCTCCGAATCGAACCGGTCTTCGGCCTGAGGTTCTCCGCGCTATGGGTGGTGGCACTCGGCGGAGTCGTGCTCACGGCGGCTTACTGGGATATTCGCCTGGTGCCGCAGCCCCTGCGATTCCACGTCGCCATGGAAGCTCCCTTCGCCCTGACCGTGGCTTTCCTCCTGGATCGCCTCGCCTCGCTCCAGCCCCGCTGGCGAATTGCCGTCCCCACCGCCGCGGCGCTGTGTCTGCTGCAGATCCCCCAATATCGAGCCTCCGCCCGGAGCATGATCAACGGCCTGGATATTCGCTCTACGGTGGAATACCGAGTCGCTTCCTGCGTTCGATCGGCACATGCCCGGCGAACGCGTCTATGTTCCTGGCTCGATTTCGTTTTGGATGAACGCCTTCTCCGATACGCCGCAATTTACCGGCTGTTGTACCCAGAGTGTCGTAAACCCCGGCGCCGCCATCCCCAGCTACCTGATCCCATCCGGCTACGGGACCCGCGAGCAGGATGCCGATTTCACGCTGCTTTGGCTGAAGGCCTACGGGGTTCACGCCATCGAGATGGATGGTCCGAAGAGCCCCGAGGCCTACCACCCGTATCTGCATCCCGACAAATTCTCGGGCAAACTGCGCGAACTCTGGCGCGACGGCGACGACGCCATCTATGAAGTTCCGCAGAGATCTAAGAACCCGGCCCGCGTCCTGGACCCCGGCGATCTGGTCTCGAAGCCGCCCGACAACGGCATCGACGTTCCCCAACTGCGCAAGTTCGTCGGCTCGATCGACCGGGACGGCCCGCCGGATCCGGCCGTCTCTTGGCGCGACTCGGCCCACGGGAGCATAACCGGCCCCGTCCCGGCCAAGCAGGTGGTCTGGCTGCCGGTGAATTACCATTCCGGATGGTCGGCGACCGTCGCCGGAAGACCCCGTCCGGTGCGCAAAGACGGACTCGGATTCCTGGTCATCGATCCCGGCTGCGACGGCTCCTGCCGGATCGACCTGTCTTGGTCAGCCGGATGGGAGCCGGCCGCCGCACTCGCCCTCTCCCTTTGCGCCTGGTTGGCGATCCTGATCCGAGTTATCGGTAGAGGAAGGCCGGGTAGCGGTCCACCGGCAGCGCCGACCGTTTGACGGCCAGGCACCAGATCTGCTCGCCCCGATTCTCGGTGCTGAAGCCGTTGCTTTCAAGGAATCGCAGGAAGTGGCGGTGATGCTCATATTCCGGGTTGAAGGTGGTGAAAAGCGCCCGGACCTCAAGCCCGGCGGCCTTCATCAGCTGTCCGATTTCAGGCACCGTGTACTCCCGCATGTGCCCGATCTCGAGCTGAGCACCCGGTAACGTGCGCTGATAGTAGGGATAGATCTGGGGGTTGTCGTCCGCGTTCAGAACCTTCGCGACGCTGGTCACGCTAGCCGTGTTCGGCGTGCTGAGCAGGACCGTTCCGCCCTCCATTAGCACCCGCCGCGACTCCAGCAACAGGTGCATCGGGTCGTGCAGCAGATGCTCGATAATCTCACCCGCAATCACCAGGTCGAAATGCCCGTCCGGGTAGGGAAAAGGCTCCAGGTCCGCGTTGAACAGATCGACCGAAAAATCGAAACGCCCGTCCGGGAACTCAATGCTCTTCCGATCGACTCTGCCGTTTGGACCGTAATAGGCGCCCCGGACCTCGCGATACCCACAAAGCCGCTGGAGAAAAGGCGTGATCTGGCCATAGCAACCCAACTCCAGCACGCGCCCTGTGGGACCCGGCTGCGGAACCAGCGCCAACGTACGAGCCAGCCGGGTGATGTGAGTTTCGAGATAAGCGCGTCCCCCCTCGTCCGCGACCGGTAGAGTTCGTAAAGCGGCCTCGGCCGCCTTCAGCTGTTCCGGATCGAAGGGCTCGTCCGCCTTACGCGTTGGTATGGTTCGCAAGTGATGGTTCCACCGCCGTACCAGCGAGTGGATCAGCCGCACATGCCACGGAGTCGAAGCCGTCAAATCCAAGCGTACCCCAGTGCCAGATCGCGGCTGCCGTGTAAATGAATATTCACGCCCGTGCGCTAGTGTCTTGTCTCTAAAGTACGCGCACAAAATCGGGCGACCGAGGCCAGAATATCGTCGGCCGTCTTTGTCCATACAAAAGGCTTGGGCGCTTGATTCGTAATCGCGAGATAGGACTTGATCGCCGTTTCCAGTTCGCGCACGCTGCGGTGGGTGCCGCGTCGGATCTGCTTTTCGGTGAGCGTGGCAAACCAGCGCTCGACCAGATTGATCCAGGAGGCGCTGGTCGGCGTGAAGTGCACGTGAAAACGCGGGCGCTTCGCCAGCCAATTACGGATGGTTGTCGTCTTGTGAGTGCCGTAGTTGTCGAGAATCAGATGAACGTCCAACGCCGCTGGCACACTCTGCTCGATGGTATCGAGGAACTTGCGGAACTCCGAACTGCGGTGCCGCCGGTGGCACTCTCCAATCACTGCCCCGGTCTTTACGTCCAGAGCGGCAAACAGCGAGGTCGTACCGTGACGTTTGTAATCGTGACTCCGGCGCTCGGCCTGGCCGGGGCGCATCGGCAGCAACGGTTGAGTTCGGTCCAACGCCTGAATCTGCGATTTCTCATCCACACATAGGACCAGCGCCCGATCCGGAGGATTCAGATACAACCCCACGATGTCGCGTACCTTGTCGATGAACAGCGGGTCCTTGGAAAGCTTGAACGTTTCACTCCGGTGCGGTTGAAGACCAAAGGCCCGCCAAATACGACTGATGGTGCTACGGCTCAAACCCGACTGCTGCGCCAGTGAGCGAGTGCTCCAATGGGTGGCATCACGGGGCAGCGACTCCAATGTTGTGGTCAGCACCTTCTCCACATCAGCATCAGAAACTCTGCGTGGGGTGCCCGGCCGCGGTTCATCCAATAGACCCTCAAGCCCTCGGCTCACAAACCGGGACCGCCACTTTCCCACGGTCTGTTGTCGCACTCGCACCTGACGAGCCACCACTCCGTTCGACTTCCCCTCGGCACAAGCCAGAACGATCCGCGCCCGCAGCGCCAATGCCTGCGCTGTCTTCGGTCGTCGCGCCCAACCTTCCAACGTGGTTCGCTGGTCCTCGGTGACCGACAGCGGCGGGATAGGACGGCCAGTTCGCATCTCGATACTCCTTTGTACATGAGATGCGAGAAGGCCGCCACTTGTTTCGCGAACTTTAGAG
>CAWBXA010000004.1:0-162428 GCA_963792695.1 uncultured Verrucomicrobiae bacterium | reverse complement strand
AGGCGTTGCGGTCATTTGGTAACAGCGATAATCGGCCCTAAATCCATTCGGAAGTCACTCCGTTTGAGTTCGAGTGCGTGCAGACTGGAAATGGTGCCGTCGAGAAAGAGTGCGTCCGGGCAACTGAGCTTGTCGCGAAAGAGCGTGGCGAACTCGTAGAAGTTCACGGGTGCCTCGCTGATGACGAAAAGGGCAACGTCGGGCGACGGGACGCCGACGCCGTTGCGGAAAAGACGTGATTCGGAATTGGCCTTGAACGCGGGATGGAGCTTGCCGCCGCGCACGAGCAGCGGGCCGGACTGAGTGGCGAGGATGACGCGCTCTCGGAGCTTGGGATACTCCGACGACTCAATAACTCGCGCTCCCGTCGCGGTGACGGCGAAGACACCGTTGGGCTTGAGGAAGAAGTTACCGTCTCCGTTGGCGGTGTTGAGCGGGACTGCCTGCTGGCCGCCGGAAACGAAAAGACCGACGGCAGAGAAATCGCCGTGATACATCCCGGCGTTCATGGCGAAAACGAGCTTCTGACTGTGCGACTCAAGCCACGGTGCGAGTCGGTCGAAGCGCTTGAATGGCTGGCCGTTCTCGTCACGGTGAAATAACTTGAGACGCTCCGTGCGGATATTGACGCGGCCAATGGTAAATTGCTTGCCGGCAAACTCGACCGTGCTGAACTCGACGGCTGAGGCAACGCTAGATAGGGCCAGCGTCGCAAACCAGACGGCGAGTAACAAAGTCTTCATTACACGGGACGGCGAGCAACGCCTAGACATGATGGCTGTGTGCCCTCTGCAAAGCCACGTCCATCGACCGGAAAAGAGGGCGTGCGTTTGCCTGCGGTGAGGAAGTCGCGGGTTGCGCGGACCGAAGCCCGCGCCGAGCCGCCTGTGAGAAAGCCGCCGGCGGACCGGCAGCGATTCTCCAGTGTGAAAACACCCACAGACAAACGCATCAGTAAGCCGATCCTCTTCGTGGGGTTGGATGTCCATCGAGGCGGCGGCTTGAGGAATAAGGGCTACGGTGCGCACGGGGCGAGCAGAAACGATTTCCGTCGCCCTGGCGGAGAACGAGGGCGCGCGCGAGGTGCGCTCCCACGGCACGATCTCCCACGATCTGCACGCGCTGGAAAAGCTCCTGCGCAAGCTCCAGCACGAGGGGCTGGAAGGGCACGCATTGCTCGTCTGCTACGAGGCTGGGCCGTGGTATCAGAGGCGCCGGTTGGCCGATGACGCATGAGAATGTAGGACGCTATGGAAACACGATCATGCCTACAATATCGATAAAATCATTTCGTGCCAATATTCTCCAGTGGAGCACTCCTCTCAAGTTCGCAAATTCAAACCGCCGTATGAGAAAGTCTGAACCGTGGCATTTAAGTTCACAACGATCATAGACGACCCGCGCACGCTTACTTATGGGTGTCGGATACTCGATGGGGCGATCGATGAGAGTCTGAGAAAGTAGCGTAAATATTCCCTTCCAATTTTGATCATGAGTAAACGCTCGTATAGGAAGGCCTTTCGCGTTGAGAAGTTCGATAGCTTCGGTTCTTAAATCCGAAACCCCAATGATCGCATTAATCCTACGATGTATTTCTCCATCGCTGAATCCCGTTTGCGTTGCACGAAGAAATAGATCAGTCAGGTCTTCGAGTATGGAAACACATAAGTCTGACCGACTGAGCCGCGCGTGGACCGACCAATCTCCGTAAAAGCAGACATGGGGAAATCTGTCTTTGGCTGAGTCCTCCTCGACTAGGACGCGTAGCAGCGCAAAAAGATACGCGACTTCACCTTTCCGCAGACGTTGCTGGTTGAGGAGATCCGCAATGGCGGCAACGGTTGTGGTCAGCATGCTCCGCCTAGACATGATGGCTGTGTGCCCTCTGCCACGTCACGGTTATCGGCCAGAAAAAAGAGAGTGCGTTTGGCTGCGTTGAGGGAAGCGCGGGCTGCGCGGACCGGAGCCCGCGCTGAGCTGCCTGTGAGCAAGCCGCCGGCAGACCGGCGGCGATTCTCTAGTGTGAAAACACCCATAGACATGCGCATGCGTAATCGAGTTCTCTTCGTGGGGGTTGGATGTCCAACGAGGCGGCGGATTCAGGAATAAGGGAAGGGGTGCGTACCGGGCGAGCAGAAACGATTTCGGTCGCCCCGTTGGAGAATGAGGTGCGCGAAGTGCCTTCTCACGGACGATCCCACACGAACTGCGCGGGCGAGCGGTGCTGCGCGGAAGAAACCTATCGTGGTTGTGGCGCGCCACCTCGCGGTCGATGCCTGGAGGCTCGCCACCGGGCTCAGCACCGCGGCCGGCTTGCAAAATCTCGGTCTTGCGTCCGCGGAGCTTTGCCCCGGGGGTCTCGGTTCGGGGAGAACAAGCCGACCCCACCACCCCGCAGCGCCAGCTATGATCACTCCCCCGCCTGAACCCACTATCGGTTGCTGCCTTCCCGTCACTCCCATCCCGAACTTTTTCCTCTCACCGCTTTGGAACGCGGTGCACGTTCGCAGCCTAACCTGAGCCCTCCGGCAGGAGGGGTTCGCCGCCATAGATTGAACTGCACCCGCCGAGGCGGCGGAAGGGCATCGCGGTGGCGGGTGGGTGGGCGAGCCGTTCCGCTTCACCCGACGCATCAGTCACATTGAACCGTCCATTTGCGGACGTGTTCGGATAGGACCACCGGCGGCGCGAGGGCGCCGCGGGGGAGACTGGCCCCAAGGCCAGCCCGCAGGGCGAGACGAGCGGCGCGAGCGAGTCAATTTGGAAGTTGAAGCGATTCGACTCAATCCCCGAAGCGGAAGCCTTCCAGAGATTTCACTCACCCTCAGCCATCTCTCTCCGAAACATGTAAATCAACAAATTGCTGACACCTCACTTGACACCCTTCATAGGGGTTAGGCGATTCGTCGGTTGCGGAAGGACTCTGCATAAGAGTGCTGGAAAATGTGCTCACGGCCGCTGGAAGATGTAACAAAGAGCAAAGGCGACGAAAACCGTGAAGACAACTCCCAGAGACGAGGCTAGAGCTGACTCGCCGCCGCGAAGTGGGTCCATGCGAATGCGCCCGAATGAAAGGAGCCAAACCGTCGAAGCTCCGATGTAGCCAAACACAGCGTCGAAAGCCGCCTCGGCGAGCGCGTAAAGAATCAACGCGCCCAAGCCGAGAATGAGAGCAACGACGGCTGCGACTGTCATATGGCATTCGGTTAAGAGTGTCTTGCTTGGCTTTCGTTCTACGGAACGCGTGCTGAGTCGCCTAACATAGTATTAGACCGACTGGAGGGGTGGAAAGGATGGGGGTATGGCGTGCGGGGCGCGGGGACGAGAGCCAGTAACGAAGGAAAGTTCCGGGTCGGCAAGCCTTTTTTTGGGGGCATGGGAAAATTTCATTGGCATATGAAGATTCCTCTGCGAATGTCCTCGCATATGCCGACTCAGGCGCCTTTTTCCGCCCGGTTATCACGGGTGCCGGAGCTGCCGATCCGCCCGCTACGCCGGCTCGAGGAGCAGTTGCGCGACGCCTGCCGCGTTCGGCATTACTCCATCCGCACGGAGGAGGCGTATTGGATGGCTCGCCCACCCGGCGACCTCCCTCGTCCCCTCCGCCTCCTCGGTGGACCCGGCGCTTTGTGCTTTTCCATGGCCAGCGGCATCCGCACGAGATGGGGGCGGAGGAGATCACGGAATTTTTGACCGCGGTGGCGACGCAGCGCGAAGTGCCCGCCAGCACGCAGCTCGCCCGAAGACACTGGCCTTCGCTAGTCCCGTGCGCCGCCGCCTCGGCAGGCCCTCAACGCGCTGGTTTTTCTTTACAAGCACAGTGCTGGGACACAAGCCGGGAGAATTTACCGGGCTGGTGCAAGCGCGGCGGCCGCGCAAGGTGCCGGTGGTGCTGACCCGGGGGCGAGATGCGGGCGGTGCTGGGCGAACTGCATGGAACGGCGTTGCTCACGGCGCAGCTTCTCTATGGGGCGGGGCTGCGGATGATCGAATGTGTGCGGCTGCGGATGAAAGATGTTGATTTCCGCCGGGGGGTGCTGACGCTGCAGGAAATCAAAGGCGGACAGGGCCGGGTGACGATGCTGCCGGCAGCGGCCATCGCGCCGCTCCGGGAACAGCTCACCGGCGTGCGGCGATGATTTTCGCCCAACGTGATGAATCGGCCTGGGCTGGAGGTGAAGAGTCCGCTCGACGGGGTGTAGCCGACGCGGCTGCGCATCTCTGCCGGGCGAGGTTGGAATCTGAAGCGCGTTAGCGGAGGGTGTAGGGGTGCGGGCAGGGGTGGGTGTGCTGAAGATTGGACGGGATGGCGGGAATGGGGATGGCCGCGATGTGGGTGGCGGCAATGTGGATGGCCTCACAGGGGGTATGGTGTGGGGACGGTGAGGCGGTGGACTGGGCCCGCTGTTGCAGACCGGCGGAGCCGGGCGGCGGGACGCCGACCGGGACACCCGGGACGGGTGCGCTACCCCGGAGGTCGCCGGCGGCGCCAGTTGTGGAGATTATATTTTGGGGGAAATTGCGGGTCCGACCGGAATCGCGGAAATCCTATGCTAGCATGGGTGCCGTGAACAGTTGCTTCCATCGCTGCACCGCTCCAATTGCCTCGATGGTCTGCGCGGGGAGGGGCTGGCTCGGGAATTTGGGGCAGCGATCTTTTGGCGTCGGACCGAGCGGCGGGGGCGCCGCTGGAACGACAGGCGGCGGGGGCGCCGCCTCTACTGCGGGGGCGCCGCCTCTACTTTGCGGCGGCTTTGGCAAGAGAGTTCCGAAAATCAGGCGCTGCGGGTTCCACGAGGTGTTTCACGAGCGACGAACTTCGGCTCAAGGGTCAGCACGATCATCCGATCTGGCACGCTTTTACAGAGAGCGCGATTCCCAAAATTCCCATTTTGGCACACTTGGGACATCTTGGCGCACCCCGGCAAAAAAGCTCCTGAATCGAGCCGCTTCGCCGCGGTGCGGGGGCGCAGCCGATGGACGAAAGAGTTCCGAAAATCGGGCTTTCCGTCCCACGATGAACGTTCCACGGCCTGACGATTTCGTTTGCAAAGCGCCCGACATCTTGAAGCTTTCTCGTCCCATGCGTCTCCCCTGCTCACGCCCTCCGCTCTTCACCTCCTGCCTGCTCGCCGGCGGGCTCGCTGCGCTTCTGCTCGGCTCGTCGTGGGCGCTTAATCCGGGCAATGCCGGTCCGCAGACATTCGAGATCAAGTTCAAGCTGCCGCCGCCGAAGCCGCTCTCGCCGCGAGGAGGAACTGGCCACCTTCAAGCTCGCGCCCGGTTTCCACGCAGAACTGGTCGCGGCCGAGCCGATGGTCGATACGCCGGTCAGCGATCAGCTGGGACGAGCGTGGGCGGATGTTTGTGCTGCGAGATGCGCGGCTACATGCACGACGTGGAAGGCGCGGGGGAAGATCAGCCGCTCGGCCGCATCGCCATGCTCGAGGATCACGAAGGGCGACGGCAATATGGACAAGCGCACCGTCTTTGCCGATCGGCTCATCCTGCCGCGCGCGCTCATGTGCGTGAATGGCGGTGCTGCTCGTCGGCGAGCCGCCGATGCTCTGGTTCATGAAGGACTCGAAGGGCGACGGCAAGGCCGACATGAAGGAGCCGGTCGATCGCGCATTTCGGCTCGCGCACCGGCCAGCCCGAGCACATGGCCAACTCGCCCACGTGGTTCCTGGATAACTGGATTTACTTGCGCCGATCACCCGCTGCCGCTACCGGCTGAAGGACGGCAAATTCCTCGCCGAGAGCAGCCCTTCGCGCGGCCAGTGGGGCGCTGAGCCAGGACGATTACGGCCGGCCTTTCTACAACTACAACTCCGACTTCCTGCGCGCGAGCTTTGTGCCGGAGCCAGCTCTACCGGCGCAATCCGAACTTCCCTTCGACCGCCGGCGCGGGCGTGCAGCTCATCAAGGACCAGAGCTGCTGGCCGTCGCATCCGACGCCCGGCGTGAATCGCGGCTACGAGGCGAAGCAATTGCGCGAGGACGGCACGCTCGCGACCTGCACCGCCACCTGCGGCGCGGGCGTTTATCGCGGCGCGCTTTTCCCGAAGGAATACGCGGGCAATGTCTTCATCCCCGAGCCCGCCGGGCAACCTCGTGAAGCGCCTGATCATCGATGAGAAAAACGGCGCCCTCTCGGCGCGCAATGCGTATCCCGAATACGGAGTTCTGACCTCCACCGATGAACGCTTCCGCCCGGTGAATGCCTACACCGGGCCCGATGGCGCGCTCTACGTCGTCGATATGTATCGCGGCATCATTCAGCACAAGGGCTTCCTGACGCATTACCTCATCGCAGAACATCAAGGATCGGAAACTCGAGGAGCCGTATGATCAGGGGCGCATCTGGCGGATCGTGCCGGACGGCGCGAAGCCGGTCATGGCGACGCTGCCGACAGAGAGCGCCGAGCTGGTGAAGTCGCTCAGCCGACCAGAATGGCTGGGTGCGCGACACCGCGCAGCGCGCTGCTCGTCGAGCGCAAGGATGCCAGCGTGGTGCCCGCGCCTCGCCGGCGCTCGTCCAGAGCGGCGCCCCGCTCGCGCGATTGCACGCGCTCTGGACGCTGGAAGGGCATGGGCGCTGCCCGCGCCCGGAGGTGGTCACCGCGGCGCTGCACGACAAGCGACGCCAAAGTGCGCGCCGCCGCCGTGCGCTGGCCGATCGCACGCTGAGCCGGAGCTGGCGCAAGATGATCAACGATCCTAGCATCGAGGTGCAAGTGCGCGCTCGCTTTCAGCTCGGCACCTTCCCGAGACGCAGGAGCCGCGCTGCACTGGCGCGCAAAGCGGGCGAGGATCCGCTGCGTGCGCGAGCCCCTCATCTCCGGCCTGCGCGGACGCGAGCTCGAGGTGCTCGAGGCGCTGCTTCTCAAGCTGGCGACAGGAACGCGCGCCCGCCGGACGATGCTCGCGCGCGCTCGCGCAGGCCGTGCTGACCGAACATCGCTCCGCCCGCGTTCAAAGCTGCTGGACCCTCATCGCCGCGCAGCCGCCCAATTCGCCCGCGCAGGTCGCGCTCCTCGCCGGCCGCGCTGCGGTGGCAAAGCGCCGGCGAAAGCGCGCCCAAAGCCGAAGCTCATCTACCTCGAAGCCGAGCCCGCCGCGAACTCGCCAAGCTCGCCGGCAGCAGCCGACGCCAAAACGAAGCCGCTCGTCGCCGCGCTCGATGCCCGGCTCGCCTGGCCGAACAAGCCCGGCGTTCCGCCGCCGCCCGTCATCAAGCCGCTCACGCCGGCCGAGCAGAAGCTCTTCGACGACGGCAAGGTCGTCTACGATTCGCTCTGCGCCGCCTGCCATCAGCCCACCGGCACCGGCATGTCCGGCCTCGCGCCCCGCGCTGGTCGATAGCGAGTGGGTGCTCGGCAATCCCGAGGCCCTCCCGCGCATCGTCCTCAACGGCCTGAGCGGCCCGCTCAAGGTGCAACGGCGAGACCTGGAGCCTCGAAATGCCCCCGCTCGGCCCCGCGCTCACCGACGAGCAAATCGCCGGCGTCCTGACCTACATCCGCCGCGCATGGGAGCACGGCGCCTCGCCCATTCAGGTGAAGGACGTGGCGGACATCCGCTCCGAGTACAAGGCGCGCACGATCGCGATGGACCAGTGAGGAACTCGCTCCGAAGCCGGCGGGCAAGAAGGGGAATGCCTCCGCGTCCGCCGCGGATTCCACCGCTCCCAAGGCGGACTGATGCTCACCTCGAAATGGCTGATCCAGGCATCATCGCGGCGATTGACGCCACGCCTGAGCGGGAGCATTCTGGCATTCCTATGAGAACCCCCTGCTTGCTTCTGACCATGTGCCTTGTCCTGACGAGGCTCGCTTCGGCTTACGAAATTTCTGGCGCCAAACCTGTCGATCAGCTCGCCGCACAGCAGGCGAAGGCGAAGGAGGATAAGAAGCTCCTCTGCATCGTGTACAAGGGGGCTGACAACAACTGCCCGCATTGCGCCGCAGCCGCCGCCAATGGCATCAAGGCGGTCCACGCCTCGGCGGAAATGGTCGTTGTCACCGAGGCGCAGGTGAAAGACAAGACACTCATGGGCACGCTGCCCAAGTCCGCTCGCGACATGCTGCAGCGCCAGCCGACGAATGCCTGGGTTTCCTTTACCGTTTTCGATCCTGACATGACGAAGGTCATCGCCACTGGCGACCGCTCCAGCCTGGAGACGGACAAGAAGGCGATCCACGATTTCGGCGACAAAGTACGCGAGGCGCGGAAGGCGTTACAGCAGCCGGAGTCACTCGCCCCGAAAGCGGGCTGACGGCACCGGCCGGTGCTGAGGATGCCCGCGTCATCGAGTAAGTTCCTGCAAAAAATCAGTGGCAGGATGCGGACGGTTTGCTAAAGGGATTCGCGCCGCGAATTGGCGCCCGCTTCTTATGCAACCCATCCGTGTCGATCTCGAGCCCACTGATTCCAAGATATTCGCGCACACGCGCTGGGATGTCCTGCCGGTCCTCGCCGGAGTGGGGCATTTCGCCTATTTCTGTGCGCTCTTTTACCTGTTCCCGCGAGTGTCGCTATGGGTCTCGATTCCGCTCGGCTTCATCTATTCGATGAGCATCAACTGGAACATCAATGGGGTCTCGCACAACTTCATTCACAACCCCTACTTTCGCTCGCCGATCCTGAATCGACTCTTCGCAGTGCTGGAGTCGGTCACCTGCTGTTTCTCACAGACCTACTACGACGTGGTCCACGTGCAACATCACAAGGGGAACAGTGATCGCCAGGACGAAACCGGCGAGACCACCGACTGGATTTCCATTTATCGCCACGGGCACGATGGCCAGCCGGAAAACCCCTGGTCCTACACATTTCTGAGCTTCTTCCGCGACACGCCGGTCTCCATTTCGAAAGAGTTGGGCAAGCGCGGCGATGCGGAACTCTGGTGGGGCAAAATCGAGTACGCTGCGGTGGTCGTCTTTATGACGACAGAGTTCATCTTCAACTGGAGATTCATGATCTTCTACCTGCTGCCGTTCATGTATTTCGGCCATTGCCTCAGCTACCTGAATGGGTTTTACCGCCACTACGGCGGCAACCCCGACAAGCCAATCGCCTGGGGTGTGAGCACCTACGGGAAGATCTACAACTGGACGTGGTTTTTCAATGGCTACCACGCGGAGCATCACTTCCGCCCCCGGACCCATTGGACCAAGATGGTCTCGCTTCACGAGCAAATCAAAGATCAGCAGGAGCGCGAAGGCGTCCGCGTCATCAGTCCGCCGCATGTCTTTGGCTTCCTCGATCCCGACCTGCCACCCCTCGGCGGCGAACGCGGGTCGCTGGCTGTCGCTGCGGATTCATAGCTCCCAAGGCGAGCCAGGACCGTCGGCCAAACATGTCTGCCCTGACGCTCCGGCGATCATTGGTCGCTGCCGCCTTCGTGGTGAGCGGGACGACCGGCGCGCTGGGTTATCTGGTGGGACCAGCGCTCCCGCTCGAAAAGGTTGAGGAGCAGGCAGACTTAATCTTCAAAGGCGAGGTTCTCGGGAGCGAGGCGGTGCAGGATGCGAGTTTCGAAAAGGTCCCGGGCTACGAGGCGCGCGAGACCCGATTCAGGATCATTTCCCGCATCAAAGGCGAAATAGCTGAGGCAGAGGTTCACTTTCGACATTACGACGAAACTTCCATCCGTGAGGGAGGGATGTTCACGCCGCAGTTCTATCACTTCGACGTTGGGAAGAGCTACATCGTCTGCGCGGGGAAAGGGACGGCGTCCGCTCGACAGCTTTGGCAGAACCATACCGCTAAGATGGACCTTGGCGTGCTGCGCTGTCGGGATCAGAACGCCGTGACGGCGAAAACGTTGAAGGAGATCTATTGGTCGGAGATCATGTCGTTGCGCGACAGCGCCACTCCGCAGGAAGTCGTTTACGCCCTCGAGCAACTCGCGACGATGAGTGAGGGCGTGGACGGAAGCGGTGTGCCCGACTTCGCGCGCGTGGATGTCCTGGCAGCAGTTCGCAGGCTGATCACGCGGGACGAGCCGGAAGTGGCGCAGGCCGCAATTCGTGTGATCGGCGACGGCAGTCCCTACCTTTCGCCCTTTTGGCTCGGACACGATTGGCGTGCCAAATCCCGGTTTGGCGCAGATGCAGCCAAGCGCTCGTAATGCCGGGGGCGCGCTTTGCTGGCGGGAATTGGCCGCTGTGGCCCAGGGCCATGGCGCAACCGAGACCCGCGCGCTGGCGATTCGGGCGCTCGGCCTCGTCAAAGCGCGCGAGCTTCGCCAAGTCATGGACCCATGGTTGACTGCGCCTGAGGCGCCGGTCCGCGCCGCCGCCGTGCTGCTCCTCACGGACTTTGCGAAGCCACATCTCGACACGGCCAGCGTCTTCGAGAAATTCACCGCCGACGCATCTCCAGAGGTGCGAAAGTGCGCTGCTTACGCGATCGGTTTCATGCAGAATCCGCAAATGCTTCCGGTCCTCTCCGAGCTTTTGCAGGACCCAGAAAGCAGCGTGCGCCGGGCGGCCGGCGAAAGCCTGCATGCCTTCGACCCACAGATCGCTGAGGTGGCCGCTGCCCTGCAGGCCGACCTCCATAATGTGGAATCCCAGCCGCTCTCCCTCCTGGCCTTGGCGCGTACCGATCCCGCCGCCCACTTGGAGGAGTTGGCGCAGGTGATCGAGAAGAAGGACCACTCCCACGAACTCGAGTGGCGGTGAGATTCCGGCGTTCACCGCGTGGAAGATCCTCTTCAACTTCTTGTGGAGCCAGCCAACTGCGGCGCTGCAAGCGGGGAAGTGGGACCGATACCTGGCCGCTTTGGAAAAAGTGGGTCAATACTCCTCATCAGAGCCTCGGGATATCTATGCCTTCTACCTGAAGCGAGGCATGCCGATGCGTGCGGCGAAGTGGCGCATCACGGCGCAAGGGACCGTGAGCTACGATCTAAATCAATACTTCGATCAGGTGGATAAGTTTCCGCAGGGGTATCTGAATGACTTGCCGCCAGCGCGGTAACCGCCATCAGCGCAGCTTCTCGGTACACCCGCAGGCGCTTGGCAGTTGGTCTTAAGACTCCCGCCTCGTAAGGTGAAGCGGCATGCTCCGTTCTGTTGCCGTTCGCCACTTCCGCTGCTTCGAAGCGTTCACGGCTGCGTTTGAGCCCGGACTGAATCTCATCGTGGGGCCGAATGCGCAGGGCAAAACTTCGCTGCTCGAAGCCGCCTCCATTCTTCTACGGTTGCAATCGCCACGCGTTTCGCGCCTCGGGGAAGTGGTGCAACACGAGCGCCGTGGCTTTGTCGTGGATGGCTACTTTGACGAGCGGCACCTGCAATTTTATTACAGCCCCATTCGCCGCAAGCTGGCGCTGGACGGAGTCGAGCAAAACTCCCCGCGCGAGTACTTGCAACTCGCACGTGTCGTCGCCTTCGCGATGAGCGACATCGACCTGGTGCGTGGCAGCGGCGAAATCCGGCGCCGCTTTCTCGACTCGGTCGCGCTGCAATCGATGTCCGGCTATCGTACTTCGCTGCGCGCGTATGAACGAGCACTCCGCTCCCGCAATGCGCTCCTCAAGGCGCACGTCCTGCGTTGGCGGGAGATCGAGGCTTTCGATGCTCCGCTGCTGGCCGCCGGCTTGGAAGTGACTGCGAGCCGACGGCAACTCATCGCCGAATTACAGGAGCACGCGCGCGTTGCGCAGGCGGCCATCAGCCACACGGGCGAAGAACTGGCGCTCGCTTATGATTGCGGCGCCGGTGACGACTTCGCGGAGTCATTGGCGCGCCGGCGTGAGGAGGATGCCCGGCTCCGGCAAACAGGCGCGGGTCCGCATCGGGACGACCTCCACTTTCTGCTCAATGGGCGCTGCTCCGAGTTCGCCTCGGAAGGCCAGCAGCGCACGCTGGTGTTGGCGCTTAAACTAGGCGCCACGCAGTTGCTGGCGGCGCATTTTGACCAGCCACCGCTGCTCTTGCTGGACGACATTTTCGGGGAGCTGGACCTAACGCGCCGCAGCGCTCTGCTGGCCGCCCTGCCGCCGAACGCGCAGAAGATTGTCACCACCACCAGCCTCTCCTGGTGGCCAGCCGACGCTGCCACGAACATTCTTCGCCTCGGGCCGGCCGAACCTTCATAGCCGCCGCCGTCAGAGAGGCAGGCTGACTTGGGGTGGTTCCGCGATATGATCGATCAACGGGCCAGCAGCGTGCTCCTCCGCTTCGGCCAGCAGGCGCAACGCGAGCCGCCCAAAAATGGTGGTAACCAGGAAGGCGAGGAGTAAACCGCCAATCCAGAGGACGTACTCAGCCCGATGCGGGTGCGTTTCGCCGCGGAGCAGCCGCAGCCCAAGTTGCGCGAGCGTGCCGAGATAGGCGTAAAGGAACGCTCCGGGCGCCTGGCCTAGCGCCACCCAAAGCAAGCAGGTCCGCAAGGACATGCGCGTGATGCCGTAGAGATAGTTGAGCAGGCTGCTTGGGGCGAGCGGATGGACTTGCGAGAGAAAGACGATCTTCCACCCTTCGCGGCCCACCGCAGCATCGAGCGCCGTCCATTTCGAGTGGCGCAGTAAGTGGCGCCGCACCCATTCGCGCCCGAGCCAGCGACTGATGGAAAAGGAAATCGCCGCGCTCACGACGCTCCCAGCGACATTGAAGAAAAAGCCCCACCAGAGGCCGAAAAAAAGTCCGCTCCCAATCGCGATGGCCCCGCCCGGCAGAAGCAACACATTGCAGGCGGCGTAGAGCAACGGATAAGTGAGGCCGGCCCAATTGCCCATCCGGGCCAGGCGCTGCTGAGCCCACTTGAGGTATTCGAGAACCGGGTAGTGGCGCGCGAGCCAGAGCACGACCGCCGCTGCCAGCAAGAGACTGGCGGCTTGAAAGAAAAGTGCGCGCTGGACGCGGGACATGCAGCAGGAGAGTAAGACAGCCCCGGCGCAGGAAGCGACGGCAATGCGAAGACGGACTTAAACCTGCAAGACCCGCCCTGAAGATCGCGTTGCGCAGGGAGAACGGCGTCACACCGCAATGGGCGCCTTGATGCTGGGGCAAGGATCGTAGCCGCTCAGTTCAAAGTCCTCATACCGAAAGTCTGCCAACTCGCGGCGGGCCGGATTGAGGATCAATCGAGGCAGGGGGCGCGGCTCGCGACTGAGTTGCTCGCGGGTCTGGTCGAGGTGATTGGTGTAAAGGTGAATGTCGCCGAAGGTGTGGATGAATTCCGCGGGCCGGAGGCCGCACACCTGCGCGACCATGCAGGTGAGCAGGGAGTAGCTGGCGATATTGAAAGGGACACCCAAAAACAGGTCCGCACTCCGCTGGTAGAGCTGGCAGCTTAAGCCCCCCTCGGCTACGTAAAACTGAAAGAGCGCGTGGCAAGGGGGCAGCGCCATTTGGTCGAGTTCACCAGGATTCCAAGCCGTTACGATGAGACGGCGGCTGTCAGGATTCCGTCGAATCTGCTCCACCACGTTCGCGATTTGATTGATGGAGCGGCCCTGAACGGTTCGCCAGTCGCACCATTGCGCGCCATAGACCCGGCCAAGCTCTCCCGTCTCATCCGCCCACTCATCCCAAATGGTGACGCCCTGCTCATTCAGCGACCGGATATTGGTCTCGCCGCGAAGAAACCAAAGCAGCTCGTGCAGGATCGATTTCAGATGCAGCTTCTTCGTCGTGAGCAGTGGAAAGCCGCGCCGCAAATCGAATCGCGCCTGCGCTCCAAAAACCGAGAGCGTGCCCGTACCGGTGCGATCAGCTTTCTCGACGCCTTGCTCGAGCACGAGCCGAAGCAGGTCGTGGTACTCACGCATGGAGGAGTGGTCAGCTTAGAGCCCAGTGATCAGCAGCAAACTGGCCAGGCAGAAGATGGACGCTTCGCCCACACCAGCCTCGCAGGCAAGTGACCGCTGCCAGGAAGCCTCTAGTAGCCAGACTCGGTATCCTTTGCGTAGTGGTACTTGGTGTCCCAGCCGAGTTCCGGCGGGAACTCCTCATATCCACCGTGAATCCACGGGGGATCCAGGCGATACGGCACCCGGTACGAAGCGCGAGCGGTCGGAAAGGGGAAGGTCGTCACCTCATAAACCCCCGCGCCGACGCGGAAGAAGAAGCGGCCCAGCCCGCGCACGACGCCATACGTGGCCGCCGCAGAGTTGCCTTCGCGCTCGTTGATCTCGGCTGGCCTCTGAATGATCTCCGTGACCCCAAAAAGAATATTCGCCAAGCCGCGCCCGAGCTTGCGCGTGGGACCGTAATCGTTCATTGGCGGATCGTGGATGTCCGCGAGAGCGAGGGAGGCAAGGCCAGTCAGCAGGACCGCAGTCAGGAGGGTTTTCATGAAAAGCGAGACGATGCTAACGCGGTGCCGAGCGGCAACGCAATTGTTTTCTGCGAAAACCGGCGGGCACTTGCGCCGCCCAAAATTCGATAGAACGGGAGGCACGGATCGGGACGATTCTCCCTGTGGAAATGATCGACCTTCGTTACCATCGCGGACTGGAGGTGCCGGCTCACCACCTGTGGCTCGATCCTTGGGATGGCAAGGACCTTCGCCTTTGTCTCGCACGCCCACAGCGATCACATTGCCGACCATCGCGAGATCATCGCCAGCGTCGGCACCGCGCGGCTGATGGATGCACGCCTTCCGGGAGAGCGGCGGCAGCATCTGCTTGCCGTTTGGCGAGCCGCGCGAGTTTTCCGACTTTCGCGCCACGCTCCTGCCGGCGGGCCACATCTTCGGCTCCGCACAGACTTCTGCTGGAAAGCGCCGCGGGTTCGCTGCTCTACACAGGCGACTTCAAGCTGCGCGCCAGCCTTTCCGCCGAGCCGACCGAGTGGCGCCAGGCGGAGACGCTCATCATGGAGACGACATACGGCCTGCCGAAATATCGCATGCCGCCGACCGAGGAGGTGATCGCACAGATGGTCGCTTTTTGCCAGGAAGCGCTCGAGGAGGCGGCGGTGCCGGTCTTGCTCGGCTACTCGCTCGGCAAGTCGCAGGAAATCCTGTGCGCGCTCCTGAAGGCGGGCCTCACGCCCATGCTGCACGGCTCGGTCTTTCGCATGACGGAGCTCTACCGCGAGCTGCAGCCGGACTTCCCCACCGGCTACCTGCGCTACGCCGCCGGCCAGGTCGCGGGGAAGGTGCTCGTCTGCCCGCCGAGCGCCGCGCGCTCGCTCATGCTCACGCGGATCAAGAATCGCCGCACCGCGGTCCTCACCGGCTGGGCGCTCGATCCCGGCGCGAAGTATCGCTACAGTGCGACGCCGCTTTTCCGCTGACGGATCACGCGGATTACCCGGACCTCGTGCGCTACGTGGAGCTCGTGCAGCCGAAGCTCGTGCTCACGCTGCACGGCTTCGCCAGCGACTTTGCGCGCGACCTGCGCGAGCGCGGCTTCGAGGCGTGGGCGCTGAGCCAGGAAAACCAGCTCGAGCTGCGGCTCGCGCAGCGCGCCGGCGGCCGCGCGAGCGCCTCGCGCGCCCGCGCAGGCCGCGCATGCTGCCGCCGAAGATCTCGCCGCTCGAGATCTCGCCGCCTTCGCCGCGCTGGGCGAGCAAATCTCCGCCACCGCGAGCAAGCTCAAGAAGATCGAGCTGCTCGCCGATTACCTCGCGCACCCTGGCGGCAGCTCGACTGCCGTCGCTGGCCGGTCGCGCCGCCGCTTTACCTCACCGGCCGCGCCTTTGCCGCAGACCGACAATCGCACGCTCCAGGCGGGCTGGGCCGTGATCCACCGCGCGCTCGTCGCCGCGAGCGGCAAGCCCGGAGCACGAGGTGCGCGAAATCGCCCGGCGGCACAACGACGCCGGCAAGACCGCCTACGAGGTGCTCCTCGGCACGACCGCGCCGGAGCCGTTCTCGCTCGCCGACGATCGCCGCGCTTTTTCGATGCGCTGCAGCACGCGCGCGGCCCGCTGGCAAAAGACCGAGCTGCTGCAGGAGCGGCTCGCGCCGGCTCGATCGCGCTGGCGGGGAGTTACCTCGTCCGCATCCTCACCGGCGACCTGCGGATCGGCCTGAGGAAGGCCTGGTCGAAGACGCCATCGCCGCCGCTTTCGACGCGCCGGCGGAAGACGTGCGCGAGGCGAATATGCTGCTCGGCGACATCGGCCGCACCGCGGTGCTCGCCGCCCAGCGGCGCGCTCGGACGAGGCGGCCTCGACGCTCTTTCGCCCGATCAAGTGCATGCTCGCCAGCCCCGAGCCGACCGCGCAGGCCATCTGGATGCGCGTCCATGCTCGCAAGCCGGCCGCGAACGCCGCGGCCGCCGGAGCCGCGCTGCGCCGGCGTTTTGGGTCGAGGACAAATTCGACGGCATCCGCGCGCAGCTTCACGTCGGCGGATGGCCGGGTGCGAAATCTTCACGCGCGATCTGCGCAAGGTCACCGGCCAGTTTGCGCGACCTCGCCCGCGCCGCGCGCGGCCTCACGCCGGGCGCGATCCTCGATGGCGAAATCGTCGCCTACGAAGCAGGGCCGCCGGCTGACCTTTTTCGATCTGCAAAAGCGCCTCGGGCGCAAAAACGAGGACGACCTTTTTCTCGGCCGCAGCGACGTGCCGGTCGTCTTCAAGGCGTTCGATCTCCTCTGGCTGCGATGGCGCGCCGCTGCTCCGCGAGCCGCTCGCGCAGCGCCGCGCGCTGCTCGAAGCGCTCGCGCTGCCGCCCGGCCTGGAGCTCATCGCCGATCGCGCCGGTCCACTCGGCCGAGGAGATCGAGAGCGCCTTTGCCGCCGCGCGCGCCCAGCGCAATGAGGGGCTCATGGCGAAAGACGGCGCGAGCCTCTACACGCCCGGCCGGCGCGGCCTCGCGTGGCTGAAGTTCAAGAAGGAACTCGCCACGCTGGATGTGGTCGTGGTCGGCGCGGAGAAGGGCCACGGCAAACGCTCCGCCGTGCTGAGCGACTACACCTTCGCCGTGCGCGACGACGAAACCGGCGCGCTGCTGACCATCGGCAAAGCCTACTCCGGCGTCACCGATGAGGAGATCGAGGAACTGACCGAGCACTTCATCGCCACCACCCTCGCGT
Organism: uncultured Verrucomicrobiae bacterium; assembly: GCA_963792695.1. Classification (GTDB taxonomy): domain Bacteria; phylum Verrucomicrobiota; class Verrucomicrobiia; order Chthoniobacterales; family Chthoniobacteraceae; genus DASYIS01. The sequence continues at coordinate 145,421 of CAWBXA010000004.1, read as the reverse complement.
GCACGGCAACTACCGCGAAGTGCGGCCCGAGATCGTCTTCGAGGTCGCCTTCGATTCCGTCCAGCCGAGCAAGCGGCACAGCAGCGGCCTCGCGCTGCGCTTCCCGCGCATCAAAGCCATCCGCCGCGACAAGACGCCGGCGGAGATCGACACCCTCTCCTACGCGCGCACGCTGGTGGCGCCGAGGCTCCCGCCTTGCTCCAAAGCAAAGGCTCACTATAAACCGGACGCGCTTGAGCGATCTCGGCACCCACTACGCTCCGTCCCTCAGCGAACGGTACCGTGAATACCGAAACCCAGCCGGGCCACGATTGAACGACCCTGGCGGGCGGCGTAGCCTTCCGCCTTTTCCAATATGTCATCGTCCATTCTCACTTCCTACGGTCACGTCGGGCATTCCGCCGAGGTGAAAATGCACCTGACGCTTCCTGGAAAAGAATTCTCCATTGGTCAGCTCGGACCGGACTTCATGATCCTTGATGCGCCGGTGGATCATCCCCCTTCGGAAGCGATGCTTTTCTTTTCGATCGATGGGCAGGCGACGGAGCGCAAAATCCGCCTGCCAGAGGGCATAAAGTCCAGTTCGGTGCGCGTGGCTATGGCCGCACCGTAAGCTGCTGCGGTCGACTCGATGGATGGAGGCAATGTCGAGCAGCCACTCCCCAGCTACAGCGTGATCCTGCCGGTCATGAACGGCGCGGCGTATCTGCCGGAGTCGCTCCCGACTGCTGCCCTGCGAAAGACTTTCGGCGTTTCAATTCGGAGGCGGTCCACAGTGTGACGACCCCTGCCCGATGATCGGCCCCTGGCAAGCCCGCGGCGCTTCGGCTTCACGGTGCGGAGCTGAGCGCCGGTTAATTAACGCCGGATGTTTTCTGCCGAATCAGGAGGCAGACTCCGGCTGACCTCCTGCTGGCGCTGCCAGTACGCGGCGGCGTCGGCCAGCCGCTCGTGCGCTCGCATCGCACGCCACGCGACGATTACCCAGAAGATCGTCATGGCGAGCCCGAAGAGCCCGAGGAGCGTTGGAACGAAGTTTGCCAGTGGCGGTGCAAAGAAAACAAGCAGGTGCGGACTCATAAACAAGGGCTCTGCCATACACGATCCGTCTCCCCAACGAAGGAAACTTTGCTTTCCCGTCCCAAGACTGCCCGATTTGTGAGGCTGGACGGCGCGACGCGCAAAGCTGCAACCAAACCTTCTTTTCTGGCACGATGTCGGCTAGTCTCACCCTGCACAACATGAGTCACCAACCGGAGGGCATCGCCATCATCGGGCTCGCAGGGACTTTCCCTGACGCGCCCGACGCGGCGGCTTTCTGGCGAAATTTGGTGGCTGGGCGCGACTGCGTGCGGCGCTTTTCGGACGAAGAACTGACGGCGGCGGGGTACGACGCGAAGGCCTTGCGGGAGCTGCCAGGGCTTCGTCGGCGCGCGCGGCGTGGTCGAGCGGCCGGAGTGGTTTGACCGCACTTTTTTCAACGTGCCGCCGCGCGAGGCGGAGGTGATGGACCCGCAGCATCGCGTCTTTCTTGAGACGGGCTGGCAGGCGCTGGAAGATGCGGGGTGCGATCCCTCGCGGTACGCGGGGCTCATCGGCGTCTTCGCCGGGATGAGCAACAACACCTACTTTCCGAACTTCGTGCGGCACCGGCGCGACCTGCTCGAGCGCCGTCGGGATGGTCAGCGCGGTGCTGGCGAATGAGAAGGATTTCCTGACGACGCGGCTCGCCTACAAGCTGAACCTGCGCGGACCCGCGCTCAATGTGCAGACGGCGTGCTCGTCGTCGCTTGGTGGCGGTCTGCGTGGCCTGCCAGCAGTTGCTCGATCACCAATGCGATGTGGCGCTGGCCGGCGGCGTCTCGATCACCTTTCCGCAGGATCGCGGCTACTTCTACCAGGAGGGCGGGATGACTTCGGGCGATGGCTGGTGCCGGCCCTTCGACGCGCGCGCGAATGGCACGATCTTTTCCAGCGGCGCGGGCGTGGTCGTGCTGAAGCGGCTGGAGGATGCGCTGGCGGATGGCGACCAGATTTACACCGTCATCAACGGGCACGCGCTGAACAACGACGGCGCGCACAAAGTCAGCTTTGCCGCGCCGAGCGTGCAGGGGCAGGCGGAGGTGATCGCGCTGGCGCAGGCGGTGGCCGAAGTCTCGCCGGAGACCATCTCGTACATCGAGGCGCACGGCACGGCGACGCCGCTCGGCGATCCGATCGAGGTCGAGGGGCTCACGCAGGTCTTCCGCGCTTCCACCGAGCAGCGCGGCTTTTGCGCGCTCTGCTCGGTGAAGGGCAACATCGGCCATCTCGATGCCGCCTCGGGCGTCGTGAGCCTCATCAAGGCGGCGCTCGCCTTTCGGCACGAGCAGATCCCGCCTACCGATCCATTGCGACGAACCGAATCCCGCGCTGCATCTGGAGGAGAGCCCGTTTTTTCTGAGCACGAGCTGCGCGCGTGGCCGCGCGGAGAGCAGCCGCGGCGGGCGGGCGTGAGTTCCTTCGGCGTCGGGGGGACGAATGCGCATGTCGTGCTGGAAGACGCGCCAGCGCGGCGCAGCGCCGAGCCGGCGGGCGACGCAAGTGCTGGTGCTCTCGGCGAAAACGGCGACGGCGCTTGGAAAAGAGGGCGGCGGATTTGGCGCGCCATCTCGAGGCGCATCCCGAGCAGTCGCTGGCCGATGTGGCCTTCACGCTGCAAACCGGGCGGCAGACTTTTGCCCATCGGCGGGTGGTGGTCGCGGCGAACGCAGACGCAAGCAGCGAGCGGCGCTGCGCGGATCGGCGCGCTTCGCACGAGTCGAGGAAGGGCTGGCGACGCCGGTGGCGTTTCTTTTTCCCGGGCAAGGCGCGCAGTTCCCGGGCATGGGCGCGCGGCTTTATGCGAGCGAGCCGGCGTTTCGCGAGGCGCTCGATCAGTGCGCGGAGATGCTGCAGCCGCTGCTCGGGCTCGACCTGCGCGACGTGCTTTTCTCGACGGAGGCCGGAGCGGCGGAGCGGCTTGCGCGAGACGCGCCTCACTCAGCCAGCGATTTTCGCGATCGATTACGCGCTGGCGCAATACTGGCTCAGCCTCGGCGCTCCAACCTGCGGCGCTGATCGGGCATAGTGTGGGTGAATTTGTGGCGGCGACCGTCGCGGGGGTGTTTCTCGCTCGAAGACGCAGCCGCGCATCGTCGCCGAGCGCGCGCGCCTGGTGCAGGATTTGCCGCGCGGCGCGATGCTGGCGGTGCGCCTGGGCGAAGAGAAAACGCACACACTCATTGCCGGCGCCGCGCTCGATATTGCCGCGCTGAATCGCACCGCGCCTTTCGGTCGCTCGCAGGCCCGCTCGAGGCGATCGAGACAGTCGAGAAGCGATGCGCCGAGCAAAGTCGTCGCCGCGCGTGCGCCTCGAGACCTCGCACGCTTTTCACTCCGCGATGCTCGACCCGTTCTGGAGCCGCTGGAAGCGCTGCTACGCGGGATCACGCTCGCACGCGCCGACGATGCCGATCCTCTCCACGGTCACCGGCGCGTGGCTCACCGCCGCCGAGGCGACCGATCCCCAGCTACTGGGCCGCGCACGCTCGCGCCACCGTGCGCTTTTCCGCTGCCGCCGCGCGGCTGCTCGCGGAAGGCGCGTACGCGTTGCTCGAGAGCGGGCCGGGCCAGGCCCTCTCGCAACTGGCGCGGCAGCAGGAGGGCAAAACGCCGCATCACGATTTCATCCCGTCGATTTTGCCGGAAGCGCCCGCTGAAGAGACGGCCATGACCGCGCTGGGCCGGCTCTGGGCCGCAGGCGTGCCGGTCGATTGGCGGCGGCTGCACGGCGGGCGAAGCGCGCCAGCGCGTCTCGCTGCCCGCGTATCCCTTCGAGAAGCAGCGCTACTTTGCCGACCTCCCGGCCGGCATGCCGCTCCCGCTGGCCACCGCGGCCACTGATGGCGAAGCGCCAGTCGAGAACCTCGGCGCCGCCCATCAACGCGGCGGCGACCAGTCCAGTGGGTCCAGCAACTCCATCAAGTCCCTCCCCCGTCGAGGAAGTGCCGCTGCTCGCTCAGCTCAAGCAGCTGCTCACCGACCTCTCCGGCATCGATGTCGCTCAGCGCCGCGCCTGGCACGAGCCTGCTGGAACTCGGCTTCGACTCGCTTTTCCTGACGCAGATCGCGCTCGCGATTCGCAAGAAAGTTCGCCATCAAGATGACGCTCCGCCAGCTCATGGCGGACCTCGCGACGCTCGACAAGCTGACCGAGTACATCGCGCAAAACTCGACCGTCGCCACCCCGTCCCCGACTCCCGCATCCGTCGCCCCGCCGGTGGTCAAAGCCCCTGCACCCAGCGCGTCCGTCGGTGCGCTCCCGGCGCCGGAGGCGAAGCGCTTTGGCCCATTCAAGCCGATCGAAACCGGCGTCCGCGGCACGCTCACGCCACGCCAGCAGGCCCACCTCACTGCGCTCATCGCCCGCTACACCGCGCGGTTCCCCGAGTCGAAGCGGCAGACGCAAGCCCACCGCGCTCACCTCGCCGATCCGCGCACCGCGGGCAGCTTCAATCGCCTCTGGAAGGAGATGGTTTTCCCGATCGTTGTCGAGCGTTCCGCTGGCGCGCGCATCTGGGATGTCGATGGCAACGAGTGGATCGATCATGTCGATGGGCTTCGGCACGAACCTGCTCGGCCACTCGCCGGATTTCGTCACGCAGGCGCTCGCGGCGCAGCTCGCGCGCGGCATCGAAGTCGGCCCGCAAACGCCGCTCGCGGGCAAGGTCGCGCGGCTGCTCTGCGAGCTCACCGGCCTGGAGCGCGCCGCCTTTTGCAATACCGGCTCCGAGGCGGTCATGGCCGCCATGCGCATCGCCCGCACCGTCACCGGCCGCACGCGCATCGCCACCACCAGTGGCTTTCACGGCATCAACGATGAAGTGCTCGTGCGCGCCGCGATGATCAATGGCGAGCGGCGGTCGGTGCCGGTCGCGCCGGGCATTCCCGAGCACATCGTGAAAGACGTGCTGGTGCTCGATTACGGCACGCCGGAATCGCTCGAAATCGCTGCGCGCGCATGCGCACGAGCTCGCGGCGGTCCTCATCGAGCCGGTGCAAAGCCGGCGGCTCGATCTGCAGCCGCGCGAGTTTCTGCACGAGGTGCGCAAGATCACGCGCGCCTCCGAGACCGCGCTCATTTTCGACGAGCTGATCACCGGCTTCCGCTGCCATCCCGGCGGCGCGCAGGCGCTCTTCGGCGTGAAGGCCGATATCGCCACCTACGGCAAAATCATCGGCGGCGGCCTGCCCATCGGCGTCGTCGCCGGCAGCGCGACGTACATGGATGCGCTCGATGGCGGCTCGCTGGCAGTACGGCGACGACTCGTTCCCCGAGGTCGGCGTGACGTTCTTCGCGGGCACCTATGTCCGGCATCCGCTGGCCATGGCCGGCGCGTTGGCGGCGCTCAATCACCTGCGAGCAGAAGGCCCGCAGCTGCAGGAGCGGCTGAACGCGCGCACCGCCGGAGTTGGCACGCCGGCTCAACGCATTTTTGCCGGCAACGCGGCGTGCCGCTGCACGTCCAGCAATTCGCCTCGATCCTGTATCTCGAGTTCGACGAGACGATCAAGTTCGGCAGCCTGCTCTACTTCCATCTGCGCGAAAAAGGGGTGCATCTCTGGGAAGGCCGCCCGTTCTTCCTTTCGACCGCGCACACCGAAGCCGATGTCGCCGCGGTCCTTCGCGCATTCGAGGAAAGCATCGTGGAGATGCAGCGCGGCGGCTTCCTGCCGGAGCCGCGGAGGATTTCAGCCTGGAAGCCGAGCCGCTCGCCGTGGTTGCGCCACGCCCGGTGGAAGACAGCGCCTGCTCCGGCCGTCGCGGCGAAGGTCTTCGCGCCCGCGCCTCGGAAGGCGATGCAGTTCAGCCTCTACTACTTCGGCAGCTACCCGGCCGCGTACGATCCGCAGCAAATACGAGCTCGTGCTCGAGGGAGCGAAGTTCGCCGATACGCATGGCTTCACCGCGGTCTGGCTGCCGGAGCGGCATTTCCACAGTGTCGGCGGCTTTTCGCCGAACCCCTCGGTGGTCGCCGCGGCCCTCGCGCGCGAGACCACGCGGATTGCACTTGCGCGGCGGCAGCGTCGTCCTGCCGCTGCATCATCCCGTGCGCGTGGCGGAGGAATGGTCGGTGGTCGATAACCTCTCGCAGGGCCGCGTCGGCATCTCGATCGCCTCCGGCTGGCATCCCGAATGACTTCGTGCTCGCGCCCGGAGAATTTTGCGACTCGGCGCGCGAGTTGTGCAGCGAAGGTTTACGGACGATCCAGCAGCTCTGGCGCGGCGAGACGGTGACGCTGCGCACGCGGCCAGGGGAGCGACTTCGGCGTGAAGCTGCACCCGCTGCCGAAGCAGCCGGAACTGCCGGTCTGGCTCACCTGCATCCACCCCGATTCCTACGCCAAAGCGGGCGAGATGGGCGTCAGCGTGCTCGGCTACCTGATGAATCAGAGCGTTGAGGAGCTCGCGGAGAAAATCCGCCTCTACCGCGCCGCGCTGGCCGCAGCACGGGCACGATCCGGCGAAAGGGCACGTCACCATTTTGCTGCTCACGCATCTCGGCGAACAGCTTCCGGCCACCCTGCGCGCGGCGCGCGGGCCGATGCGCGAGTACCTCCGCTCTTACCTCGATAACAAACAAAAGCGCCTCGAGACGGGGCGCGGCGGACCGATGGAAATCGACCCGGACGACGTGGAGGTGCTGCTCGACCGCGCCTTTGACGATTACGTGCAGGGCAAGGCGCTCATCGGCACGCCGGAATCGTGCGCGCCGGTCGTGGAAAAGCTCGCCGCGATCGGCGTGGACGAAATCGGCTGCTTCATCGATTTCGGCGTGAACCCGGCGGCGGTGCTCGCGAGCCTGCCGCAGCTCGACGCGCTGCGCGCCGCTTCCAGAATCCTGAGCACGCAAACCGAGTTGCCGCTGACCGACGCGCAAGCCGGCCTGCTCGCTACTCAGCCTCCATGAGCGAAAGCGCCGCCCGCGTCTATGCGGAATCGACCACGCTGGTGCTGCGCGGCCAGCTCGACGTGGCCGCGTCTTGCAGCGCGCGCTCGCCCTGCTGCCGGCGCGGCACGATGGGCTGCGCACCGCGATCATCGGCGAGACGCAACGCATCCACCCGAGCGCGGAGCTGACCGCGCCCTTCATCGATTTCTCCGACACGCCGCGCGCCGAAATGCTGGCGCGGCTCGCGGAGCAGGAGCGCGCGCCGTTCGATTTCACGCAGCCGCCGCTCATGCGGGCCGCCATCGTCAAGCTCGGCGGATGACCATCATCTGCTCGTACTCACGTTCCATCATCTGCTCGGCAATGGCCCTTCGTACTCGGCCATCGTCCACGACGTGCTGGAAAGCTACGAGGCGCTGCGCCAGGGCCAGACGCCGCAACTCGAAGAGGCCATGCCGCTGCGCGCATTCCTCGCCTTCGAGCGCGCGCAGGCGGCTGCCGCAGGCGAGGCGGAAAAGTTCTGGCTGGCGCAATTCGCGGGCGAATTGCCGGTGCTCGAATTGCCGCTCGATCACCCGCGCCCCGCGCGCCAGACCTTCGCGGGCGGGCGCGTCTCGCTCACCATTGACACCGCGCTGACCAGCCGCCTGAAGCAAACCGCCACCCGCCAGCGGGCCTCGCTCTTCATGGTCGTCTTCGCGGCCTACAACGTCCTGTTGCATCGCCTCACGGGCCAGCCGGATGTGATCGTCGGCGCGCCGTTTGAGGGCGAAGTGCGGGCGCTCGAAGGCGGGGCGCGGCTTTACGCCAATACCACCCACATGCTGCCGCTGCGCAGCCGCATCCCCAGCGGCGAGCGCTTCGCCGACTATCTCGAGGCGCGCAAGCAACTCGTGCTGGAGGCTTCCGAGCAACAGGACTACTTCTTCGGCCGCCTGCTCGCGCAACTCCGCGTGGGGCGCGACCCGAGCCGCTCGCCGCTCTTTTCTGCCGCGTTCAATTTTGAGAACGCCGACTTCTGCCAGCAGCTCCCCGGCTTGGAAATCACCGCCGCGCTCGAAACGTGGCCGCACCGCACGCCAGGAGGAATGTCGATGTTTGAGGTGAATCTCAACATCGCGGAGCAGCACGGCGCCCTCGTTTGCCAGCTTGATCACGCGGAGATGTTCGAGCCCGAAACCGCGCGGCGCTGGCTGAGCCATTTTCGCACCCTTCTGGCCGCCATCGCCGACGCGCCAGAGACGCCGCTCGAGGCACTGCCGATGGTGAGCGCGGACGAGGAGGCGCAACTTCTCGCGGGCTGGAATCAAACGGCGCGCGACTACTCCGCGCGGCCCGCGCTCCTGCACGAGCTTTTCACCACGCAAGCCAAACGCACACCGGGCGCGCCGTCCGTTTCAGACGAGCGGCGGACGCTGACCTATGCGGAACTGGACCAGGCTTCCACGGATCTCGCCGCAACGCTGGTGTCGGGCGGCGCCGGCCCCGACGTGCTGATCGGCATTCACCTGGAACGCTCGGTCGAGATGGTGGTCGCGGTGCTGGCGGTGCTGAAGGCGGGCTCGGCGTATGTGCCGCTTGATACGACCTATCCGCCGGAGCGCATCGCCTATATGATCGGCGACGCGCGGATGCCCCTGATCGTGACCGATTCGGCTCTGGCGGGCGCGCTGCCGGAAACGACCGCGCGCATTTTGCTGGTTGACTCGGCAACGCAGCAAGGCGACGCGAGGAGCGCAGGCGCAGCCGGAAGCACAGGCCTCCAGGCCGGCGGGAGGGCCGTGCTCCAGCACCGGATCATCTCGCCTACGTCATCTACACGTCGGGTTCTACCGGCCAGCCGAAGGGGGTCATGGTCTCGCACCGCGCCATCACGAATTACCTGCATTGGATGCAGGACGATTTCCCGCTCACGGCAGCGGACCGCGTTCTGCAAAAGGCGCCATTTTCCTTCGACGTTTCGCTTTGGGAGCTTTTCCTCCCGCTCGCGGCGGGGGCGGAACTCATCATGGCACGCCCGGGCGGCGAACGCGATAGCGCCTACCTGCTCGAGACCGTGCAACGGCGCGGCATCACCGTGCTGCAAGCCGTGCCGGCGATGCTGGAGATGTTGGTGGCCGAGCCCGCGTTGCCCGCAGCGGTCAGCTTGCGTCTTTTCTTTTCCGGCGGCGAAGCTTTGCCGTGCCGCGCTGGCGGATCGTTTCCTCGCGGCACGGCCTGATTGCGCGCTCGTCAATCTTTATGGCCCGACCGAATGCACCGTTTATGCGTCCGCGCATCGTTGCCGGCCCGGCGAAGCGCCGGTCCCGATTGGCCGGCCCGTGGCGAACACGCGCTACTACATCCTTGATCGGCAGCGGCAGCCAGCGCCCATGGGCGTGCCCGGCGAACTGCACATCGGCGGCGTGGCGCTCGCACGCGGCTATTGGCGGAACGCGGAAAAGACGGACGCCCAATTTGTCGAATTTCGCGGCGAACGCGTCTATAAAACCGGCGACCTGGCGCGCTGGCTGCCGAGTGGCGAAGTCGAGTTCCTGAGCCGCCTGGACGATCAAATCAAACTGCGAGGCTTTCGCATTGAATTGGGGGAAATCGAAAGCGCTCTCCGTCAGATTCCGGGGATCGGCCAATGCGCGGTGGTCGCGCGGGAACTCGCCCCCGGCGCGATGGGTCTGGTGGCCTACTACACCCGCAACGGCCGCCCCGCACCGCCGCCGGAAACGATGCGCGAACTGCTCGCGCAAACACTTCCAGGCTACATGGTCCCCGCTTGGTTTCAGCAGTTGGAGACCTTTCCGCTGACTGCGAGTGGCAAGCTCTCCATGCGCGGATTGCCGATACCCACCGCGCCCGCGAGCCGCTCACTCCAGGAGCCGAAGAACGCCCTCGAAACGCAGCTCCTCGAGATCTGGCACGAGTTGCTCGGACCGCAGCCCTTTGGCACGCGCGACAATTTCTTTGAACTTGGCGGCCACTCGTTGCTCGCGGCGCGCATGATCACGCTGATCCAGGAGCGCTTTGGCCGGAAGCTCGAGTTCAGCGCGCTTTTCGATCTGCCGACCATCGAGCAGATTGCTCACCGCCTGCTGCGCGATCAGCAAGCCGGCGCACCCAATCAGGCGTTCGTCGCGATCAATGCTGAGGGATCAAGGCGTCCCTTCTTTTTTATGCATGGTGACTACGTCGGCGGCGGCTTCTTCTCCAAAGGGTTGGCCAGGCAAATCGGCGCCGACCGGCCCTTCTACGCGGTCCATCCTCATGGTTTGCACGGTGACACACCGCCCGCTTCGATCACCGCCATGGCGGCTGACCGGCTGGCCGCCATCCGCGCCGTGCAGCCGCATGGCCCCTACTTGCTGGGCGGCTACTGCAACGGCGCGCTCGTCTCCTTCGAAATGGCCCGGCTGCTGGCGGCCGAAGGCGAGGAAGTCGCCGCCCTCCTTATGCTCATGGCCGACGGCTCCAATTACCGGAATCGGCATTGGCAGCAGTTGGCCAACGCCGTGAGCACCATGCGCGGGGAAGATCCGCAGCGCCGGCAGCAGCGTTTCCTCGCGTGGCGCACGCACGTTGATTTCGCGCGCGGCGTCGCGCGGCACTACAGCGATGCCGCTCGCGATTTGTGGGGACAATCGTGGCGCGAACGCCTCCCGCGCATCGCGCACAAGCTTCACCGCGTCATGACTCGCCCGCATTATTTCCGCGACGCGGAAACATCCCGCGCGCGGCGTCTGCAGACCCTCTTGCAGGTAGGCGAGGTCTTCGGGGCGGCTTTTGCCACTTACATCCCTGCCCCGTACGAAGGCCCCGTCACCCTCTTGTGGCCGGCGGACCAGGCGACGCTTGATGGCTTGCCGGAGGACTACGGCTGGTCAGCGGTCAGCCCGCGCGTCGAACTGCTCCATGTCCCCGGAGCGCATCACAGCTGCGTCGCGCAAAGCGAAAACGTCCGCCGCATTGGGGACGTCATGCGCACGGTGCTCGAGGCTGCCGATCCCGTCTTGGAGCGCCCGCAGACTCTGGTCCTCGCATGAAAACCGCCGCCCTGCTCCCTTTCACCCCCGCGCCGGAGCAGCCGGAGCTGGTCCCCAGCCAGGTGCATCTCTGGCGCGCCCGGCTCACCAAGCCTCACCCTGCGTGGTCCGAAATGCTTTCGCCAGCCGAGTGGGTGCGCGCCGCGCGTTTCCATCAGGAGCGCGACCGGGAGCGCTTCCTGGCCGCGCACGGCCTGCTGCGCTGTATCCTGGGGCGCTATCTGAGGATGGATCCTCGTGATCTTACTTTCGGCGCGGGCGCCTATGGGAAACCGGCGCTCCTCGCCAACTTCCGCGGTTTGCAGTTCAACCTCTCGCACTCGGATCAACTCATGCTGCTCGCGGTCACCGCGACGCGCGAGGTCGGCGTCGATCTCGAGTACATGCGCCCCGGCGTGCCTTTCGAGACGCTGGCGGAACATTACTTCGACCCAAGTGAGGCCTGGTCCATTCGCACCGCCCCGCCGACCGAGCGCGCCAGTCGTTTCTACGAAACCTGGACCAGCACCGAGGCGCGCCTCAAGGCCGCCGGCACCGGCTTCGCCGCCGCCCGGACGGTCGTCGAGCCGGACCGTTGGTCGCTGCTCACCCTGACCCCGGCCGAAGGCTACGCCGCCGCGCTCGCGGTGGAAGGCGGCGAGTTCGCGCTGCAATGCTGGTCATGGCCGAACTGACGCCGCCGGCCGAGTACGAGATCGTCATCGAGCCGACCCACGGCTTTCTCGACGTGGGCTGGCGCGAACTGTGGGACTATCGCGATCTGCTCGTGCTGCTCATTCAGCGTGACTTCATCTCGCGCTACAAGCAGACGGCCCTCGGCCCGCTTTGGTTTGTCCTCCAGCCGCTCTTGACCACCCTGGTGTTTGTCTTCTTTAGCCGGCTCGGTGGCTTGCCGACGGACGGCGTCCCGCGCCCGCTTTTCTATTTAGCCGGGCTGCTCGGCTGGAACTACTTCTCCCAAAGCATCACCGCCGCCGGCAGCGTCTATGTTACCAATGCCAGTCTCTTCGGCAAAGTCTGGTTTCCGCGGCTCATCGTCCCGCTGGCCACGGTCCTTTCCAATCTGGTGGCCTTTGCCTTTCAGCTCATCCCCTTTGTCCTCTTTTACGTTTACTACGTTTGGATCGCCCATTCCGCGCCGCTCGTGCAGACAGATTGGCGCCTCCTGCTCATCCCACTCCCTGTGCTCCAACTGATCGTTCTCAGCCTCGGGGTGAGCCTTTGGATGTCCGCCGCCACGGCAAAGTATCGCGACTTGGTTCACCTCAACCAGTACCTCATCCAGCTCTGGCTCTTCGCCACCCCCGTGCTCTACCCGATGAGCTTCGCGCATGGGCCGCTTGCCTGGGTTTTTCGGCTCAATCCTGTCTCCGCACCCGTGGAAGCGCTGCGCCTGTGTTTACTGGGGCGTGGCGCGCTCTCCGCATCCGATCTCGTGATCAGTGCCGGCCTCACCGTCGTTCTGCTTGGCTCCGGCCTCATTCTTTACCGCCGCGCGGAGCGCACCGCGATTGACGTCGTATGAAGCCCGTCGTCGAGGTGCAACGGCTCTCGAAACTCTACCGCCTCGGCTCGACCGGCGCGACGAGTCTGCGTGAGACCTTGGACAAACTGCTCCGCCGTCCCGGCGCACGCCGCACGGCATCGCCCAGCCCCATCCCGGTCGAACGCGCCGGGCCGGAGCCGAATTCCTTTTGGGCGCTGCAGGATGTCTCCTTCGCCGTGCAGGCAGGGGAAGTCGTCGGCATCCTCGGGCGCAATGGCGCGGGCAAATCGACGCTGCTCAAAATCCTCTCCCGCATCACCGAGCCGACTGCTGGACGCGCGATCTTGCGCGGGCGCGTGGTCTCCCTGCTCGAAGTCGGCACCGGCTTCCACCCGGAGCTCACAGGTCGCGAAAATGTCTTCCTTAATGGGGCCATTCTCGGCATGAAGCGCCCGGAAATCGCCGCCAAATTTGACGAGATCGTCGCCTTCTCAGAAATCGGCTCCTTCATCGACACCCCCGTGAAGCGTTACTCCAGCGGGATGACCGTTCGCCTCGCCTTCGCGGTGGCGGCGCATCTCGAGCCGGAGATTCTGCTCATCGACGAGGTGCTCGCGGTCGGTGACGTCAGCTTCCAAAAGAAATGCATGGGCAAGATGAACGAGGTGGCCAATGAACACGGCCGCACGGTCTTTTTCGTGAGTCACAATATCGGAGCGGTCAGTGCGCTCTGCGACAACGTGATGCTCCTGGAAGGGGGTCGTTTCGTCATGCGCGACACTCCCGCCAAAGTCATCAGCCACTATTTCTCTTCCGCGCTGCCCAGCGACTCCACCTCGGATGGCCAGATCGTCTGGCACGATCCCGCCGCCGCTCCCGGCGACTCCTCCATCACCCTGCGCCGCATCAAATTATGCGGGCCGTCCGGCCTCCCCCAAAACACCTTCGAAGCGGACGAAGATTTTACCGTCGAGATTGCGTTTAGCATTCAGCAGCGTCTGCGCGGCGCCCGCTTCAACCTGAGTTTCTCGACCTTGGAGGGAGAGATCGCCTTCGCCGCCACCGATCACCGCTTCCAACCAGCCGCGCTCGATCCCGGGGACTACACTTCATCCTGCCGCGTTCCCGGCGGCCTGCTCAACCGCCGTAAATACCGCGTCGGCCTACACTTTGGCATTCCGGGTGACCGGATGCTCATCGACCAGGCCGACTACCTCGAAGTGACGATCGGAGGAGTGGGCAATCAATCGACCATCTTCCCCGATCTCTCCTGGCCGGGCGTCGTTTGCCCCAAGATCGAGTGGCACGTGGAGCGCCGCGCCCCCTTGTCTCCCGCCAGTACGGAGCGGTAGAGCCGCTCGATTCCTTCGGAAAGAAACTGGGTGCGCACGTACCCGACATAGTGCCGCGCCGCGATGTCCGGCGCCGCCTGTGGGTTGAACGAAACCTCATAGCTGGGCGGCAGCAGTCCGCCCCGGCCGGCACGCGAGGCGCACAGAGCGTAAAGCGTCTGCTCGATGCACCAAGTCCACCCCTGCGTGCGGATCGTTCCCTCGCGCAAGCACGCTTCGCAAAAGGCGAGATCCACCATGCTCAGATCCACCAGTGCCAGGCCCGCGTTGACGAGCGGCCACAATTTGATGCCCCACTTCTCATGCGCCTGCGCGGCGGTGATGTTGCAGGAGTCCTGGAAGTCCGCATTGAACCACGTCTCGCTCTTTTCCGATTCGACCCACGCCAGAATCTCCGCCGGTTTGCGGAAGAAAAGCACGTCACTATCGAAGAGCAGCACCCGGGGCGTTCCCGGCGTAGGCGGCGACGTTCGAAGAGCTTCATCGCCATGGCGTGCTCCCGCCGATACGCGAGACAAGCCGGGTACGCGCCGAGCTTCACTTCCATGGCCGCATCCGCTTCGTGCCGAAAAATGACCCGCGATTCTGGGAAAAGCGCGGCGAGGCAGGCGAGCGTTGCTTCCCCACAGGAGCCATCTTCGTGGAAAACGACGCGCCAGCGCCGCTGCGTCTGGTGAAAATAGCTCGCCAGCATCCAGGCCGCACTGCGCGCATCACGCTCGGAAGTGAGCAGATGAATCTCCACGCGCCGCTCCCAGGGCCAGTTCTCCGCCGGGCGCCAGTGCCGCAGCCGGGGCAGGACTCCGTATTCGAGCCAGGCCATCCGCCAGCCACGCTGCCGATGGAATTGCCACAGCCACCACCAGCGGCGAAAATCCGGCCACCGCCAACTCATGGCAGCAGAATGGGACGCAGCCGGCGGACGCCTTCCGAAAGGAACCAGCGCCGCATCGCGCCGACATAGTGCCGCGTGACGGCATCTTCCGCCATGCGCGGATTAAACGTCACCTCGTACCGTTCGGAGAGCAGCCCGCCTTGGCCCCACCGCGAAGCGCACAGTGCGAGCAGCGTTTGCTCCCGCCAGGCAATGCTCTCGGGATCGAGCAGCGCCTCATCGCCGAGGCAGCGCTCGCAAAAGGCGAGGTCCACCGCCTCGCGCACGAACAAGCTGAGGCCCGTGTTCACGCGCGGCCAGAGCGGAGTGCCGAGCCGGCTCTGCGCCTCCTCCGGCGAGAGGCAGTAGGCATTCTGGAAATCCGGGTTGAAGAAGCACCCTTCGCGCTCTTCCCGCACCCACTGCATCACCTCGGTCGGACGCTGGAAAAAAAGAATGTCGCTATCGAGCAGGATCAACCGGTCCGTTTGGCTGAGCAGCGCGCAATCCAGGAGTTTCAGAGCGAGCGGGTGCGCTGCCCGGTAGGCCGCGCAGCGGGGGAACTGGGCGAGCTGGAGACTCATCGCCGCATTCGCCTCCGCCCGGGCGATGATTTCCAGAGCCGGGAAAAGTTGCCGCAGGGTGGAGCGCGCCTGAGCCGGCAGGGTGCCGTCGTCGTGAACGACCAGATGCCAGCGGTGCTGCGTGAAATGGACAAAACTGGCGAGCGTCCACGCCGCGCACAGCCAGTCACCGGCGCAGGTCAGCAAATGAACTTCGACTCCACCCGCCAGCGGCAGACCCGGCGCTTCGCGCCATTCGCTGATGGCCGGCAGCACGCGTGATTTCACATAGGCGCCGCAGAGTGAGTTCGCCTGGTCCGCATAAACTTCCCGCCCCTGCGCCCACCAGTGGGCGGCGTGAGCACGGAGAAGAGACCGGGGCATGGCCATCGCAGAAAAGCAAATGGCACGCTAGCCGGGGGGGCAGGGTTGCAAAGCGGTTACTTGCTGGCCGTGTGGAGCGCCTCGCTGAATTTCCGGTGGTCGCCTTCTCCGCGCCGCATCTGGAAGGGCGTGCTCTTCACGATCTCCAAAACCAGCGCCGAAAATCTCGCGCCATCCTTGTCGAGCCCATGCACCGCCTTCTCCACCGCCGGACGGTCATAGTATTCCAAGCCGCGCCCCAGCGCATAGGTGAGCATCTTTTCCGTCACGCAACGCAGAAAGTCCGGCGCGGCGTTTGGAAAGCAGGATCGCGCGCAACTCCGCGGGACCATTGAAGTTCTCGCCGCTGACCAGCTTGCCGCTGGCATCCAGCGCCTTGCCTCCCTCGCGGTCGCGCCATTCGCCGATGGCATCGAAATTCTCCAAGCCGAAGCCGATCGGGTCCATGCGAGCGTGGCAACTGGCGCAGATCGGGTCCGTGCGATGCTGCTCCATCCGCTGCCGCAAGGAGCCGTGCAACTCGCCCGCTTAGCGTCATCGAGGTCAGGGACCTGCGGCGGCGGAGGCGGGGGCGGGGTCCCCAGCAGAGTTCTCCAGCACGTACTTCCCGCGCTTCACGGGCGACGTGCGCGTTGGATTCGACGTGATGGTCAGAAAAGAAGCCTGGCCCAGCATGCCGCCGGGCCGGTTGGCCGGCAGCTTCACCTTCACGAACGCGTCGCCCTCCACTCCATCGATCCCGTACAGCTTTGCGAGCCGCTCATTCACGAAGGTGTAGTCAGCGCCGATGAAGTCGGTGATCGGACGATCCTCGCCGCATGACGTTCTCGAACAACATCTCCGTCTCGCGCTCCATCGGCCGCAGCCAGCGCCTTGTCCCACTCGGGGAAGGTCTTCGGGTCCGGCTGCACCTGCGAAACATTGCGGATTTGCAGCCATTGCCCCGCGAAATTTTCGACCAGCGCCGAGACTTTTTGATCCGCGATCATGCGCCGGACCTGCGCCTCCAGGTTTTTCCGCAGCGTCCCGCCGCGCGCCTGCGCCTGAAACTCTGGATCGGGCATCGTGCTCCAGAGAAAATAGGAGAGGCGCGAAGCGAGCGCCCATTCGTCGATCGGAATGGCCGCTTGCGGGTTGTCCGGCTGCGGCTGCATTTCGCCCCGGAAGAGGAAGTGGGGCGAGACGAGCACCGCCGTGAGCGCCGTCTGCACGCTCTGCTCGAAGTTGCCGCCTTTGCTTGCGACGCCGTCGCATAGATGAACATGAGACGTTCGAGTTCGTTCGGCTGCAAAGGCCGGCGAAAAGCGCGCGCGGCGAAGTCGCTCACGATCGCCCGCGCCGAAGCGTCGAGCGTCGGCTGGCCGCGACCCGCGGCGAAGATGCGGAGCTGTGTTTCCGGTGCCGAGACCGGCTGCGGCGGCGAGACGAAGTCGACTCCGGCGCACCGTGATCCGGCGATTGACCGGCTTGCCGTCTTTCCTTTCTCGGGCTGCGCCAGCGGATTCGCTACCCGCATCGAAAGTTTGTGCGGGCCCGGCTTGTCGATCGGGACGCTCAGCTTCAGCAGCATGCCATCGGTCGAGGAAAGGGAGGGCGGAATGGTGATCGGCTTGCCGTCGCACTTCAGTTCGAGCTTCGTCGCCTCGGGCCCCACTTTCGGTGCACCCGCCTCGAAGCGCAGCGTGTAGGTGCCGGCGATGGCCAGGGAGACCGTCACGCTCGACTCCCGTTCATCCACGCGGCGTGCCGTGCTGGTGTTCCCGTTCTCCGGGCCGCCGGTGATCGTCAGCAAATCCACCGGCGTTGTCACCGCGCGCGCTTTGTGGTCATTCAAAATCGCGGTGCTCATCACTTTCTCCGCCGCGGCCAGATAGCGCTCGAAGAGCACCGGCGGCAGCGACAACGCATCGCCGATATTGTCGAAGCCGTAGCCCGTGTCATCCGCCGGAAAGTCCGCGCCCGGCTCGAAAGCTACTCCCACCAGGTCGCGGATCGTGTTGTTGTATTCCGTGCGATTCAGCCGTCGCAGGGTCACGCGGCCCGGATCGGGATGATCGGGATCGGTGGCGAAAACCACCAGGTCGATCCACTTAATGAGGCGCTCGCGCTCGTCTGCGCTTGGCTGCTTCGCGTCATCCGGCGGCATATCGCCGCTCTTCAGATTTTCGAGCACATTGCCCCAAGTCTTCTGATCCTTCACGATGGCCTCGACCGAAGTGAAAGGCTCCAGCGACAGGTCGCCTTTCTTCTTCCCATTCGCGTGGCACTTGTAGCAGTAGCTCTCCAGCAGCGGCTTGACCTCTTTTCCAAAATCCGCCGCTGCCCAGGCACCGCCCCAGCTCGCCAGCAGAAAGACGGCCAGCAAGACGCAGCGGAGGGGAAGCAATGAACGCAGGGGAAGCATCCGGCAAAGGTTGCACGATGCGGAGAATCCGGTGCCCGGCAACTGCTTTCTAAAAAGCCGCTTCTGTCATCAGAGCTGGCCCACGCTACTCGTGGCCTTTGCGGCGGAGCCCGAGCCAGGCGAGGGCGTACATGGCGGCCGCCCACCAGAGGTCCGTGGCCAGCGCGCGGTGGGCCGGAGCGCGGTTGACGAAAAGGTCGCCAGGCTTGGTGCTGTGGTCTCGGTTCAGGTTCGAGAGCGAGGTGCCGTAGAGTGTGAGCGCGTCGCCAGTCATGCGCTTGTCCAGGATGAAGGAGGAATCAACGAGGGTCTGCGCCGCAAACGTCGGCATCAACTGCGCCACTACATGCACGGCGGGCGTCATCTGCGAGGCGGGCACGGTGAAGCCGGAGAACAGAATCTGTGGGATGAGCACCAGCGGCACAATGAGTACCGCTTGCAAGACGGAGCGCGCAAAGCTCGAAATGGCGCAGCCAAGGCCCACCGCGCTCAGCGCGATCCCCAGGATCGCGAGGAATTGCAGCATCCCCTGCCCGTCCGTCCCGCGGAAGACCGCCTGCACACACGCCAGCAGGAGCAGTCCTTGGGCGGCGGTGAGACCAAACAGGAAAACGTATTTGCTCAGCAAATACGCATGAGTGCCCACGCCGACCAGGCGTTCCCGCCGGAAGATGGCTGATTCTTTGACCAACTCCTGCGCGGCATTCGAGCAGCCAAACCAAAGTGTCGCGATATAGGCGAAGAAAAGCGCCAGCACCTGATCCGTGGTGGCCCAACTGACCAGCGCCGCAATGATGAGTGGCTGCCCCAGCAGAATCGCGAAATTGCGCCAATCCGCTGCGAGAATGGCCCATTGCCGCTGCAGCAGGATCGGCAGGGCCCAACGCGTCGGCGCCAACGTGCGCAGCGGCCCGCCGCCCTCCGGGGCGGGCCCGGAAACGGGCTGCTGTGCCGTCGGCGAACTCCGGTTGAGAAACTGTTCCTTCCAATGGTGCGGCGGCATCTCCGCGAGCCGATCGTAGAGCAGGACGAGCTTGCTCACTCCGAAATAGGACCGCGCCGCTTGCGCATCCCCTTGAAAGGCGAGGCACCCTCCCATCAGCACCAGGAAGTCGTCCATCAAATAGGCATTTTCCACGATATGCGTGGTACACAGGACGGTGCAGCCGGTATCCGCCAGCTCACGCAGCAACTCCATGAGGTGAAACTCGGTGGCCGGGTCGAGTCCGGACGACGGCTCATCCAGAAACAAAACGGCGGGCTTCGCCAGCAGCTCCACGGCCACGCTCACGCGCTTGCGCTGTCCCCCCGAGAGCCGGCGGATCGGAGCGCCGGATTGCTCCGAAAGCCCAAGCTGCTCGAGCGTCTGCGCGACGAGTCGCTGCACTTCGCCCTCGGGTGTGGCTTGCGGCAGCCGCAGCCGGGCGCCAAAGGTGAGCGCCTGAGAGACGGTCAACTCGCGATGGACGATGTCCTCCTGCGGCACGTATCCAAAGGAGCGGCGCGGACCGTCGGCGTACACGTCCTGTCCGTCGGCGGTGATCTGTCCCGCATCGGGCTTTTCCAAGCCAGCCAGCGCGTGCAGGAGCGTCGATTTCCCCGCGCCGCTCGGGCCAAGGATGCCAGTGAACTGCGACGGCTCGATTTTGAAGGAAATTCCATCGAGCAGCACCTTTTCGCCCACGAGCCTCGTGACTTCGTCCGCCGCGAGCGAGCTGCCACGGGGCGCGCCCATATGGACCAGCGCCTGCCCATCGAATTCGAAGCTAAACGGACCGATTTGCAGCCGGTCGCCGACGGTGAGCGCGTGTGTATCGAAGCGGCGCCCATTGATGAACGACCCCGAGGTACTCTGGAGATCCGTCACCGTGCAGGCACCCTCTTCGAGCCGCAAGGCGGCATGGCGGCGCGACACGCTGGCATGATTCAGGATCACTTCGGCCTGCGGATCACGCCCGACGATGAGTTCGCCGGTGATAACGATCCGGTCGGAGGCTTCGCCGTGCACCAGCACCGGCGTGGCGGGGGGCTGCTCCTTGCTGTCGGCACCGGCAGGTGGCGGTTCGCCCAAGCCAAACTCCAGCGTCGCCGGTCCAATGCCGATCCGGTCTCCCGGCTTCAATTCCGTGCGTCCCTCGATCCGATGCGCGTTGACCGTCGTCCCGCGGATGCTCCCCAGATCGTCCACGCAGCAAATCTGGCCATCCCACTCGAACCGGCAATGCTGCCGCGAAATCTCCGCGTCAGGCAAAACCACCGATACTCCAGGGGAGCGGCCCGCGACGGAGGCTCCGCGCGCCAGCAGGAACGATTTGGCCGGCAAGCCGGCGACGATGGCCACATACGCGGAGCTTTCTGGAGCTGAGGAACTCACTTGAGGAAAAGGGGAGCTTCAGTAAGCGCTCCCGTCAGAATTTTGTCGAGGAAACGTCACTCCGCGCGAAGCCGCCTCAAGGCGGACTTTCGGCTTGGTGCGTGGAGCGAAGCAACCGCTTGGCGGCGCGACTCCATGGTCGCTCGCGCGAGCGGGCATAAGGCGGGCTGAACTCGATGTCGCGCAACAGTTCCTGCAAGGTCGCCTCGGCGGCCTCCCGCTCACCCCTGCGGAATAACACGTGCGCGTATTCCAAACGGGCCTCGCTGTAACTATGCTGCCGCAGGAAAAAGGCATACAGGTTGCGAGCGTCTTCGAGCTTGCCCCGCCGGAATTGGCACCGCGCGAGTTTCCAGACGAGGTGGTAATTGTCGTAATCAGGACGCGCCTGGTAGGCCTGGCCCAACAGCGGCCACGCTTCGTCCACGCGGTCCAAATCGACGAGCACATAGCCGAGCCGCACCCTCGCCTCGAAAAGGTCTGGTTGCAGCGCGAGCGCCTGGCGATAGGCGGCCTCCGCTTCCCGATGTCGATGCGCCCGCAGGCAGGCGTCGCCGAGCATCTCATAAGCCACGCCGGTCCCCAACTGCCCGGCGCGCCGGCGAAGATCCCGGATTTGACGGGCCACGGAGAGACGCCGCCAAAGGTTGAATTCAATCCGTGAGCCGGGAAGATAGTGCGTGAAGAAATAGACAATGGTCCCCAGCCCGCCCGTCGCCAAAATCACCCAGTACCAATAGGCCTCGCGATCGTGACGCCAGCAATCGTAGAGCATCCACGCCGAAAAAGCGAAGTCGAAGACGGTCCAGATCACGCCGCGGAGCACAACCGAAGACACGTGGCATGGCAAGCCGCAACCCCAGGTTGCAACTTCTCAAGGCGCGAACTGCTTGGTCTCGATCACGCGCGCGCGGTAGTATTGGTCCAGATCGCCTTTGGGATCGTCCAGCGAAAGGGCGGCAAAGTCCGGCAGCAAAGGATCGTCCGGGTCAACATACCGCTCGATGATTGATGAGCCGCGGTACTCGCTCGCCATCTGGTCACGGGTCTCATCCCATTCATCCACTTTGGCGTTCTTGGATTTCGCCAGGGACTGCACGCGCAGGTGTACGGTGTAGATGTTCGACTTGGTCGTGAGGAGTGGATACAAATGGGTGTACGGCATCTCGCGCACATTGTCCCCAGTGAGGAGGTTTTGCGCCCAGTAGGCAGGCATTCCGCTTACTTTCTGGCCTTCCGGCACCAACTCCAGATCGCAAACTTCCGAAGGAGAAACAAAGATCCGATCCTGATCGAACCGATCTTGGAATTGGCGCAGCGTCTCCGTGCGATCCAGGCGGAAGCGATAATTCTTGGGACCCGCATTCCCCTTGTAGATTTTGCTGTCGGCCGTAGGAATCCCCATCGTCCAGGTGGATTGCAGCGCGCCATGCAGGGCCGTCTCCCGTCTGATATAGGAGAAAGGTGCAATTTGATAGTTCATGTTCACCTTGCCCGCGGTGGAGAAAGGCTCGCTGATGGCGTACGGCTCCACGATCGGCATATTAAACAGGTCGAGCAGCAGCGCGTCTTTGGGAGCCGCCGTGCCGGGGTGCTGATTGCTCGGATCGGGTCGGAACAGGAGCGTCTGCCAGGGGAGCTTGCGCACCACTCCGGTCGAGAGTGAACCAAACATGACCGGCGAAGAGACCTGACGGTTCGGCGAAAAGAGCGCCTGGGCATCGAACTCATCGGTATTGGTGTAATAAGGCAGCTCTGAAGTGGTGTTCGTTCCTTTAGAGGTGGTGCCTTCATCAGGCTTGTTAATATAAGGGCCGTCCATGTAAGCAGCCATGCCCGTATCCCAATCACCCGGAAAACCGACCGCGCCGCCGCGGCCGTGCAAGAGCGCGCCGGTGGTCACACTCGACGGTGTATCTGGCGTGAAGATCCCACTGTAAGTAGCTGCGGCGACGAGCTTGCCGAGCGTCGCGCCCGCATAGGTATTCCCCAAGCCAAGCCGGAGGCTATGGGCGGCGTTCTTGTTGGTCTGGTAGTCTTTATGCGGCGTAAAGTACTCTGGCGGCACATCCTTCAGCGCCGCAACCAGCCGGAGATCGCCCTCCGGCACGCCCCCAGCCTCGAGGCTGCGAACGGTGTCGTATTGGTTAATTAAGAGGTCATACGCCTGCTCCTGGCCCTTCTCTGGAATATTGTGATAGTTCACGCCCACGATGCGATAATTAAAATCGAGGCACAACAAATCGGCCGGTTTGCGCGGCTGCGGCCACGCATTCGCGGCATTGGTGGCCGGAAACTTGAAGTGCAGCGTCTGCGCCACTTGCGGCGCCGCATCATTCGGCGTTTTCTTCCAATCGATATCAACGTCGATGGAGCCCTCATCGAGCAGCATCGTGGTTTCCGTGGGATTAGTCCCAAGATCGATGTCGGTTTGGCTAACGAAAGGGTAATTGGCCGCGGGATCAAGCCCCGGCACCTTTTTCACGCCCGAGACAGTGAGAAATTGCTGGGCCACCCCTTCTGTCCCGGACCAGATCCGCGAATGCATCCCGCTCAGCTTGACGACCTTGTTTTCGGCAACGGCTGGCATGTTCAAGTTGAGAGTGCGCGAGCCGACTCTTACCGAAAGCTTGTCGAGACCTCTGACCACGTGCGTGTAGTCGGAGTAAAGTCCGGCGTGACCTTGCGCCGGGCTGAAGGTCTCGAAGATCAAAACCGCGCGCATCTTGGTCACCTTCTCCACCTGCTTCGACCCGGAGGGGACCATCTCGACTTTCGTCGCGAAGAACACGAGGCTGGCTTCCGAGATCGTGGCAAAACGACCGAAACCTTTGGTTTTGCCAATGATGATCGGCAGGACCTGGCCGCTGCCCATGACTCCCTTGCTGGGCGTATAAGCCTTCCCGCCTTCCGCGATTAATTGGTCATCCCGCAGATCGGTGGAGCGGATGTAATCATAGATTTCTGTAAGAATTTGGTCGCGTTCGGGGGCGCCATATTTGGCGACAAATCCCGTGGCAGACCCATTGAAGCCCGGCACGTTCCTCCCAGTCAGGTTTTGGAGATAGGTATAAAGTTGCTGATTTCGCGGGATGTTCGCGTAGTCAGCGGTGAGGTTGTTGTTCGTCCAATCGGCCCCGCCGTGCGTGAAGTGATAACGCTGTCCGCCGATGCGAGCGCAAAAAGCGAGCAGTTGATCGCTGGCGGACCGCGTCTTCGGGCTGTCGATCTCGTGGATGGGCCAGATGCTCACCCGCGGGCGGCTGAAAAGGTTAACCTCCGGCACGCGGCTGTGAGCCGTCAGGAAGAAGCGTGCTTTTTCCAAGGTGCCATGCGGCGGCTCCTGGGCGAGCGGCAGCGTGGAGAGCTTATTGCCGTCGCGCAGCCCTGGAAACGGCGAGCCCGGCATGTTGAAGAAGAGTTCATCGACGGAGGTGTAGAGGCGCTCCGTCTTGCGGGGCATCGGCGCCGTATCCTTGTAAGTGTCCCGCGTGCCGCCAGCGGAACCACCGGCCGCCGCATCGCTCCGCGCCACCCGCGGTGTCAGCGCCGTCAAATCGTTGCGCGTGAGCTGCGGATCACTGAACACCGGGTTGAGTGAAATGGTCGCTGGATGACCCGGATAACGCTGAAACTCAAATTGCGCGACCTGCTTGTAGGCGAGTTGCTGATCGAAGTTGTTATTGACCCGCGGCATATCCCAAAAGGAGCCCGGCTCCGGCTTCGCCACGCTGAGGCGCTCGTCGCCAGCGGCGGTATTGATGTTGATCTTGGCACTTTCGTCATCCGTCCAAAAAGCGATCCGCCCCACGATTGGATTCGTGGGTGTCGGCCGGAGCCCGGCGTTTGCCGTGGCCCAGTTCGCGATGGTTCCCGTCGCATCAACGCCGGTGGGCGCACTGAGCGTCCCGTCGCCCAACACATAAATCCAGCGAACCGGCATCGGCGCCGGATTGGAGGTCGCTGCTGGCGAGGCGGGATGCTGCGTCGGATTGTACTCGGGCGGCGGCGGATTCGACCCGCTGTAACCGGGCGGCTGATTCAGCGCAAAACCCTCGACTCCCGCCGGGCCCGACAGGGAGGCACTGGGCGAGGCTTTCTGCGCGGCAGGATCAACAATCGGGTAAACGGCAGTGCAACGCGTCGAACCAGCAATCGTCCCGAGCGGATCCTCGACGAGCACGGGCGCATTCAGATCAGTGAAGAGCGCCTTTTGCGCGGCCCAATCCACTGGCACGTCGCTCGCAGCGTGCCAGCCGCCCGTCGTCGAGTTAAGCTGCGACTTGCCGACCACCATGTTATCCGAAGAATAAAGCTTATAGACAGCCAGCGCATCGCCTGAGGCCGCAGTGCCGGTCCCATAAGTGCGAATGGCGCCGGGCTGTGAGGCCCAGGCAGTTTGCCCCGCTTGCGAAGTCGCTTCGCGAATCTGCCCCATGACCATTTGTGTCGCAGAGTCAGCTAATTGGCGGCTGGTTACGCCATGGGTTTCCAGACGAGCCGACTGCAATTCGCCTGAGACCGTCGAAAAAAAGGCGAGAATTAACACTGAAAGCAACGCCAGAAAGGCAAGCACAAGAATCAACGCCACCCCCTGCGGATCGATCCGGCGAGAGGTCATCTTAGTTGGTCGAAGCCCGGCTCCACTTGGCTCCGCGGATGCTGACGTTGGAAGTAAATACGCGGTAGGTCAGCCTGGCCTCGGTAAGCTTCTTTTGAAAAGTGGCCAGGTCCCCGTCGCCGGGCGTCACCGTCCCAGCATCGTCTTCGAGCTTCGTCGAATCCTGGAATAGCGTTCGTGCGCCCAAGTCAGGAGCCTGGTCTCCCGCGCCATGCGCCAGGCGTGCGGCAGAAAATTCATCGAGCGCAATCATTGTGACCTGCACGACGGGCGGCAACTGGTGGTGCGGATTAACCTCCGGGTCCGCCTTGGTGCCAGCTGAGTCATAAGTGTAATCCGGGCTCAGAGGCTGTTTGCCCGCATGGCGGCGCGCCTCCTCTTCCACTGCGGATAGCTTGGGGAGCAGGATGAGGGCGACGATGTTTTCGGCGAGGACATGCACCGGGCGCTGCGAATCGGCCAGGGCTGGCGCAAACCAGCCATGCCAGTTGGCTTGCGCTGCTGCCGGGTCCGTCGAGTAGATCGTCAATCGTTCGGAGGGCATGACCAGCTCCATGAGCCGGAAACGGTAGCGCAAGGGCGGGTTGTTGCTCGTCAGAAAAGCCGGCCGCAAATCCGCATCACTGCCGAATTCGACGAAGCAGCCCCACGTATTCAACAAACTCGGGAGCCCGCGATAATCACGCGCGGGGTCGGTCGATGCCTGGGAGTTGTCCGTCAAGCCGAGCGGCGCCTGGCAGAAGACGCCGTGCGTCGGGCGGGGCGGCGTCGAAGTTCCTGCCAGCGTTTCCGTCGGCCCGCAGAGAAAGCGCAAATCCGATTGCCGCACATAGTGCCGCGGCGCCTTTGGATCGTCATAGTCCCAGTAAGTGTTCAGTGTCGCCTGACTGAGCCTGCGGCCGACCACTTCAAAGGCCTCCCGAGCGGCGCTGAATTGCTCAACCTTGTTGGCCGTGTAGCGCCACGTCTGGCTCGTCTGGTTGGTGATCGTCACCAGCATGAGTGTGAGCAACACGACCAACGCCATCGAAACCAGCAACTCAACCAGAGAGAAAGCGGCGCGTTTCACGGCGAAGGCTGATTGCGCGCCACCAAGGCGGACCAGGTCGCGATCTTTAGGCTGGGATCAGGCTTGAAAAGGTTGCGGCCAGGTTCATTCACCGAGTCTGCCGGCGCGGTCGAAAAGGCGAGCGTCCGATGGCCCGGATTCGTCGCCACCTCGACTGTGACCGACGCCAGGTGGCGCGCGCTCGAACCGCCATCAGTGGTCGCGCCGCCAGACTGGGGGCGGGCCGCACGCACCGTGATGCGGGTATTCACGTAATAGATCGCATGCAGCGCAGCATCCCTCGAAAGCGACCCCGTGGTGCCGGCCGCGATCTCCGTTCCCTGGTCATCGAAGTAGCGGAGCAGCGGCGCGCTCCTGCTCGGCGCGCGAAAGGTTAAGCCATCGGCGCTCGCGTCATCCCGAGCGACATGATCGGTGAGCACATCGAAGTCCGTTTGCTGCGCCTCGTTGATGACACGTTGCGCAATCTGCGCGCCAATCGAGACGCCCATTGCCTGCCGAAAAATCTCGAGCCCGCGTGGGAGCAAGCCGAACAGCGCGAGAAAGGCGACCGCAAAAACCCCCAGCGCGAGAGTTACCTCCACCAACGAGAAGCCGCCCGCTGGTGCAGCAGACTTTCGGGATTCGGTTTCGAGAGGCTTCACAGGGGGGCCGACTGCCAGGGCGTGCGGATGGTCGCGCGTTGGCAATGTAAATACATCTGTAACGGAAACCGGTGACCGCGTCCATGGAAAAATCCGCCGCAAAAATCTCATCGCCAGAGGCCTCTCCAGCCGATAATCCCTCCCTTCCCACTCGCTCTCCTCCGTCTCCTATGAACCAAATCCCCGCGTTCCAAGTCGTCGCCACCTTCCTCGCCGCCGCCCTCGCCGTGGCCGCGCCGCCTTTCGCCTTTGCCGAGGAAAAGCCGGCGACGGTCTCTTCTTCCCCCGCCACACAGTCCAGCGCCGCGATCAACAAGCTCACTCCCGAAGAGAAAGCGGCCGGCTGGATTCTCCTCTTCAATGGCGAGAACCTCGATGGCTGGCACAATTTCAAGTCCGACACCGTCAAGCCGGGCTGGCAGATCAAAGACGGCTGCCTCGTCTGCGCCGACCCCCACAATGCGGGCGATCTGGTGACGAAGGACGAGTTTGGCGCCTTCGAGTTGCAACTCGACTACAATATCTCGGAAGCTGGCAACAGCGGCATCATGTACCACGTCACCAATGCGGGCGATCGCGTCTGGATGACCGGTCCGGAGGTGCAACTCGAAGACAACGTGAAGGCCGCCGATCCGCAGCGCTGCGGCTGGCTCTACGCCCTCTACCAGCCGCCAGATGACCCAAAAACGGGCAAGCCGCTCGATGCCACCAAGCCAGTCGGCGAATGGAATCACGTCCGCCTGCTGATCACGCCCGCCAAGTGCGAGCACGAGATCAACGGCGTCAAATATTTCGAGTACGTCCTTGGCAGCGAGGACTTCAATGCTCGCGTGGCGAAAAGCAAATTTGGCAAGATGCCGAACTTTGCCAAGGCGCCGAGCGGGTTCATCTCACTCCAGGGCGACCATGGCCAGGTCACCTTCCGCAATATCAAAATCCGGCGGCTCGATACTCCCCAATAGGCGTTCCCGCCTGAGGCTGCCCATTGTCGCACGGCCACGCACCACCCGGCGGGCGATTTCACCAGCCAAACCAAATAGACTTATGACCACCACTGCTCTCGACCTCACTAAAGAAGCCCCTGCCAGCCCCGGCGATCGCGTCGGCGGCTATGTCATCCTGGCGCGCCTCGCCGACAAAGCGCGCGCCGAATTCATGGGCGGGAAGATTGGCAGCTATCACACCGATTGTCCGCTCGATCACATGCTGCTCGATTGGAAAGGCGTTCCGTACGCCGATATCAAACAGGAGGTCCTCGCGGGCGCGGACAACGAGCGCCTGGCCGAGTTCCTGAACACACACGGCACACCCAAAACGCCGGATGAGGTGGAGGCTTGGTCGGATGGCATCGAGGCCGTCGAGCCCTCGAAAAACCCTGAGAAACGCGACTGGTTCGCAGCCCAATGCGCCGAGGTCGGAATCGATCCCGAGGGAACGACGATGTTCGAGTGGCTTGATGCGGACGACGAGAAGTCGTTCTCGTAGAGGCCGCCTGCTTCAGTTGCGCGACGGATCGTCGGGTGCTTCCGCCGAGAGGCGGAAGCCGGGGCCAAAGGTGCTGATGAGATCGCGCCAGAGCCGCTCGGTACCCGTCGTTTTGAGGATGGCTTCCTCGGGCGCCTTGCCGAGCCAGGCGTGCTGACCGATTTCGCCCTCAAGCTGGCCCTTGCCCCAGCCCGCGTAGCCGATAAAAGCGCGGATCACAGACCGGTGAGCCCGCGCCTCTTGCCGCGCATCATCAAGGCTCAGGTGATGGCGGCAAGTAAGCCGTTGCGGTGAAGTTTCCCACGAGAAAGAGGCAAAGATCAGTTGATCGCGTGCCACCGGCCCGCCGAGGAAGACCGGCACGCTCGCCACCTCCGTCAGGTCGTCGCGATTCGGCAACAATTCAGAGACAGTCTGTCCAGAGGGCCGATTCAGGATCAATCCGAAAGCCCCTTCCTCCGCTTGATGCGACGAAATGAAGATGACCGATTTGCGGAAATTGGGGTCGAGCAAGCCGGGGTGCGCGATCAGGAGAGAGCCCGCGAGGCTCTCGGAAGATGGGCTGAATTCACGCACGCCGCCAATTTGCTAAAGGAGCCGAAGGGGGGCAAGCGGTGAGTGTGGTGCCTCGCCGGAGAGGCGCTACGGTTGCACCTCGAAGATGATGAGAAGCTGGCCGCGCTCGTGAACGGGTCCGCGAATGATCAGCGGGCTGTTTGCGGCGAGGCGCGCCTGTGTCTGCACCAGGCAGCGTTTGTCCTGGTACAGAGAAAGGTTGAGCAGGTACTTGCTTTCGCCAGTCCGCTTCGCCTTGGCGCCGAGCCAAAAATTCGGCGTCGGGACGAGCCAGTGCTCGGTTTCCTCGTCGATGGTTTTCGTCGCAGAGCCGATGACCTCCAGTTGGTTGAAGCCGAAGAATCGCTCGATCTTCGGTGAAAGTTTCGTCAGCTCGGGCGCTGCCGCTTTGGGCTTTTCCGCTTGCGTGGCGAGCACCAGCGCTGTCCAGATGTGCTCATCTGCCTGTGCCGAAGTGCCAGCGAGCAGGCTGCAGGCGAGCCACACAGCGGCGCCCATACCGCATACGAGGGAGCAGCTTCGGAACGGTTGGCGGCGGGAGGACATGGAGCCAGTGGTCAGATTCAGCTTCCAGTCACCGGAAGAGCAGCCATCGCTATTTCAGTTTGTAGCTCGCTGGCAAATAATCGAGGCCGTCCAGCCAGATCACGGTCATGTTGTCCGCCTTGGAATAGACGCTCGTCGCCGAGACGCCAGGCTGACCCGGCGTCGCCTCAATGATGCTCGCGTCGTACACACTGGGCTCTGTGTTGCTGCCCGAGCCGGGCGCGGCGTCCGCGACATGCACCGCCGTCACCGGCAGATTCGTGGCCAGCAAAGAGCCGCCACCGGGATGAGCCGGAGCGATGATTGCAAAGTAAAGCCCCGCCGTGACCAGGAGGCAGCAGACCCCGGCCCACGCGAGATTGGGGAGGGTCAAAAGAGCGCTCCACCACGGCGCGCGCCTTGCGCCAGGAGCAGAGCGCGACTCCTCCGCCGCCATGCGCGCGGCGAGTTGATGTGAGAAAAACTCGCTGTTGGCCAGCGCCGGCGCGCCCCCATGCGCCCGCAGCATCCGCCTCAAGCCATGTGCGCCATTCCGGTCGGCCTCAGCTTCCGCCAAGTCCGGCAACTCGCGCTCGAAGCGCGCCAGTTCTTCACCCGTGAGGTGACCATCGATCCAGGCCGTGTAGCGTTCTTCAAAGGTTTTCATAAACATCCTTCAGCAGACCTTGCAGCTTCTTGCGCGCGTAAAACAGCCGGGACATCACGGTGCCGATGGAACACTCCATGGCCTCCGCAATCTCCTGGTATTCCAACCCATCGATCTCGCGGAGCGTGATCACCGTGCGATGCTCCGGCGACAGGCGCCTGATCGCTTCATCGATCCGCGCGCGAATCTCCTTGTCGGAGAGTTGCGCAACCGGCTGGAGGAGCGGGCGCGGCGCGGTGACCGCCGCCGGCTCAATATTGGACAGGCCGACCGCGTCATCGAATTCGGTCCCGCCCTCGATCTGCTTGCGGCGCATCCAGTCGATCGTGACGTTCATCAAAATGCGGTAGAGCCAGGTAAAGAAACTCGCTTGCCCGCGAAACCGCCCGATCGACTTCCAAGCCTTTAGAAAGCCGTCCTGCGTGAGATCCCACGCGTCCTGCTCATTGCGGACCATGTGGTAAATCATGGCGAAGGCTCGTTGACGGTAGCGGGTGACGAGTTCATTATAGGCCTGCGTGTCGCCGGCCTGGCAGCGGGCCACGAGCTGGGGCTCGTCAGCCGGCGGCAAGGTCGATTCGCTGCGCGGTGGACATGGTTTTAGACGCGCCCTCCGGTGTTCCATTCAGGAAAAGAAGAAAAAGAAGAGAGAGAGAGTCTCCGTGGGCTCGTGACCTCCAAAGAAAGAGAAAAAGGAAGAGAAGAAACCGGCTCCCTGGCGGCTGCGCCGAGCGGAGATGCGCCTGGAGCCATGCTACGCTTCAAACCGCCGCCGCCATTCGGCCCGGTACTCCCCCATCAGCTCGATGATCCCGTCCCGCACATGAAAGAGCTGCCGATTCAAGCCGCCAAAGCGCTCGCCATCGAGCAGCTTCTCCGTCGCGCAACCGGCCGCGCATCTCCAGCCCCGTCGTCACCGCCCGCAGCGCGCGTTTTAGGTAAGCGATCGTCATCCCGATTTCATCGATGTCGTCATCCCCAAGAGCCGCTGCCAATTTCGCACTCGCCAGCGCCACCTGTGTGGAAAGCTGCACCCCCGCGGGATGCGTCCCCAGCCGCGCCTCTCCTTCCTCGAACAGTTCATCGACGCGGGCCGCCAGCAGGAAGGCCGCCTGGTACAGCGGATGCACGTCAAAGCCACAGCCGTCGGCCAATTCGGCAAGCTGCTCCTCCTCCTCCTCGGACTCCTCCGCTTCGAGCGCTTCTTCTGAAAACTGCGAGTCCACGTGATCCGCCCAGTCCTGCCCTTCCTGGTCGAGCAAGTGATTCCACCCCATCTCTCGCGCGATGATCTGGTCGCGGTTTGGATCGTCGATGAAACGCTCGAGCAGCTCCATGTACTTCTCGGTCTTGCGATCCTGCTGTTGAAGGAAGCGCTCCCAGTCATGCTCGTCCCAGACCTCCTCTGGCTGATCGTCGTTGGGCATGCCGTAGTTATCGCCGCTCGCTTCGGTTGTGCAAGCCGTTCTCCGGGTGGCCCAGCCGGACGCTCAGCGACGGAGCGCGAGGAGGCCGGCGACAAAGCCCCAGTTGTTCGCCACCTGCAACGTCAGGAGCAACAAAAACCCCAAATCGAGCCACTCGTCGCCGCATCGCCAGCACCGCACTTCACGAGTCGCCATCGCGACCATCGCCAGCAGCACGAAGCACGAGTTGCAGCCGTACAGAAAAAAATCGTCGCCATAGACTGTGTGCAGGACCTGATTGAAAAGCAGGCAGACCGCGAGCGCGGCAAAGATCGGCAACCGATGGAGCCGCCCGTGAAGCGCCCCCCAGACGCTGCCGCCCAGCAGCGCCAGCCAGAGGATCAGCGCCACATTTCCGGGAAGAGTCGCCGCGCGCAGGCGCTCGCCTTGCAACTCCATCACGTAGCCACGTTTGTGGTCGCTCACCTTCTTGAGCGCGGGCGCAAACCAATCGTATCCGAAGACGTGCCGCAGCAGCTTCGCCTCGCGATGAGCAAAGTGCCGGCTGGCGGAGGGCGCTTTGACGAAGCGCGATTCACCGCGGTACGCCGCTGGCGAAAAGAAGAGCGCCGAAGTCGGCCAAATTGCCAACTGCGCGAGCGCCAGCAACGCCGTCAGGCCGACCACCAGCGCGCCATAGCTGACCCAGCGCCGAAAACGCCGCATTGCTTGGCCCGCTTCGTACGCAGCCCCTCCCCCCGGCAGCAACGTCGATCCTTGCGTAATCGCCGCCATCGCCAGATTTGTGCTCAGGATGCCAAAGGCCAGGACGCCCGCAGGCCATGCCCAGCGCCAGTCGTTTGGCCGGCAAAGCGCCACTAGGAAAAGCAGCACAATGCTCAACCCCGACCACGCATACGTCTCCGGCAGCGACCCGAAATAAAGATGCGTCGTCGAGCAGCCGAGCAGCAATGTGCAGAGCACGCCGCGCCGGAGCGGCACACCCGCGAGGGCAAAGAACAGGCCAGCCGCTGCGATCCCCATTCCGCCCACAAGGCTATTCACCAGCACCGCTGCGTGCTCCGTGGAGCCCAGCGCTTTCGCCAGCAGCGTGCCCGCTGGATTGGCCAACAACACAAAGAGCGGGTGCACATTCGTCCGCCGGTGCGAAGCCGCCGGGATCGTCACATCATTGACCACCCGCCGCACGTCCGAGTGAAAGAAGAGATCATTCTCCAGCAAATGCCGCTCCGCCATCCCCCACCCCACCGACCCGTACAGCGCCCAAAACAGCAACCCCAGCGCGCCGAAGATTGCCAGAATGCGCCGTGTGAGCGGCGCAGGCAGCGGCGATGAGGACCGCGCGCACGGCGGCGTTGAAACGGATGAAAACACGTACGAAAATTTGCTGGCGTCAGGGTGAAAACGTCAAAGCGGGCGCTCCGCCGGGCGTCCGCGATAAACGCGACCCCCGCAGGAAACAAGGATTTACCTCGCCCACACCGGTGACGAAACCTTCACCCGCCGCGTCCCAACCGTATCTCGGCTTTGTCATTTTCACGGCGAAAGCCCCGTAATGGTCCCGCAAGAAACCAAAGACATGTCGGATAGCGTAGGCTCAATTGCCTGCCCGATCACGCTTCCGGGCCCTTCCCTTACGCAGGCGACCCCGCCTCCTCGATCGAGACGACGCGGCGGAGTTGGCCGCAGGCGGCGGCGATGTCATGGCCTTTCTCGCGGCGCAGGGTGGCGCGGGTGCCGGCGCGGCGGAGCACTTGCATAAAGAGGTCCTGCCGCGGCTCGCTGGGACGCACCCACGGGAGTCCCTGCACGGTGTTGTACGGGATGCAATTGACCTTCGCATCCACCCGGCGCGCGGCGCGGGCAAGCGCGGCGGCATCTTCCGGCCGGTCGTTTACCCCTTCGATGAGGATGTACTCGAAGGTGAGCCGCTGCTTTTTGCGCGTGACGTAGTACTCGCAAGCCTCCAGCAGCGTGGCGAGTGGGTACTTGCGGTTGATCGGCATGATCTGCTGGCGCACTTCATCGGTCGCGCCGTGCAGCGAGATGGCGAGGCGGACCTGGAGCGGCTGCTCCGCCAGTTGGCGGATCTGCGGCGCGAGCCCGCTCGTCGAGATGGTCATGTGCCGCGCGCCGAGACCGATGCCCCAAGGGGCGTTGATGATCGTAACGGCCTGCAGCAGCGCCTCATAATTCGCGAGCGGTTCGCCCATCCCCATGAAGACGATGTTGTTGATCTTCTCGCCGGAAAGCTCCTCGATGCGCAGCACCTGATCGACGATCTCCGCGGCGGCCAGGTTGCGCGTCCAGCCGTCGAGCCCGCTCGCGCAAAATTTGCACCCATAGGCGCAGCCGACCTGCGAGGAGAGGCAAAGCGTCCGGCGATCCGAAGCCTCGCCGTACAGCGCGGGCGAGGCCGGGATGAGCACCGACTCGATGAGATTGCCATCCGCCAGCCGGAAGAGAAACTTGCGCGTGGTATCCGCGGATCCGAGCACCCGCGCCACCTCCAGGCGCGCCAGCGAAAGCTCCTCTGCCAATTTCGTTCGAAGCCCTTGCGGCAGATCGCTCATCTCGGGAAAAGCCACCACCCGCTTCTCATAAATCCACCGCATCACCTGCCCCGCGCGATACTTCGGCCACCCCCACCCCGCCACAAGCCCCTCCAATTCCGGCAACGTCAGCCCCAAAAGCAGCGCGGGGGGAGCGGGCAAAGCAGAATGTATGGGAGCGCCGTCAGGCATTTGGAAATCTAGTGTCAGAATCTGCGGCCAGTGGTGTTTCCCGTTGCATCAGGCGCAACACTCTGACATCATCACCAGCATTCGCCTAGAGAAGCTTCAAGCCGCGCCCTCTGCACCAGGCGGGCGGCGGCCGAAGAGTCCCGACCTCGGCAGTCTCTCCAACAAGGCGGCGTGGCGAAATGGCAGACGCAGCGGACTTAAAATCCGCAGGGGTGCAAGCTCCGTGCGGGTTCGAGTCCCGCCGCCGCCAGCCGCTCGGGCGCGGCGCCTTCACCGAGCACCAGATCGTCGAAGCGGGTGATGCGCGTCAGATTCGGACCGGCCTGCGCCTCGAATGGCGTGGAGAAGCAAACAGTGATCAGAAGGACCGGGAGTCCAGCGACATCGCGCGGGCCAGCCTTCCCACCGCCGCTGTGCAGCAGATAGTAGCGCCCCGTCGCCGCGTGACTTTCGTTCCTGGCGCCGGAAAGTACGACCGTGATGCGTTACCATCTGCTCCACCGAACGGAATACCAGTATGATTCCATCGTTTCCCGTTCGCAGCATGTTCTGCATTTGCAGCCCCGCGTGACGGAATGGCAACG
The DNA here is from genome assembly GCA_963792695.1 of uncultured Verrucomicrobiae bacterium. GTDB lineage: Bacteria > Verrucomicrobiota > Verrucomicrobiia > Chthoniobacterales > Chthoniobacteraceae > DASYIS01. The sequence continues at coordinate 110,634 of CAWBXA010000004.1, read as the reverse complement.
GGTGCTCGCCTACGAACTCTCGGTGGAGCCGGTGGCCGAATCCTCCAGCACCCATGTGGATTTCTTTGGCAACATCGTGAACTCGATGGCGGTCGGCACGCCGCATACAAAGCTCAGCATCCTCGCGCGCAGCGAAGTGGAGGCAACCGCTCGCACCTATCCCCACCCGCAGGAGACGCCGCCTTGGGAGCAAGTGCGAGACCTTTGCCCGGCCGCTTGGACCGAAGCAGGCGCGGCCCCGGGCGAGTTTCTTGGCGACTCGCCCATCGTCACCGCCACACCTGCCATTCGCGCATGGGCAGCCCAAAGCTTCACGCCCGGACGACCGCTCCTGGCAGGGGTGCTCGATCTGACCGGGCGCATTCACCGGCGCTTCCAGTTCGATCCGAAGGCCACCACGGTCGCCACCCCCGTGGTGGAAGCCTTTCGGCAGCGGCGCGGGGTCTGCCAGGATTTCGCGCACCTCGGACTGGCATGCCTCCGCTCGCTCGGCCTCGCCGCACGCTATGTCAGCGGCTATCTCGAAACGGTGCCGCCGCCGGGGCGCGCGAGACTGGCCGGTGCCGATGCTTCACACGCATGGTTTGCGGTATGGTGCCCCGGCCTTGGCTGGATCGACGCCGACCCGACGAACAACTTGCTCCCCAGTTTTCGCCACCTCACAGTGGGCTGGGGCCGGGACTTCTCGGATGTCAGCCCAGTACGCGGGGTGGCGAGCGGCGGCGGCGAGCACCAATTAAGCGTTGCGGTCGATGTCGAACCACAAATGGTTGAATCCTAACAAAGCTTTGAATGACTTCGCCGTCTTGACGCTACCCGGCTCCGGCGCTGGCCTGCTGCTTGAGTGATAGGTCGTGGCGAATGTCGTGCCCACGGTACAGGTAATAGACCTCCTCCGCGATGTTCGTGGCATGATCCGCCACCCGTTCGATGGCTTTGGAGACAGTCATCAGGTCAAGCGCCCGCGCGATGGTTTTGGGCTCGGAAGTCATCAGCGACGTCAGCTCGATCACGAGCTGCTTATAGATGTCATCGACCGTACGGTCGCGCCCGATGATCTCCACCGCCAAATCCAAGTCTTTCTGCAAGAACGCGGTGATCCCATCCCGCAGCATCTCCTGCGCAGTGGTCGCCATCAGCGGGATGTCGATCAGGGGCTTGAGCAGGGGTTCGCAATTCAGCTTTCGCGCGCGGCGGGCGATGGTGGTTGCCTCATCAGCCACCCGCTCGAGATTACTCGAGATCTTGGAAGCCGCGAGGATGAAGCGCGTGTCACCGGCGACCGATCCATGCGTGGAAATGAAAGTCACCACCATGTCATCAATCGCCATTTCCAGTTGATCGATCTCCGAATCTTCCGCTTCGGCGAGATCGGCCAGCTTGTCATCACGCTCGACGAGCGCCCTCATCGCGAGCGACAGATTACGCTCCGTCAGCCCGCTCATCATCACGAGCTGTTCGCGAATTGCGTGTAGTTGCTGTTCCCAAAAAAGTGCCATGGTCGTGAAAGCCGAATGCTGGTCTGAATCGGTGCGTGTGATTGCTGATTACGCCCCATCAACCAAATCGCCCGCTGATGTAATCCTCCGTCTGCTGACAGGTGGGATTCGTGAAGACTTTTCCCGTGCGATCCAGTTCGATCAATTTCCCCATATAGAAGAACGCGGTGAAGTCTGAACAGCGGCCAGCTTGCTGCATGTTATGCGTGACCAGCACGATGGTGTAGCGCTTCTTCAGCTCCTGGATCAATTCTTCCACTTTGCCAGTGGCGATGGGATCCAGGGCGGAACACGGCTCGTCCATGAGCAGGACTTCCGGCTCCATGGCGATGGCGCGCGCGATGCACAGGCGCTGCTGCTGGCCGCCGGAGAGCGAAACTCCGGGCCGGTCCAGGTCGTCTTTCACCTCGTCCCAAAGAGCCGCCATGCGCAGCGACTTTTCCATGCGCTCCCGCAGCAGGCCCCGTCCGCGCAGGCCGTTCAAGCGCAAGCCAGCGACCACATTATCGCCGATGGACATCGTGGGGAACGGATTCGATTTCTGGAACACCATGCCGACTCGTCGCCGCACCGTGGCGGCATCAAGTTTGGGCGAATAGAGGTTTTCGCCGCGGAAGAGGATTTCACCGGTCGTGCGCGCGCCCGGCGTCAATTCATGCATGCGGTTCAAGCAGCGCAGAAAGGTTGATTTTCCACAACCGCTCGGGCCGATGATCGCCGTGATGTGTTTGTCCGGGATCTGTAAACTGACGGTCTGAACCGCCTCCTTGGGGCCGTACCAAACCGAGAGATCGCGGGTGACGAAGGCACAATCCGCCTCGGCTCGAGCGGGAGCGGCGAGGGCAGCCATCGGAGTCGCTTGATTGGTGGGCATAACAGCAGTCATGACGTTCGGGCAGCTTACAGTGCTTTGCTGCGCGTGAGGAGGCGAACGAGAAAATTCACCATCAAGGTCATCGTCACGAGCACGAGCGCGCCTGCCCAAGCCTGGCGATGCCACTCCTCATCGGCGGAATTGGCATAAGTGTAAATCTGGAGGGGCATGGCGGCGATGGGATCCGTCAAATGTTGATTCCAGAAACGGTTGCCCAGCGCGGTAAAAAGCAGAGGGGCCGTTTCACCCGAGACACGCGCCAGGGCCAGCAGGATGCCGGTGAGAATGCCTTTTGCCGCCGTCCGCATGACGATTTGGGTGACGGTGCGCCAGTGGGAGATGCCCAGCGCGAGCGCCGCTTCACGATAGCTGCCCGGCACCAGCAGCAGCACCTCCTCGGTCGTGCGCATGATGAGCGGCACCATCATAAGGCCGAGCGCGAACCCGCCAGCATAGGCGGAAAAGCCCTTGAAGGGCAGCACCACCAGACCGTAAGCCACCACGCCCCAGATGATCGAAGGGACCCCATTCAGGATATCGGCGACGAAGCGCAGCAGCGCGTTGGAGCGCGCTCCGCCGTACTCCGAAAGGTACACCCCGCCGAGAACGCCGGTCGGGATCCCCAGCAGCGAGGCCAGGACGAGCAGCGTAAAGGTGCCCACCATGGCATTGGCCATCCCGCCGCCTGTTTCACCTACCGGCTTGGGCAATTGCGTGAAGAAGGACCAGTTCACCGAGGCAAATCCCTCTTGCACCAAGTGAAAGAAAACCAGGGCCAGGGGAAGGATGGTCGCCACCGCCCCGGCAAAGCAGAGGAAGCCCATGAAGGCGCTCTTCGCCTTGCGGAAATGGTGCCGGTCGGCGGTCATGGCGGATCAAGCGCGCGCCGGGGTCTTGCCGCCGAACCCGCGCAGCAGCAGTTGTGCAAGGAGATTGACGAGGATGGTGACGCCGAAGAGCACCAAGCCGATCTCAAAAAGGGCCGACTTGTGGGAGTCGGAGGTCGCTTCGTTGAATTCGGTAGCGAGGATGCTGGCCAGCGTATTGCCGGGTGCGAGCAGCGACTTGGTGATCTCGGGCCGATTGCCGATGACCATCGTGACGGCCATCGTTTCGCCCAAGGCTCGTCCCAAACCGAGGATGACGGCGCCAAAAAGACCCTTCCGGGCATATGAGAGGACGGCAATCCGGGTCACTTCCCAGCGCGTCGCTCCAAGCGCGTAGGCCGCTTCTCTTTGCAGGTTCGGAACCGAACGCAGGATCTCCCGCGAAACCGAGGTGATGATCGGCAGGACCATGATCGCGACGATGATTCCTCCAGCCAGCAAACTGACGCCGTAAACCGGCCCCGCGAAAAGCGGGACGTGCTCTCCAAAGTTCTCCGCCAGCCAGGCGAATGGCCCATCGCGCAGAAAAGGGACCATGACAAAAAACCCCCAGAGGCCGAGGATGACGCTGGGAATGGCGGCGAGCATTTCGATGAGCGAAACGAGGGGCTGACGCACCCAAAGCGGGGCCAGTTCCGTGAGGTAAATAGCGGTCCCGATACTCAAGGGAACCGCAATGACGAGCGCCAGGATGGAAGAAACCAGCGTCCCAAAGATGAACGGCAGCGCGCCGTACTTCTCCTGCACCGGGTCCCAGTCGGTGGAGAAGAGGAAGCCGAAGCCGATGGTCTCACGCGTCATCCTCGAGCCGCTCCAGAGTGCCCATCCCACCAGCACCACGAGGACGACCAGCGAAAAAGCCATCGCCGCCGTCGCGCCCCGGAAGAGAGCGTCCCCATGGCGCGACGGTGGGGAGAGCAGACTCACCCCGGTCGCCGGGAGCGTCGGCACCGCTTCCCGAGCGACGGCGGCGAGTTCGGCGGAGGTGGGATTCATGCGGAAGAGAGAGCGAACGTCAGGCAACACCAAGCGAGGCTCCGGGGGAAGACCAGAGCTCGCCAACGGGCGGCTTCACGGGAGGCCATCCCGCCACGAACGCGTCAGCACGGCTCTAGAATTTGATCGTCTCGACCTGCGCGAGAACCCTGGCCATCAGCGGTGCGGGCAACGGCGCATACTCCAGGTCTTTCGCCATGGGCTCTCCCTCTTTGAGCATCCATTTGAGGAATTCGACGAGCTTCTTCCCCTTGGCAGGATCTTTCTGCTGTTCGTACAGCAGCAGCCAGGTCACCCCCGCAATCGGGTACGCACCCTTTCCTTCGGGGTTGACCATGGAAAAGCGGAAATCCTCCGGCACCTGCGCCGCATCCAGGGCAGCGGTGATCGAAGCAACGCTTGGCGAGACAAACTCTCCCGCTTTGTTTTTGATCTGGGCCACTTCCATTTTGTTTTGCTTCGTGTAGATCAGCTCCACGTAGCCGATCGCTCCCGGCAATTGTTTGACCTGGCCCGCCACGCCGTCGTTTCCCTTGGCGCCAATGCCAGCCGGCCACTTAACCGCCGTGTTCTTGCCAACGGCTTTCGCCCAATCCGGACTGACGCTGGAGAGGAAATCGGTGAACAGGTAGGAGGTGCCGCTCCCATCCGAGCGATGCACGACCACCATCGACGTCTTCGGGAGCTTCACACCGGGGTTCAGTTTTCCAAGCGCGGCATCATCCCACTTGGTGATCTTGCCGAGAAAGATGTTGGCGAGCGTTTCCCCATCGAGCTTCAGCTTCGTCACTCCGGGAACGTTGTAAGTGACCACGACGGCTCCGGCCACGGTCGGGATGTGCAGCAACTTACCTGGTGCCTTGGCGAGATTCTCGTCGCTCATCGGGCCGTCGGAAGCCCCGAAGTCGACCGTCTGCTCCGCGATTTGTTTTTGGCCGCCGCCGGAGCCAATGGACTGGTAGTTGAAGCGAACCGATCCATCGACCTTGGCATAGGCGTCGAACCACTTGGAGTAGATCGGATAAGGGAAAGTGGCGCCCGCGCCGTTGATGGTCAACTGCGCGCGAGCAGCGCCTGGCAGGATGGACGCGGCCAGGAGCAGGCACAGCGGGACGAGTTTGATTGGAGGAGTCATCAGCTCGAAGCTTCGCCAAGCCGTGCGACGATGAGAAGGCAGGATTGTGACAACGGCGTGACTTTCCCTCTCCATCGAGGAGTTCTCCCCGCTGCCCGTTAACGCAAGTGACCCGGCGACAGTCCGCTCTCGAGAATGCTGCCTTTGAGACGATCTGATAGGTCGGAACTGCCGGCTTCCTCACCGTGGGAGGTTGCGTCCGGTGCGCGGGTACTGGCGAGAGCCGCCTCGTGCGTTTTGAGGAAAGCGAGCCGCTCTGGATCAACGGAAATGGTGGCCCGAATCGGTTCCTTTCCCTTCGGTTTCGCCGCCGCCATTCGACGATCGGAGGTGGCGGAGACCGGAGCGGCCGCAATGGGTGCTGGCGCTTTGCCGGGAACCACGAACGCTAGTGCGGTGGTCTCGGTTTTCTTCGGCGTCACAGGGTTCGCAGCATAAACCGAGGCAGGGACCGCATCCGCTTTGACCAGGCGATCCGAGACTGCGGGCACTGACTTCGTCTCCGAAGGCGGCTTGGAATTCGCAGCGACAACTTTCGGCGCCGGCACCTTGGCGGGAGCAGGTGCAGACGCTTTCGCCAGCGCCACAGGGGGAGGAGGCGTAGTGACAGCGGCCGGCGGAACCGCCGCTGGCACGGGGCGGGCGGCAGCAGCCAATTTGGGCGCCACCAACGCGGGTTTCGCAATGGCCGGTGCAGGCTTGGCCATCATCGAGACTGGCTCTGGCTTGGCGGCCGCCAGCAGCTTCGGAGCGGGAGCCGCCACCGCCGCAGGGGCGGGAGGCGTCACTTTCGCCACCATTTGCGGCTGAATCGGTTTGGGCACGTACTTCGCGAGTCGCGGCAACTTTTCAGTGACAATGCTCACCGTCGAGCCGACCCCCAGCTCCGCATACAGCGCCATAACGTCTCTTCGATTTCATGCGAATGCAACCGTAGCTGGCCGGCTTCCCGATGAGCTTCTCCTCAGGCGTGCCGTGGATATAGATGCTCCGTTCGCGGGCATTGCTGTTCTGCGCCTCCATGCCGTCGAGCCAAAGAATGCGGGTCACAATCGGGTCCCGACCGGGGGCGTTGGGCACCAGCACTTCGCCGGTGGCCTGGCGGTGCTTGATGACCGCACCCTGTGGCAGGCGGTCGCCCAGCTTTTCGCACACCTTCAGACGGCCAAGTGGCGTCCGGTAGCTCCCCCGCCCATCACCTACTCCATAGCGCGAAGTCGAAACTGGAAAGGTCGCCACCAGCCCGCCCTCGCGGATGAGTGCCACTTTTTGTTCCGCGACACTGATGATAGCCTCACAGGGACTGGGAGCGTCCTCGCCCCAAAGGGGAAGAGTTCCGGTGGTGAGAAGAAGAAAGCTGCCAATGGCGAACAGGTGAGAGCGGGTCACGGGTGGCACGCCATAACGGCTTTGGCCGGTCGATGCAAGCTTTTCGGTGCAAAAAGAAATCCGCACCGGCGTGAAACCGGCGCGGATTCAACTGAGGGCAGTGTGTACCCGACCGCCTATCGGTGCCAGTGGTGACCGTAGTACCCGTGACCGTAGTAACCGTGACCGTAGTGGCCGCCGAAGCCGATCGACAAGGTTGGCCCGTAGCCATAACCATACCCGTAGGGGCGGTAGTATGGCGCGTCGTAGATAATCGTCGTAGTACGAAGATCCGTAGTACACCACCGGGCGATGGTAGTAATAAGGGTGCGCGTACCCGTAGTAATGATGCGGGTAGTAGTGCTGGGCGTAGTAGTGGTGGTGGTACCGGTCGTAGTCGCGCGCCTGAGCCGGAGTGGCCCAGCCGAGCGTGGCGACCGCGAGGGCGAAGAGCAGGAGTTTCAGTGTGGTTTTCATGTTCTATGTTTTGTGACGCGCCTGGAGCAGAATTTCTTCAAACTCCACAGGCTCCATGTGAAAACTGTATCGGATGTGGCGGCGTTGCCGCGTCTCCGCATCTCACCTCGGCCCGCGAAAGAGGAGTGCTCTGCTTCGCCTTGAAGTGGGCGCAAGTTAAGCTAAAGAGGTCCCGTGTTTCCCCGTCTTCTTCTTCTCCTCTTGCTGGCCGCCTCGGCTCCTGCACCAGCGGCGGAAGAAAGTGGCGCGCTCTCCTTTCGGCAGCAAAACGGCTTCATCCTCGTGGCCGCGCATCCCGTGGGCAGCCGCGAACCGCTGACGCTCCTGCTCGATTCCGGCGCCAGTGCCTCGGTGCTCGATCTGCACACCGCACAGCGCCTCAATCTGCCCCTCGGGCGGGCCGAAACCGTGCGCGGGGTTGATGCGCGTGCGCGCGCCTACCACCTGGCGCCCTTGGTGCCGGCCAGCGACGCGATCGTCTTTTCCCCGATGATCATGGCGGTTGATTTGAGCAATGCGGGCGCGCTTTGCGGCGAGCGCATCGACGGCTTGATTGGCGCCGACTTCTTCGCGCGGGGAGCAGTGCAAATCGACTTCGCCTCACGCCGCCTAAGCCTCGTCCCAACCAGCGCCGCGCAAGCCGGCGAATGCCGCCTGCCGCTCGTTGCGGTCAACGGGGTCTTTTGCGTCCCTGTGCGCGTGAACGGTTCCGGCGACCGCTGGGTGCGTCTTGATACGGGCTGCAACGATCCGCTGCATTGGGTCGTCCCCCGCCTGCGGGAGCACGCGCGGCGCGGCACTTCCCTCGGCTTCGTCTCCGACTCCTGCAACATGACGCGCGCACTGGTGCAACTCGGCGCGTGGACGGTGCCCGACGTCGAGACTTCCTTGCACGGCCATCCGCTTTTCCCGAATGAAGCCGGTCTCCTCGGCACCGGCTTGCTCGCCCGGTACCTCATCACCATCGATGCGCCGCATCGGGAGTTGACCCTCCGGCAGCCGCGTTGAAGCCGAACTTCGCTTAAGAGCAGAGTTTCAGCGCCCGAGGAAAAACCCTTTGATGGCGTGGCCGATGCCGGAGCTTTGTGGAGCGCGATGCGTGGTGCCACTATGCGTGCTGCCAGAGTGCGAACGCGTTCCGCTGCCCGTCTTCTTCGTGCCGCTGCCGGAATCGTCACCGTCATCCCCTGCTCCACCCTGGGCCAGAGCGCCCGTCCCACCGGCGGCCATGCCCGCGGCATTCGGACCTGCGCCAGGCTGACCAGCGGCTCCCCCTCCGGGCTGACCCGTCGCGCCCGCTCCGCCAGCGAGTCCGCTTTGCATCGCGGCGGCTGTCGGAAAGGCGAAGCTGAGCGTTTGCGGCTGGCCTTGATGCAAATTGATGTTCTGCTTCAGCGGCTGAAAGCCCTCCCGCATGACGGTCACTTCGTATTCGCCGGCGGGGATCTCGGTCGCTTTGAGCGGAGTCGTCCCCGTGATCGGCTGATCGGGGTGCAGCTTGCTGCGCAGCTCGTAAGCAAAGCCCGGCTCCGTGTCGATGGCCAGCATCCCCTTCGCCGGCGTAAGTGTCACGGTATCCGTGGAGAGCGCTCGATTTTCCTCCACATGCGCGGTGATCGTCTTCGACTCGAAGCCGTCCATGGAAATCTGGACCTGCGCCTCGCCCACCTTGAGATTTTCAAATGAGTACGGCGAGCGGCCTTGCTGACTCCCGATTTGCACCAGCGCCCCGGGCGGATCGGTGTTGACGGTCAGCGTGCCGTGCGCGTTGGCCAGCCGCTCGGCTACCATGCGCCGTTGATCGGCCGCCTGTCGCTCCTCGGCCTGCCGCCGGTACTCCGCATTTTGCTGCTCGATGGCCAATTGCCGTGCCGCCACTTCTCTCCGCTGGCGCTCCGCTTCCGCCCGCCCGCTCGAAACAGAATGCAGGATCAGAAAGAGCACCACGAGTGCCGCCAACAGACCGCCGCCGACCAGCGCCAGCCGCCGCCGATCCGCGAGCAGGGCGGCGACTGCCGGATGCGCAGCCCACGCCGGAGAGACCGGGGAGGCAGCCACCGGGGCGGCCGCCGTGGCGGGTGAAGTCGCCGGGCCACTGGAGCCCGGTCGGAAAGCGGCCTTCGCCCCAGCCGCCGCCGCAACGGGCGCCAAGACCGGTGCGATGCTTCCGGTCGGTCGCGCCGTGAAAGTCGCAGTCTCCTGCAAGCCGAGCCGCGCCGCGATCTCCGCTGCGCTCTGCGGACGCTGCGCCGGGTCTTTGGCCAGGCACGCCGCCACAGTCTCCTCCCACTCTGGCGCAATCTCCCCTGGAGGAATGCCCAGGCTCGCCCGCCGCTCGGCGACGCTCGGCGGGATCTTGTTATGAATCTGCCCCGGAATATCGCCCGCGTAGAACGGAGGGCGCGTCGTGAGTAACTCGTAAAGAGTCGCGCCGATGGCATACACGTCGTCCAGCGGGCTGGCGGAATCGCCCGAAAGCTGTTGCGGGCTCATGTACACCAGCGTGCCGCTCACGCCCGTCTGCATCGTCATCTGCGTGACCGTCTCCACGATGCTCCGCGAGATGCCGAAGTCGGTCACTTTGAGCTGGCTCTTCCGATTAATCATCAGATTCGCCGGCTTCAGGTCGCGATGGACGATCCCCGCCTGTGTGTGCGCGTAATCGAGCGCCGAGCAGAGATGCCGCGTCCAATCGCCCAGTTGTCCGGTCTGAAACACGCCGTCGGGCTGATCGATCCGCAGGTTGCGCAGCGTGTCGGAATCAACGTACTCCATCGAAATGCCGGCCACCGAGCTATCCTGCACGAAGTCGTAGGTCCGAACAATATGCGGATGGGTCAACTCCAGCGAGCGGCGCGTCTCTTTCTTGAGTTCGTTAAGGCTCGCCCGGTCGTTGACGACGATCTCCGGCAGAAACTTCAGCGCCACGTCCCGTTCCAACTCCTCATCGCGCGCCAGCCAGACCACGCCCATTCCGCCCTGTCCCAGAATCCGCTCGAGCCGGTAGCGGTTCAGCACCTTTTGGCCACCCTTGAACCCGCTGACGGCGTCCGCTGTATGCAGGCTCGGCCCGGCTTGGGTGGTGATGGGAGTTTCCATAGAAAGTCGGCGGCGGATTTACACCAAAATCCGCCTCGCTGCCAGCCGTTTCTTTGCTTTTACGAGCGACGGAGCCAATCCTGGATCGCACCGCGACTCCGGCAGGATGACCCTGCCCGTAATCATCGCTGGCTCCCGTTACTGCAGGGCCACGTTCCCGCTGGCGCTGCCGTCGGGCGAATTGCCGGCCACGTGATTGTTGCGCGGCGTGTAGATGCCGCCGCCGGTGGTTGTTGAAAGACCAGCCCCCGTATTGGCAATGATTTCGCTGTCGCTGAGCAGGACGATCCCTCCAGCGGCGATCCCGCTGCTACTCAGGCTCGCCGTGCAATGCGAGATGGTTGCCTTGGTCCCCGTGGCCGTGCTGAACGCGGGCCCGTTGATGTTCTTGCAATCGACGTTGTGGAGGTAAGCGGTTGAACCCGCTTTGTTGCTCACCCCAGCCGTGCCGCAACGCGAGATGCTCACGCCTTCCAGCTTCGCCGTCGTATTCCCCTGCACGGGCGGAGTGCCGGCCGAGGTGGGCTCCAGAAGGACGCCTCCCCCAGCACAATCGTGGATCTGGCAATTATCGAGATACAGGGCCGAGGCATCGGCCCCTTGAAAATCCACAGCGGCGCCGGTGAAGCCGAAGATTTGACAATTCACCAGGCGCACCACGACGTTGCCGGTCACTTTGACACCAGTGAGCCCCGCACCCACCCCATCGAACGCGAAGTTGCGGATGGTCACGACAACCGGCGTACCGGTACCGCCATCGATGGTGATACCGTTGGTGCCTGAAACGAGCACGCTCGAGAGCGAGCCGCGGCCATCAATCGTGAGCGACTTGGAAATGGTCAGGCCGCCAAAGCCTCCCGAGGAGAGGACATCGATTTCCCCTCCGGCGGCTGTCTTGGAATAAGCACCGGCAACGGTTTTGCACGGGAACGTGCGTGAGCCGGGCTGGGAATCATCGCCCAAGCCGGAGATCCAGGTATGAGACGCCTGCCCAAAGCCGGCGGTGCTCCCGACGAGAAGAAGGGTGGCGGAGAGAACGAGTGAGGAGAGGAGTTTCATCGGCAAACGAGGTTGGATGGTCGGAATCTCAGAGCTTATTTGAGCACCACGTACGGCAGAGCGGTGCCGTCCGGCGCGTTGCCCGCCACGCGATTGTTGCGCGGCGTGTAAATGCCGCCGCCGCCGGAACTGGCCAGGCCCGCTCCAAGATTGGCGATAACGTCGCTGTCGGTGAGGAAGACCGTGCCGGCCGCCGTGACACCGCTGCTGGAGAGGCTGGCGCTGCTGCGAGCGATGGTCATCTTGGTTCCCGCGGCACAACTGAAGGCGGGGCCGGTGATCCCGGAGCACTTCACTCCATCAACATGCGAGGTGGAACCCGCCTGATTGCTCACGCCGAACATCCCGCACTCCGAGATGCTGCTGTTTTCCAGCTTCGCGGTGCTATTCCCCTGCACCGGTGGCGAAGCAGTCGAGGCCGACGGGGCGAGCAGCACGCCGCCACCCGCGCAGTCATGGACATCGCAATTTTCCATGAAGAGTGTCGAGCCATCCCCCCCCTCGAAGTCGATCCCTGCGCCGGTAAACCCGTAAATGGTGCAATGGACCACCCGCAGTTCGACGGATCCCGTGACCTTGATGCCAGCCAAGCCGCCCTTGAGTCCGTTAAGATTCAGGTCGCGCAGGGTCACGACAATCGGCGCCGCCGGCGCCGCCGGGCCGGTGACGGTCACCGCGTTATTGGTGGTGGTGATAATCGACCCGAGAGCGGCCCGGCCATCGAGGGTCAGAGACTTGGTGAGGGTCACCGCGCCGAAGCTGCCCGGATCGAGGACGTCGATTTCGCCAAAGGGAGCTGTCTTGGAAAAGACGCCCGCAAACGTCAGACAAGGCGCATTGCGCGATCCTGGATTGGTATCGTCGCCAGTGCCAGAAACCCACGATCGGGTTGACTGGCTAAAGGACAAGGGTGTGAAGAGAAGAACAAAAGCGGCGAGGACGAAAAGACGGCAGAGCTTCATGAGCGGTGGAAAGGAAACACGGGACAGGATGCGCTACCCTGAAGCCGCGCGGTCACTCGTGCAAGCGCGAAGGCAGCCTTGCGAAAGCACGCCTGGAGCAACATCACCCGCCTCACCGGTGCTCTGGCGGGAGCCTGAGCCCGCTTACTTCAGCGCGACCTTGCTGGTCGGAGTACCGTCCGGCGTATTGCCGGCCACGCGGTTGGTCCCGGCACTGGCGATCGTCCACTGCCAGAAGTCGCCAGCCCCGCGCCGGTGTTCGCGACGATCTCCGAATCCGTCAGGAAGACCGCGCCCGCCGCCGCCACGCCAGAGGTGCTCAAGGCGGCAATCGAATTGGAAATGGAGAGGCTTGTGCCTGCGGCGCTGTTGAAAGCAGCGCCTCCGATGTTGCGGCATTGCACCTCCCGCAGGTAGCTCCGGGCGCCCGCTTGATTGTCCACGCCGACCGTTCCACAATGCGAGATGCTGACCGTATCCAGGATCGCCATGATGCTGCCTTGCACATTGTTGGCCACGGATGGGCGGAGCAGCACCCCGCCGCCCGCGCAATCATGAAGGCGGCAGTTTTCCATGCTTAGGGTCGAGCCATCGGCCCCTTGGAAATCAACCCCAGCGCCAGTCACTCCGAAGATGTCGCAGTTCACCAGGCGCAAGGTGACGCGGCCTATCGCCTTGATGCCTGTCAGCCCATTGCTGAAGCCGTTGATCTGCAAATTGCGCAACGTGACCACAATGCCGCCGACACCCCCGTCCACCGTCAGTCCGATATTGCTGTTTGCGACCGTAACGGCACTGAGGGAGCCTCTGCCGTCCACCGTCACCGATCGGGTGATGATGGCCAAACCAAGATTGACCGGATCGAGGATGTCGATCTCAGCTTGTGCGTCGGCCTTGGAAAATGCGCCGCTCAGGGTCTTGACCGGTGCCGTGCGCGTACCAGGGTTCGCATCGTCGCCAACGCCGGAGACATAAACGAGCGGCAAGCTGTTACTGAAACCAGCCACGGCGGCTGGCAAGGGAAGGAGCACGCAAAGAGCAGCCAGGGAAGCAAATTTCTTCATAGGTCAAGAGGGAGAGGCAAAGCGCATCGTGGCAAAAAGGCGCTACTTCAGGGGAACGACCGGTGTCGCGGAGCCATCAGGCGTGTTGCCAGAGACGCGATTGTCGCCCGAAGTGTACAATGTGCCGCCGCTGCTGGTGAGCCCCGCTCCGGTATTGCCGATGATGTCGCTTTCGCTCAGATACACCGTGCCGTTGGCCACCACCCCGCTGCTGCAAAGCGCGGCGACCGAGTGCGTGATGGTCATCCGTGTGCCGGTCGCGCAGGTAAACGCCGGGCCACTGATCAGTGAGCATTTCACGCCGTTGAGAACGGCGATGGAACCGGCTTGGTTGCTGACGCCGGAGGCCCCGCATTTGGTGATGGTCACATCCTTCAGCTTTGCAGCGACGGTAGGCTGCGACGGCTGCAACAAGACGCCACCCCCGGAGCAATCATGCAGGTCGCAGTTTTCCATCTGCAAACTCGCGCCGTTGCTTCCCTGGAAGGCGACGGCTGCGCCCGTGAAGCCCGAAATCCGGCAGTTCACCAAGCGCAAATTCACTGGCCCCGTCGCCATGATGCCGGTCGTGCCAGTCGCCTCGCCATTGAGGTTCAGGTTCCGCAACGTCACGATCAACGGCGTGGATGAGGCAGTGATCGTCACCGCCGGTCCGCTCTGGACAATGATGTCCGCGGGATTGTTTTCGCCGTCAATGGTCACGGATTGCGTGATGGTCACCCCAGCGTAGTTGCCGGCGTCGAGGGTATTGATCTCGCCCCCCGGACTCGTCTGGGCGAGCGCCCCCGCGAAAGTGAGACAGGGAGCCGTCCGGCTCCCCGGGTTGGCATCATCGCCCACGCCAGAAACCCAGGTCCGTGCCACAGAGGAGGCCACCGGGGCGACCGCTTGCACATGCAGCGCGACGGCCAGCAGGAGAAGAAAAGAGGCGAGCTTTTTCATGGTTGAAAGGCGAGAGCGTGAGTCACTTCGAGGCGAGGATTCCGCTGGCGCTCCCATCAGGCGAGTTTCCCACGACACGATTTGTGCCGGTGCTGTAAATCCCGCCTCCCGTGCCCGCCCCCAAGCCGCGGCCTGAGTTGGCCACGACTTCGCTATCAGTCAGGAAGATTGTCCCCAAAGTCAGAACCCCCGCGCTGTTGAAGCTCATGCTCGACTGGGAAATCGTCATCCTGGTGCCCGCCGCGCTCGCCACCGCCGGGCCACTCGTCCCCTTGATCTCCACCTTGCGCAGATAGGTGTTGGCTCCGGCCCCGTTGCCCACTCCGTAAGCCCCGCACAAGCCGATTCGCACCTGCTCCAGCTTCACCAAAACAGCAGCCTGATTCGCAGGGCGTAACAAGACGCCGCCGCCAGCGCAATCGTCAATCTGGCAGTCCTTCATCTCCAGCGTCGAGCCGCTGCTTGCCTGGAAATCAATTCCCCCACCGGAGAAATCATGGATCCGGCAGCGCTCGAGGTGGACCGTCGCGGCGCCCGTCACCTTGATTCCCGCCAGACCGGAGCCGAGGCCGTTAAGGTCCAAATTGCGCAACGTCACGACGACCGCGGCGGTCGTGCCGTCAATGTCGATGCCGTCCGTCGCGGTCGCCGTGATGCCGGCCGGAACTTCATGGCCGTCGATCGTCACCGATTGCGTGATGGCGCTGTCCCCGGCCAACGGCGCGAAATCGCCACCATCCAGCGCGGCCACCTGGCCATTGGCGGAAGTCTTCGCCAGCGCGCCGGCAAAGGTGAGCGCGGGTGCGGTCCGCGAGGCCGGATTCTGGTCGTCGCCGACGCCTGAGACCCAGGTAAGCCTGTTCCCAACCACCTGGCCGAAACTCGGAGCAGCGGAGAAGAGCCAGCAAAGAGCGGCGAACGCGGCGAACGAAGTCTTCATAGGAAAATTCAAATAATCGGACGGACTCAGCGCGTGGTGGTGGATTGCGTCGCGCTGCCGTCGGGAGTGTTGCCAGCCACGCGATTGTTCTGAAAGGAGGTGATCGTCCCACCCGTCGAGGAAAGCCCCGCCCCCGAGTTGCCCACGAGGTCACATCCGCTCACATAGACCGCGCCGCTTGCCGTCACGCCGCTGGCACAGCCGCTGGCGCTGCACTTCGTCAGCGTCGCCGTCGCCCCCGTGGCGATGATGAAAGCCGGGCCATTGTCCAGCGTACATTGCACGCGATCCAGCGACGCAGTAACCCCGGTCTCCACGCTGAGCCCGCCACCCGCACAGTTGGCGATTTTCACATTCTCGAGCGCGGCGGTGACGTTACCCTGCACCGGCGGAGTCCCGCTGGTGAGCGCGCCGATTCCCACCCCGCCCTGGGCGCAGTCGTGGACGTCACAGTTCTCCAGGAAGACAGCGGACCCGTCCGCCCCCGCGAAACCCACGCCGACCTGGGTGAAGCCGAAAATGCGGCAGTTGACCAGGCGCAGCGTGACCGGGCCGGTGGCGCTCACGCCGTTGAGGCCCACGCCCGCGCCGTTCAAAGTGAAATTGCGCAGCGTGACAACCAAAGGAGTGGTCGTGGCCGTGACCGTGAACGCATCTGTGGCGCTCCCTGTTGTGATCAGCGCATTCTGCCCCCGCCCGTCGATGGTGAGCGATCGTGTGATGGTCACCGGGTGAAAGTCGCCATTGTCCAGGGTATCGATCTCGCCTCCCGACGCCACTTTGGAAAATGCCCCCGCCAGCGTTCTGTTGGGAGCGGTGCGGCTGCCGGGATTCGCATCATCGCCGACACCGGAAACCCACGTCCGCGAGGCGCCACCCTGCGCCCACCCGCCTGTTGCCAGCGACGAAAGCAAAGCTGCTGAGAGAGTGAAGTCGGGAAAAAGCGTTTTCATGGAGTACAAACCGGAGAAAGGAGCTTAACCACCGCCCACGTCGGAGAAAAGCGGAATCCGCCGAATCGTCGGAGCCCCCAGTGGGGGCGTTCCTTACCGCCCGCCCGATAAATCCAGTGTTTGTGACGAGGCTTCGCCTTCCTCACGGCGGGGCTCGCCTTGACTCGGCGTCGGGGACAAAGTCGATTGGCGGGGGAGGCTCGAGCTTGATTACGGAGTCGAGCCCGGGTCGAGCACCACGGTCGCTTTTTCAGCGCGGCGGACTTGCATTTCCGGAGGCGCGGTCGGGTCGGCTGGGGGCGCGGTGCCATTGTTGTAAACTGGCGCCACCTGGCCGTTCAGGTTGCGCATATTGGCGATGATCTTGGCGGCTTGCGCGGAGTTGTACGGATCTTCGCCGAGGATGGTCGGGGACTTCATGGGGACGGGCGTGAGGACGGCCAGATTCTGCACTGGCTCGGCGCGTGGCCACTGGCTGCCGGGCCGCGACTGCTCTCTCGGTGGCGTGGTGCGCGGCGTGTCGCCATGCACGTCGCATGCTTCCTTCGGCGCCTGCGCCTCGGTGGCGATCTCGGAGTAGGTGGTCGCGCGCTGCGTCTTTTCGCCGGTCTCCTTGTTCTCGATCGTCTCGAAACACTTGTTCGTCGCCAGCAAGCCGGAAGCCGCGCAAATCTCTACTGGATAAGACCCGGCGGCTGCGCAATCTCCAGCGGCTTGATAGTTGGCGAAGGTCTCCTGCATGATGCTCGTCCAGATCGGCAGCGCGATCTCGTTGGAAAACGCGCCGCGATAAATCGGCGTTCGCGGCTTGTCGAAGCCCGCCCAGACCCCGCAGGTCACCGCGCTGGAGTAGCCGAGGAACCAGCAGTCGGTGAAATTGTAAGCGGTGCCGGTTTTGCCGCCGAGCGGGAACCGTTTCAGGCCGAGTTCGGTGAACGCCTTGTCCGCCGTGCCGCGTTCGAGCACCTCCGCCAGGCACGTATGCACCTCGTAGGCGGTCGTCGCCTTGAGCACGCGCTGTTTGCCCAGCCGCCGCGCGGAACATCTCCTGCCCGTTTTTCTCCAGGATGCGCTCAACGATGAAGGGCGCTGTTCGGCCGCCAGCCGCCATTTGGAAAGATCGTGTTGGCCAGCGTCATCTCCATGAGTGTCACCTCGCTGCGACCCAAGAAAAGTCGCGGGAAATTGCCGCAATCGGGCTGTCGATCCCCGCGCGCTTGGCCACGGCGGAAAGCCGTTCGAGCGATTCGCCGAGATTTTTCCCGATCAAATTGCCGAGTCGCACGGTCGCCGCGTTCTTCGACTTCACCAGAGCCGTGCGCGCGGAGATGATCCCTTCGTACCGGTTGTCGGTTCGCTCCGGCCCCCACTCGCCAAGGATGCCCGTCGTTCCGCCGATCATCACCTGCCGATTGTCGATCACCGCATCCTGCACGGTCGTGCCCGGAAAGAGCCCGTGCTCAAAAGCGGCGCCGTACACCAGCGGCATGAAGGCCGTGCCCGCCGGGCGCCGCGCCGCGAGGGCGCGGTCAAACTCGCTATGGGTAAAATCGCGCCCGCCGACGAGCGCCAGAATGCCGCCGGTCGCATTGTCGAGCACCACGGCGGAGCCTTGCAGATACTCGGGCTCCGGCGTGCGGGCCGGCGTCCTCGCCCTTCTCGCGTACGCTGCGGCGATAGCGCGCGAATGATCTGGTCGTACTGCGCATAGGTCTGGTCGCTCGAATCCCTCGTGCCGCTCCGTACGACTCGAGTTGATCGCGCAAGGCGGCTCTCCGCCTTCTTCTGCAGCTTCTGATCGATCGTGGTGTAAATGCGGTAGCCGCCGCGCACCGCGTTCTCCTCGCCCGACCAGCTTCTTCACCTGCTGCTCGACCAGATCGGCGGCATACGACTCCTGATGCAGCGGCTTGCGGTTCTTGACGATCAGATCCTGCGCGATCGTCTGGTCGTACTCCTCCTTGGTGATGAGCTTCAGCTCGAGCATCCGCTGAGCACGTAGTTGCGCTGGTCGATGCAGGCTTCGCGGTTGCGCCAGGGCGAAAGGTTGTTCGGGCTCTTGAGCAGGCCGATGAGCGTCGCCGCCTCGGAGAGATTGAGGTCCCTGGCGTGCTTGTCGAAATAGCCGCGCGAGGCCGCTTCCGCTCCGTAAAAGCCGCCGCCGAAAAAGACGCGGTTCAGGTAGAGTTCGAGGATCTTTTCCTTGTCGCGAGGCGCTGCTCGATCTCACGCGCGACGGCGATTTCGAGCATCTTGCGCCCGTACGAGCGGTCCGAGCTGGGCAGCTCATCGGCAAAGGTATTCCGCGCGAGCTGCTGCGTCAGCGTGCTCGCGCCCTGCCGCGTGCGGCCCGCCTGGTAGTTGCGCACCATGGCGCGCGCGATGCCGAAGTAGTCCACCCCGTCGTGCTGGTAGAACCGCGCGTCCTCCCCGCCGACCGCCGCCTTGAGCAGCCACGGCGAGATCTCGCTCGACGGGCACCTCTTCTCGATTTTGGATGAAGATGCGCCCGAGGACCTGCCCGTCCCGATCATAGATGATGCTGGCGGATTCCATCGCTTGCAGGCGCGAGTAATCGAAATCCTTCGCTTTCGCATCCCACTTGCGCATCTCGTTCCAAGCCAGCCCCACGGCCACCAGGACCACGCACAAACCACACCCGAGCAGCCCGAGAAACCAAGGGCGGCGGTAAAAGGGCTTGCGTGCTACGGGCAGGGAATCCCAGCTCATGAATTGGAGAAGGAGCGCAGTGGCGCGCGGGCGGTTTGTCTCCCACACAACACCGCTTTCGGCAACCTGTAAAATCCGCCCGCTCGCGGGCCACCGCTCCCTACCAGCCGCGCGGATGCCGCACCACCGCTCCGCGCGTCGTTCGGTCGCGGTCGCTCCAGCGCGGGCCGGAGCCGCGCGTGTCGCCATACCCAGTGTCGAAGCGCAGTCCGGCGATGACCAGGAAGGTGTGATCGTGCCGCGCATAGACGCTGATCCAGCGCCCTGGCCCGCTTTCTCCGTAATGGCGGAATCCCGTCGAAGGCATCGGGCTCCCGAGCAGCCCCGCGCCATGCAGCACGTATGAAGCGGAGCCCGAGCAGTCGTATGCCGAATCAGTGAAACTCGCGTGCCCCCCGCCATAGCGATAAGGGAGGCCCGCAATGCGATTGCCCGCGGCGATGGCCTCCACGACCGGGCCGGGAGCACCCGCCGGCGGCATGGCGTAGCCGTTGCTCACGACCGCCGTGCGGCCCGGCACGAAGTGGTACGAGTAGGCACTCGGCCCGGCGCAACTCGCCAGCAGGGAGCTGGCCACGACAGCGCACGAGAAGCGAAGGGGTTGCGTCCACCGCCGCTGGGTTCGAAATGGAATTTGCATGGAGGCCGGCCTTTCTGAATGGGGCTCGCACTTCGCGCAAGTGCTGCGATTCTCCGCGAGTCTTTTCATGGACCTGCCCTCTCTTCTCGCCCTGGCTCCGCAGCGCCTCGTGAACTTCCGCGCCACCCGCTATCGCGGCGACGAGGCCTGCTGCCAATTGGCCGAATTCGAGACGGGAGATGCCACGACCATCCAGGATCTCTACCGCTTCCTGCGGGAACGCTTTGCGCTATTTCAAAAGAACCAGCCGAATGAGGCGTTGCTCACGCGCTTTCTCGAAACGACCAGCCCGGCGAGCTTTCGCGAGCTGGTGCAGCGAATCCGGCACCTGGGCGTCGCCAGCTTTCAACAGCGCCCGTTCCCAAAGCTCGCCCGGACCATTCACGACGTGCGCGGCGGCGGGCTCACTTCACTCATCGGCCACCTCGACCTGATCCTGCACCGGGACAATTCAGTCGATGCCCGGCGCGTCCTCTTCCCGCTGGTGCGCGATCACCTGAAGATCATGCGCAACTCGGTGGCTGACCTGGATCCCGAAGGCAGGCAGCGCGACCAGTTGCATAAGGCGCACACGGTGGATGAACTGCTGGATGCATGGCGGCACGCCTCTTTTGGCAGCGCTGAAAAAGCGATCGAGATCAAGGTTCGCTGTGAGTTCCGCGGCATCGTCTCCGAGTCGTGCCTGGAAAACGCCGCATTGGACCGGGTTCTTTACAACCTCATCAACAACGCGGCGCACCACTGCGCCGAAGGCCCGATTGAAGTGATCCTCGCGCCGGTTCCGGAGGATGGGCTCGCCTCAGATCTGCGCGTGGTCGTCACTAACAGCGTTTCCCCCGCCGCCGCTGAGCGGCTGCAAGAACTCACGGCGCTGACTGGCGGACCGCGCGCACTTTTCCAGGCGGGCGTCTCGACCACCGGCTCCGGGCTCGGACTCGCCATCACCTCGGGATTCGTGGCGGAAGCCTATGGCCTCGCGGGATGGCTCGATGCTGTCGAGGGCGGCTACGTCGGCGCCATCCTGCGCGAAGATCGCTTCGTCGCCTGGTTTCACTGGCCCATCTCGATTGAGGAGTTCGAGGGAGGAGAGGCGCCTGATCGTCGTGCAGACTTATGAGCGGCGAACGGAACGAGCGGCCCCGACGCAACCAGAGCCCACGGAGATAGGCACGGCGCTTCGGCTTGGGCGCGCGCCATGGGCGACCGTGCGCCTCCGTATTTGCCAGCCGGGGCGCGACAGGACACGTTCAGCACCCGCTCCATGATTCCCCATTCTCTCACTCACCTCAAGGACACGCAGAGTGAGCCCGACCACCGGAACATCGCTATCGACCGCGTGGGCGTGCGGAACTTGCGCTACCCGATGCAACTCCGCGATAAGGCTCGGGAGCTGCAACACACGGTGGCCACCCTCATGCTGACGGTCGATCTGCCGCATCATTACAAAGGGACGCACATGAGCCGCTTCGTCGAGGTGCTGAGCGATTGCGGGCCGGAATTGCACGTGGATAGTCTCTATCGGCTGCTGCGGCATTTGCGCCAACGGCTCGAATCCGAGACGGCGCATCTTGAGATCGAGTTCCCTTTCTTTCTCCAAAAAGCGGCGCCCGTCACCGGGGCGACGGCGGCGATGGATTACACCGCGCGTTTCAGCGCGACCATGCGCGGGGAGGCGGTCGATTTCGTCACCACGGTCATCGTCCCGGTGACGACGCTTTGCCCCTGCTCGAAGGCGATCAGCACCGCGGGCGCGCACAATCAACGCGGCGTGGTGACGTATTCAATCCGCTTCCGCCAGCCGATCTGGATCGAGGACCTCATCGCGCTCGTCGAGAGCTGCGCCTCCAGCGAACTCTTCAGCCTCTTGAAGCGGCCTGATGAAAAAGCGGTGACCGAGCGCGCCTACGCGAACCCCGTCTTCGTCGAAGACCTCGTTCGCAACGTGGCGCTCCGCTCGGAACAGGAGCCCGACATTCTCTGGTACCGCGTCGAAGCGGAAAACTTCGAGTCGATCCATAATCACAATGCGTATGCCGCGCTCGAGCGGCGCAAGGGAGACGCGCCCGCCTAGCGATGCTCTACCGCCTGCTGCTCCTCGGCATCACCGGCTCGTTCCTCACGATGTGGGGCTTGCTGATTCGATCCGAAATGGGCTTGAGCACCGGCTGGCAGGCGATCCCGGTGGAGCACGCGGTGCGCGAACTCTTCCAGCGCGAGCAGCCTTCGGAGCTTTGGATCATGCACGACCGGAGCCGCGTCGGGCACCTGAGCGTCTCCGGCAAGGCGGCCAGCGAAGAGGCGCGCACGCTCTCGTTCTATGGCTCGGCGCAGGTGAGCCTCATGGGGGCGAGTACGCAGCGGTTCTTTTGGAATGGCGAGCTGCACCTGGATCGTGCGTGGCAGGTCAGCGCCTTCCACCTGGTCACCACCGTGCGTGATCCCGCAACCAAAGCCGTCTCGCAAGTGGAGCTGCAAATTGAGCCGCCACGGCACATCGGCTCCTTTCTGCTCCGCCAGGGCGATCACGTCGCGGACGAACATTCCTTCTCGCTCGACGCGGCCGGCTTCACCGCTCTGCTCTCGCATCTCGGTCTAAACGAAGTCTGGCAGAAGCAATTGACCGGAGGCGCCGTCCCAAGTCCCCATGTCGCGGCGCACCCCTCCTCTCTGCTCATCCACGGCGTCACGCTCGAAACGTACCGAATCGATTTCTCCCTCGGCGAACAGACACTCCTCAGCGCGCAACTCAGCCAGATCGGCGAGGTCCTCCACGCCGACACGCCGCTCGGCTGGACGCTCGATCAAGACTAGCTCCGCCCCATGATTTCCATTCGATCTCTCTCGAAATCCTTTGGCGGGTTGCTCGCGGTGGACGGGTTGAATCTGGAGATCGCCCAGGGTGAGTTCTTCGCATTTCTTGGACCGAACGCGGCTGGCAAAACGACTACCATCAAGATGCTGGCCGGCTTGCTGCGCCCGACCAGCGGCGAGGTCCGCATCGGCGGCTTCGACCTGCGCCAGGAGCCGGAGCGCGCCAAGGCGTTGCTCGCCTACGTCCCCGATTTTCCCTTTCTCTACGACAAGCTGACCGCTTGCGAGTTCATGCAATTCGTCGGGGCCATCTTCCAGATGAGCCGCCGGGACATCGCCGCCAGAATGGAGGAACTCTTTGCCACTTTTCACCTTGCCGAATACGCCAGCGAACTTGCGGAAAATCTCAGCCACGGCACGCGGCAGCGCCTGGTTATCGCCTCCGCTCTCTTGCACGATCCACAGGTGCTGGTGATCGATGAGCCGATGGTGGGGCTCGATCCAACACACGCGCGCATTGTGAAAGAGGAATTCAAGCGGCGCGCGCGCGAAGGGATGACCATCTTTCTCTCGACGCACCAACTCCCCGTCGCCGAAGAGGTGGCTGATCGCATTGGCATCATCCATCGCGGCCGGCTCATCGCGCTCGGCACCGTCGAAGAATTGCGCCGAATGACGCCGGAGTCCGGTGCCCTGGAAAAGGTCTTCCTCTCGATGATCGATGCCGAAGAGAGACATCGGGAACTCGTGGAGCAGCAGACCAGGGTCGCTTGAGCGCGCGGTTTCTTCCTTATGTTTCAGCTTCTCCTCACCGATCCCGAAACCAAGGCGCGCCGCGGGCGTTTGCCAACGGCGCATGGCGCCATTGAGACGCCCGCCTTCATGCCCGTCGGCACCCAGGGGAGCGTCAAAAGCGTCGCGCCATGGGAGCTGCGCGAATTGCGCGCGCAAGTCATCCTCGGCAATACGTACCACCTCTTTGTGCGGCCCGGCATCGAAGTCATCCGGCACTTCGGCGGGCTCCACCAGTTCATGAGTTGGGAGGGACCGATCTTGACCGATTCCGGCGGCTTTCAAGTTTTCTCCCTCGCCCGCCTGCGCAAGATCACGGAGGAGGGCGTGCATTTCCAAAACCATCTGGACGGCACGCCGATGTTTCTCGGTCCGCGCGAAGCCATGGAAGCCCAGGCGATCCTCGGCTCCGACATTGCCATGATCTTTGACGAATGCCCCCCGTACCCTTGCGCGTACGACTACGCCGCACAGAGCCTCGACCGCACCCTGCGCTGGGCCGTCCGCTGCCGCGAAGTGCCGACGCCGGGGCTCCAATTCGGCATCGTGCAAGGCGCCACCTTCCCCGATTTGCGCCGCCGGAGCGCCGAGGCGCTCGTGCAGATTGGCTTCGACGGCTATGCGGTCGGCGGGGTGAGCGTCGGCGAGCCGGAGAGCGAAATGATGGCCGCGATCGAGGCGAGCGAACCGTCCCTGCCGGCTGACCGGCCGCGCTACGCCATGGGGCTCGGCACGCCAGCCCAGATGCTCGAGATGGTGGCACGCGGCATCGACCTCTTCGATTGCGTTCTGCCAACGCGGATTGCCCGCAATGGCACCGCTTTCACGGAACACGGCACGATCAATCTCAAAAATGCTCCCTTCGCGTCCGACCGAGGCCCGATTGAAGACAACTGCACCTGCCCGTGCTGCCGCCAATTCGCGCGCGGCTATCTCCGACACCTCGTGAAAGCGGAGGAAATCCTCGGCCTGCGGCTCATCACGCTGCACAATCTGCACTTCTACCTCCACCTTATGCAGCGTGCCCGCACCGCCTTGGAAAACGGCACGTTCGCCGAATTCCGCCGCACCTTTGTCGCCGGCTACCGCTCCCATCGCACCGACGATCTGCCTGGATGAGCAGCCCTCACGCGGCCTGCCATCCCGGAAGAGAATCGAGGCGGGCAAGATTGCCCCGCCCTACCCCGGGGCCACATAACGCTGCGCGCCGCCTGTTCAAATAGGTCTCAGGGCTTTGTTCCGCCGCCGCCGGCAGCCGTCCTACCCTTCGCGTTCGCCGATGGCGGTCTGCGCGCGCAGCAGGTCGTGCAGAGTAACCACGGCGAGCGGGACGCCTTGCGCGTGATCGGTGATGACGATCATGCCGCAGCCGGATTCGATGAGGAGAGCCTGGCATTCGCGAATCGATTGGCTGGGATGCGCGCTGTGAGCCGCGAAGCAGTCGGACGGGGCGCTTTTCCTCCATCGCCTCGTGGAACTCCGTGCGCATGCAGGATCCCGGCCAGCCGCCCTCTTTCGAGCGACGGGAAAGCGCCGTACGGCCGGGACTGGAGGAACGGCCGCGACCGCTGTTTCCTCGAGGTTGGCGAGAACGACCGGCTGAAATTGCGCGATGGCGGAGATGGGCAGATTCTGCCAGCTCCGCAGATCGCGCGGAGGAACGACGTGGGCCATTTCGTGGCCATCCTGCGCGAGCACTTCTTCGTAGAAATTTTGGCGATGGAGCCGGCGGGTGACGAACTGGCTGACGAGCACGGCGATCATCAGACCGGGGAGGAGGGCGAACTGATGCGTCATCTCGAAGATGATCAGAACAGCGGTGACGGGGGCCTGCACGACGCTCGCCGAGGCAGGCGCTCATGCCGCCGACGACGAGCAGGATGCGGTCGGCTTCCAAGCGCAGGAAATGGCCGCCGAGGCCGGCGACGGCGGCGCCGCACATGCCGCCGAAAAACAGGCTGGGCGAGAAGATGCCGCCGGCGCCGCCGAGCCCGTAGCAGGCGATGGTGGCGAGGAGTTTGGCGACCAGGAGGAGGAGGGCGAGCTTCCACGCCACGCCGTTGCCGAGCGCCTGGGAGAGATCGCCATAACCGAGGCCGAAAACGCCGAGGTGCCAGGTCTCCGTAAGACCGCCATGCCGAGCGCCCAGGTGATCCAGCCGCCGACAAGGGACGCAGGACAGCCGGCAAGTTCGCCAAGTCCGCGACCAGGCGCGCAACCCGAGCGCGCCCCGCTGAAAGGCGGCGCCGATGAGCGCGGCCATGCCCGCCAGGAGAGGCATGAGGACGTATGCCCGCCAGGTGGGCTCGCCGATGCGTGGTACCTCGAATGCAGGCTGGGCACCGAGAAGGGCATGTACGACAAAGGCGCCAATGATCGGCCGCGAGGAGCACCGAGCCGAGCAGGCGGCTGTTCAGATCCTCCAGAATTTCCTCGAGGACGAAAGCGACGGCGGCGAGCGGCGAATTGAATGCGGCCGCAAGCCCGGCCGCCGCGCCAGCCGCGGCCGCGGCGCGTTTCTGCTGCTTGGGCATGCCGATCAGCCGGCGACGGTGGAGGCGACATTGCCGCCGAGTTGCACGCTGGGGCCTTCGCGGCCGAGGCTCTGGCCGCCGCCGATGCTCAAGGCGCTGGCGATGAATTTCACCCAGGCTAGCCCAGCCGGCGTGTGGCCGAAATCCTTCCAGAAAGCGAGCTTGAGTTGCGGCACGCCGCTGCCCGCCGCCTCCGGGGCAGAATGCCGTCAGCAGCCACCCCGCGAGCAGCGAAACGCCGGAGATGACGGCCGAGGCTGATCCAGGGAAACCAGCGCGGCGAAACCTGCGATGGGATAGGTGAAACTCGCCCAGAAGACCCAGTTGATGGCGACCTGAAAGGCGACTGCCACCAGGCTCGCGGCCAGCCCGTACAGCACGATGGCGGTGAGGTACCGCGAGCGCTCCGGCAAACGTTGGAGCGATTTCCCGAAATTCAGCACGGCGCACTCTGCCCGCCTTCGGAGAGCAATTCAACCGGATGCGCGGAGATCCTATCGCCAGCCCGCCGCGCGGAGGCGGAGGGCAGAGGATGCATCCGCTCTTGGATGCAGGTCGCGCAGCGGTGCCTGAGGCTGGCGTTGAAGGCTGCTTCTTCGGGTGCTTGAATCAGCGGGTCGCGTCGCTGCGCCCCCCGTGTCCTCACGAGACTCAGCGCAGCACGCGTCCGAGTCCAAACTGGTCGCCCTGGCGCACCGGCTGATCCCCTTTGAAGTCGATTTCAAGCAGCTTCTCGCTGCCCACGTGACGCCCTTGTTCATCCGCCAGCGAGGTCAGCACCCGATGCGTGGCCACGTCGATCACCTCGCCGCTTGACGGATAGCCGAAACGCCCGTCGTTGCTAAAAGTGACCCACCCCGGATCGTCACCCAGCGCGATGCTCCCCATCTGCCGCGGCGGCATCACCGTCGCGTCGAAGTAATGCAGTCGCTGATTGTGCGCATCACAAACCCAGAGTTCGCGTTCGTCGGGCGTTAACCCGATGCCGTGACTCGGACACCCATGCCGCTTCGTCACGCCGGTCGTGAAACCCTGGACTTCCACCCGGTGCAACTTCTTCCCCGTCGTCAGATCGTCGACTTCAAAGCCGAGCAAGCCGTTGACGTTGACAAAGCAAAGCGTCCCTTTCCCATTCACCGTGTAGGGGCGAATCGCGGAGCCAAACGGACCCACTTCCCTGACGACCTCACGGGAACGCGTATCGACGACGCGCAGGACTGGCGAATGCAAGCCGGCCAGGTACGCATGCGCACCGTTCGCATCGACGATCGTGTTGTGCGAGCCGGCATTCGGCGTCTCGATCCGCTTGAGCGTTTCGCCACTGGCCGCGTCAATCACCAGCCAAAAGTCCTTTTCCCAAGAAGGCAGATACATCTCCTTGCCGTCGGCAGTCAGCGACATGCGATCGCATCCGCCGTCAAAGGACTTCTCCCACAGGATTTTCTCCGAAAGCAAATCGAGACAAGTCAGCGAATGATTCGTCGAGACATAGATGCGCCGTGCCGCCGCACTCGCGCAGACGCCGCGCACCGGGTCGGGCGTGCCTTTGGCGTCAACCCCACCCAAAGGTATCCTCTTAACGAATCGATGTTCGTGGTCGATGTCAAAAACCACCAGTCCATGACCGCCCCAGCTCAAGTCGTTGCGGATGCCGGGCGTGGCGACATAGAGCAGATGGCGGTCGGCTTCCTCAGCGCGCGACCCGGCCGTGAGCAGCAACGCGACCCCCATCAGGCACAGCACCCGAAAGCGAGGCCGATGAGCTTCCAGTCGCAGGGCGAAAAGCAAACGGGGAAGAAAGGTCATCCCCCAGAGAAGCGAACCGCCTCAGCAACGGCAACTCCGAAGAGGAGACCGGAGTGTCCGGGGATCGCGCCAAGCTGCCCAGCCACCACCAACAAGGTCAGGTGAGCGGACCGCAGATAGCAAAACTTGCATCGAGTGCGCCGCCTGCTCGGGGCCACCCGGATGGGGTGAACAGCGGGCCGCCTATCGAAAGCAGCCCGATTCCCACTCTGCTTATGAAACGCTATATCCCCACAACCCTCCTCACATTGGCGCTGGTTAGCGCCCTCTCCACCACCTCGTTCGCGCAAGGTGCGGCTGGCAGCTCCGGCGGCTCGTCCGCAGGCGGCGCCGGCGCCGGCGCCGCTGGATCCGGCAGCACAACCGGCACCAGTGGCACCACCGGCAGCGGAACCGGCACCACGGGCTCGACTATCGGCACATCCGGCAGCACCACTGGCGGCACCGGGAGCGGCAGCACGGGCTCTGGTTCGACGACTAATGGGCTCGGCACCGGCACATCGGGCACCGGCTCCTCGACTGGCAGCACCGGCACCTCCGGTACGGGCACTTCCGGCACCGGCACCTCCGGCACCGGTACCTCCGGTACGGGCACCTCTGGTACGGGCACCTCCGGTACGGGCACCTCCGGCACCGGCACCTCCGGTACGGGCACCTCTGGTACGGGCACCTCCGGTACGGGCACCTCCGGTACGGGCACCTCGGGTGCGGGCAGCGGTTCCTCCACGGGCAGTGCTGGCGGAATTGGCTCGGGCACCGGCCACGGGTTCGGCACGAGCGGGAGCAGCACCGGCACCAGTGGCTCTGGCGCGGGCAGCACCGGAACCTCCGGCGGCACCAGCACCGGCAGCTCAACCGGCGGAACCAGTGGTGGCTCCAGCAAGTAACCCACCGCCACGCAACCCTAAACAAAGCCACTTAAGTCGCTCGCTGGGACTCCCGGCGAGCGGCTTTTGCTTGGGGAGTGAGCTTGAGAAACCTCAGACGCTCACCCCGCGCGTCCAGACGGAAGTCGTTTCCGGCGGCGAAGAATGCCAACGCGCATTCAGACTGCGGTTCAAGGCGCCAAGGGCAGCGCATAGCACGCCGCTTCAGTCGCATTGCGCACCAGCAGCTTGTCTCCGACCAGCACGGGATGGTTCCACGTCTTGCCCTGAAGCGCCTGGAAGGAAGCGATTTCCTTGTGCGCCGTGGGATCAGCTTGCAGCAGGACGACGCGACCGTCTTCCGCGGCCACCAAGATCTGGTCGGAGGACTCCAGGAAGAGCGCCTGGCCTTTGCCGTACCGTACCGCCCTTCCAGACACGCGCCGCCCGTCTTGAGATCGACACAGCTAAACATCGAGCCATCGATGCCGTAGAGATAACCTCCGTGCGCGATGAGCTCGGTGAAGTCGGTCTTCAACTGCTTCGAGGTCCAGAGTTCTTCGGCCGCGAGTTGGTCGCCTTTCTTGCTCACGCGAATCGCGCGCGTTCCTTCCGTCATTGGAGTAGGCAGTAAAATCACATCTTCGCCGATGACTGTTGGTTGCAGCGCGCGGTAACCTTGAAACTTCCACTCATAGTTCAGCCGCACCTGACCGGTCGCGGGATCGAGCAGGAGCAAGCCATCATTGGTCAGCATCAAGAGCGTCTCATCACCGAGGACTTTGCTGAGTTGGGGCGAGCTATACGACTCGGGGCCACAAGCCACCGACCACTTCGGTTGTCCGCTCCCGGCGTCGAAGGCCATCACTCCTTTGTCCCCTCCTCCGCCGGCGTAGATGATGACCAGCGAGTTCGTCACCAAGGGCGAGGCCGCGTAGCCCCACATCGGGAGCGCCGCGCGCCCGCTGAGACTTTTGAAATCCTGCTGCCACACCACTTCGCCCGTGTCCGCCTTCAAGCGTTGCAGCAGGCCCGAGGCGCTCGTGACGAAGACCGCGCCATCAGCCAGCGTCGGCGTCGCGCGCGGGCCGGGTCCGCCCATCGGCTCGTCGAACCGCGCCTCGCGTTGCTGCGTCCAGACCTCAGTGCCTGTGGCCACCTCGTAGCAGGCGACGACTTCGCTCGGCCCGCGTTGCTCCTGCGTGAAGGCGTAGGCTCCCGCGACCGCGAAGGACGACCAACCTGCGCCAACGGGTTTTTTCCAAAGCAACTTCGGCGGATTCGCCTGCCAGTCCGTCGCCAGCTTGGGCGTCTTCGTGTGCCCCATGCGATCCGCGCCGCGGAAGCCCGGCCATTCGGCAGTGGCCACGGCCGCCTCGATCCTGGCGCCCGAGCTCTCTGCCTTCGGCGGAGCGCTCTTCGTCCACGTGCCGGAGCCCGGAGCCGGAGCCCAGCGCGCATGCAGCTCAAACGCATACGCGCCCGTGATGCCGTAGCTTTGCAAAAGCAGGGTGATCGACATCGCCAGCCCCGCCCCGAGCAGCACGCCGCCGACCCGCTGCCTCGATGGCTGCCGGCGAACGCCGTAAGCCCCGAGTCCAAAGCCGATCATTCCGAGCGGCACCGTCAGATAGATGGTGATCAGGCCCCGCATCGTAGGATGGCTCAGCAAAACGATCACCGCCTCGGCCACGAGGAATCCGAAGAAGCCCGCGAGCTTCTCGCGCCACGTCGCGCGGCTCCCCGCCAGCCACCAGATCAGCATCAGCACACTGGCGAGCAACGGGAAGAACACCGGCACATACCAAAACTGGCTGCTCGCCCCTTCGATCAACCTTGGCAAGTACCGGCACAGCACCATCATCACCATGAGCACCAAAGCCGGCCACATCCGCAGCGGCTTCGGATGAGTTTCTGCGGGAAGTATCTCTGGATTCATAGGGTTCGCAAACGGCGCACCAAATCAGTGCCCCTGAAGCGCCCGAATCTGAGCGCGCGTTGATCAAGCGTCAATCGCGCCGCCCGCCTCTCGTCACCTGCGCCAGTCTTAAAGGCGCCGGACGAGCGGACCACCACGCTCACGGTCGCGCTTCAGCCGGGAGCAGGCTCAGCACGAAGTCGTAGATGGTTTGCGCGGATCCCAGCGCTTGCTCGAACTCCTCGCGCGCCGGATAGGTATCGGCCAGGTCATCGGGGTACCGGAACGCCCAAGCATACGGGGTTAAGGTCGCCGCCATCACGCGGAGTTCGTTGAAACGGGGCTCAAACGCAGCGGCCGCCAAGACCACTCGGACGATGTCGTGCGTCTTCTCCGGCGTGACTTCCTTGGAAACCAGAAAAGCTTTGACCACTTTTTCCGCCGCTTGCTGGCAGTGATAGATTGCGGGATCGAGCAGTGCATCCTCGGTCGAGCCAAGGATCCGGGCGGCTCGCAGATCGCCAGCGGCCTTGGTGACCCAAGCGCGCAGCAGTTGCCGCCGAACCTCATCCATAAATCCGGCGCCCACGCTGGAACACTTCACGGGTGAGACTGCCCCGCACTTCGCGCACCCGGTCCACTTCCTTTCGCGTCCGCACCAGTATGTCAGCGGAAACGTCGAGGTTTCCCAGGCACCGGCGCGCGCGCTGGTCGCGTCGCACCGGCCGCTCCTCGCTCTCGCCGACCACCACCATTAGATCAATATCACTGTCCTCGTTCGGCGTGCCCCACGCGTGCGAGCCGAAAAGCCAGATTTGCTCTGGCTGAAACTCCGCGACCAACCGCTCAGTGGCAGTCTGCAGAAGGTCGGCATCGAGCGTCTTCACAGGTTGCTTGTACCCGCTCTCGGCTGGACCCGCAAGCACCGGCCTTCTTTCCCCTGCTCGCGACCAGGCCGCTCTCGTTCCCAAAAGTTAGCAGAGCACTTCGTGAACGCATTAGCCTCACGCCGGCGAAGCAGGGTCCCGAAGCTCAACACCCGATGTTAGCCAGCGCGGTTACCTCGCTCAAAGGGAATGGGAGAGCGGGAAAGGCGTGCCGCTCAGCAATGGCGGACGGCGGCGCGACTTAGTCGTGCAGTCAAGTCATGACGTTCGCGCAGATCAACGTCACAGTCCGGTGGACGGCTCTGATCGTGGATAACATATGTAATCCTTCACAAAATGGTGTCCAGCATTACGCTTGATGATCGCGCGCTTGGGCGAGGCGCATGGCTTCCAGTTCGCGCTTGAGCGGTTCCCAGTAGGCTCGGTCCTTCGCCATTTCCGCCCGCACTTCCGCGTCGAGGGCCTCGGCCAAGCCGTCGTGCGTTGCCTCGCCAACTTTCCCAAGAAGCGGCCGGCGATGGGTGATGGCGCGTGCCTGTTCGGGATAATCACGGACGAGTTGGACGAGCCGCTCGGGAGTCCGGCTTTCGCAGAGCCAGAAGGCGAGCCGCTCCGGAGTCGGTTCTGCTCGCAAGGCCCGGTAGTGTCCTTCGACCAATGCCTCAATGACCGGCCAATCTCTCGATCGCTGAGTTTTCTTCGCCTGCACGAGATCTTCCACGGCCAGGAGATCGTAGGACCCGTCGGGCTCTTCGATGGTCGTTCGGCGCGCCCAGAGAGCCTCAAACTCGGCGACATTGCGGAGGCGAGTCATGACATCCACGCGGAGACCTGCCGCTTCCGGAATCCGGCATCGGAAATGAACGGCGTGGCCTCGGGCAAGGATCGCGGGATCGAAGTCTGGGACGGCGATTCGCTCGGCCTTCAGCGCCAGGAGCGCCACCCTGAGGCGGGCGTAGTTTTCCTCACTGGCGAGGAGGGCAAAATCGACGTCCTTGCTAAATTGGACCGCGCCGTAGAACACGCAGGCCTGGCCGCCCATAAGCAGCGCCTGTACCTGATTCTTCCGAAACGTAGAAAGGACTTGTCGGATCGGGGTCGGGATCAAGGGAGCCTCCCATGGCTAGGTAGTTGGCGAAGATCTTCTCGCTTTCATGAAAGCGTTGGATCGGGGTGAGGTCGAGCCAGTCCTTCCATTCGTCAGGCAGCTCCTCGTAGGTCATGCCATTGTCTTCGACGAAGCAGTGCGGTCTGGCAAGGGGCTTCCACCTTCGCGTAAACTTCCGCCCCCTGCTCCACAAACTCCCGCGACTTCTCCGCCATCCCGCGTCCAGCGCCACTTCTTCGGTGATGGCTTGCTCGGCCGCCTTTTTGCGGACGCCCTCGGTGATTTTATGGAGCAGAAGTGCGGGCCGCACATGGAAACTCCGCCACCTAGCTTCCCGCAGCGCGGAAGAGAGGCCACAGTTGGCTTCCACGCTTCGCCGGTTCGCTGTAGGGTCGGAGCAATGACAGCGGCAACCGCATCGGCCCGGCAGATCGAGCGTTATCGCGAGATGACGGGAGAGCAACGCCTGGCGATCGCGCTGGAGTTGCACGAGATGTCGTGCGACATCGCCCGCGAAGGGATTCGGCGCCAGCATCCCGGCGCTGATGCTGCGGAGGTGGAGCGATGGCTGCGCCGACGCCTGGAGCTGGCCCGCTCCGTATGAATGAGCGCGAGCTGCTCGTGGATTGCTTGCGCCGCCTCGAGCGAAGCGGCGTGACGTACTTTCTGACCGGTTCGATGGCGAGCAACTACTGGGGCATTCCGCGAACGACCCACGATTTGGATTTTGTCGTCCAGATGCCGGCGGCCGCCGTGCTGCGGATCGTCCAGGAATTCAGCGGTGACTTCTACCTCGAAGAGGCGGCGGTGCGGGGGGTGTTTCAGCCTCCGCACCAATTCAACGCGATCGATACCCGCTCCGCCTTGAAGGTGGATTTCTGGCTGTCCCTCCCGAAGCCATTTGATCAGGAAATGCTCCGGCGACGTATCCGCGTCACGCTTTTCGGAGAGGCCGCGTGGATCTCCACAGCCGAGGATCTGATCCTACATAAGTTACTCTGGAACCGTATGTCGCCCTCGGATCGGCAACTCGGCGATGCCGCTGGCGTCGTCGCCGTGAAGTCGAGGTCTTGGATCAACCCTACATGAGGCAGTGGGCGCAAGAGCTGGAGGTCGCGGATGGTTTGGAGCGACTGCTGAGCGGGGAGATCAAACCCAAGAGCACGTGAGGGTCCTCCGCTCCAGGCCGCCGGGCGTGAAAGCAAGGCTACAAGACGCCGACCCGCACCACGCAGTAACCGAAATCCATCGTCCGTCCCTCCGGCGTGGTCGCAGTCTTCACCGAGGGCGCCAGTGTGTAGAGGCGCCGCCGCGTGTCGGTGGGATCCTGTTCCGTCACGATGAGGCCCGACGTCAGGAGGGCTTCGAGATGTTTCAGTGTCGCCTCGAAGCGCTTCCCGGCCGACGCACTGAGCGCCTTCGCGCGGCGCGGCTGCCTGTCGAACAACGCCTCCAGAATTCGCCGCCGTGCCGGCTCGCCCAAGGCCGCATAAACCGTATCCGCGTCGACGATCCACCGCATCATCGGCACTTTGGGGAGAGAAGCCGCCTTGCTCTTGCCTTCCAGCCCGAGTCGCTCGCACCCTGCCTCCCTCCTAGCTCCTACCTGGCCTCGCCTGTCCATATGCCGCTATGTGCCCAAGTGAACGCCGGGATCCCGAAGTTTGTCTTGCGTTCGCCTTTCCCTCTTCCTACTGTGTGCAGACGCGCTCAGCTCCAATTTTGCTGTCTCCCATCTGGGGCGAGCGAGTCGAATTGAGAGCACACCATGAAAACAACTGAATTGATGCCAGACCAATGGCTTTACACAGAACGTATGAACACGGTGGACGACGACGAAACTGTTGCGCAGTTGAGAAAGGATAGAACGTCGCCCGGGCACGTCGGAGTTCCTATCTACGCGGTCCCATATGATGCTTCAAAGCACCAATACATTCTCTATAACGGCAACCATCAGGCACTCCTCGCGGAATGGGAGAGGCGTTCTCTTACTGTGAATGTGATAGAAAACTCGGCCGACTTCCACCAGGCGGAGGCCGATCAACCCGTTGATTGGGTGGGTACGTCCTCGTTGGGTGATTCTCCGAGCTTGGAAAGCGATTATCCGGGGGCTTTGGTAGCCATGCGTCGCGCAGCAGATCACGTGGTCCGTTGTCGACAGCCGAAAATGCGCGCTGAGACTGGGGGTTGATAAGTTCCCAGGTTTGGCACGTGGCGATGCGCTATTTTGCTCACTCAATGACGAAAGTCCTTTCCGTACCGTAATAATCGCCCCAATTTGCGTTGTAGTAGGCGAACATCCGTTCGAGTCTGTCTTGCGGTAATCCCTCAACTCCTAGTGCATTCATTGCTGCACGTATAGTTTCTTTCGCCTCACTGACCTTAATGGGGTCGTCCACCATTAATTCGAACTCAGCCAGAAATCCGTAACCCGCATTTTTGTCAATGCTGACCTGTAGTTCCCGGAATCGGAATTCTGTTCTTTCTCGAGACCACTTTGCTTGATAGTCGAAGCCAGACTCAAGGAGCAATTCATCGAGTTGCTCCAAGGTTAGATTTTGGGTTATTGCTTCAAACTCCATTCGAGCTGTGCCATTCGAACTGCTGGCATCATCGACCGATGCTTTAATAACCAGAATTACGTCTTTGTCGGCAAGTCTGGTTCGGACAGAATAATCTTTAGCGCGGACTGCCATATCCCTGAGTAATCGCAGTTTTTCAGCGTCTATATGGCTCTCAACTCGCTCGACAAGTATTGCGAGTTCACCCCAGACAAAATAATGGTTTAGCTGCCGATGTCTCGTTATTTCTTGAAAATGCGGGTCGGAAATCCTCATTTTTTCTATCAGCGCATCCGCATCTTTCTTGCTTCCAAGCAAGGTTTTGATTTCGATCTCGTAAGTTCCCATGTCCGTCAGAGAGTTAGCGACCCAGATGCTTCAATAACCGGAGTTGCTCGAGGCGCGCGGTTTTTCGTCAGGTACTCGTAGGCAGTGGCCACACAGACGCCGTGGATGCAAAGCTCCACGGAGTTGAGCGAGGGATCAACGCATTCAACATTCTTCTGCTCATACGAGAGGAGAAAGTTCGATATTTCGGTCCATAAAATGCGGCTGTAGGAGTGCGTGCTCGGTCGGAAGGAGCTCGGGTTAGAGACGACAACCAAAATGCAGAGCATCTCAATCGGCTCGTGCTCGATCTCAAGGCCATTGTTCTTCGCGTATGCTGCATCTCCCTGTTGCAGCCAAACAGCCTTTGCGCGAAAATGGCATTCGTCGCCGCCTCCTCCTCCTTCGCTTATCCCGAGTTTCTGCGCGAGCAGCGATTCGACTGTGTAAACAACGACATCATGGCCGCTGGTTTGCCGGCTATCTACCCACTCCCCTTCGAGCGCGGCACTGCTCTCCCCCATTGACGACAGTCCGCATTTATCCACGATCGACCGCAGCAAAACGGAAGGAATGCGTTGCGTGGGTACGCTCAAAACACTCGGATGGTGAATGTTAGTAGCTGGATCGCGTACGCAAACCAGGATGCGTCCAGCATCTGCTACGTGGTCGCCAGCAAGCGCTGTGCTTTCCACGATCACCAAACTAAGGACAGGGGAAGGGCGAATCTGTGATGAAATATTGCTCACGGCTTTAGCGGAATCGCGGTGGTAGGAGTGGCCGGCGGGGCGGGCTGGGGAGTGGCCGGAGAGGAGGGCTGCGGAGTGGCCGGAGAGGGGGGCTGCGGAGTGGCCGGAGAGGGGGGCTGCGGAGTGGCCGGAGAGGGGGGCTGGGGATTGGCCGGAGGAGATTGCTTCTCGAAATTACGGAGGAGCAGATTCCCCGATATGAACACGATAAAGCTGAAAAACGCCGTGAGCACTACGGTAACAATGTTTACAAAAAACGGTTCTAGTCGGTAGTGGAGCCTTTGGTAAAACGTCTTCGCCGATTGACGGTGGATGTAAGCCTCCCGTGGACCACCATCGACGTTACCGACGAGCCTGCTAAAGAAAATACTGCAGAACGCCTCCTTGGGAAGCAAAACGATTGTTCGGCGTGTAGCATTCAGAACAGTAATTACCAATGGATAGCCGATGTGCGGATGGGCTCCGAAGAACGGATCAATCTTCGCATTAGCGACCCATAGCCCCCTAGCCGACATTGAATGACGACAACAAACAAATCCAAATACATTATTGGGAGCAAAAATCTTTTCCCACGTCTCTATTCCGAGGCATTCTTGTGGACGAATTTCTAACTTGTCTCTTACTTCATCGGCAGGCTTGCCGGGAGACCGATACACCTGTTTACCCACATGGAGATCAAGGACGACCTTCTCAGTCTGATCCGCGGCGGTGGGGTCAATAGGCTTACCGTCCTTACCTGGTTCCTTGATGGTGATCTGACAGTGTTGCCAATCGACCAGGCGTAAAATTCCAGGCCCGCATGCGGCATTATTGGCGGGACCTTCGTTAGACTCGATGTTAGTCATTTAGGGGGGGAATCCATCTTTGCGCACGGTCGGGTAACTCAGAAAAGAGCACAAAGTCATGCACGATCTGAGCCCACGACTCCATCGCATTATAGTAAGGAGCAATCTCCTCTGGGAGCTTCCAAGCAGCGGTGTAGTGACCCTCCTCTAGAATCGCATATTGCGGGGAGGCGGCGATAAGCAGGTACACGAAGCCCAAGTGGAGCCGCGCCACTTCTGTTGAATCGTCGTTGATAACGCCAATCAGCGTGCAGGACTCCTCCGCGCCGACCCTGATTTCCTCTTCCAACTCGCGTCGCATTCCTCGCGTAATGGCATTGCAACCCTTTTGCGACGTATCACGGCTGTTCACGTGCCCACCAATACCAAGCGAATACATGTTGTGCAGCCTGGCTTCTGTCTGATTGGCAGTTCGTTGAATAAGCAGGTAGCTTCCCTCGTGCCGAATCACGACATAAGGAATAACCTGCTTGTACTGAAAATCGTGCTCGGCCACGTTGCGGCTGATAAAACGAGAGTTCGCGAGAACCGCTGATTCAACTCGTGCAGTCTCCCGAGAGAACGTGTGCGGGCAGGCAGCATCCAGCAGGTCACGGGACACGACAAGCACCGATTCTTGATGCTCTTCGTCCGCAACGGAAAGTGGTTCGGCATTCATGCGCGCATCAAAACCAGCGCTGCTGCGGGACGCAAGCACAAAGTCCGCCCTGACGCCCAGCGAGAAGCAATCAGAGCGACCCCAATGTCTCAGTGGAAACCGTGTATCTTCCTGAGCGACGCAGCAACACTTCCTGTACCGCGCGCCACGGCAATAGTGCACATTTCACTCGGTCTGGAAACTCGTG
This sequence comes from uncultured Verrucomicrobiae bacterium, assembly GCA_963792695.1. Lineage (GTDB taxonomy): Bacteria > Verrucomicrobiota > Verrucomicrobiia > Chthoniobacterales > Chthoniobacteraceae > DASYIS01. Next base: position 72,960 of record CAWBXA010000004.1, on the reverse strand, counting down.
AATGCCTCTCATCACCGCTAATCCGCCGGACTCTTCGTCCAGCATTTGACTTTTACCCGTCAGCAAATCGCGAAACGCGCTGAATATAGCCAAGGCTTCATCGCAACCTTTGCCTTTAAGCCGCACGGTCATGAGCGATGCTGACGCCCGGCTGATCGCGCAGCCGCGTCCACAAAACTTGATATCTTCGAGTGCTCCAGTTGAATTGAACCGTACGCTGACCTCAATTTCGTCGCCACATATCGGATTGTTACCTCGCACGCAGATGCCAGCATTGTCGACACGTCCAAAATTTCGCGGCCGGCGCGAGTGATCGAGGATGACCTCCTGGTCAAGTTCATCGCTATTTTGTTCCATAGTCGGGGTGGCTACGAGCGAAGCGAGCAGCGCGCGTTCCGAAACGCGGGATTGCACTCTAGCTTATATTTGCGCTGCCCGCTCCACAAACTCCTCCGCTTCGCCACCATGCCCTTCGCGAGCGCGTCCTCGCTCACGCCTTGCTTGGCGGCGTGTTTGCGCACCTCTTTGGTGATTTTCATCGAGCAGAAGTGCGGGTCGCCGGGGCGAGACTTGTCCATGGACGCGATCAGGCGGGCTTCGAGGAGGGCGCGGGGAGAGGCGAAGGCAATCTCGTGCGTGGCCTCGTGCTCGAAGCATCGGCGCAGCCACTCTTCGCCGGCATCAATTTTCCTGAGCCTTCTTCATGTCGCGCACATTGCTCGCGATCAACCGCTGCGGCAAGCCGCGGTTTTTGCATCGGAGTCGAGTCTTGCGAAGCAGGTCAGGCATACGCCAGCTTCCCGCGCGGTTCCGGGATTGGCCGGCCCAGCGCGCGGGCGGCTTCGATCCACTCGGCAATGATCTCCTGCGCGTTCGCCACCGCCTCTTCGTAGCTCTGGCCGTCGGCCATGCAGCCGGGGAGCTCGGGGATTTCCACTACGAACGATTCGTCGGACTTGCTCCAGTAGATGATAAGTTCGTAGCGCATCAAACACGGGGCTTCTTCCGCTCCGCGAGATAATCCTTGAGCGGACGGAAGGAGAGAGGCTTGCTCCGGGCCTCTTTCAGGTAAGCAAGATCCTCCGCTTCCTCGAGGCGCTTCAGCAAGGCCTCGTACTCTTTGATCGGGATAATCACGGAAACGGGTTTCCCCTTTCTCGTGATGACCTCCGGTTCAACCAATGCGGCTTTCATGGCGAGCAACTTAACCAGCTTACGCCTTGGCGTAAACCTCCGCCCCTTGCTCGACAAACTCCCGCAACTTCTCCGCCATGCCGGCGGCGAGGGCGGCTTCTTCGGAGATCGCCTGCTCTGCGGCGTACTTCCGCACGTCTTCGGTGATGTTGATGATGCTGCGACCCCGCAGCATCGCCCTTCGGGCTGGCCTTCGGTCAGTCTGTCTTAGCGCGCCCGCCTGCGCGCTTCGGCTCATCGAACGCATGCGCATCACGCCGGTTTGTAGACCTCCGCACCTGCCTCGACAAATTCTTTCGATTTGGCGGCCATTCCTTCGGCGAGCGCCTGTTCTTCGGCGATACCCTGTTCCGCCGCATACCGTCTGACATCCTCCGTGATGCGCATGCTGCAGAAGTGCGGGCCGCACATGCTGCAGAAGTGGGCGGTCTTGGCGCCTTCCTGCGGCAAGGTCTCATCGTGAAATTCGCGGGCGGTTTCGGGGTCAAGCGCGAGGTTGAATTGATCCCTCCCAGCGGAACTCGAAGCGCACTTTGCTGAGGGCGCTCGAACGTCGGTACGTGCCCTTGTAAAGGTCCGCCGGGCTGTCTTTCAGTTGCAGGAGCTGCGCCATTCCGGTTCGAATGATGTTCATGGTTTGGCTTCCATAGGAAGCCGTTTCAGCACGAAATCAAAAATACGCTGCGCCTGCTGGAGAGCCTCGTCGAACTCCTCCGTCGCAGGCATCGGTTCGTAAGCGCCGCCGGGGTAGCGGTACGCAATCGCATAGGGCGTGAGGAGCGCGGCAGCGTCGTCGAGTTGCGAAAAGCTGGCGTCAGAATCGCAGGCTTGCTTCACCAACTGGACCACGTTGTGCGTCTTGGTGAATGGGTCATCCAGTCCTTGCAGCCATCCCTTGATCGCTTTCTCGGCTGCTTGTTGACAGTGGTAGATGGCGATGTCCAAGGGAGGTGTTTCGAGATCGGCGAGGGCACTCGCGGCACGCAGATCGTGGCTCGCACGCGTCATCCAGTTGCGGACGAGCTCGCGCAGGGGTTCATCCATAGAGCTTCCGTCCCCGGTTCAGGACCTGATGAAACAACGAAGCTCGCAGGTGTTTGTAGCGATCGACCTGCGCTTGGGTTGGCACGATGACATCCGTCGGCAAGCGCAGGGAGCCGAGGCATCGGAGCGCACGCTGTGAGCGGCGGATCGACGGCTCGTGGCTGTTCTTGACGACCACCATGAGATCCACGTCGCTGTGGTCAGTAGGATCGCCCCAAGCGTGCGATCCGAAACAGCCAAATTTGTTCCGGCTGGAATTCCTCGACAAGCTTTTGCGTCGCAGCCTCCAGCAGATTGGCGTCAAGGGTTTCCATTGGTTTTGGGAACCCTCAACCGGCAGAGTTTCGCCGTCGATTCTCAGGCTGCCCCGATTTCGAGACCGGACCTGCCGAGGATGATCGCGCGGCCTTAATCCGACCCGAGAAGTCGATGAGTTCGGCGACTCGGCGCAACTTTTCTGGATAAGGAAGCCGGGAAAGAACGCGGCGCATCTCAGGCGTCATGGCATGGTGATGAGGAGGGGAGTCTCAAAGCGTGGCGCTGTAATATCGCACTCAGAAGCGCGCGGTCGACGCTCCCCGTAAAAGCGCTCGAAAAGTAGCCGCCTCCGCACGTCCCCGAGCAAATCGGCGGGCAGGGAGGCCAAAACTATGCGGCGAGCAGCCTTGGACATTTGGGCGCCCCTGAGGAACCGCTCGGCCCCCGGACAACGCCATCAGGCGGTTGTGGACCATTTGCGCGATCTCCGACGCAGTATCGCTCATGGGTTGCATTGCGCCCAAAGTTACTCCGCAGCTTCAGCTCGCTCGAACAAGTTCTCGACAGTCTCTCCAGCAAAGAGTTGCTCGCGCGTTTTTACGTAGTCGCCAGATCCGACTTTGAGATTGGCGAAAAGGCGGGCGACTTTGGAGGCAGGCATCTTCTCCAGCAGGATGGCGGTCGCCTCCTCAATGGTGGCGAGTTCGTTTTCGACGGTGATGCTCATGGCGTAGGCAGGCTGGAGATGAATACCGAGGGTGTTTGGACCCTCAGCGTTCCAACATATCGCTTAGTCAGCCGGTCATCACAAGTAAGGAACCAATCGGCTGCGCCAGCCTCGGGGCATGCGAGATGGAGGGCATCAAGGGGCGTTTGACGTTGGCCCTGCAGTTCGCGGGCTCGATTGCGGATCGCGTCGTTGAGGACCACGAAGTGGGTGGAGAGGCGCAGGCACTGTTCCACCCAGAGCCGCCGAACGGTGAGCAAATTGCGACTGTTCTCGAGCGTGTGAATCGGCGAGGCGACGAGCTCCGCCTTACCGGCCTCGATCAAACTCAGCACTAAGCTAAACCCGCGGGTCTCGAGGGAGATGCGCGGTTGCATCTGGTCATCGAACGGGCGGTTGAGGACGCTGTTGTCGAGGTAGATGCGCACCGTCTGAGCACTGAAGTCTCACGCCTTCGCGCCCGGCTCCACAAACTCCCGCGACTTCTCCGCCATGCTGGCGACGAGGGCGGCTCCTTGGGAGATGGCTTGCTCGGCGGCGTTTTTGCGGTTCACAGCGGTGATCAGTTTGGTGGGGGGAAATCTGGCAGACCTTACGTGGCGAACTCCTGAACGGTCATTCCAGCGGAGCGAATCAGGCTGCGGAGCGTTCCTTTGGCGACCTCCTTGTGATCTGGGACGGACAACGTAACGCTCTGACCGGCCTTCACCAAGATGATGTGGCTGCCGCGCTGCCGGACGACTTGCCAACCGTGGTTTTCGAACACGCACACCACGTCGCGTCCGCTCATGATTGGAAGCTGCGGCATTACACCGAGACTTCGACTTGTTGCGTCTCGATGGTGAGCGGCATCCCGCGCTCCGCCCGGACTTCGAGGCAGAGTGCGATGGCCTCCTTGATATTGACGAGCGCTTCATCCCGCGTCTGGCCCTGGCTGACACAGCCCGGAATGGAGGGACACTCCGCAATCCAGACTCCGTCTTCATCCCGGTCGAGCACGGTGGCGAATTTCATGAGTCAAGATGTACGGCTTTCACGCCTTGGCGTAAACCTCCGCGCCCTTCTCTACAAACTCGCGCGACTTCTCCGCCATTCCGGCGGCGAGGGCGGCTTCTTCGGAGATCGCCTGCTCGGCGGCGTACTTCCGCACGTCTTCGGTGATGTTGACGATGCTGCGACCCCGCAGCATCGCCCTTCGGGCTGGCCTTCGGTCAGTCTGTCTTAGCGCGCCGACCTGCGCGCTTCGGCTCATCGAACGCATGCGCATCACGCCGGTTTGTAGACCTCCGCACCTGCCTCGACAAATTCTTTCGATTTGGCGGCCATTCCTTCGGCGAGCGCCTGTTCTTCGGCGATACCCTGTTCCGCCGCATACCGTCTGACATCCTCGGTGATGCTGCATGCTGCAGAAGTGCGGGCCGCACATGGAGCAGAAATGCGCGGTCTTGGCGCCTTCCTGCGGCAAGAGTCTCGTCGTGGAATTCGCGGGCCGTTTCGGGGTCGAGCGCGAGGTTGAATTGATCCTCCCAGCGGAACTCGAAGCGCGCTTTGCTTAGAGCGTTGTCGCGGTATTGCGCGCCGGGATGGCCTTTGGCCAGGTCGGCGGCGTGCGCGGCGATCTTGTAGGCGATGACGCCGTCTTTCACGTCCTTCTTGTTCGGCAGCCCGAGGTGCTCCTTGGGCGTGACGTAGCAAAGCATCGCGCAGCCAAACCAGCCGATCATCGCCGCGCCGATGGCGGAGGTGATGTGGTCGTAGCCGGGGGCGATGTCGGTGGTGAGCGGGCCGAGCGTGTAGAAGGGCGCCTCGTGGCACCACTCGAGCTGCTTCTGCATATTCTCCTGGATGAGATGCATCGGCACATGACCGGGGCCTTCATTCATCACTTGCACGCCGTGCTCCCAAGCGCGCCGCGTCAGCTCGCCCTGCGCCTCCAGTTCGCCAAATTGCGCCTCGTCGTTCGCGTCGGCGATCGAGCCGGGCCGCAAGCCGTCGCCGATGGAAAAGCTCACATCGTACGCCGCCATGATCTCGCAAATGTCGTCCCAATGCGTGTAGAGAAAATTCTCCTGGTGATGCGCCAGGCACCACTTGGCGAGAATCGATCCCCCGCGCGAGACGATCCCGGTCGCGCGCCGCGCCGTCATCGGGATGAAGCGCAGCAGCACCCCCGCGTGGACCGTAAAGTAATCGACCCCCTGCTCCGCCTGCTCGATGAGCGTGTCGCGATAAATCTCCCACGTCAGCTCCTCCGCGCGGCCATGCACCTTTTCGAGCGCTTGATAGATCGGCACCGTGCCGATGGGGACCGGCGAGTTGCGCAAAATCCATTCGCGCGTGGTGTGGATATTCTTGCCGGTGCGAGAGATCCATCACGGTGTCCGCGCCCCACTTCGTCGCCCAGCGCATCTTTTCCACTTCCTCGGTGATACTCGAAGCGACGGCGGAATTGCCGATGTTCGCGTTGATTTTCACGAGGAAATTGCGGCCGATGATCATCGGCTCGAGTTCCGGGTGATTGATGTTCGCGGGGATGATGGCGCGGCCTGCGGCGACTTCGTCGCGCACGAATTCCGGCGTCATCCGCTTCGGCAGACGCTGCGGAAACTGCGCAAAAATCCCCGGCGCATCGCGGCGCCCTTCCGTGCCGGCGTGCTGATGCGCCAGCGAGGCGCGGGGCGCGTCCGGTCCCATGGTGTCGCGCACCGCATCGAGCCCCTGATTTTCGCGCAGCGCGATGTACTCCATCTCCGGCGTGATGATCCCCTGCCTGGCATACCAGAGCTGCGTGACCGGATGCCCCGCGCTGGCGCGCAAAGGCCGGCGGAAGTCGAGGTGGGCGTGTGCGCCGAGCCATTCGCGCGCGCCGTCGCCGAAGCAGCGGCATGGGTGGGCGAAAGAAAGCCATTGTCCTGCGGCGACACGCTCCGTCCGTCGTACTCAGCCACATCACCGCGCGCGCGAATCCACGCTTCCCGCAGCGCCGGCAGTCCACCCTCGACGTTCCCGGCGAACGCCTCGTCGCCCCACGGTCCGCTCGTATCATAGACGCGCACCGGCTCATTCGGCAGCATCGTGCCGCGCAGGTCCTTCGTCGGCGACAGGGTGATCTCGCGCATTGGCACCCGCAATTCCGGGAAGAGCTGACCCTCCAGATACACCTTGCGCGAATTGGGGAGCGGCGCGCTGGAGTGCGGTTCGAGTTCGAAGGATTCGCTGGAGGCAATCATAAGGAGGCAGCCGAGGCGCGCGTCCGGTCTGAGAGTCTCCGGGAGTGGAGGTCTTGCTCCCTACGCCGGGGTGAGCCGGATCAGGTTCAAAGGGTCTCCCGCACCAGTTTTGCCGTCACGCAACAAGGGGCAGCGCGCTCGGGCAAAACTGGTGCGGGACTCTCAGCCGTGCGGCTCCCCTGCGCCGTGCAGAGTACCCCCGCCCCTCGCGGCGTCAAGCGCGAGCGGCGCGACCATTCCGCTTTATCGTGCTCCTGCTCGGAATCGCTCAATTGGAGCCCGAGCCCCAATCGCCGAAGCACTGGCTGCCCGACGCTGCCCCTTCTCCACCGCTCGATCAGCAAACGCGCCTCAGTTCCTACATCTCCAGGCAGTCGTCCAGGGCCGCGATCAGTTCGGCGATGGTGGCCGGGGTCTCGTCGCCCATGTTGGAGATGCGGAAGGTCTTGCCTTTCAGCTTGCCGTAGCCGCCGTCGATGATGAAGCCGTACTTCTCCTTGAGCCGCTTGACGAATTCCGCCACCTCCAGCCCGCGATTGTTGGCGACGCAAGTCAGCCCCTTCGAGCGGAAACCCTCGGGCGCAAAGAAGTCGAAGCCGTGCCGCCGCACCCAATCGTGCATCATCCCGTTGGTTTCCGCGTGCCGCCGGTAGCGCGCCTCCACCCCTTCGGTGAAGATGTCCTCCAGCTTTGATTGCAGCGCATAGATGTGGGAGATCGAGGGGGTCGAGGGAGTCATGTCTTCCGCCTGGTTCTTGCGGAACTCGATGAAGTCGAAGTAGTAGCCGCGCCCCGGCACAGTTTCAGCTCGCGCGAAAGCCCGCTCGCTGGCGGAGAAAAGCGCCAGCCCAGGCGGCATGGCGAGCGCCTTTTGGGAACCGGTCAGCAGCACGTCGAGGCCGAGTTCATCCATCGGAATCGGCACCGTGGAGAAGGAGGAGACGCTATCAACGATGAGCATCACTTCGGGAAATTCCCGCACCGCCGCCGCGATTTCCCGCAGATCGCTCATGACGCCGGTGGAAGTCTCATTGTGGATGACCGTGACGGCTTGAAACCCGCCCGCCTGGAGCTTCTCGCGAATCTGCGCACCGCGGATCGGCTGTCCCCATTCAACCTGCAATCCCTCAGCCTGTTTGCCGCAGCGTTTTGCCACGTCGAGCCATTTGTCCGAGAAGGCTCCGCACATGCAGTTGAGCACCTTCCCCTCGCCGACGAGGTTGCGGATCGCCCCTTCCATCACGCCCCAAGCCGAGGAAGTGGAGAGGAAAACCGGCTGCCGCGTGCCAAAGAGTTCCTGCAGGCGCGGGTGGATCGCGGCGTACAGCTTTTTGAAGTCTCCGCTGCGATGCCCAATCATCGGGCGACCAAGCGCGGCGAAGGTTTTGTCGGAGACTTGAACGGGACCTGGAATGAAGAGCTTCATGAAGAGCGAGCGAGCAAAGTGACGGCGTCTCCCGCAGGCGACTGGGAGCCGGCAGCGTGGAGAGCCGGCGATTCCACACTGGCGCCCGCGCCTGCGCAAACTCTGATTTGCTGGCCCGCCTCCCCTTACCCCTCAGCCGCAGCCTCGGCCCTCTTTTTCTTCAGGAGCGGCAACCCCGTTGCCCCCTCCGAGACCTCATACCCCGCCGGAAGCGCCTCGATCGCCCCTTCCTTCGCCTCCCCAGCGAAAAAGTAGAGCGTCACCTGCTGCCCGCCTTTGAGCAGTTGCTTCCGCTCATGCAGAAAGTACTGTTTGTTCGACTTCTTGCTCGTGACACTGAACGGCATAGGGCGGAAGTGGTGCTCGCTTCGGGAAAGAAACGGGACTGCGAGATGAGGGAGCCGCTCTACAGAAGACCAGCCTTTTTCAAGGTGGGCAGCGCGCCGTTTTTCGTCACCGTCTTTAGCGCCCGCGCCGTCAGCTTCACCGTGACAAAGCGCTTCAGTTCCGAAACCCAAATGCGCTTCGTCCGCAAGTTCGGCTGAAAAGTGCGCGAAACCACCTTCGTCACGTGCTGGCCGATGCCGCCTTTCTTCTTGGCGAGGCCGCGCCGATGGATGATGGACCCTTTTGAAGGTTTCGCCTGGGTGATTTCACAGATTCTGCTCATAAAAAACGTCCTTTTGCAAAGGGGCGTGGACGTTGCCCGCTCCGCCGCGGCTCGTCAAGCAGTATTCAATGGCGCAGAGATCCTGATCTTCTGCTCGCCGCGGTTGACGCCGAGGACGACCGCCTCCAACTCCTGGCCGACGGTGATCCGGGCCGTTTAAACACCGACGGTGGCGGGAAACGCCGGACAGAGCCGGGATGCCACGCTGCCTGCATCTTCCGGCGACAGAAAGAACGTCATTTGTCCCTTCCGATCGCAGAACCACACCTCCGCGGCGCCGGCCCCGAAATAAAGCTTCTTCTTCCGCACCATCTCGCCGCGACGGTTGCTTGGAGAAAGAACCTCCACACAGATCGGCGGTGCTGTCGACAGGCAAGGCGCGTTCCTTCCCTCGTCCCAAGCCTCATTCGACATCCACGCCACGTCCGCGCTCTTTACGCCTTTTGCCGTCGAGACGGGACACTCGGTGACGGCAACTCCTCCCAACAGTTGTTTTAGGAGGACAGCGATTTCGACTTCGGCGCGACCGTGAATCGGCGCGGGTGGCGGCATCATAATGACATTCCCATACTCATCGGTTTCGATTCGGCCTTCCCAATGCTCCCATTGAGAATCAGCGCTAAGCTCCACCCATCGCGCCACGTTGAAGGCAGTCTGCTCCTCGGGGGTAAGCGTCAGCGGCTCATCGGCGAGTGTCTGCATCGTGTCTCTCTAGCATGGCTCAGCCGAAACGCCAAGCCCAGCTCACGGCACCGGTCGGCGCAGCGCGTTCATCAGGTCGTTTACTCTGTCGATCGCCTGCTGTAGCTCGCCTTGAGTGAGTGGGTCGCTTGATCTCGGCCCACGGATTTGGCTCCAGTTGGCGCACGCCAACGCTGAGCTTCTGCTCGTCCGCTTGACGCCGAGGACGACCGCCTCGAGCTTCTGTCCGCCGGTGAGGATGTCGCTCAGGCGGGTGATGCGCTCGGTCCACGAGAGATGGGAGACGCAACGTGCGCATTGCAGAACGGACTATCCTCGCGTAAGTAGTGGCTCGTGAGCGCTGCGCAAATCATCGAGCAAATCAAAGCTCTTCCGACCCCGGATCGGCTGGAAGTCGCCTCTTTTGCGCGGTCGCTCAAACCCGATCGGATGCTGACCGGCGACGAGTTGGCGGTGATCGCACAACGCCTCGCCGATGCGAGCGATCCCGCTGAGATCGAGACGCTGAAAGACGCACTACATTGGGGCTGGTATGGGCCCGTAGGTCCAGACGCCGATACCTAAACGTTGCCGCCGAAGCGCTGTTGGCCCACTTGGCCGACCGAATCCATGAGCGCGAGATCACGGCGGTCCAGGTCGGTCTCGTGGCGGACTGGGCCGCCTCGAATCCCGAGGTGCCAGCGGGCCGTTGGTACAAATGGTTTGCAGGCATGGCCATTTGCGGTGAGGGAGCACTGATCAAGGCCTTCCTCCGGCAGGGCCAGGTGGCAACGGGCGAGGAGTTATGAAACGCGACCGCTCCGACTTCCTCGCCCTTCTTCAGCATTTCGCTTGGGTGATTGATGCTGTGGGTCCAGCTCATGTCGGAAACGAGCACCATGCCGTGGATTCCTTCCTCCGGCTTCACGAAGGCGCCGTACGCGGTCATGTTGCGCACGTTCCCTTAACCTGTTTGCCGATCGGGTAACGGTGCTCGATCTCCTTCCACGAATCAGGCTCGAGCTGGCGGACGCCGAGGCTGTTTCGCTTTCGGTCGTGGCTTCGCTGGGGGAACTTGCCGCCACCTCCGCCGTGATGCTAGTCTTCCGGCCATGAGCCAGTCCTTCACCGTCGAGTACCCCGACCTCCTGCCGGACGTCTTGAACATGTCTCGCGGGGAATTCGAGCGCGATGCCCGCACGGCCCTCGCCGCCAAATTGTATGAGTTGGGCAGGCTTTCGTCCGACGAAGGCGCCCGCATGGCCGGATTGGATCGTGTGCGCTTCCTTCTTGCGCTGGAGCGTTTTGGCGTCTCCACCATTAACATGGACGAAGATGAGTTGAGGAAGGAATTCGCCGTGGCCCGTGAAGCCTTCGCCAGTCATCAATAGCAGTCCATTGATCGCCCTCGTGGCGGCCTTGCCGGACTTTGACCTGCTGGCGGACATCGTCGAACGGTGCATTGTGCCCGCCGAGGTCATCGCAGAACTGGTTGCCGGTGGATTGAAGGACAGCATCGCCGCCGGAATGAGTGAGCGACGCGCTGGAGGTGCAGGAGGCAGGGTAGGAAGGGGCAGGAGTGTTCATGAGAGTGAGTGGAAGGGTTGAGTTTTCACCACCCATCGCAGCACCGATTCTCACAACACCTACATGAAACTGTTCCACAAGCAGATTTCGGCGTTGCCGCAGGGGCACTCAGCCCATCTTGCGCCTAAAACACTGTTCCACACAAAATTCCGGGCACCAATTTGCCTTATTCTCAATCATGGGAATCAGCAGCACGTAGGGCTTCAAACAAGTCCGGCGAATCCCTGAAAAAAGCACGAACGAACTGAGCACTCGTAAAGGCCGCAAGACGTTGCCAGTCATCCCCTTTCTTCTCGTCGGCAAAATCGGAGACGGATTTCGCGATCATGACTCGAGGACGTGGCTCACTACAAAGACTTGCGGCGTAGCTACCCCGTAGGCTTCCATGTCTAATCCAACCACCTTGCGCGAGGTCTTCAAAATCTCCTTCACTAACTTATTACTCTGAATAACGGCGGCCCCAGACGCGATTACACCCAAGTTGATTCTTGGAAGCCAACCGAGAGTCCTCCCTCTCCACGCTTGCATGAACTCGCCTACAAACGGTTGTTCTCGCTCGCATTTCTGCAACAACGCCTTGAGTTGTACGTCAATAGACAACAACCGCGGATCGGCAACGAATACGCGGCGACCTGCAGCTGTGTCCACAATCTTTCCACTGCCATAGTCAAAAACCATCTCACCCACGAGAACGTCGCCGAAATTAAGCTCCTTCTTTGTACTCGCCGCTATTCCGGACATCACCAAAAACCGCGGGCGCCATCGCTCGATCAACTTCATTGAAGTAATAGCCGCCGCAGTCATTCCCATCTGAGGCGCAGCACAGGCAACCACTTTGAGGGGACGGCCAAAAGACGACACCCAGTCGTCCAAATAATAATGGAGGGCGTCCTCTCGATTGAACTCACCTTTGAAAGCCCCCGTCGTGTGCAGGACCTCCTCAAGTTCAATCGCTGGTGACGATGTAACAATCCCAACATCGGCAATATAAGATTCAGGCGCTCTCCCAACCGACTTCATTCGCTCAGCGATATAGCTCACTTTGCACTTCAGCACATCACGCCAAACACCAGTCTTTTCGTCGAAGGTGATGACATGGAGAAGGCTGCGTTCGAGTTCTGATGCGATCACAGCACCCAAGTCAGGGTACTCCGTAAGGCAGACGACATGCGTTGGTTTGAACACAGTATCACCCGCTACGATTTCCTCCAAAAGATCGACTCCCGTGTTATTCTTAGGCAATCCCCCATCACGAACGGGCAGCATCAGATCGAGAATCAACAAATCGAATTGCACTTTAGCGAGGGCACTTCTGCCGCTTGCAAGGCTTCTACACCGAGAGATGGTGACGCTGCGCCCGTCGCAAAAAGATTCCAACAAGCTCGTCACAGCCTCCGCTTTATTGTCCAAATCGTCTACAATCAGGATTTTCACGGATTCGGTTTAAAGTTTTCGAGAAGGGCTGCCAGGGACTCCCGCCACGTCGAATCCACAGCCCCATAGTACACACCTCCAACGATTCTGTCATGGAATTCAGCCTTTAACTCACTCATTAAATCCTCGCGGGATTGGTTGCGTTCGCCAAAACGATCAAACTGGGTTACCACGATGATATTAGTCATATGTCCCGTTGATTCTAGCTCGCGCAGAATCTCTCTCCCTCCAAATGGTCGCGTTCTCCCCCCCGTTTCGCCGCTACTAACCTCAAACGTAGGAAGACTCATGTCGAGCAATATCATATCGGGGTGTTCCTGACGCGCAAGCGAAACCCCGGATTTAAAAGCTCGCGCTACCTTTATTGTTGCGAGCGGCAACACCTGACCCACAAGAGAAGTCAAGCTCTCCACCTTGTAGTCAGAGTCATCAATTATTAATACCTTCATGCGACAATGCCGGCGGCCTCAAATTCCACTCGAACTTGAAGACAGTTTCCAAATTCGGACGAAACGTGAACATGATAGCGCAAAGCGCTGAACTCCAATGTCACAGCCGCTAGAATCTTGACCAGTCCTGAACCACCTTCGGAGCGCACCTTGGTAAAATCGAAGCGTTCAAGGAGATCCGCGACGCGCGCATTCATATGCTTTGCACAATCCTCAGGATCTTTCTCCGGATTCAACTGGTTTCGAGCCGCAATTACAATCCAATTCGATTCACACGTGATCTCTAACCCAATGAGCAAATCGCTCTCCGCAATGCCGGCATGGCGAAGCGCGTTGTCGATCAGAAAGAACAAAAGATGCACAAATGCGCTGAAATACCTGCCCTTCAGCTTAAAGGCACTCTTCACAAGGACTTTGATGTGCGCCCTCATGCCAGGATGCAGTCGGTCAACCATACCCGCGGCAGTGTTCGCTGCTAGCTGCATGGTCACATCCTCCATAAGAGACACATCGCTGCCAAGGAACCATCGGCTCATTGTCTGAATGGCAGCTTGTATCTCAGTTCGGCAATGGGAAAGTGCGTCCCGGAGCTGCGAGTAACCAGGACGCGCTTGAAGTTGTGCCGCCGTAGATTCCGCATCCCGTAGAATATCGTTCAGCCGCTGCAATAACGCTCCATGAACCTTCTTTCGGACGGCCGACAAGATAGTTCGAGTACGTTCAAACAGTATCACAAATATAGCTTCCACGAATCCGTTGTAGTCCATCTTCGCAATACCCCGCTGCACAAAAAGCTCTGCCAAAAGGGCGTCGTCGAACGAGAAGTCGAAAAGCCCTCTATTATCTCGCGTTTCGGTCTTAACTTGAATCCATTCGTCCTTGATCTCATCCGCCAAGTCGACAACCTCCTCCGTCAGATCGCGCAACAATTGCGATAGGACATCGAACGATTCATCCGGAACACCGATCTGTCCATTCCAAAACTCAAGGACCCCTCCGTCCTTCGTGTCGCTTGGATCGATGAATAAGCGATCTTGGAAGAAAGGGCGGCGGATGTGTTGCGTCAGGATTCCGTGACGAATCCGGACACTCAAACACGCATCTAATCCGAACTGAGGACTATTCAAAAATGCATCTCGAATCTCGCGGAATGACTCGGAAAATAATAGGATGAGATGAGCTTGACCTTCTTTCGCAGAAATCAGCCTCCGGAAATCGTCACGAGTCGCGGCGTAAACCGTATCGCCAGCCGGCGATAAACCAAGCGGCTGAAGGGCAATGTTGGCGATATGAGGAATCACCTCGCGAAATGCCGCGAAACGGAAAAACATCTCCTTGAATCTGGACTCCTGCGCCTCTCGGATTCCGGCCAAATTCACCTCGACTCGACTACCTTCGATTCTATGGAGCGCTTCGCGCAATTCGGCAGCTTCCGTGATACGAAGGATCTCAGCTTGGCAGACTGGCCGAAGAGACTCGTCGGCTTTTGCAAGCCACCGCAGGAGCTTGATTCGTTCTTCCTCAACTTCTGCAGTGGAGTTAAAATCGAGGGAATCCAAAACCTCCGGAACGCACACCCTCTGAATAAAAAAGTAGAGCGTTGCAGTAGAGGAAACCTTGCTCGGTAATAATGTAACATCACTCGGCTTAACGCACTCATTCTTTAAGAGAAATAGATTTACCGCCATCGACACCGTGTGAGGGTTATCGTTTGCAAGATAAGATAAGATTGGGTGGTGGATATCCGAGGCAATGCGCATCCGTTCCTTGAAGCAAAGCGCATAGATGCTCTGTAGGGCAAATCGCTTTATCGAGTGGGTGCGTTCTAGATATGATTCGACGACTACCTGCTGTAGTCGTTCAACTCTCCCAAGAATCGCGAGCGCCCGCGCCAGCACAATCCTCGCCTCTTCAACTGCGAACGGTGACCAAGGGTGGTCAGAGCTGCCGGCGTCTTCGAGGAATTTCTCAAGCTCTTCGCAGGCCACGCTAAATTCACCCTTGCGCATTGCTGATAAGCCCAGAAAAAAACTAACTCGCGGCGCGGGTATCCCCGGCAGCGTGGCTAAAAGAACTGTATCGTTTCGAGCGACCGCCAGAAAGAACTGAAGTGATATACTACGCGGGTAGAGTTTGAAGAGGTTTCGCAGGTAGGAGATTGACGCCTTTTCGTCAAAACCATGTTCCAGATTTCGCGGTCCATGCATTCTCGCGGTGAAGGCAGCGCATCGAAGCAGTCGACTGTCAGGCTCGGGCTTTGAATGCAGTTCGCATGTTGCGAGTAAGCTATAGGATAACGCGGAATCACCTAGCCTAAGCGCGATCGCCGCCAGGTGCGCTAGTGAGTCTTCTGTCAGTTCGGCCTTGTCGTAAATAATTCGTAGATGGTGCCAGAGCGACTCCAATAGTGATGATCGGGATTCCGGGGGCGGAACCTTTGAATATAGAGCCGACTTGGTATACAGCTCGTGTGCTTGGAATGTCTCCGCAGCGGATCCGGCGAGCGTTCCCGCTTCGCGCGCGGAACGGTTGTATTCGCCGCGAACATACATGTCCCATACATCGATAAGTCGCTCTTCAAGTTGGTTTGTAGAAATCGATTCAGGATTCATGACTTCGGACGAGAACCTCAAACATGGATCGTCGATAGCTTGGGAAAGTTTCGCCAATGCTCTCTGGAAGCGTACTGCATCGGGATGCGCTTGCGCGTTGGCCAAGATGGCAATCTTTACAAAGAGCTCATACCGGTCGATAATCGGAAGAATCTCTATCAGCGAGAGCAACGCAGTTATCGAACAATCTAAAGAAACGAAATCCGGCGCGAGTAGTAGGTTGAAAAATGTACGCACCTCCTCTTCTACGGTCTGGGCGAGAGCATGGCGGATCAACGCAGAAAGTTGCGCAGGCGACACCGTTTTCTCGGCGCGCAAGCTCAAGGAAACTGCGATAACACTCATCATATGCCCCTGCAGTGAGGTAAGGAGACTGTCCCGAACCTTCTTATTCGCGGCGGCTCCGGATCGCTCTTCATTGAAGAAGAATGTTTTACCCATCACCCACTGTGACAGACCAAAAGTTGTCTGATGCGCCAAAATCGCCGCGGCCAAAACATCCCATTCACCCTTTAGACTAAGTCTCAATACGGACTCTCGGATTTCCGCGTGTTTGGACAGTGAATCCGCGAAATGTTCAAATACTGACGTGTGCCACTGGATCGCTCGACCGACATTCTGGATCGCGGGGTTGCTACGTCTGGACGTACATGACTTCCAATTATCAGGAAAGGCTTCGCCAAAAAGCATATTCTGCAATTCAGGCGACAGGCTCGGCAGCTTGGAAAACGCATCGCCAATCAAGCTTGGATCACATCGGTTTCTAAGCCAATGCACTGCTTTCTCGGCGCGCGCCCCCCCTTTGGATAGCCCTTCAAACGCGTCGGTCAACAAGTATGCCATTTCGTGGTGGGTTACGACTATTTCGTGCGGTTTTTTTGGGAATTCGAGCATACGCAGCTTGCTCCGTCCAGAAGAATTGGAATTCAGGATGGGGAAACGGATTGGCCAAGGAGACGCCACAATGGCTCGCGTGCAAAAATCCCTGTTGCGCCGCCGCCACCGTCGGCTTCTTCACCAGCTTCGCATCGAGTTCGCCTCCAGCCACACGGTTTTCGGGCATGGTGGGGGAGCCGCTTTCGGGTAAGGAGAACGGATAGTTCAGCCTAGACTCCGCCGGATGCTCTCGGGGTCATGGCGGAGGTCGACGACCCGCGTGACGACAATCCGGCGGCCTTCGATGCTGTAGATAATCCCACCGGTGACGGGAGATTAGCACCCGGCGATAGCGTCCATGAAACGCGCTGCCGCTCCGGGAAATTGTGCGGATCTGGGTGAGCGCAGACTCCAAGGCGTCCAGGATACGATCGCCCTTACCGATCCCGTGGTCCTCCAAATAGCCGTAGATTTCCTGGAGCGAAACCTCAACGGCCGCCAGGAGAACAAGCTCAAGCACCCTGATGCGCCAGGCTGACGATCCGCTCGCGGACCTGCTCCCACGTAGAGCCCGTGGAAGGGTCGCGCCGATATTTTTCCATCTCGCGATCCATGTCGGCGATCGTCTCCTGGCTCACGGGCATGCGGTGGAATTGATCTTCCAGCTTCTGCCACAGTTCGTCGTAGAGCTGGACCTTTTCGGCAAGGCTCATTTCTATTACTTGAGGAACCCGCTCCAGAATCATGCGGAGAGATTAGCTAGGGCGATCGGGATCTGAAGAATGAGGCATCGGGTCAGAGATTTGATTGAGGAGACGAACGTCCGCGCTCGACAGCAGCAGGCGGCAGAAGGAAGTCCACGCCGCCCCCATCGGAGCTTGGGCCGCGGTGGAGACGGGGCGGACGTTCGCCGCCGTAGCTCCGCCAGCGGAACAGCGACCATCAGGGTATAACGTTCACACCGCGCAAGCCGAAGAGCGGGGCGGCGGTCAGGAAGTGCCGGTCGTTCGAGTAAGCTTCGGTGAAGCCGTGCTCGGCGGCGCACGCGAGGTGCAAGGCATCGCCAGCGCGCAGGAACAAGGTTTCCGGAGCCGATTCGCAGACGGCTTCGATACGCGCAAACACCTCGTCCGTGAGCGGCAACAACCGAATTCTGCCGGTGGCGCAGTCCGCGCGAAACTGCGCGTGAACCAGGCGCACTTCGTCGCGAGTGGCGATGCCCTCACGCACTTTGCGCAGGCCAACCATCACAAACTCCGCCCGTCCGTGGATTGCGGACACGAGTTCATTGGCTCCCGCGGCACAGGCCGCCACTTCGCGCCCGCCAGGCTCAGGCCAGCTCAATTTCGCCAGGTAAGTCGCGTCGAAGTAACGCGCACTCATCGATCATCGCGCATCTCGGAAATGATGACGGTGGAGTCGGTGCCGCCGAGGAGTTTGCCGGAGCGAATTAGCGCCGCGTATTCGGGCAGCACGCCCCCTTTTCTCCAGGTGAGGAGCGGTTCTTCCAGCTCTGGTTTGGGCGATTCGCATTCCGTCACCGCCGTCTCGATCAGGTGCGCGGCTTCCTGCGCCACCGACCGCTGATGGGAGGCCGCGATCTCCGCCAGCCTGGCGTGAACGGAGTCGGGAAGGGATTCGATGATGAGGGCGGGCACGGCAGAAACTTAAGCAAAGCCGTTGGGTTCTGCCAAATGAGGATTTGCCCTTTGTTCTCAAACTCTATTTTTGGGCACGCCCTGTTCCCCTGAACGATCGTCCCGCACTGAACTCACGCGCTTTTCGCGTCTGGCCAGCGAGCAAGAGTTAGTTGAGAAAGCGGAAGTCCGCGCTCGCCAGCAGCACGCGGCAGAAGGAAGTCCACGCCGCCGCTGTCGGAGCCTGGGCCGCGGTGGCGACGGGGCGGACGTCGGCTGCTGAAGCTCCGCCGGCGAAGTTTGTGAAGAAGTCCAGGGCCGTCTGGCGCTCCGTTTCGCTGGGGGAGCCACCAGGCGAGCTGCACGCGCTGGTCGACCGTCGCCGCGCCGGAAGCCGGCGCCGTCAAGCGCTCGCCGAGCTTCTGCGCGGCGGTGGATGAAGGGCGAGTTGAGCAGATAGAGCGCTTGCGACGGGACGCTGGTCGTCTCCCGGCTGCCGGTGACGAAGCCGGGCTCGGCGAAGTCGAAGACGGCGAGCGCGTCGGGCAGCATCTCCCGGGCGATGGGCAGATAGACGGAGCGTGCGTTTGTGCGGACGCCTGATTCCACGAGCACATCCTCCGGCACGCCGGCGCCGGGGAATTGCTTGAACTGGCCGATCGGCCCGTTGCCGCGCTCCGCCACCGGTGAGCCCAGCGGCGGCCGGAGATCAAGCTGGCCCGAAATCGCGAGGGCCGCATCGCGGATGGACTCGGCATCGAGCCGCCGCTTGCTCATCCGCCAGACGAGCGCGTTCTCCGGATCCGCGGCGAAGTTGATCTCATCGAAGGTCGAGGAGAGCTGGTAGGCGCGGCTGAGGGCGATCTCGCGGACGAGCTTCTTCACCGACCAGCCGCCTTCGCGGAACTTCACGGCGAGCGTGTCGAGCAGCGCCTGGTTGCTCGGCAGGCTGCTGGTCGTGCCGAAGTTGTCGGGCGACGTGACGAGGTCCTGACCGAAGATCCATTGCCAGACGCGGTTCACCGCCTCGTTCCCAAGTTTGCAATTGGGGGCGCACTGCCGAATCGCCGCCACCCCTGCGGAGGCTGAACTTTAGCTCGGGCGCGCAGCCGGACCCACCCGCAGCGGAGGAGGAAGGGAATAGGGAGGCTGGAGGGCGGGCGAGCAGACACCCCCTCCATGTGAAGCACAGCTTCACTCCTCAGTGCGCTGCCAAGTGCAACTTAGTAACGAGGAGGGCGCGGCGAACCACCCCCCGTTAAACAAAAGCGCCGTCCACTCGCGGGAACGGCGCTTCGCTGATTCTACAGCTAAGCCAGCAGCCCTACTTCTTCTTCGTCGCTTCCCCGGGGCCGGTACTCCTCGGCGGCGGCGAAGGCTTGCTCCAGGCCGGCCATGTCTTCGCCGGGGCGAAGGGTGTCGAAAGCCTGCGCTTCCTTCTTCAATTCTTACTTATCGTCCTTCGCCGCCTTGATCGAGAGGCCGCCAGCGGTGAGCCTGTCGAACCGATGCGGCGCTCGGTCTTGTCGACTTTGATGACGCGGGCTTCGATGTCCTGGCGATCTTCAGGTGGTCCTTGATCTTGTCGACCCGGTCCTCGCCAATCTGCGGGAATAGGCGAGGCCGTCGATGTCGCCTTCCAGCTCCCCGAAGGCGCCGAAAGTCCTTCGCTTTCCGTTCAGGCGAAGAGCACTGGGAGGGAGATGCGCACGGCGGGAAGCGCGGTGCAGGCGATCTCTTCTGCGCCCACGTAGATTTGTCGCTCGCGGTAGACTCCGCTTTCGCAACGGCGGTGAGCTTCCACGCGGCGCTCTTCGGCCAAAACGATCCAGTATTCCTTCACGCCCGCTTCGGCATAGAGCGCCCCCATTTCGCGGTCTGCCGCCGCGCTGGAGACCGCGACTTCGATGATCAGTTCCGCAGTCGTCGGATGGCGGTGGCGAAAGTCCGCGCGCGAACCGGCGACCACCATCACGTCTGGGATCGGCTCTGAGTCGCGCAGCGTAAGTGGAGCCTCCTGGAGCACCACGCAACCCGGCAAGCGCAAGTCGTACAGGTAATCGCGCAGCCAGGTGGAGGTGTCTCGATGCAAGGGGGACATAAGCGGCTTCTGAAAAACGACGCCGCGGATCAGTTCCGCTCGCTTGTCGTAGATGCCCAACTCGGCAATCCGGTGAAAATCCTCGACCGTGATGCGGGTCAGCGCCGGCGCGTTGGCGAGAGCAGCGGTCGGGTGCATGCCGGGAAGTTACGCCATTCCGGGCCAGTGTCGAGCCACGAGGAGGCGCCCTCTATTTCGACCTCTCCGCAAAGAAAAACGCCGGCACCTGACGGCGACGGCGCTTGGTAGATTCTCCAGCTAAGCGAGCAGCCCTACTTCTTCTTCGTTCCCTCGCCCGGCCGGTACTCCTCGGCGGCGGCGAAGGCTTGCTCCAGACCGGCCATGTCTTCGCCGGGGCGAAGGGTGTCGAAGGCCTGCGCTTCCTTCTTCAGCTCTTCCCCGTCGTAGCTCGCCGCCTTGATCGAGAGGCCGCCAGCGGTGAGCCTGTCGAACCGATGCGGCGCTCGGTCCCTTTACCTCGCAGCGACTCTCTAATCGCCGCCGCTACGACTTCACCACTTGCTTTGGGAAAGCAGGACAGAAGAAGGAGTGTTCGCTGCCGGAAGCTTCCGGCGCGGTGAAGAAGATCATGCGACCTTGGCCGTCGCAGTACCAAACCTCCGTCGCGCCGGCGGCAAAGAGCAGCGCCTTCTTGTCGGCCATTTCCCGCTTGCGGTTGCGAGGCGAGAGGATTTCGACGCAGATTTCGGGCGCCTCCTCCAGCGCCGAGGGGCGGCCAATCCTTTTGCGTCGCTCGTGCGAGATCCAGAGGACATCGGGAATCCGCATGCCATCCGCTGTCGAAACGGGGCATTCGATGAAGGCGGCGCCATCTGGCAAAAGCGAATCGAGCAGCAGCATGATGGTTTTGCTGTAAGACACATGATCGAAACCGGCGTGGGGGCTCATAAGGACGTGTCCGTAGCGATCTGTCTCAAGCCGTCCAATCCAAGCGTCCCATTGCGGATCGTCTTGAATCTCCGCCCACCGTTGAAAATTGAACTCGGTCTGCTCCTGATCCGGGGCAAGGTCGATCACAAGCTCACTCATGGGTGAAGCGTCCCACAGCCGTCCCAATTTGCCAAATTAAATGACAGCCAGCCCTGACAAGGGGCAATCGGCCCAAAACAAAAAGCGCCGCCCCCTCACGGGAACGGCGCTTCGTTGATTCTACTGCTAAGCGAGCAGCCCTACTTCTTCTTCTTTCCCTCGCCGGGCGCGGGGCCTCGATGCCCTGGCGCACATTCAGGTGGTCCCAGCATCACGTGCTCCCTGCCAGCACTCACTACGCGGCGACTTCCCGAGGCACGTCATGCAGGAGCATCAGCTTATTCGCCGCGATGGGCAGCAGTGCGAACGCCCGACCAGCGGCATCGGCAAACTCCACTTCGCAACTGCTTCCATCATACGTCATCACCACGGTGCCGATTTGCCCGCGGCGCAACGTGAGCGGCGCGCCGGTGATGAAGTGGTGGGCTGGAGTGTCCTCGGTGGGAGCCACGAGGTCGTGCATCTGGATCGTCGTGTTCATAGCTCAAAGAATATAGCAGGTAGTCAGCCTTGGAAAGTCCTCGCCGTTCCGATTGATCCAAGCCGTCAGAACCTCGGCTTCGCCGGTATCCGTTTTCATGAAAAAGCGCAGAACGAAGTTCCGTCCCTAGCTGCTGTGCCCTCTGTCCAAGACGTTGTCCTCGTCCGCCGCAGCTTGCAATATCGCGTGATGAAGCAGATCGCGATTCTCAAGTGTCACTCCAAGAGCCGAAGCAAAGTCGCGCGCCTTGTGCCGCCCTTCTCGATGAAGTGGGTTCAGGGAGTAAGCCTCCAATTTGTCTCCCAAGTAAGCTCGAACTCCGTTTGGTAGCTTCATCGGATCAACATCGTGTCGCTTGAACACCTTAGCCGGCTTGGAGCGAGACGAGGAGCGTCATCGAAAGGAAAATGTGCTTTCTCCACCACGTTCGTGGATGGTGGTTACACATGTGCATGCAGAATCGGCGAGGGGGTGATCGCTTCAGGCTGAAAAACACCCAACATTCCTTTCCGAATGACCGAAATTCCTACTGAATGAACGGGATGCCTTTTACGGACCCCGCGTACCTTCATCGACGCGCCCAAGCTGATGCTGCGGTGCCATCCGGGCCTCCCGAAACGCTGGAGGCCTTCGTCATCAATCTCGAGGCGGCGGCGGATCGGCTGGCGCACATGCAGGCGATGCTGGCCGGCACGCGTTTCCCAATGGTGCGTGTGCCGGCGGTCAATGGTCGC
Organism: uncultured Verrucomicrobiae bacterium; assembly: GCA_963792695.1. Classification (GTDB taxonomy): domain Bacteria; phylum Verrucomicrobiota; class Verrucomicrobiia; order Chthoniobacterales; family Chthoniobacteraceae; genus DASYIS01. Next base: position 50,769 of record CAWBXA010000004.1, on the reverse strand, counting down.
GCGCTCAGCTTCCCGATTCCGGAATACGCGGAGGGATTGTATCGCTGGTTTCATGGGCGCAAGTCGAATCCCGGTGAGGTCGGCTGCTACTTGAGTCATGTGGCGGCTTTTGCGCTCTTCCTCGAGCGGGGCGGCCCACACGCGCTGATTTGTGAGGACGACATCACCTTGGGGCCAAACTTCGAGGAGGTCGTGCGAGCGGCGCTCGCGTCGTCCAGCGATTGGGACATCTTGCGCCTGAGCGGCTTGGGACTCCGTCGCGGCATTTCGCTCGGAGAGCTTCCACATGGCCACGAGCTGTGCGTGAACCTCCATCGCATCAAAGGCACCGGCGCCTACCTCATCAATCGGCTCGCCGCCCAACGGCTGGTCACCGGCTTGCTCCCGATGCGCTTGCCTTACGATCATGCGCTGGATCGGGAGTGGTTCTTTGGCCTGCGGGCGCTCGCGGTTTTCCCTTTCCCCGCCTCGCAGACAGACACCGCATTCCGTTCCTCGATTCAGGCGGGCAAAGCACGCAAGCTCGGCTGGCGGCATCGCTTCTTCACCACGTATCCGTACCAGGCGCTGCACGAAATTTCGCGCTACCTCGCGCGCGGCTGGCAACTTGTGCGCGCCCGGCTGCGCCGCGGCTAAAGAGGCACGGTGCAGATGGTGGCGATGAACTGTTGATTGTTGGCGAGTTCGAGCAGCAGCAGGGCCGCCAGGCCGGCGTCGAGCCAGCGATTTTGTGGCGCGGAGAGTTCCCCGGCCCGCCACGCCAGCGCGACGAGGCTCAGCACGAGAAAGCACGTGTTGCAGGCGTAGAGAAAAAGGTCGTCGCCATACAGCGTGTGTAGGAACAAATTGAAGAGCAGGCAGAGGCTGAGGCCCAACGGCACCGCTTGACGATAAAGCTGCCGTCGAAAGAAGAGCCAGCCGCTCGCCAGCAACAAGACGAACCAGCCCGCCAGCGCGATTTCACCCGGCAACGGAATGGTCGCGAGGGACCCCGATTGGAACCGGTAGCGACGGCCTTCATAAGCCTCGAGGCGCGGCGCGAACCAGTCGTACGCAAAGACATGCCGCAGCAGCAGCGTCTCGCGGCTCACGACATCAGCGGCGGTCTGCGGCTTGTCCATGAACCGCTCCTCCGCGCGGTACGTTTGCACCAGGTAAAACGGGCGCGTGCTCGGCCAGATGCGCTTTTGGGCCCAGGCGAGGCCCGCCGCGAGATAGACCACGAGATAGACCAGCAACACCGTCCTTCCAAAGGCGCGCAGCAGCGGCCGGCTCAAGGCGGCCTGCCCCGCGAGCGCGCTGCGCTCGATGTCCGAACTGAAGAAGCTCAGGGAGACAAACGCCAGATTGGTCAGCAGCGTGCCAAAGGAAAAGAGACCTGCCGGGACAAAGGCGGCCATTTTCCCCGGTGCTCGCAAAGCGGCGTGAAAGAGCAGGATGATCGTGAGGGCGGAAAGCGAAAATGTCTCCGGCGACGAGCCGAAAAAGAGGTGCGCCGACGAAAAGCCGAGCAGGAGCGTGAGGAGCAGCGTGCGCCGCCACGGCACGCCGGCCCGGCGCCAAAACGAGGCCGCCAGCGTTATGGCGGCGGCGCCGATAAATGAGTTGAAGAGAACCGCGGCGGTGAATTGCGAGCCGAAGAGGCGGGTCAGCAGCGAGCCGGCCGGATTCAAGAAAAGGACGAACAGCGGATGCACATTCGAGCGCTTGTGAATGCGCCCGAAGTCACACATGTCGCCGAGAATCCGGTAAGTATCGGAGTTAAAAAGCAGGTCATTGAAGCGGACCGTGCCGTGCGCCTTGAGCTGCCAGCCGATCCCGCCGTACACCGCCCAAAAGAAGCAGCCGATCGCCAGCCAGGGTAGCACGCCGCGCCACGAGAGGCGTTGAAGCAGATTCCGAAAAGAGGGCCGGGGCATGGGACGGGCGGAGCCGTTTCGCATCGGGCGAAGCGGGTCGCATGTCGAGCAGAAAGGCGCCCGGCTTCCGCCTTTCCACACCGCGCGCGCTGCTGTTTGCTCGCGGCATGAAGCTCCTGCTCGTGGACGGCCACTACTACGTCTATCGCTCGTTTTTTGCGATCCAGAAGCTGAACAACTCGAGCGGCGAACCGACCAATGCCATCTATGGTTTCATCAAGACGCTGCGGCGCATGATGAAAGACCTCGCGCCCGACCTCGCCGCCGTGGTCTGGGATCGCGGCCTCCCGAAGCGGCGCACGGAAATGCAGCCCGGCTACAAGCAGCAGCGCGCCGAAATGCCCGATCTCCTCAAGCCGCAACTCCGCTGCATCCAGGAGGAAATCGTGCCCCTGCTCGGCTTTCCCGGCGTCGGCCTCGACGACACGGAAGCGGATGACCTGATGGCTTCCTACACCTGCACGGCGCGCGGGCGCGGCTACGAAGTGGTGCTCGCCACCAACGACAAGGATCTCTTCCAACTGGTCGATGACCGCGTGAAAGTTTACACGACCAACAAGACCGACCTCGCCACCCCGAAGGACACCCACGCGCTGCTCGGTGAGGAAGCGGTGCGGCGCAAATGGGGCGTCAGCCCGGCGCAGATTGGCGACGTGCTCGCGCTCATCGGCGATTCGGTCGATAACATCCCAGGCGTGCCGGGTCTCGGTCCGAAGAATGCGGCGGGCTTGGTGCAGGAATTTGGCGGCGTGGAGAAGCTGCTGGCCAGCCTCGATGCCGTGAGCAAGGAGGGCTTACGCGAGAAGCTCAAGGCGGGCCGCGCGCAGATCGAGCAGAACCGCGAAATGGTGCGGCTCGAAACCGATTTGCCGCTCCCCGTGCCGCTCGATGACCTGGTCGTGCGTCCGCGGTACGCCGAGCTGCTGCCGACTCTGGAACGCTGCGAATTCAAGTCGTTGCTCGAGGAAATTCGGCTCGAATCGGCGCGCACGCCGACAGCGACTCAGGGCGATCTTTTTGGCTAAATCCCATGCTTCCCACGCTCCCACTTGGCTCCAGTTCAACCGCCGTCAGCCGCCTCGCGTATGGCTGCTGGCGCATCGCCGAATCCGCCGATCACGCGCAAAATCTGGCCACGGCGGGGGCGGCGATTGAGGCGGCGCTTGACGCCGGCTACACGCTGTTTGATTTTGCTGACATTTACGGGGGTGGACGCAGCGAGAGCGTCTTTGGCGAATGGCTCCAGCAACATCCCGCTTGGCGCAGCCGGATGGTCATCGCCAGCAAGTGCGGCATCCGTCTCGCGGGCGACGGCGGACCTCAGGCGGGCTATCGGTACGACGCTTCCGCGGAGCACATCACCCGCTCCTGCGAGGAATCGCTGCGCCGGCTGCGCGTGGAGACGATCGACCTTTACCAATTGCACCGGCCCGATTGTTTGCTGCACCCGGAAGAGGTCGCGCAGGCGTTCGCCAAACTGCGCCTCGCGGGGAAAGTGCGCGAGTTTGGCGTGAGCAACTTTCGCCCATCCCAGGTGGAAGCGCTCCGCCGCGCGTGCGACCGCCCGCTCGTCTGCCAGCAGGTGGAAATCAGCCTTCTGCAAACTGCGCCGCTGTTCGATGGCACGCTCGATCAGTGTCTGGCGGAGCGTCTGGCGCCGCTCGCCTGGAGCCCGCTGGCGAGAGGCTTGCTGGCCGATGGAGCCGCCGATCTGTTGCCCGGCCAGCGCGGCTATCAGCCGGGTGGCATCACCGCGGAACTCGACCGCCTCGCCACCGAACGCGGCGTGAGCCGAAGCGTCCTCGCGCTCGCCTGGCTCCTGAAGCATCCCGCCGGCATCATCCCCATCATCGGCAGCACGCAGCCCGCGCGCATCCGTGAGGCGGCCAGCGCCGCCGCCGTCGTCCTCAGTCGCGAAGAGTGGTACCGCCTGCTCCTGGCCGACGGCACGCGCACCTTACCCTAGCGCAAAATTACGCCTTGAAGGCCATCGGCACGCCAGCCCGCATGGCGGCATGCTGCTCATCGCTGCACGCGCTGTTGAGCGGCACATCGGTCGTTTCCTGAGTCTGCCCCACGAGCTGTTCGGCGATGAGAAACTGTTCCAGCTCTTCACCCGAAATGTCCGGCAGCATGCGCCCGTTCACCTCGACGCACGGCGAGAGCGGCTGCCCGCTCTTCTGCTCCATCTCCCAGCGAAACGCCGGGTTTTGGATGATGTCCTTGTCTTCGTAAGGGAGATTGTACTTGCTGAGCACGGCGCGGACGCCGCGGCTCCAGCCACATTGAGTCTTCAGCCACGCGGTGATTTGGGGTTTTTCCATAAAGAGAAGAGCAGGCTAGCACGTTCTCCTCGTCCGGCAACGCCTTTGCGCTTTGAAGCGCGGTTTGGCAGAAAAGGGCGCCGACAACGCGACGGCAGCGCCGCTGCCTCGGCTGGCGCACTCCAGGTCAATCCGGACGCGAGATCATCGCGAGCAAGGGAGCGAAAGCCCGGCGGTGCGACCAGGCGAGATAGACCTCAAGCAGCGCGACCACCGCCCCGATCCCCAGCCCGGAAGGCGCCAGGAAGAGATCAAACGCGACGATGTTCACCACGATTGGCGCAAGCACCGCCAACGCCAGCGGCACGAATCGGTTCAGCAGCAGCAACAACCCGCAGAGCGTCTCCGTGCCTTTCAATAGTTGGAACAGGTACCCCGTCTTCATCATGGCCATCGCGAAATCCATGGCGCCCGCAGGCATGCCGGTCGGCTTTGGCATGAAGTGAAGAAAACCCTCCAAGCCGAAGACAAAGAAGACCAAACCCAGCAACACGCGCGCGACCTGCGGCAGAAAGCGGGTCCACGAGGGATGCGCGGAGGTGGCGGAAGCGGAGATGTCGGACATGGAGTCCACAGGTATCCAACAGCCGCGCCTGGCTCAAGAAGCATCGTGCTGGCGCAGAGCTTAAGAAGTGCGCCCCAAGCACATCCGTGTCACCTTCTGGCCTGCCGTCGCCACCGTATGACGCGAATGCTCGGTGCGGGGCGCGCCGACACGTTTCAAGTTGGCTGCGATTCCCAAGCTGAAACCTTCTTTCCCATGCGCCTCGACCGATTCACGCAGAAACTTCAGGAAGCCCTGCAAGCCGCTCAGGACGCGGCTGCCAAGGCGGACCATTCAGAAATTTCCAACGAGCATCTCCTGCTCGCGTTGCTCGAGCAACCCGATGGCCTCACCCGCCCTTTGCTCGAAAAAATGGGGATGGCGGCGCAGAACATCGAGGACGCCTTGCGCGCTGATTTGAGCCGCCGGGCACACGTCAGCGGCGGCCATTCCGGCCCTGGCCTCGGGCGGGAACTCACCACCGTCCTGACTGCTGCGCAGCAGGAAATGGAGGCGATGAAGGACGAGTACACGAGTGCGGAGCATTACTTGCTGGCCTTAACGGCCTCGACCGTGCCCGCCGCGCGCTACCTGAAACAGGCTGGCGTTGCCCGCGCTGGCCTCATGCAGGCGCTCCAGCAGGTTCGCGGCTCCCAGCGAGTCACCGATCAGAATCCCGAGGGCAAGTATCAGACACTTGAGAAGTACGGCCGCGACCTCACCACCCTGGCGCGCCGCGGCAAGATCGATCCCGTTATCGGGCGCGACGACGAAATCCGCCGGGTCATGCAAGTCCTCTCGCGCCGCACCAAAAACAACCCCGTCCTTATCGGTGAGCCCGGCACCGGCAAGACCGCCATCGTCGAAGGGCTCGCGCGGCGCATCGTCTCTGGCGACGTGCCCGAGTCGCTCAAGAACAAGCGCATCGTCTCGATGGATATCGGCTCCATGATCGCCGGGGCCAAGTTTCGGGGTGAATTCGAGGACCGGCTCAAAGCCTTCTTGAAGGAAGTGACCGATTCGCAAGGTGAAATCATCCTCTTCATCGACGAGTTGCACACCATTGTCGGCGCCGGCGCGAGTGAAGGGGCGGTCGATGCCTCGAACATGCTCAAGCCGCAACTGGCGCGCGGCGAGCTGCGCACCATCGGGGCCACCACGCTCAATGAGTACCGCAAGTACATTGAGAAAGACGCCGCCCTGGAGCGCCGTTTCCAACCGGTGATGGTGGCCGAACCGAGCGTGGAGGACACCATTGCCATCCTTCGCGGACTCAAAGAGCGCTACGAAGTGCATCATGGCGTCCGCATTCTCGACAGCGCCCTCGTCGCCGCGGCGCAGCTTTCGCACCGTTACATTTCCGACCGCTTCCTGCCCGACAAAGCGGTCGATCTGGTCGATGAAGCCGCCTCCCGCCTGAAGATCGAGACCGAATCGATGCCGACCGAGATCGACGTGATCGAGCGCGAAATCATGCAGGCCGAGATGGAGCGCGAGGCCCTGAAAAAGGAGAAGGATCCGGCGAGCATCGAGCGCCGCGAACGCCTCGAAAAGGAACTCGCCGAGCTGCGCGAAAAAGCCGGCGCCATGCGGGCCGAGTGGCAGAAAGAGAAATCCGTCTTGGAAGAGCAGCGCCAATGGGCCGCTGAACTCGACGCCCTCCGCACCGAACTCGAGCGCGCCCAGCGCCGCGGCGAACTCGGCCGTGCCAGCGAAATCCAATACGGCCTCATTCCACCCCTGGAGGCCAAACTCGCCGCCGCTTCCGTAGCAGCGGCCCCCGCCGTAGCGACGGCGCCCCCGCCGTCGGACGTTCCGGCGGCGTCCTCGCCGCCCGACCCCTTCCAGCCGTTTGACCCACAGGCTCCCGTTGCCAGGCTCCACGGCACACGCCTTCCCCACTGGAGGCAAGACGGCGCCACTTACTTCATCACCTGGCGCACGGCCGACTCACTTCCACGCGAGCGCGTTGAGCAGTGGCTGGCCGATCGAGCCGCGTGGCTGCGAGAGCACCCTGAACCTTGGGACGATCCGACGAAGCGAACCTACCAGCAGACCTTCTCGTCCAAGTGGGAAAAGTGGCTCGATGAAGCGCACGGCGAGTGCCTCCTTGCTCGCGAAGACCTCCGCCATATCGTGGAAGAGGCGCTGCTTCACTCGGACGCTTCAAGGTATGATCTCCTCGACTTTGTCGTCATGCCCAATCACGTGCACGTCTTGGTCGCTCCGTTGGGCGAGCACTCGCTCTCGGAAATCGTGCAAGCGTGGAAATCCACCTCCGCGCATCGCATCAACAAGGTTCTCCACCGCCAGGGAGAATTTTGGCAGAAGGAAAGCTTCGACCATATCGTCCGCACCGAAGAGCAGGCGCGGGCTTTTGTCGCCTACATCCGGCGCAATCCGGCTCTCCTTCCACCGGAATTTAAGGGGGCGCGGGCACTCTCCGAGCAACGCGGCGAAGACGCCGCGGGAACAGCCGGCGGCGGGGACGCCGCCGCTACCACCCCCACCTCTCGCCCGCGCTTTCTGCGCGAGGAGGTCACCGAGGAGGACATCGCGCGCGTGGTCTCCGCCTGGACCGGCATCCCCGTGGCCAGGCTCCAGGAAGGCGAGCGCGAAAAACTCGTCCGCTTGGAGGAGCACCTCGGCCAGCGCGTCATCGGGCAGCGGCATGCCATCACCGCCGTCGCCAATGCCGTCCGCCGCGCCCGCGCGGGCCTTCAGGAGGAAAACCGCCCCATCGGCTCCTTCATCTTTCTCGGCCCAACCGGCGTCGGCAAAACCGAACTCGCCCGCGCCCTGGCCGAATTCCTTTTCGACGATGAGAACAACATGATTCGCCTCGATATGAGCGAGTATATGGAGAAGCACTCCGTCGCCCGGCTCATCGGGGCGCCGCCGGGGTACGTCGGCTACGAGGAAGGCGGGCAGCTCACCGAAGCCGTCCGCCGCAAGCCGTACGCTGTCGTGCTTTTCGACGAAATCGAAAAGGCGCACGCCGATGTCTTCAACGTCCTGCTGCAAGTCCTGGATGATGGCCGCATCACCGATGGCCAGGGACGCACCGTCGATTTCAAGAACACCGTGATCATCATGACGTCAAATCTCGGCTCGGCCGCCATCCTTGAAACCACCAATGCCGAGCAGCGTGAGGCGCGCGTGATGGAAGCGCTGCGCGCCCACTTCCGCCCGGAGTTTCTCAATCGCGTCGATGAAGTCGTCACCTTCGATCGTCTCGCTGAGGCCGATCTCACCCACATCGTCGAAATTCAACTCCGCCGGCTGCTGGCGCGTCTGGCCGCCCGGAAACTCCACCTCGAACTCACCGACCGCGCCCGGCTCAAGCTCGCGCGCGATGGCTACGACCCAGTGTACGGCGCGCGCCCGTTGAAGCGCGTCATCCAACGCGAAATCCTCGACCCGCTTTCGCTGGAACTCCTCCGGGGCCGCTTCCCCGACGGCGCGCACATTCGCGCGGACGAACACGATGGCCGCATCGTCTTCTCCGGCTGATGCTCCGCCCTACGCGTTCGATTGCAAACCGCGCACCATGTTGCGGATCGCCTCGGCGCGCGGCGTATTCCAAAAAATCACATCGGCGTCGTCGGTCGCCGATGAGGAGAATTCGATGCGCCCGATGCCCAGCAGGCCGGAGAGCCCTTTGGTTTCCAAGTTGATCGTGCGGATGTCCTGCACCCGCATCTCGTTGGACGTTTTGGAAACGATGCCGAACTCCACGCTGACGCGCCGATTGGTCACCACGTATTTGCGCCGGCTGCGGTCGATCTTGATCCAGAGCAGAATCAGCAGCACCAGCCCGGCCAGCGCTCCGCGCACAATCAGGGGCGGCACCCCGGCGGGCAGCGGCCAATGGAAAGTCGCCGCGAGCCCGGCCAGCAGCAGCAGGACCAGGAACCAGCTCCCGGCGTAGTGCCATTGCGAGACCGATCCAGACCAGAGGATTTCTTCGTTGTGGGGAGGATGGGCTTCGTCCATCGCCCTTTGTACCTGCCGTTGGCCAGCGGCGCAATGCACACCCTTCGAGCTGCCGCTGCGGTCAGACGCCGCTTTGCTCCCCCGCCCTGCCACGCTACAGAAAAGGGGATGAGCGACACCTTCCACGAGATGACCGCGCACATTCGCGCCTTCCGCGACGCTCGTGATTGGGAGCAGTTCCATACGCCCAAGGAGATGGCCGTGGCCATCGCCGCTGAGGCTGGCGAGTTGCTCCAGCACTTTGTCTGGCAGGATGCGGCGCAGTCCGCCGCCCGCGCCACGGAGCGGCGCGACGCGCTCGCCGATGAGATCGCGGATGTCGCCATTCTCCTGTTTGAATTTGCCGACAACCTGGGACTCGATCTCGCCACCGCCATGCGCGAAAAGCTGGCGCGCAACGAACTCCGCTACCCCGTCGCCACCGCGCGCGGCTCGAATCGCAAATACAACGAGCTGTGAGCGAGCCGCCGCTGCCTCGACGCCGCGTGCGCTACGCGGGAGCCCATCCGCGCCGCTTTGCCGACAAGTACAAGGAACGCGAGCCGCAGGCGCATCCCGAGACCGTGGCGAAAGTCCTCGCCTCGGGCAAAACGCCCGCCGGCACGCATCGGCCGATCATGGTCGCGGAAATTCTCGAGACGCTTCGGCCTGCGCCCGGCGAGGTGGCGGTCGATGGCACCCTCGGCTATGGCGGACACGCGGCGGAAATTCTGCCGCGGCTGCGCCGCGACGGGCAGCCGGGCGGACACCTCCTCGGCTTCGATCTCGACCCGCTCGAGCTACCCAAAACCACCGCTCGTCTGCGGGCTCTCGGTTTCGGCCCGGAGGAATTCACCGCGCACCTCGGCAACTTCGCCGGCCTCGCCCAGGTGCTCGTGGCCGAAGGCTTCGCGCGCGGCGCTGACCTCCTCCTGGCGGACCTGGGCGTCTCCTCGATGCAGATTGATGACCCGGCGCGCGGCTTCTCCTTCAAGAGGGACGGCCCGCTCGACATGCGCATGAACCCGGCCCGCGGCGAGCCCGCCAGCCTCCTCCTGCACAAGAGCACCTCTGCGGAACTCACCCTTTGGTTGCGCGACTACGCCGATGAACCGCATGCCGAGGCGCTCGCCGCCGCTCTGGCCGGCCGCGCCTTCGCCTCCACTGGCGAACTTCGCCGCGCCGTCGCCGCCACCCTCTTGCGGCGCTCCGTGGAGGACGAAGAACAAAGCGCGCGCCGGGTCTTTCAGGCGCTCCGCATCGCCGTCAATCAGGAGTTTTCCGCTCTCGAACACTTGCTGCGGCAGCTTCCCCACTGCCTTGCTCCGGGTGGGCGCGCCGCCATTCTGAGTTTCCACTCCGGCGAGGATCGGCGCGTCAAAAAGGCCTTTGAAGAGGGCCGCCGCGCGGGGCTTTTCTCCGCGATCTCGGAAGGGGTTCTCCGGCCCTCGCCGCTGGAACGCCACCAAAATCCGCGTTCGTCCTCCGCCAAACTCCGCTGGGCGCGCCGCGCTCCGGGCTGACCTCCGACCGCCGAACGCCGTACCCGGGCCGCCTTACACCGGCCGAGCCAGCAGGTCATATCCCTGCGTCCCAAAGACCTCCGCCTGCACGAATTGCCCCACGGCTGCGGGATGGCTCAGCAGCACGCGCGCATCGACATCCGGCGCGTCGGCGGCGCTCCGCCCGACCAGCGGCTGCTCGACGAGCACCTTCAACTGTTGACCAATCTGCGCCTCGGCGATTTCGCGCGCGATGCGTTGCTGCGCCTTCATCGCCTGCCGGTACCGCGCCTGCTTCACCTTCGCTCCGAGTTGCCCCTCCATCCTGGCCGCACGCGAACCTTCCTCCTGCGAGTAGGTAAAAATACCGAGCCGCTCGAACCGCATCCGCTCAATGAAATCGAGCAGATACTCGAACTCCTCCTGCGTCTCTCCGGGGAACCCGACGATGAAAGTGGTGCGCAGCGCCATGCCCGGCACGCCCCGCCGAATGCGCCCCACGAGCTGCTCGATGTGTTCGCTGCTCGTCTCCCGCCGCATCAGTTCCAGCATGCGCGGATGAATGTGCTGCAAAGGCATATCGACATAGCGCGCCACCTTCGGGCACTCGGCGATGCAAGCGATCAATTCGTCGCTCCAATGCGCCGGGTGCGTGTACAGCAGCCGAATCCAAAAATCCCCTTCGATCCCTTGCAACTCGCGCAAAAGCCGCACCAAGGTGACACCCCGGCTCGAATCAACCTCCTGCCGCGGCCCCGCTTTCTCCTCCCACAGATCCATCCCGTAGTAAGTCGTGTCCTGCGAAATCAGGTTGATCTCCTTCACGCCCTGTTCCACCAGGCCGCGCACTTCCCGCACCACACTCTCGAGGCTGCGTGAACGATGCCGTCCGCGCATCTGCGGGATCACGCAAAACGAGCACGGGTGATTACAACCCTCCGCGATTTTCGTGTAAGCCGAATGCGCCGGCGTCAGCCGAAACCGGGGCGTGTCCCAATCAGGAAGATAGACTGGCTTGCGCGTGACCAGGTTGAGCGGCTCCCAGGCATCATCATGCACGCCGGAAGGCCGCGCCAGCACCTGGTCCACAATGGCACCCGCCTGGGCGACCTGATCGAGTCCGATGAAAGCGTCCACTTCCGGCATTTCGCCCTGGAGTTGCGCCGAAAAACGCTGCGCCATGCACCCACTCACAATCAGCTTTTGCCCCGGCTTCTTCCGCAACCCGCGCTGCTGATGCGCCTCGAGAATCGCCTCGATCGACTCCTCCTTCGCCGAGTCGATAAACGCACACGTATTCACAATGAGCACGTCCGCGTCTTCCGCGTCGCCGGTGATCTCCAGCCCGCCCGCCGCAATCCCGCCGAGCATGATCTCCGCATCGACCAGGTTCTTGGCGCAGCCGAGCGAGATCATGCCGACCTTGCGCGGCGCGGTGGAGGTGCGAGAGGGCATGGGGAACGGAAGGAGTGATCCCTGGCTCACTCGACCTCAATGCCCGGCGCTTGATACGCCACCGGGTGGCCATTCTTCAGAATTTGCACCGCGTCCTGGTCGCGGACTTCCACAAAGAACCGGGGGCCACGCAGCTTCAAGGGACGCACGCCGGGATAAAGATAATCTTCAAAGATGGGAGGCGAATCGGGCGTGTTTTTGCGAATCCGCACCCAGGTTTTCTTGAGCGGCTGGAGCACCAGCTCATTCGCGACGCCAGCAACGACCGGCACCGCTGGAGTGCTAACCGGCGCCGCTGGAGTGCCGACCGGCACCGCTGGAGCGCCGACCGGTGCCTCATGCGGCACAGAGCCGATTTGCAGGCGTCCCGCATTGGCGGAGTTGAGGAAAGCCAGGTCGCCATTGGCATGTGCCGCCGCGGGCGGTGCCCCGACAGCGGGCGGCAACGCGGCGGTCTGAGGATCGTGCGACGGAAGCCGCGGAAGGTTGCTCGCTTCGAGTGTCGCGCTCGCCACCTGGCCGGGGACTGGCGTGCCACCGGAGGTCTTATCCAGCCCGAGCCGCTTCGCATTCATCGAGAAGAAGCCATAAACCAGCGCGCCACCCACCGCGAGCACCACGAAAAGCGGCACCACCGAAGGAGCCTGCCGCTCGTTGCGCTCCCGGCGCTCTGGCGTCTGGCTGATCCGCGTGCGCTGGGCCGGCGCCGGCGGATGCGAGGCATTCAGGTATTGGTATTCCGCGATGCTGACCGTCTGTGGCGGCAACTCGAGTCCACGCAATTGGTCCGAGATATCGATCTCCAGATAGCGGGCGTAGATCGTCAGGAAGCCCTTGCCGTAGGCCAGTGAGCCAAACCGCGAAAAGTCGTCGTTCTCCAGCGCCACAATCTTATCGGGCCGCAACTTCGTGGCATGCGCCGCCTCATCGATCGTGATGTTTTTCGCGAGTCGAGCTTGGCTGAGCAATTTACCGGCACTGGTATCTACCATAAGGTCTGCGGCGCTTCCCCAGCCGCGCCAATGGCAAGACTCGGCGACAGAAAGGGTCGCGCTGAACCGTGATGGTAGCATCTTTTTCCGCGGATGCTCGTTCTTTGTGCGCGGTTTTTTGCAGCTGAATCCCCTCAGAAAGGAGTGTTATCTGGAGCGGGAGCATTCCGACAGGAGTACGCAGACTCGAAAAAAAAGTGCTGCGCGCCTGCGCCGGCAGCATGCCCAAGCCCACGGTTCGCAAAACGACTGTCGCTGCGGCTGCGAAACTCACACACTCGGTAGGCGACCACTGGCAACAAATTTTGAGGCCTTCGGATCGCTGCCGCGGCGCCTCGGGTGTTGCGTCCGCTCGGGCGTTGCGGGCAGCGAGAAATCGGCCGTTTTCCCTAGGCAAACACCGGGTTTACCCGTCTCTCGCGCGACTTGCTCCCAACCGGCGCTGCCTCTTTTTTCAACTATTTTCCCCGGTCAATTAGGATTGGCGCAGAACCGTGAGACAATGCGGAAATGAGCCATTCCTCATTTGCCGCCGCGCCGGCTGCCGCGCCCGCTTCTCACACCACTGATTCCGGCCAATGTGCCGGATCCGTCCGATCCGTCCGCCGAACCCGCCGCCGCCCGCCCGCGCGGGCGCCCTGGCCGCCGCACCCCCGAACTCACCGCCAAAATCTGCGACGCCATCGAGGCGTTTGGCCATACCCTCACCCACGCCGGTCTGCTCGCCGGCGTGCCCCGCAGCACCACCGCCCGCTGGAAGGACGAGGACGAAGACTTTGGCGACGAAGTCGAGACCGCCCGCGCCCGCTTTCTCCAGGAGCGCATGATCAACGCCCTGAGCAAAACCCATCCCGATGGCCAGAAGGATTGGCGCGCCCAAAAGTGGGCGCACGAACAGGGGATGAAGCATTCCCTCGACGCCCCGCCCCCGCTCCCGCGCGGACGCCGCCCGCCGCCGCCGTCCGAGAAACGCGCCGAGCCCCCGCCCGTCCGCTACGGACCGAAGCCCGGCGACGGCGGCCGCTGCCTTTACGACGGCCACGGCGAACCCGTCGAGTGGACCCGCCCGCCCGGCGTCCCGCTCGACGACGACCGTTACCTGCCCGACGGCAGCCTCATCATGACCGAGGAAATCCTCAGCCAGATGCAAGACATGCGCGAGCGCGAGTTGAAGGCCTATTGGGAGGAAGGCCCCGACGGCCCCACCGGCCAGCGCTGGGACGCCGCCCTCGCCGAGGCGCTGGCCCAAAACGCCCCGCCCTACGACACCGACCACGACCACGACAACACGCCAAAGAGTTCCGAAAATAGCGCAGGAGGCGGGAGCGGCGACGGCCACAGGAGAGATGGGAGCCGCGGCAAGCATGGGGGAGATGGCAGAAACAAGCCCCATTCCGCCCCACTCCTCCCACCTCTCCCAAAAACCCCGGCTCACCCAGCGCCCGCAACACTCAAAAGAGTTCCGAAAATCCCCCGCCTGATCCCGAAACCCTCCGCCAGCGAGCCGCCAAACTCCGCGCGCGCGAGTTGCAGGAGGAGTTCGAGCGAATGGTCCGCATCTTTCAGGACCACGAGCCAGTCCAGGCGTACACCGCCCCGCCCGACTCCGACTACCCGCCGGGGATGTACGCCGGGTGACGCCGCCGGCGACCCAAGCGAGCAGCAGTCCAGTGATCAATGATCAGTTCCGAAAACGGCCGAGCACCGCCCTCGCCGCTTCGCCCTCACCGCCCATGCAGACCCGCCCACCCATGCCACGCCATAAAACTCGCCAGCCCGAGGAGCAGCAGGCACGAGAAATACGGCGCGCGGCGCATCATCTCGCCAAAGCCCTGGAACTTCTTCTCCGCGTGACGGACGCTCCAGGCGGCGGCGGCACCGACGGTAACCATCGTGATCGCCAGGCCGAAGCTGAACGCCGCCACGAGCGCGAACCCGAGCGTGAATTGCTTCACTTGCATGCAGACGATCAGAACGCTGAACGCCGCTGGACACGGCAGCAGACCGCCGGTGAGGCCAAAGAGAACGATCTGCGGCGTGGTCACTTCCCGGTTCATGAAACGCTTCTGAATATCCAGGGCATGCGCCGCCTCGTGGGCATCCTGAAAACCCGCGCCCGAGGGCAGATCGCCATGATCGTGCCCGTGCGCATGGTCGTGGCTGTGTTCCCGAAATTCCACCGGATAACAGTGCGAATGGCCGTCGTGCGCGAGGGTGAGCGTCAGGTCAAACGCATGCGGCTCGGGGATTTCCGTCGTGGATTCGAGAAAGCCCTCCCTGGCAACAAAAGCGAAAGTCTGCTTGACCCCTCCTGGGCGCGTCGTTTCGACGAGCACGCTGGAAGGCTCCGGCACGATCGCCCGGCCGTGCTCGGAAAAGTGGAGCCGGAAGACGGGCGGCACGCCGTCCTCGAAGACCGAGAGGTTCACGATCCGATGGCCTGTATCGATCACCTTGGTGTCGTCGTGCCCATGGTGATGATGCTCGTGCGCGGCGGCGGCCTGCGTATCGCGGCGCGTACGCCAAAACATCCAGAGCGCCAGGCCCGCGATGATCACCGCCGAGACGAGTTGGAAGTACGGCTCGGTCGTTTCCGCGTTCCAGCGGCTGCCGTATTTCAGCGCCACCGCGGCGAGCGCCCAGATGATCAGCGAGTGCGAGAAAGCCGCGGAGAGTCCCAGCAAGACCGCCTGGAAAATCGTGCCGCGCACCGCGACGATGAAGGCAGCCATCATTGTCTTGGAGTGGCCGGGCTCCAAGCCGTGCAAGGCGCCCAGCAGAATGGCGGTCGGCACGAAAAGCCAGGCGTGACCGGCCCCGTGGGTCAGCGCTTGCGAAAAATCAGTAAGGGCGATCATTGCTGGAGGAGCATGCCCCCATCCCCCTTCGTGGCAAGGCTGTTTCTGCTATCCGGCCCACGCGGGCCCGCTAAGCTCCCGCCGCATGCAGCACGACCATTCGCACGGGCACTCGCACGAACCGGGAGAGAAACGGGCTCTCCTCATGCGGCTCCGCAAGATCACGGGCCAGCTTTCGGCCATCAGCACGATGGTCGAGGAAGACCGGGATTGTCCCGACGTGCTCATGCAAATCGTCTCCGCCCGCAAGGCGCTCAAGTCCTTTGCGCAGGTCGTCATTCACCAGCACGCGCAGCAATGCGTGGCGGGCGCGAGCGATCCCAAGGTGCGCCAAAGAAAGCTCCGCGAATTGCTCTCAGTGTTGGAGCGGTACGTGGAGTAGCGCCGCTTTTCCATCCTCCTGTTCTTGAAAGAATCCCCTGGCGGCGGTCCCCACCCACCCGGCCGCACCCTCTACTCCCACTCAATCGTCGCCGGCGGCTTCGAGGAAATATCGTAGCAAACGCGATTCACCCCTTTCACCTCGTTGATGATGCGCGTCGAGATGCGGGCCAGGAGATCGTAAGGCACGCGCACCCAGTCCGCGGTCATCCCGTCCTGGCTCTCGACGATGCGCAGCGCGATCGTGTTCTCGTACGTCCGTTCGTCGCCCATGACTCCGACCGACTTTACCGGCAGCAGGACGGCGAAGCTCTGCCACACCTTGTAGTACCAATCCGCCGCCTTCATCTCGCTGACGACAATCGAGTCCGCGTCGCGCAGAATCCGCAGACGCTCGCGCGTGACCGGGCCCAAAATGCGGACCGCGAGCCCCGGTCCGGGAAAAGGCTGCCGCTGCACGATCTCTTTGGGCAGCCCGAGCTGCGCGCCCACTTCGCGCACTTCATCCTTGAACAGCTCCCGCAGCGGCTCGACCAGCTTCAGCCGCATCTTCTTCGGCAGACCGCCGACGTTGTGGTGGCTCTTGATCAAGGCCGCGGGATTCCCCTCGATGGCGACACTTTCGATCACGTCGGGATAAAGCGTTCCCTGCGCCAGCCACCGGAAATTGGAAGCCGCCGCGCCCTTCGCTTTTTTCGGCCGCGCCTCGCGAGTCAAGGCCTTCACAGCGTGATCAAAGACGCGGATAAATTCGTGCCCGATGATCTTCCGTTTCCGCTCCGGCTTCGCCACTCCCTTGAGCTTCTCCAGGAAGCGCTTCGAGGCGTCCACGTACTTCAGCCGGATGTGGAAATTCTCGCCGAAAAGGCGCTGCACGGCTTCCGCCTCGTTCGCGCGCAGGAGCCCGTTATTGACGAAAACGCAGGTGAGCTGATCGCCGATGGCCTTGTGCAAAAGCGCCGCGGCCACCGAAGAATCGACGCCGCCCGAGAGACCGAGCAGCACGTGATCGGTGCCGACCTGCCCGCGAATTTGCGCGCAGACTTCCTCGATGAACGAGCCCATCGTCCAATCCATTTCGCAGCCACAAATGCGATAGACGAAGTTCTGCAAAATCTCCTTCCCGCGTGGCGTATGCACCACCTCGGGGTGGAATTGCAGCCCGTAGAAGCGCTTCCGCGGCTGCTCGATCGCCGCCAGGGGACTGTTCGACGTATGCCCCGCGACGCGAAAACCGCGCGGCAGCTTCGTCAGCTTGTCGCCATGCGAATTCCAGATATCGAATGCCTCGCCAAGGCCGGCAAAGAGCGGGCATTCACCCGTGAGCTGGAGCCGCCCGAAGCCGTACTCACGATGCGTGGAATGCTCCACGGCGCCCCCCAGGTGATGCCCCATGAGCTGCATCCCGTAGCAGATGCCGAGCACCGGCAGGCCCAGTTCAAAAATGGCGGGGTCGGGATGCGGCGCTTCCTTCCCGTACACGCTGTCCGGCCCGCCCGAGAGGATCAGCCCACGTGGCTGCAAGGCGGCAATCTCTTGCGCCGTCCGATCAAAGCGGACGATCTGCGAATAAACCTGGCACTCGCGGACGCGCCGCGCGATGACCTGCGTGTACTGCGACCCGAAATCGAGAATGACGATGCGCGACGGCGCCGAGGGTCCCATTGCCTAGTAACCGACGCGGGTTTCCTCGCGGATGATCGGGTCGCCGCTGCGATCCGGCTGATACAGCGTCCCTTGGCCCGACATGCCGCGCTGGATTTTGCCGGGCACGGCCGATTGCTGCGGCGGCAGGTCGTTTTCACAACCGGGGAGCAGGAGCAGGGCGAGCGTGCCGCTGAGCAGGAAGAGGCGGAAAGTCATGGCGCGCCGTATTTAGAAGTTTCCACGCGCGCTGTCGAGAGCGGCGTTGTTGACGGGCCAAAGTTCTTGTTCGCCCTCCGGGAAGCGAGCCCGCAGGATGCCGCCCCGATGAATGAACCGGAAGCCTCTGCCGCGGAGGACCAGAAAGGCGGCTCCTCCGCCGGGCCGAAACCCGAGGGAGCAAAACCGCCGGAGCGAGGTCAACAGCCGCTCAAACTTTCACGCCGCACCTTCATCATTGGGGTCGTGGTCATGGCGCTGGTCCTGATGGTCGCGTTTTTCTGGTGGTGGCACGCGCGGCAATTCATCAAGACCGATGATGCCTACACGACCGGGCACGTCCATCAAGTGAGCAGCCGTGTGCCGGGCCTCGTCAGCGCCGTGAAGGTGGACGATAATCAGCCGGTCAAGGCGGGCGACGTGCTGGTCGCGCTCGATCCGCGCGATCTGGAGGTGGCGCTTTCGCGCGCGCGCTCGACCGAGACCGAGGCCGAGGCCAAAGTGGGCGCGCAGGGAGCAGCCATCGGGCAGACGAAAGCGGGCATTTCCGCTGCGGAGGCGCAAGTGGAGCGCGCCCGCGCCGGCGTCGTTCAGGCAGCCGCGGAGCTGGAAAAGTCGCGTCTCGACTACGAGCGCGTCGCCGCGCTTTTCACGAAGGATCTGAAGGCGGTTTCCAAGGCTGAAGTCGAAGCGGCCACGGCCACGCTCGAGACGGCCCGCGCCCTGAGCGACGCCGCCCGCGCGCAGCTCGCGGCGACCACGGCCGAGGCCGAAGCGGCTCGCGCCAATGTGGAGGCCGCGGAGCAGCAACTCACGGTGACCCGCGCCGGCGTGACCTCCGCGCGGGCGGCCGTGCGCCAGGCGGAATTGCAGCTCTCCTACACGCGGATCACCGCGCCGGTCGCGGGCCGCGTTGCGCGCAAGACCGTCGAGGAGGGGCAGCAGATTCAACCCGGCCAGGCGCTCCTGGCGGTCGTGCCCGACGACGTTTGGGTCATTGCCAATCTCAAGGAGAATCAGCTCGAAAAACTTCGGCCCGGCCAGCGCGTCGATATCCGAATCGACACCCTGCCCCATCAGACCTTCTTCGGACGGGTGCAAAGCGTGCAACCTGGCACCGGCGGCACTTTTTCACTGCTCCCCGCCGATAACGCCACGGGCAATTTCACCAAAATTGTGCAGCGCGTGCCGGTGAAAATCATCTTCGACCCGGAGAGCATCCGCGACTTCCGCACGCAAATCGTACCCGGCCTCTCCTGCCTGCCCCGCATCGACCTCCGCTCGCTTGAAAGCAATCCCCGCGAAGGAGCCCGTGCGGCGACCGAGCAGCGACAAAACAAGAAGGAGGAACATGCTCCGTAGCCTTTCCAGAAGCGTGCAGCGCCAGCCGCTGCGCCGCCTGGCGCTGGCGCTGCTCCTGCCAGGTTGCGCTGTTGGACCCGATTACCACGGCCCGCCCTCCGATCGCGCCCCCGCTGCTTTCAAAAACGCCGCTCTGGACGCACGCTGGAAGCCCGCGGAACCCGCCGACGCCCGGGCCCGCGGCGCATGGTGGAGCGTCTTCCACGACAGCGCCCTCGACCAATATGAAAGCCGGGCGCTCGCGGGTAATCAGGACTTGAAAGTCGCTGCAGCCCGCATCGGCCAGGCTCGTGCGCAAGCGCGGGTCGCCGCCGCCGATCTGTATCCGCAAGCGAGCGCCAGCGCCTCGGCCTTGCGCCAGCGCACCACCAACACCGGGCCAATTCAAAAGGCGCGGTTTCTGGGCCAAAGCCCGTTTGGCGCGGCTGGCGCGGGCGCGGCGGGCGCCATCCCCGGAGGCGCCGCGAGCGCGCCCAGCGCGGCCGCTTCGAGCAGTTCCGGGGCGGCGAACTCTGGCGCGCTGGCCACGCAGCCGCTCTCGAACACCTTCAGCCTTTTCCGCGCGCCCCTCACGCTCGATTGGGAACTCGATCTCTTCGGCCGGGTGCGGCGCGGCTACGAAGCGGCGCGCGCGGAGGCGCAAAGCGCGCAAGCCACCTACGAAAACGTCTCGCTCAGCCTTTCCGCCAACGTCGCGGTCAACTATTTCGCGTTGCGCGGACTCGACGCCGAGATGGACGTGCTCGCCCGCACGCTGAAGGCGCGCCACGAGGAATTGCGCATCGCCCAGGAGCGGCTCGCAGCCGGGCTCACCAGCGAACTTGATGCCGTGCGCGCGCAGGCGGATCTCGCCGGTAATGAGGCGGACCTCCAGGCGCTCCAACGGACTCGGGCGCAAGTCGAAAATGCCCTGGCCACGCTCCTCGGCGAGCCGGCCAGTACCCTCCGCCTTACCCCGCACCCGCTCGATCTGCACTCCGCCCCTCCCCGTCTGCCCGCGGGCGTGCCGAGCCGGATGCTGGAGCGCCGGCCCGATGTCGCTGCGGCTGAGCGCTCCCTGGCCGCTGCCACGGCCCGCATCGGGGTCGCTAGGGCGGCCTTTTTTCCGCGCCTCAGCCTCACTGGCGAAGCTGGTTTTGAAAGTGCCGATCTGGCGCAACTTTTCAACTGGGAGAGCCGCGTCTGGCAGATCGCCGCCAATGCGGCGCAGCCGCTCTTTCAAGGCGGACGCAACGTCGCCAACCTGGCGATTTCCAGTGCCCGACTCCAGGAAGCGACCGCGCAGTATCGCGGCGAAGTGCTGCGCGCCTTCCAGGAAGTCGAGAATGCCTTGAGTGATCTCCGCACGCTCGCCGCGCAAGCCGAAGCCCAGGAGCGCGGCACCGTCGCCGCCCGTCGCGCCCTGCTCATCGCTCAGCAGCAATACACGCGCGGCGCCGCAAATTTCCTCGTGGTGCTCGACGCCCAGCGCGTCCTGCTCGCCGATGAGCGCGTCGCCGCGCAGCTCAGCAGCCAGCGCCTTCAGGCCACCGTCAACCTCATCAAGGCGCTCGGCGGCGACTGGCGCTGATCACCCGCATCATGACGCCTTCCGAGCACCAGATGACCCCCAGGCAGTGGATCGCCGTCGGCGGAACCATGCTCGGCGCCTTCATGGCCGTGCTCGACATTCAGATCACCAACTCCTCGCTGCGCGACATCTCCGGCGGCATCGCGGCCACCCCGGATGAAGGCTCCTGGATTTCCACCGCTTACCTCATTGGCGAAATCGTCACCATCCCCCTGACCGCCTGGCTCGCCAAAGTTTTCACCACGCGCTGGTACCTCGCCGCCAACGTGATTCTTTTCCTGCTCTTCTCGGCGGCGTGCGGCTTCTCCACTTCACTGGGCGCGATGATCGTCTTCCGCGCGGGCCAGGGCTTCACCGGCGGGGTCTTCATCCCGATGGCCCTCACGGTCATCCTCACGACCATGCCCGAGCGCCTGCGCGCGGTCGGCCAGGCGCTTTTCGGCATCACCGCCACCCTCGCGCCGGCCATCGGTCCCGCCGTGGGCGGCTGGCTCACCGACCGCTTCGGCTGGGAATGGAACTTCTTCATCAACTTCATCCCCGGTGCCGTCATGCTCTTTGCCGTCCTTTACGCCATCGAGCCGCAGCCGCTGCAGCTTGGCAAACTGCGCGACGGCGATTGGTTCGGCATCGGCTGCATGGCCATCGGACTCGGCTCGCTCATCGCGCTGCTCGAAGAGGGCCAGCGCAAGGACTGGCTGGGGAGCGACTTCATTGTGACCTGCGCCATTCTCGCCGGCGTCTTTTTGCCCGCCTTCGTCCTCATCGAACTATGCCGCCGCGACCCTTTCGTGAACCTCCGCCTGCTCCGCGATCGCAATCTGGCGCTCTCCTCGCTCGTGGCCTTCGCGCTCGGGCTCGGGCTGTACGGCTCGGTCTATATCACGCCGCTGTATCTCGGCCAGGTGCAGGGTTACGACCCGCTCCAGATTGGGAAGGTGCTCGTCTGGGTCGGCCTGCCGCAACTGCTTATCTTCCCCATCCTCCCGCTGCTCATGAAGCGCTTCGACATCCGTTTGCTCATCTCCTTTGGCTGCCTCGTTTTCAGCGCCACCTGCTTCATGAATGCCGACATGAGCGCCCTCACGGCTGGCGACCAGTTCATCTTCACCAATGTCATCCGCGCCTTCGGCCAGCCCTTCACCATCGTCCCCGTGACCACCATCGCCGTTGCGGGCCTGGCGCGGCGCGAGGCCGGCGACGGTTCCGCCATCTTCAACATCTTCCGCAACGTCGGCGGCTCGGCGGGCATCGCCCTCCTCTCGAGCCTCATCACCCGGCGCGAGCAGTTTCACGATGAACGCCTCGGCGAGAGCGTCACGCCCTTTGGGGCCGGCACGCAGGCTCGTCTCGCCGCCGTGCAGAAGGTGCTCGTCGAACACGGCTCCGACCCCGTGACGGCGTTGCAGCAGGCCATGCGCTCGGTCAAGGGGATCATCCAGCGGGAGGCCTTTATCATGGCCTTCAACGACGCTTTCCTGATCGTCGGCGCCACGCTGCTGGTCGCCGGCGGTTTGATCTGGTTTTGCCGGCGGCCGCAAGGTCGCGCCGGCCTCGCGGCCCATTGAGCCGCACCCCGCCGAGTGGCGGGCTGTTCTTTGACAACGAAATCAGCAAGAAGAAAAGACTTCGGGTTTGCCCGAAGCTGGGGCATGGTTGCAACCTATGGCCACCGCAACTGCAGAACAAATCCATGTGGCCTTGCGAGGCGACCTCAAAAAAGCCGGCTCAAAAGGGTTCACCGATCTGGTCAACGACGTGGCGCGCAAGACCTTCGTCGCGCGCAACGCCGACGCCATCTACGAGTTCTCACACAAGCAGCCGGAAGCCGCCTTCTGGAGCGGCGTCAAATACTACAGCAGCGGCAAACAGAGCCGCATCCGCTTCCGCCGGACCCCGCCCAAGCCCAAGAGCCCCAAAGGCGCACCGGCCGCAGCTGATTCCGTGGCTGAAGCGGCCTCGTAAACGCCACGTTCGTTCCACAGATGCGGCCCTTGGTCGCAGTCCGCGAACGAAACTGCTGCTTCAGCTCCGCCCCTGTGCCTGCCGCCGCGCATGCAAGGCGGGATGATGCAATTGCACACACGCCGGGCAAATGCTGTGGCTAAACTCCGCGTCGGAATGCGCGCGGACGTAGCTCTCCATCCCCTGCCACGCGCCGGCATCATTGAGAATGCGCCCGCAATGTGAGCAGATCGGCAGCAGCCCTTGCAGCGTCTTGATCTCGCCCAGTGCGACGGCCAGCTCGTGCGAGGAGCGGCGCATTTCCATCTGCCCGACCATCAACCGCGCCATGGCTTCGAGCGCGACGCGTTGCTCCTCCGCCAGTTGGCGCGGCTGCTGGTCGATGACGCATAAGGTGCCAAGCGCGTGTCCTTCGCTGTCGATCAAAGGCGCGCCTGCATAAAACCGAATCTTCGGCGCGGAAATGACCAGCGGATGATCCGCGAAGCGCGCGTCGCGAGCGGTGTCTTCGACGATCATCACCTCGCCTTTGAGGATGGCATACGCACAGAAGCTCTGCTCACGCGGAGTCTCTGTGCGGTCCAGCCCGTGCCGCGCCTTGAACCACTGCCGGTCTTCATCGACCAGCGTCATCAAGGCGATGGGCGTGTGACAGAGCGTCGAAGCCAGCAGTGTGAAATCATCGAACGCCTGCTCCGGCGGCGTATCAAGGATTGCATAACGGCGCAAGGCCGCCAACCGTTTGGTTTCGTTGGCTGGGAGCGGGGCAGACATGCCGAAGACTGGCAGAAGGGACCGGGCGACGCAACGGTGGGCCGCCGGCCAGAACGCCTGCGGCAAAGAAAAGTCGTGCTTTCCCACAGGAGCCGGGCTATCATGTCGGAAGTTAGTGCTCCTGATGGTTGGTTCGAGGCGCCGCCTTCGCGGACTTTGTGCAGCAAGATTGAGGACTCAATGGCAGGTGCGCCTTCGCGCGTTTCCTGATGCAATCCAAACGGCAAATCCGCGCGCACCGGGTCGCCGCCCTTTACCCAAGAACCACGTGCGCGTTGTTCCGTCATGTCCTTCGATCCGTCCGCCATTCGTCCCCGCTTGCTCGCGCTCCTCAGCCGCTCGGGTTACCAGCCCCTCGATAAAGTGGAGCTTTCCAAAGCGCTCCAAATCCCCCACACGGAGCGCCAGAAGCTCCGTCATCTCCTCGATGATCTCGAGCGCACAGGGCGAGATCGCCCGCATTCGCAAAGATCGCTATCTCCTGCCGGACACTGCGAATCTCGCTGACGGGCAAACTCGAAGTCCACCGCAACGGCAGTGCCCATGTGCTGAGCGACAAACCCGGCCAGCCTGAGGTCTTCATCGCGCCGCCGAATACCGGCACCGGCATGCATGGCGACCGGGTGGTGGTGCAGCCAGTGCACGAAGGCCGCCAGCATCGCTCCGTCCGCCCTGGCCAGATCGAAGGCCGCGTGGTGCGCATTCTGGTGCGCGCCACCAGTACGGTCGTCGGCACCTTGCAAAAGAGCCCGCGCCACTTGCTCTACGTCATCCCGGACGATTCGCGCTTCCCGCACAACGTCTATGTCCGCCCTGCGCCCGATGCTTCCGGTCCTCCGCCGCAGACCGGCGACAAGGTCGTCGTGGAACTCGCGCCATGGGAAAATCGCGCCGAGAATCCCGAGGGCGAAATCACGGAGGTCCTTGGCCCCGCCAGCGCACCCGGCATCGACATGCTGGCGATTGTGCGGAAGTACGATTTGCGGCCTGAGTTTCCTGAGGATGTGTCGCGCGAAGCGGAACGGATACCCGAGACGCTCGGGCCGAAGGATTTCGCGGGCCGCGAAGACTTGCGGCAGCAGCCGGCAATCACCATCGACCCGGATGATGCGCGCGATTTCGACGACGCCATCCACGTCGAGCGCCTCTCCAGCCGTGGCGAACCCGCGGGCTGGCGGCTGTCGGTGCATATCGCCGATGTCTCCGCATTACGTGGCGCCGAAGACCGCGCTTGACCGTGAAGCGCGCCGCCGGGGCAACTCCACCTACCTCGTGGATCGCGTCATCCCGATGCTCCCCGAGCGGCTGTCGAACGGCATCTGCTCGCTCAAGCCGGGGGTGGATCGGCTGACCTTCTCCGCCTTCATCGACTTCACCAGCGCCGGCAAGATCAAGAGCGCCCGGTTCGCCAAATCGGTCATCTGCTCCGCCGCGCGGCTCTCGTATCGGCAAGCTTTCGCCATTCTCAATGGCGAGGCCACCATGCCACCTCTGCCGCCGACGCTCTCCCGCGAAGAGGCCCGCGGCAAGGCAACCCTGGCCGAAGGACCTCGCGTGCCAGTGGACCCGGCTGTTGCCGAGCGCGTTCGCATCGCATGGGAACTCGCTTCCATCCTGCGCAAGAATCGTTTCGAAAACGGCTCGCTCGATCTGGACTTTCCCGAGGTCAAAATCTGGCTTGATGAGAACGGGCGCGCCGCGCGCTTGGAGAAGGTCGAGAACGACATCTCACATCAGCTCATCGAGGAATGCATGCTCGCCGCCAACGAAGTGGTCGGGCGCGAGATCAAGAACCGCCTCGTTCCCTCGGTCTATCGGATCCATGAAAATCCCGACCCCGACCGCCTGGCGGAATTTCGCGAGTTCGCGGCCAGCTACGGCTTCCGCACGGGCGATCTCACTCAACGGCGCGAGGTCCAGAAAGTTCTCTCCGCCATCCGCGGCTCGGCGGAGGAGTACGCGATCAAGCTCCAGTTCCTCAAGAGCCTCAAGCGCGCCGTCTATGATACCCGCCCGCTCGGCCACTACGGGCTCGCCAAGGTCAACTACGCGCATTTCACCAGCCCGATTCGACGCTATGCCGACCTGCTGGTGCATCGTTCGCTCCAGCAACTGCTCCACACTCCGCCCGCCTCGCCAGGCGCCGCGGATCCCGCCCGCCCCGCCCGCAAGACAGCGCCGGTTTCCGCCGAAATGAGCGAATTGGCGTCGCACATTTCCATCACCGAGCGCGCCTCCTCCGATGCCGAGCGCGATTCGGTCATGCTGAAGAAGATGGAGTTTTTCCAGCGCCAGCTCGCCGCGAAGAAGCCGCAGGAGTTTCGCGCCGTCATTGTCGATGTGCGCTCGTACGGCCTTTTTGTTGAGCTGCCGGAAATCCTCACGAGCGGCATGGTCCACGTGAATACCCTGCCGGACGACTTCTACCTGTTCGACGCTGCCAGGCTCTGCTTCACCGGGCGGAAAACCAAGCGCCGCTACAAGGTGGGCGACCTGCTCACCGTCATCGTCTCGCGCGTCGATGCCTACAAGCGCCAGATCGACTTCGTCCCCGTCTCTGAGTCGCCCGCCGTGCCACCGAAGCGCGGTCGCCGCTAAAACGTTGCCATGCTTCACTTATCGCCCGCTCGACACCGCGCGGGAGAGGCGTTAGCTTTGCTCAATCATGATCAGCATCACCGAAGCGGCCACGCGCCATCTGAAGACCCTCGTGGCCGCCAGCGAGGTGGAAGGCCAGGGGTTGCGCATTTACATTGAGCGTGGCGGTTGCGCGGGCCTGCAATACGGCATGACGCTCGATTCCATTCAGGAAGGCGACGAAGTGCTCGACCAGGACGGTGTGCAAGTGCTCGTCGATGCGGAAAGCCTCCCCTTCCTCAAAGGCTCGACCATCGACTACTGCGATGACCTGGCAGGCACCGGCTTTCGCATTCAGAATCCGAATGCCGCGCGGAGTTGCGGCTGCGGCACCTCCTTTGAACCCGGCACCGGCGAGGAGCAGACCGCCGCCGAGGCGCATCACCACTAGGCTCCCGACCTCGCCCGGATGGCTCATGATTTCTACGGCTTCGATGATGATGAACCCGCCCAGGGACGGGATCATCTCTTCCTTTGGACCGTCTTCATTCTGCTCCTGATTGGGGCGGCGTTTGCCTGCTGGCTCGGCAGCTTTTATGTCTTTGGCCATCCTGAGCAGCCGCGCTCCTACGCGATTCTCAAGAAGCTGAAGAAGATCGAGCCCCTGCGCCGGTTCGAGGTAACCGCGGCGCCGCCCGGTGAGTTCCTCACTCCGCAAAAGCTCTTCGACAAATACTCGAAGTTCGAGCGGCTCAACCTCGAGGCGGAGAACGCCGCGCTGATGCGGAACTTCATCCGCAACTACAAGGAAACCAATAAGCTGGTGCCATACGTCACCGGCAAGTTCGAGATCGTGCAGACCTACGAGCTCAAGCCGGGCGACCTTTTCCCCAGCGGCGTCGTGGCGGTTGCGGCGGCCGATGATTACTCGCGCGTGGTGCTCGAACACGTCTTCACCGCCGCGCCGGAGAGTGTCGAGGCGCTGAAGGCCACTATGCCGCCGGGGCGTGAAATGCGCCTGGAAAAATCCCGGGACTTGGCGGCCATCATCCACATCGACCGCACCGACGACGGGCGGATGCTGTTCACCGCGATGCCGCTCCTGTACGGCGCCTGGGGCGTTGAGCGGAGCATCGGGCGCTTTTCACTTGAGCCGCCGACGGAACTGAATCTGAAGGCCAGCGTGCCGATCATCGGCGGCCCCGCATTCCTTGACGTGATGAAGAGCTTCGCCGCCTTGAGGCACGAGAAGCCGCTCATTCCCGGGACCGAAGGCGCGCCTTCTGTCTCGAAAGCGCCAGAGTTGGTGCGCCTCGAAACGCCGCCCGGCGACGTGCCCGCCACGGGTGCTCTGCCCGATCTTCCTGAGGAGCCAGTCGCCACGCCGATTCCCGTGGCGACGCCGCGGGGCCGCGGACCGGCGGTCGCGGTGCGCAACATCCCAAAGCCCATCATCCCCGGTCTGCCGGTCACTCCACCGCCGCGCCTGGCGATGAATCCCCCGCCCGCTGCGCCGCCTCCAGCCCTGCCGCCGACCGCCGTCGCGCCTCCGCCAATGGTGCGCGGAACGCCTGCGCTCGTCTCCCCTTCCGGCGTGCCCTTGAAGCCTTTTATCTCTTCAGCGGTGCCCACGGGCGGCGGAAATTGGCGCACCTACACGCGTGGCCAGCAGCCGCCTGGCCGCACCATCACCCCTGCGGAAGCCAGCGCCATGGCGGATCGCGGCGGCGAACTGCCGGAGCGGCTCTACTTGCGCGGCGATTTTGTGGTCACCGCTTCCGGCGACAATCGGGCCGTCCTGCGCGCGCCCTCCGCGCCAGGCGATGTCGGCCGCAACGGCACCGGCGCCGCGCGCATCATTGTGGAATTCCCGCCGAGTTCCCTGCCGCCAGCAGAAGGCTCCACGCTGTCTCGCGACGAGAATGAAGGCTTCGAAGTGCGCGAAGTCCGCCGGGGTGGGGACGGGCAAATTAACATCTACGTCCGGGAAATCACGCGCGGCTAGCCTCGCCGCGTCAGCTCCATGCGCGTGGTTGTTCTTCTCAGCGGTGGGATGGATTCCGTCACCGCGATCCATGATGCGTGCCAGCACCATCACGTCATCGCAGCGCTCAGTTTTGCTTACGGCGCCAAACACCAGGCCCGCGAACTGCCATTCGCAGCGCTGCAAGCGGCGCTTTGCGGTGTGCCGCACCGCGTCATTCCCCTCCCCTTCATCGGCGAAACATTTCAATCGGCCCTGCTCGAATCGGGTGGCCCCATCCCCGAGGGTCACTACGAAGAGGCCACGATGAAGAGCACGGTCGTGCCGTTCCGCAATGGCATCATGCTCGCCATCGCCGCTGGCTTTGCGGAGAGCCAGGGGGCGGAGGCGCTCGTCATCGCCGCGCACGCCGGGGATCACGCTATCTATCCCGATTGCCGCGCCGCTTTCATGCAGACCATGAGCGAAGCCATCCGGCTCGGCACCTATGCAAACCTGGCCATTCTTCGCCCTTTCATCGAGATGTCCAAAGCTGAGATCGCCTCACGCGGCGCCGCGCTGGGGATCGACTTCGCGCAGACGTGGTCGTGCTACGTCGGTGGCGCGCTTCATTGCGGCGCTTGCGGAACATGCGTGGAGCGCCGGGAAGCCTTCCTCCTCGCGGGCTTGCCCGATCCCACCGAGTACGCTGCCACCGCGCCGTTGCCCGGGCGACCGGCTGCTGGGAGCCCGGAAAGTCCCGCCCTCGATTCTTTGTAACGGCCCGGCGCGTGTCCGCGTCTCTCGCGATAACCAAACCTGCCTTCCCTGTGAATCTCGCCAACGTCTATACCTTCTTGTTTGTCACCCTCGGCTTCGTCATCGCGTTCGTCGCTTACTGGCTCATGTCGGCCGGACTTTTTCCGCGCTTCGTTGAGCAATCGGCCGAGCGCTTCGGGCGCATGCCGTTTCGGGCGACCCTTCTGGGCGCGGTCGTCGGTTTGCCGTTGATCATCGGTGGACTCAAGCTCAGCAGCACCGGCTCGAACGGCTTGGTCAAGCTGCTCGCCCTGGTCGTTGCGCTAATTCCCCTGTTGCTGGCGCTCTTCGGTTCGGCCGGCCTGGCGTTGCGCATCGGGCGCGGCTTGAAATCAGAGCGCGATGAGCGGGAACCGTGGCGCTCCGTGTTGCGCGGCGGCCTTGTGCTGGCGCTTTCCTTCGTACTTCCAGTCATCGGCTGGTTTGGCGTGCTGCCCTTTGTGTTTCTCGGTGGCTTCGGGATGTGTTTGCTCGCGCTCGTTCAAGGGCGCCCGCTCCGGGCTGCCTCGCCAGTCTCAGCAGCACTACGGACCGCGCCACCGGAACTGCCGGGCACCGTGGAGGCCGCTTCAGCCGCTGTCTCATGAACCTTTCGCGCCGCCAATTCGTCGCGCTCGGGGGAGGGACTCTGGCGCTGGCCGTTTCCGGCTGCGACCGGCCCGTCGAGTCCCTGGCGACGGCCCGCCGCTGGCTTGGCCGGCCCGCGGCCCCGCCATTGGAGAAGCCCACGCTCCTCCCCAGCGCGGCCGAGATCGATTCCATTTCGCACGCGCTCAATCGCCTCACGTTTGGCCCCCGCCCCAATGACTACGCCCGCGCGACGGCACTCGGATTCGATGCCTTCCTCGAAGAGCAGCTTGCGCCGGAGCGGATCGACGACTGGCAATGCGACCGCCTCGTCCGCCATGAGTTCGAGGAACTCGCCAACCCCTCCAGCACCCTCTTCCCGCGGCGGGTGCAAAACGGCGTGATGGGTGAGCTTTTCCCCGCATTGCAAAACAGCAGCAGCGGCTCGGTCGGCGACTTGTACGAATGGAAAGACCGCCCACTGCTCGAGAGCCTGACGCGCTCGGCCATTCTGCGCGCCGTCATGTCGCGCCGGCAACTCTTCGAGGTTATGGTCGAGTTCTGGAGCGACCACTTTAACATCGATCCCTCCAAGGGCGAATGTAAGTGGCTGAAGGCGGCCGATGATCGCGAGGTCATCCGGCATCATGCGCTCGGCAACTTTCCCGAGATGGTGCGCGCCTCCGCGGTCTCCCCTGCGATGCTTTGGTACCTGGACGGCCGCGTCAACCGCAGCGCGCAACCGAGCGAGCGGCCCAACGAAAACTACGCGCGTGAGTTGATGGAACTCCACACTTTGGGAGTGCACGGTGGCTATACCCAAAGGGACGTGATGGAAGTGGCACGCTGCCTCACGGGCTGGACGGTGCGTGATCGCAAGAAGCTGCTCAAAGGCCAGGTGCAGTTCGACCCCGCCGCCCACGATAACGGCGCGAAATCCGTGCTCGGCCAGACCATCCCGGCGGGTGGCGGCTTGCGCGATCTCGACCGGGTGCTCGCCATTCTGACAGCGCATCCTTCCACCGCTCGCTTCCTCGCGACAAAACTTTGCCGGAGGTTCATCAGCGACACGCCACCGGCGCCGGCCATCGCGACGACGGCGCAGGCCTATACCAAAAGTGGCGGTGACATCCGCTCGATGCTCCGGGCGCTTTTTCGCACCCCGGAGTTCGCCGCTTCCGCTGGGCAGAAACTGAAGCGCCCTTTCCACTTCGTCGTCTCCGCTCTGCGCGCGACCAATGCCGAAACCGACGGCGGCCGCCCCATCATTGAGGCGCTGCTGCGCATGGGTCACGCGCCTTTCCGCTACCCCACGCCGGATGGCTACCCGGAGGAAAGCAACCACTGGACTGGAACGTTGCTCTGGCGCTGGAACTTTGCGGCCAACCTCGCCAGCAATGCGCTGAAAGGGACGCAGATACAGCCCGATCTCGTGGCCGCGCTCGGCGGGGATGAGGCGCTGATCACCACGCTTCTTGGGCGCAAACCAACCCCCTCTGAAGGGTCGGCTTATCAGGCTTCCGGCAACGGACTGGGCCTCCTCCTCGCCTCGCCCGCGTTCCAACGCTGCTAAGTTTCCACATTGCCATGTCCCTTCAACTCTCCGTCAAAGCCGATGGCCGTTCTGAGCAGACGCTGGTCACCATTTTCCAGCGCGGTGGAGCCGATGGACTCAGCATGGTCGCCCCCGTGGAGGATGATCTTTACTATCGCGCCCGCCCGCGCCTCGGCATCCCGAAGAAGGATGCCATCAAGCTGGACGGCGTCTTTGGCATGACACCCTTGCTGCGCGATCTGGAGCCGGCCTGGCAGGAAGGAGACCTCGCCGTCATCCATGGAGCAGGCTCCGAAGACCAATCGCGCTCGCATTTTGAAGCTCAGGATGTGATGGAGCATGGCGGGCTCGCGGCGGGTGGCTGGCTGGGGCGCTATTTGCGCGCGCGTCCGACAGCGGGTGCCGGCGCGCTCACTTGTGTGGCGGTTGGCCGGCTCCTGCCGGAGTCGCTGCTGGGCGCTCCCAGCGTGGCAGTCATGGAAAAGCTGGAAGACTTTTCTTTCGGAGCGGGCGGTCCAGCGATGCGTGCCGAATTGCAGCGCCTCTACGCCGGAGAAACAGACCGTCTCGGCAGTTCGGCGCGCGACACCTTCGACGCCCTCGGGCGGATCGACGCCATGAGGCAGCAGAAATACCAGCCGGAGCACGGCGCCGTTTACGGGACGGATGATTTCGCTCTCGGCTTGCAACAGATCGCGCGACTCATCAAAGCCAGGGTCGGTCTCGAAGCGGCTTCGCTCGATCTTGGTGGCTGGGATGCGCATTTCACTTCCGAGACCGTCCATGCCGCTTTGCTGCCGCAGATGGGGCGTGCGCTCGCCGCCTTTCGTCGTGACATGGGCCCGGCCATGGCCTCCACGACGTTGGTCGTCATGACAGAATTCGGCCGCCGCGTTACCGAAAACTCCTCTTTCGGCACGGACCACGGCCGGGGTGGCGTCATGTGGGTCATGGGCGGAGGCGTGCGGGGCGGGCGGGTCATTGGCCCGTGGCGCGGGCTCTCATCTGAGCACCTGGATGGCCCCGGTGACGTGCCCGTAACCAATAACTACCGGGATGTCCTCGCGCCCATTCTCGTCCGGCACGGATTGCCTGAAGAGCAACTCCCGCGCGTCTTCCCGGACTTCAAGCTGCAGCCGCTGGAGCTGTATTCCTGAACCTCGGCGGCGCGCCGGGCGTCGTCTCCTTTCGTCCCAAATCCGCCCGTTTGGTCCCCAACCGCTGGCGGGAACAGCCCTTTCAGGCGACCTATGACGCAAATCCTTTGTCAACCTGAAGAGCCTTGGGTTATCTTACCAGCGCCTCCCCTACGCAAGGTCTCTGCGGCTCCCCTTCAGCATGAGCGAACCTGCCCTTCTTCCCACTTCGCCCATTCGTATCCTGATTGTGGAAGACGATCAGGACGATGTCGCGCTGCTGAAGGAAGATTTGGCAGCCGCTCCGGTGCCCTTTGAAATCACCGTCACACCGACGCTGGCGGAAGCCCTTCACCGACTGGATGAAGGCGGGCTGGATGTCGTCGTCTCCGATCTTTCTTTGCCGGACAGCCGCGGCCTGGCCACGTTCCGCGCACTGGAAGCGCATTCCGCGCACCTGCCGATCCTCATCTTGAGCGGAGTCGCCGATGAAGCGCTCGCCTTGGAGACCGTTCGCCAAGGGGCGCAGGATTACTTGGTCAAGGGGCAATGCGAGCCACGGCTGCTCGTCCGGGCGCTCCGCTATGCGATCCAGCGCGCGAAGGCGGACCGGGCGCTCGCGGCGGAGCGCAACCTGCTGCGCAGCGTCATCGATAATCTGGTGGATGCCATTTACGTGAAGGATTTGGACGGGCGCTACCTCCTCGGGAATCAGGCGCATGCACGGCAACTGGGTCTGCGTTCGCCCGAAGAGGTGGTTGGCCGCAAGACGGCGGACCTTTTCACGCCGGAGACCGCGCAGAAATTCGAGGCCGACGATGCGCGCGTTCTCCAAGGCGGCGAGCCAATTTTGAACCGGCATGAGCGCGTGGTCGAACCGGAGCGCTGCGCCGCGCTGGCTTTCCACGACCAAGGTGCCGCTGCGCAATGAGCAAAATGAGGTAATCGGGATCGTCGGCATTGGGCGCGACATCACAGCCCGCAAAGCCGCCGAGGAAAAACTGGCCGAATACACCCAGGAGCTGAAAGAAAAGAATGCCGAGATGGAGGAAGACCTGAATATGGCACGCGAAGTGCAGATGGCTTTCCTCCCACAACAGTTTCCCAGCTTTCCGCGCGAAGCCTCACCTGAGGAGAGCGACCTCCTATTCCATGCTGAATACCTGCCGACCACCACGCTGGGCGGCGACTTTTTCCACATCATCCGCATCTCCGACACCGAAGCCGGAGTCCTGATCTGCGACGTCATGGGCCACGGCGTACGGGCGGCGCTCGTTACGGCGGTGCATCGCGCGCTGGTCGAGGAGCTCACCCCTTTCGCTTCGGAGCCTGGCGCTTTTCTTTCGCAAATGAACCATGAGCTGCACTCGATTCTGCGCCGCACGCGCAGCCCGATGTTTGCCTCCGCGTTCTACCTTACCGTGAACACGGCCACCGGCACGTTGCGCTTTGCCAATGCTGGACATCCGCGCCCTTTGCACGTGCGCCAGGAACGCGACGAAGTGGCGCTGCTCTCCCCACCTGGGCAGCGGCGGCCCGGACCAGCGCTCGGCCTTTTTGAAAGCACCGCCTATCAGGAAGTCACCTCGACCGTTCGCGAGGGTGACCTGCTACTGCTTTTCACCGACGGCCTCTACGAGGTGGAAGACGAAAAAGGCGACCTGTACGATCAGGATCTTCTCATGAGTGCTGTAACACGGCATCGCGCCCTGCCGACGCGTGAACTCCTGCGCGACGTGCTCAACGAGGCGCGCACTTTCTCCATCAGCGGCGGCTTCCTGGACGACGTCTGCCTCGTCGCGGTGGAAATCTGCCGGCTCGCCGAGCACTTCGTAATGGGCGCGGATGACGCACCGACTCCAGCGCCGCGTTGGCTGTCTAAACGTATGGCCTGCTCGTGCCACCTCTTGATCCCCATTTCGCGGGCGATGTTAAACGATCCCATCCAGATTCTCCTGGTCGAGGACAATCAGGAGCACGTGCAGTTTCTCACGCAATTGCTGACCACGGCTCGAGGATGCCCGCTATCAGATCGCTTCGCCACCAGCTTGCGAGAAGGGCATCGACGACGATCGTGCGCCAGCCGCCGGAGCTCATCCTGCTCGATCTGAGTCTGCCGGACAGCGACGGACTGGAGACTTTCATCCGCATCATCGAGCAGGCGCGCGACATCCCGATCGTCGTCCTCTCAGGGATCAACGATGTCGCGCTCGCCGTCGAAACCGTACAACTCGGCGCGCAGGATTACCTCGTCAAAGGCCATGTGGATAACGACCTGCTCGTGCGCTCGCTGCGCTACGCGCTCGAACGCAAACGCATCCAAACACAACTGCGCCGCGCAAATGAGGAGATGGAAAAGCGGGTGCAGGATCGCACCGCCGCGCTGCGTCACAGCAACGAGCGGCTGCAACAGGAAATTGCCGACCGCAAGAAGGCCGAGGAAGCCACCCTGCTGAGCAATCGCCAGCTTGCCAGCGCTCTCGGCAAGTTGAAGGAAGCGCAGGAAGAAGTGATCCAGCGTGAGCGGATGCTGGCGCTCGGGCGCATGGCCAACGGCATCGCGCACGACTTCAACAACACGCTCGCGCCCATCGTGGGCTTCTCCGAACTGCTGGTCATGAAGCCCGAACTGCTGCTCGAGACGCAAAAAGCGCGTTCCTACCTTGAAATGATTCACACCGCGGCCAAAGATAGCGCCCGTGTCGTCAGCCGGCTGCGGGAATTCTACCGCTATCGCGAAAAGAACGAAATCTTCTCCCCCGTGGTTCTCAACGATCTCATCCTCCAGGTCATCGCGCTGACCCAACCGCGCTGGAAAGATCAGGCGCTCGCCGCGGGCGTGAATATCGAGATTCGCACGGAGCTGGGCAACGTGCCGACCGTTCCCGGAAACGAAGGTGATCTCCGGGAGGCCATCGCCAACGTCATGTTCAATGCGATCGATGCCATTCCCAAACGCGGCACGATCACCATTCGATCCGAAGTGCAGGGACGCTGGGCTGTCATCACC
The DNA here is from genome assembly GCA_963792695.1 of uncultured Verrucomicrobiae bacterium. GTDB lineage: Bacteria > Verrucomicrobiota > Verrucomicrobiia > Chthoniobacterales > Chthoniobacteraceae > DASYIS01. The sequence goes on along the minus strand of CAWBXA010000004.1, from coordinate 15,658 downwards.
ATCACCGATACCGGCGTCGGGATGAGCGAGGAAGTGCGGCAACGCTGCCTCGAACCATTTTTCACCACCAAGAAAGACCAGGGGACCGGCCTCGGACTCGGGAGCGTGTACGGCACCGTGCGGCGGCACGAGGGCGAGATCGATTTGCAGAGCGAGCCGGGCCGCGGCACTTCGGTCTGCATCTCCTTGCCGACCGAGAAAAACTTGAAGGCGCCCGAAGCGCGCAAACCGGTCTCGGAAACGCCGCCGCCCTTGCGCATCCTCGTTGTCGAAGATGAGCCGCTCGTGCGTGAAGTCCTCAGCGTGTACCTGGCGGAGGACAAGCATGAAATCGTCGTGGCCGCCGACGGGCGCGAAGGGCTTGAAAAATTCAAGAGCGGCGGGCATTTCGACCTGATCCTGACGGACCGCGCCATGCCTGAGATGAATGGCGATGCGCTGGCCATCGAGGTGAAGAAAACTCGCGCCGCAGCAGCCGATCATCCTGCTCACCGGCTTCGGCGACTTGATGGCAGGAGCCGGCGAGCAGCCCGAGGGAGTCACCATGGTGGTGAGTAAGCCGTTCACCCTTTCGGTTCTCCGCAATGCCATCGGCAAGGTCATCACCGACGCGAAGGCCAAAGCCGCCGGCGGATAGATCTCACCCCGCGGCTGCACGACGAAGGGCCCGCGTTCGATCACCCTCAAAAATCGAACTGCTCGATGTTTTCCTTGGTGAAGACGAGAGGCTGCCCAAGGATGATATCGTTTCCTTCAATCTTCAAGGTGCCGAGCCGGCCGGCTCCTACGGTGGCCGCACCGGCCTTGAGGTCACCTTTCGCCAAAGCGGCCGCCGCTCGCACCGCGAGGTAGCCCAAATCCCCAGCTTTCCAGAGGATGACAGATTGCGTGACGCCCTCCTTCACGTAGCGCTTGTTTTCACTTGGCAAACCCAGGCCGACGATTTTCACGGAGCCCTGGCGTCCAGCTTGTTTCACCGCTTCCGCCGCGCCCGGCACTGCTGGCGAGCAGATCGCCATGATCAGCTTCAAGTTTGGATTGGCATTCATGAGCGCGGTCGCCTCGTTGAACGCCTTGTCCTTCAAGTCATCGCATGGCCGCAGCGCCACCAGTTTCATGTTCGGAAACTTCGCCGCGTTCTCCTCCGCAATATGCTTCTGCCATTCATTCATGTTGGAGGCGGTGAGCGAGCCGGTGATGATCGCATACTCGCCCTCGCCTCCCGTCGCCTTCGCCGCCTCCTCCATGAGCGTGGAGCCAATCCCTTCCGGCGTGGCTTGGTTGCAAAAGAAATCGCGCGCATCCGGCAAGGTGTCCGCGTCGTAAGTCACCACTTTGATCCCTCTGGCGCGCGCCTTGCGCAAAGCGGTGGCGACTCCCTCCTTGTTCTCGCACGCAACCGCGATGGCATCGACGCCGCGCGTGATCCAGGTCTCGATGATCTCGTTTTGCTTCGCGGCTTCCGGTTCAGTCGGCCCGTCCCAGAGCAGCTTCACGCCGAGTTCCTGCGCCGCCTCATCAGCCCCCTTGCGGCATGCAATAAAATAGGCGTTCCCTTTGCTTTTCGGCATGAAGGCAATGGTCAAGGCATGTCCCCCACCTGAGGGGGAATTGGCCTTGTGACAGGCCGTGACGGAGAGCAGAACAAAAGTACCGGCGAGGAGAAGAAGCAGCTTTTTCATGGTGAATCGGGGAGAGAGAGAACGTTTTTCAACCGGCGTGCGGCCCCGGTGGGAAGCTTTTTCAACAAAGCTTCAGCGACCAGCACCGTCAGCAGGAGTGCCCCCGTGAGGATGCCCGTCAACTCGGAAGGCAGATCGGAGAGGAGCAAGCCGTTGCGCAAGACCGCCAGCACGGCCACGCCAAGTACCGTCCCGTGGACGGTCCCGAGGCCGCCAAAAATCGACGCGCCGCCGAGGACGACGGCGGTGATCGCCAGCAACTCGTAGCCGGTACCAGCGTCCGCCTTGGCTTGTCCCAGATGCGCCACATAGGTGAGCGCCGCCGCCGCGCTGAGCACGCCCGAGAGGAGATAAACCAGCGTGAGCCGCGCCTCCACCGGCACCCCCGCATAGCGTGCGCCTTCCGGCGAAAAGCCGATCGCCCGAAAGGCGCGGCCAAAGACCGTGCGGTGCACGACCAGCCAGACGCCAACCGCCACCGGCACGAGGATCGAGAGTTGCGCGGGGATGATCCCGAAGACGTAACCCTGCCCCAGGTAGAGAAACGAGGCGGGGAAGCCGGTGTAGTTATCGACCCCGCGCGTGATTCCTTCCGCAAGACCCCGAAAGAGCGAAAACGTCCCCAGCGTGACGATGAGCGGCGGCAGACGCAGGCGCGTGATGAGCCAGGCGTTTAACCCACCTCCCAGCGCTCCACAACCAAGCGATCCCAACGCTGCCAGCCACGGCGGCCAATGCGCATCGCGCCAGAGGAGACCAAAGATTACCGCACAAAGTCCCAGCGAGGAGCCGACCGACAAATCAATGCCGCCGGTCAGAATGACTGGCGTCAGCGCCAGGGCCAGCAAACCGGTCTCCGTGCTGACCCGCACAATTTCCAGCGCATTGGCAACCGACATGAAGTGGGTCGCTGTCTGAGAGAAAATCAGGCACTCCACCGCCAGCGCGAGCACGAGCAATGCTTCGAACCGCAGGAGCCGTCGCAGGCCAAAGCGCGTGCTGGCTGGAAGAGCAGCGTGATCGCTCATCGTCCCTTTCTCCGGTTGCGCCACCCATCGACTCCGACAGCCAGAAGGATGATGCCGCCTTGAATGGCGCGCTCCCATTGCGGCGGCGTATGGGTGAAGACGAGCGCGGGCGCAACCACCGCGAGGAGCAGCGTGCCGAAGAAGACGCCCCACAGATGTCCGCGCCCGCCGGAGATCGCGATGCCGCCGACGACCGCCGCGGCGATGGCCTGCATCTCAATCCCCTGCCCCGTCTTGGGATCGACATCCGTGAAGCGCACCGCACTGAGCAAGGCCGCCAAGCCGATGAGCCCGCCCGCCAGCGCAAACGTCGCCAGGGTCACCGCTCGAGGACGCAGCCCCGCCAGCCGCGCGGCCTCGGCATCCGAGCCAACCGCATAGATGAAACGCCCTCCTGCCAAATGCCCCAGCGCCAGCGCCATCCCTGCAAAGAGCGCGCCCGCCGCAGCCATGATCGCCCACTGCCCGGCCGACTGCGCCAGACCGAACCATTGAAATCCCGCCGGCAAATCACGCACAAATTCACCCTGCCTCCACCACCGCAACGCTTCGCGCCACCCGACCATCGTCGCGAGCGTCACGACGATGGAGGGGAGTCCCAAGCCCGCGACGAGCAGTCCATTCGCGGCACCCATCAGCAATCCGCAGGTGATCGCCAGCGCGGCGACCGCTGGCATCGGCCAGCCGTGTCCAGCGGCCAGACCCACCAGCACGCTGCACCACGCAAACTGTGAGCCGATGGAAATATCGATCTGCCGCGTGAGGATCACCAGCGTGGCGGCGGCGGCGGCGAGCAGTGCTGGTCCGGCGGCTGCGCCCATCGAGAGCAGTTGCGCAGGGCGAAAGAAACTCGGCGCGAACACGCCGAGTCCCAGAAGAAAGACCGCGAGCGCGGCTGCCACCGACCACTCGCGAAAATGGCGTCTCATGGCGCCTCCTTCCGCGGCAGGTTCGCCTCTGGCGTCTGGCCCAGCGCAGCCGCCATGAGGCCCTGCGCCGTCGCGTCTTCGGCAGAGAGCGTCGCGGTCAGCGTCCCGGCCCGCATCACTCCGATGCGGTCGCTCATTCCAAGGATCTCCGGCAGATCAGAAGAGATGAGGACAATTGCCAGACCATCCGCCGCAAGACGCCGTATGATCCCGTGAATCTCCGCCTTGGCGCCGACATCAACTCCCTGCGTCGGCTCGTCCAGAATCAGCAACTCCGGCTTCGTCGCCAGCCACCGGGCCAGCGCCACCTTCTGCTGATTGCCACCGGATAAGGCGGCCACCGGCGCGTGTGAGGAAGACGTTTTGATCTGCAGGCGGCTGATGAATCCGTCCGCCAGCGACCGCTCGCGCGCCCGGCTGATCCACCGGCCCGGAAAGAGTCGTGGCAGCACTGCGAGCGAAGTGTTCGCCGAGACGGCCATGGGCAGGATCACTCCATGTTTCAAGCGGTCCTCAGGTACATAAGCGACGCCCGCCGCCATCGCCTCCGCCGGCGAGCGGAGCCGCACCATCCGACCGCGCAAGGTGATCTGGCCCGCCTCAGCCGGCGTGAGGCCGAAGAGCACGCGCGCCAGTTCGGTCCGCCCCGCACCGACCAAACCCGCCAGCCCAAAAATCTCCCCCGCTCGCACGCTGAAACTCACGTCGCACACGCCGCTGGCCGGGCAGCCGAGCTTTTCCACGCGGAGCACTTCCTCCGCGGGAGGCGCCACGGAAGGCGGGTAGATGGTGCTCATCTCGCGGTTCACCATCAGCCGAATCAACTCGCCTTCCGTCAGCGAATCGACTCGGCGGGTGCCAACACTTTCCCCATCCCGCAGAACCGTTACGCGATCCGCCACCTGAAAGATTTCCTCCAAACGATGCGTGATATAGACCAAGCCCACGCCGGAGCGCTTGAGACTGCGGACGAGATCAAGCAGCAGGCGCACCTCCCGCTCGGTGAGCGAGGCGGTGGGCTCGTCCAGAATGAGGATGCGTGCGCCGGCTCCGAGCGCCTTGGCGACTTCCACCAACTGCTGCTCCGGCATGGAAAGCGATCCCGCCTCCCGCCTCGGATCGATCGAAGCGCCGACCTGCTCCAGGAGCCTGCGGGCACGGGCGAACCGCTCGCCCCAGCGGACGCGCCGCCACGGCCTGGCCGGTTCCAGCGCCAGCGCGATATTCTCGGCCACCGACAGATCGGGAAAGAGCGCGGGCTGTTGATAAATGCAGGCGATTCCGAGCCCATGCGCGGCGCGCGGAGAAAGCGATGCATGGAGGAGGCCAGCAATCTGCAGCGTGCCGCTGTCCGGCATGTGCGCGCCCGTGATGATCTTGATGAGCGTCGATTTGCCCGCACCGTTTTCCCCCAGGAGCGCGTGGACTTCCCCCGCTTCGAGCGAGAAAGAGACGCCGCGCAGCGCGCGCACCGCCCCGAATGATTTCGCGATTTCGCAGAGCTGGAGCAAAGGCGCTGCCATGGAGGCGCTTGTCTAGCGTTCCCGTGCGCGGAAGGAAACTGAAACCGTCGGGTGGGACAACCCGCGCTTCCCTTGCGCCTCGCTCTCTTCTACATCGGGAGCGTGAAGATCGTCCGCTTCCAAAATTCGGCGCAGGAGGTTGGCTACGCCCAGCAGCATGGCGAGGGCATGTACACGGCCTTGCGCGGAACACTCATAGAGGGCCTTGAACCGACCGATAAACTGGTTCAAGTCGAGCGGCTCCTCGCCCCGCTGGAACCGGTGGCCATCCTCTGCACCGGTCTCAATTACCGGCAGCACGCCGCCGAAACGCATGCGCCGCTCCCCAAGTACCCCGTCCTCTTCATGAAAAGTCCGGCCGCGCTCCAGCACCCCGGCGGGCCGATCCTGCTGCCGCGCTGGCTGCGGAGCACGAAGGTTGATTGGGAGGCGGAGCTGGCCGTCGTCATCGGCCGGCGCTGCAAGAACGTGCCGCGCGCGGAGGCGCTCGAGTACGTGCTCGGGTACACCTGCGCCAACGATATCAGCGCGCGTGATTGGCAAAAGGAAGGCGGCGGCTCGCAATGGTGCCGCGGCAAATCTTTCGACACCTTCGCGCCACTCGGCCCCTGCCTCGTCACGACCGATGAACTCGGCGCGGCTGGCGACCTCCGCATCCGCACGCTGGTCAACGGCGAGGTGCTGCAGGATTCCACCACCGCCGACATGATCTTCGACGTGCCCACGCTAATCGAATTTTACAGCGGCAGCACGACGCTGCTTCCCGGGACCGTCATCCTGACTGGCACCCCATCCGGCGTCGGCGCGGCACGGCAACCTCCGCGCTTTCTGCAACCCGGCGACACCGTCTCCGTGGAGATCGAAAACCTCGGAACGCTGACCAATCCCGTGCTCGAGGAGTCGGCGAACGGTGCGTCAGCATTCAAAATCGAAGACGCGGTCCTGGCCTGACTCGGGTGTTTTGAGTCCGGTCCCGCAGGGGCCCTGAAGGCGGCTCCCATCTCCCTAAATGGGCTCCAGCCCAATGATCGCGAGGCCGCTCATAACTTCCGAATCTGAATCTTTCGCAGAGCCGCTTTGGTTCGGAAGGTGGCAATCCCAAACGGCTCTGAAAGTTCGATCTCCCCCGCGCGCATGCTCAGCCGCTTGTCTTCGGTTTTCACGTCAGCCATCTGCTCGTCGTCCAGCCAGGTTTGAAGCTGGCCTTTAGTCACGCGGACGCGCAGCCGGTACCAGCGGTTTGACTCGAACCTCATGAACTTTGTCGATTCGTTTTCTGAAGCGTCATCGCCATTGATGCTGGAGATGCCGACCACCGACCCGCCCCAGCCGCCGACCACCAGGGTGACGTGCGCGTCGCCGACCGGAAAGGTGAGCCCGCAGAAGAAATCACCCCCCGCGAGCCGCATCGCTTCCAGCGAGATCTCATAGTCCATCTTCGGCAGTTCGCCCGCAAAGTTCACGCCGGTGAGGTCGTTGCCCGTGTCCAGAATGAGCTGCCCATCTTTCACCGAGACCTTGCCGCGTCCGCCGAAGTCGGTGATCTTCCAGCCCGTCAGCGTTTGCCCGTCAAAAAGCGGAAGCCAAGCCTCCCTGGCGGCTGCCCCTTCACTGCCCGCGCGCAAGAGCGGCCCGAGCTCCGCCAGCAGACGCGGGATGGCGGTGGCCGGGTTTTCCTTCGCCTCGTATTCTAGCGCGACCCAGCCTTGATAGTTAGCCTCGCGCAGGATCTTCACCAGCCGGGGGAAGTCAGACAACACCGGTGTCTTGGTGCCCGCCGGCAGCATCTCCGGCTTGATCTGCACGTTCACCGCATACGGCGCAATTAGCGCCAGCGAGGCGTAGGGGTCGGTGGTGTGGAAATTGCCGGTGTCCAGATTCACACCGAACCAGCGGCTCTTCACCGCCTTGATGATCTCCAGCATCTCTTCGGGTTGCGCCACAATCCCACCGTGGTTTTCCAAGCCGAGGAAGATGCCAAACTGGCCCGCGTAGTCGCTGCACTCCTCGATGGCGCTGATGCAAAGTCTGCGCGATTCCGCCGGCGCGATCTCTTTCGAGGCGCCCGCAAAAATGCGGATGTGCGGAGCGCCTAGCAAAGACGCGCGCTCAATCCACGTTTTCACCGAGGCAATTTCCGCGTCGCGTTCCGGTCCCGCGGGCAGCGCGAAATTGTTTCCCACCGCCGTGCCGGAAATGGCCATGCCGCGCAGAAAGGCGTGCCGCCGCAACTCCACCAGTGTCTCTTTGGTCACCTCCTTCGGGAAGTAGTAGCTGGTCAATTCCGCTCCATCGCAATGCTGATCGGCGCAGTAATCCACAAACCCCGTCAGATCGGGCGTCCGCTCGCCGGGCTCCTGCGGCTTGTTGGAATCCTTGAACGAATCGCGCAAAGAGTACGCCGCCAGGCTGAGCCCGAGCCGTGGCGCTCCGGTCCGAACGAACGGCTCAATAGCCATCAGGGGACGCGCGGCGGCCATAACCGAGGCCGCAGCCGAGACGCGAAGAAAGTGGCGGCGCGAGAGGGAGGACATCCCAACAGTCTCCGCAAACCGAGCGCCGCCTGTCCATCCCAACTCACCCGCGCCGTCGTCCAACAAGCGTGCGCCACGCTCCGCCCCGGAGGGCTGCCCGGAAATTGGACGGTGGTGCGAGCGGATGGTCCGCATCTTCCAAGACCACGAGCCAGTCCAGGTGTAAACCGACCCGACGGACTCCGACTACGCGCGGGGCATGTACGCGGGTTGACGCCGCTGGTGGCCAAGTGAGCAGAAGTCAAAGTGATCAATAATCAGTTCCGAAAGGAGCTGAGCGCCGCCCTCGCAACCTCGCAACCTCGCACCTCTGTCCTCGTGCTCCTGCTCGTGATCAATATTGCTCACGAATACGAGCAGGAGCCCGAGCCCGCCCATCCCTTACCCTTTGCCATTCCACCTCACCCCAAATAATTGTCTAAGAAGCTCGCCGCCATGGGGTAGAGTTGAGAAGTACCGCCGACGACGCGTGACGATCCCCCTGTTCCCGCACGAGTTGCGCCCTCGAAACCCTCACTCCTCCCCAAACCCACACCAGAACCTCCTATGAGCGAACTTCAACCCGTGACCTGGTACGAGGATCCGGCCCACTTCCGCCGCCACTCGCGTCGCGAATTCCTCTTCACCGGCCTCGTCGGCGGCCTCGGCCTCTCGCTCGGCAACTACTTCAAATTGCGCGCGGAGGAGCTGACGCAAGCTGCGCCGCTGGTGCCCGTCGCGGAATCGCTCATCCATATCTATCTCCCCGGCGGCGCCGCCCATCAGGAAATGTGGGATCCCAAGCCGCTGCGCGCCCATCGAGTATCGCGGGCCGCTCGGCACCGTCGAGACCTCGATCCCCGGCGAGCAGTTTCTCGCGAGCACCTGAAGAACACCGCGAAAATCGCGGACAAGATCTGGGTGGTGCGCTCCATGACCCACGGCGAAGCGGCGCACGAGCGCGGCACGCACAACATGTTCACCGGCTACCGCCCTTCGCCCGGCGCTCAATTACCCCTCCATGGGCTCGGTGGTTTCGCATGAACTCGGTTCGCGCAACAACCTGCCGCCCTACGTCTGCGTCCCGAACGTGCCGAATGAATTTCGCCGGCTCCGGCTATCTCTCCTCCGCGTTACGGCCCGTTCAGCCTCGGCGGCGATCCGGCCGACCAAGGGCTTCAACGTCCGCGACCTGAACATGCACGCCGGCATCACGCCGGAGCGCTTCGACCGCCGCCGCACCATCCTCGACACGGTGGACGAGCATTTCCGCACGCTGGAGAAGAGCGACGCGCATCACAGCGATGGACAGCTTCTATCAGTCGGCCTACTCGCTCGTCTCCTCCAAGGAAGCGCGCGAAGCCTTCAATCTCGCCGCCGAGCCTGAGGCGATCCGCAATGAGTACGGCATGAACGAAGCCGGCCAGCGCATGCTCATGGCCCGCCGCCTGGTCGAGGGCGGCGTCCGCTTTGTCTCGCTCACCTATGGCGGCTGGGACATGCACTCCAACATCCAGGCCGAGCATGCAGAAGCAGCTCCCGAACTTCGACCAGGCCTACGCGGCGCTCATTCGCGACCTCGATCGCCGCGGCATGCTCGACAAGACCCTCGTCATGGTCTCCTCCGAGTTTGGCCGGTCGCCGAAAATCAACAAGGACGCCGGCCGCGACCACTGGCCGCGCGTTTTCTCCGTCGCCTTCGCCGGCGGCGGCTTCAAGCGCGGCTACGTCCACGGCGCGTCCGATCCCACCGGCTCGGAGCCCGATCACGATCCGCTCACGGTCGAAAACATGGCCGCCACCGTCTTCAATCAGCTCGGCATTCAACCGCGACAAGAAACTGATGTCGCCCGGCAACCGTCCCGCGGCGATCGTCAAGGACGGCCAGGTCGATGAAAGACCTGCTCGCCTAGACCGCGTTCAGGTTCCGACGCCTTCGCAGGCGCGGTTTCCGCAGCATCGCGGAAGCCGCGCTCGCTGAGTTTCGCGCCCAAGTTCACGTAACCCGTCTGCAGTCCTCATGTCCCTCCTTGAATCGCCCTTCGTCCTCGCGCCGCTGCGCGCTTGTTACGCTCGGCTTCGCTCTCTGCGCCGCGCCGCTGGCGCTGCTCGCCGGCTCGCCGCGCGTCTCCTCTGTCTATCCCAGCGGCGGTCAGCGCGGGACCGAGATGGAAGTCACGCTCGCGGGCTCGCAATCTGAAGGATGCGCGCGGATGCTCCTCTTCGACGACGCGGGATTCGAGCGTCTCGATCATCGGATGCGGCCGAGGAAGGCGAAGCTCAAGGCGAACATCAAGATCGCGCCGGATGCGCGCCTCGGGGAGCACCACTTCCGGGTCATCACCGAATCCGGCATCTCGGATTTGCGCCTCTTTTACGTCAGCCCGTTTCCGATGGTGGAGGAGCAGCCTAGAAGATCCCAAGCGATCCCGACTGTCGCCGCAACCGGTGCGCGCTCGGTGCGACGGTCTATGGCCGCACGCCCGGTGAAGATCAGGACCACTTTCTGGTCGAAGCGAAAAAAGGGCAGCGGATCACCGCGGAGGTCATCGGTGTGCGCCTGCAGATCCGGCAGCCTCTACGATCCGGCGCTCAGCATCACCAGGGAGGACGGCACCAAGATCGTCGAGGTGGATGATACGTCGTTTGGCCGCCAGGATCCGCTCGCCAGCTTTCTCGCGCCGGAGGACGGCAAATACGTCATCACCATCCGCGACGCGACGAACAACGGTGACGGCGAGTGCCATTACCTGCTGCACATCGGCACCTTTGCGCAGCCGCTGGCCGTCTATCCGCCGGGCGGCCCAGCCGGCGAGGACTTGAACGTGAAGCTGCTCGGCGACGCCCCGCGGCCCTTGACGCAGACCGTCAAGCTGCCTGCCCAGCTCGGATGAGCAATTTCAGGTCTTCGCCAATGACGAGCAGCCCGCGCCGATGCCGAACCTCATCCGCGTGTCCCCTTTCCCAACGTCCTCGAAGCCGAGCCCAATGACGACGTCGAGCCACGCCACCGATTGCGGCGCCGACCACTGCCGGTCGCCTTCAACGGCATCATCGAGAAAAAGGGCGACATCGATTTCTTCAAATTCACTGCGAAAAAAGGCGAGGCTTACGACCTCTCCGTCTTTGCGCGCCAGCTTCGGTCGCCGCTCGATTCCGTTCTCTCGATCTACGATGCCAAAGGCGCCCGCCTTCAGCAAAACGACGATGACGGCCAGCCCGATAGCCATCTGCGCTGGACTGCGCCCGATGACGGCCCCTTTTTCCTCTCCGTGACGATCAGCTCGGGCGCGGCGGCCCGACTATACACCTATCGGGTGGAAGTCACGCCGGTGGAGCCCAAGGTCATCGCCTGGCTGCCCGAAATGGTGCAAAATCCACAATCAGGAGCGCCGCGCCGTCCCGGTGCCGAAAGGCAACCGCTATGCCTCGCTCGTCCGGGTGAAGCGCTCAGATATCGGCGGCGACGTCCAACTCGATCCACGCGACCTGCCGGCGGGCGTCACCGCGACACGGCGTGACGTGGACAAGGCCGTCGACACGTCCCGATGGTCTTCGAGGCCGCGCCAGACGCCGCGCCCAGCGCAGAAGCTCTTCACCCTCGACGCTGAAGCCGTCAAAGAGCCGCCGAAGGACGCGACAGCCGCTCACAGTCCGCGTCGAGCACCTGGTCGACGTCGTCGAGAACGGCAACCAAAAGCCGCTTCTACACCGTGATCGAGAGAATCGCTGCCCGTCGCCGTGACCGAGGAAATCCCGGTGAAGCTGACGCTCGTCCCGCCGAAGGCGCCGATCCTGCAAAACGGCTCGATGAACCTGCAAAGTTCACGCCGAGCGCCGAGGGCGACTTCAAGGGCCCGATCACCTTGCCCTGCTCTACGCGCCGCCCGGCATCGGCTCGCCCGGCACTGTCGACGCATCAAGGAAGGCGAAACGCGAAGGCGACGCTCGCCATCAGCGCCAATGACAAGGCGGCCGCTAAAGAAATGGAAGATCTGCGTCGTCGGCATCGGCGGATTTCGGCAAAGGGCACGGTCTGGTTCAGCACAGCGCTCGCCGATTTCGAAGTCGCCCCGCCGATCATGGCCGGGCAGATCCAGCGCACCTTTGTCGACCAGGGCGATTCGACCACCGTCACGGTGAAGCTCGACTCAGAAGCGCCGTTCGAGGGCAAGGCAAGATCGTGCTTGCATGGGCCTCCCGCCGGGTGTCACGGCCGAGAGCAGGAAGTCACCAAGGACGACAAGGAAGTGAAGTTCGACGTGAAGGCCGGACCGAAGGCGCGCGGTCGGCCAGCACAAACAGCTCTTCTGCCAGTTCACGCTCGTGAAAGACGGCGAAGAAATGACCAGCACCTTCGCCATGGGCGGCGTCCTGCGCGTCGATAAAGGCGCCGTCGCCAAGAACACCGCCACGCCCGACGCCAAGTAATTCTCCCCAGTAACCAATCCCTATGCGCATTCATCTCCACACTCCTGGCTCTCGCCCTGCTGGCTTTCGCCTCTCCGCGAGCCTCCGCGTTTGCGCGCCCTCGAGGCCGGCAGCCGATTTCGAGGTCTTCCCGAACGACATGAACCTCAAGACCAAGCGCGACCAGCAGTCGCTCGTCGTCCGCATCACCGAACCCAACGGCGTCCATCGCGATGTCACCGACGAGGCCAAGTTCTCCATCGCCGACCCGGCCAAGGCGAAGGTCGAGAAGGGCATGGTGTACCCCGTGGCCGATGGCGAGACGACGCTGAAAGTCGAATAGCAGGGCCAGACCGCCGAGGTGCCGGTGAAGGTCGAGAAAGCGGCCGAGCGAGCGTCCGATCTCCTTCCGGCTCGATGTCATGCCGGTCTTCATGAAGGTCGAGTGCAATCGCTGCCACGGCGCCGCGCGCGGGCAGGATGGATTCCGCCTTTCGCTCTGGGGCTTCGATCCCGGATGGCGACCACTATCCGCATCACCCGCGAATTTCCGGGCCGCCGCATCAATCTCGCCTTGCCGGAGGAGTCCATGCTCCTGACCAAGGCCGACGGCGAAGCGCCGCACACCGGCGGCAAGCGCTTCGAGAAAGGACAGCGAACTGTACAAGACGCTCCTCCGCTGGCTGCAAGCGGGCGCGCCGAATGACGCCGCCGACGTGGCCAAGTGCACCGAGCCTGGAGATCCTTCCCAAGAAGCTGGTGCTCGAGAGCCCGGGCCAGAAATTCAACATCACCGTGCGCGCCCATTATTCCGATGGCACCGATCGCGACGTGACCGACACGGCGCTCTTCCTGACCAGCAACGAAGGCTCCGCCAAGATCGGCAAGGATGGCGTCGATCACCACCGGCCAGCGCGGCGAGGCGTTTGTCATGGCGCGCTTCTGCCACCTTTACCGTCGGCGCGCAGGTCATCGTCATTCCCAAAGGGTCTGAAATACGAGTGGCCCAAGGTCGAGGAGCGCAACTTTGTCGATCAACTGGTCGACGAGAAGCTGCGCAACCTCCGCATCACTCCCGAGCGGCGTCTGCAACGATGAGACCTTTCTGCGCCGCGCCTACATCGACATCATCGGCACTGCTGCCCGACGCAGCGACGAAGTCGACGAAATTCGTCGCCAGACAAGGACGCCGAAAAGCGCGCCAAGAAGATCGACGAACTGCTCGCGCGCAAGGAATTCGTGGATATCTGGGCGCTGAAGTGGAGCGAACTGCTCCAGATCCGCACCGGTCGCAACATGAACCAGGGCAGCTACAAAGGCGACGCTCTCGCTACTACAACTGGCTCGCACGATCAGTTGGAGAAGAATGTGCCGATCAACGAAGTCGCGCGCGCAGCTCATCTCCGCCAGCGGCTCCAACTCTCGAAAGCCCGCGCGTCAATTACTACCAACTCGAGACCGATCCGCTGAAGCTCGCGGAAGACACCGCGCAGGCCTTCTTCGGCATCCGCATCCAGTGCGCGCAATGCCACAACCATCCGTTCGACCGCTGGACGATGGATGACTACCGCGGCTTCGTCGCCTTCTTCACCCAGATCGGCCGCAAGACCGGCGAAGATCCGCGCGAGACGATCATCTTCAACAGCGGCGGCGGCGAATCCAAGCACCCCGTGGGCGACCGCGTCGTCCCGCCGAAATTCCTCGGCGGCGAGGCGCCGGACTGCAAAGGCAAGGACCGCCGCCAGGTGCTCGCCGACTGGGTCGCCTCGCCGGATAACCCTTACTTCGCCGCGGCACATCGCCAACCTCGATCTGGGCGCAATACATGGGCCGCGGCATCGTCGAGCCGGTGGATGACGTGCGCATCTCCAATCCCGCCTCGAATCCCGAGTTGCTCGACGCGCTGGCCAAGAAGCTCGTCGAGTACAACTACGACCTGCGCCGCATCGTCCGCGACATCTGCAATTCGCGCACCTACCAGACGACCACGCGCCCGAATGAAACCAACCAGCTCGACGACCGCAATTTCGCCAAGGCCACCATCCGCCGCATGCGCGCCGAGGTCATGCTCGACTGCATCAGCCAGGTCACCGAGACCAAGGAAAAGTACCGCGGCCTGCCGCCGGCGCGCGCGCCGTGGAGATCGCCGACGGCAAAACGACCAACTACTTCCTCACCACCTTTGGCCGGCGCGACCGCGAGGCCGTCTGCTCCCGCGAGGAAGTCGGGCCCGACGCTCAGCCAGGCGCTGCATCTGATCAATGGCACCACCGTCGAAGACAAGATCACCCAGGGCGGTGTCATCAAGAAGCTGATGACCTCGAACCTACGCCGCGCGAAATCGCCAGCGAGCTCTATCTCCGCTGCTTCGGCCGCGAGCCGACCGAGGAGGAACTGTCAAGCTGGAGCCATACTGGGGCGTCACCGAAGAGCAGCCCAGGCTTACCACGACATCTTCTGGGCGCTGCTGAACGCCAAGGAATTCATGTTCAACCATTGATACTGTTCGTGAAGAAGTTCGCCTTCTCTCTGCCACGATCGCGCCGCCCTCTGGTCTGCGCCACGGGCGCGGACAAGGTCACCTATGACGATCAGATCCTGCCCGATCTTTCGCAATGCCTGCCTGAATTGCCACAACCCCGACAAGAAGAAGGCCGGCCTCGATCTCTCGACCTACCAGGCGCGCTGCAAGGCAGCGAGAACGGCAAAGTGCTGGATTCCGGCAACGCCGGCGGCAGCCTGCTCTTCAAGTGCGTCAAGCAGACCGAAGACCCGAAGATGCCGCCCAAAGGCGACAAGCTCACGCGATGCGGAGCTCGCGCATCATCGAAAAATGGATCGCCGGGCAGTTGCTGGAAAACGCCACCGGCAAAGCCGTCGCCGCCGCCAGCAACAAAGTCGCGGTGGCGGTGGTTTCGCTCGAGACGCCCGGACGGGCCGCCGCCGATGCCGGGCGATCTCCCGCTTGAGCCGCTGCGTGCGCACGAAGTCGATCAACGCCCTCACCGCGCTGGCGGCCAGCCCGTGGGCGCCGCTGGTGGCCGTCGGCGGGCAAAAGCAGGTGCTGCTCTACCACACCGAAACGCTCGAGCCGCTCGGCGTGCTGCCCTTTCCCGAAGGTTTCCCGACCATCATCCGCTTCAGCCGCAATGGGCAGCTCCTGCTGACGGGCGGCGGCCTCGGCGGCAAATCCGGGAAAGTCGTCCTATGGGACATCAAGACCGGCGAGCGCATTGCCGACACTTGGCAATGAATTCGACCAGGTGCTCGGCGCGGATCTCTAGCCCCGACCAGCAGTTCGTCGCCTTGGGCGGACCGAATAAGCTGGTCAAAATTTATGCCACCAAGGACGGCAAGCTTCGTGCATCGATCAAAAAACACACCGATTGGGTGACGGCCATCGCCTTTTCACCGGATGGCAAATATCTCGCCAGCGCCGACCGCAATGGCGGCATCGAGATTTGGGAAGGCGCGACCGGCAAGGAATTCAATCTCGCTGCCCGGGCACAAGGCCATGGTCACTGGCCTGGCCTTCATGCCGGGCGTGCTCGCCTCTTCCAGTGAAGACGGCAA
>CAWBXA010000003.1:0-18723 GCA_963792695.1 uncultured Verrucomicrobiae bacterium | reverse complement strand
CACTGGAGGGAGTCGGGTAAGGAGGCGGCATTGCTGCCGCCTCCTCCCCTAAGAACCGGACTTGAGAGTTTCCCCTCATCCGGCTCAAGCCATTGGTAAGCCCCGCCGTACAGGCGAAGCCGGTTTCAGTTTGATTTCTTCACCGCAGCCTCAGACCGGTGGATGCCGAACCACTTGAAGATCGCCCGTCTTCAAAGTAGCCGCGCCACTTCGGATCGAACGGATTCGCCGCCGCCCGGATCTTGACGTGCCGCCAGATTTTGATCTTGCCCGGATCAAACAGGCGCAGCCACACGGGTTTCTCTTTGGTCGCTGTATCGAGACGAACGGCGAAGACGCCTCTCCCGTCCAGCCGGTGCCAGTATCGACTCATGATCCAGGCAGCGGACTTGTTGGGATGCCGGCGTTTCGCCCAGCGCCAGAGGCTGTCGAACAACACCATCGCGACTTTCTCAAACGTCCGCGTCGCCACGATGTGACGATGGTAATTCGCCCAACCCCGCATGAGCGGGTTGAGCGACGAATGAGCTGCATCTGACTCGTTCCGCGGCTCTCGCGAATGCGCTGCCGCACCTTGGCCAGAAAGACTTGGACGTTCTTTCGGGAGGGCCGGATCAGCAGCTTGTCCTCGAACTTGCGGATGTTTTGGCCGAGGAAGTCGAACCCTTGCGCGATATGCGTGATGCAGGTCTTCTCGGGTGAGAGCTCCAGCCCCCGCTCGCGCATGAACTGCTCGACCAGCGGTCGCACTTCATTTTCCAGCAGCTCTTTCGAGCGCCGGTGATGATGAAGTCGTCCGCATACCTCACCAAGTTCACTTTGGGGTTGATGTTCTTCCCTCGGCATTTCGTTCGCTTGAACGCGCCCGCGAGAAGTGTTTCCAACCCGTCCAGTGTCAGGTTCGCCAGCGTCGGAGAGATGATCCCGCCTTGCGGCGTTCCCGCCTCCGTGGGGAACAGAGTTCGATTTTCGACATAGCCAGCTTTCAACCATTTGCGCAGCACTTCCTTGTCCGTGGATATATGCCGGAGCATCCATTCGTGGCTGATGTTGTCGAAACAGCCACGGATGTCGCCCTCCAAAACCCACTTGGGCTGGTCTTGCGACCAGCAAGGTGAAGCACTGCGCGATGGCGTCGGCCGTGCTTCGGCCAGGCCGAAAGCCATAGGAGTTGAGATCGGCCGTGGTTTCCGCGACGGGGCCGAGCGCCAGCAGGTAAAGCGCCTGCATCGCGCGGTCTTTCATCGTGGGGATTCCGAGCGGTCTCAGTTTCCCATTGGCTTTCGGGATATGGACACGCCGCAACGGCTGCGGCCGGTATCCGCGCCGCCGCAACGTGCCGATGGCTTTGTACTTGGACGCCGGAGTGCTGCACACGACTCCATCCACCCCGGCGGTTCGCTTGCCTTGATTTTCTGTCACCCGTTTCACGGCCAAGGCTTTGCCGCGAAACGAGTGGGTCAGCAGCCATTGCAAGGCTTTCACCTTGCCCCAGCGGCCTTCCTGTGTTGCCTTGACGATACGCGCCTGCATCCTCCGAACTTCGTGTTCACTTTGGGACCAGTCGAGCCGTCCCAGCGCTGGGCAAGTCGGAGGATGCACACTCGGTTGCTCCGCGTTCATTTGCGATTTCCTCCTGTGAAGGTTCTGCCAGTTCTCTCGTCACCAATGACCCGCTGGAATTCGGCCCGCTTGCGCGGCAGAGCATTGCTCCTATCCGCTCGATTACCGAGCGGCTTTCGCTTTCTCCAGCATCCTATGCCCGCCATCCCCACAGCCCGCCTTGCGGAGCGCCTGCCTTACCCAGGCGGGATGTCGGGCTTACCATGTTTGAATCCAATGACACGAATGAGTTAGTCCCTGCCTTCTACACCGGCAGCCGTGGTGTCCGCGTGCTCCGTCCTCTGGAGAGCAACCGGCTGCGTCGCCATTTTGGCTGGAGCCTGTCAGCGCCTTTGGCTCCTTGGAGCTGACGGTGCCTGCGGCAGTTCACTTGTGTTGGACATGTCATCCAGCCGATTCCCAGAACCGAGTGACGCTCGCAGTTTCGGAGCCTCCTCACGGAATCTCTTCTCCCCGAAGGGACGGGAACGGTGTCTCGGCAGCTTCCGACCCGACCGTTACCAGTCGCGCCGGTGCCGATAGGCTACTGCGGACGGAACCGCAGGTTCGTCTTACGTCTTTTTCATATCGAACAATCATTGGATTCACTTTCATGTCGCACAGAGGTCTCTTCCCTGGTCGGAGCCAACGATGTCTCCGACGCACCCATCTCAACGGAACCGAGGTTCCGTAACGCCTCCTGATGCGGCTTCGCCGCGGGAGACTGCGACCGCCCCTCCTTCGCCCGCGCGGTCGCAGACTCCCGAGCGTGTGGCAGGAGGCGACCCTCTGCGCCGCTCCTCACTCCGCTTACGGCCTGACGCTTCGCAATATTGCTACGACTACGGCCTCCCGCTCCGTTCGGGGGCGGCGCAGAACGTCGCGATTCAATGCTCCGCGACGGCCTACCCTTCCACGCGAGGGTGCCAGCAATTGTGCTGGCACATCGCCTGCGAACCCGCCGCCCGCCTCACGCGAGCTGACCGCCGCTCAGCCTCCGGGAATTTCTGGGGAGGCTTCGCAACGGTAAGGTAAGTTGGCTCCTCCTCGCTCCGCTCGCCCGCGCTCAGTCGGCGCGCGGCCTGGGAAGGGAAAGGTAAGGGTGTCTCCGTGGCCCAGCGGCTGTCGCCGGTCCGTATTGCGCCTATTCCGTACTCCTTACGGCGTGTGCAAAAAACTTTGCGGAGCTGCTCCACTATTTTTTCTTTTATCTTCTCGAGTTCTGACTCGCCGAGAGGCCGGCCTTCCGAGCGCTCGATGAGATGATCGAGGTAAAGTTTTCGTTTCTGACCGCGCCGGCGCCGCACCGCAGTTTCGCGCGCAAGGCTATCCTGCGTCGCGCGCCGGGTGTCACGCATCTGCGAGCGATGCGGCCCACCGACGAGGAGATCGTAGCGGATGAGGCCGGTGATGTAGGCGGAGAGGGATGCGTAGCCGAGTTCGTCCCAACGAAGATCCACGAGCTGCCAGATACGCGCCGGAAAGGTGATCCGCTCAGGCTTCGCGTTCAGAGGAGGCGGTGGCGAGTTTCGCGCGACGGAGCGAAGTTCGGTCAACCGTTCGACCGCTTGCACGAGGAGACCTTCACGGGGCTGTCCAGGCCGGAAGCGCGCGGCCAATTCGGCGTCTACGGCATCCTGTGCCGCTTGGGTGTCGCGCGCGATGGCCAAGGTGATGGTGTGCTTTGCGCCGCCCTGCAAATCGTACGCGACGAGATCGAACGCGAGGGGCGAGAGCGTACGAAAGCCGAACTCCTGGCAGCGCAGCCGAAGCGCGGGTGCAAGGAGACCCGGAATCGTGATGTTCTTTCGTGTGCCTTTCGCCATGTCGCGGGGGAAGAGAGCAATTGCCGCGCTCAGGTTTGCTTGTAGCCAGGATGGCGCCGAAGCCAAGCATCCAACCGGCGCATCGTGCATTTGCCGAGAGAAAATGGCGTGTCGGGAGCGTTTCTGATCTGGGTGATGGCAGTGCGGCCGATGCCCGAGAGCATCGCCAGCTCCTTCGCGTTGAACTGACGGTGGGGAAACTTCTCCGCGAGGAAGAGGAGCGCAGCGAAGGTGGTCGCTGAAGTGAGTGCCTCTTCGTCTTCGGCACAGGCGGGTTCCTGACTGGTGGTGGATTTGCTCATAGCGGTGATGTTTTGATCGGTGAGCAAGGATGTGTTCGTGTGAACACTTCCGCAATGGCGAGGCTATGGACACTTTCCAAGTCCGCAGGCCAAGCCCCCCTTCGCTCAGGAAGCGCGCCGGGCGAGAGGACGACCCAAAATCCGTCAATTTTTTCCGCAGGTCACTGGAGAACACCGGAGGCGCATTGGAGAACACTGGAGAACAAACGCAGGCCACGGAGCCGGGGAACCAAAAATCGGGGTGTAGAGCCTTCACGTCGCGCAAGTCCAAGCGCAAATGCGCCGGGCAAAGCGCGCGACTTGAACCTCAAAAACACTCCAAAATGAACGAACAAGACCTCCAAACCCTCGTGGACAATGCCGTCGCCCTGCACCGCGAGATCGCCAGCAAAACCGAGCAGCTCAAGGCGCTGAAAGCCGACTTGGTGAAGGAAGCCCGGCGTCACCCCAAGGCGCTCGTCGCCACCGAAAGCGGCGGCAAACGATGGACGACCAAGGGGAGCGACGGCTGCCTGGCTCGCGTCAACTTCCCCGCTGCGGCGCTCATCTCCGAAATCGAGGCGCCAGGCGATTTGGCGAAGAAGCTCCACGAGATCGCCGGCGACAAATTCCGCCGTCTCTTCACCACCGTAAAGAGCTACCAGCTCGCCGAGAACTTCCGTGCCGAGGCCGCAGCGCTTCTTCCCGAGACGAAGGCCGAGGCGCTCGTGGCGCTCTGCGAAAACGAGAGCGCGCCGCGCGTGAGCTTTGAAGCAGCCAGCCTTCCGCTCGCCGCCGCGGCCGCAGCCTGAACCAATGCGTCCGCCATGCGCCGTTACAAGAACAACATCGGCCCGCAGGTCCGGCGCTTCCGCTATGACCGGGCGTGGTCGCAGTCAAAATTCGCCGCGAAACTCCAGATCGCGGGCCTCGACATCGACCGCAGCGGCGTGTCGAAAATCGAGGCCCGCATGGTCTTCGTGGACGACCGGACGCTGCTCTACCTGGCCGAAGTGCTCAAAGTGGAGGTGCAGGCGCTCTTCCCGAAACGCGACAGCGCGCACCGCATCCACGAGTTCCTGAAAGACTCGGAACGACGCGGTTCTGACGATGAAATACTCATCAGTCATCGCAACGCTGCCGAGGAATCTTCGACTGGAGGACGCCTGCGATTATGTGGCAGGGGAGGCCCTGTTCGTAGGCTGGAGCGAGCAGGATGGCTGAAGCCGATCGTGAAAGAGAAAGGCGTTACGGCTTACGACCGGCAGGATCTCGACCGCTGCATCGAAAGGGCAAAATTGGAGGGCTGGCCTAAGTAGCCGCCAGCATCCGCTCGATGTCGCGGTCTTGGGGTGCGAGATGCGCGTAGTGTTTCTCGACGACCTCAACTCCGTCGCCCATCCACCGCGCCACTTTGAAGATGCTCACGTCTGCCTGCACGAGGAGCGAGGCGAACGTGTGCCGCATGACATGTGCAGTGGCCCAGCGCATCTTCTTCTCAGTCATATAATCGTTGTAGGGCCGGTGAAAATCGTATCGATAGGTGCCTTTTCCGTGCTTCACCTCGGGCTTGAGCGCGAACGTATCGGGCTTCCTTGCCTTCAAGTACTCGCGCAAGAAATCGCGAAACTGCCCAGTCAGCGGGACGAACCGGGTTTCCCGATCTTTGATGCGAAAAGTGTCGGTGTTCTTGATGTGGACCGCGCCGCTTTCTCCCAAATCGAACCAATCTACGCGCGCTTCGATGATCTCGTTTTTCCGCATTCCGCAGTGAAATCCCGCAAAAAGAATGAACCGAAGGTCGTCGGAAGGCGCGTCTTTGATCAACATGTCGCGTTGGGCCGCGGTGCAAAATCGCAGCCGCGCATAACGGTCAATCTTCGCAAGTTTCACTTCGGCGAAAGGGCTTTGCAGCATGATCCGCTCGGTGACCGCCCAATTGAAAAATGCCCGGAGCGCCCGCATGTGGATTTGCGCCGTGGTCTCCGCCACTCGGCTTTGCAGTCGGGCATAGTGTGAAGCTGGCCGCGCCGGCCGAAACGCTGATCGGTCTCGATGTCGCCGACGCGACTCGCGAACTCCATCAGTGCGGCGCGCGTCACTCGCTCCGTGGCTTTGCTGTGCACGTTGAGTTTCCGCTTTCCCGCGAGGTAGCCCTCCATATCCCGCTTCAAGCCTTGGCTCGCCTGGAAGAGCGGAGCCCCTTTTACCTCGCGCGCTCGGCTGGAGAGCCTCAATCGGGTCATCCGTTTCAAGGCTGACGTATCTGCGTTCCCCGTTCTCCTGCCATTTATACCAGAAGATGCGGCCGCGTCGGTAGATTCCTTTTGCTTCTTTCACTGTCCCACACACTGTCCCACTTCGCGGAAAAATGGCAAGTCTGGAGAGCCCTGAGCAGCTCTGCGATCAGCCTCACAACAGAGTAAAGAGGGGAGCGGGTGAAGGGAATCGAACCCTCGTATGCAGCTTGGGAAGCTGCCGTTCTACCATTGAACTACACCCGCGTGCTTAGGAACTTTGCGGCTCGGAGCCTGGCCCTCGCCGAGCGGCTCGGGCAAGGCGAAAATGCGGGCTTAACGCGAGACCCAGGAGAGCCGGTCGTCGGACGGCTCCGTGTCTTTCTTGTAAGTCTTGTCCCCTTTGGTGCCGAGCATCTTGTCTTTGCCGAGCGAGAAAGCGCCAACCGAGATATGCGGCGCCTGGTCGGCCTTGAAGTCATTGTAGAACTTCGTGAGGTCGAGCACGTTGTCGGCGTTGGTGTCGATCACGACATTGTACTGGCTGCCCCAAGGATCGTACCACGCCCCGAGCACGCCGGCCCCGGCTGAGGGGTTGTCGAGGAAACCGTCGCGTGGGTTGGATGGTGTGCTGACGGGCTTGCCTTCCAGAAACTGTACCTTGCGGGGGTTTTGCTTGTGGCCGTCGTTCGGCGTCTTGTCAAAATCGCGCAGGATGTTGAAGAGATTGCAGTTATCGAGCTGCATCTGGGCCGCTTTGTCGCCGCACGCGTCGTCCGTCGTGGCGGCGGTGGTCGAGGGATTGGGATTGATCTGTGGAAATTGGCCGTACTCCACGTTGTACTGCTGGGTTGCTTGCACGATGATGCGCAGGTCGCCGTCCGCCTTGCGTTGCCGAGCGGACTCCTTGGCCTGGCCGATCATCGGGAAGAGCATCGCCATGAGAATGGCAATGATGGTGATGACCGTCAGCAGTTCGATGAGGGTGAAAGCGGCGGAGCGGGAGCGGGAAAGGAGGCGTTTCATGCGAGAGCGGGGGAGTGATAAACATTACGGGGTTCTGGCAGGGACACAAACATTTTATCCAGCCGTTTTTCCTCGGATTTCGCGCAGGCAGTGAGATTTTCAGCGAATGGAACCCGGCATCGCAGCTTTGCCTCGGAGCGCTGTGAATTTCGAGAACGAGATGCTGGAAGCCGAAGGGGCGCGGCTTTTTCTCCGGGTGGCCAAGCTGGCTGGGCCGATCAAGGCAGAGGTCGTGGTGACGCATGGTCTCGGCGAGCATTCGGGGCGGTACACGCATGTGGCGGCAGCGCTGGCGCAAGCCGGTCTCCGCATGTGGGGCTACGACACGCGCGGGCACGGCCGTTCAACCGGCCCGCGCGGCGACGTGCGGCGTTACGGGCTGCTGCTGGATGATCTGAGCCTGGTCTGCCGGCGCGTGCGCCGCGAGGGGCGGGGCATTTTTCTGCTGGGGCATAGCATGGGCGGCCAGGTCACCTTGAACTTCCTCATCGAGCGCCCGACGGAGACCGAGGGAGCGGTCGTGGCGGCTCCGTGGTTGCGGCTGGCCTTTGATCCGCCGTTGTGGCGCCGTTTGCTGGCGCGGCTCGCACGCGGGATTTTACCAAGACTGGCGCAAGGAACGGCGACCGCAGCGGAACAGCTTTCGCGCGATGCGGAGCACGTGGCGCAGCTCGCCGACCCGCACCTCACGCATCATCAGCTCTCCGCGCGGCTTTTCTTCGCCTTGCAACGCGGCGGGCGGACGGCTCTCGAACGGGCAGGGGAGTGTACGCGGCCGATTCTGTTGCTGCACGGCGGAGCAGACCGCGTGACGAGCGCAGAGACGACGCGGCTCTTCTTCGAGCGCGCTGGCTCGGCGGACAAACGTTTCGAGCTGTACCCGGAGGCCGTTCATGAGACGCACAATGACCTCGGGCGCGAGCGAATGCTGCGTGATGTGGTGGCATGGATCTCGGCCCGCGCGGGCTAAGGCGCCGGAGTTTGCGCGGAGCAGCGAGCGGCAACTAAATGATTGCTTCCACCGAACGAGACGGCTAATCTGTTCCCCCTTTTTTCAGGAGAATCCAACTTATCCATGTCGCAACATCGCAGTCTCAAAGGTCTCAGCGCCATCGTGGCGAAACGCAACGTCCTCAAGCGCTTCGAGCGAGTCGAGGTGCTGCAAAAGCGCGGGCTCTTCAAGCCGGGCATGAAGGTCATCGGCCTGCCAAAGACCAAGCCGCTGGAGTAAGCGGGCTCTTCACACCCGCAAGGGAGGGCGCGTGAGGGCGCAGCCGATCTTTCGATGGACGATCTTCGCCAACTGATCCTCAGCTTTGGCCAGCGCGCGCGCGCGGCGGCCAGAACCCTGGCGCGCACGAGCAGTGAGGTGAAGAATCGCGGGCTGCAAGGCATGGCGGATGAGTTGGAGGCGGCACAGGAGGAAATTCTCGCGGCGAACGCGACCGACTTGGAGCGCGCGCGCGCGGGCGGGCTATCCGGTGCATTGCTTGAACGGCTTACGCTCAGTCCGAAGCGGCTTGCGGAAATGGCTGCCGGCGTTCGCCAGGTCGCCGAGTTGCCGGACCCAGTCGGCGAAACGATCAAGCAATGGACGCTCCCCAATGGGCTGCACATCACGAAGAAGCGGGTGCCGATTGGCGTTGTCGGCATCATCTACGAATCCCGGCCCAACGTGACGAGCGATGCGGCGGTGCTTTGCACCAAGACTGGCAATGCCACCATCCTTCGCGGCGGTTCGGAGTCGATTCACTCGAATGTGGCGATCGCCGCCGCCCTGAGCCGCGGAGGCGCGCGCGCGGGTCTGCCAGCCGACGCCATTTTGCTGGTCCCCGTGACGGATCGCGAGGCGGTCAAACACCTTTGCGCGATGGACCAGTATCTCGATGTGATCGTGCCGCGCGGCGGCAAGGGGCTGATCGAGACCGTGGTGGAACACGCGCGCATGCCGGTCATCAAGCATTACGATGGCATTTGCATCCTGTACGTGGATGCGGCCGCGGACCTGGCGATGGCGGAGAGGATCGTGCTCAACGCGAAGTGTCAGCGCCCCGGCGTCTGCAACGCGGTCGAGACAGTGGTGGTGCATCGCTCCGCATTGCGTGACTTTCTAGCGACCACCGGAAAGGCGCTGGTCGCGGCGGGCGTCGAGCTGCGCTGTGACCCGACAGCTCTGGAGGAAGCGGCGGCGCTTCACATCAGCGGGGTGGTCGCGGCCAGGGCGGAGGACTTCCGCACGGAGTTCTTGGAGCTCGTGCTCGCGCTTAAGGTGGTCGATACGCTGGCCGAGGCGATCGAGCATATCGAGCAACATGGCTCGCATCACAGTGATGGGATTATCACGGCGGACGATTCCAGCGCGGAGCGTTTCCTGGCCGAGGTCGATTCGGCGACGGTGTACTGGAATGCTTCGACGCGTTTCACCGATGGCGGTGAGTTCGGCTTTGGTGCGGAGATCGGCATCTCGACCGACAAGCTGCACGCGCGGGGGCCGATGGCCCTCGAGGAGCTGACCACCTACAAGTACCAGTTGCGCGGCACGGGCCAGGTCCGGGTCTAGCGCGACGAGGCGGCGTGGAATACGACGAACGGTTTATGTGGTGAACCCGTTTCCGCCGCCCCGCCGGGGCGGATTCCGTCACGCACGTGGTTCCGGTGGCTGACGCGACCGGTTATTTTCGGTGCAGCCCTTTCGGGCTTCCCAACAACCCGCGCTGCAATTGCGTCCTTTAAGAACGCTTCGCTGACGGCCTAAATCAAAACGATTCCCGTCAGCACCGGTATTGAACGATCGGGCAGAACCTCCACTGCTGCCTTCCTGCCTCCAGATTTCTCTTCTCGCAATCACTGCGCGCCTCTGGTCCGCGCCGGTTCCGGTCTCCCAGTTCTGCTGTCCTGCTGTCCTGGTTTCTAGATTAACGCTCGCGGAATTCCGGTGCGCCCGCTCATGGGCACGCTCTTAGCTACGCACAGGACTCGCCCATGAATCTCACCGCTGCTCGCCCGAGTGGCGCGCTCGATCCTGCCGCGGATTTCTCCGCCGGGAACGAGGCGCCCCCATCTGCCCCGCTCCCAGCGCTCGAAGCCACGCGCCTGGCCGCGCAATGCGCCCAATTGCTGGAGTCACCCACGAGCGCTTGCGGGCTGCGTCCGCTGCTCGATTTGTTGCGCAAGCTGCTCAATGCTCATGCCGTCGCCTGGTTGGAGAATCCGGCGCGCTCGGGCCAACTCCCCGACACCATTTCCGGCATGCGGACCGGCGCGGGCGCGGCGCTCGTGGCGCTGCGCGGCTCGCTCGATCCCCAGCGCGCCACCGCCGCCGCCGCCCCGCTGCTGGGTGCGGACTCCTATACTTTGGCGGCGCCAATCGTGCATGAGGGCACGCTCTGCGGCTGGCTCGTCGCGCAGATGCCGATTCGTAATCCGCGCGATTTGCAGGCCTTCCTGGTGCTTCTGCAAATGGCCGGTGGCTATCTCCTTTACGGCGAACAGCGCCGGCAGACCGCGGCGCTCGTGGAGGTGCTGGAGCGGGCCTCCGGCTTGCTCGAGATCTTCCGCCAGAGCGGCGCGGAACTCGACTTCGACCACGCCTGCCGCCAGGCCGTTGATACCTTGCGCGAAGAACTCGGTTGTTTTCGCGTTTATCTCGCCTTCAAGGAACGCGGGCGTTTGCGGCTGCGCGCCATCTCCGGCCTGGCGAAGCTCGACACCAAAAGCATAGCCCATGAGCCAGTGGAAGCAGCTCTTCGCGAAGCGCTCCATCACGGCGCGAATCTCGACTGGACACCCGCCACGCCGCGCCGTTCAGCCACCGCCGCGAACACTCTGCTCGCCGAGTCGATCGGCGCCACGCGCCTGCTTACGCTGCTTATTGGGGTCCACCGCGGCGCGCTCCTCCTGGCGTGGTCGGGAGAAGCCGCGCCGGCCACGGTCGAGGAGCATCAGGCGGTCACCGCGGCGGCGGCTTTTGTGCCCACGCTTTTCCACCTGCTGCAACGCGCACGCCCCCATCCTTTCCTCTTCAGTCTGCACCGCGGCTGGGCGGGTTTGACACATCGCCGGAAACGCCTCGCAGTCGCTCTGGTGCTGGCGGGCGTGGCGCTCCTCGCGGCCCCTTTTCACTATACGCTCCATGTTGGCTGCCGCCTCGCGCCCGTCACGAAGCAAGTAATTGCCGCGCCCTTCCAAGCGCAACTCAAACGCTCGCTCGTGCGTCCTGGCGATCACGTCGAAGCTGGGCAAGCCTTGGGCGAACTCGACAGCCGCGAACTCAAGCTCAAGGAAGCGGAGTTGCTCGCCGCTCGCGAGCGCGCTCTCAAGCAGCGCGACCGCTCGCTCGCCAACACAGGGGAAGGGAGTGATTTCGCCGCCGCGCAAGTGGCCAACTTCGAAGCGCAAAGTGTCGGCGAAGATCTGGCGCTCGTGCAGCGCAAGCTCTCCATGCTGCGCGTCGTCGCGCCGCTCGCCGGCACGGTGGTCTCCGGCGATTTGCGCCGCACCGAAGGGCAGCCGGTCCAGCAAGGCCAGGTGCTCTGGGAAGTGGCGCCGCTCGAGGAAATGATCGTGGAACTGGAGGTGCCTGATCGCGATGTGGCCCATGTGCGCGAGGGCCAGCCGGTGCGCGTGCGTCTCGAAGCGCTATCCGAGGCGCTCCCTCCCACGGCGCTCCAGCGGCTCCATCCGCAAAGCGAGCCGAGTGAGGGCCTGAACGTCTTCATCGGCGAAGCGCCCGTCCACGCGGCGGACCGCGCCACCGTCTTGCGGCCCGGCATGCGCGGCCGCGCCGCCGTCGAGACGGCGCGTGAGCCGCTCATCTGGATTCTCGGACACCGGCTCGGCGAATGGCTCCTGACCACGCTTCTCTGGTGATGAAACCTTCCCAGGAAAATCGTTCGGTGCGCGAAATCGCCGGGCTGCGCGCCACCCTGCGCCCTGACTTGCGTTTCTCTATCCAGGAGCAAGGCGGGCGGCGCATTTGCATCATCGAAGACCCGGCTGCTTCGCGGTTTCACCGAGTCGGCTTGGATGAGTACTGCTTTCTGCGGACGCTCGATGGCTCGACGAGCGTGGCGACGCTCATCGCCATGAAGGCGCGCCAAAGCGAAGGCGAAACGCTGACGGACGGCGAGGCGATGCAGATCCTGCATTGGGCCAGGGCGAACCACCTGCTCACGCTGGAAAGCGATGGCGCCGCGCCCAAACGCGAGCATGCGCAAGAGGCGCTGCAAGCCGTAGCCACGTGGCTGAACCCGCTCAGCGTGCGAGTGCCGCTCGGCCGGCCAGACGCTTTTTTTCGCGCGGCCGCGGAGCGCTTGGGCTTTCTGCTGAATGGCTATGGCCTGCTCATCTGGTGCGTGGTGCTCATTGCTGGACTGGCGCATCTGGCCCCGGAGTGGGCGCGCTTTGGACGCGAGGCGAACGGCTTTCTCGCACCGGATAATTGGCTCTGGATTTCGCTCGGCTGGGTCATGCTCAAGGCGGTCCACGAATTCGCGCACGGGCTGATTTGCCGGCATTTCGGAGCGCCCGTCCGTGAGGTCGGAGTGATGTTCATTCTCGGTCTGCCGCTCGGCTACGTCGATGCCACCGCGAGTCTCGCCCTCCCGTCGCGCGGGCGGCGCATGCTCGTCGCGTCGGCTGGCTTGGGTGCGGAGTTCTTCGTCGCCGCCCTGGCCGCGATTGTCTGGTCGCGCACGTCGCCCGGTTCGCTCCACACGCTCGCGCACGATCTGGTCATCACCGGCACGGTGCTCACGCTCTTCTTCAACGCGAATCCGCTGATGCGTTACGACGGCTATTTCATTGCCGCCGATCTGCTCGATCACCCAAATCTGGCCACGCGCGGGCGGCAATGGGTGGCGCGCGCGCAACGCTGGTTGCTGCTGGGTGGCGCCGCCTTGCGCCCGGAATGGCCGATTTCGCGTGCCGAGTGGATGGAGGCTTTTTACGGCACTGCGGCCGCCGTGTGGCAGGTCATCATCATGGCTGGGCTGCTCATGGCGGCGAGCATGTTGCTGCGTGGCGGCGGGTTGGTCTTCGCTGTCATCGCGGCGGTGCTCTGGCTGGCCACGCCGCTCACCCGCACGGCGCAGATGCTCGTGAGCGCCATTCGCTCCGGCTCCAGCGGTTGGTGGACGCTCCTCGGGCGGCTCGCGCTCGGCGGCGGTCTGGCGGCGGCGCTGCTTTTCATTCCATGGAAACGCAGCGTGTCCGAACCGGCGGTCATTGGATTGGCGGAAGAGGAAACGTTGCGGGCGGAGTGTCCCGGCTTTGTCGAGCGAGTGCTCGTGCAGGATGGCGCTGAGGTTGCGGAGGGCGCGCTATTGCTCGAGCTGCGCAATGACGAGGCGGCCTCGCAACTCACACGCGCGCGGCAGGAACTCCAGCAGCAGGAGCTGCGCGCGCGGCTCGCTTACACCCGGCAGGATGTAGCGACTTTTCAGGCGGAGACTGCGAAATCCGCCTCGCTCCGAGACAGCGTCGCGCAACAGGAGAGCTACCTAGCCACACTTCAGGTCCGCGCGCCCTTTGCCGGCCGGGTCACGAATCGGCATCTCGCCGCCATGGGGGGCGTCTTCCTCAAATCGGGCGAGGAAATCATCCGGATCGGCCGCGCTGGCGGATCCGAAATCAAGATCGCGGTCAGCGAACATAATGAGCCGCACTTCCGCGCCGCCCTCGGACAGCCGCTCACGCTCCGACTCGGCGGGCGCGGGCGCACGCTCCATGCCACTCTGACGCGGCTCGACGCGCACGCTTCGCGCGAAGTGACCTGGCCAGCGCTGACGATGCTCACCGGCGGTCTAGTCGCGCTTCGCAAAACCGAAGCTGGCTCAGAAGAACTCGACCCACTTTCGCCGAAGGGCTCTTCGCCGGGTTACGAGCTGGCCGAGCCTTTCTTCACCGGCACCGCGCAGGTCGCTTCCGAGAATCTTGCGCTTCTGCCGGGCGAAACGGGCCAGGTCTGTTTCCGCGCCAGCGCCGCCGTGAACCTCTGGCAGGAACTCTCCACCGGGCTCGATCACTGGATGGCCAAATACCTCCATCGCGCCACGTAGAAGCGACCCTCACTTACCATCGTCTGTGAGAACCTGACACTTAATCAGTGGCCCGGGAGGAATGTGATTTCATCACACTGCTTCTGCTGCATTCGGAGGGCTTGACAGGGTGAATGGGTGCCTGCATCTTCCCGCCCCCTCGGAAGCCGTAGCGGCAATCGGAGCTGGTGCTCTGGCGGATGATAGCCCGTCTGTGGGTTCGATCCCCGCGTTGCCACCGCTATTTCACGACGCCAAATTCCACGCGCCGGTTTTTGGCGTAGGCGGTCTCGCTGGAGCCGCTGTCGGCGGGCATCTCCGCACCGAAGCTGACGGTCTGCAAGCGGCCTCCGCTGGCGCCATCCGCCATGAGGGCCTGGCGCACCGCCAACGCGCGGCGCTCGCCCAATCCGCGATTGTACTCGGGCGTGCCGCGTTCATCGGTGAAGCCGGCGAGGATGATGGAGTTGCCGGCGGAGCGGGCAAAGCTGGCAATCTCACGGATTTTGCCGCGCTCCTGCGGGCTTACGCTGTAGCTGTCGAAATCGAAATAAATGGGGGAGAAACGATGACGATCGACATTGCTGCTCATGAACGAAACTCCTTCCTGACGATCCGGCAAGGCGGAGCCATTAACGGAGTCGCTATCGGAGCCGCTGCCGGCAGCACCGCCCTTTTTGTTCACGCAAGAGTCAAAGGCGAGAAGCAGCGGCAGGAGCAAAAGGGCCGAACGCAGGTGAGCAGAGAAGCGAGACATTTGCGACAGCTTGGCGGAAGGATGGCGCCGGAGGAATCTTAAAATCGCGGAGTGCTCGAAACGATTCCAGGTTGCTGGACAGGCTTACTGCGGAACGGGCGGCTCCGCGGAAGAGGATGGATTTCCAGGAGCAGGAGCCGGAGCGATTGGTGGCGCAGGGGCGCTGGGATTCGGCTCAGCAGCGGAAGCTGCCGGAGCCGCGGGGCTGGGCTCTGTTGGCGGGGTTGATGCCGGAGGACTCGCCGGGCTGGTCGGAGCAGGGGGAGCCACCGGCTCGCTCGGTGCAGTGGAAGGCATGCGGGCTGAAGCTGGAGCCGCTGGTACGGCGGACGGAGCCGGTGTTGAGGCATCAGGCGGCAAACCTGGCGGTGAAGCTGGCGCTGCCGTTGGCGATGAAGAACTCGTCGCGGGCGGGGTACTCGGCGCGGGAGCATCGGTCGCCGCCGGGGGTACGGGGACGGGTGCAGAAGCGGGTGCCGAATCGGGAGAAGGTGTGGTCTTCGGACTGCTGGTCGGAGGATTGGCCACTCCGGGCACCCCTGCGGGCCGAGTGAGGCCGGGCGCCAGCGGGTTGGCTGCTCCGCCGGATTGCTGCTGCTGACCAAGAGGAGTGACAAGGGGGGCAGGAGCTATG
Organism: uncultured Verrucomicrobiae bacterium; assembly: GCA_963792695.1. Taxonomy (GTDB): domain Bacteria; phylum Verrucomicrobiota; class Verrucomicrobiia; order Chthoniobacterales; family Chthoniobacteraceae; genus DASYIS01. The sequence goes on along the minus strand of CAWBXA010000003.1, from coordinate 3,323 downwards.
GAAGGGGGAGGGGGCACGTCTGCTGGCGCAACTCCCGGAGGGGTGGCCGCCCCGGGCGCTGTAACCGGCGGGGTGGCTGCCGCAGCGGCAGCGGCTTCGGTCGTCAGCGGGCGGGTGAGCGTCTCCAGATCGATCCGGCTCAAGGCGAAGACACCCTCTTTGCCATCGACCGTGGCGGCCCAGACCTCGTCCTTCCCAACCGCTCCGATGGTGAGCTTGCGAGCGGCCTTCTTCTCACCAGCGCCCAAAGTGGCGGTTACGACAGCGGTCGGCTGCTCGAGGCCGTATTCGGGTTTGGCCGGCCCCAGCCAGCGCACGGCGCGCAGTGTTGCCATGCTGTTGGCAATCGCCTGCGCGTTCGCCTGGATCACGGTGCCGTCGCCCTTCGTCAGCTTCCATTTCGCCTCCTTGTCGCGCTCCAACGACATGGAGCCGTGGGCTGGTTGCGCGATTTCGAGGGCGGAGATATCCTCCGGCTTGTCCTTGAAGAGAATCGGATCCTGCAGCTGGATCGTGGTCGTCGGAATGCCGTTGAGCACGGTGGCAGGTACCGCGACGACGAATGGCTCGTTATCGAGCTTGGCAAAGACCCGGTCGTTATCGGTATGGCCAAAAAGCACCGTCACGATCGGCTTCTCGCCTGCACTGGTTTCGGCGGTGTTTTCCGAAGCGTAGGAGGAGAAGGTGACCTTCAGCGAAGGCTGATCCAATCCGTACTTCGGCAACTCCGTCGCAACGTCGGAGACGAACTCGACCACCTGCGCTCCTTGCAGATCGCTCAACACCCGCTGCGGCACGGCGTCGTTGATTGGCTTGTCCTCCTTGCCAATCTTCTGCACCCAGGATTCACCTTTGCGCGCGAGCGTAATCTTATCCGCACCCGCTGGCTCAATCGTCATTCGATCCACGATGTCGCTCTCCACACGGAGCAAATTCTTGTCACGCACGTCATTCGGCTTGGTCTCCAGAATCTTCTCTACTGATTTCGGCACCAACACCACGGCGTCGCGCGAGGAGAGCTTCACGTAGGTCTTTTCCTTGTCTTTCTCTTCCTTGGGATTTTGCCCGTAGCTCAAGATTACCGGCTTCTCGGCGCCTTCCACCGTCAAGCTAAGCGTCCCCCGCGGCTCGCCCAGTCCTGAATCAGCCGCATTCTTTTCCGTGACAAACTCGTCGATGTGAGCGGTCAAAGCTTGCGCCAGCAGGTCGTTGATCTTCGAGTCATCTCCGCGCGCCTGGAGTGGCTTCGAGATCGACCAATGGTTGTTAGTCTTGGTCAGTTCCAGCAACCCCGCGGTGCTCTTGACCTCAACCTTGATGACCTGTTGCGCCGAAACATCGGCCAGCTTGCGGTCGCGAAAATCGTCAGCCTTCTTGGTGAGCAGCGTCTTGAGATTGTTACCGATGGCGTGGACGTGCGTGGCGCCATCCACATAGACGTAGGTCTTACCTTCGATGGCCGCGTCCTTCCCGATCTGAAGCTCGGTGCTCTTGCCGTTGCCACTGAACTTTACCTTGGTGGTGGATTCGACGACGCCATATTCCTTCAGCTTCTCTTTATCCTTCGGGTCCACCTGAAGCGCCGCATCGGAGTGCAGGCCCTCCGCCGCCGTCAGCAGCTCGGTGACCACCGTGGCGTCGGCCCGATCCTTGACCGGCTCTTCGAGCACCCATTGGTTGTTCTGTTGCTTGCGCAGTTCCACCTTCGTATCGGGGCTCCGGATGGAAATGCTGTCGATCTTGTCACGGTCCAGCTCCACGACCTGCGACTCGTTTTTCAGCCGCTCTTGTGTCGTCTGGTGATGCCGTTCAAAGGCAAACCAGTAGGTGGCCATGGCGGCCAACAGGAGGAGAAGGATCAGGGTACTGCGAAATTTCATAGCGAGGTGCTCAGGGAAGGTGGGGATGGGAGCTTAGGCGGCCGCTTCCTGCTCGCCGGGTTTCAGCGCGCGCAGGGCGAAAGCCAGCAAGGGGACCACGAGCAAGGCAACCGGTACTGCATAGGAGCGGAGCGTCACCGCGGTGGTGCCAGATTCGTGAGAGAGCATCCAGAGATCGAGAATCCAAACGACCCCGGTGACCAGGCACGCCGCCCCAAACACCCACGTCGCCAGTTCCAACGGATTGCGTCCGCGACGATGCCAGCTCACAAACAAGCCCATCAACCCCGCCGCCATTGGAATGGCCAGGACCGTCGTGTAGAAAATTTTGGCGATTTTGTCATCGGTGATTTCCAGCGCGAGCGCTTTCTTGGGCTTGGGCGGAATGCCGGAAACCTGTTCGCGGTTGAACATCCAGTTCAGGGACGTCAGCGCGAAGTCAATACCCGCATCGGAGACATGCAAGCCGTCGTCAGTCAAGAAACCAGCGTTGCCGACGATCACCATGCGAGCCGTGTCCACTTTGACTCGCGGATCTTCCAAGCCGCCCTTTTCCACGGCAACCCCGATGGGCAGCGGTCCGATGTGATCTTTCTTCGGGTCGAAGAAGACGTTGCGGTTTTCACCCTGAGTGTACTCCGTTTCACCCCAGAAGTCCTTGCCTGATTGCAGCAGGGTAGTGAACTTGACCTTATCAACCTGGGCTCGTGCTTGATCCAGCAAAAGTGACTGAGTGGCGCCCAGAAGTTGCGTGTCGGTACCAGCCAAATCGCGGGTGATCACCTTCCCTTCGGCGGTGAACACACCCAGCGGCGAAGTGATGATGCCAGTCTTCATCGCGGGTCTGCCGTTTTCGTCCATGGTGAAGACGGTGCCAGTCTTGAGCACGCGATCGTTCTGCGGTGTGACGCCTTGTGCCGTCAGCCATTCGCCGAGTCGGGGCGTTTTACCTGCTGGGTTGAGGAGGATGAAGAAGCGTCCCTTCTTCTGGTTCCAAAAGTCGGTGAGCAATTGCAGTTCGCGCTCGGAAAGGTCCATCTTCGGTCCGAAGATCATCAGGCCGGTCGCATCCGCCGGCATGGTATCAACCTCATTCAGATTTATAGGAGCGGTCTTGATGTTCTCCCGTTGCACATAGACCTTGAAGGAGGCGGCTTGCTCGCCGTTGAGGTCGGTTTCGCCATGGCCGGTTAGCACGTACAACTTGTTCTGCCGCTCATCGGTGAGTTCCTGCAAGGCGCTCGTCACTGCTTCTTCACCCTTGAAGGCGCGCATGGTCGGCGGCTGACCGAACATGGCACCACTATTATCGAGGTCCGCCATGTCTGCGGCGTTGACGAACTTATTCTTCGTCTTGTACTCCAGTATGATGATATTGTCGCTGGCGCCGAACTTAAATTTCTCAGACAGCTCCTTGGCGCGCGTGAAGTTCTTGTAGGGATC
>CAWBXA010000002.1:0-71514 GCA_963792695.1 uncultured Verrucomicrobiae bacterium | reverse complement strand
GACGGCCCCGCTCAGCAAGGGTCACCGCTCTGGAAGCAGGCGAAGTTTGGGAGGTTCGCCGCAACGTGCTCGATCGCTTGATGCGCCTGCCGAATCAGCGTCAGCGCTTTGAAAACGAGTACCGCGAGCGCTCTCTCGACCTTGTTTTGCAAGGCTCTGACCTCTTCAAAGACATTAGGGAGGCTGATTACAAGCAGATCCTCAACCAGATGCGTGCGCAGCTTTCCTTCGTGCGCGTGCGGCCCGGCCAGGTCCTTTTCGAGCAGGGCGACCGCGTGAACGATCTTTACCTGATCCGGCTCGGCCATGTACGCGTCGGCATCGGTCGGTATGGCGAGGAGGCCAAAGTGGTCTCCCTTGGACCCGGAGCGATCATTGGCGAGATCGGCTTGCTGGGACTCACGACACGGGATGCGGAGCGGACGGTGGATCAGGTCGATCAGGCGCTCGCCACGGCGCTGGCCCAAGCCGGCGATGACCTCACGGGCGCTTTTCCCGCAGGGGTTCGCACAGCGACCTGCTCAGCGCTGGGTCACTTGGAATTGGCGCGCTTCACCCGCGCCGACTTTCTCAATGTGGTTCGGCAATTCCCGGTGCTGCGGCGCCGCCTCGTGGAGCAATCCCTCGCCCGACTCCGCTCAGATGACATCGGGCAGCGCTTCCTGCAGGAGTACGTCGATCAAGGACTTTACGAAGGCCGCAGTATTCTCGTACTCGATACCGAACTCTGCACGCGCTGCGACGAATGCACCAAGGGATGCGTGCAACAGCACGGCAGCGATTCTCACGGCCTGCCGATCACGCGCATGCTGCGGGACGGCCTGCGCTTCGACAATTATCTGATCGCCACCGCCTGCCGCTCCTGTGCCGATCCGCATTGCATGGTCGGTTGTCCGGTTGATTCAATCCACCGCGGCAAACACCTGCAAATCGTCATTGAAGACCACTGCATCGGCTGCGGGCTGTGCGCGGAGAATTGCCCTTACGGCAACATCTTCATGGTTCCCAACGAGAAGGGCCGCATCGCCATGCCCGACCCGGAGCGCCCCGGCCGCACTCACTTTGTCGCGCGCCCCAAAGCAGTGACCTGCGATCTATGCGATGCCGAGGGCGAGCGATCCGCGCCCAAACCCCGCTGCGTCGCTTCCTGCCCCCACGACGCTGCGCATCGCATGAGCGGCGAGGAATTGCTGAGCAAAGTCCTTAAGCGCCAACAAAAGAAAGTCCGCGCCTTTCAAGTCTGAGTTCAACATAAGCGCATGGGAGCGCCTCGCGGAGAAAGTCCCGCTTAAGCGGGGTGCAGGCTGGAGATTCTTCCCAACTCATAGGCGGTGCGCAGGAGATACTCCCACAGAGAACGGCGCCGTCCAAGCAGGGGTGCGATCTGTGTGAAAGCCATGGCAATCTCCGGCAGAGTAAGAAATTACCAGACCTCATCCACTCGCGCTTCTAGCATGATCCAGGCTGCGGTATGCACCCACTCCGTTCGCTCTGCGCGCGCGATCTTTGCTCAGAGGGTCACGGCGCTCTCCGGGCGATCCCACGCGAAATCCAAGTTACCGGAAGGCCAGCTCCGCATCATTTCGCGCGTAAACCATTTGCCTCTTCAGTACAGCTTCAGCTTATTGCTCCAACAGTAAAGTGACGGACAGCTCATGGAACGCGCCCGATCGTCGGTTCAGATTGAATTCGATACACCTGCCGCGCGTTAGTCAAACTCAGGCGTCCGCTGGGTCTATCGGCACCAGCGGTCGGCGTGGAGGGAGGTGGCGACGATCCGAGTCACCCTCCCTCGATAGCCATAAGCACGCGAAGGCCTCTGGACGAAGACTCCCTTCACGCCGGCATCTCAGTGAGGCCGGGGGGAAGTTCGGGCGCAATCGTCTCCCCCGGTTCAGGGCGGGGCTGGAGAGGCGGCGGCTGGGCCGGTTTAATCGGGGGGGCCGGCGGGTTGAGCATCCGTCCATGCTTCAAAATGTCTTTCACCTGCGCGCCGTCGAGGGTCTCGAATTCGAGCAGCGCTTTGACAATAATCTCGATCTTGTCGTGGTTGTCCGTGATCAAGCGCTTGGCGCGCTCGTAGCCCTCATCAACGATCTTGCGGACTTCGCGGTCAATCTCCTGCGCCGTCTGCTCGGAGTAGTCGCGGTTCTTGTGCATGTCCCGACCAAGGAACACGTAATCCTCGTGCTCGCCGTACTCGACCATGCCGAGCTTTTCGCTCATGCCCCATTCGCAGACCATGCGGCGTGCCATCCGGGTCATCTGCTTGATGTCACTTGAAGCACCGGTCGAGATATCCTTGATAAACAGCTCCTCGGCGATCCGACCTGCGGCGGTCATGGCGATGTTATCCAGCGCCTCGAGCTTTTTCAGCGAGAGCACGTCGCCTTCCGGCAGAGACATCGTGACGCCCAGCGCTTGTCCCCGCGGGATGATCGTGACCTTGTGCAACGGGTGCGTGTGTTCCAGCAACACGCTGGCCACCGCGTGCCCTGCTTCGTGCCAGGCGGTGGAGATCTTCTCTTTCTCGCTCATCGCAAGGCTGCGGCGCTCCCGGCCCCAGCGGACTTTGTCCCGGGCCTCCTCAAGTTCGAAGCGCGTGATCCCACGCAGATTTTTGCGAGCAGCCAGCAGCGCCGCTTCATTGATCACATTGGCCAACTCGGCGCCGGAGTAGCCCGGCGTGCCGCGCGCGATGACCGCCAGATCCACATCCTCCGCCAGCTTCACCTTGCGTGCATGGACGCGCAGAATTTCCTCGCGGCCTTTGACGTCCGGCAGATTGACGGTGATCTGCCGGTCGAAACGGCCTGGGCGCAGCAACGCCGGATCGAGCACATCAGGCCGATTCGTCGCCGCGATGATGATGACGCCCTCCTGCGTATCAAAACCGTCCATCTCGACGAGCAGCGCATTCAGCGTCTGCTCGCGCTCGTCATGGCCGCCGCCGAGGCCATGCCCACGGTGCCGCCCCACGGCGTCGATTTCATCGATGAAGATGATGCACGGCGCGCTCTTTTTCCCCTGCTCAAACATATCGCGTACGCGGGAGGCGCCGACGCCGACAAACATCTCAACAAAGTCCGAGCCAGAGATGGAAAAGAACGGCACATCGGCTTCGCCAGCGATGGCGCGGGCCAGCAGGGTCTTGCCAGTCCCGGGCGGGCCAACCATGAGCACCCCTTTTGGAATGCGGCCGCCGAGCTTCTGAAACTTTTTCGGGTCACGCAGAAATTCAACGATCTCTTGAACCTCATCCTTCGCTTCTTCCACCCCGGCCACATCCTTGAAGGTGACCTTGTTCTTCTCACGCGAGAGCATGCGCGCCTTGGATTTGCCAAAGTTCAGCGCCCCCTTGCCCGCCATGCGGATTTGCTGGCGAAAGAAAAAGAAAGCCAGCAGCACCAGAATGACAATCGGCAGCATGCTGACGAGCGCGGAAGCCAGCAGAGAGTTGTTCGTCTTCGGATTGGCGACGATCCCATTCTCACGCAGGACCACGTTGAGGTCCTGATTAAAAAGAAGATTCACTTCGGTGCGAAAGCGCACGTTCGCGCCATCCTTCTTCACAAATCCCTCCAAGTAATCCTTGCCCGCCTGCGGGTCATGCACCAGATCGACCTGATGATTCGGGGCGTCGTTCAGGATTTCGTTCGCCTTCAGCGCATTGAGAAACGCCGGGTAGGAAAGCTCGCTCATGCTCGCGTTCTTCGCATTGGCGAGATACGCGCCCGCAATCAGCGCCACCGCGATGGAGAAGAGAATAAGCCCGCGCCAATTGAAGTTGGGGTCGGGAGTGCCGCCATTGCGCGGACGATTATTGTTGTTGGACGGACGCGGGTCGGACTGCGGCATGGAGAAGAGAGCGGCTGAAAGAGAGGACTCAGAACGTAGCAGCAACGGCACGCAGCCGCAAACCGTATCGCCCGCCAGAGAGAAAACCGTAGGGCTTATCGACAATTGGTCAACCCGGATATACGTTCGCTCCCCCGCGCCACCCGGCAGCGAGGGACCCGCGCGACTCTCATGCCTCTCCACAACGGAAACCACCAAACCTTGCGCGACCGGCTGGAGGAGCGGTGGCAGATGAGCCCCGCCGCCTTTCGCGTGCGGCAGGTGGTCAACGGCCTCCGCCGGCGCGTGAGCCGCCGCGCCCGCAGCACCACGGATAATCCCAACCTGCTGCCGCTACTCATCCAGGTGCTGGCCGCGTTTTCCAAGACGGCCGGCAATGACGCGCTCGAGGAGGAAATCGACTCCTCCCTTGGTTTTCTGCGCTACGACTACCCCGAGGCGATGTACTCGGAATTGCGAAAGCTTTTCCGCCAGGCGCTGAACGAGCAGCAGGACCTCGCCGCGATGGCGCAAAAGCTCGCCGCCGAACTCGGCACAGAGCGCAAGATGATGCTCGGCGTTCAGCTCTACGACCTGATCTGTCGCGCAGGCATGGAGCAGCAGCAGGTCGTCGCCTTCTACTCGTTCATGACTCAGTTGGGGATGGCGTCCCAAGCCATCGATATTGTCTATCAGCTCAACGTCTCCGCCGACGATCACGATAAGGCTGTGTATCAGCAGGGCGAGTCACCGCTCGAGTCGCTCAGTTTCGGCGCCACCCGCCGGGCCGATGTGGCGCTCAAGGGGCTGCAGGATGACGAGCGGTTGATCGCCTTTCGCTACCACGATTTGATTCTGCTTAAAAACCAGAGTTCGCGCGGCATTGTAGTCCGGGGTCGACCGCTGCGACCGGGCGAATTTTGCCGCATCTACTCGGGCCAGCGCATCGTCCTGGGAGAGCAGGTGCTAACCTACCAGGACCTCGCCTATTACTTCAACGCGAAGAAGAACGTCTCTCTCACGAACGTCTTCATCACCGTGGATACCAACGACGAGGTGCAGTTGGAAAAGGCGCGGACGCGCGACTCGGCGCTTGAGATCACCTTTGGCCTGAAGGTCCAGGTCCGCGCCCTCCGCGATATCGATGCGCTCCTCAATGGCATCGTGCTGCGAGCCGGCGTCCGCCTCGAAGCCGACCTCGATGACCGGATCGTTTTCCACAACGACTCCGAGCTGCCGCTGAATGATTTGCGCCGTCGTGCGCGCGCGCTCGGCGGTCGCTTCCAGCTCAAGGCTTACAAGAGCGGCTACCTCGTCTCGAACAACCCTTCGCTGCTCGACGTGGACGACATCCTCCTCTCGCCAGGCACCGCGGGCGAAGTCTTGCTGAAAATCCTCTGTGACTACGATCGGAAGATCGGCAAGCTGGAGGTGATCCAAGCTGACCGGCCGATCCTGGTTGGAGACGTGGCGCTCGCGGAGAAAGGGACCGCGGAGCTGAAAGACGGTGACACCATCCGCATCGATACCGGGCAGATCCTGCGGTGCGACTTCTCGGAGCGGATCATCGAGGAGGAGCGGAACATCATCTCCCAACTCGAGGTGCGCGACGTCTCGCACTACTTCCGCAAGGGTGACCCGGCACTTGACGGAATTTCCTTTTCGGTCAGCCGCGGAGAGATCGTCTGCGTGATGGGGGCGAGCGGCTGCGGCAAATCGACCCTCATGCGGGTGCTCGCCGGCCAATTGCAGCCTCAGCAAGGCGGGGTCTTTCTAAACGGGCAGCCGCTCTACGGAGATGTCGATGCCCTGAAACACTTCGTCTCCTACATCCCGCAGGACGATGCCTTTGACGAGCATCTGACCATCGAGGAAAACCTCGAATTCGCCGCCGCCATCCGTTCGCCACACCTTTCCGCGCGTGATCGTTCGCGTCGCATCGACAGCAAACTGGTGGAACTCGGCCTTTCGGAGCGGCGCGACTCGGTCGTTGGCTCTCCAATCAAAAAGCGCCTCTCGGGCGGCGAGCGCAAGCGGCTCAATATCGGCCTCGATATGGTTTCGTCCGCGGACGTTTTTCTCTTCGATGAGCCGACGAGCGGGCTCTCCTCCAAGGATAGCGAGCATGTCATCGAGATCATCCGATCCATGGCGCACAACAAGATCGTCTTCGTGACGATCCATCAGCCGACGTCCAAGCTGTTCCAGATGTTTTCCAAGGCGCTGCTCCTGGACAAGGGCGGGCGCGTCGTCTTCTTCGGCACCCCGGGCCAAATGCTGGAATACTTTGCCGCCGCGGAGCACGAGCAGCATTTCGGCACTGAACTCGGCGGCTGCCCGGCGTGCGGCACGACCCGTCCGGAATTCATCTTCGATGTGCTTGAGACTCCGCTGCGCGACCTGAGCGGCGATGTTATTTACGAGGAAAATTCTCAAGGGCAATTGGTGCCGGCGCGGCGTTTCTCGCCCGACTATTGGCGCGACAAGTACGAAAGCTTTCGCCTGCTCCAGGAGATGAAGCACGTCAGCGTTCGCAAGCCGGCCCCACCTCCCGCGCAGATCGGCGCCGCGGCTTCTTCCCTGGGCCGCTCCCGCATCCGCTGGCGCGACGAGTGGACGCAGTTTCGCGCGCTGTGGCGTCGCGCGTTTCTCTCGAAGTTGCGCAACCGGCTGAACCTCACGCTCACCCTGCTGATCCCGCCGATCATCGCCGTGCTCGTCGCGGCCACGCTCCACTACACCGATGATCCCTCCGGCAACTACGACTTCGCGAGCGCGTTTCACATTCCGACTTACATCTTTATTTCGCTGCTGCTCGCGCTCTTTCTCGGCTTGGTCAACAGCGTGACCGACCTGATCCGCGATCGCGTCGTCCTTCACCGGGAGCGCAATCTCGATGTTCGCCTCCCCTACTACATCCTCGCGAAGCTCGGGACGCTGGCACTTTTTTCGGCGGTGCAGTGCGCGATCTTCACGTTGGTCGGCAACAACATCCTCGAAATTCGCGGGATGTTCTGGCCGTACTTCTATTGGCTCTTCATCACCTCACTTAGCGGCTCCAGCCTCGGCCTGGCCATTTCCTCCATCGTCACCGATTCCATGACGGCGGTGCTTTTCGTGCCGCTCGTGCTCATTCCGCAGCTCATCTTTGGCGGCGCGCTCATCAAGTACAGCGACATGAATCGCGACCTCGACATTCGCTATACCATCTCGCGCTACTTCACCACCCACCCGGAAGCGGTAAGCCGATGGCGCGAAGATGCGCGACTGCAAATCCCGCTCATCAGCCGGTTGGTTGCCACTCATTATTCATACGAGGCGCTCATCGTCGCCCAGGCCAAGCTCAACCCGCTAACCCGGCGGCAGGATGAAATCCAAAAGCAAATCGACACCATCGTGGCGCGGCATGAACGATCGCCGAAGAGCCTCGATCGGCTGGACGACCTGAAGGAGACACTGGCCCTGGTCAGTGGCTTGGAATCGAGCAGTGTGGCAGAGATCGAGAAGCGGTTGCGGCGAATCGATGGCGTGATTGACGGGAAATCGCTGGACACCGGCGGCATTAAATCCAAAGGGGGCGGAGTCACCGCCGAGCGGCTCTACACCAATCAGAACGTCACCGACCTCGTCGCCAAAGCCGAGACGGTGCAAAACGATTACCGTCGCCAAATCCCTGCCAACGTCTTCTTTTCACCGAACAAGCTTTATCTTGGGATGATTGCGAGTGTGTACGTCTGGAACAGCGTAGTCCTTTCAGCCACCAGCCTCGCGATGCTCGGTCTCGTTTACCTTGTCCTACGACGGCAACTTCAGCCGAAGGGCACGTAAGCTCCCGAATTGTGAGCTTTCGGCGAGCCACCCTGCAATTGGATAACATTTTTATTGCAACGCGCTCGTCCTGCTGTTCTGTTCCTTCTTCTGCATGCCTGCCGTCGCTCTTGCTCCTCAGCCGATCCTCTCGATTCCCGGTGCGGCCCCCAATCCAGCGGCTCAGGAGAAGGTGGTTCTGCCGCCGCTTCGGCGCGATTTGGTCATAAATCGCCAGACCTTCGAAGGACGCACCTACCATGTGGTGAAGGATCCGATATCTCTCCAGTACTTCCGCATGTCGGCTGAGGACTACTATCTTGCGACCCTTTTTGACGGCAGGCGAATGTTCGGCAAAATCCGCAACCTCTTCCTCCAGCGTTTCCCGCACATCCCGCTGGAATACACGCCGGAAGAGGTGAATGAGCGGGTGCTCCGCTTCGCCAATGATCTGGCACTCATGCAAATGCTGAGCGTGCAGGGGCAGCGCCTCAAAGCTCGATATGACGCCAAGCGCAAACAGAAGGCTGGCAAAGGGTGGTTCTACAACTTCGTCAACAACGTCTTCTTCAAGCGCTTCTCGGTCTTCGATCCCGACCGGCTCTTCGCCCGCATGGCACGCCCCATTGGCTGGGTCTGGACCAAACAGTCGAACTGGGTGGCCTGCCTCATCATCCTCGCCGGCATCGTCGTTTATCTGATGAATCGCGACCGGATTCATCCCACGATGAGCAACTTCTTCTCGTTCAACAACCTGACGCTCATCTGGATCACCACCATCCTGATCAAGTCGATCCATGAACTGGGCCATGGGCTTACGTGCAAACACCTCGGCGGCGAGGTCCACGAGGTCGGGATCATGTTCATGGTCTTCACCCCATACTTCTTCGTGAATGTAAGCGACTCGTGGGTGCTCCCGCAGCGCAAACATCGCATCCTTATTTCCGCGGCAGGCATCTACGTCGAACTCGTGCTCGCCGCGCTCGCGAGCTTTCTTTGGGCGGTCGTTCAGCCGGGACCATTTCAGGACTTCCTCTTCAACGTGATGGTCATCGCCTCGTTCTCGACGATCGTTTTCAACGCCAATCCGCTCATGCGGTTCGACGGGTACTACATCATGACCGATCTGATCGAGGTCCCAAATCTCCAAGCCAAGTCGCGCGCCCTCGTCACGCATCAGATGAAGGGCCTCATCTTCGGGCACAAAGATGATTCGATGCTTGCGCGAATGCCCCTGCCCCGCCGTCGGTTTGCGCTCTTCTACACTTATGCGGTGCTCTCGTGGATCTACGGCTACTATGTGATCTACCACCTCACGTGGTTCATGTCGGACAACCTGGCTCGCTATGATTTGCGCGGCGTCGGGCGTTTCCTCGCCGTTTCTGCGCTTCTCGCGTGGGTTATTATGCCATTTTGGACTTTCTTCAAAGGATTGCAACTCAAGCGCGCGGATTGGAACCGGGGTGGGCGGCTGCGGCGGCTCTCCACGATTCTCGGCACGGTCGGCGGTGCGTTCCTCATCATGTGCTTCATGCCGTGGAATCTGACCATTTCGCGCTCCGGCGCGATCGACTTGGCGGAGCCGGAGCAAGTCATCCCGGAGGTGCCCGGCTTTGTCAAAGACGTGCTGGTCAAGGAGGGCGACAGCGTCGTGCCCGGCCAGCCTTTGGCCCACCTCGAAAATCGCGAACTCGAGCAACTGCACGTCACCAACACACAGCGCCTGGCGATGGCGCAGGCGAATATGGAGCGGGCGCTCGGCATGGATCGGCCAGCCGAGTATAAGCAGTTCGCCAGTCAACTCGCCGAGGGTCAGCGCAAAGTGGAGCGCTCACAGCATGACCTCGACTCACTGACGCTGAAGGCCAGGAGCAAAGGAACCGTGCTCACGCGCGAGTTGGAGAATCGCGTCGGACATCTGCTGCGCAATGGCGACGTCTTCTGCAAAATCGGCTCACTCAATCCGATGCAGATCAAGATGGCGCTTAACGAAAAGCAGGTTCGCTATGTCGAAAAAGGACAGGCCGTGGACCTGGAGGCGGATGCCTTCCCCGGTCGCGCCATTCACGGCCAGATCGCCGAAGTGCATGCCATGTTCGTCGCTAAAGACTTGCCGCCCGCGCTCTCTGGCCGGCGCGGTGGCGACGTTCCGACGGGCGTGAACAGCAAGGGCGAAGAGGTGCCGCTCGAGCGCACCTTTGAGGCCCGCATTGACATCGATAACTCCGCCGGCCTGCTGCGACCCGGCATGACCGGCCACGGCCACATTCACACCGGGCGGCGGCTCTGGGGGCGTCTCGTCTTGCAGTCGCTCCTCGACTTGATCAGCCTCGATTTCCGTTTCTAAGCCATGTCCAAGTTCTCCCGGAGCACGGCCGCGTGCGCTTTCCTTTTAACCATCGCGCCGCTCCTCGGGCAGGAGCGCCCGCCGGACTTAGCGGTGCGCCGCACCGGGCTGGTGGCCCCCGGCGCGAACTTCGACAACTCCCTTTTCGGCGGTCGCCAGTTTGAGCGGATCACCCTCCAGCGCGCGCTGGAACTCGCGTTGGAAAACAATCTCGAGGTGAAGTACGAGCATGTGGGTATCGGCGTTCAGCGGGCGCAGGTCCGCTTCGCCGCGGGCGCATTCGATCCGGTGTTCGCGTTCAGCGGCCAGTACCAGGAACTGCGCCGGGCCGAGGACATCACCAATCCGAGCACCACCCAGGCGATCACTCAGCAGCAGCAGTTGCAGTTGCAGCTCAACCAGGCGGCACAGCAGTTCAACGTCGATTTGCTGAATACGAACGCGCAAGCGCTCAACCAGGCGCAGGTCACCCAGGCGCAGCTCGCGAATCAACAGGCGGTCATCAATCAGCAGCGGGTCGCGCAAGGCCTTGCGCCGCTCGATCTGCCCAATGTGCAGGGCCTCAATCCGATCCTCCTTCCGCAGAATTCCATCACCAATCCCACCCTCAATAACGTCGTCACGCTCGACCAGCGCAGCCTCGAGTTTCAAGCCGGCTTGCAGGGACGGACCTCCATAGGAACGCGCTACTCGTTTCAAGCCACCATCACTCAATCGCACAATACCTTCGAGGGGAATACCAACCCGGTGCGCGACCTCTACGACTCGTTTGTCGGCGTTAACATCCAGCAGCCTCTCCTCAAAAACTTTGGCAAAGACGCCAACCTCGTCGATCTCCGCTCCGCCGCCATCAACGCCAAGATTCAAACGCTGCAATGGAAGCAGAACATCTCCTCCGCCATCCAGGGCGTCATGGCCGCGTACTACGACATGCTGTACGCTTTGAACGACATCAACGTGCGCCAGGCCGCCATGACGGCCGACCGCAGCCTCGTCGACCTCTACCATCACCGCGTCGACCTCGGCTTCGGATCGCCCTTCGATATCCGCCAGGCGGAAGTCGCCGTCTCGACAGACCAGGAGGCGCTGCTCGCCTCGAAAAACACCTTCCTCGAGCGCCAGTACGCCCTCAAGCGCCTCATTTCGCAGAAGAGCAACGCCAACGACAACCGCCTCTTTCTCCCCGCCGACGCGCCAAACCTCACGCCGCCCGCGCTAAACCGGACTGAACTGCTCAGCACCGCCTATCGTGTCCGCTACGACTACCTTTCCACGCTCCTCGGCGCCGACTTGCAGAACGTGCGGGTGCGCTATGCGAAAAATCAACTCCTCCCTGAACTCGACCTGCTCGCCACCTACGGTTTGAACGGCTTGGGCACCAGCTATGGCGATAGTTTCGACCAGAATTTCACCGCGAACACGCCGCAGTATTCCGTCGGCTTTCAGTTTCAGGTGCCCCTCGGCAATCGCCAGCCGCGCGCGCAATACGAGGCCATCCTCGGACAAAAGGAGCAGGCCATTCTGCGCATCAAACAGAGCGAAGTCACCGTCGAGTCCGATGTGGATACCATCGTCTCGCGGATCGAGACCAATCGCCAGCGGCTCGCCGCCGCCCGGCAGACGCGGGAACTCGGCGAAGAGGCAGTCCGAATCGCCTACCGCCGTCTGGAGGAAGGCCAGATTTCCGCCTACGACATCACCGAGCAGCAGCGCAAACTCTATGACGCCAAGAGTCGCGAACTCGCCGCGCTAGCTGAGTTGAACAAGTCGATTACGCAACTTTGGCTTGTCACCGGCACCGTTCTCGAGCGCGAAGGCATCGGCTTCCTGGAACCGCGCGAGCCGGTGAAGAAAGCCGACAAAGTGATGACCGGCCGCACCCTGCCGGAGGCGACCTCCACCCATCACACGATCACCACGACGAGCGCCGCTCCCCCGCGCACGGTCCACACACCGAAGTAGCCGGCGCGCCGGGGCACCGCCGGTGACATCGTGGCCCGCGCAGACTCCCCGGATTGGCTCAAATGCGACGCCCCGTCGCTCAGACGCGGTGCCTTTGGCTCACTGACTCGACCGTCCCGCCCCGCCGGGTTTACCGGAGCGGCAGCAGCCAGGCGCCCAGCAGCGTGGCCGCCAGGCCAGTGAAGCCCATCACCGCCATCATGGCGGAAGCCGTTTTGAGCGTCTCGCCCTCGGTCATGCCGGTCATCCGCGAGATGATCCAGAATCCGCTGTCGTTCATCCAGGGAATCGGCTTCGAGCCGCAGCCAATGGCCAGCGCCAGATAGACTGGGTGGTAACCAAGCGGCACCCCGAGCGCGAGTGGGGCGACAATGCCGGCCCCGGTGATCATCGCGACCGTGGCAGAGCCTTGTGCCAGCCGCACCAGCACGGTCACTCCAAAGGCGGCCGGCAGCAGCCAGAAGCCGCTCCCGGAGAACCAACTCGAAAGCACCGCCGAAACGTCCGTCGCGCGCAGCGCCTGGCCGAAGGCACCGCCCGCAGGCGTAATCAGCAGGATGACGCCCGCACTTTCCAAGGCTGGGTTGAGCGCCGGCGCCAACGATCGCCACTGCCAGCGGCAGGTGCTGGCGAGCAGCGTCAGGGCCGCAACGGCGCCCAAGGAGAGTGCGACATTCTTGTTGCCCACGAGGGCCATGGCGGCGCGCCAGGGGCCATGAAAGTCGGGCCAATTTGTGAGGCTTTCCAGGGCGATGAGGGCGATGGGCAGCAGGATGGGCAGGAGAGACCAGCCGAGCGCCGGCAACCGTCGCGCGGGGTCCGGTGTTGCCGATTCGGCGCGGATTGGCTCATCCGGCAGAGGAATCGGCCAGCGGCGGTTCGCCCATAGCGCATAGGCGTAGCCCCCCAGCGCAGCAACCAGCCCGACAATGGTCCCCGCCAGCATCATGGTCGCGATCGGAATCCCGAGCGCAACGGCGACGAAAGAGGGCCCGGGGGTGGGCGGCACGAGCGAATGCGCCATCGTCGCGCCCGCCACGATCGAGAGGATATAGAGCACGTAATCTTTGCCCGTCTTGCGCCGCATCGCTTTCCCCAGCGGAATCAGCAAGTAGAAGACCGTGTCAAAGAAGGCGGGAATGCAGAGCAGAAACCCGCTCGGGATGAACGCCAGGGAGGCGCGCTCCTCCCCAAAGAGCCAGCGGATGGCCAGCACCACGCGCTCCGCCGCGCCGCTCTCCATCAGGCAGGCGCCGATGACCGAAGCGAGCGCAATCAGCAAGCCGATGCTCGCCGTCGTCGCCCCAAAACCTTGTGCCACCACTTCACCCGGATTCGCCACGGCAGCCTTTTGAGCCGCCGTCCACTCGGCCAAGCCCAGCAGCAAATCGTGCGGCTCCGGCGCGACGTCGCTTGCGACGTAGAACGCACGCGGTGAGGTGATCCCCGCGTGGCTGACGGTGATGGGGAAATTCTGCCCGTCGCGAACCCGCACCAGACGCGCAGCGCCGGGTTTGCACTCCTTCGCGGACGCAGTCGTGAGTTCGACCAGACCCGTGTCGCTCGCGTACGACACGACTTCCGCTGCCAAAGGTCGCGCGGCACTGCGCAACCGCGCCTCCGGCGGGGTGATCGCCGCCACCATCAGCGCCGCCCCAACCAGGGTAAGAAACGCCGGCAGCCGCAGGCCGATGATCCCGGCGATCACCAAACCGGAGCCAAGAAGAACAATGAGCAGCGACATCAAGTGCGCGGAGTTCCCGCACCATGCAAAACGTCCCCGCCCTTGTCACTCATCCTCGCACCGGCCACCGCGGCGGTCAGGCCACCATGCCGTCGCGCATGTGGAGGGTGCGGTCCCCACGGCGGGCGAGTGACGCATCGTGCGTCACCACCACCAAGGTAGATTGGCGCTCGCGCACGACGCCCAGGAGGAGTTCCACGATGCTTTCGCCGGTTTGCGAGTCGAGATTGCCCGTGGGCTCATCAGCAAAGATGACCGTGGGATCGTTGATCAGCGCGCGGGCGATGGCGACACGCTGCTGCTCGCCGCCGGAAAGTTCCGCCGGAAGGTGATGCAGCCGATCCCCGAGTCCGACTCGGCGGAGCGACTCCTCAGCGCGCTTCGACTCGGCGGCCCGGTGGATCATCGTCGGCAACGTGACGTTCTCGAGCGCGGTCAATTCCGGGAAGAGGAAGTATCCTTGAAAGATGAAACCGAAGGAGCTGTTGCGCAGCCGCGCGCGCGCTTTCTCCGAAGCGCCATAAACGTCCATCCCGCGGAAATGCACGCTGCCAGCCTCTGGCGTCTCCAAGCCCGCAAGGGTGTAGAGCAGCGTCGTCTTGCCAGCGCCCGAAGCTCCGCAGAGGAAGACAGTTTCGCCCTGGGCAATTTCGACGGAGATGCCGCGCAAGACTTCCAGCGTACCCTTGCCCAAGCGAAAGGAGCGCCGCAGATCCCGCGCCTGGAGTTGGATGTCAGCCACGCGGACACTAAGCCCCGGATTGCCCCACGATGTCAGCAAGGAAACGGCGCCCGCGCAGTGCGGACGCTGCCCCTTCAGTTCATCTCCACATCCTGATCCTGGAAGAGACCGGCCGGGAGCAGATGCTCGATAGGCTTCTCCTTCTTCTGGAGAGCACGGCGCAGCTTCATCAAGGCGATGTTTTGCAACTGCCGGATGCGCTCCCGGGTGACGCCGAACTTTCGTCCGACTTCCTCAAGCGTCTTCGCTTTGCCGCCGTCGAGTCCGAACCGCGAGAAGATGATCTTCTTTTCGCGCTCGTCGAGGACGGCCAGCAAGTCGCCGACTTCATCGCGCAAGTTTTGTCGCGCAGCCGCTCGAACGGCGTGAGCGCCTCCATGTCGCCGACGATCTCGCCGAACTCCGTCGAGTCGTCGTCGCTGATCGGCGCATCGAGCGAGGCTGGGCGAATCGAGACCGTCTTGAGCTGCGAGACCTTCGAAGACGAGAGCCCCACTTCCTCGGCTAATTCGTCGTCGGTCGGCTCGCGGCCGAGCTCTTCGCTCATCTGGAGCGAAACCCGGCGCATCTTCGAAATTTTGTCCACCAAATGCACGGGCAGGCGGATCGTCTTGCTCTGGTTCGCCAAAGCGCGCTTGATCGACTGCTTGATCCACCAGGCCGCGTACGTCGAGAGCTTCCCTCCCTTGGCCGGATCAAAGCGCTCCACCGCCTTCATCAGACCGATGTTTCCTTCGGAGATGAGATCGAGCAGCGGCAGACCGAGATTGGCGTAATCGTGCGCGATTTTCACCACCAAGCGCAGGTTGGAGCGGATCATCCGTGACCGAGCCTCTTTGTCGCCTTTCTTGATTTTGGCGGCGAGTTCGATCTCCTCCGCCGGAGTGAGCAGCGGGATTTGGCCGATCTCCCGGAGGTAGATCTTGATTCCGGAGTCGGAATCTTCGCCTGATTTGTAGTTCATGAGGTGGCCTCGTTTCTAAAAAAATTTGACATCGCGAAGTTCTATGAATGGTACGGGGCTCGCCGGCTCCGAGGTTGTGCGACAGAGGACATGCCCAAGGGTGAGAACCGCCTCCATGAGGAGAAACTTAGACTAAAGCGTGAAGACTGCAAATCTTTTTATCAGAAGACGGTGAATTATTATTAAATGCCGTTAAGGGCGTGTGGAGTTGGACCGCCCCCGCCCTCCGGCGTTCAAACAGCCAAAAAGCGGCTCCACATTAGTGCGCATGGATCGCGCCAATGGACGCCCTTATCTCACGAGGTGCCCGCCTTTGCCGTACGCCTGCCGGTTTCGCGAGAGCTGGTCATCGCCTCTCCAATCGAGTCGTACCAGGCTCCGTGCATCTCGGCCACCGGCCAGGCGAGCCTTTGCTCACCTACCTGCACGCTCAGTTCCGAGCCGCCGACTATTCCGAGTTGCCGGGCGGGCACGTTGCCGGCCTGGAGAACGCGCAAAGCCTCCGCGGCCGCAGTCGGCGCAACGCTCAAAACAATCCGCGCCTGCGCTTCGTGGAAGAGAACGGCATCCAGCCGTTCGGTCTCAGGGAGTTCAATCACGGCCCCGAGGCGATGATCCGGGTCTGAGATGCAACATTCGGCCAGCGCCACCGCCAGTCCGCCTTCTGAGCAATCGTGCGCGCTCTTCACCCAGCCTTGGCGGATTCCCTCCAACACGGCCTTTTGCAACGCCATCTCGCGCCCAAAGTCGACTGCAGGCACACGGCCTACCTTCACGCCATGCAAGACCTTCAAGAAGTGCGACGCGCCGAGCAACTCGTCCCCCGCGTCACCCATCAACTCACCCGCCAGGATGATCACGTCGCCCGCGTCGCGGAAACTCTGCCGCGTGACGTGCTTCTCGTGCGCGATCAGGCCGACCATCCCGACGGTCGGCGTGGGATCGATCGCGCCAGCAGGGCTCTGATTATACAGCGAGACGTTGCCGCCGGTGACCGGCGTGCCCAGGGCGCGGCACCCTTCCGCCAAACCCTCGACACACTCCCGCAATTGCCAGAAAACCTCCGGGTGGTGCGGATTGCCAAAGTTGAGATTGTCGGTGACAGCCAGCGGCACCGCCCCCGCGCAAGTGAGATTGCGCGCCGCCTCAGCGATGGCGCTGCGCGCGCCTTCCCGCGGGTTGAGCGCGCAAAAGAGCCCGTTGCAATCCGACGTGGCTGCCAAAATCTTGCCGGCCTCGCGCACCAGAAAGACCGCCGCATCTGAGCCCGGCAGGACCATCGTCCCGGCACGCACCATGTGATCGTATTGCCGATAGACCCAGTTCTTGGAAGCGATGCTCGGATCGGCCAGGAGTCGCAGAAGCGCCTCGCGACAGACTTCCGCCGTGGGCTCCGGCAGCGCGGCGAGGTCCACGGCGGGCGCGGGCGCGGGCGCCTGGGCCTCGCGATCATAGAGCGGCGCTTCATCGGCCAACTGCCGCGCCGGGATTTCCGCGGCGACCACTCCACCGTCGAGCACGCGCATCATTCCGTCGTCCTTCACCTCGCCGACCGCGGCATAGGGCAAATCCCACTTTTCAAAGATCGCCTTGACCACATGCTCCTGCCCCTTCTTCACGATGATGAGCATCCGTTCCTGCGATTCGGAAAGCAGGATCTCGTAAGGGGTCATCCCCGCCTCGCGTTTGGGCACCAGCGCCAGGTCGATCTCCACCCCCGTGCCGCCGCGGCTGGCCGTCTCACATGTCGAGCAGGTCAGCCCTGCGGCACCCATGTCCTGAATGCCAGCCACCGCATCCGTGGCGAGCAACTCGAGACACGCTTCCAGCAGCAGCTTCTCACGAAACGGATCGCCCACCTGCACCGCGGGCCGGTCCTGCTTCGACTCCTCGGTCAGGTCGCGGGAGGCGAAGGCCGCGCCCGCCAGTCCATCGCGCCCGGTCTCCGCGCCCACGTAAAAGACCGGATTGCCGATCCCCTTCGCCGCGCCGCGCGCGATCTGCTCGTGCCGCAGGATGCCGAGGTTGAAGACATTCACCAGCGGATTGCCATTGTAGCTCTCGTCGAAGTAAAGCTCCCCGCCGATGGTCGGAATCCCGATGCAATTCCCGTAGTGCGCAATGCCCGCAACGACACCAGCTGAGCAACCGGCGATTCGTCCTGGCCTGCGCGTCGTCGCCCTTGATCGGACCAAAGCGGAGCGAATTGAGCGAGAACACAGGCCGCGCCCCCATCGTGAAGATGTCCCGGATGATCCCGCCCACTCCGGTCGCAGCTCCCTGGAACGGCTCAACGGCGCTCGGGTGATTGTGGCTCTCCATCTTGAACGCCACCGCCCAGCCATCGCCGATATCGATCACGCCCGCATTCTCCTCGCCCGCCTTGACGAGGACTCCCGGCCCGGTTGTTGGAAATTTGCGCAGCTCCTTGCGGGAATTCTTGTAGGAACAATGCTCGCTCCACATCACCGAGAAGATGCCCAGCTCCGTGAAGTTCGGCGCCCGCCCGAGGATCGAGACGACGCGCTCGTACTCCTCCGGCGTGAGCCCATGTTTCGCAATCAGCTCAGGAGTAATGGTCGGGTCAGGCATCGCTGCGGGAAAGTGTCAGACGCGCGGAGCGGGAGTCCACGAAATTCACGATGTTCAGGATGGGCAAATCCTCGAGGTCCACCGGAGAGGAGCCGAGGGGAGTTTCGGTCATTTTGGGACGGATACGCGGAATGGGTGTCCGTCCCAGAGGCAGGCGTGCCACGGGGCGAAGGTCGGCTTGGCAGAGTTTCGGTCACTTTGGGAAGGATATGCGGCTTTTCTCAATCGAACTGCCTGCTTCCTCAACTCACCCCAACCTTCTCAGGGTCCTCGGGACCCTCAGTGCGCTCAGCGCTGGACAGCTTTCTCGACGATTCGGAATTTCGGAACTCTTCGCGAAGTTCGAGTCGGCTTCATCGAGCGTTGCTCCGTGTGAGGCGAGCCAGCCAGGAGTTTCGGTCCGTTTGGGAAGGATATGCGGCTTTTCTCAATCGAACTGCCCTGCTTCCTTAACTCACCGGAACTATCTCGAAGTCTTGGGGACCCTCGGTGCGTTCAGCGCGGGACAGCTTTCTCGACGATTCGGAATTTCGGAACTCTTCGCGAAGTTCGAGTCGGCTTCATCAAGCGTGGCTCCCTGTGAGGCGAGCAGCCGGAGTTTCGGTCACTTTGGGAAGGATATGCGGCTTTTTGAATCGAACTGCCCTGCTTCCTTAACTCACCCCAACTTTCTCGGGGTCCTCGGGACCCTCGGTACGTTCGGCGCGGGACAGCTTTCTCGATGATTCGGAATTTCGGAACTCTTCGCGAAGTTCGAATCGGCTTCATGGAGCGTGGCTTCGTGTAAGGCGAGGCAGCCGGAGTTTCGGTCACTTTGGGAAGGATATGCGGCTTTTTCAAATCACGGGACGCTGCCCTGCTTCCTTAACTCGCCCAAATTGTCTCAGCGTCTTTGGCACGCTCAGCGCGTCAGCGCGAGACAGCTTGGGAATTTCGGAACTCTTCGAGAACTCTGAAGCGTCTTCATTGAGCGGGGCTCCAGGCGAGCCCGCCAGCGTTTCGGTCATTTCGGGACGAATATGCGGCTTTTTCAATTTACGCGCGACTTCTCGAAGAAGGACGCCGAAGCGAGCATGCGAGTCAGGGCACTCCCCCGACGCGGCGGTCATCATTTCAAAGAGCAACTGACCCACGGCAGGAACTTCTCATTAAGACGCGACATGCACGCCATCGGAGAGAGGGTCTCTGCCTGGAAGCGCGATCATAGCACACCTTCTCGCCAAACGTGGCGCCGGAGATAAATAAACCGGATTTTTCCCGCTAAGAAAATCTCACTCTCGACGGCTCGCACCGTGCCCCTGCGGGCTGGACTTCTGGAGCCCCGTCGCCGCTCTCAGAGGCTCCACGAAAATCTGTCGCCGCAAAGCTGCCTCCGGGCAGGCCAACTAGCGCGCGTTCGGGGAACATGGTCATCAATTCCCCGCCGCCGCTTTCTCTACTTCCACGCGCGAAAACGTACGTCTCACCGAACATGTTCGACCGGAAATCACGAGCTTCTGGTCCGGCGTGAAGCTCACGTTGGGCTCCAGTTTGTAATTGTGCTTCGACATGTTCACCAGCCGCTCCGCGCGAAAGACGCCGGGCTGAATGAGATCCTGGCCGTCCTCCGGGTCGATGCGCCTGGGCTTCTGGCCGGAAGAGGTAGATCCACTGCGTCCGTCCGGCGCCTTGGCGACCTGTCCGGGGTCACCGCCATCGCCGCAGAAGAGCGTCCCATCGCGGCTGACGTTGAAGTGAATGGACCACTCATCGCGCTGGAGGTGGTACCAGACGCGCTCGCCCGTCGCCAGATGTAGCCGGCGAGGTAGAAGTCCTCGCCTTTCGGCGATCTGCAGGTCGTACCAGATCGTCTTGCCCTCCGCGGCCCAAAATTCATGGCCGGCGATCTCCATCGCCATGGTGCGCTGGTGGCGCAGCAGGTTCTCCGTGCCGTCGCTCCGGATCGTCCAGATGCGATCGACTTTGTGCCACGGCCCTTCATGGCAATACATGAGCAGCGAGGGATCGGTCGGCGAGAAAAGCAGTGGCCGAGCCAGTCGGTCGAGTGCAAGAGCGGCTTCGTCTCCCCGGTGCGCAGATCGACCGTGAAGAGCACCATCGGCAGCTTCGCGGCCAGCCGCTCGGCCATCATCTGGCCCTTGTTCACCGGCTCCTCGAGTGCGGCGCGCCGGCTGTTCGCGCTGGCCGTCCGCCAATTGTAATCCACCCCGTCGCCCTCAATGTACGTGCCAGCGGCAACGTCTCATCCGCATTAATCGTCGAGATGCCGCCGCGGCGCGGCAGGTCGGCAATTTTCCGCGTCTCGCCCGTATCGAGGTTGGTGGAAAACAGCGCGTTCTCCCCGGGCTTGCGGAAATAGACGGTCGGCGTTTTCTGCCCGACTCCGATCGCGCGGGCCGCCCCGCCACCGACCGGCTTCGTCTCGAAAGTCCTGAGATCCAGCACCGAAATGCCCTCGCGCGTCATATAGATCATCCGCTTCCCGTCGGGCGTGTAACCGCTTTCATTGAAGTAAAGGCTCGCCGAACCCGGCTCACGCGTGAGCCGAATCACCCGGTGTCCCGTCTCTGGATCAACCCACGAAGTGGGCGGCTCGGCCACCGCCTGGGCAGCCTGCGCCACCGCCACGCCGGCAGAGGCTGCGAAGCAAGCGACCGCGCAAACGAATCGAAAGAGGTTCATGAGGTAGGGAAGATTATCCAACAGCCGCCCGCCCCCCAAGCAAGCCGCGAGCGCCGAGAATCGCCGAGCCACTTCGTGCCGGCCCTTGTTCCAGCCGCCTGTTTGCCTCCTTTGCTTTTTGTGCGTTACCTCCGGGCCGGCCGCAAGTAGGTTACGCGGACTCCCCGTGAACGATTCCCTCTCCAGAAGTTCAGCAGGCTGGAAAGTGGCGATGCTCTGGATCGCCACCGATCAGGTGGCGTCTCGTCGGGAGGCGCCGTCGGTGGCGGCGGGTGGAGCACTTCATCAACTCGTTGACCCGGCATGAAAGAAGCCGCCGCGAGAATCAAGATCAACAAGCTGCTCGAAGCCGCTGGTTGGCGCTTCTTTGCTGATCCAACCGGCCCGGCAAATATTCTCCTCGAGCCAACGGTCCAGCTGACGAGCAACGCGCTCGATGCTCTCGGCGAGAACTTTGAGAAGACCAGCAAAGGTTTCATCGACTTTCTTCTGCTGAACGAAAAGGGGTTTCCTTTCATCGTCCTTGAGGCGAAAGCCGAGGATCAAGAGTCCGCTAGTAGGCAAAGAGCAGGCGCGAAAATATGCAAAATCGCAAAACTGCCGTTTTGTTATCCTTTCGAACGGCAATCTCCATTACTTTTGGGATCTGGAGCGGGGCAATCCGTACATCATCACCGCCTTTCCGACACCTGCGTCGGTGCACGGGTTATCAAAAGACCAGTCCCGATCCCGCAGCGGCTTGTCGCGGAGAAGGTGGAAGATGACTATGTCGTCCTCACGCAGCGCCCGGGCTACGCGGCCGAGGCTGCTTGGAAAAATGAAGGCGGAGCGCACACGGTTCATCGAAGTCAACAGCCTCCGCTTTCTGCGCCCTTATCAGAAAAAGGCCATTCTTGCCATCCAGCAGGCGGCTGCAGAAGGGCAACGACCGTTTCCTGCTCGAAATGGCCACAGGCACCGGCAAAACCCTCACCGCCGCCGCCACTCATCAAGCTCTTCCTGCGAACTGGCAATGCGCAGCGGGTGCTCTTTCTGGTTGATCGCCTGGAACTGGAGGATCAGGCGCTCAAAGCTTTCCGCAAGACCCTCGCGAACGACTACAAGAGCGGTCATCTACAAGGAAAACCGGGACGACTGGCGTCATGCGGAAATCGTGGTGACGACCGTTCAGTCGCTCCTCTTCAACAACAAATATCAGGACCTCTTCTCCCCGACCGACTTCGACCTCGTGATCTCGGATGAGGCGCATCGTTCCATCGGCGGCAACGCGCGGGCTGTCTTCGACTACTTCATCGGCTACAAACTTGGCCTCACCGCCACGCCGCGCGATTACCTTCGGAAGTTCGACAAGCACCAGCCGACGACCCGACGATCCGCGCGAGCACGAGCGGCGGCTTCTGCTCGATACGTACCGCACTTTCGGCTGCGACGACGGCATGCCCACCTTTCGCTACTCGCTGCTCGACGGCGTGAGAGAAGGTTTTCTCATCAATCCCACTGTGGCCGACGCCCGGACGGAGATCACGACGCAGTTGCTTTCCGAGCAGGGTTTCGTCGTCGGGTTCAAGGACGATGAAGGTGACGACCAGGAGGAGACCTACAAGCAGCGCGAGTTTGAGAAGCGCTTCTTCTCACGCCGCCACCAATCAGCTTTTCTGCAAAACGTTCCTCGAAAACGCCCTGCGCGATCCCATCAGCGGCGAGATCGGCAAATCCATCGTCTTCGCCGTCAGCCAGAATCACGCGCGCCAAGCTGACCCAGATCTTCAATGAGATGGCCGACCGGATGTTCCCCGGAAATACCAGTCCGATTTCGCCGTGCAGGTCACCTCGCAGGTTGATGGACGCCCAGCAGCACACCATCAATTTCACCAACAACAACCTGCTCGGCTCGGCCAACTTCATTCCCACCTACAAGACAAGCAAAGCGCGCGTCTGCGTCACCGTTGGCATGATGACCACGGGCTACGATTGCCCGGACGTTCTGAACCTCGGCCTGTTCCGCCCCATCTTTTCGCCCACCGACTTCATCCAGATCAAAGGCCGCGGCACCCGGAAGCACGATTTCCGCGAGCAGCTTTTCGACGACACGATCAAGGAGAGCGTCGCAGCAGCCAGAGAAGACAGCCTTCAAGCTCTTCGACTTCTTCGCCAACTGCGAATACTTCGAGGAAGAATTCAACTACGATCGAGGTTCTGAAGCTTCCGAAGCCGAAAGTGCGACGGAGGCGAAGACGGCGGCGAAGGCGGCGACCGTGATCCAGGCGGCACCTACGAGCATCTCGGCGACGACATCCTCTCCTCCATCAAGGAAGAAACCGTCGGCTATCGAGGGCATGAAGATTGACCGCATGTTCTTCGAGAAATTCGAGGAACGCGTGCGCGAAAACGACTTCATCGCTCGCCAGCGTCGAGGCCGGTCAGTGGGACCGCGTCATCGATTACGTGAACAAGGAGGTTTTCGACAAGCCCAGGAGTTCTACTCGCTCGAAAAGCTGCGCAAGGCCGCTGGCGTTGATCGGCGCCTTACCCTGCGGGAGATTCTCGAAAAAATCTTCGGCCTGATCCCGCGCTTCAAATCCAAGGACGACCTGCTGGAGGAGGAGTTCTCCAAGTTTGTCGCGGACTACAAGCCGGAGGAAGCCGAGGCGATCCCCGCGATCAAAACCTACTTCAAGGCCTATGCGACGAGCGACGCGATCCGCCACATCATCGACACCAGGAATTCACCGATCTCACCACAACCCGTCTTCTCCACGCAGCGATTTCAAGGCCGTCCCTGCGAAATACCGCACGCTCGTTCCCGAATACATCAAGGATTACGTCTCCCTGAACCAGTTCGCCGTCTAAAGGATATCCATGCTCGACACCGACACCAAACGCCGCATCGACACCGCCCGCGACATCCTCGTCGGCAAAGTCCCCGACCCCAAGTCCCAGGTCGAGCAGATCACCATCGCCCTGATCTACAAGTTCATGGATGACATGGACGCCGAGGCGGAGGAACTCGGCGGCAAGCGCAAATTCTTCACCGGCGAGTTCGCCCGCTACGGCTGGGCCAAGCTCATGCGCCCCGGCCTGGGCGGACACGAGATGCTCGGCCTCTACGCGCGAAGGCATCGCCAAGATGCCGGAGAACCCCGGCATCCCGCCGCTCTTCCGCGACATCTTCAAAAACGCCTACCTGCCGTATCGCGATCCCGAGACGCTCAAGGCCTTCCTCAAGATCATCGACGAGTTCAGCTACGACCACAGCGAGCGCCTCGGCGATGCGTTCGAGTATCTCCTCTCCGTCCTCGGCTCGCAGGGCGATGCCGGGCAGTTCCGCACCCCGCGCCACATCATCGACTTCATGGTCGCCATCGTGGACCCGAAGAAAGACCGAGACCGTTCTCGATCCCGCCTGCGGCACCGCCGGGTTTCCTGATCTCCTCCTACAAGCACATCCTCGCGCGCCAACACCGACGCCAAAGGCCACAGCACGCCTCACGCCGGACGAGAAGGGACGCCTCGCCACAGAACTTCAAGGGCTACGACATCTCGCCCGACATGGTGCGCCTCTCGCTGGTGAACCTCTACCTCCACGGCTTCACCGACCCGCACATCTACGAATACGACACCCTCACCTCCGAGGAACGCTGGAACGAGTTCGCCGATGTCATCCTCGCCAACCCGCCCTTCATGTCCCCGAAAGGCGGCATCAAGCCGCACAAGCGCTTCTCCATTCAGGCCAAGCGCAGCGAAGTCCTTTTCGTGGACTACATGGCCGAGCACCTCACGCCCGCCGGCCGCGCCGGCATCATCGTCCCCGAGGGCATCATCTTCCAGAGCCAGGACGCCTACACGGACGCTGCGCAAGATGCTCGTGGAAAACAGCCTTGTCGCCGTCATCTCCCTGCCCGCCGGCTGTTTCAATCCCTACTCCGGGGTGAAGACCAGCATCCTCATTCTCGACAAATCCCTCGCGCAGCAGGCGCAGACCATCGCCTTCTTCAAAGTGGAAAACGACGGCTTCGGCCTCGGCGCCCAGCGCCGCGCCATCGAGAAAAACGACCTTCCGCAAGTGCAGGCCGAACTCGCCGCTTATCTGCAGCCGTCCGCGCAGCGGCCAACCCACCGACGAACTCCAGCCCACCTGCGGCCTGATCGTCCCGAAAGAAAAGATCGCGGCCAATGGCGACTACAACCTGAGCGGCGAGCGGTATCGGGAGAGGCAGATGCAGAAGCGCCACATTCCCTCTTGTCCGACTCAGTGAAATCGCCCGCATAACATCGGGAAACTCGGCCCCACAGGGCGACCAATATTTCGCCGGAGGCGATGCGGACTTCATCGGAACATCTGACCTTGGAGCAGTTCACCTGTCGGACAACTTCATCGGAGCTGCCGACAAACGTGAACAGGACGAGCCCTCACGTGAACGTGAGGCTAGAGTTGTTTCCGTCTAACAAGCCTTTTCCCAAAGCATGCGGCGCTTCTACATTCTACACACCGTGTGGGTGATGGGTGCACCGGCTCAATGTTCGCCAGCCACCTTGCCTGCATCATCTGCGATGAATCCAAGACCTATCGCTAGACCGTTTGCTGCCTAGTATTCGCTCCTCGTCTCATGCAAATTCGATGACAAGACTCATCAGCTGCCTGGCCAAGCCTCACCAACTTCGCTTCCGCTGAGCGAGATTGGAGCTATTCAAATCCCTCTTCCGCCGCTGGAGGTGCAGAAGGAGATTGTGGCGGAGATCGAGGGCTACCAGAAAGTCATCAACGGCGCCCGCGCCGTCCTCGACCACTACCGCCCCCACATCCCCATCCACCCCGACTGGCCGATGGTGGATTTGGGAGAAGTTTGCGATGTCCGGGACGGAACGCACGACAGCCCGAAATATGTTCTCGAAGGCTACCCACTCATTACATCGAAGAATCTAAAAGACGGATTCATCGACTTCACTGACGTAAATCTGATCACTCGCGAAGACCTGGACGCTATTAACAAGAGATCGAAGGTGGATGCTGGAGACCTTCTGATGCCAATGATTGGAACAATTGGGAATCCCGTGATTGCAGACTCTTCCCGCGTATACGCGGTCAAGAATGTCGCCTTGATCAAGTTTCCAAAAGGCTGCCGGGTCGATAACCGCTTTCTCAAGGACGTGCTCGATTCTGCGGAGATGCAGAGTCGGTTTCAGCGTCAGGCGAGCGGTTCGACGCAGAAGTTCATTCCGCTGGGTTTTATTAGAAAACTCCAAATCCCACTCCCGCCCCTCGCCACGCAGGAAGCCATCGTGACCGAGATCGAAGCCGAACAAACCCTCGTCGCCGCCAACCGAGAACTGATCACCCGCTTCGAGCGAAAAATCCAAGCCACCCTCGCCCGCATCTGGGGTGCATCAGAAGTCTAACGCTGATCTTGGAAACGTATGGCGAAGAAGCGCACAAGAGAGCCGCTGCGTGAGCGCTTGTGATCAGCGTTGTCGGCGGTGGTTGCTCCCGCTATGGTCGCTGCGGCGCTTGATCGGCCTTCGCGGCGATCCGGCCCGAGTTTTTGACTGTTTCCCAAACCAATCCGTGAGTACGCAGAAATAAAGCATATGATTCCCTCAGTCGAGCGCTTCAGCGAACCAATCCCCAAGTTCCAACCAGCCGGGGCCGGCGGCCTCTCCAAGGCGTGGAGGCGTTGGGCGGGCCCGAATATGGTCCGGCGTATGACCGCGGCCGCAGCCGTGGCGCTGGCGCTTTGGTCTGATCCGCGCGCCGCCCTGGCGAATGTGGCGGGCGGAGGCAACGGGACGGGGCCAAACGTAACGGTCGTGGACAACGGCGACGGCACGGTGACGATGGCCAACGGCATCGTGTCCGTCTCGCTCCTGCCGCCGACTTCGCACATCACCTCGGTCAAGTACACTTACAACAACAATGGCACCTCTCGCACGGTGGAGTTGTTGCAGGGCTCCAACCAGTACTACTGGGGAGGGTTCATCAAGAATTTCGCCACGAACGTCGCCACACAATTCGGGGCGATGAAGTTCAAGTACACGCTCGCCATCGACCCGGCCACCAATGGCGGGGAGCGCGCCGACTTCAAGCTGGTAAACGTGACGCCGGGGACGTGCGGCTTTGAAGTCCACTTCACCTTGCAGCGCGGGGCGCAGGGCTTCTACACCACGGGCATCCTGAGTCACGGCGCGAACGATCCCGCCATTGCCGTCAACGCCCACGGGTTGACCAGCCGGGTGCCGCCGCAATTCAATTGGGTGAGCATCGACGCCGCCCGCAACTTCTTTCTCGGCGTGCCTTCCAACGTGCTGGGGCATCCGTCCGACATCCCGAAGGAGACCAATCTCGCCCTGAATGGGACGCAGGCCGGCGAGTTTGAAAACAAGTTCATCCAGGCGCAGGACCACTCCGACCAAAAGGCTTGGGGCTGGAGCAGCGTCGGTCCGACCGGGACCAATGTCGGCGTCTGGATGATGACCAATCTGGAATTCAGCAATGGCGGCCCGCTCAAACGCGACGTGACCGCCTATCCCGCCAACAACATCAATAACTCGATCGTCACGCAGGAACTCGGCCAGGGAACGGATTCCACCGTGGAGGCAGGCGAGGTTTGGACAAAAGTCTGCGGTCCCTGGTTCTACTATGCGAACAGCGTGCCGGCCTCGATCACCGACCCGGCCGCGGCGGCGCAGGCGCTGCATCGCGATGCGCTCGCGCAGGACGCCGCGGAAAAGGCGGCGTGGCCCTATAGCTGGCTGCCAAGTCCAGCGTACGTGAAGCCAGCCGGCCGCGGCGTCGTTACTGGCAAGATCGCCATCGACGACAGCGGCAACCGCGACCCGGTCCTCGCCGGCATGTGGGTCGGCCTGGAGCAGCAGCCGGTCGTCAATCCGCAGTCGCCCTTTTACGATTTCCAGAAATGGCTGAAGCCGTACCAGTTTTGGACGCAAACGGATGCAAGCGGCAGCTTCACTATTCCGAGTGTGATCGCGGGCTCGAATTATACGCTGTTTTGCTTTGGGCCAGGCGCCGCGGGCACGTTCATGTCGCAATCTCTCAATGGGGGGAATCCTCCGTACGAGGTCGCCCTGCCGGCCAAGGCCTTCGCCGTGACGGTCACAGGTGGACAGACGACGAATCTCGGGACGGTTACCTGGAGCCTGAAGCGGGTGGGGGCCACCGTGTTCGAGTTGGGGTATCCCAATCGCAAGACGGACAAATATCGGCACGGCGAGGATTTCTGGGCGCCGGAGCATTCCCCCGCTTTTGGCTTTCCCACGCCGGTCTGGGGAGGGCAGGCCTACTATCTCCAGGAATTCCCCAAAGGGGTGAACTACTCCGTGGGGCACAGCCGCTGGAGCAAGGACTGGAACTATATCCTCCCCTCACAACTGGACTCGACGGGCGCTTACCAGCCCACCACGGGCACGATCACCTTCGATCTCGCCTCGGCCCCAGCGGCCGGCGCCCTGGCCTCCCTCTACCTGGGCATCGCGGGAGACAATGGCGGCAAAGTCATTCTCAGCGTCAACGGGACCAATCTCGGCAACGCCAGCGGCGTGACGGCCGCGCCGTTGCCCCTCACCGATGCCGGCTACACCCCGCCTGGGGGAAACTACATGGATAACGCCAGCATCCATATCAGCAATCATGGCCCGTTTTTGGATGAGCGCGTCACCTTCCCGGCGAATCTGCTGCACGCCGGCCAGAACACGCTGACCATCAACATGAGCGCGGTGGGTTACTCATTCTTCATCATGGTGGATTACCTGCGCCTCGAGCTGGCGGGCTACGTGCCGCCGGCGCCGGCGAGCGTGACCGTATATCCGGGCGCCAACCGGAATCTCGTGACCTGGCCCGTGGTGCCCGGCGCGGCGCGGTACCACATCCTGCGCAGCACCACCGCTGGCTCCGGCTACGTCTCACTGGCGAATGGACTAACGGGCGCGGTGAGCGGCAGCGACTCGGGGCTGGCGACGTACAGCGACACCACGGCGGTCAACAACACCACCTATTACTATGTGGTGCAGTCCTGGAACGCGCAAAACGGCTTCAGCGCCAATTCGCCGCAAGCTTCCGGCACGCCGCTGCCGACGTTGCCCACGGCGGCCCCGGCCACGCCGAAGATCAGCGTCAGCGGCTCGGGTTCGCACGAAGTCGCCTTGAGCTGGAGTGCGTCACCGGGCGCGGATTACTACGTGGTCACGCGCCAGGCGCTCGCCGAGAATAATGTCGGCGGCACGTACGTCCTGCGCACCATCACGCTGGACGATTACGTGACCGGCACGACTTACAAGGACACCACCGTGTCGGATGGGAAGAAGTACGATTACTCGGTGAAGGCGATCAATGCCGCCGGGGCGAGCGCGGATTCCGCCGCGGTGATGGCGAGGCCGCTGCCGCCGGCGCCGGCGGCCCCGGCAGGACTCACCGCCACGGCCTTGAGTCCCACCAGCGTGAAGCTCACGTGGAGCCCCGCGGCCAACGCCACTGGGTATGTGGTCTATCGGTCCACGACCTCGGACGGGCCCTACGTGTTCCCGGCCAACTTCGTCAACTCCGGGGTCCGGACTTCCGTGACTGACAAGGGCGTGGTGGCCAGCACGACCTACTACTACCGGGTCACCTCGGTGAATGCCGGCGCCATTTCGACGCACTCTTTTGTCTCGGTGAAAACACCATAGCAGCGGGTCTGAAGGCTAGAGTTGAGGTCGGGAGTCGGGTGGTCACTGCTGGCGAATTTAGCGAGCGGGTGCTAAAGCTTAGTTATCGCTGAACCATCCGTCGTCGAGTCATCGCCTGCCCATGCCCGCTTGCGCTTGGAGTACCTGGACGGCTTGCGCGGCTTGGCGGCGCTGTATGTGGTGCTGCATCACGCGTACCTGGGGAGCACGGCGGAAGCGCCGCTCTCTGGTCTCGCGACTCGCGCCACCTACGTGCTCTTCCTCGGTCGCAGCGCCGTGGACATCTTCATCGTCCTCTCTGGATACTGCCTGATGCTGCCCATGGCGCGCGCGGGCGTGCTGAGACTCCGGTCCGGCTTCGGCCCCTTCCTGCTGCGCCGGGCGCGCCGCATTCTGCCACCCTACTACGCCGCCTTGGGAGTGACGCTGCTGGCCATCTGGCTCGTCCCCGCCTTGCGCGATCGGTCTCATCCGGCGGCGCTCTGGGAGGAAACGCTTCCCGCCTGGACGCCGGGGGTCATCGTCTCGCACCTGTTGCTGATCCACAACTTCGAGCCGTCCTGGCACAGCAAGATCGATTACCCGATGTGGAGCGTCGCGACGGAGTGGCAGATCTACTTTGTCTTTCCGCTGGTGCTGCTGCCCATTCGGCGGCGCTTTGGGCTCGTCGCCTGTGTCGTCGCCGCCTTCGCAGCCGGCCTGCTTCCGCTCTGCTTTTTCTTTTCGCGATGGAGCGGCGTCAGTCCACAGTTTCTTGGCCTGTTTGCCATCGGCATGGCGGCTGCCGAAATCAGCTTCGCCCGCGCACCGCAACTCACGAGGGTGCGCGACACCTGGCCTTGGGGCTGGCTGGCGGCCGCCTTTGCGGTGTCGCTCTGCCTCGCCAATGGACAGCATTCCTCATGGCAGCTCGCAGTGGCGATGAAGGATTCCCTCGTCGGCACGGCCACGGCGTGTCTGCTGGTCTGCTGCACCCGGCGCTTGATCCGTGACCAAAACCCCAGCGGTGATGTTTCTTCAAACAGGCTCTCCCGGCCGAGTCGCACCCCGGTTCTTCTGCGGGTCATGGAATCCCGCTGGGCGGTTCTGCTCGGCACCTTTTCCTACAGTCTTTACCTGATTCACGCTCCGATCCTGGCCCTCCTACAGGCTGCGCTGCGTCCACAAGGCTTTTCACCCCTCATGGAGTTGGCGATGATGCTCACCTTGGGAACGGCGCTGGCCTTGCTCGGCTCGGGTGTTTTCCACCTTGTCTTCGAGCGGCCATTCCTCAGCCACTCTCTGGAGCGAGCGGAAGCTAGGCCGCAGGCGATAGGCCAATAGAAGCCGGCGAACTTTCGTTTTGGGGTGATCGCCCGGCGAGGCGTTCCTGCTTGGCAAAGGCTTGGATTCCGGATAGGCTGCTCTCGTTTCGCTTATGACGTTCACCCGCTTGTCCTTCTTGTGCGCGCTCGGAATGGGCCTGCCCGGCTTCGCGCCGGCTCAGGAGGTCGTTCCGCCAACCAACCCCAGCGAAAACGTCACCAACACCCCCGGAATCGGTGGAGCCGCTCCCGCGCTGCCCGGCCCCATTGATCCCCGCAAACCTTCGGGCGGGGTGCTCCCCAGCCACGGCGACGGGCCGGCTACCGACACGCCGCTGATGCCGGACCAGACGCCTTCGCTCGATAAGCCGGAGAGCGGGTTCGGAACGGCTCCCTCGACTGAAAAACAGGAGAGGAAGTCCAAAACCGAGGTCTTTAAGCAGGGTTTGAAAGACCGTGTCCGCTTCCGCCAGGTCGAGACTCTGGCGCTGACGGATCGGGCGGTGCAGGTCGAGTGGGAGCATTCCTTCGCCGCTCGCACGGAGGCTGAGAAGCGCGCCGCTTTGCAAAAATACTACAAGCTGCTCTATGCGCGCATGCTGAAGATCGATAGTTCCATCAAGACGATGATCACGCTACAGGCCACCGACGCGGATCATCGCTTGCTGCAAACCCGCATCAGCCCGACTGAGACGAAGAACGATGGGGAGCGGAGCACGGCGGGGCGGGTCTTTTCCGAGTAAGGCGAAGCCCCGGATGGGGAGACTTCTTCTGACCGTTGAAGGCTATTGCCGCCATGTCCCTGAATCGCGTCATCGGACGCGCCGGACACCTGCCGTGGCATTTGCCGGAAGACTTTCGCTGGTTCAAGCAGACGACCAGCGGCCAGGCCATCCTCATGGGGCGCAAAACGTTCGAGTCACTCGGGCACCCGCTGCCCAATCGCTCCCATCTGGTCGTCTCCCGCTCCGCGAATTTTCCCGGCGTGGCGATGATCCGCGATCTCGCCAGCTTCCAGCCGGAAACGTATGCGCCGCTGGAAGTATGGGTGATCGGCGGGGCTGACGTGTATGCGCAGCTTCTGCCGCGCTGCGAGGAACTGCTGCTGACCGTGGTGCAGCGCGACGTGGAGGGCGACGCCTTCTTCCCCCCTTTTGAAGATGAGTTTAACTATGTGGAGACTCCCTTTCGGACGCCGGACTTTGAAGTGCGCCGCTATCGCCATGCTCGCCTCGCTGCTGCCGGCTGACCGGATCGCCGCCGCGCCGCTGCCACCCGTCCTGCTCATTCATGGGATCAAGGACGACGCGCGCAAGATGGAGCCGCTCGCGCGCTACCTGCGCGCGGAAGGCCGTGAAGTCCACACGCTCTCACTCAGGCCCGAGCTGGGGTCAGGTCGGCCTCGATGAATTGGCCGGTCAATTGCCACTTACGCGCGACGCGACCATTTTTCGCCGGGTACGCGCTTTGATCTCGTCGGCTTCAGCATGGGCGGCCTCGTCTGCCGTTATTATTTGCAACGGCTTGGCGGGCTAGAGCGCGTGCACCGCTTTGTCACCATCTCCACGCCGCATCAAGGCACCGCCATGGCCTGGCTGCTGCCTAATCGGGCGGACGCCAGATGCGCCCCGGTAGCCCCTTTTTGCGCGACCTGGCGCGCGACGCCGATGCGCTGCGCCGCGTGCACTTCGTCAGCCTCTGGACGCCGCTCGATCTCATCATCCTGCCGGCGCGCAGTTCCGTGGTGGCCACGGGCGATTGCCGCCGCGTCTGGTGCGCGGCCCATCCGCTCATGGTGCTCCAACCATCCTGCCAACAGGCCGTCGCCCTCGCGCTCGACGGGACTTGCCAGGACCGCTACAAAAGCTCTTTGACCAAGTCCCGCTCCTCGCGCAATTCAGCCAGCGTGGCGTTGATCTTCGCGCGCGAAAATTCATTGATTGGGACCCACTTCGCCACCTCGTACCCGGTAGGCGTGCTGCGGACCGGATAGGAGAAAATCAGCCCCGCTTCGGTCTCGTATTCGCCGCGTGAGCAGACCGCAACGCTATACCATTCCCCTCCCTTCGTGGGCGTAACGAGCGAGCGGACGGTATCGACGACCGCATTCGCCGCCGAGGCCGCGGAGGAAGCGCCCGCGCGCCTTGATGATGGCTGAGCCGCGCTGCTGCACCGTCTGGAGAAATTCGTGTTCGAGCCAGCCGAGATCGTGGATCACCTCGGTCGCCGGGCGGTCGCCAATCCGCGCATTGTAGAAATCCGGGTACATGGTGGGCGAATGGTTGCCCCAAATGGCCAGGTTCGTCACCCGCTCCACCTCGACGCTCGCCCGCTGCGCCAACTGAGACTTGGCGCGATTTTCATCCAGGCGCGTCATGGCGAACCAGCGATCCGAGGGCACTCCGCGGGCGCTGTTCATGGCAATCAGGCAATTGGTGTTGCACGGATTGCCGACGACCAGCACGCGCGCGTCGCCCGCGGCGTGCTTTTCGATCGCCTTCCCCTGCCCCACGAAAATCTTCCCGTTGATTCCGAGCAGATCGGCCCGCTCCATGCCCTGCTTGCGCGGCACCGAGCCGACCAGCAGCGCCCAATTCACGCCGCGGAATCCCTCATCGAGGTCCGCCGTCGGCACCACTTTACGGAGCAAGGGAAACGCGCAATCCTCCAACTCCATGACCACTCCACCGAGCGCGCCGAGCGCTTGCGGCACCTCGATCAAGTGCAACTCCACGGGCTGGTCGGCGCCAAACATCGCGCCGGAGGCGATGCGAAAGAGCAGCGAGTAACCGATCTGACCGGCGGCTCCGGTCACGGCGATTTTGATGGGACTTTTCATAGGGAGACGAAGGAAAAACGGGCGCTCAACATCCCCGTTCTCTCCCGGCGCGGCAATGGAATTCCTGGTATTGGTACAGTTTGAAGCGTGAGCGCTCAGGACCGCCCTGGAACTGGAGCGCGAGCCGTGACGGAGAGAGGGAGGCCCAGGCGCTCAAGCAAAGATGCGCATGAGTATGCGCCGGTTTACGCGGCTCACGAACGCCTTCTCAACGGAGGTCGAGAACCACGCGCACGCTGTCTCGCTCCCCTTCATGCACTTCAACCTCGGCCGCGTGCATTACTCGCTGCGCGTGCCGCCCGCGAAGGAAGCTGGCATCGCGAACCATGTCTGTAACGCTGAAAGACCTTCTTGCGCTGCTCGCCTCCTCAGAAACTGACTAGGTTTTACTCGCCCGCGCGGTGCAAGCGCGCCAGCTTGAGCGCATCGCGTTTGTCGTTCTTCTGCCGGTCGCCGCTCTTCTGCGGGATGAGGGAAGGGGCGATGACCTGGCAGTCGATCTTCAACTGCAAGAGCCGCCGCGCGACGCCAAACCCGCACGGGCCGGCGTTGACGGCAGCCGCCGCTGCCGCCCCGTTGGGCCGAGGCTCCGCCCTCGGTCTGTCTCTCTCCGTTCGGCTGTAGCAGACGCGCAGTGCGCGCCGCTCCGGCCCCTCACCCTGGAGCTTGTGCAGGAGCTTTTCCAGCGCGTGCAGATCGTGGGAAATCGTGCCGTGGGAGCGCACCTCGCGGGCGCCCTCATTCTCCGCCAGGGCGACGGAAATCGTTTCTTTATGGACATCCAACCCTACGAAGAGGATCGGTTTACCTATGCGTTTGTCTGTGGGTGTTTTCACACTGGAGAATCGCCGCCGGCTCGCCGGCGGCTTTCTCACAGGCGGCTCGGCGCGGGCCTCGGCCCGCGCAACCCGCGCCTTCCTCACCGCAGGCAAACGCACTCCCTTTTTCCCGGCCGATGGAGGTGGCTTTACAGTGGGCACACAGCCATCATGTCTACGCGGTGCCTCGTCTCACCTGTAATCTGTGCTTTCTTCAGCCGTGCTCCAGGTCATCGACAGCTTCACCATCACCGCGCGTCTGCTGGCCGATCACCCCGACCACACTCAGCTTTACGGAGGCCGCGAGGGCATCGTCGCCGTTCCCGATCCCGAGCAGGCTTGTCCTACCGACCTTCCTGCTGGCACCCCGATGCGTTTGCACCGTCCTGATGGCACCACCGTGCTCCTCACCTTGGCGGCGGTTTTGTGTCCAGCCCGCACGGTCGGCTTGTTCTTTGCCGCGCCCACCGTCGCAGAGATTCCGCGTCTCTCGCAGCTCGAAGTCCTTCCATTTTGCGTGCCTCGCGCTCACCATGAAGACGCTTTTCTGTCCTAAGTGTGGCGACGAGCTTTCTCGTCGTACCGACGGCACGTTGGAGTGTGTGCACGGTCGGATGGCTCTCGCCGTCGAGTTGGCTCAGCGGTTGATCGATTGCTACGTGTCGGAGGTGCGTCGCCCACGCGAGCCGGACCTTGCCCAGTATCGCGGCAGCGGCGGCATCGGGGGGCGATGGTTCTGCCCTGGCGATGGCGCGCTCATGCAGGAGCGTGCGCCGTGGGACTTGCGTTGTCCGGTTTGTTCTCGCAGTCTCCTCGAGTTCGTCCATGCCCTCATCGAGCGTCATCCCCACTTCGATCCGGGCACGTCGACCT
The DNA here is from genome assembly GCA_963792695.1 of uncultured Verrucomicrobiae bacterium. Classification (GTDB taxonomy): domain Bacteria; phylum Verrucomicrobiota; class Verrucomicrobiia; order Chthoniobacterales; family Chthoniobacteraceae; genus DASYIS01. The sequence continues at coordinate 36,327 of CAWBXA010000002.1, read as the reverse complement.
GGATATGACCGGCACGCCTAACCCGGCGCTGCAGCGAACAGCTACTGGCGTCTTGCTCCATTCCGAAAGCCACATCTGTCCTCGCCAGTAGCTGTCGCTGAGCTTACATCCGTTAGGCAGCTATGCGTCTTCCACTTGCCAGATTCCGCGGAGACAAACGTCCCATCGCCGATTGGGAGTGGATGTTCGCCCCCATCATGGTGCCGTTGTTTCTGCTGTTTTTGCTGGGGTTGCTGGTAGTGTCCACGCCCTACTGGTGGCTCTACCCCGAGCGCCATATGCAGGTTGCTGACGATCCCGACGCGCCGCCCGACCTGAAGCGCGAGTTAGCCGCCTACCGTGAGCACCGCCGTCGTATCCGTATTTTCCGCCGCTTGTTGGAGCGTCTACACCTTGTTCCCTTCGACCATCCACCTTCCACTCCCGCTGCCTAATAGGCGACTGGCGTGAACAGCATCCGAAGACATGTTTAAGAGACTACAGCGATGGTCACGCCGCAGGAGATTCCGGGAGGGCAAGACCATTTCGCAGTTCATCGCTCGCGATGTTCGCCGCGACATTCTCATTGTCTCGGCAGCGCGCATCGACGAAGGCATCATCACGGGCCGCGTCCGCACCACCAATGTGCTTTATGTTTCGCGTGGTCTAGCTCCGCAGCCTCAGTTCGAGCCAGCCCAAGAACTCCGCATCGAAGAGATGTGGCATTGGACAGGTAGGAGTTGGGGCGGACTACCAGACGGCATATCGCTCGTAGATGACTTGCATGGAGGCCGAACCAAATGATTTCCAATCGACCGTCGCCTAACCAGGCGCTGCACCGACGGCTGACTGTCACGCTGGCTGCTTCCTCCGCCACCTTGCCTCCCACCGTGCAGCCAGCGCGTCAGCCTCCGCCGTCGCTGAGCTTGGGAGCGTTGATATGGCTGTGTTTGTCAACTAAAGGCAAAGCGCATTTGCCCACTTTTTTCGTTGTGGTTTTCATAGTTTGTTAGATTACGGATTTAGCGACTCAGGGCGGGAGAGAGTCCGGGCAGAGGAAGGTTGGCGAAGAAGTCCTGGGTTGGATGACGAGGCGGGCAAGCTGATATTCGCGGGTTGGGTACCGTCATTTCTTGGATTCAATTCGTCTTTTGTGTCCCTTTCACGGTCTAGGCTCGGGAGTTCGCCGGCCACCCCGGAGGGCGGCGCGGGTGATCCCTAAACGACCCTCGTGAGTTGGACGGATCAACAGGGCTTTTGATGCTAAAGGTTAGCTTCGGTTTCGCTTGGCTTTCGTCCCGCGCGTGGCCCGGACTCTCTGCTGCCCTCAGCCCGCGTCGGACGTGGGTAGATGAGGAGAGGAGATCAGGTGCAGTGGTGGTGGGCAGAGCTCCTTTCGTTAAGTTGATGGGATGGGGTTCCGGGCGAGGCCGGGGCAGACAGGCGGAGTCAGCGGCGGGACTTTGTTCCCCCCGAACCCACCCCCTCCCGGGCACGCGCGCCGCACGACCGGGGACGGTGGCCGCGCAGGGCGGTTTCTTCGATGATCGGCAGGCGATAAATGCGTGCCGCCGCTTTGGGCGGAACGCCGGCGGAGTCGGCGGACTTTGGCGGCTGAGCGGAGCGCAACGGGAGGCTGCCCGGCGCGTGCCACTCCTGGTAGAGCGCCCACAGGAAGCCGGCCAGCTCGCGCGCGACGGCGACAATCGCTTTCTGCGGACTCTTGCCGCGGCCGAGCAGCGCTCGGTAGCGGCGATGGAGCCGGTTCTGCGCGCTCCACGAGATTTCCTTGATCCGGCGCGGCTGGCCCTGCTGGCGGCGGCTGAGTTCCTGGCTGACCTTGGGCGGGTGCAGGTAGTGTTGCGCGGCTTCGATCAAGATCCAGCGCACATGCGAGTTGCCGCACTTGGTAATGGCGCCCTTGCGCACCGTGTCGCCGCTGGAGTGCTCGCTCGGCAGCAGTCCCAGGTAGGCCATGAGATGGGTCGGATGGGCAAAGCGCTCGAGTCCGCCGAGTTCGCTTAAGAACAACGTCGCCGAGAGGACCTGAAAGCCGCGCAAGCTCATGATGACCTGGACTGCCGGCCAGAGCCGCCACTCTTGAGCCAGCGCCTCGATTTGCGCGGTCAGCCTGGCCACCCGCTCGCCGGCGGTGCCGATGGATTGGAGGTATTCCTCGACCACGATCTTGTGGGCGGTGTGTGGTAGCACCAGTTCGCGCAGGTAACGCTCGTGCGCCTCGTTCCAACTCGTGCGGCCCGTATACTTATAACCCAAGCGCAGGAGCTGCGCTTTAAGTTGCTGGCGGGTCCTGCGCTGATCGTTGATGGCGTCGGTGCGCGCCCGGCAGAGGTCGCGCAACGCTTCGTCGGTCGGCTCGGGAATGTGGACGGCGGTCAGCTCGCCCGCGCGGTGCAAGCGCGCCAGCTTGAGCGCATCGCGTTTGGCTCGCCCGCCCCTCTTCCTCCCTTGTCCCTTCCGCCACCTCGGTCATTCTTCTGCCGGTCGCCGCTCTTCTGCGGGATAAGGGAGGGGGCGATGACCTGGCAGTCGATCTTCAACTGCAAGAGCCGCCGCGCGACGCCAAACCCGCATGGCCCAGCCTCATAGCAGACGCGCAGTTCGCGCCGCTCCGGCCCCTCACCCTGGAGCTTGCGCAGGAGCTTTTCCAGCGCGTGCAGATCGTGGGACATCGTGCCGTGGGAGCGCACCTCGCGGGCGCCCTCGTTTTCCGCCAGGGCGACGGAAATCGTTTCTTTGGGCTCGCCCCGTACGCCCCGCATCCCTTATTCCTCACTCCGCCGCCTCGGTGGACATCCAACCCTACGAAGAGGATCGGTTTACCTATGCGTTTGTCTGTGGGTGTTTTCACACTGGAGAATCGCCGCCGGCTCGCCGGCGGCTTTCTCACAGGCGGCTCGGCGCGGGCCTCGGCCCGCGCAACCCGCGCCTTCCTCACCGCAGGCAAACGCACTCCCTTTTTCCCGGCCGATGGAGGTGGCTTTACAGTGGGCACACAGCCATCATGTCTAGGCCACTACCATCATGAGCGATTTACTCTCTTCCCTTAAAGCCGCAGCCAAAGGATTCGCCAATGCGTTCGGACCTTCCCGTTATAACGCGGGTGGTGCACAAGTTCGCTGCACGCACTGCCAAGCTGAGACGTTCCACGAAAGTGAAGCGCTTCTCAACACGACTGGCGCCACTTTTCTTAAACTGGATTGGCTAGACAAGTCAGGAGTAGCACTGATCTGTGAGAACTGCGGGCTGATCCAATGGTTTGCCAAGAAGCCCGTGCGCCAAGCCTCCTCAGAAACTGACTAGGTTTTACTCTGCATCGGGGTGAGTTGGAAGCCGAAATGAGCCGCTTGCTTGCGCAGGTTGCACTCGCGGCGCTGGCGGTGAACTTTTTCTTCGCGGGCAAAGGCGGAGGCGTTGTAAGGGCAGCGGTGTTTGATCAGATGATAGCGGATGCGGGCCAATTTGTGGGCCGTGGCGGTGATGGCCGCTGGAGCGCCGAGTTTGGCCTTCAAAGCTGTTGCCGCTCTCTTAAGTCGAGAGATTTCGCCCAGTCACGACCGGAGCGGAACATTCTGTTTACCATGATCGGGAGCGTGGCGTGGCCGTTAAGGCGACGCGCACGAACACGTTTGGCCATTCAGCGCACGGAGCGCGGAAAGCGCGACGCCTTTGGAATATTTGCGCAGGCTGGGATGGCACAACGTGCTGTTTGGAGATGAAATCTGGATCGAAGGTATCGCGTACGATGAAGAGCAAATGGAAGTCATCACCACGCAGCCTTGGATCAACGTGGATTTGGTACAATCCCCACACCCAACAAGGGCGGAGATCGACTCATTCTTCGCGAACCTCCGATTCAACAAAGCGGCCATTTCTGAGGAAGCGCCCATTTATTTCAACCGCAGAATTGGCGTCGTGTTTGGCGATGCTCACGATCAAAACGTGCTGCGAGACGAAAATGGCGACCTCAGCCCGATTGACGTTGTGATCGGTCGCCCCGGACCGGCGCTGAAGAATCAAATCGATGCGCTCTTAGGCGGATTCCAACTTGATCTCTGGCCGGATAGGGTAGCGTGAGAAGCGACTGCCCACAAACTGTACCACTACCAAATTCCCTCCCGCGGCGCTACTTGCTGCGCAAGACCGAGACGCCATTCCAATCCTCAGGTGGAGGCGTTTCTCGATAGGCGCGGCAGCGGCGCAAATACTCTTCGGCCAGCCAGTCGCCCGGCGCGGTGGCGAGCACTTCGGAGAACGCCGCTTCCGCCTCGACAAAGCCGCGGCCGCGAAAGAGGCGGATGCCTTCCTCGTAGCGCGCCAGCCACGCCGGCTCGGCGCTCTGCCGATTCGACAGCACGGTGAAGACCTCCACCGGCTTCGTTTTCCCGCTCACCTGCATGAGATCGACGGAGCGCACAACGAAATCCTGCCGCACCAGCGGCGCCACTTCTTCGCCGATGAGCAGGTCCTGTTGAAACTGCTTCGTCGCGCCCTCGAGCCGCGAGGCGAGATTCACCGGGTCGCCAATCGCGGTGAACTCGAACTTCTCCTCCGACCCGATATTGGCGCAGATGGCGTGGCCGTGGTTGACGCCGACGCCGATGCGCAGCTCCAGCATGCCACGCGCTTTCCAAGCCACATTCAGCCGCTCGAGCGCCTTGAGCATGTCGAGCGCCGCCGCCACCGCGCGGCAGGCATCCGGCCCTTCCCCGCGGCTCATGATGGCTCCCCAATGCGCCATGACGGCGTCGCCGATGAATTTGTCCAGCGTCCCCCGATGCGCAAAGACGATGCGCACCATGTCGGTGAAATACTCGTTCAACTGCGCCACCAATTGGGCCGGATCGGCGCTCTCCGTGATCGTCGTGAAGCCGCGCACATCGGAGAAAAGAATCGTTAAAGGCCGGCGCTCGCCACCGGCGGTGTGCAGAAAACTCTGCGGATTATCGAGCACTTCGGTCACGACATCCCTGGAGACATAACGCTCGAGCGTCTGCCGCACGCGGGTCTTCTCCATCTGCTCGTGGACTCTTTCCCAGACCAGCCCGACAAAGCCGCTCGAAAGCAGCGCGAGCGTTGGATTGAGCAAGGAGAGGCAAAGCCCGGCGGAATTGTAGATGACGAACGCCAGGCCGATGTAGGCTCCGGTGATCACGAGCAGGAGAGCCGTGCGTGCCAATGGTCCATGCACCGCCAGTCCTGCCAGCCAGGCCAGCACGCCAGCCGCCGCGACGATGAGCAGCTCCGCCCAAATGGGAGGCGTCGAGAGAAAGTCGTTCGTCAGGATGGCGTTTAAGGCGCTCAGGTGAATTTGGGGTCCAAGCGTCTGCCCGAGCGGCGTCGGGAGTGTGTCCTGTTCCCCCTTCAGGAAATTTCCGAATGGACCGATGAAGACGATCTTGTCCTTGAAGAGCGCGCCGCCCCGGTAGTTTTTCCCATCCCAAAGCGCGGGCACGAAAATCTCGTACAGCGAGCGTGGACGCACATCCTCCACGAAGCGAAACATGGTCGTCTCGTGGGTCGCCGGGATGGCCGCATCAAAGCCTGCCTTGGTCGCCGCCCGAGCGGCCAGCGAGAGCACTTCCGGCCGCCCGGGCTCCGGATCTTGTCCTTTCAATTCCAACTCGCTCGAACGAAACCAGCCCCGCCGCACGGAGCCATCGACGTCCGGTTTGAAGTTTACAAAGCCTACGCACTCGGCCTCCATTTCGAAAGGAATAAGCGTCGTGGTCGGCTGCTCCAGCACCGGATGCGGGGAGCCATTCTCGTCCACCAGCGTTTGCAGATTGCTGCCGACCACGAGTTGCGCGCGGTACCATTGCCAGACCGAGCGCACCTCCGCGTCGTTGTCCTTGTCCTTGGGGAAGAGCATGTCGAAGGCGACCACTTTGGCCCCCGCTTGCGCGAGCCGCTCGACCACCATGGCATAGACGCGCCGATTGAACGGGAAGCCTTGCGCCATCAGGTTCAAGGCAGGCGAGTCGCGCAAGAGCCGCTCCCTTTCGTCGCTCATCAACTCGAGTTCTGTTGATTGGGAGTCGATGGCGAGGAAGATGATCCGCGGATCGAGGGGCGCCTTGCGGCCGTAGACCAGCAGCGCGTCGCCCGCCTTCAACTCCAGATTGTTGTAAGCGCTAAAGCTCTCCGAATGCTGATACACCCAGCTCGCCAAAGCGTCGTGCCCGCCGCGCAGCAGAAGAATGAACGCCCGCGGGATGATCGGCGCATAGATCAGGGCCAACACGCCCAGCGTGCAGCCGACCGCAATGCGCGCCAGCGCCCGACGCCGACGGCGGTCAGAGAGAGAGCGGGAAGGCGAAGGCACGCGCGCCCGATGCAAGCGCGAACCCGCTCCGAACGCAATGCCGCCAAGTGCACGTTCCCGGCTGCTGACTTCCTTGATCCCCCCTTTGAGTTCGGGCTGCTCACCGGGTTTTCGGCGATCTTCACATCTGCCGAGTGGGGCGGCGGCGCGGGGGAAACGGCTTGCCAGCGGGGCGGGGTTCGGTACCCTCTGCGGCTCTGATGCGCGCCGCTTTTCTTTTGCTCCTGGCTCTGCTCGCAGGCGGGCTGCCAGGCCGCGCCGTGGAGTGGACGCTGCTGAAACATGATGGCCGGGAGTATGTGTCCTTCGAGAACATGGCCCAGTTTTATGGGATGACGGTGGCGCAGCGGTCGTCGAAGTCGGTGACGCTGACGGTCGCGGGGCGCAGCTTGCGCGGGGAGGATGGGTCGCCGGATTTCTTCATCAACAACCTGAAGTTCATTCTTTCCTACCCCGTGCACCGACCTTGGCGGGCAACTTTGCGTCTCGCGCATGGACTTGGTGAAAGTGATCGAGCCGGTGATGCGCCCGAGCAAGCATCGCCAACGCCAGCGAGCCGTCGATACGATCATCCTCGATCCCGGCCATGGCGGGCAGGACCTCGGCGCACAAGGGGCGGGCGGGCGTGAGAAGAGATTTCACGCTCGACACCGGCGATGCGCGCGCGGCTGCGGCTCATGCAGGCTGGGTTCAAGGTCTATCTGACGCGCTCGGCCGACGTCTTCGTCGGCGCTGGAGGAGCGCGTCGCCTTTGCCAACCGCTTCCCCAACGCGCTCTTCGTCTCGGTTCATTTCAACTCCGAGCGGCGCCGGCACCGGCATCGAGACCTACACGCTCGCGCCTCGCGGCGTGCCCTCCATGATGGCCGATGGCCCGCGGGTGACCGACGCCCAGGAGTGCCGGGGCAATGCTGCGATGCCGAAAACATGGCGCTCGCCACCGCCACGCATGCCTCGCTGATCGTCCGCTCGCATCTGCCGGATCGCGGGATCAAGCGCGCGCGCTTCGTCGTCATTCGCGACCTGGCGATTCCCGGCGTGCTGATCGAAGGCGGCTTTCTTTCCAATGCGACGGATGCGCGGCTGATTGCGTTGGCCGAGTATCGCGAGCAGATGGCGGCGGGCATCGTCGAGGCGGCGCTCAATTATCGCCGCGCGGTCGCGGGCCCGACAGCCCCGGCGTTGGTGCAAAATCCCGAGCTGCGCGTCCCGGAATTGAAGAATCTGCCGCCGATCGCGGCCGCGCCGTCGGTGCCGCCGAGCCGCTGCTCCCGGCCGGCCCAGAAGCGAGGCGCCACGCCGACCCCGCCTGCTTTCCACGGAGGCGGCGGTCGCGGCATCCGCCGCGCGAGTCCCGGCGCTCATCACCAATTGACGCGCGACGCCACGCTCCCTCCCCTGCCGCGCTCCGACGCGCCACACTGGCCGTGCGCCCTATCGGGGTTTTCGATTCCGGCATCGGCGGGCTCACCGTGGCCGCGGCGCTGCGCGAAGTGCTCCCGGCGGAGAATATCTTCTATCTCGGCGACACCGCGCGCGTCCCTTACGGCGGCAAAAGCCAGAGCACCATCGAGCGCTACTCCCTGGAGATCTCCGGCCTGCTCCTGGCGGAGGAGGCCAAGGCCATCGTGGTCGCCTGCAATACCGCCTCCGCGCTCGCCGTTCCGCGGCTTCAGGAGCTGCTGCAAGGTGCCGGTCGTGGGGGTCATCGAGCCCGGCGCGCGGGCGGCGGTCGCCGCGACCCACACCGGCCGCATCGGCGTCATCGGCACGCGCGCGACCATCCACAGCCGCGCCTATGAGCGCGCAATCCATGCGCTCCGGCCGGAGGTGGAGGTCGTCACGCAAGCATGCCCTCTGCTCGTGCCGCTCATCGAGGAAGGGTGGCTGGAAGATTCGCTCACGCGACCAAGTGATTGAGCGCTATCTCGCGCCCGCTGGTGGAAGCGCGAATCGACACGCTGGTGCTCGGGTGCACGCACTACCCGCTGCTTCGTGCGGCCATCGGCCGCTTCCTGGGGCCTGCGATTCGTCTGGTGGATTCCGCGCAAAATTGCGCCCTCTCTTTGCGGGATTTGTTGCAGGCGGCCCAACTGGCCGCGCCAACTTCCCATGTTGGCAGGTTGCAGGTCGCGCTGACCGACGCCTCCGAGGGCTTCCTGCGCGTGGCCCAGCAAGCGCTCACTCTGGAAGTGGGCGAAGTGCAGCTCCGCGCCGTACCAGGAATCGGTGGGTGAGCGAAGCTGGCCCGTCCGCGGCGTTTCCGCTGGGTGTTGGCACCGTATCCGCTACTGCTGGCCCGAATGTCAGACGTGATCGAGTTGTCCGATGCCGATTTTGCGACCCAGATGCACGGGTTGGTCCACGAGGCCGAACGTGAGCTGGAGGATCGCGCCGCCCACGCGGCTCCGAAGCTGCATGTCGTCAAGAAAGCCGCTGAACCCGGCGCCGACCCCACGACGGCGCCCCCGGAGATCGCGCGCGTGGAGGAGCCCGCGCCCGGAGCCATGTCGCTCTTCGAAATGCTCCGCCCGGTCGTACAGGGCTTGCAAGCCGTCGGGCGCGCGAGTGGCGAACATACCCAAATCCTGAGCCGGCTCGACAAATCAACGGCGGAAGGGAACGAAGCGCGCCGCGATCTGCCGCGCGTCGTCACGGAACTGCGCTCGATGGTGGACCAGCGCAACACGATCAGCCGCCAGATGTTCGATGCGCTCCATGAGGAGCTGAAGAGCTACAAGGACGGGTTTTTGCTCGATACGGTCCATCGCCCGATGATTCGCGATTTGATCACCCTTTATGATGATCTCTCCGTCATTCACCGGCAGATGAGCGAGCCGTTTGCGTCCGTGCAGGAAGCCATGCAGGGCCACGCTTCATCGCAGGAGCTAGGGAGGCGGCTCGAGAGCATCGGGCTGCATCTCGAGCACAACTTGGAGTTCATCCTCGAAGTCCTGGCGCGCCTGGAAGTCACGCAAATCCCGAACGGTAAAGGGAAGCTCGACAAGCGCACGCAGCGCGCGGTCGCTGTGGAAGCCGCCGAAGATCCGGATGAAGACCTGACCGTCGTGCGCACTTTGAAACGCGGCTTTCTTTGGAAGGATCGCGTCGTGCGCGCCGAGGAGGTCGTCATCAAAAAGTGGAAGGAAGGTTTTCTCATGGCGCTGAAACCGTCGGAAGACTAGCGTTCCCCCTTCCCCGGCATGTCGTATGCAGCGTACTCCTGAGCTTTCCATTGTGAATCCCACCTCCCCCAAGGCGCCGCGCAAGTCTGTCGGCATCGACCTCGGCACCACCTTCAGCGCGATCGCGCACATCGACGCGTACGGAAAGCCGCAGATCATCCCGAATGCGGAGAGCGAGCGGATCACCCCTTCGGTGATCCTGTTCGACGGCCAGAACGCCATCGTCGGCTCGATGGCCAAGCAGAACGCCGTCGCCGAGCCCGAGAAAATCGTCGATTTCGTGAAGCGCGAGATGGGCAAGAGCAAAGCCCAGTTTCACCGCGAATTCAACGGCCGCATCTACTCCGCGGAGGAGCTTTCCGCGCTGATCATCAAGAAGCTGAAGAACGACGCGGAGCGCTACCTCGGGCGAACCGGTCACCGATGCGGTCATCACGGTGCCCGGCGTACTTCAACGACGCGGAGCGCACGGCCACGCTGCACGCCGGGCAACTCGCGGGTCTGAACGTCCTGCAAGTCATCAACGAGCCGACCGCCGCGGCGCTCGCCTACGGCCTCGACAAGCTCGACCGGGACCAGACGGTCTTCGTCTTCGATCTCGGCGGCGGCACCTTCGACGTCACGATCATGCGCATCGACGGACATCACATCCGCATGCTCGCCTCGAATGGCGATCATCGCCTCGGCGGCAAGGATTGGGACGATCTCATCGTCAATTGGGTGGCCGAGGAGTTTGACAAAATTCACGGCGAGAATCCGCTGCTGGATCTGCAGAGCTACCAGGACCTCTACACGCGCGCGCTAACCGCCAAAATCCAGCTCTCTTCGCGCCAGAAGACGACCATCGTTCACTCCTTCAACGGCAAGAGCGTGAAGCTGGAGTTGACCCGCGAGGACTTCGAAGCGCGTGCCCGGCACCTGCTGGAGAAGTGCAAGACGATCTGCGAAATCGTCATGCAGGAGGCGAATCTTACCTGGGACAACATCGACCGCATCCTGCTCACCGGCGGCATGACGCGCATGCCTTCGGTCCGCGAGATGATGGCGGGGGTCGCGCCCGGCGTCGGGGTGGCGGACGACGTGAGCCCGGATGAAGCGGTGGCCGTCGGCGCGGCGGTGCAGGCGATCCTGTCGCTGCTCGGCGAGGAAGACCGGCTCGGCGAGCGAACCCTGCCAGTGGAAGTGCGCGAGCAATTTTCCAGTGACGACGGGCAGTTCATCAAGGTGACGAACATCACCACGCATACGCTGGGCGTCGTGCTTTGGGACGATGGGCGCGTCGAAGAATACGTCTTTCCGATGATTCGGAAAATGACGCCGGTGCCGGTGCAGACGAAGAACTCCTTCGGCACGGCAAAGGCGAACATGAAGAACGCCATCGTGCGGGTGGTCGAAGGCGAGAGCACGGTGCCAACGGAATGCACGCCGCTCGGCATTTGCGACATCGAGCTGCCGCCGTTCCTGCCCAAAGGTTCGCCGGTCGAGCTGACCTACTCGTATAACGAGAACCAGGTGCTCGAGGTCGTGGTCGAGGCGTATGGCCGGCAGAACCGCGTCTCGATCGCGCGCAATACGGGGCTCTCCGAGAGTGAAATCGAATTGGCGACGGCTGATCTGGCGCAGATCAGGGTGGTGTAAAGCGGGGCTGAACGCTTCTTTTTCGGGTGCTGCCGAATCCCCTTCCCAGACAATCCCCAGCGGTGGGATGGTTGGCGGAAGTACAATTCCGACGACTGCTACGAGCGGCTCTGCCTCTCTTTCGACGCCAACCCGACGCCAGAGCAGATCGAGGATCATTGCCGGCAACTGCTCGTCTGGTGGCAGAAAAAGCTGCCGCTGAAAAATCAGCCGAGCAATCCCATCGCGCAGATGCTGCGGGGCGGCCTCGATGAGGCGCCAGGCTATCTGGCGGAAGCGCGGACACGGCTGCTCGATCCGCAGTCGCGCGCGCAGATTGATGCCGAGCAGCGCAGCCGGATCGTCCAGGAGGCGATCAACGAGTTTAAGAAGATCATCCCGTTCTTCATCACGAATCAGGAGGTGAGTGAGAGCGCCGAGGCGCGCATCTATGAAGAAGGGAGCAAGTTTGGCCTGCTGCGCGAGGAAATGGAGCGCGTGCTCGGAGCGGAGCTCGAGCGGGTCGGCGCCAGGCGCGTTGAGAATGCCCCACCGCCGGAGCCCGTCGCGCCCGCGCCGCTGGCCAGCGCTTCTTCCGTCGGGGTCTCAGGCGACGCGGCCACGGATTTCCGCCGGGTGCTGAAACTCTCAAAACTCTGCCTCGAGGGAGACGAGATGACGGATGACCAACGCGATGCACTGTGCAACATGGGCGAGAGTCTCGGGCTCACGGGCGGGCAGGCGGAGGATATCATCGACGAATATCTGGAAGAGGTGGGCGATCTCCCCATGCCCCCGCTCAAGCCGGTGGCGCCCGCGCGCACGCCGGGCAGTCCAAAGAGCAGCCCGGTGGCCCCAGCCAGGCCCGCGGCGAAACCAGCGGCGGTGCGTCCTTCAACCGCGGCCTCGAAGGAGTTGGCCTCGCCGGCCGCCCCGGTGGTGAATACTTCGCCGGTGGCTCGCTTGCAGGAGCGCGCGCGCTACCCCAATTTCCACAACGAACTGGCGATGGAGATGCTGTTCGTTCCCTCCGGCTCCTTTATGATGGGAAGCGAGACGCGCGACGCCGCCCCTCATGAGCAGCCCGCGGTACACACCACCGTGAGTTGCTTCTACATGGCACGTTATCCGGTGACGAACAGTCAGTACGAAGCCTTTGACGCTGCCCACCGCATCCGCCGCGCCACTTGGGCGGATGATGCCCACCCGGTCATCTACGTCTCGTACAAGGATGCGCTGAACTTCTGCCAGTGGCTCACGCAGCGCGAAGGCCGCAAGTACCGCCTGCCGACCGAGGCGGAGTGGGAATACGCGGCGCGGGGTACGGACAGCCGCGTCTTTCCCTGGGGCGATCGGCTCGATGCGGGGCACTACGCGAACTTTGCGGACAAACGGACTGGCTTCGCGTGGAGCGATCCGAGCATCGACGACGGCTACGCGGAAACGTCGCCGGTCGGCATGTATCCCCGCGGCGCCAGCCCTTTTGGAGTCGAGGACCTGTCCGGGAACGTCTATGAGTGGTGCCTTGATTTCTTCGACTTCTATCGCGGCCAGGCGCGGGTGAACCCGAAGGGTCCCAACAACGGCACGCGGCGGGTCTATCGCGGAGGCAGTTGGCGCGCGCGCATTGCGAGTCTTCGTGCAAGCGCCCGCTCCTTCAATACCCCCGAGTACCTCGCCAACGATGTCGGATTCCGCGTCGTCTGCGAGTGCGAGTAGGCGGCGCTCAAGGCCATCCGAGTTGCCGTTCTGCCATGCCGCGCTTGGGGTGTGCTCGTCCTGAGCACCTGTCTGAGCGATCGTGGCTATTCGCGCGCGAGCGTGGGCGTCGGCGGATGCTCTTCGGCAAGGCGGCTCCTGAGCAGGTCACGAATTTCCCGCAGGAGCTGCACGTCTTCCGGAGGGACAGGCGGAGTGGGGGCCAGTCCCTCGCCTCTCCTCGTCAGTCTCACCAAGGCGTTCATCGGCTTGACCACGAGGAAAAAGACAACCGCCGCGAGGATCAGAAAGGCGAAGAGCGCGTTGCAAAAGTTCCCGAGACCGAGCGGTCCAAGCTTCCACGATGAGAAGTCGGGCCGGCCGCCAAAGAGACCGATCAGCGGAGTGATCAGGTCCTTGACCACGGAATCGACAACCTTGCCAAACGCGGCTCCGATGACGACGCCGACGGCAAGATCGACCACGTTCCCCTTGAGGATGAACGTCTTGAACTCGTGGACCAGCCCCTTGGATTCCTGAAGGATATGCATCGGTTCAGCCTATCCATCGTGCCGATGGATGGAAGCACTGGCGCTCAATTCCCCTTCGCCGGACCTCCCAACCGGCGGCCACCTACCCAATCCGACCGGGAACCTCGGCTACCCCAGAGCCTCAAGCTTCGCGAGCAGGTTGGCTTTGGAAGTGGCGCCGACGAGTTGATCCTGCACTTCGCCGCCCTTGAAGAAGAGCATGGCGGGGATGGCATTGACGCGGTAGCGAGTAGCCAGATCGACCTCTTCGTCGATGTTCACCTTGCCAATCTTGGCTTTGCCCACCTTCGACTCGGCGATCTCGTCCACGATCGGCGCGATCATGCGGCACGGCCCGCACCACGGCGCCCAGAAATCAATCAGGACCGGGACGGGTGATTGCAAAACTTCCGCGTCGAAATTGGCGGTGGTGATATTCACGACATGAGCGCTAGCCATAGGAAGAGACGTCTTAGAGCGGGTTGGGCACGGTGGCCGCGGTGTAAACCAGGTAGGCGACGTAGGCGGAGCCGAGCGACAGGATCATGGCCACAATGCTCATCCAGTTGACCGAGCTGTCGGAAGCTGTTGGGCCGGTGGTGACGACAGCGCGCGAAGTGGTGAGGGTCGGCGCCACGGTCTTGGCGCTGCTCCCCTGCGGGCGCTGCGCCAGAGGCTGGGTGTTGCCCATTTTGAGAGTCGCTTTCGGGAGCGCGGGTTTGGCGGTCCCCTCCGGCGGCAGCGTGATGCGAGCCGTCTCTTTTTTGGGTGCCGCCTTGGCCATCGCCGAAGCCGGTGCTCCAGGTGCGGCGCCGCCGACGGGCGCGGGCTTCAAGGGGATGGTTGGCTTGGAGCCGAGCGACGGCGGCTTCGGCGGAGTCGAGCCCATCGGCTTGACCGGGGCGGCAGGGACTCCGGGAGCCGACGGCGCGCCAGGGGCACCCAAGGAGCCGGGCGGCTTCGGAGGTGCTGGCGGAGTCGGTGGCTTCAAAGTGGCAGTCGGGGCGCCGGGCAGTGAAGGACGCGGAGGTGCCATCGCGATGCCGGAGGGCGGCTTGGGCAGACCGGGTGCCGCTGGGGCGGAGGGGATGGAAGGGGGCGGCGCGGTCGGAGCCACCGAGGTGGGCGGAAGAACCGGCGCGGGCGCACCCCCGGCCAGCTTGGTCGTTTCCTTTTTCGGAGTCACGGTGTTGGAGACCGGGCGACCAGGCAGGTTGATGCGGACGGTTTCGCGCTTCGCCGCAGGCTGCTCTTGTTTCGGAGGCAGAGTGATGCGGATGGTTTCCGACTTGGAAGCGTCGTCGAGTTCGGAGGAAGAGGGGGAGTTTTCGTCGGCCATGTTCGTGCGGGTAGTCTTCTGTTATTCCACTTGGGCCATGGGGTGTCAACTCTCCCGGCGCACCGAAATCGGTATTGCCGCTTGCCGGCTTTTTTCCTGAGCGGGTAGGGTCCGCCGATGCACATCCTCGTCACCGGTGGTGCGGGCTTCATCGGCTCGCATTTTGCGGAACGCGCCCTCGCGCTGGGGCATGAGGTCTCGATTCTCGACGACTTCAACGACTTCTACGACCCGGCGCTGAAACGGCGAAACATCGCGGGCCTGCATGGGCAGGTGGCGCTGCACGAGGTGGATTTGCGCGATGCGGAAGCCGTTTCCCGCGCAGTCAGCGAAAGCCAGCCGCAGGCCATTGTGCATCTCGCCGCGCGGGCGGGTGTGCGCCCTTCCATCCAGCAGCCAAAGCTCTACATCGAGACCAATATCACCGGGACCTTCAATCTGCTGGAGGCGGCGCGCGCGGCGGGCGTGCCGCGCTTCATCTCGGCCTCGTCGTCCTCCGTTTATGGCGTGATCAAGTCCGCGCCCTTTCGCGAAGACATGTGCCTGAACCAAACCATCTCGCCTTACGCGGCGACGAAGCTGGCGGCGGAGCAGCTTTGCTCCAACTACTCGCATCTTTATGGGATGCGCACCATTAACCTCCGCTTTTTCACGGTGTACGGCCCGCGGCAACGGCCCGACCTGGCGATCCACGCCTTCACGCGCCTGATCGACGCGGGAGAGGCCCTTCCGCGCTTTGGCGACGGCTCGACGCGACGCGATTACACGTACATCGATGATATCGTGCAAGGGATGACGGCTTGTCTCGGGTACGAAGGACAGCTTTGCGATGTCTTCAATATCGGCGAAAGCCAGACCACCACGCTGAACGAGTTGATCGCGCAGCTCGAACGGGCGCTCGGCAAACAGGCGAAAATCCATCCGCTGCCGGAGCAACCCGGCGATGTACCGCTGACGTATGCCGACATTTCCAAGGCGCGGGCGCTGTTGGGATACGATCCACAGACGAAAATCGCCGAAGGGATTCCGCGCTTTGTCGAGTGGTACCGGGCGCACGCCCGGCGCTGAAGGCGCTTGCACGCGCATCGTTTCCAGACCAGATTGCGCACTTGGATAAGCCAAAAAAAAGCGCCCTCCTAAGGATCGCCCGCATCAACGCGATGGCGGACAAGATGGCCAGCTTTCTGCCCCATTGCAGCGTAGACGAGCGCGTGTTGTACGCGTGGAGCCTGCTGGCGACCCCGCAAGAGCGGTGGGACCGCAGCCAGGCTTATCTCCGGTCGGTGCAATCCTCGCGGCCCTGCACGAAGAAAAGATCCGCTTCATCGTAGTCGGGATGACCGCGGCGATTCTGCACGGAGCACCCTGTGTGACGATCGATACCGATGTCTGGCTCGATCTTGGCTCACGCAGCTACATGCGGCCCATCAATATGGCACTGAAGCATGGCGCGGAGATGGTCCGCCAGACGGTGGTCGTCACCAGGGACGGACGCTTGGTGAACTTCTGCTACTCGATCCAGGGAGTCGCCTCGTTTGCGACAGAGTACCGGCGCTCGGCGAAGTATATCTTCGAAGGCGTCGAAGTGCGCGTGCTGCTCCTGGAGCGCGTTATTCGCAGCAAGGAAGCGGCCGGGCGTCCGAAGGATCTGATCACCCTGCCGATCCTGCGAGACGTGGCGAAGGGGCGGGATCATTTCCGCGCACAAGGCTGAACGCAAAAGGCGCTCGTCAGCGGACCGCTGGGCGGCGAGGCTCGCCGCGATGAATGCGCCCCGCTCCGCAACTGAGCTTTGCCAGGCGCTGGTGCGCATCCCGAGCGTGAATCCGGCCGGACAGCCGGGGACCGAGCACGTCGGCGAGCAGCGCTGCGCGGACCACGTGGCGCAATTTCTGCGCGGGCTGGGCGCGGAGGTGACCTTGCGCGAGGTGCTGCCAAGCCGGCCCAATGTGGTCGCGCGCTTCCCCCCGGATCGCCCGGGCAAACCGCGCCTCCTGCTCGCGCCGCACCTTGATACGGTGAGCGTGGCCGGCATGACGATTGATCCCTTCGGCGCGGAACTGCGTGATGAAAAGCTTTGGGGGCGCGGCGCGAGCGACACCAAGGGCTCGATGGCCGCCATGCTTTGGGCGCTCCGCGAAAGACGCGGCCAACTTGCCGGGCTCAGCCACGAGATCTGGTTCGCTGGACTTGCCGGCGAGGAAGCCGGGCAGCAGGGCGCCATCGCGCTCGCGGCGGAAGAGCGCTTCGCCTTCGTCATCGCGGGCGAGCCGACCGGCCTCGACGTGGTGCATCTGCACAAAGGCTGCACGCGCTTGCGCCTCGTCGCGCGCGGGCTCGCCGTTCACGCCGCGCACCCTGAGTTGGGCGATAACGCCATCGACAAAATGACCGTCGCGCTCCGCTGGTTGCGCGAAGTGCTGAAGCCGGAATTGGCCGCCTGCACGCATCCGATGCTCGGCCGCGCCACGGGGAGCGTCGGCACCATCGCCGGGGGTTCGAAGACCAATATCGTGCCCGACTTTTGCGAAGCGACGATTGATCTTCGCACCGTTCCCGGCGCCGGGATGGAAACGCTCCTCGGGAGCCTCACCGCGCGGCTTCAATCCCATGTCCCCGGACTCGAAGTCGAAGCCACTCACGCTGCCGCGCTTAATACCGACCCCGCCCATCCGCTCATCGCGAAGCTCGCCACCCTCGGCGCGCGCCCCATCGGCGCACCGTGGTTTTGTGACGCCGCCGTCTTCGCACGCCAGGGCGTCCCCGCCATCGCCCTCGGCCCCGGCTCCATCGAGCAAGCGCACACCAAAGACGAGTGGATTGCCGTTGCGGATTTGGAAAAAGGAGCGCAGTTTTTTGCGCAGTTCCTAGCCTCGCTGTGAAAGCCGCCGACACCGAATCGCAAGCTCCCGTTCGTCGTGCGCGCAATTATGCCGCCGACGAAAAGGTGCATCCCGCTCAGATCGCCGCCTACCGACGCATGACCGTGGAACAAAAGCTCGACCGGTTGGCCCAGCTCTGCCGCGGCGCCCGCGAGATACTTGCCATCGGCATACGCGGCCGTCATCCGGAGTGGACTGAGGAGCAAGTCCGGGTGGCGGTCCGCGAAAGGGTGATGCATGCGGTTTCCTGAGCCCTTCGGCTACTATTTGGACCCTCTGGAGGGCTCGGGCCTCCCATATTGCGTCACGGGCTCCGTGGCAGCCGGTATCTACGGCGAGCTGCGAACGACCAACGACATCGACTTTGTGCTGGTCATGAAGGTGTCAGATATCGAGCAGTTCCGTATCACCTTCCCTGAGCAGGACTATTACGTCCCTCCCACGGAAGTTTTGCTGACGGCCCTTCTTCGCCCCGGACGCGGTGCCCTTAATCTCGTGCATCACTGGAGCGGTTTCAAAGCGGACCTTTTCTTTGCCGTCCGCGACCCCCTTCACCTTTGGGCGATGAAGCACCGCCGGCGCGGACAATACTTCGCAGAGCAACTCTGGGTCGCTCCGCCAGAATACGTCGTGATTCGAAAGCTGGAGTACTATCGCGAAGGCCGCAGCGAGAAGCATGTCAGTGACGTGTGTTCCATGCTGAACGTCACGCCCGTGGATCACGACTTCATCGCCGCGCAGAACAAACGGCTTGGACTTCAAGAACAATGGGATGAAGTCTGGCGGGCCTTTTTAGAAACGGGCGGTAAACTGCCAGCTTAAGCTTTATGTCCCAGCAACCTCAGACCGCCGTCACGCCGCGCCGTGACCAGGATTTTCCCGAGTGGTACCAGCAAGTCGTCAAAGCCGCCGATCTCGCCGATTCGTCGGACGTGCGCGGCTGCATGGTCATCAAGCCGTGGGGCTACGGCCTCTGGGAAAACATGCAGCGTGGGCTCGACGCCATGTTCAAAGCGACCGGCCACAAGAACGCCTACTTTCCCCTGTTCATCCCGCTCTCCTACATGGCCAAAGAGGCCGAGCACGTCGAGGGCTTCGCCAAGGAATGCGCCGTCGTCACTCATCACCGCCTCGAAAGCGACGGCCGCGGCGGACTGCGCCCCGCGCCGAGCGCCGAGCTGACCGAGCCGCTCATCGTCCGTCCGACCAGCGAGACGATCATCGGCGCTTCCTACGCCAGGTGGGTGCAATCGTACCGCGACCTGCCGATTCTCATCAACCAATGGGCCAACGTCGTCCGCTGGGAGCTGCGGCCGCGCGTCTTCCTGCGCACCGCGGAATTCCTTTGGCAGGAGGGCCACACCGCGCACGAGACGGAAGCGGAGGCGCGCGAGGAGACCGAGCGCATGCTCGGCGTGTACGAGACTTTTGCGCGCGACCACCTCGCGCTCCCGATCCTGACCGGCGAGAAGAGCGAAGGTGAACGCTTCCCCGGCGCCGTGCAGACGCTCTGCATCGAGGCGATGGTGCAGGACCGCAAAGCCATCCAGGCCGGCACCTCGCATTTCCTTGGCCAGAACTTCGCCAGGGCCAGCGGCATCCAGTTTCTCTCGCGACAGAACTCACAGGAATTTGCGTGGACCACCAGTTGGGGCGCCTCCACCCGCCTCATCGGCACACTCCTCATGGCACACGCCGACGACGATGGCGCGGTCATGCCGCCTCGGGTGGCGCCGTCGCAAATCGTCCTCGTTCCTGTCACGCCCAAGGAAGAGACCCGCGCCGCCGTGCTCGAAGCCGTGGATCAGTTGGCGGCGCAATTGCGCGAACAGCGCTTCCACGGCGAACCGCTCCGCATCGAGGTGGACCGGCGCGATTTGGGCGGCGGCGTGAAGAATTGGGAGTGGATCAAGAAAGGCGTCCCCTTGCGGGTCGAAATCGGCCCGCGGGACCTGGAGAAAGGAACCCTCGCCGTCGCCCGCCGCGACCGTCCGCACAAGGAGAAGAGCTTTCCGACCGCCGTCGAGTTTGCCGCCAGCGCCCCCGCGCTCCTGCAGGAGATTCAGGACCAGCTCCTGGCTCGCGCCGATGCTTTCCGTCGCGAGCACACCCGCGAGATCGATACCAAGGAAGATTTCTACCAATTTTTCACGGCGCAAACTGCCGACAAGCCCGAGATCCACGGCGGCTTCGCCCTGGCGCATTGGAATGGCACCCGCGCCGTCGAGGAGCAAATCAAAGCCGACCTAAAGGTGACCATCCGCTGCATTCCTTTCGGTTCGGGCGAGCCCGGAAAGTGCCTCATCACCGGCGAACCGAGCCCCAGGCGAGTCGTCTTCGCTAAGAGCTACTGAGGCATTTCAGCCCCGCCGCCCCGGCAGGGGCGAAGGATCGTCGCCCGCAATGTCTCCGTCGCCCTGCCAGCCGAGCAAGAAGCGTGAATGGATTGCCGCCAAGAGGCAAGCAGCCGGGCGGCGGAAACGGGGCGGCGCAGGAGTTGTGACCTTTGCGCGGGAAGCAGGCACCGTAATACACGAGGGCGCTGTTGGGCCAAGGCGGGCAGCGCCTGCGTGGCGCGATGCAGGCACGGTTGGGGCACGGAACAGTTCCTGCGGCGGGAGGCCGGCCACTTTCGCGGCAGGACGGTCACGTGCGGCAGTTCACTTGATCCGCTTCCGCACCCGCTCGATTAAGTCAGCGACCACGCAAACAAAGCACAACGCGAAGGCACCCAAGCTAACTCCTGCGATAGCGACTCCGGCTTGCTCGATCCAAGGGATTGCTCGTCCGAGTTCGTCGCCGCGATAGACCTGAGCCATCACGAAGACGACGCTTGCTGCACCAACCGCAACCGCAGTTGCCATCAATGCTCCTTCCAATGCTGTCCAGCCAATCCGCCGAAGCATCATCCAACCACAACCGGAAAAAACGATCAGAAAAGCTGCTAAAAGTGCGAATTCGCGATTGGTCAGCATAGAAGACCATCAATCTGATACTTGGGCGTGATCTGCCTGTGGGTCGGGGCGGCGACGTGATAAAAGCTGCTGCGAGCGGTGCCCAGCACCGCGCAGACTTTGCGGACGCTGGCGTGGGTTTGCTGCGCGATAGTCTGGATCATCGCACGGCTCCCGGCAGAGTCTTGGTCCCGAGGATAATGGCCGCCTTTTTTGAAATGTCGTTCTCCAATTTGAGATTGCCATTTTCGCGCCATAGCCTGGGCAGCTCGTCCGCTGCGGGCTTCTCAGCCACGACGGCCACGGGTTTTCCCAATCCCACGAGCCCGACGGCTTGGGCTTTGAATTCTGCGGTGGATCGTTTTCTGGTCACCACTTTCATGATCGCCTATTCCTCTGGTTTGTGGTCCAGTTTTCTCGCACACCTCATATACTGTGGCTGACGCCGGGAGCGCTTCGCCAGCACACTCCAACCCAGCCGCTAAGCCCCGTCACGGTTAGTTGCCCGGACTTGAGCACCTCGCTGGTAAGCGCGGGGGGGAATCAGCTTAAAGAGGGGATGCCGTAAAAACGCGCGGCGTTTCCGCCAAACAAATCGGCGCGTTGCCCTGCGGAGAGCCCGCGCGCGTAGTTTTCGCTCAGCCGAAAGACGCGCTCGTAGCTGCCGGCGAGCAGGCAAACCGGCCAATCAGAGCCAAACATGAGCCGCTCCACCCCGAAGGCTTGGAAAGCGACGTCCAGATACGGCGTGATCTGCTCCGGTTGCCAATGCTGGGGATCGGCTTCGGTAATGAGGCCGGAAATTTTGCAGCAGACGTTCGGCGCCTTCGCCAGCTCCTGAATCTGCTCGCGCCATGGCGAAAGCCCGCCTCCTTTGATGGGAGGCTTGGCGAGGTGATCGAGCACAAAGGGCAGCTCCGGCATTTGCGCCACCAGGCGAATCGCCGCCGGCAGTTGATGCGCCAAAATCAGCAAATCGTACCGCAACCCGAACCCATGCAGCGCTCGCAGTCCTCTCACGAAATCCGACCGCAAGAGAAAGTCCGGCTCTTTTTCATCCTGCACCACATGACGGACGCCAACAAACTTCGGATTGGGGACAAACTCCGCCAGTTGCTCGCTGACGTTTTCCGCGCGCAGATCGACCCACCCGACTACGCCGCGGATGGCGGGAAATTGCGCCGCCAGCTTCAGCAACCGGCGCGTTTCCTCGAGGCTCTGCCGCGCTTGCACGGCGATGGAGCCTTGAAAATCGAGTGGCGCTTGTTCCCGCGCCAGGTCCTCTGGCAGCCAGTCGCGATGCAGCGCCGAGCCCGTGGGAATCCACGGATATTGCTGGGCGTCGTACACCCAGAAATGCTGATGGGCATCAAGGCGCGGGATGGTCATGCCGACGCGCGTTCAGACTAGACCCGCACGATGGCTTTGATCACGCCCGTTTCGGGCTTGAGCCACGACGGGAAAACTTCGGCGACGTCCGCAAAGTCGGCATGATGCGTGATCCACGGTCCCGTGTCAATCTCGCCCCTCGCCAATCAGCTTGATGATGCGCGTGAAATCGCCGGGCAGCGCGTTGCGGCTGGCGAGCAACGTCAGCTCGCGGCGGTGCATGATCGGCGGCATGGGGAAAGGTGAGGTCCTGCTGCGTGATCCCGACATAAACAATCGCGCCCCGCGAACGAAGCAAACTCCAGCGCGCGCACCATCGACTTGTGACTGCCGGTGGCGTCGATGACCACATCGGCCAACTGGCCATTCGTGAACGCGGCGAGCGCGGAAAAATCCGCATCACTGCCGGTGGCGAGCAGCGTATCGGGCACGCCGATACGCTCGCGGACAAAGGCGAGCCGCTGCTCATTGGTGTCCATGACGATGGTGCGCGCGCCGGAAAGCCGGGCAAATTCGATGGCCGAGAGGCCGATCGGGCCGGCGCCGATCACGAGGACATGTTCGCCGGCCTGCGGAGCGCCGCGATTCACCGCGTGGCAGCCAATGGCGAGTGTCTCGACCAGCGCGCACTGTTCCGGCGTGAGCGCATTGGCAACGTGCAATTTGTTTGCCGGCAGCAGAAAGCGGGACCGGAGCCCGCCATCACAATGGACCCCGAGCGTTTGATTGTGTTCGCAGCAATTGGTATGGCCGCGCCGGCACGAGTAACATTTCCCACAATTGAGGTACGGCTCGACCGAGCACCGGTCACCGGGCTTGACGTTGGTCACTCCTTCACCGACCGCCAGCACCTCGACTCCCAATTCATGCCCTGGAATGCGGGGATACGAAAAAAACGGCATTTTCCCCAGGAATCCGCCCAAGTCCGTCCCGCAAATCCCCACATTATGGACATGCAGCAGCGCCTCGCCCACGCCTGGCGCCGCCGGCTCAGGGACGTCGATGGTGCGCCAATGTTGCGGTTTTTCAAGTTGGAGTGCTTTCATGGTTAAAGAGTGTCGTTGGGTAGCGCAGGGTCCCGCGGAAGAGGATGTTAGGATGATGGTGGGTCGAATGACTCCCAGCGAGCTGGTCTGATGTGTGATGGCGTCAGTTATTCTCTGGCAGCCCTTCCGTATGCCCGAGGTTCTTCACCGGCGCAAAAATCGCCTGCACCTCCGCCAGCAACTCCTGGTCAAGCGGCTCCCCGGCCCACTGAATCCACTTGCGGATGTTATTTGGGTTGGCTGAGCCGGCCACAGTGGTGGCGATGTCCGGATTCGCGAGACAAAATTGCAGTGCCAGCTTGGCGATGTCCGTCCCGCGGCGCTCGCATAGGGCCACTGCCGCCCGCGCCGCCGCTTTGACCTCCTCCGGCTCCTTGAGCCAGGCAGGCAGCGGCGCATTCGTCAGGAGCCGCGCGGAGAATGGGCCGGCATTCATCGCCCCGACCCCTCGGGCCTTGAGCAGCGGCACGAGTTCATCAGCGAACCGCGTATTTTGCAGCGTGTATTGGTTGTACGAGAGCACGCAATCGAGTTCCGCCCGCTCCAGCACGTACTTAAACGCTTTCATCGGATAGCCGGAAATGCCGACAAAACGAATCTTCCCCTGCGACTGCGCCTGGCGCAGCGCCGGCAGCGTCTCTTCGACAATCTGCGCCAGCTCCACAAACTCGATGTCGTGGCAGAGGCAGATATCGAGATGATCCGTGCCGAGACGATGCAGCGAGACATCGACACTTTCCGCCACGCGTTTCGCGGAAAAGTCGAAATGCCCGAGGTCGTACCGCCCGAGCTTGGTGCAAAGGGTGTAGCTTTCGCGCGGCACGCCTTTGAGCGCGATCCCGAGCAGCACTTCGCTCATCCCGCGCCCGTAAAAGGGCGAGGTATCGATAAGCGTGAGCCCCCCCTCGAGCGCCACATGCACGCTCCGCAGCGCCTCCTCCACCGAGACAGAGCGAAACTCCTGCCCCAGCGACGAAGCACCAAAGGCAAGAATGGGAATCGAGAGACCGGTTTGGCCGAGCGTCCTGGTTTGCATGCGGGAGGAGGACTTTGCCAAGGCTCAGGCGACACGGCAACCCATCGTCAATAAAACGTTTGCCCAGAGCGACTGGTCGCCCGTTTGGATAGTGAGCACGTGATCGGGCGAATTGACTTTCTCGTAAAAATCCCACTTGAGCACTGGCTCCAGAGTCAGCGCCAGGCCTGCGCTGGCGATCACCTCGCGATACTCCGCCCAGACGGGCGGCTCGCCCGCTTGCGCATAGGCGTCATCCGCCGGAATCCCCATCGTCTGCACGAAGTCGATGGGCACCGAGGCGAGCAACGCCCGCAAGACCTGCACACACGTCACCACGCCGGGGGCGAGATTGAGCGAGACCAGCTCCGCATGCGGCCCGCGCTTGGTCGCCGCCGGATAATTGCCATCGGCAATCAGGATCACACTATGATGCCCCGCACGCGCGAGCACTTCATTGATCTTGGGATGGATGAGCGGGTGGAGCAGCATGGCTTTGAGCGGGCATCAGTTTACCAAGCCGCTGGCCGGAGGGGAAAGCGCGGATTCGCGTTTGAAGGAGCTGGAATCGGCCAGCACCAGACGGCCGGGTTGTGACGAAAACCCTTGAGCCGGGGGCTCGCATTCTCTACATGGCGCGCATGTCTGTACTTGTCGTCGGTTCCATCGCGCTTGACTCTGTGAAAACTCCCGTCGAGGAGCATGCCGACCTGCTCGGCGGCTCGGCCAGCTATGCGGCGGTGGGCGCCAGCTTCTTTGGGCCGGTCCAATTCGTCGGGGTCGTCGGCGACGACTTCCCCAGGGAGCACATCGATTTCCTCCGCAGCCGGCAGATCGACCTCGAAGGTCTGCAAACCGTCCCGGGGAAGACCTTTCGCTGGTCCGGCGAATACATGTGGGACCTCAACACCCGCGAAACGCGCAGCGTCGAGCTGAATGTCTTCGAGCACTTCAGTCCGACGCTCCCCGCCGCCTACACCAGCACGCCCTACGTCCTGCTGGCAAACATTGCGCCCAAGCTCCAGTCGCATGTGCTCGATCAGATGCAGCGCCCGCGCTTCGTCATCGCCGACACGATGGACCTCTGGATCAACATCGCGAAGGACGACCTGCTCGCCCTCATCGCGCGGGTCGATCTGCTCATCCTGAACGACGGCGAGGCGCGTCAGTTCACCGGCGAGACGAGTCTAATCAAAGCCGGCGCGCGCATTCGCGGCATGGGGCCGCGCTTCGTCGCCATCAAGAAGGGCGAGCACGGCTGCCTGCTTTTCGGCCCGGAGCAATTCTTCTCCTGCGGCGCCTACCCGCTCGAAGACATCCACGATCCCGACAGGCGCGGGCGACACTTTTGCGGGCGGGCTCGCTGGCTATCTCGCCTCGCAAGGCCGTGCCGAAGTGACCTTCGATGACCTGCGCAAGGGCGTCGTCCATGGCAGCGTCCTGGCGAGCTACAATGTGGAAGCCTTCAGCCTCGAACGGTTGCGCACGCTGAAGCAAACCGACATTACAGAGCGCTACGCCATGTTTCAGATGATGAGCCAGTTTGAGAAGCTGTAGGGCGGGAGGGTTGCATCTGGAAAGCAGGCAACGGGGAAGCGCCGGCGCGGGGGCTCCGGACCCCCCGGCGCCAAAGGTTGAGCCGGGGATTGCCTTTGCGCGCTCCACGCGGGAGGCTCGGGGCGTGATCGCGCCAGTTCGCAACTACGCCAAGCCATTCTCCATCGCGGGGTTCGTGTTCGGTGAAGTGTACATGCTCTTCACCTTCCTGGCGCCGAATCTCAAGGGCGGGCCGCCGGTGCCGATAGAGGCATCGGTCATGCGGGTGCTGGTCGGCGCGATCTTCCTGGGCCCGTTTGGCGCGGCCGCTGGCATGGGTGTCGGCCTGCTCGTGACTGGCGCGATTTCACTCCAGCGCCGCCTGCGCGGGCGTGGAGCGCAGGACTCTCAGGGGAGTTGATGCACGGTGCTGTAGAGTTCCTCATCCACCTCGCGGCCTTCCGCGGTCTTGCCTTTGAATTTCACGTGGACCTGCATGGCGGAGCGCCAGTCCGCGATGGCCAGGGTGAGGGTCTTGCCGTCCGGCGAAAGCTGCGCGCTTTGCACCGCCAGCACATCGCGTCCTTTCTTCCGCGGCTCCTTCACGGAATAATCGTCAGAGCCATAGGCCCCGCTCCAGAGGTAGTTCCACTCCTCCACGTTGAAGTTTTGCGGGTCGCTCGCCATCGCTGAGTCCATGGGGACATCGAAGCGGAGTTCCAAACCGGTGTGCAAGGTTCGCATCGCCGTCGGCCGGTCGTAGGGCCGGCCAGTGTAGCGGACGCGGTAAAAGCAGCCCTCCTTCGCCGCATCAGTCTGCCAGCCGCGCAGACCCGTCAGGTAAAGCTGCCCATCCGCCGGGGAAAATCGCCCCCGCATGATGCCGGAGGAAAACTTGATGGGAAAGCGCACCAGCCCCGCTTGCGCCACGCCGTTCACCGTTTCGGTGAGCACGTCGAAGAGGGCGCATTTGCCGTAGCTCATTTGCAGGAGGTGCCCGCCCAGCGGCCCCCACTTGCTCCCCTCCGGCACCCAGACTTCGCCGCCGCTCGAGTTGTCGATCGGCATCGGAATCCAGCAGAGCGGCAGGTCGTAAGCTTCCGCGCGGCACCGGCGTCTGGATGCTGCCCCAGAAGTTCTGTTTGTGCAGCGCCTGGTCCCTGGGGCTGCTCGGGTCCGCCGTGTAGTCGCCCTCTTTTCCCTCGAAGGTCATCGGGCGATGCGCCGCCGGCACCATTCCGTAAAAGCCGCCGGTCTTGATGATGTTCAGCCGGTTCGAGGGCATCCAGTGCCCCTGGTTATCCGAGATGGTGATCTCATCATTCGGCCCAATGCTCATCCCGTTTGGAGCGCGCAAGCCGGTCGCGACGATCTCCAGCTTCGCGCCATCGGGAGTGAATTTCAGCAGCGTGCCTTGATGCGGGCTCTGCACGGTCGGCTGCCAGGGGGAGCCTTTGGCGTAATAGAAATTCCCGGCGCGATCAGTCTGCAAATCGAGCGCGAACTCATGGTAGTTCTCCGTCACCACGCAATCGTTGTTGAAGCACGCGTACTCCGCCGCTTCACCCGTCGCGCTCTCCTCGTGCAAACGCGTGATCTGGTCGCGGCCGAGCACGTAGATGTCGTTCCCCACGACCCGCACCCCGAGAGGCTGAAAGAGTCCCGTGGCAAAGCGCTTCCATCGGACATGCTCCAGACCGGCGTCGAGCCCGCTCACCATCCACACATCGCCGCTCAGCGAGGCCACCACGGCGCGGCCGTCCGGCAGGAAGTCGTGACCACCGGGGCGGAACCAGGAGTGGAAGGGATTCTCCTCGGGGAACGGGATCTCATCAGCCAGGTAAGCGCTTGCTCCTGCCGCCACGACCCCTTTGGATTCCAGCGGCGGTCCCCACAACGCACTCTTTGGGGCCTTCTCCTCCACCACCGGGCTGGCCTGCACACCTGCCGCAAGGGCCGCCACGGACGGCTCCGCCGATTTCATGCCGCTCCAGATGCGCAACAGAAAGCTGGTGCGCTGCGGGCGCACGGGCAAATCCAGCACCGCGCGCCCATTGGCCGCCACCCGCAGTTTCGCCCCTTCGGGCAAACCGACGGCGGCGACGACGATGGCGGCGGTCGAGGCGGGGTCCACTTGGCCCTGCTCGGAGAGCGTCAAGCCAGCGCCTTGGCCCTCGCCTTGCGCGCCGGGGAGGTCGCAGATGAGCATCGAGAGCGCTTCACCCGAAGGCTCGAGTTGCACGCGGCGCTCAAAAACGGGCGCGCCCGCCAGCGCAGCCAGGTTTGCCGTCTCCCGCACCATGGCCTTCCCCACGTTGTAGGAGACGATCACGCGCGTACCCTGGAGTTGCAGCCCGCGATACTTGGCTACCTCGGCGGGCAAATGGCCCTGATGCCGGTCGCGCGGGTCGTCGCCAATCTCGCCGGCCAAGGCCCAGCCAGGCGCATAACCCGACCTCAGTTGCACCTGCCCATCGGGTGTGATCTGCCCTTCCAAGCCGCCGCGCGCGGGGGGAAACTTGATGAAACCGCCCGTCCACGCGGCACTCCAGCGGAGTAACTCCGTGTCGAACAGCACCGTCCCTTGCTCCGCAGCCGTGCCGACCTTGAGCGCGATCCCCTTGGCGGTGATCTGATCGCCAACTTTGAACGTCCCGCTTTGGAACGGCCCGAGGTCCATCGCATCCCACCGCAACTCGGCAGGTGGCTTGGCGCCTTGAGCGAGGAGCGAACCTGCGACGAAGAAAAGAGCGGCGAGTGGGAGAAGGGAGCGGAGGCGCATGCCTCGCCACCTCACGCGAACCGGCGCCCCCACGCAAGCGCGCAAAGTCGCCGCCGCCCTGCGGCCACCAGACGCCCAACCATCCGCCCAACATTCTGGTTGGGGGGGAATCCCACGGCGGCCTTCTGCTGTCGCGACGCGGCTGACCCACCTTGGTGAGCCGCGTCTCGACGTTTGAACCTTAATGCACCAGCTTAATGTACGCGAACAGCAGGATCAGCGCGCCGACGATGGACATGATGAATCCGGCGGGGTGAAAATTCGATCCGGGGGCGGGTTTCGAGAACAGGCGGGCGATGAGGCCGCCGACAATGGAACCACCGATGCCGAGCAGGGTGGTGGCGATGAAGCCGAGTTCCTGGCCACCGGGCATGATCGCGCGAGCGATGAGACCAATGATGAAACCGACGATGATGGACCAAATAATGTGGAGCATAGGGCGCTCGTTCTAGACGCCGCCTTCGGGATGTCCAAACAAAAACGAGGGGTGCGCCCGGCGGGGGTCGAACCCACAACCTTTGGCTTCGGAGGCCAACGCTCTATCCAGTTGAGCTACGAGCGCGTACTGCTGAACCCGCCACGCTAGGCGGCGCCGGCGCCCCGCTCAAGAGCAAATTAACAGCGCGCGTCGTCAGGCTGCGGGCGCGGGTACGGTCGGGAAAACCACCAGCTCGCTCTGATAGGAAGGCTTTTGCTTGATCGCCAGGCCGAAGAACTTCGTCGCATCCGCCGGATTTCCCTCCACCGCAGCGAAGACGCCGATCAGCCAAAGGCGGTCGCCCAGCCGGTCCGGTGGCAGGTCCGTGCGGCAGTACGATTGCGCCATCGCGACCAGGCTCTCGTAAGCAATGTCGGTCCACGGCACGCCCACATTTGCCCCTCCGACCTTCACAATCACCTGCTCGTCCGTGGCGTCGCTCACGCTGCCAGCGAGCCGCACGCCAGCCTTGCGCGCCAGGCCCCCCGGATACGCCCCGGTACCAAGATCCTGCGTGAGGGTCGATTTGAATCCCGCCAGCCAATCGTACTTATTGATCAGCCCCGCTTTGGTTTTCTTCCCCTTGTCCGTGACTGCCGTCGCCGCCGTCATGGCGTCGCGCGCCTCGGCAAACTTGAATTGCGCCACCAGCGGCTTCAACTTCTCCTCCGCCTCGGCCAGCGCCTTGTTGTCGGATTCCACCATCTCCATCTCTGCTTTGTCCGCTTCGGAGACAAAGTCGGCCACCTCCTGCTCGACCCGCCGCACGACGCTCCGCCCTTTGCGCGCCAGCGCGCCTTGCAGGTTCAAGCCCGCCAGCACTTCGCGCAGATGCGGCAACTGCGCCTTCGCCTTCTCCGGGTCCGTCAACACCTTCGCCTGGTTGGCGAAGGTGGCGTACTGGTCGTACTGCCGGTCATACTTCTTGGCGATGGTTCGGTAGTCGGCGATCCAGGCGTAAGGCGGCTCCGGATTGGTCAACTCGAAGTCGCCAAAGAAATTCAGCGCATGGTCGAACTCGCCGAGTTCCCAATCCTTGGCTGCCAGCAGAAAAGGGAGCAGCGCTTCGTATCCATCCTTTTGGTAGCCCTTGAAATCCTCCGGCGCTTGCGGCCCTTCCTCCAGAACCAGCTTCGCCATCTTTTGGAAGAACTGCGAAAGCTTCAATTCGTCCGGGTCCTGTGAGATCGCCTCGCGTTTGGCCAGCTTGGCAAAGTCGGCTTTCGCCTCGTCCAGTTGGCCGGCGAGAATCGTCGCCAGGCCCGCGTGGAAAGTCGTCCAGTCGAGCAGCGGCTGCGCCATTTGCGGATGCTCGGCTTCGAGCTGCCGGAAGGCCGCCGCCGCTTCCGCAGGCTTCTCCTCGAGCAACAGCTTGCGCGCCGCCTCAAAGAGCGGCTGCTCCTTCGCGTGCGACTGCAACATCCGCGCCCCGAGCGCCACTCGCTCCGGCTCCGGCGCCGGAAAGAGACGCGCCCGCTGCGTGTACAGAAGGATGGCCCCGGCCGCCAGCGCGAGCAGCGCGATGACCGTCACGAGGCTGAGCATGGTCGTCTGCTGCTGTTGTTGCCGCACAAGTTGCGGGCGGACGCGCGTCGGCGCGCGCGGCTTGACCACCGGCGGCAAGCGCACCGCCTCGAATTGCTTGATCAATTCATCATAATTCGGCGGGCGCGCTTCCGGGCGATGTTGCAGCATCCGATTGATCAGCGCCGCCGCGCGCGTCGAAAGCGCGGGCGCAAACGTTTCGATCCGCACCGGCTGGCTTTTCAGTTGTCGCAGCGCCGGGATCGAGGCGTCTTTCGCATCATGCGGCGGCCGCCCCGCCAGCGCGTGAAAGAGAGTCGCACCCAGCGAATAGATGTCGCTCCGCGCATCTTCCCGGGAGGGCGTCTCGAGCTTCTCCGGCGCGACATAGTAAGGGGTGCCCCAGACTTCTCCCCCGATTTCGCCAGCATTCTCCAGTGAAGCCGCCAGGCCGAAATCGACGATCTTCGCGTGGTGCGCCTGCGCGAAAAGGATGTTGCCCGGCTTGATGTCGCGATGGATCAGCCCGCTCTGAAAGGCCGCGCGCAAACCCTGCGCGATCTGCAAGCCGACTTCGAGCATTTGCGCCTCAGTGATCTTCTTCTGCAACGCCATGAGGTCGTCGAGCGATCCTTTGTCCACCAGCTCCATCGCAATATAAAAGGTGCCGTGATCCGAGCCGGTCGAGTAAACCTTCACCACGTTGGGATGATTGATCAGGGCGGTGATCGCCGCCTCGTGCTCGAACTGCCGCGTCACCTCCGGGTGCTCCGAGTATTCGCGCCGCAACAGCTTCAGCGCGACCGGCCGATTGAGCGCCAAATCCTGCGCCCGATAGACCGCGCCCATCCCGCCCGCGCCCAGCACTTCCACCGGCTCGAAATTGCCAAACATCCGCCGCACCCGCATCGACGTGCCGCATGTCGGGCAATGCATGAGGGCGAGCGGCTCCTCGTCGGAGATATCGATCAAGGCGCCGCAAGCCGCGCATTCCTGGGTGATGTAGTCAGAGAGTTCCGACATGGGGAGAACGAAGGCTATCACCCGCCCTTGGGAGCAGCAAGGGCGGCCACGGGCCGGTAGTGGTACAGTTTCAATCGATTAGGGAAATGAGGTCTTCGATGCTCCAAACGTCGTTCGCGATTCCCGCTTCCATCGCAGGCGTGACGCGGAGCGTCTGATGCGGGTAGTAGCGCGAAGGGAATTACCCTCTACGAGAGCGGCGACAACCCGCGTGCGGTCTTCGGTGGAGAGCTTGTTCATGGATTCAAAGTAGCAGCGATGCTTGAGCGGTCAAGCATCTATTTTTCTGCTCCTTCCGGCGTCTTTTGCAACAGTTGCAAAAGAAACCGGTTGACTGGGGCCTAGAAGTAGCTGACTCTGGACATGCCAAGTTAAACCGCTTGCTGCCCGGAATTGCACTGGGCTGAGTCCTGCGGTGAGACTTGGCCTTTTCTTTGAACGTACAGAAGGAGGCCCAGATCGGCCCAAGCGTCGAACTGTGATTTGGGTGGCGCATGCACAGAGGTGATGATGTACGCCGTCCCGAACTCAGCGTGATGGCCGTACTTGGCGACCAGCGCCAGGTTTTCGCCGTTCACATTCGCGGGTAGCTCGAACACGGCCGAGTTTTCTTCATGCTTGGAGCGGAAGACGCGCAGGGCGGAGCGAATCAATCGCGGCAGAGGGCGGATTGTGGCCTCTGGAATGGCATGACCGACAAGCACCTTCCGAAGGACATTAAGGGTCATCAACATGGTGGCCCGCGGAAATCTCTTGATTCCAAAGTCTGGGCTAAGCCCTAGATCGAGAACCTTGAAGCGCGGCCTCTGATTTAGGTACGCGTCCAAGTTCATTTCAAACCATTCGTCGGGTGAGGCCATGAGTAGGGTGCGGATGTTCGCTCCGCTCCGCAAACACGTCAACTCATTTTGTTGGCCCTACCGGATTCCCTATCAGTAGATAGGGTAAGATAGCGCTTGCCACCACTCGGAGGATTGCGTACGGTCTGGGGATGAGCGAACAAACTACTTCCAAAAAACCCCGCACGCGGAGCCCAGCGTACCCCGCGATCGACTTGAAAGAGGCCCTGGAGAAAACGGAGACTCTCTGGGATAGGCTCACGCGTCACTGGGGAGCAGCTGATACCGTGGTGACATTTTGGGGCTACGACAAGGGGAGCAGCAGCGGATACTCTGCCCTCTCAGCGTTGATGAAATTCGGGCTTCTGGAGGACCGTGGATCGGGAGACAAGCGCGAAGTCCGATTGAGCGACATGGGGCTAAAGCTCGTGGTTAACGCTGATAAGTTTTCCTCTGAGCATCGCGAATTGCTGCGCAAGGCGGCATTGCTGCCGGTGATCCATGCGCAGCTCTGGACAATGTACGGCGGCTCCCTGCCTGATGACTCCATCGTGGAGCGGCACCTGATTCTCGATCGCGGCTTTAACAGCGCCTACGTGAAAGGATTTATCAAAGAATTCAAGCGCACAATCTCTTTTGCAGAGCTGACGCCGTCTGATACAGTGGGAGATACCGAAGCGTCAGCCGATTCGACCATGCCAAGCGTGGAGCAAAAGGCGGCGGCACCAGCTCGACCAACAACTTCAACTTCACCGATTAACGCGCCACGAAGCGCCCCGCCCGCTATGCCGCTGCAACCTGGTATGATCGAAATTCCTGTTCCGCTGCCAAGTGGAGCGCTCGCGTTCTACCGCGTTCCCGCGTCTATGACTGCGGCTGATTTCGATTTTTACAGCACTATCTGGAACGCGTATAAACCCGGATTGGTGAGGCCCGCTCCACCGTGCGACGCAGGCGAGGAAGCCTAATCTTTCTTCCGCCAACGAGCTGCCGCCGCCTTTGCGGCAATCTCCCTCCGCTTCTCCGGCGTCATGCTATCAGCCCTGGCCTTGCCACCCTTCAGCCCGCCTTTGCGCCCCATCTCGCGCATCACCTTGGACACGAGGTCCGCGCCAGTCGGTTCTGGGCTTGGCTCCGATGTCGCCTGCTTCACGATGTCGAACGCGCGGGAGTTCACGTCTTTGGATTTGCTTGAGCGCTTGGGCATACCTCTCTGTGCCACGGCTCGCGCTCCGATTCCAGCGCCTTCTTGAGCGCTCAGGAATCAAACTGTACCACTACCCACGGGCCGGACGGAGCGAAAAGCCGCATCGCGGCGCCATTTGCTTTCGCGGGGCTCGCGCCGATACTCCCTGCGCTTTGGCTTTCCGCCCTCTCTTCCTCGCCGCTCTGAGCCTGCTGAGCAGCTTCGCGTCGGCGCGCGGGCAGGAACTGCTGGGCATCGACAATCCGCTGCACGGCTACTTCACCACACCGCCGCAGGATCGATTCTCGCGCTGGCTGGCGCAATTCGAGGCGGGCCGCCGCAAGCTGGATACGCGCAGCGATCTGGTGCTGCTCCAGGACTTGCTCGGCCAACTGGAGGTGCCGGTTGCTTCGCAGATGCTCGTCTATTCGGTCACCAGCTTGCAGAAGGAACTCGTCTCGCCCCGCCGCCCACGCGCGCTCTATTTCAACGACGACACGTATGTCGCTTACGTTCCCGGCGGCCGGGTCGAAGTGATCTCGCTCGATCCGGCGCTCGGCTCGATCTTCTACATTTCCGACCGGATCCGGCGCGGGCAGACCCCGCGCCTGGAGCGCTCCGAGGAATGCATGAATTGCCATGCGCCGCATCACCTCGAGCATATCCCGGCGCTCATGCTGCAGTCGGTCGTGCCGGGGCCGACAGGCGGCGGCGAACGGGCCTTTCGCCGTGAGGAAACCGGACACGGCATCCCGCTGGCGCTGCGCTTCGGCGGCTGGCATCTCACCGGCACCGGGGACACTTTCCCTGCGAACTGGGGCAATAAATTGATCGAGCGCCACGATGGAGTAGCGAGCGAAGTGGCGCTGCCCATCGGCGAGCGCTGCGACCTCGCGCGCTACCTCCTCCCGACGAGCGACGTGCTGCCGCAGCTCATTCAGGAGCATCAAGTCGGCTTCGTGAATCGCGCGCTGCAGGCAAACTACCGCGCGCGTGAGCTGGCGCAAAACCCCGGCGGCCTGGCCGCGCAAGCCTCCGCCGTCGAGAGCCTGGCCGCTCCCCTCGTGCGCTATCTCCTCTTCGCCGATGAAGTGGCGCTCCCGCCGGGCAGCGTGCCTGGTGACGCCGACTTCGCGACCGCCTTTCTGCGCAATCGCCGAGCCGACGGCGACGGCGCCTCGTTGAAGGACCTCGATCTGACGACGCGGCTCTTCCGCCACCGCTGCTCGTACATGATCTACACGCCGACCTTCACTGGCCTGCTGCCCGAGTTGAAGACGGCCGTCCTGCGCCAACTCGCGCGCGCCCTCGCCGACGCGGCTCCCGCCGAATACGCCTACCTGTCGCTCACGGAGAGGCGCAGGATTCGCTCGATCCTCCGCGCCACGCTGCCCGAGGGCGCGGCGTTCGGGCTTCCTTAAGCTCGCTTCGCGCGGGGTGTACGGCTTGGATGCGGCCACGCCACCTCATGACCACTCCTCCTCCTGCCGTCACGCCCATCTCCAGTCCCGCCTCCGAGTTGCCCGTTGCCACCCCGGCCCGGCACCGGCACCTGCGCTTCCATCACCCGCATCTCCACCTCTCACCTGCCTTCGGCAACGACTGGTTTGCCCTGAAGGCGGAGGCCTTCGCACGGTTCTTCGGGACACCGGCTTTTCTCGTTGGGCAGACCTTGGTGGTCGGGGTCTGGATCATCGGCAACATGGTCGGTTTCTGGCACTTCGACCTCTACCCTTTCATCCTGCTGAACCTCGCCTTCAGCTTGCAGGCGGCTTACGCGGCGCCGCTCATCCTGCTCGCGCAAACGCGGCAGGCGGACCGCGATAAAGCGCACAATGACGCGGACGCCCAGCATCGGGAAGCGCTCGCCCAGGAAAACGCCGAACGGCAGGCGATCGCCGTCGCGCAGACGGCGCAGCTTCTCATCCTGGTGCAGCAAAATACCGATCTCACGGACCTGACGAAAAAGCTCACGGAGCGCGTGGAGGCCCTGACGGCGGAATTGCACCGCAAGCTGGTGGTGTCGGAAGTCGTCCGCGTCAGCTCACCCGCGGCTGCCGAGGGCAATTCTCCAGCAGCCGCGCTTTAACCTCCCGCCCATAGGCGGCGAGGTCGCGCGCTTGCAGCAGGCCCGAGACGATGACGACGCGCTGCGCGCCCGCCT
Organism: uncultured Verrucomicrobiae bacterium; assembly: GCA_963792695.1. Classification (GTDB taxonomy): domain Bacteria; phylum Verrucomicrobiota; class Verrucomicrobiia; order Chthoniobacterales; family Chthoniobacteraceae; genus DASYIS01. The sequence goes on along the minus strand of CAWBXA010000002.1, from coordinate 815 downwards.
CGAGGACCCCCTCCAGATTCTCGCGCTTGATCCCGCCGATGCAAAACACCGGCACGGTGACTCGAGCTTGAACCTCGCGGATTTGCGCCAGCCCGACGGCCGGCCGGCCCGCCTTCGTAGGTGTTGGGAAGAGTGGCCCAAAGCCAAGGTAATCGGCGCCTTCGGCAGCGGCGGCGGTCGCTTGCGTCAGCGAGTGCGTCGATTTGCCAATGAGCGGTGGTGGCAGCTCGCCAGCGAGGGAGCGTCCCGCCCTCCAGCGCGCCTCAGCGATCGGGAGATCAGCCTGGCCCACGTGCGCCCCTTGCGCCCCAACCGCCGGGACCAGCTCTGGGAAATCGTTGATGATGAAGGGCACCGCCGCGTCGGCGAAGATCGGCGCGAGGCGCTGCGCCCAGCCTTCGATGGCCAAATCCGTCGCGCCTTTGGCGCGCAACTGCACCAGATCGGCACCACCGGCGCACAAGCCGGCAGCGACCCGCTCCAGGTCGGCTGGCTCCACGTAGCTCAGATCCACAATGGCATAGAGCCGCGCGCTTTCGAGCACTTCGGAGAAGGTCACGCGCCCATCCCTCCGAGCACCCAAGCCGCACGCGCGCTGCCGCGGACATTTGCCTTGTTGACCTCACGCGCCGTGCTGATCTTCGCGCGGTGAGTGCCCTCGAGCCCATCCCGCGCCGGCGCCGCTTCGGGCGGACTGCCGCGCTGCTGCGCAACCTGGCCTGCTTCGTTCTCGGCGGCGTCGTTGCGGGATGGGCCATTCATCACTTTCTGCCGGTGCCCGGCATCCCCGATGTCGAGGTGAAGTTGCGTCACTT
>CAWBXA010000001.1:0-140578 GCA_963792695.1 uncultured Verrucomicrobiae bacterium | reverse complement strand
ATCGCGCCTGCGCGAGCCGAATAGGCCGACCTGACGCTCCACCCAGCCGAGCCACTGGTCGCCACGGGCTGCATCGTTGGGTTGGAAGCTGACCACGAAGCAATGCTCTCCACCGCCTGCGTGGAAGGTGAAGTACCAACCGAAGTCCTCCTGGTCGGGATCGGCGGCTGTCTGGAAGCCGCGCACACGAAGTTGCGTGATGAGCCACCGGCAAACATCCTCGCCGAAGCAGGATTTGTTGATGAAGTGCGCTTGCGGAACGGTGCAGTTGAACGCTGTGCTGTGGAAATGGACCTCGGTCTTCACGAGAAGGTGCGCCTTAAGGACTTTCAAACGCGCTGAGCTTTGACCTTTCGCCCGCCCTGCCCCTTCCGATCGAGGCTAAGGCTGATCTGTTCGCGCTTATTTGTCTGCGGGACGGACATCCACGACCATGACGATGTGGACTGGTGAATCAAGCCAGAATGTGATGGCGTAGTCGCCGACGATCTTGATCTGCCGTTCCCGGAGTGAGGCATCCTTGTCGGTGAAATCGCCCTGGGTCTCAGGATGCTCCCGAAGGCTGAAATGAAGTCCATGATCTTCCGGCGTTGGATGCCGCTCTTGGGAACGGCTTCCAGCAGACCGCAGTGCATGTAAACCTCATATGGCCGCATGGCGAACGCATACTTCTGGTCGAGCTTGCGCTCGAACTCTTCAGGAGTCAGCCAATGTGCCGTGTCACGATCCGAAAGTCGGGAAGCGACGCGCTCCTGATAGTCGGGATCAGAGGTGTGTCGGAGATGGAATAGAAAAGCCGAAAGCTCGCTCTGCTCTGTTGCGGAGAGAGACGCGATGTTGTGCTTGATGTCTTCGACGCTCATGGAAATGAGAATACGATTAATCGGTTTCAGAGCAAGCGCGCGGAACCGCTTTTATGCTCCGCTTTCTCGGGCTTCCCGCCGAAGCTAGGCTGATTTATTAGACGGCACGGGCCGTGGAGGTTTGACGACGCGCGGCGAGAGGCATACGCTGCGCAGGTCATGGAAGCAATCGCCGAAACACTGGAGACGAAACTCCACAAGTGGAAGCCGGAGACCTCACAAAAGGTGCGGGCACTCGTGGCCGAAATTATCGAACTGGCCGATGACGATGCTCTGGACCTCGCACGCTCGCGGAGCGTCGAGCAGGAAGTGCTGAACTTGCTCGATGCACCCGCGCCCCGGTGAGGTGTGGCTGGCAGACCTCGGCCTCGCGGCTAAGACGCGCCCGGTCGTGGTGGTGTCGAGGTATGACGAAGACCCGCCTCGGGTGCTGGTGATCTATGTGCCGCTGACCTCGGAGGATCGGGGGAGCAAATACGAGGTGAAGGTGCCCAAGCTGCCGTTTCTACGCCTGGAAGGCGTGGCGAACGTACAAGGCATCGCCGCACTGCCGCAGAGGAGGCTGGAACGCCGCCTCGGAGTGCTGCCGAAGGAGGTGATAGAGCAGATCAAGAACGCTCTGCGCTTCGCGCTGGAGCTGTAGTTCACCAGGGAGTGTCCAGCCAGACTCTTTCCTCCCTCTTCCAAGGCTCCACCGGTGGAACAGACCGCACGCAGAACCCTCTCCCGAAGACGAACCACAGGGAGGGACGCTTCTCCTCCGTCACCCATGGCCCGTTGGTCTCAGACGTAACCAAATTCGTCACCCAGCCGACGCCAAAAGGCTATTTTCCGAGGTGGCCCGCCCGGTTCCACTCGACCGGGCTTGTTCCACCGCGCGAGGCTTCGACGCTCCTCCCGGACGAGGCTAAGGCTGATCAGTTAAGCCGAGTGAGATTGTGCTTCTCCCTTTCAGTTGTTCAACGATCTTCCTTGCGCGCCTCAGCGCCTTCTCGTTGTTGGGCAGAAACACGTTTTTCACCCAGTCCTTGTGGGGCGGCAGTTCTTTGCCGTCCTTGAGTTTTTGGACAAACAGAGGTCGAAATCCGATCCAATGTACGTGCTTCCCGCTCTCCAAGAATTCCCGAGCTCTCCCAATGTCTCGTTCAAGAGATTTGATGCGCTCAAGAACAGCCTTTCTCTTCGCGTACATTGTTTTACTCGTCATGGCGTTTGCGGCTCTAAAGCCATCGAAGGAGAGGCGAAGCACTCCGGAACCTCGAACCAGCAAAGGGTGACCTGGCTGGTCCGGTAATTGGGGTTTGGCTGCGAGGGAAAACTCACTCCTCCGTCTTTCGTTTTCCTGGGTCGAAGCCCGCATCGGGCAGACTGGCGGCGGGCTGGCCGTCCGGATCGTTCGTGACGACGGCGCCGCCCTGCGGGCCGCAAACCATGAACGCCGCGGGCTTTCCCATGGAGTTGTTGACCACGACCGCTCCTCCGCCTGAAGGGCCATCGGAGGAGACTTTGACCACCGCCTGCAGGTCTGCATTGACGGCGAGCAGACAAGCCGAGTCCTCGGTCCCGTGCATGGTGATGCGCGAGCGGCCGTCATCGTGGACCACGCTGATGGAGCCGGAATCGCCCTCCCCCGCCTTGATCAGGGCGCGCGGTTTGCCGTTGTCAAACGCGGCGACCAGGCCGCGGCCATCCGCCGGGTCGGCGCGCAGCAGGACGGCCTCCTTCAACTCCACCGTGTGGAGGGTGACGGTCGGCACGTCCTTCTCGACGCTGAGGATGACGCGCCCCTTTTCATGGCTGTCCCAAAGCGAAAGAGACGGCCCATTCTCGCTGCCGCCCATGAAGATCTGCGTCTGGTGCGGCGCGTGCGGATTTTGCATCATGACGACGCCGCAGCGCAGGTTCATACTGCGTGGCTCATCGGAGTCCTCTTCGGTCTCGATGGTGATGAAGCGCCGCAAGTCGTTCATCTGCTTGCGCAGCAGGGCGACTTCCTGGCGGAGGTGAGCGAGTTCGGTATCGGGGTTCATGGGGTGGAGGGTGCGGTGAAAGAGAAAGCAGAACGCCTCCTCGTCAACCGTCAAGCCTGCGCACGCCTGCCCACTGATGACGCAAGCCAGCCGCATCGCAGATAATTTTCTCACTTCGCACACCGTGGCCCGGAAGGCACGCATCCGGCTTTATCCCGCCGCCATGACCTCTGCTGCCGAGACTCCGTTTGACGATGTGCTGCACACCATGCTGGAGGCCGGCGGGCGCGGGACTTCGGATTTGGTCTTCGTGGTCGGGCAGCCGCCCCAGGTCGAAATCAATGGGGTGCTCACGCCCACGGCCATCGCCGATTTGCTGCCCACGCTTGCAGCCGGAGCAGACCCAGCGTTTTGCCACGCTCCTCATCGGCGGCAACGAGCGGCTCGCCCTCGATCTGAAGGACAATGGCTCATGCGATACCTCGTATTCACTCAATGGCACCGCGCGCTTTCGCGTGAATATCTTCCGGCAAAGCGGGCGCCACGCCATCATCATGCGCAAGCTCTCGACCGAGATTCCGAGCCTCGAAGGGCTCGGCCTGCCGCCGGTCTTCCACGAGATGATCAAGGAAAAGACCGGCCTGGTCTTTCTCACCGGCGCGACCGGCTCGGGCAAGACGACGACGCTCGCGGCCATGCTCAACGAGATCAACCTGCAGGCCCGCGTCCATGTCGTGACGCTCGAGGACCCGATCGAGTTCATGCATCCGCAGAAGAATGCGACCTTCTCCCAGCGGGAACTCGGGCGCGATTACTCCTCCTTCTCGATGGGCCTGCGCGCCGCGCTGCGGCAGGCGCCGAAGGTCATTCTCGTCGGCGAAATCCGCGACCGCGAGACGATGGAAATCGCGCTGACCGCGGCCGAAACCGGTCACGTCGTCTATTCCACCTTGCACACGATCAGCGCCTGCCAGTCGATCAACCGCATCATCGGCATGTTCGAGCAGGGCGAGCAGCATCAGGTGCGCGAGCGGCTCGCCTCCACCTTGCGCTACATCGTGAGCCAGCGGCTCGCGCCGAAGATCGGCGGCGGGCCGGCAACTGGTCACCGAGATCATGGGGAGCAACCTGCGCACGCGGGAAATCATTCAGCTCGGCGAAAGTGAGGCGCGCAACATGCACGCCGCGCATCGAGGCGGGCGTTACGCTCGGCTGGCACTCTTTCGAGCAGGACATCATTCAGCACTACAGCGAAGGCCGCATCACGGAGGAGACGGCGATGCTCTACTCGGTAAATAAGTCGACCATGCGACAGGCGCTCGATGCGGCTAAAAAGAAGCTCGGCCAGGATGACCAGACGCCGCACAACTTCCGCCTCACCGAGATGCACGCCAAGATTGAGACGTACCAAAAACCACCGGCCCTGCCCGCCGATCTGCGCCTCACCCCGCCTCCCGCTCCCGCCCCCCGCCCCCGCGCCGTCGGCGCGTGAGGCCACTGCAAGGCGCGCTGGCATCTTGCTGAGCAAACCGAACAGGCCACGGAACTCATGGGGCGCGTCAAGGGCTGAAGTAGGGCCGTTCAGCGGACCAGTCGTTCTTTGACTCACCACCCCTCATCGCCTAACAGTCGCTCATGAGCTTCGCGGTCCAGCACTCCCTCTTCACTTCGGCCGATGACTTCCTCTCCGCGGAGGAGGTGGCCGAAGGGAAGCATGAGTTTCTGAATGGAGTCGTGTACGCCCTGGCTGGGGCAAGGCAGCGCCACAACGAACTGGCGATGAACATTGCCGCGTCCCTCCATGCTCAACTGCGCGGCCGCAAATGCCGCGCCTACGGCTCAGACATGATGATCAAGGTCGAGCACGGCTCAGACCTCCGCTTCTACTACCCGGATGTTTCTGTGATTTGCCAGCCCGCTGGTCCCGAGGCCCGCGTGCAGACTGAGCCGACCGTCATTTTTGAAGTGCTCTCCGCATCTACGGCACGCATCGACACCGGCGAAAAGCGCCTGGCTTACCTGACGATTCCCAGCATGGAAGCCTGCGTTCTCGTCGATGCCGACAAGCGCGAAGTCACCCTCTGGCAGCGCGAAGCCGCCACCTGGCAACCACAGGTGCTCACCGCCCTCGATTCCCGCCTCACCTTCCCTAATGCCGGTTGCGCGCTCACCTTGGCGGAGATCTACCAAGGCACGGGCCTCTGAGCAACTCGGAGGGGCGGGATCATCGCCGCGCATTAGGAAGGCACATCGGGAAGGACAGTTTGGGACCAGAGAGAACCTTGCTTCTGGCAGTCGCCTCTTTCTTCATGGCCGCGCCGCGCTCCACGTCATGCACTCCCTTTTTGCCGTCCTCCCTCCCCTCGCGAAGACCGCTTGTGAAAAATTTCACAAATAGCCCTTGCACCCCTTCCCGCCCTGAACCTACCGTCTCCCGACCGCCTTCCCCGGGCACACCATGGCTCTCACGACTCACGAGATCGAAGCTCCGGACCCGCTCCTCAGAACCGAGCGCGCGCTCGCTCATCTGGAGCCCGCCACGCAGGATATTCTGGGCGAAAAGCTCATCCTCAACATGGGGCCGTCGCATCCCGCGACCCATGGCGTGCTGCGCATCATGCTCGAACTCGACGGCGAGATCATCACCAAGGCAACGCCCGACATCGGCTTCCTCCATCGCGGCGACGAGAAGATCGCCGAAAACATGACCTACAACCAGTTTGTCCCCTACACGGACCGGCTGGATTACCTCGCCCCCATCTCGAACAACGTCGCCTACGCGCTCGCGGTAGAGAAGCTCATGGGCTGGCGTCTGCCGCCGCGCGGTGAAGCGATCCGCGTCATTTGCTGCGAGCTGGGGCGCATCTCTTCGCACCTGCTTGGTATCGGCGCCTTCGCCATGGATGTCGGCGCGATGACCGTCTTCCTCTATACCTTCACCGAGCGGGAGAAAATCTACAACCTTTGGGAGATCATCTCCGGCGCGCGCTTCACCACCAGTTACACGCGCATCGGCGGCATGACGCGCGACTTGCAGCCCGAATTTTTCACGCGCATCCGCAAGTTCCTGGATGAGTTTCTCCCCGCCATCGACGAGGTCGATAAGCTCCTCACGCGCAACCGCATTTTTGTCGATCGCACGACGCGACGTCGGCATCATCTCAAAGGAAGACGCCATCTCCTACGGCCTCACCGGCCCGAATCTTGCGCGGCTGCGGCGTCGATCACGATCTGCGCAAGAAGCATCCGTATCTGGGCTACGAGCAGTATGAATTTGACGTGCCGCTCGGCTCCGTGGGCGATTGCTACGACCGCTACTCTCGTCCGCATGGAAGAGATGCGGCAGTCGGTCCGCATCCTCGAGCAAGTCCTTGAGACGCTGCCCGATGGGCCGATCACCGTCGATGACCCGAAGAATTATCCGCCGCCCAAGACGACGGTGCTCACGAAGATGGAGGAGCTGATCCACCATTTCATCCTGCACACGGAAGGGCTCGACGCCCCCGCCGGCGAAGTCTATCTCGGCGTGGAAAATCCCAAGGGCGAGCTCGGCTTTTACATCAACTCGCAGGGCGGCGGCACTCCGCACCGGCTGAAAATCCGCGCCCCTTCCTTCTGCAATCTTTCCATCCTGCCGAAGGTCCTGCCAGGCCACATGATGAGCGACGTGGTGGCGATCCTGGGCTCGCTCGATTTCGTCATGGGCGAGTGCGACCGATGAACATGGCCAGCCGCCATCATCCGCCGCTGGCGCCTGCTTCGCCTTGGGCGGGTGCAAGCAGCGCCAGCATGTTTCGCGGGATAATATCGCAGTCGTCGAGCGCGCCTTTGCCGCAGACGCAGGATCAGGCGCGCCACGGGGCGCGCGATGTGGGGCTGACGACGAAGGAGGTCGAGTCGGTCCTCGGCCCGCCCCACCGCATCGATCCGCCCGGAGACTTCGCTGCGCGATGTGGAGGTTTTCCGCTATTACTACCAGCAAGGCGACGACACTTACGAACTGCACTTCTTCGAGAGTAAGCTCATTCAAATGGCTCGTCTGGATGATCCTCGTCCGCCCAGTGCTCGTCTCATGCCATGACCATTCCTCCTGAACTAACCGCCAGGGTGGACGAAGCGGTGTCGCATTACCCGATTCCCGTCGCGTTTGCCGGACGAAGATGGTCTGCGCGCGCGCTTTCGCATGGAGGAGTTCGAGGAGAGAAGAAGCGTGTTCGCCTGGAGCGTCTGCGCAGTGCGGCGTTGCCGTTGCTGCATCTGTTTCAAGAGCAGTTCGGGATGATCTCGGATGAAGCGGTCACCTGGATTGCGACGCGGCTGGAACTGCAGCCGATCAACATCCTGGAGTTGGTCACCTTCTATCCCGATGTTTCGCCGTGCGCCCGCCGGCCGGCGGCACATTCGCGTCTGCCGCACGCTCTCGTGCGCCATGGCTGGAAGCTACGAGTTGCGTAATCAAATCGCCAAGGCAGCCGGGATTGATCTTGAGGATGGCGGGCACCACGGAGATGCAGAGCATGGACATGGCGCGGAGAGAGCTATCACGGGGGAACAAGAGACCAGTCCCGCGCGTTCATAATGTTGGTCACGGCAGCCCAATCACGGTCTCGGCAGATGGACAGTACTCCATCGAGTTTGTTGAATGTCTCGCCTCTTGCGGCTCCGCCCCCGTGGCCATGGTGGATGACCTCTTCCACGAAAACATCAATCCGCGCTCCGGCGCTGCGGCTCTCCTCAAACTCGATCGCTCGGATGCCACCACGCCGCGCGTCCGTGCGCCGCACCCGCGCGAGCATCGCCTGGTCTTTAAGAACATTGATCGCGAAGGCTGGCGCAATGACCTCGCCACTTATCAAGCCGATGGCGGCTACGAAGACCTGAAGAAGGCTTTCACGATGAAGCCCGAGGTCATCGTCGATGAGGTGAAAAAGAGCGGCTTGCGTGGGCGCGGCGGTGCTGGTTTCCCTTGCGGCGTCAAGTGGGGCTTCATCAAGCGCGGCGGTCCGAAACCGACTTATCTCATCTGCAACGCCGATGAGTCGGAGCCCGGCACTTTCAAGGATCGCTATATCATTCATCAGGATCCGCATCAGCTTCTCGAGGGGATGATCATCTCCTGCTTCGCGGTCGGAGCGAGTCTGGCGTATATCTACATCCGCGGCGAATTTCCGGAAGGAGCGCAAATCCTCGAAAAGGCGCTCGCGGAGGCCCGTCAGGCGGGATTCCTTGGCCGCAATATTCTGGGCTCCGGCTTTGATCTGGAGATTTACGTCCACCGCGGCGCCGGCGCTTACATTTGCGGTGAAGAGACCGGACTCATCGAGTCTCTGGAAGGCAAGCGCGCCTACCCGCGCATCAAGCCGCCTTACTTCCCTGCGGTGCTCGGCCTCTACCAGTGCCCAACTATCGTGAACAACGTCGAGACGCTTTGCGACGTGAAGCATATCGTCCGCCTCAGCGGCGAAGGCTTCGCGAAGCTCGGCCGCCCCAATAACACGGGCACCCGTATTCTCTGTGTCTCTGGCGACGTCCAGCGCCCCGGCTATTACGAGGTGGAAGTTGGCAGCGTCACTTTGGGGGAGCTGATCCACGACCTCTGCGGCGGTCTTAAGCCCGGTCGGCAACTCAAAGCCGTCATTCCCGGCGGCTCTTCCGCCAAGGTCCTGCGCGCTGGAGAAAAGTATAAGATCAAAGACCGCGAAGTCGCCTTGGAAGATGTCCCGATGGACTTCGACACCCTCGCCGCCGCTGGCTCCATGGCTGGCTCCGGCGGTGTCATTGTCATGGATGATTCCCGCGACATGGTCGCGATGTTGAATAACATCAACGAATTCTACGCGCACGAATCATGCGGCCAATGCACCCCTTGCCGCGAAGGATCGCTCTGGATGAAGAAGATCACCGACCGCATCCTGGCTGGCGGCGGCACCTCGCGCGACCCCGACCTACTCAAGAATGTCGCGGATAACATCGCCGGCAAGACCATCTGCGCCTTCGGCGAAGCCTGCGCCTGGCCAGTGCAAAGCTTTGTTGCCAAATTCAAGCGAGGAATTCACCGGCCAATCGACCAAAGCCACTGCCGCCGCCGATGCCGCCCGAGTACAACCCGGAGGAGTTGGTTGCGAATCAAACCATTCCCTCGGTCCCCGCGCCGCGCGGGAATGGTCGAGAAATCATGGCGCCGGCGGCGACGCGGTAGTACCTATTTGTATGAAATACCGAGTCTTAATCGAACCGGACGAAGACGGGGTGTTCGTCGCCGAAGTGCCGGCGCTTCCGGGTTGTATCTCCGATGGTCGGACGCGCGAAGAGGCGCTCACCAACATCAAGGAAGCTATCGCTGGCTATCTTGAGTGCCGCCAATCACACGGCGATCCGATTCCAGCACCTTTAACCGAGGAGATTGTCGAGGTTTGAGTCACCTGCCTCGTATCTCCGGTCGCGAATTCGTCAAAGCCATGCACCAACTCGGTTATGAGTTTCGACCGCCAGCGCGGAAGTCACATGATCCTGCGGCAAAATCTGCCGCCGTATCATTGCCTGACCGTACCCAACCATCGCGAGCTGCCCAACGGGACGTTGCGCTCCCTGATTCGTGACGCCGGAATCACTGTCGAGGCTTTCAAAGCCCTCCTCTAACACGAGATGAGCACCACCACCTCCGCTTCGCCCGCTGTCCAGATGCTGAATGTGCAGATCGACGGTGCCTGGTTGCAATTCCCCAAGGGCACGCGCGTCATCGAGGCTTGCTCGCAGGCCGCCAAGTTCATTCCGCGCTATTGCTATCACCCGAAGCTCTCCTCGCCCGGCAACTGCCGCATGTGTCTCGTCGAAATGGGCATGCCGAAGATGACGCCCGACCGCAAGCCGGTCCTCGGCGCCGATGGCAAGCCGGAAATCGCCTGGATCCCGCGCCCCCAGATCTCCTGCGCTCAGGATGTCGCTGAAGGGATGGGCATTCGCACGGATTCGCCGATGGTTAAAGAGTGCCGGCAGGGTGTGATGGAGTTTCTTCTCATCAATCATCCGCTCGATTGCCCGATCTGCGATCAGGCGGGTGAATGCCGCTTGCAGGAGTTCTCGGTCGAGTACGGCAACGCCAGTTCGCGCTTCCTCGAGCACAAGGTAAAGAAGCCGAAAAACATCGAGCTCGGCCCGCGCGTCACCCTCGACGCCGAGCGCTGCGTCCTTTGCTCGCGCTGCATTCGCTTCATGAAGGAAGTGGCCAAGGATGACGTGCTCGGCTTTGTTGATCGCGGCTCGTACTCGACCATCGCCTGTCATCCCGACCGTCTGCTCGAAAGCAATTACTCACTCAATACCGTCGATATTTGTCCCGTCGGGGCGCTCACCTCGAGCGACTTCCGCTTCAAGATGCGCGTCTGGTTCCTCAAGGAAACCAAGACGATTGATGTGAACGACGGCTTGGGCGCGAATATCACCATCGGCAGCCGCCAGGAGAAAATCTATCGCATCACTCCGCGGGAAAATAACGACGTCAACGGCTGCTGGCTTCCCGACTCGCATCGGCTGAACTTCAAGTATCTCACTGCCGAAGATCGCCTCACCTCTCCGCTGGTGCAAGGCCGCCCATGGAGTGGCCGCGTGCCCTGTCCGCCGCCGCGGCCTCACTCAAGGCGGCGCCGACCGGCAGTCGTTGCGCTCATTGCCTCCGGGCGCATGACGAACGAAGAACTCTTTCTCACCAAGCGCCTCGCAAGCGTTCTCCATGTCGAGAAGCTGGATATCGTTCCCGCGCCGTGGCGAGCCGGATGGCATTATGATCGTCGCCGATCGCAATCCTAATACCACTGGCGCACAGCTTCTCGGCTTGACGGGGAAAGAATCCGGCGCCGGCCTCTCCGCCATCGTGGAAGGCGTCCGCAATGGCTCCATCAAGTCTCTGCTGGTTTTGGGCGAGGATGCGACCGAATGCGGTTTGACTCAGGCGGACCTGGCCCGACTCGATTCGCTCGTCGTGCTTCATCTTCATGCAAACACCACCACGGCGCATGCTTCCGTGGTCCTGCCCGGTAGTGGCTGGGCTGAAAAGCGCGGCTCGATGATCAACATCAAGGGCCGTCTTCAGCGATTGAACCGCGCGGTTCAGCCTCCCGGCGCGGCGCGCGATGACTGGGAGATTCTCCGCGACTCTGATTCAAGCCGTCAGCGGCACCAATGGCCTCGGGATGATCGAGGATGTCTTCAGCCAGATGGCCGCGCGCAATCCCGGCCCTGGCCGACCTTAACCTCTCCAAAATCGGCGACCTCGGAGTCCAACTCACTTTGCCGGCGCCCGCCTCCTAAGCCATGGAAATTCTCCACCAACTTCCCTGGCTGCTCCTCATCGCCTCCGTCGCCAAAACGGCTTTCCTCATCTTCGGCGTCGTTCTGCCGCTGGTCTCTTACACCGTCTATGCGGAGCGCCGCGTCTCAGCGCTCATTCAGGATCGTGTCGGGCCAAATCGGACCGGCTTTCCGCTCACTCTGCTCGGCTTTAAAAAGGATTTCTCGCCGTGGCTCGGCGGCCTTGGTCAGCCGGTGGCTGATGCTGTGAAGTTTCTGCTCAAGGAAGAGTTCACCCCGGGGCACGTCAATAAATTCTATTATTGGCTGGCGCCTTGTCTCGCGATGGTGCCCGCGCTCTGCACGCTGGCTGTCGTTCCGTTTCGGCAATTTTCTCTTTGGGCAAAAGATGGTCGTGGCGGATATCAACGTCGGCATCCTCTACGTCTTCGCTGTCACCTCCATTGGCGTCTATGGCATCGTGCTCGCAGGCTGGGCCTCCAATTCCAAGTACCCTTTCCTCGGCAGCATCCGCTCGTCGTCGCAGATGATCTCGTATGAACTTTCGCATGGGACTGAGTGCCGTGCCGCTTCTGATGATTTACGGCAATCTGAATCTCTCTGATCAAGTCATGTACCAGGCCGCAACACGGCTGGTTGCTGATCCCCTTCACCAATGGCGACTTCCACCTTGGCAAGCTGCTCCTGTGGTTGCCCGTTTTCATCTCTTTCGTCGTCTTCACGATCTCGATGTTTGCCGAAACGAATCGGCTCCCTTTCGATCTTCCTGAATCCGAGACCGAACTCGTCGCCGGTTATCACACCGAGTACTCGGCGATGAAATTCGCGCTGTTCTTCCTGGGTGAATACACCGCCATGATCGCGGGCTCCTCCGTCATCGTCGCGCTCTTCCTCGGCGGCTGGCATCTCCCCTTTCTCCCCATCAATACGGCGGAAAGCTCGACCCACTTGGGGGGCATCATCGTCGGCTTGATCAATATCACCGTCTTCTTCGGCAAAGTGGCCTGCTGCTCGTCTTCTTCATCTGGGTGCGCTGGACGGTGCCGCGCTTCCGCTTCGATCAGCTCATGCGCTCGGCTGGCTCTATCTCTTTGAAATCGCCCTCGTGAATATCTTCCTCACCGCTGGCGTGCTGGCCATCACCTGATTCTCCGCCATGGGCTACACCATCTCACGTCCCAAGCTCACCTTCGCGGAGAAGTTCTATCTCCCGAGCATTCGTCGCGGGGCTTGTCATCACCCTCAAGCACTTCAAGAACATGATCCTCGGGCGGACCAAGGTCGTCATGCAATATCCCGAGGAGAAGTGGGATTCCCACATGCCGGAGTATTATCGCGGCGCGCCGACTTTGGTGAAGGACGACCACGGGCGCGAACGCTGCGTCGCCTGCCAGCTTTGCGAATTCATTTGTCCGCCCCGCTGCATCCGCATCGCGCCGGGCGAGATTCCCGCGACCAGCCGTTTCGCCAAAGTAGAGAAGTTCCCCGAGGAATTCGACATCGACATGGCGCGCTGCATCTTCTGCGGCCTCTGCGAGGAAGTCTGCCCCGAGCAGGCGATCTTCCTTCGCAAAGATTACGCCATCACCGGCACCAGCCGCGCCGAGATGGTGCATGACAAGGCGAAACTCTACGAGCTCGGCGGCGTCTGGACCGGCCTCGTCCATAAGTGGAATCCGGAGAAATAGCTCGTCCCATGTTTGCGCCGCTCTTTTGGTTCTTCTCCGCGCTCACGCTGATCTTCGGCGCGCTGCGTCGTCGTCAACCGCAGCCCCGTTGCGAGCGCCCTCAGCCTCGTCGTCTCGTTCATGGGCCTGGCCGCGCTCTTCGTTGGCTTGGACGCCTACCTAATCGGCGTCCTGCAAGTGCTGGTCTATGCCGGCGCCGTCATGGTCCTCTTCCTATTTATCATCATGCTGCTCGACTTCGGGCCGAGCAGCGCCGCCAGTTCAACTTGCTGGGGATCATTGGCGGCGGCTTGGTGGCGCTTGGCTTCGTCGCGCAACTCTTCTTTGTTCTGCATCATCTGACGATTGGCGGCAGACGAAGTTCCCTCCGCTCACGTTCCGGTCAGGTCGCATTCGGAAGAAGGCGTCGTGTCGCCGCAACGATGATCCTGGCTTCGGCAACGCCCAGGGATTCCCAGGAGGAAGGCCAGTCGTGACCTCTGCCGAACGGCCTTCGGCATCCACTCCTGCATTTCCCAGCTCCTGCAGCCACCAGCAAGGTGGATGACGTGAAGCAGATCGGCGAGGCCATCTTCAGCCGCTACCATCTTCCGTTGCAAGTCGTCGGCGTGCTGATTCTGGTCTCCACCATCGGCGTCGTGGTCCTCTCAAAGCGCGAACTCAAGTAAACTATGAGTCCCACGCTCAACGACTACCTCCTGGTCAGCGGCCTGCTTTTCGCCATCGGCTTTGCCGGCGTCATGCTGCGCCGCAATATCATCATCATTTTCATGTGTCTGGAGCTGATGCTGAACGCCTCCAACCTCTCCCTGGTCGCCTTCTCTCGCTTTCACGTCCAGCCGAATGGCCTTCCGGACTATAACGGGCAGGTCTTCGTCTTCTTCATCATCACCGTCGCCGCCGCCGAAGTAGCCGTGGGTCTCGCCGTCATCGTCGCCCTCTACCGCGCCCGGCAAACGACCCACGTCGAAGACCTCACCACCCTCAAGTTCTAAACCCACAAAACGTTGGTCCACGGAATACACGGAAAAAACGGAAATGCAAAAGTCGCTCTTTCTCGAGGAAGAGACCTATCGCATTCTTGGCGCCTGCTTCGAAGTATACAGGCAGCAAGGCTGCGGGTTTTTGGAGGCGGTTTATCAGGAATGCCTCCGCATCGAATTCGGCCTTCGGAATTTACCGGTCTTTCGAAAAGCCTCTCTTCGAACTGGAGTACAAGGAAGTGAAGCTCACCCAAACGTATATCCCGGACTTTGTATGCTTCGGTCAGATCGTCGTGGAGTTGAAGGCATTGCCCCAACTCGAGAAGCGGCACCAGGCGCAGTTGCTGAACTATCTGAGGGCCACCAGAAAGCCCTTGGGGCTGTTGGTCAATTTCGGCCATCATCCACAGTTGGAACACCAACGCATCCTCGCTCACGACCAGTGGCGCGATTCTGCCCCGGACCTGCGGGCGTAAACCTACCCTTCCGTGTTTTCCGTGTTTTCCGTGGACACAAATCTCGACCGCTCCTCCTGCCTGCTGCGGGGATCAATAAGGCTCAACGCTCCTGATATTAAATTGTCCCTCGTGTTCTCAGTCACCCATCGTCGCTTGCTCAAGGGCTCTCCATGAATAACAACATCCCTTGGTTTATCCTGATCTGTCCGTTGCTCAGCGCGCTGGGCATCCTGCTGCTGACGCGCAAGTCGGGCGAGGCCAGCGCACTCCTCTCGGTCTTCGCGGTTTGTGGCTCATTCGTCGGCAGTGTTGTCGCTTTTCTCAGTCCCAATACCGTCGGGCTCAATCAAATCTCGTTCATCGACCTGGGCCCGGCGTTTCAAGTTCCCATTGGACTCGTCGTAGATGACTTGAGCAAAGTCATGTTGCTCATCGTCACGGGAGTGGGCGCGCTCGTCCATATTTACTCGCTCGTGTACATGCACGACGACGACGCCAGGGCGCGCTTCTTTGGCGGTTTGTCGCTCTTCATGTTCTCCATGCTCGGCATCGTCCTGGCGGATAACTTCGTCATGATGTTCATTTTCTGGGAACTGGTCGGCGCCTCCTCTTACCTGCTGATCGGCCATTGGTTCCAACGTGACAGCGCTGCCGCTGCGGCCAACAAAGCCTTCATCACCAATCGTCTTGGCGACTTCGGTTTCATGATCGGCATCTTGATGGTCTGGAGCGCCACCGGTGCCATTGGCTTCAGCGCCCTTCAGGCCAACATGGCCGCGCTCACGGCCATGCCCGCCTACCTCACGGTCGCGGCGCTCTGCATCTTCTGCGGGGCGGTGGGCAAGTCCGCGCAATTCCCGCTGCACGTCTGGTTGCCCGATGCGATGGAGGGACCGACCCCGGTCTCGGCACTGATCCACGCCGCCACCATGGTCGCCGCTGGGGTGTACATGCTGGTCCGCGTCTTCTTCCTGATTGGCGCCTCCGCGGACGCGCTGCAAGTGATCTCGTGGATTGGAATTGTCACCGCCGTCCTCGCCGCGCTCATGGCGACGCAGCAGGATGACATCAAGCGCATTCTCGCCTACTCCACCCTCTCGCAACTCGGCTACATGGTTTCCGCCGTCGGCTTGGGCGCGCCGAACGCCGGCATGTTTCATCTCTTCACTCATGCCTTTTTCAAAGCGCTCCTCTTCCTGGGAGCCGGCGCGGTCATTTATGCGCTGCACCACGAGCAAAACATCTGGCGCATGGGCGGACTCCGCCGCCGTATGCCCAGGACGTTCTGGACCTTCGTCGTGGGCACGCTTGCCCTCATGGGCTGTCCGCCCTTCGCTGGTTTCTTCTCGAAGGACTCCATCCTGCTCGCCGCCTACGGCCAGAACAAGGTGATCTTTGTCCTGGCAGTCCTCACCGCTTTCCTCACCGCCTTCTACATGGCGCGCCTGATCATCGTCGCCTTCCTCGGTCGCGCCCGCTCGCCCGAAGCCGAGCACGGCCACGATGGCCCAGCCGCCATGACCGCGCCGCTGCTCATCCTGGCAGTCCTCTCCGTCGTCGCTGGGTGGCCTTTCATCGCGGGCGGCTTCTTCGGCCACCCGTTCATGGAGAAGCTGGAGGAGATTCCGCACTCCGGGTTTGTGCCCGTGCTTGCGATTGCCACCTTCCTCGGCGGCATCGTCTTAGCCGGTCTTATTTACCCGCAGGCGGAGAAAGATCCGATCCTCATCCCGCTCTTGCGTCGCAAGTTCTATTTCGACGAATTCTATGCTGCGCTGATCGCCGGCACCCACGATCTCCTGGCCAGGATCGCCGCCCTGTTTGACCAATGGATCATTGACGGGCTCTTCGTGCGGGGTTTGAGCGGCGTGACTTGGGGCTCAGGCTTCGTCATGCGGTTTTTGCAATTTGGCAACTTGCAAGGCTACGCCTTCCTATTCGGAGCCGGTGCCGTGGCGCTCCTCTTCTTCATGCTTTTTATCCATTAGCAGCCGCCCGCAAGGCCCTTCGCGATGCTCAATCTTCTCATCCTCATTCCGCTCGTGGCGGCCGTGGCGCTCCTGCTGGGGGCCGTGGCGCGCAAGACCGCCCTCGTGGCCGCTGGCGCGCAACTTGGCGTGGCGCTGCTCGCGTTCGCTTCCTATGACCGCGCGGCCGGTGGTTTCCAGTTCCGCTCGCAAATGGCCCTCGTGCCCGAGTGGAAGTTCAGCTACTTGGTGGCCGCCGACGGCCTTAGTCTGGTCATGTTACTGCTGACGGCGCTCGTGACGTTCGCCGCCGTCTGGCTCAGTCCGAAGCTGGAGAAGCGCTCGCATCTTTTCCACGCCTGCCTTCTCTTCATTAGCGCTGGCGCGGCGGGTGCCTTTGCCGCGCAGGACTTGTTCTTCTTTTACGCTTTTCACGAACTGGCGCTCATCCCGACCTTCCTGCTCATCGGTCTCTGGGGCTCCGGCGAACGCTTTGCCGCGGCGTGGAAGATCACCATCTATCTCGCGCTGGGTAGCTTTGTCGTGCTGGCCGGGCTAATTGCTCTTTACCAGGCTCTCCCTGTCGAAGCGCGCACCTTCGACATGATCGAGATGCAAAGCCTCGCCCGCACTCATCCCATCCCGGCGGCCGGCGCAAAGCCTTCCTTTTCTCCTGCTGTTCCTCGGCTTCGGCACCCTCGTTTCGCTCTTCCCATTCCACTCGTGGGCGCCTTCCGCCTACGCCGCCGCGCCCGCGCCCGCCGCCATGCTGCACGCGGGCGTGCTCAAGGAATTCGGCCTCTATGGGCTGCTCCGCCTGGCCGTGCCGCTCCTGCCCGCGGGCGCGCAGGATTGGTCGCGCCTCGTGCTGCTGCTGCTGCTGGCCAATATCATCTATCTCGGCCTCGTCACCATCGCCCAGCGCAAGCTCGACCTGATGCTGGGATACTCGAGCGTGATGCACATGGGCTACATCTTCCTCGGCATCGCCTCGCTCAACCTCATCGGTCTCAGCGGCGCGGCGCTCATGATGTTTGCGCACGGCCTTTCAATTGCGGCGCTCTTCGGAATCGTGGGCCAGTTGCGCGAGCGCAACCGCACCCTTTCTTTCGAGAGCCTGGGCGGCGTGGCGACTTCCATGCCGCTGCTCGGAGCGATCTTCGGCTTGGCCGCGTTTGCCTCCATTGGCTTGCCGGGCTTTGGCAATTTTGCCGGTGAAATCATGATCTTCTTCGGTGCCTTCAAGAACTCCGCCACTCCGCAGTTCTCGCCCTTCCAGCTCGCCACCATCCTCGCGCTTTGGGGCGTCGTCATCTCCGCCGTGTATATGTTACGCGCCTATCGCGCTGTCTTCTTCGGCCCCGCCTCCAAGACGGTTCTCGCCTGGACCGACCCCGCGGCTGGTCAACGCTGGCCGATCATCCTGCTGGTCGCCGTGCTGCTGCTGGCCGGCTTCGCCCCGCAAGTTTTCCTTTCGTATCTCACCCCGGCGCTCCAGGCACTCCTTCCCCACTCATGAGACCGCTGTCCCCGCTGACGCTCGAGATCATCGTTTTGGTCCTCGGGCTTTACCTGCTCCTCGCGGAATCCTTCTCCAAGTCCGCGCAGAAAAGCTGGATCGCTCAGACCGGCATCTTCGTTCTCGGCTGGGTTTTTTGCTTTTCCTTCTTCACGACCGGCAATCCCGATCCGCTGCCCGCCGAGCCCTTCTGGAACTTCTACTCCGCCGACGCCCTGGCGATGTTCTTCAAGCGTCTGGCGCTGCTCACGACCATGATCGTGCTCGCCATGTCGCTCGAGTATCGCAGCGTCCTCGCCCGCTTTCTGCCGCAAGGTCAGCCCGGCGCGGGGCTCGGCGAATTCTACTTTTTGCCCGTCTTTACGTGCGCCGGACTCATGTTCATGGCCTCGGCGGTTGATTTCCTTTTCATCTTTGTCTCGCTCGAGCTGGTCACCATCTCCTTCTACATTCTCGTCGCCTACCTGCGCCGGAACAACGCCTCCCTCGAGGCCGGCGTCAAATACCTCATCCTCGGCGCGCTCTCGACTGGCTTCCTCGTGTACGGCATTACTTGGATTTACGGCCTGACGGGTGAAACGAATCTCGCCCGTATCGCTGAGAAACTACCGCTCCTCACCGGCTCCGAGACGCCGCTGCTCTTTGGCATCTTTCTCGTGCTGGTCGGCCTCGGTTTCAAGATTGCCGCCGCGCCCTTCCAAATCTGGGTCCCCGATGTCTATCAAGGCGCGCCCACGCCCGTGACCGCCTTCCTCTCGGTCGGCTCCAAGGCCGCTGGCTTCGTGGTTCTCATGCGCGTGGTCGGGCCCTTTCTGACGGTCCCCGCCTTCCAACACAAAGTCGTCGGACTGCTCGCCATTCTCGCGGTCCTCTCCCTCCTCTACGGCAACCTCGCCGCGATGCCGCAGGATAACGTGAAGCGCATGCTCGCCTACTCCAGCATCGGTCATGCTGGGTACTTGCTGGTCGCGGTGGCGAGTGTGGCGCCCGTCAGCGGCATGCTCGGCTCGGCGGGCGCGGCGGTCTCCTTTTACCTCGCGGCCTATCTCTTGATGACACTGCTGGCGTTCATCGTCCTGATCGTCGTCGCCAACCATTCCCGCGGCGACGACCTCGTGCATTTCAATGGCCTCGCCAAACGCTCCCCGTTTCTCGCTTTTGGCATGTTGATCGCCATGCTTTCGCTCGCGGGCTCCCGTTTACCGCGGGCTTTATGGGCAAGTTCATGGTTTTCGCCGCCGCCCTGCAAGCGGAGCATTACTGGCTGGTGGCGGTTGGCGCCGTCTCCGTCGCTGCCGGCTTCTACTACTACCTGCGGGTTGTCGGCGCGATGTACTGGCAGGATCCGAGCGACGAAACACGCATCGTCATCGGACCGTGGACCCGGACGCTGATTGGGACTCTCGCCGCTGCCATCATCTTCTTCGGGGTTTATCCTAGGCCGATTCTCAACGCGCTTCGGGAAATCAACCGCTCCCCGCCTCCGCTCCCCTTTCGGCGCAGGCGCCGTAAGAAGTTCGCAGCGCGTCCGGGGCGGATCCGCGTCCACCGCACTCCATCCTTGCGCGGCCCGCGCTCGCCCACTACATACCCACCTTCCCAATGGTCCACCAAGTTGCCCTCTTCAAGCTCAAGCCGGAAGTCACCCTCCCCAAGCTCGAGGAGATGATGGTCTCGACGCGCATTCAGCTGCTCAAGATTCCGGAGATTCTCACCGTAAAATGCGGCAAGGCGATCGATGGCGATTCCGAGTGGCCCTTCTTCATCACCATGGATTTCGAGTCGCATGGAAAAGCTCGCCGTCACGGAGGACGACGCCATCTACATGAAGTTCATCACGGAAGTGATCCAGCCCCACACCACCGAGCGCCTGGCCCTCTGCTACGAGATGGAGCCGGGGAAGAGCGTCAAGTACTCGTAGGGCTGCTTGAGGCCGGAGGAGCCTGTGGCTCTCCGTGCTGCCCTTTCCGGCTCGAACTGGTTTTTGCTCCCGACCTTCTTCGTATCGTGCCATCCTGGCCGCGCTTCTCGGTGGCTTGGCGGGTACGTGCTGCTGATGTGGACTGTGCCGGTGCGGCGAAGCCTGCTGGATGGCTGGCGCGCGGTGCGGCGCTATCCGGTGCTCCCGGAGCGCTCGGACTCTGCGGCTTTACCTACACCCTGTTTCACCTCGCGGTCAAATCCTGCTCGCCTTGAGCGTCCCGGAGCGAAGCGGAGTTTTCCCTGCAAACCTTCCGCTCCCCTTTTCGCTGGGATTGGCACTGGCTTTACGGCAGCAACGATGCGCTCTGGGTTCTGGCCCGGCGATTCACTCGCCGAGGCCGCCCATGCCGCAGTCGCTCCGGCCCTCGACGGCACCGCCGGACTTTTCAACAACCTCGTCTCCACCTTCCCCCTCGCCGCGCTGGCCGCGGTACTCCTTTGGGTCAACTGGCACGGCTGCCAGGGCGTCCTTCTCCGCGCCTTGCGCAAACGTTTCGGTTGGCTCGGCTGCCTCGTGCATCTCTTCGTCCTCCTTTGCGCCGCGGCAGCCTTGGCCAAACCCACTCTCTATTTCACCATCCCTCCGCTGCGCCCCGCGCTCTGGGTGCAATGGGCGCCAGTCATCGCGTGGCTCGGCTTTCTGTTCGAGTATATGGTCGGCGTCGGCGTGCAGATTTACCTCATCCTGGTGGCCTACTGCTGGATGCGCGGCCTCACCTTCACCCACCAGCATCTGTCTGCCATGGCCATTCGGCGCTTCTCCTCGGTCGCGCGCTGGGCTGGTGTCGTGATGTTCCTGAGCAGCGCCTTTATCGACCTGCCGCTGACGCTCCGCAACTTCCCGGCCTTTGCCGATTTCCTGCCTGCCTCCTTCGAGGCTTTTGAGTCTCGCATCGCCCTCATGCGCCAGGCCCTGGATGCGGTCCTGCTCCTCTTCGCGACGCTCCAAATTACCCTCACCTTCCACAGCGAATCGCTCGGCTGCGGCTTGCTCGATCACTTCCGGTTCGTACGACGCCACGGCTGGGCGCTCTGCTGGCTCATCATCATCGCCGCCCTGCACTTCTACGGGCTTCACCTCGCTGATCTCCTCGTCGTCCGCGGCTTCGGCTCGGGCACCGCACCAGCCCTCATCTGGACGCTGCTCTTCCCCTGGCTCACCGCCTTCCTTGGCGCCTGGCTGCTCGCCAGTTGGGTGGCGATCTATCGCCGCTCCGAGGGCCGCCTCGCCCAGAGCGACACCCTCACGCGCTTCTGAATCGCCGCACCTGGGCTCCTACTCGCTGCGCAAACTCGACAGCCGATCTCCCCGAAGTGCGAGGCGGGTGGCCAGCCAGGTCCAGCCCAGCGAAGAGGCGAGCAACCCCATCGCCAGCGCACCCATTTCCACCACGGGAAAGCTCCGCGCCACACCGCGCAAGTTCGGCCAGACCGCTACCAGCGCGCTCAGCAGTCCAATCGCCAGCCCCGTGAAAATAAGCCAACGATGCTCCGCGAAGACTAACTGACGCATTTGCGCCGCACGAAAGCCGACCGCCTCGAGCAGCCCAAATTCCCGGCGCCGCTCCAGCACATTGCGCGCAACGACGATCGCCAGTCCGGCGGTGCCGAGCAGCAGACCCAAGCCGCCGAGTGCTTGAAAAATCGCCAGGTAGGTATTCTCGACCGCTTGCAATTCCCGCAGACGCTCATCCGTGGAACGCAGCTCAAAGTCGCGTTGGCCCAAGCCGCTCGCCAGTTCTGCCAACACCCCGGGCGAGGGCTCACCATGCGGTCCACGCGGCGCATCGATCAGGAAAAAGCGGTAGCCGCCCTGATTGGGATACCGCCGGATGAACGCCTCCTCGGAGATCAGCAGACTGCCTTGCAAAATGCTCCCCGCCAGCGTGGCGACCAATCGCACTTGGAAGGGCTGCCCGCGTTCATCCTGATACGTCACAACATCGCCCAAGCTCTTCTGGAGCGCCCATTCCAAGGTCGCTTCATCCGCGATGGCTGGGATGGGTTCGGCCCCACCGGTGCTGTCAAGCAGCGCCCAGCCTTTCTTCGCCCCATCGGCGCCTTTCCACCGCCCGCCGAATCGGAAAGCATTGAGCTGCGCCAGCTCCGAGGGCTTCACGCCGAGCAGCCGCGGAACCAGCGCCCGATTGAGGTTGAGACAGCTCGCGTCATCCCCTTCCCGCACCCGCATCGGCACGAAGCGGACGCCCGCGAGCTTCCTGGCGTCAAGTCCCGAAGCGTCCAAACCAGCGGACGAATTGAGGTCCTCGTAAATTGGAGAGGAAGATTCGGCCACCAAGGCGAAGCCGCCCGTGCCCGTCTGCCGATCCGCGGGAGTACCGTCGCCGCGCAGGCGAAACGCATCCACGGCGATGACCATGAAGACCCCGCTCGCGAGGACCGCGATCGTGGCCACGCTGCGTCCCCGCCGCCGGGCGGCGTTGCGCAGGCCCAAGCCGGTCAGTGTTTCCAAAGGAGCGGTTTGGTTCGCGGTTCGCCGCAAAGTGCCGAGCGCCCAGGCGATCCCTGCGATCAGGAGCAACGCGCCCGCGCTGAAAAATGTCTCCCCCCCGTGGCCTGTGAGCAGAAGCGCAGCCGCTCCGATGCCCGCGCCTCCAGCCACGGCGGTCGTCCACGAACGCCGCGCTTTCTGGGGTCCCACTTTCCCCTCCATCTGCCCTTGCGAGAGAAGCGTGTGGGCGCTTTGACGAAGCTGCCGTCGGCTCGCCAGCCACATGGATAGAATCGCCACGACGATGGATGACGCGATCCCGATCAGCACCGTGCCCGCCCTCGCGCTGAATGGAAAATCGACTGCTCCGACTGCTCCCCGCCAAACCGTTCCGAGCGCGCGCAACACCGCCCAAGTGTAGGCGACCCCGCCCAGCGCACCGAGCAAGCTGCCCGCCACCGCCAGCACGGCGCCCTCGCCCAGCAGCAGCCAGCGGACCTGGCTCACCCGCCAGCCCAGCCCCAACAACAAACCTGCTTCCTCATTGCGTTGCTCGAGCGAGAAGACGAAGAGCAGCCCCGTCAGCACCGCCGCCGCCGCGAGCAGGAAGATCGAAAAGCCCAGGAAAAGCTGGCCAAATGGCACCGGCACATCCGTGGCGGCGAAGGCCTGTTCGCGCAGCGGAAGGGTGATCAATCCCATCTGCGCCGGCGTGACTTTCTGGAGCAACTCAGCGGAAATCTGCTCCGGCTTCGTTCCGGCCGGAAAGCGGATGGACGTGAGATTCCCCCAGCGGTTGCCCCACATCCCTTGCCCTGCCCGCAAGGTGATGAAAGCCTTCGGCGTGCCGCGATAGGTCTGCCAATACTGCTCGTCCTTCGGGCGGATTTTGGTGCTGTCCATGGCGAAGCCCGGCTCCCAATCGCGGCAATTCTTCTTGTCCGAGAGCCCCGGAAAATCCGGCATCCACGAGCGATTCAACTGCGGCGTCTCCATCGGCAAAACGGCGGCCACCGCAAACTCCTTCGTCTGCTCGGCAAGCTGCCGTCGCTCGCTCATGACGAAGTACTTGAGCGAGATCTTCGCGCCCACCGCGACACCGAGATCCTCCGCCAGCCAATGCGAAATCACCGTCTCATCGTCGCGCAGCCCGCCCGGCAAGAACCCGGCCGTTGCCGCATCGATTGCCGTCGCCATGGAATAAGGCGTCGCCCGATCGCCCGCGCGCAATTCATTCACCAGATAGGTCAGCGAACGCAGCCCTCCAGGAGCTGCGCCGCTGACGGAGGGGTCGAGGAACACGCGCGAGCTGCGCAGTTCCCATCCCGCGTCCGGGACCGGCACCGGTCGCAATTCCAGTTCCGCATCAGCCAGCGTGCGTTTGGACGCCACCACTTCCGTGAGGCTGTCCGCATGGAGATGCCCGTTGAGCAACAGATCGACCTTTCCGAGCTGTCCCTGATGGCCATGCCCGGCGGCGGGCTCTGCCGGAAAAATTAGACCAAGTTGCTCCTGTAAATACCTGATCGGGAGAAAGAGAGTGGAGGGCGGCACTTGATTCGCCTGCAATCCGAAGTTCCCGAAGCTCGTGGCCTCCACCACCGCACCGCAGACCACCCGAAGGGCGATGGTCTGCTCATCAGAACCCGAGAGAGGGGCATCGCGGGAGAAGCCGCTCGGCTTCTCAAGTCGCACGATGACAGTTGACCCCTGATGCAGATGCAAATGGCGGGCGAGCGAGGAATTGGGACGGGCCACAATCCCCTCCACACGGGCGGGAGCGGCCCCTCCCGGACCGAGCGCCCAAAACTCCTCCGGCACGCCCATCAGTTGCACCTGGTTCGCGCGCTCGGAGCCGCCCTCGCCGGACACACTTCCGCGGAGCATCAGGACCGGGACCGAACCCGTCTCACCACCCAGACGCTCGCGGAAAAAGTGATCTCCACCCACCAGCACCGAGCGCACCTGGCCCACGCGCTCCTCCGCCTGCCGCCGCAAAGTCGCCTGCACCGAGTCACCAACCAGCAACGCCCCCAGCAGCACCGTGCAGCCGAGCGCGGTCCCGAGCAACACCCCCAGGTGCGTGCGCCAGTAGAAGCGCAGGCTGCGCGCGAGGAGGGTCCAGTACGACATGGCCAGTTCCGATGGGCTCACGACTCCGCGGGCACCAGTTGCCCGTCGCGCAACTCGAGTACGCGCTGCATCCGGCGCGCGAGTTC
Organism: uncultured Verrucomicrobiae bacterium; assembly: GCA_963792695.1. Taxonomy (GTDB): domain Bacteria; phylum Verrucomicrobiota; class Verrucomicrobiia; order Chthoniobacterales; family Chthoniobacteraceae; genus DASYIS01. Next base: position 116,169 of record CAWBXA010000001.1, on the reverse strand, counting down.
GAGCGCGTGCGTGACCATGATCAGTGTGATCCCGTGAGCGCGATTCAGTTCTGCCAGGAGTTGGATCAGGCGTTCCGCCGAAGCGCGATCGAGCGCGCCCGTCGGCTCATCCGCGAGCAGCAGCTTCGGCTCGTTGATCAAAGCGCGCGCCACGGCGGCGCGCTGGCGTTCGCCCCCGGAAAGCTGACCGGGCCGGTGATGCAGCCGATGCGTCAGGCCCACTGAGCCGAGAATCCGCTCGGCACGCGCTTGCAAGGCAGGCGCATCCCGCCGGGCCAGGGCGAGCGTGGGCACGAGCACGTTTTCCAGCACGGTGCATTGCGGCAGCAAGTGATGAAGCTGAAAAACGAAGCCGACCGTCGTGTTGCGAAACTCCGCCAAGGCCGTTTCGCTCCGCCCCTCAATCGCTTCGCCATCAATTATCACCCGCCCTGCCTCCGCGCGGTCGAGCGCGCCAACGATATTGAGGATCGTGCTCTTGCCCGAACCGGATGGCCCAATGATGGCGACCGATTCGCCCGCCGCCACTTGCAGGTCAAGTTCGCGCAGGACGCGCACTTCCTCCGAGCCATCCGGCGCCCGGTAGCTCTTGGTGATTTTCTGGAGTTCAAGCAACATGGGGTGAGGTGAACATAATCGGGCGTGCCAGATTCGTCGCTCTTCAACTTGGCGGCGTGATCCAGCGCCGCGCTTTCATTTCGGAACGCGGCAGCGAGTTCTCCGCGACGCATCGCACCGGAATGCGGAGCGAAAACGCCGACGCGAGGGCGCGCTCGAGTTGCGCAGCGGCTGGCGCGGACGCTTCAATTTCCAATTCAACTTCGCAGAGCGTGCCGCCGCGCGAAATGAGCACTCGATACTCTGCGATCTCCGGTATCGTCCGGACCACCGCCTCCACCGCGCTGGGAAAAAGATTCACCCCGCGCACCACGATCATGTCATCGACGCGCCCCAGCACGCCGCCTTGCAGAGCGAAACCCGGCGCCCCCTCGGCTCGTTGCACGAGGTCTCCGGTGCGGTACCGCAGCAGCGGACAAGCCGTGCGGCCCAGCGTGGTCAGCACCAATTCGCCTGGCGCGCCATCGCGGACCGCGGCTCCGCTTTCCGGCTCGACGATTTCCGCGAAATACGCCTCTTCGATCACGTACAATCGGTCAGCTTCTCCGAGCCGCTGAAAAGCGGTCGGTCCGACTTCCGTCAGCCCATAGTGATCGAGCACCTCCGCGCCCAGCCAGGCCGCCGAGATGCGCTCGCGCACGCCCGGCACACTCCCGCCCGGTTCGCCCGCCACCATGATTTTCCGAACCGCGCAGTCTCGCAGGTCGATCCCTTCCGTGCGCGCCGCTGCCGCGAGGTGCAGCGCATAAGTGGGCGTACAGCAGAGCACCTGCGCCTGATGCCGAAGCAGCGCGCTCAACCGGGCGGCACTCGAGAGACCGCCGCCGGGCAGGCAAAGGCACCCATATCGCGCTGCCGCCTCAAAGGCTGTCCAAAAGCCCAAAAACGGTCCGAAGGAGAACGCAAAGTAGAATCCGGTCGCCCGGCGCAATTTCCGCCGCTTGGTAGATCGACCGCCAGTTCTCGAGCATCCACTCCCAGCTCTCCGGCGTGTCCAGGATCGAGAGAGGCGCGGAACTGGTGCCGCTGGTCTGGCAAAAACGCGTGTAACGCGCCAGCGGATATGCCCGATTCGTCCCATAAGGCCCATGTGCCGCCTGATCGGCCACCAACTCCGCCTTCGTCGTGAACGGCATCCGCCGTTGAAAATCCTCCAGGCTCGCAACCTTCTCCGAGAGACCCACCTCCGCCAGTCGCTCGCGATAAAACGGATTGTCGCGCGCGGTCACTCGCAGCACGGCGCGCAGGCGCTCCAGTTGCTCGCCCGCCAAAACTTAGTGGGCGCCTTCCATCGCAGGCTGCGGCGTCGGCAGCACAGGCGCCGGCTTATGCGACCGACGGGGATCGGCTTGAAAAGTGTCACCATGCAGCCGCCGAGCGCCGCGAGCAAAATGCCGCAGCCAAAAGAGCGCGCTGATGGCGCTCCACCCGCCTGAAGGCGGTCGCTGCAACAGCGAGACGATGGCATTCACCACCGGCGCCCCGGCAAAGACGATGGCCATGACGACGCTCGGAATGCCGCGCGCGCCGAAAGCCAGCAGCACGCCGAACGCGCCGACCGCGCCGAAGACCCCCGCGATCCACGACCATGCCATGCCGGCGAGCGGGTAATGCCAATTCGCGCCGCTCAAGCACCAGCATCAGGTACGGCCCGATCACCGCCACCAGCAGGTACGCGAGCCCCACGAAAAGGAACGCCTTGTATCGCCCATTCGCCGAGTCGCGCATCTTCATCTGGCCGGTGTGCAAGCAGCACGCCGTACACGCCCCACGCCAGGACGGTCAGCAGCGAATAGACCAGCCAGGTGTAGCCCGTCGCCCCTCGCAGCCGCCGCATGGCCGACGGCCGGCTTGAAGAGCGTCACCAGGCAGCCTCCGAGCGCCGCCAGCCCGATGCCGCCCCAAAATTGCGTCTTGATCGCGCTCCACCCGCCGAGCGGGGGATGCTGCAAGAGCGAGACGAACGCATTCACAATCGGCGCACCCGCGAAGACAATCGCCATCACCACACTGGGCATGCCGTGCGCTCCGAAACGCCAGCAGCACCCCAAACGCGCCGAGCGCCCCCGCGATCCCCGCGATCAGCGACCAAATCATCCCCTCGGGCGGATAATCCCAACTCGCCCGCCGCGCCAGCAGCAGGAGCAGCGGTGCCAGCACCGCGATGAAAAAGTAGGCCAGCCCGACAAAGAAGAAGGCCTTCATCCGCCCGTTGACTGGGTCCGCCATCCCCATTTGCCCCGTCGCGAGGAAGACGCCATACACGCCCCACGAAAGGACCGTCAGGAGCGAAAAGCCGAGCCAGGCTGAGCCGGCCTCTGGTTTGGAATCAGTAGCCATGAATAGATTAAGAAGGTTTGGCGGTCGCGAGCAACTCCGCTGGGGCAGCCGAGAGGCAAGCGCGCAGCGCATCCGGTATCAGGATCGGGACGAGTTGGCCCGTGCTTTTTTCGACCGTCGCGCAAACCGCCGAAATGCGCCCATGCGCCACCTCGCTCCTGTCAGCGACTTTGCGGAAGAGGAAGCGGTAACGCAGTGACCGCGAGCGCACTTCCTCAATCAGCAAATGAATCTCCACCTCCTCCTCAAAGCGCAGCGGCCGCAGATAGTCGCAGCTCGCGTGAACACGCGGCCAGCCGACCGCCCGCCCCTCCTGCTGCTCATGAATCGAAAAGCCGAGCGAGCGAAAAAAGGCGTGCTCCGTCGCCTCCATCAATCGGAAGAAGTTTGAGAAGTGCATGATGCCCGCGAGATCTGTCTCCGCAAACTCCACGCGGCGCATCATCTTGAATTCGTACGGCATAAATTGCGAAAAGGCCTAGGATCAGGCGGTGATCTCCTCGCTCACGACCCCTGCGCGAGGGATTGTTTTCTCCTCGACGATTTCGACCAGGCTCCGAGCGAGGCGCTTGATGGAGTAGTCGCGCTCGACCGCGGTGCGACCGCGCATTCCAAGCTCGCGCGCGCGGGCCGGATCGGCGAGCAGCGTCTCCCAAGCGTCCGCCAGCGCGCCCGGTGACATTTCATTAAAGAGAATGCCGCCACCCGTCTGCTCCACGATTTCGGTAAATGACGCGGTGCGCGGCTGCACCACTGGCACGCCAGCCGCCATCGCTTCAAGCAGATAAAGGCCGAACGCCTCGCCATAGCTCGCCGGCACGGAAAGCAAGGTGAGCGTCTGCAAGCCGGCGATCTTCTCCTCACGCGAGACATTTGGGCGAAACTCCACCTCACCGCTCAAACCGGCGCGCGCAAGCTTCTCCTTCAAACGGTTCACGTACCTTTCGTCGTCGGCGGTCATCGCGCCAAGACAACGCAAGCGCGTTCCGGGAAAACGCCGGCGCCGCTTTAATTCCATGAAGGCCTCGACGACGAGTCCAAGCCCCTTCCCTTCGATGAAGCGCGCCAGAAAACCGATGACCGGCGGCTGCTTCGGCTCAGCCGGCGCGTACCCCTCGAGGTCGATCCCGTTGGGGACGATGCGGAGTTGCGCAGTCGGCAGTTGCAGCCGCCCTCCCATCAATTCCGCGTAAAAGGCGCTGGGGGCGAGGACTGCGGCAAAGTCGCGCGCGCGTTCGGTCAGCGTCTCCCACGCGCGCGTTCGCCACGGCTCAGCGAGTTCATCGAGAAAAACGTCCTCGCCTTGCAGCGAGCAAAAGACCGGCACCCCGAGCTCCTGCGTGATGCGCCGCGCCAGCCCAGCCAGCAGCGCCGTGGAAAGCCAGACCGCGTCCGGCGGGCCGTGCTCACGCATCCAGCGCCACCAATTCCTCGAGTTCCTTCGCCTGGTTTCCCTGCTCGCCGAGCAGCATCGAAAGCGTGATTTCGCCGAGCTCGCTTCCGCCCGTCATGCCCGCTTGCCGGGCCGCGAGCCGCAACAAGCCCCGCGCATTGAGCAGCCGGTCCAGCCAGCGCGGCGACTGGCGGAACCACGCAAACTTCTGCTGCAAATACACATTCATGCCGCCGTAAAAGACCGGCATGTGACCGCTCGCAGCCGTCTCATCGAGCGTCAGCGGCAGATACATCGGCAGCAACAGCGCCTCATGTCCCTGGCGGATCAGCTCGCGCGCGATGGCGTTGTCCCGCATGCAAACGCCGCAGTAGTAGCAGCCCGTGCCCGGCGTGAGGAAAACGAATTTCATGGCCCGCGCAGGTCGTAGCAGATCAAGCGCGGCGCTTCCTTCGCGGCGCTCCGCTGATTCTGGCAGACGTACAAAAGGCCGCGGCTCAGCGCGGGCAAGGTCCAGGTATCAGGCGCATTGAAGAGCTGCGCCCGGCGCAATTCCGTGGGCCTTTCCGGCGTCAGCTTGAGCGCGACGCAGGTCGCCAAATTCGCCGAGACAGAGCACCTCGTCGCCGACCTTCAGCAGGCTCGCGCGCCCGAGCCGTCCACCGAGATCGTTGCGCCATTTCTCCTGTCCGGTCGCGAAGTCGTAGCAGACCAATTCCGCCAAGCGCGGACTCTGCCCGGCGCAGCCGTAAAGGCACCCGCCTTGCACAATGGGAGTCATGAAATACGCGCCGAAGTCCGGCGCCTTCCAAAGCGATCTGGCCGAGAAATTCGGGGCAATTTCGATCATCTCGCCGCCAGAGCCATACGATTCGGTGACGAAGACGCGATTCCCGCTCGACCACCGGCGACGAGGCGTTGACTGACTCGGCGATCGCCGCGCGATGCGGCGTCGCGCTCAAGCACCTCGCCCGTCTTCACGTCAAGGCACAGCAACCCGCCGGTCGGCGGCCGGCTCTCGCCGCCTGCAAAAATCAGCACACATTCGCGCCCGTGCAGCGTGGCCGGAATGGGCGAGGCATAGCTGGCGCCCCAGGGATGCTTTGACTTCCAGAGCACCTGGCCCGTGGCCGAATCGAGCGCGACGGCGCAAGAGCCGTCTTCTGTGCCGAGATTGAGGATGACCCGCCCGCCGCTCACGAGCGGGGTCGAGCCGCAGCCGAAAAACGCCGGGGTCAGTTTGAATTCTGTCTGGCAATCCTTCTGCCAAATTACCTTTCCACTCGCGAGGTCGAGGACGGTCAGCCTCCCAGTGATCCCGTACGTAAAGACGCGTCCCTGCGCGATGACCGGACTGGCGCGCGGCCCGTCGCCCGAGCCGTAGCGATCCTGATAAGGTGCATCATAAGCCGAAGTCCAGAAGCGCTGGCCCGTCTCCGCGTGCAGGCAGTCGATCACCTCCTGACCGTCCATTCGGTGAAACAGCACCAGGTGATCGCCGCCGATCGCCGGCCCCGCGAAGCCCGACCCCTTCTCGACCTCCCAAACGCGCGCCGGTCCGGCCTTCGGCCAGGCTGGCAGCAAATGCGTTTCACCGCTCGTGGCGTTATCGTGCGGCCCCAGCACGCGCGGCCAGTCCTCGGTCACCGCACCGACAGCCAGCGGCTTGGGCGCCTGATGAAACGTGAGCCGATCGAATGGCTCAGCCGCTTGCGTGAGCGTCACGAGCAAGAGTGAGGCAGCCAGCATCCCGGAAGTCCGGGAGTTGCTTGAGAGGCTGCTCATACATTGGTGGGCACATGGACCATCAGGCGGCCACCGGCACCCGCCCGTGAGCCAGCGGCTCGGGCACCTGCGCAAACTCCGAGATCGCGCGAAAACAGCTCGCCGTATTTGTCCTCCATCAGATCGCCGATCAGGCAATCGGTCAGCCGGCCGCGCATCTCCGGGTACTGCTTCAGCATCCGCCCAAAAGAAAAGTTCGTGTCGTAGAAGGCATAGACGAGCCGGCGCATGTTCTCGATGGCCGCGCAGAGCAGGTCGCCATATTCCGCGAAGCGCCCCGCGCTCACGTCATTCGCCTCCAGCGCCGCATCGATGGCATCCGCCGCCAATTCGCCGCTCTTCAGCGCCAAAAAGACTCCGCTGGAAAAGACCGGATCCAGAAAGGCAAACGCATCGCCCGCCAGCAGGAGCCCATCCGCCGCGCAATACTTCGACGCGATACGAAAACTCGCTCGTCACCAAATACTCCCCCTCCTGCTGGCCCGTCCGCAGGTGATCCTGTGATCCAGGCATTCCGTCCGATTTCGCGCTGGAAGATCGCCGCTGGCTCCTTCAGATCGCCGAAAAGGTAGTCCTTCTCCGCAACGATGCCGACGCTCACGATATCGCCCCGCAGCGGGATGTACCAAAACCAGCCGCGATCGGCCACATAGGCCACCGTGGTGTTCCCTTCATCGATTCCGGGATCGCGCTTCGCGCCGCGAAAATACGTCCAGATCGCAAGCTTGTTCAGCTTCTCGTCACGCACGCGCCAGCCGTCGCGCGCCGTCGCCACCTGCTCGCGCCCGGAGCAATCGACCGTGATCGGGCGCGAAAATCTCGTGCAGGCGCCCATCCCTCATCGCGTCGCCTCCACGCCGATGACCACGCCCGAATCGCTCTTGAGCACCCGCGTGACGGTCGTCTGCTCGTGCACCTCCGCGCCTTTGCGCCCGCGCGTTGCGCATCAGCATCAGGTCGAAATCCGCGCGCTCCACCTGCCAGCTGGTCGAACTCGGATGATCGCGGTGCTGGAAGAAATAAAAGGGGGCCGATTGCGTGCCGTCCTGCGTCACGAATTGCACGCTCATCTTTTTCACGAACGCGATCTTCTCCAACTCCTCCAGCACGCCCAGCCGCTCGAAGGTGTACCAGCAAAACGGCATGAGCGACTCGCCCACGTGATACCGCGGAAATTTCTCCTTCTCGAGCACCAGGACGCGCCGGCCCTTCTCCGGCCAGCAGCGCCGCCGTCGTCGAGCCTGCCGGCCCCGCGCCGATGACGATCACGTCGTACTGAGATTGCGTGATCATGTTCAGGCCATGGTGAGCGGCGCGTTTGGCGGCAATACCTCGACGATGCGCGCCAGCGTGCCGTTATCCTCGCCCAGCAATTCGTTGCACCGCCCATAATATTGGGCCGGCCCCTGCACGCCGAAAATTCGCGTCCATCATCGGATCATCCTCCAGCCGGATGAACGCTCGCGGCCGGCTCCGATACGCCATCCCCGCCGCGCTTCAGCAGTCCCCCGAGCGGCAAATGCCCCTCGATGATCCGCGCCCGCAGCGCCTCGGGAAACGCCGCCAGATTGATCTCAATCGCCCCATACTCGACCGCCTTCCCCGACGTTCTCCACGCGCAGCACCACCTCGCGCCGATACGTCGTCCAGGCGCCTCGCGATGCAAAATCTCCAGGACAATTGCCCCGCCGTGGAAATCCTCCAGGCGCGAAGTCATGTCGCCTTCATGCACCAGCAAGCCGCGATACGGCTCCGGCACAGCCGCGCCTTCAAGCACCTCAAACGCCGGCAACGCCTCTCCTTCCGCCTGCCGGAACCGGCTCAGCGGATAGAGCAACACCTCATCGGCAACAGCGGCGCTCATGTGTAGCGGGAGCTTTGATGCTGCGGCAAAAAGAAGGCGTGCAGCAGCGTATCCACCTTCAAGAGCGCCGCGCGCGTCAGCACGATCCAATCGCCCTCGAGGCTCGCCAGCCCGCGCCGCCGCATGTCGTCGATCTGCTGGTGAAACCGCTCCGCGACATTCACCGCAAATTTCTCGCGGAAGTAACTCTGGCTCACGCGCCCCAGCTTGAACTGCAAGATCAGCTCCCGGATCATCCGCTCCTCCGGCGTAGTCGCCATCGCGCGCGAAATCGGCAACTCGCCGCGATCCACGGTCGCCATGTACTCCTCGATGTCCGTGATATTCTGGAAATGCACGCCCGCGATGTGCGAGAACGACGCCACCCCGCAGCCGACCAAATCCGCGCCCTGCCAGAGCTTGTCGCGATAGACAAACCTCGTCTTCGCCGGATCGCGCACCGCCGTGTACCCGCTGGTCACCGTGTAGCCCGCCTCTTCCAGCGCGGCAAATGCCTCGTCCACCCATCGCCGCTTGTGCTTCCAGGTCGCCACCGGCGCGTTCAGCTTCCCCTCCTCTTTCATCTGCTTGAAAATCCCCGTGTTGTACGGGACCTCCATCTGGTAAATCGTGACGCTTTCCGGCGCCAGCTCCACGGTCTTGCGGATATTCTCGCGCCAGTTTTCGTCCGTCTCCTCCACCATTCCGGCAATCAGGTCGATGTTGATCTGCGGAAAGCCGACGGAGCGCGCGAATTTGTACGCGCGGTAGATTTCATCGGTGCGATGCGCGCGCCCATTGATCTCCAAAATGTGCGCGTCGAAATTCTCAATCCCGAGGCTCAACCGCGTCACGCCGATCTCCCGCAGAGCGGAGAGTTTCCCTTCGGTGAGCGTGCCCGGCTCGGCCTCGAAAGCGACCTCCTCCGCCTCATCCCACGGCAGCAGCGCTTTCATGCGATCCGTCAGCGCCGTGAGTTGATTCACCGAGAGATAGCTCGGCGTCCCCCCGCCGAAATAGACGAAGCTCGGCTTCCGCCCATTGATGAAAGGCGCGCGCGCGTACCGCTCCATCTCGCGCATCCCCGCTTCCAGGTAGTGATTGATCTCCGCCGCGTTCTTCTCCGTGTACACGCGGAAATAGCAGAAGTGGCACCGCTTCCGGCAAAACGGGATGTGGAAAGTACACGCCCAGCGGTGTCTCCCGCGGCGACGGCTTCTCGATCAGCTCGCCCACATGCCGCGCCGTCCCCGCATCCCAGAAGTGAAACGGCGGATAATTGGCGATGAAATAATTGCCCGCCTGCGTCTCCTCGTCATCGTGCTCGAGCAGGTGATCGATGGTTTCGGGGGCAGCGGTGCTCATGATCGGGGTTGCTGCCGGGGCCAAAAGGATCGCGAGGGTCCAAGGGCTACCAAGCAGGATGGAGCGAAGATTCGCGCGAACCGGCACCCCTCGCAATCGAAATTAGTGTGCATGCGTATTAATTTTCCGCCAGCCGCCACCTTGCCTCATGGAGCCAGCACCACGCCGGTGAGCGGCGGCAGGGACACGGAAAGCTGGCCTCCTTTCCCCCGCACCCCAAAGTCGGGCGGAGCCGCCGTAGTGGAGAAGATCGCCTTCGCATGAGCAAAGCGGGCCGCTTCCGCAGGCGCCAGATCGAGCCCGACTTCTTGCGCCTCGTCGCTGCGATTTAAAACCACGATCAGGCTCTCGGAAGGGGTTTGCCGTTCAAAAGCGAAGGTGGGCGCTGTCCGTCCGGTGCCCACCACCGTGAAACTCCCTCCCCGTAGCGCCGCATGCGCTTGGCGCAAGGAAATTGCCGCGCGATAGGAATCGAAGACCTGCTGGTCAAAGCCGACCTCATCCGGCGTCCGCGGCTTTCCGCGCGGATCGATGCTCTGCGGCTCGAAACGGAGGTCGGCCCAAGTCATCGGCATGCGCGAATCAGGATCGTTGCCGCCCCACATGCCTGCCTCGTCCCCGTAATAAATCATCGGCGCCCCGACATACGTCATTTGAAATAAGACCACCAGCCGCTGAATCTTCCGCTCGCGTTCATTCGGCCGGCGCAGCTCATAAGCAGCCGAGTGCGCGGCATCGCAATCTTTGTCGTAGTCGATGTTCTGCGGATCGGTGTACCGCGCGAGTCCAGCATTCACGATCATCGAGGCGAGCCGGTCGGTGTCGTGCGAATCCATCAGGTTTTGCATCCGATCCGCGGCCGCGGCGGGCAGTGCGCGGCGCCGCGTCTCGAGGAGGCGGGCGAAGTCTTCCGCCCGGATGCGGCCATCGACCAGGAACCCTTTCACAGGAATGGCGAACCCGTGATAATTCATCGCCGCGGAAAAGGAGCCGTCGGCAACGAGCTTCGAGGCTTCGCCCCAAATTTCGCAACTGGTGTACGCGCGCGGATTGATCGAGCGCACATGCGCGTTCCAGTCGTGCCAAAAAGGCGCGGGCCGCTCCGGCGCAACATCGAGCCGCCAGCCGTCGATGCCATCGCTCGGGTCGCCGTCGCCATTCGGGTCCATCCAGCGCCTGGTCGCCGCAAAGATGTACGCCTTGGGACCCGGCGCGAGGTCGCGCCCATCGGGAGATGCGGCAAAGACCGGCAGCGTCTTGAAGCCCCACCACGCCTGGTAATCAAATTCGTAGCGCCGCGTCTGCGGGTCGTCGAAGGAATGCACGATGTACCACTCCCGAAAACGCGACTTCGCCTGATTCTTCTTCAAGTCACGGAACGCGAAGGAATCGCGCCCGGTGTGATTAAACACGCCGTCAAGGATGACGTGCATCCCGCGCCGATGTGCCTCCGCGAGCACGCGCAGGAAGAGCTTGTCCGCCGCCGTCCAGACCCACGTCTTCGGCTCGTCGCCGGTTTCTTTTTCCATGAGCGCCAGATCGCCGCGGGGATCCGGTCCGAAAAAGGGATCAATGTGATGGAAGCAGTTGCCGTCGTACTTGTGGAGCGATTGCGCGTAGAAAAGCGGATTGAAGTAGAGCGCGTTGATGCCCAGCCCGGCGAGGTAATCGAGTTTGTCGAGCACCCCTTGCAAGTCCCCGCCGTACCGGCGGTCCAGGATGCCATCTTTGTAGAAGTTTGGCCCGATCTCCTTCTCCCAATCAGCGCGCTCATACCAGTCGCCGGTCCACGGCGTGATCGCGCCAGTCCGCCGAAGGTCGAATCGGCCACTCCAGCGAGTCCCGCGTTGGGATCATTAGCCGGGATCGCCGTTGCGGAATCGCTCGGGGAAAACTTGATACCAGACGGCATCCACCGGCCAATCAGGCTCAGCGCCGGTCGCGACGGGCAGCGGAAGACAAACGATAGCGCGGCCAGCAGCACCCAACGGCAGGAGGAACAGTTCATTATATGGGCAGGAGAATTATCGTAGGCATGGAGACGCTTCTCCATTAAGCATGCGCCCACGTTAATCCGTTTCCCTCCCCATGGAAAAGCCCCACCTTTCGTTTTGGCAGATTTGGAACATGAGCTTCGGCTTCCTCGGCATCCAGTTCGGCTGGGGCCTGCAGCAGGCCAACATGAGCGCCATTTACGCGAAGCTCGGCGCCGATCCCGACCGCATTCCTTTCCTCTGGCTCGCCGGCTCGGTCACCGGGCTCATCGTTCAGCCAATCATCGGTTCGATGAGCGACCGCACGTGGAATCGGCTTGGGCGGCGGCGGCCGTATTTCCTGGTCGGCGCCATCCTTTCCAGCGTGGCCCTTTTCTTCATGCCGCAATCGCCCGCCGTCTGGATGGCCGCCGGACTGCTCTGGATTCTCGACGCTTCGATCAATGTCAGCATGGAGCCGTTCCGCGCTTTTGTGGCGGATAAGCTGAACCTCGAGCAGCGTACCGCGGGTTTTGTCATGCAGAGCTTCTTCATCGGCATCGGCGCGTCGCTGGCCAACGCTTTCTCCTTACGCTCTTTCGCCTGCTCGGCGTCACCGGCCACGCCGCCAATGGGGTGCCGCTCACGGTCCAGTACTCTTTCAAGCTGGGCGCTTTTGCCTTTCTGCTGACGGTGCTTTGGACTGTCTTCACCTCGCAAGGAATATCCCCCCGAAGACCTGGCGGAATTTGAGCGCGTGCGCCGCGCGCGGCCACGGCTTCGGTCGCCGTGCTCCGGGAAACACTCTCCGCCATTCGGGAGATGCCTCGCACGATGAAGCAGCTCGCCGTCGTGCAAATCTTCACCTGGCTGGGGCTTTTTTGCATGTGGATGTTCTTTGGCCTCGCCACCGCGCAGCAAATCTTCGGAGCGACCGATCCGCACTCGGCAGAGTTCGATCGCGGCACGGAATGGGGCGGCTTCTCCTTCGCTTGTTACTCGCTGACCTGCTTCCTGGTCGCGTTTCTGCTGCCGAAGCTGGCCGCGGCCACCTCGCGCAAGACCGTTCATGCGCTGGCGCTGATCTGCGGCGGCATTGGCCTGCTCTCCACCTGCCTGATCCATGATCAATACCTTTGGCTGCTCACCATGGTGGGGGTGGGGATCGCCTGGGCCTCCATCCTGACGATGCCTTACGCCATGCTCGCCGGGGCGCTGCCGCCCGCGCGCACGGGCGTCTTCATGGGCATCTTCAATTTCTTCATCGTCATCCCCGAGATCATCGCCTCGCTCACTTTTCAGCCGCTGGTGAAGAACGTCTTTCACAATCAACCGATCTCCCTGGTCATGCTCGGCGGGGCGTGCCTGCTGGTTGCGGCGGCACTCGTCTCCATCGTGCAGGATCCCACCGACCCGAAGGAGCACACCGCCCCGCTCGTTCCTTGACCGCAGCTTTCTTATGAAAGTAGCCCGCCTCAATCGTCTCTTTCATCCCCGTTCCAAGCGCTGTTTCGATGTCGCCATCGATCACGGCTTCTTCAACGAGCGCTGCTTCCTCGCCGGGATCGAAAATCTCGAAGCGCGCGCTCGAGACACTCGTCGCCGCCGCGCCCGACGCCATCCAGCTCACCCTCGGCCAGGCCCCCTTGCTTCAGCGCGTTCCCCGGCAAAAACAAGCCCGCGCTCGTCCTGCGCACCGACGTCGCCAACGTCTATGGCCGCACCTTGCCCCGCACGCTTTTTTCCCGCATGATCGAGGATCCCGTCGAGCAGGCGCTCCGTCTCGACGCCGCCTGCGTGGTGGTGAACCTTTTCCACATCCCCGATGAGCCGGAGGTGACCGACCAGTGCATCGACAATATCCTGCCGCCTCAAGCCGGCATGCGACCGCTTCGGCATGCCGCTCATGATCGAGCCGCTCGTCTTCCGCGCCAATGCCAAAGCCGGCGGCTACATGGTCGATGGCGATCTGGAAAAAATCCTCCCGCTCGTGCGCCAGGCCGTGGAACTCGGCGCGGATATCATCAAGGCCGACCCGACGGACGATGTGGCGGTTTATCACCGGGTCATCGAGATCGCCGGCCGCATTCCCGTGCTCGTGCGCGGCGGCGGGCGCGCACCGGATGGGGAGATCCTGCGCCGCACCGAGCAGCTCATCGCGCAAGGCGCGGCGGGCATCGTTTATGGGCGCAATATCATCCAGCATCCCGATCCCGCAGGCATGACCCGCGCCCTCATGGCCATCGTTCACGATGGCGCCACCGCCTCCGAAGCAGCGCGGCACCTCGCTGCCACACCGTGACCTCGGTGCGCCTCGGAATCATTGGCGGCGGGCTCATGGGCCGCGAAGTGGCCAGCGCCATCGGCCGCTGGTGCGCGCTCCTTGATGCGCCCGCACAACTTGAACTCACCGCGATCTGCGATGTGCAGGAGCCAGTCCGCGAATGGTTTCGCCGAATCCCATCGGTGCGTCTTGTCACCGCCGACTATCGTGAGTTGCTCCGCAGCGACACCGTCGATGTCGTCTATGTCGCCGTGCCGCATCATCTGCACGAGGCTATCTACCTCGATGTGCTGCGCGCAGGCAAAGATCTGCTCGCCGAGAAGCCCTTCGGCATCGATCTCCGCGCCGCGCGCGCGGTCCGCGACGAAGCCGCCACTCAAGGCCGTTTCGTCCGCTGCTCCTCCGAGTTTCCCTTCCTGCCCGGCGCGCAGAAAGTCTGGAACTACGTCCGCTCCGGCCATCTCGGCCGCCTCCTGGAAATCCGCTCCGGCTTTTGGCACGGCAGCGATCTCGACCCAGCCAAGCCGATCAACTGGAAACGGCAGAACCGCTTCTGCGGCGAAATCGGCGTCATGGGCGACCTCGGCATGCACGTGGTTCATCTCCCCTTCCGGCTCGGCTTTCGACCACGCCGCGTCTTCGCGCAATTGCAAAAGATCTACACCGAGCGCCCCGATGGCAAAGGCGGCATGGCCCCGTGCGACACGTGGGACAACGCGCTGCTCCATTGCGACGTGCCGATCGACGGGCAAGACGTCCCGATGCGTCTTGAGACGAAGCGGCTCGCCCCCGGCGAAATGAACACCTGGTTTATCGAAGTGCTCGGCACGGAGGGCGGCGTCCGCTTCTCCACCAAGGAACCGAAGACCCTCTGGACGTTTGCCCGCCGCGGCAAGCGAGCAGCCATGGGAGCGGCACGACATCGGGCAGGCGTTCAATGCCTTCCCGGTGGTGACCGGCGGCATTTTCGAGGCCGGCTTCCCCGATTGTTTCCTGCAAATGTGGGCCGCTTTCGTGGCGGAGCGAGCTGGGGCGCTCGGCGACCGCTTCGGCTGCGCGCGCCCGGAAGAGGCCGTCGCCGCCCACGAGCTTTTCGCCGCCGCCTTGCAGTCGCACGCCGAACAGCGCTCCATCTCCCTCGGGTAATTCCTGCCGAAGATTTTACTCGAAAAGGCCGACCCGGCTCGCTAGCCATGCCCCATCGCCATGAAGAAAATCGCCCTCTTCCTCTCTCTCGCTCTCGCCGTCTCCTGCTTCGCTGGCCAGGAAATCTCCGGGCCGACCGGCAAACAAGTCGTCTCGACCGAGACGAAAAGCTCCTTTTTCCCTTCTGATCCCGCGGGCTTGCTCACCGTTGGCGCGCTCTTCAGCGAGCACCTCACCGGCGGCTACGTCGATTCCATCACCGGCCTTTACGCCACGCAAAGCCGGAACTCGTTCCTCTTCCTCGATTCTCGCTACCATTACGAAGACAACACGCAGTTCCTCGATGAAACTGGCCTTGCCTTCCGCCAGCGCATCCCCAACCAGGAGATCATCATCGGCGTCAATGCCTTCTACGACGCGCTGCGGACACAGAACGACAATGACATCAAGCAACTCGGGCTGGGGGCCGAAATTCTGACCCACTGGATCGACGCTCGCTTCAACTATTACCTCCCGAATGACGACCGCTTCGAGACCGGCCGCTTCCAGGCGCACCAGAGCTTCACCCAGCCCGGCGGCGTCCTCACGAATACTCAGAGCTTCAAGACGTACGAGCAAGGTCTGGAAGGATTCAATGCCGAGGCCGGCTTCCTCGTTCCCGGCCTCGACCGCTACGCGGAAGTCCGCCTGCTGGCTGGCTATTACCATTACAACAATCCGTTCGGCAGCGACTACGAAGGCTTCAAGGCGCGCCTGGAAGCGCGCCTCCTGCCGGGCCTCATCGCCGATGTTGAGTATTGGGACGACAAAGTCCTCAACGGCGGACATTGGACTGCAGGCGTGCGCGCCAGTGTCCCGTTCGCGCCCCTCAATATCTTGCGCGGGCGTAATCCCTTTGAAGGCGCGGGCGAATACTTCACTCCCCGTTCGCGCGACTTCCAGGAGCGCATGAGCGAGATGATTATTCGCTCGCACCGGGTGCAGACGGCCAACTCCGGCCCGATTCAGACGGGTAGCCAGACCACGTTTGATACGAACAGCGTCACCACCACGCCGCCGCCGCCCGTCATCGTTGCTCCGCCCGTGGTCGTGGTGCCGCCGGTCGTCATCCCGCCGGTCAAGAACCTGTAGCCGGAGCCGTACCGCAGGGCTGCCGCCTGCCGTAGTGCGGGCAACCCCCCTGCTGATTCCCGCCTCACGCGGGAATCACTTAACATCGCAAAACGCGGCCACTGAGACAAACTGCGTTTCCGAGATCGTCGAAGTACCCGCGCGACCGGCTCCGGTCCTTTCCCGATGGAATCAAACCGATTTGAGCCAATCCTGCTTCGGCTCCGCGGGGTTGCCGCTCTCTTCCACCTGCTTCCCCTCCTCGCGCTGGCCGGTTTCGCTTCAGCCGCCCAGCCGCCCGATCCTTTTGCGAGGAGCAATCTGGTCGCATGGTGCATTGTGCCGTTTGACGCGAAGAAGCGCGGGCCGGAGGAGCGCGCCGAAATGCTGGAGCGGCTTGGCTTCAAACACTTCGCCTACGATTATCGCGCCGAGCAGATCCCGGCTTTCGACGCCGAACTTGACGCCTTGCAGCGGCACGGCATCGAACTCACCGCGTGGTGGTTTCCCACGACCTTGAACGACGAGGCGCGCGGCATTCTCGAGGTGATCGCCCGTCACGGAGTTCATCCCCAGCTCTGGATCATGGGCGGAGGCGCGGAGACGCACAGCGCGGCGGAGCAGGCCCAGCGGATCGACTCAGAGGCCGCACGCGTGCGCCCGATCGCGGAGGCGGCGGCGAAGCTCGGGCTAAAGGTGGCGCTTTACAATCACGGCGGCTGGTTTGGCGAGCCGGAGAATCAGCTCGCCGTCCTGGCGCGGCTGGCGCTGCCGAACGTCGGGCTCGTGTACAACTTCCATCATGGACACGAGCATCTCGATCGCTTCCAGGCGCTCTGGATGAAGATGCAACCGCACCTGCTCGCCGTGAACCTCAACGGCATGGTTCGCGACGGTGCCACTGGCCCGCGCATGATCCTGCCGCTCGGCAGCGGCACGGAAGAACTCGGCATGCTGCGGGTCATTCGCGACAGCGGCTGGTCCGGCCCAGTCGGACTGCTGAACCACCGGCCCGAGATGGACGCTGAGGTCGCGCTGCGCGGCAACCTTGAGGGCCTGGAAAAATTGCGCACTCAATTGGCTGAAGATTTTTTCACTCTCCCGGCCGCGGCGCCCGATGCGCTCACGCCCGCCAATGGCTGGCCAGAGGAGGCGTCGTATCGTACCTGGTCTCGCTCGCTTGGCGGCCCGACATCCAATCGCTACTCGGCGCTTGCGCAGATCAATCGCCAGAATGTGGCGAAGCTCGCGCCCGCCTGGACGTACCACTCGCACGACGGCACCGGGAATATCCAATGCAATCCCATCGTGGCGCACGGCACACTCTACGCCCCGACCGTTGGCGGCTGCATCGTGGCGCTCGACGCCGCGACCGGCCAGGAGCGCTGGCGCTATCAGCCCGAGAAAGGAGGCCAGCGTCTCGAGGACGCGCCCGCCCGGCGCGGTCTGCTCCTCTGGCCAGGGGACGAGACAGCTTCCGCGCGGCTCATCTTTGCCGCCGGTGATTGGATCTACGCGCTCGATCCCGCCACGGGTCTGCCGCTCCCCAGCTTCGGCACGCAAGGCCGCGCAGCGCTCCCCACCGGTGGCACCGCGGCCGGTGCGGTCTGGAAACGGATGCTCGTCATCCCCGGTTTCCAGCGCGATGTCTTCGGCTACGACATCGTGACCGGCGCGCTGCGCTGGCGCTTTCACACCATCCCGGAGCCTGGCGAAACCGGCGCGGAGACATGGGAAGGCCGCGAAGTTGGCGCGAATTGCTGGGGCGGCATGGCGCTCGATGAGGCGCGCGGCCTTGCCTACATCGCCACCGGCTCGCCGAAGCCAAACTTCATCGGGCCAAATCATCTTGGCGCAAATCTCTTTGGCAACTGCCTCCTGGCGCTGAAGTGCGAAACGGGTGAGCGGCTCTGGCATTTTCAAGAAATCCGCCACGACATTTGGGATCTCGATCTTCCCGCGCCGCCCAATCTCGTCACCGTCCGGCACGAAGGCCGTCTCGTGGATGCCGTGGCGCAAGTCACCAAGATCGGCAACACGCTGTTGCTCGATCGGCTCACCGGCGCGCCGCTCTTTCCCTTCCGGCTGAAGCGCGCGCCCGCCTCGCGCCTGCCCGGCGAACGAACCGAAGAGTTTCAGCCCGATGTCGAATTGCCGGAGCCTTTTGCGCGCCAGCTTTTCACGCGCGCCGATCTCACCAACCGCACTCCCGAGGCGCATGCGGCCGTCGAGCAAGCCGTGGCGCGCGCGAACTTCGGTTGGTTTTATCCGTTCGACGAGGGGAAGCCGACCGCCTATTTCGGGCTGCACGGCGGCGCTGAGTGGACCGGCGCAGCCTTCGATCCGGCGACGCACCGGCTCTATGTCAGCGCCAATACCATTCCCTGGACGATCATGGTTTTGCGCGATGACGACCCGCCGCCCGCGAAGCCGCAGACGCCCGGCGAACAGAGTTATTTTCTCTACTGCGCGCCGTGCCACGGACCGGATCGCATGGGGCTCGGCATGGCGCCGCCCCTGCGCGGGCTCCGGCATCGGTTCACCGAGGAGCAGGTGCGCGCGCTGTGGCAAACGGGCCAAAACGCCATGCCTCCACAGCCGTTTCTCGCGGGTGCCGCCGGCCAGCCGCTGCTCGATTTCCTTTTCGCCAGGGATCGTCCCGCGCCGCTGCTCGATCCCGCGGCCAAGCCGAAGTACATCTTCTCCGGGTACCAAAAATTGCTCGATCCCAATGGTTACCCCGGCTGCGAGCCACCTTGGGGTACGCTCAACTGCCTCGATCTCGACACGGGCCGGCTGGCGTGGAAGGTGCCGCTCGGCGAGTATCCCGAACTCACCGCTCAAGGCCTCCCGCTGACCGGCACCGAGAACTTCGGCGGCGCGATGGTGACGGCGGGCGGCCTGGTCTTTTGCTCCGGCACCCGCGACCGCAAGATCCGCGCTTTCGATTCCGCAAGCGGCGCGGAGCTTTGGTCCGCCGTCCTCCCGCTGCACGGCACGGCTCCGCCCATAACCTACGAAGCGGGCGGGCGGCAGTTCATCGTCCTGCCAGCGACCGGCGGCGGCAAACTCGGCGGGCCCACCGGCGATGCCTATGTCGCCTTCGCCCTGCCAGAATGAACCCGCTTCACTGCTCTGTCCCATGCTTCGCCACCAGCTCTTCCGCTGCTTGCGGCTGGCCGCTTTGGTGTACCTGGGCGTGCTTCTCATGATCGCGGCGCTCCAAAGGTCGCTCATCTACTTTCCGCTCCGTGCGACCGAGGCCACCTTGGTGGAAGAAGCCCGCACGCTTGGCCTGGAGCCCTGGCGCGCGGCCTCCGGCGAAAGGATCGGTTGGAAGAGTCGCCCGCATGGCGAAACGCAGGCCCGCCAGCGGCTTCTGGTCTTCCATGGGAATGCCGGCCACGCCCTCCATCGCGTCGCGTACCTGAACGCCTTTCAGCGCCTCGAAGACGGGCGCCTCTGGGAAGTCTTCCTCTTCGAATATCCCGGCTATGGAGCGCGCGCCGGCTCTCCCAGCGAGCAGTCGTTCATCGCCGCCGGAGAGGCGGCTCTCGACACCCTCTACCGGATCGATGAGCGCCCCGTCTTCCTCTTTGGCGAATCCATCGGCTCGGGAACCGCATGTGCCCTCGCCAGCCGCGAGCCGTCGCGTGTCCACGGGCTGCTTCTCTGGGCCCCCTTCGCCTCGCTGGCCGAAGTCGCCGCCCATCATTATCCCTTCCTGCCTGTGCGGCTGATTCTGCGCGACCGCTGGGACAACCGTCTCGCTTTGCAACGCTGTCATGGACCCGTCGGTGTGCGCCTGGCCGAGTTGGACGAAGTAGTGACCACCGCGCAGGGCCGAAAGCTGTACGAAGCCTACGCTGGACCCAAACGCCTTTGGACCGTGCCTGATGCCGGACACAACACCATCAGCTTGGACCCCACCGACCCATGGTGGCAGGAGGCAACTGACTTCATCCTCAAATCGAAATGAAACTGCAATCCTCGAGCTGAGGGAGGACGCCACGCTCAAACCACCACGCGTCCTTCTCCATCGGAGGAAGATACGTCCGTCACAAAATGGACCTTTGGCGCCTCCTGGCGGCTATCCCTCCTCGGAGCCAGGTTCCGCTCCGGCGGCGGGTGCGACCAGTTCGCTGAGGCGCTCTTGGAGCGCTTCGAGGCCTTCACTTTCGCGGGCGGAGATGGGGATGATCTCCACCTTCTCGCGGAATCGCTGGCGGAAGGCCTTCAGCTTTTCGGCCGCGTCGGGCTCGTCCATTTTATTGGCAATGACGAGCCAGGGACGTTGCGAAAGAGAGGAATCGTAGAGATCAATCTCGCGACGCAAACTCTGCAAATCGGCCACCGGTTCGCGCCCTTCCGTGCCGGCCATATCGACGACGAAGGCGAGCAGCTTGCAACGCACATGTGCCGCAGAAACTCGTGGCCGAGACCGACATTGGCGTGCGCCCCTTCGATGAGGCCGGGGATATCGGCCACGGTGAAGCGGCGAAACCGCGCCAGCTCCACCACGCCGATATGCGGGGTCAGTGTGGTGAAAGGGTAGGCGGCCACCTTCGGCTTGGCGGCGGAAATCTTGGTAAGGAGCGTCGATTTGCCGGCGTTCGGATAGCCGACCAGACCCACATCGGCGATCTTGCGCAGCTCGAGATAAAAGGTGCCGCTTTCGCCCTCCTGGCCGTAGGTGAACTGCGTCGGCACCCGGTTGCGTGAGCTTTTGAAATGGATGTTCCCCTTGCCTCCCTTGCCACCTTTGCAAAGGACAAACGTCTGGTCGTTCTCGACGAGGTCGCAGACGAGTTCGAGCTGCGTTTCATCAAAGACGGGCGGCGCCTCGATCACCCCGCCGGGCGTCTCGAGCACCGGCTTGGCTTCATCCTCCGGTGACTTGGAGAGGTCGATGAATTGCGAGCTGGTGCCGTAGGCGACGGAAGGCTCCAGGCCCACTCGCTGAGCAGGCGTCGGCATCCGGTAAACGAGCGTGCCAATGGGGACGCGCAGCACTTTGTCCTCAGCCGCTTTGCCGTAACACTGCTTGCCCATGCCGTGCTCGCCATGCCGCGCCTTGATGATCGGCTCGTAGAAGAACTGCGTGAGATTGTCCGTATGCGTATCGGCGTGCAGGATGATCGAGCCACCGCGTCCGCCGTCACCGCCGTCTGGTCCGCCATGCGGCTCAAACGATTCGCGCCTGAAGGAAACGCAGCCATTGCCGCCCGCGCCAGCGGCGGCAGTGATTTTGATGTGATCGACAAACATGGCTTACAACTCTTTCTCCAGGCGCTCGCTGAGCCACTGCTTGATCATGCTCTGGTAATTAAGGTAGCGAGAGCGGGCGATGCGTTTGATGCGCGCGAGCATGCGCGGATCGAAGCGGAGCGTGATCGTCGTCGATTCCCGCGTGTCGGCCTTGAGGATGGAGCCGTTCATGAGACGCACGTCGAGGCGCGCATGGTCCCAGAAGCGCGCCTCCTCTTCCTCGGAATCGAAGGCCGGGATTTCCGCCCAGCGCGTGATCACTTTCATTGGAGACAATGCGGCCATGCCTAAAAGCCCGCCTCCGAATTCTTGCGGTCGTAAAAGGTCTCCTCCTCCTGGGTCATCGGCCGCACCGCGATGGCTCGATACCGTTTCCCGTCTGTCCAAAAAACCGTGAAGACCCCGCGGTCGCCGACCGACTTTCCCAGGTTGAAATAGCGCGCCTGCTCATTGGCTTCCGCACCGTCTGGCAGGAGGCGAATGGAAAAGGGATCTTCGAAACGATTCCTCGACCTCCTTGGGCGTGATCTTCTGGAGATCGAAGGGGCAATCGAGCCAGTCAAAATCCATCGCTTACCCCTGGTGCGCACGCTGGATCAGCTCGATTTCGTACCCCTCAGGCGCATCGACAAAGGCGATGAGGCTGCCGGTGCCGGAGGCGTGCGGGCCATCCGAAAGCGGGTAGCCCTTGGCGGCGGCATGCCTCGCAAAAGCTTCCATGTCCTCCACCTCAAAGGCGAGATGCGTGAGGTCGGGGCCGACTTGCACCGGGCCGCTTTCGTCGAATTGGCAAATCTCAATCTCCTCGGCACTGCCCGGCGCCTTGAAGAAGACAAGCCGCGATCCGCGCGCCGACGTGCTCCGGCGCGTCTCCGCCAGCCCAAGCACCTCTTTGTAAAAGGCGGCGGTCTTCTCGAGATCGGCGACGCGATAGCGGGTGTGGAGGAGCTTGGTGATCATGCGAGGAACGGGAGAAAGTGGAGACCCAAACGCCACGGCCGGGATGGACGGCTGGCGGTCGCCCCTTGGTATCAGGCCCGTCGTATGCGGTCCACGAAATACTCCCTCCCGGCGCTCAGCGCGAGAGGCGCCTGCGGGTCGCGACAAGGCAGCGGCAAAAGCAAGGCTCCCCGGCGGCAGCCGCCCGCTCAGCCCCAAGCCGGAGCGCGCTTTACGGCGCCACGCTGGGCTTTCTTTCCTGACACTTTGCACACCAGGCGGTCGTCCGCCCGCCGATCGTGGCGCGCCGCAGCGGGGTTCGGTCGCGCGGACAAAGTCCCGCTCGCTTCCAGCGCACGTGAATGAGCCAGCCTTCCGGCGGATCACTCCAATCCGCTCCGATGGTTTCCAGGGAGACGCGGCAGACTTCGCGCGTCTCGTTCCAGAGTTTCCGCAACTGCGGGGCGCTCAGACCAGAGGAGAGAAGCCGCGGGTCCAGCCTCGCCCGCCAGAGGATTTCATCCGCCATCCAGTTGCCGACCCCGGGGAATAGCTCCTGGCGAAGCAACACCGCCTTCAAGGCGAGTTTTCGGCGCGCCAGTTGTGCGCGCAAGTAGGGCAGCGTGAAGTCTGGCGACATCACCGCCGGCCGCGCGCTGGCCCACCAGGCTGGCGGCTCTTTTCCGACATGAAAACGGACTCGGCCAAACATCCGCGCATCGGTGAAGACGAGCGCCCGCTTCGCCTGGAAGAGCACCAAATGATCGTGTCGCTCCGGCGCAAAATCCTTCGCTTCCACGCGCAGCTTCCCCGTCATTCCGAGATGAAGGCCGAGCCAGGCGTCATGGGAAAAGCGGAGCGCGATCTGCTTCCCGCGCGTCTCGGAGCCACGCAAGATCGCGCCCTTGAGCACGCGCGCAATCTGCGCCGGCTTGCTCCCGCGGAAGAGCCGCTTCTCCCCGTGCAGCTTCACCTTGAGCACGCGCTGCCGCAGCCCCACGTCCCAGCATTTGCGAAAGAATTCGACCTCAGCAAGTTCCGGCATGCGCCCGAGCGTGCAGGAGCCGGCCCGCTTGTGAAAGGTCATTCCCGACTAGGCGCCCCGCCGGGACGGAACCGGGGCTTACCTGCCTCATCCATCCTCAGCGATCAGGTTGCGCGGAAAAGGGGCCTTGCCGCTTCCACTCCGAGGGGCTTGCCGCCCGGCGACTTGCTCCCGTAGATCGAGCATGGCCGAGAAGATTCACTACGGAATCGATAACCCCACCCCCTCTTCAATCGCAAGACGGTGAGCGACTTCGGCTAAAACCACTATCCCACGTCGGGCAAATACACGGCCTGCGTGAAGGTGGTGGATGTCTTCGGCTGCGGCACGACTATCACGGTGGAGGTGCGGGTGTGAAGTATGAGCTTTCCCGGTACGCGGCGATTCGAATGGCCGAGCGCAAGCTTCCGCCGCCATGGATTGAGCGGGCGCTTTTTGCTCCTGCGCTCGTCGAGCCGGATACGGATGATCCGGAACTGGAACATCGGCTCGTCGCCATTGAAGAGGCGGGCTACCGTGTGCTCCGAGTGGTTTGCCACCCCGGAACCACACCCTTGAAAGTCGTGCCCTTACCATTTCGACCGAAGCATGAAAGGAAAACTATGAAACTGACGGTTGATCCCGAGGCCGACGCACTCTATCTGCGGCTGAATGATGCCCAAATCACCGATTCCGAGACGGTCGCTCCTGGTGTCGTGCTGGACTACGACGCGCAAGACAACGTGGTGGGTGTCGAGATGCTCCGTCTCTAGAAGCGCACGAATCCTGCCGATCTCCAAAAGCTGCTCTTTGAGACGCTGACGGCCACAAAACTGGAGCCGCTCGATGCCTGACGAAGTCTTTGGCTGCGATACGAGCATCACGGTGGAGGTGCGAGCGTGAGCCGGAAACGCAAACTTTGGGAGAAGGGGCGGGCGCGCACAACCTCCGGTTTGACGAAGTATGCCGGCTGGCGGAAGCTTTTGGCTACCGGCTGGATCGGGTCAGCGGGAGCCATCACATTTACGAACATCCCCAAGCCGACCGTCCCTTGAACCTGCAAAACGTGGGTGGGCAGGCGAAATCGTATCAAGTGCGCCAATTTCTGCGGGACATCGAACAGTTTCACCTGAGCATGAACGACTGAGTTTATGACCGACTATCACATCAACGTCTTTTACAGCGAAGAAGATGGTGGCTATATCGCCGACATCCCGGATTTGAAGTCCTGCTCGGCGTTTGGCGCCAGTGCCGAGGCGGCGCTGCGGGAGGTGACGCTGGCGAAGGACGCGTGGCTGAAGACCGCCCGCGCCCGCCGTAAGAAGATTCCGGAGCCGAAATACCGGCCGGCCATTTACGCCGCGGTTCATTAACGACCCAGAACTGACGATTTGGCAGCCTCGGCCCTCTCCGCCCTGGAGCCGCTCTATGCCCCGCATGAAGAGCCGACCCGGCATCGGGTGCGCGGGGAAGCCGGCGGCCCGGCACGGATCGTACCGCATCGCCGCCTGACGACGATTGCCATTGCGCAGAATTTACGCGGGTTCGTGCGCCGCTGGCGCGCGTCGGCGGAGGACGTTCGAACCTCAGCGACTTTCTTTCGGCGGAGGACGAACTCGTCCTCACGGAGAAGATCAAGAAGCACATTCGCCAGGCGGTCGCGGTGTTCCTGTTTCTGGAGCGCAAGAGCGATGCCTCATCTGCCGACACAAATTGGCAGATGCGGCAAAAGCGAGGGAAGGTTTACGTCAATGGATCGCTGCATTGGCCCAAATGCTGCGAAGGCGCAAGCGGGCGGGCAGTGCCTGACATGAGAATGCCGCCCTCACGGCTGCATGGAGTCCGTGCGCGAGCTACCGAGGACATCGCACAAACTCGGAGAGGTTGTCAGCTTTGGCTTAGATGGAAAATTTGCGGAAATCTGAGTGGGCCGGGCCGATTTGGGGGAAACCGTGATAGGATCGCGCGGTGAACCTGCTTTCTATGCACGTAGCGCACCTGGGTCTCAGCCGAAGTACGCGTAGGCTGCTGGAAGGAAGGGATCGCCCGACAGAGCGGCAGGAGGGCAAACCCGTTGGCGAAATCCGCGCTTCTCCACCGCTGGAACTCCCTTGCGTTCCGCGTTCTCTGCGCGTCCACGGGATCCAATCCGGAACTCGGCAAAGATAGCGACTTATGTTCTACAGCGATCGCGTTGCTTCGGCGACGGGCGGCGAGGACGCCGCCGCTACGAAGCACCGCCCTTCGAAGGCCGAAACGGCTCCGAAGTATTGAAAATCAACTTTGTTCCACGAGCGTGGGTAACAATGTCACACCCCTCACGCCATTCCCTTTCTAAATAGCGGCTTATCGCGCGCCGACTCGTCAAATGAGAATCACGGCTTTTTGTCCCGAAATTACCGAAACTCCGGTCTCTGCGGCTTTTTGCGGAATCCGAACGCGGGAGATGACTAGCCGGGATGGTGCAAAAGAGTTCCGAAATTCGGCTCCGCCTCTTCAAGCAGCGGAGTTACCGCAGGGCTCGCGTGCCGATCAATCCGTCCGCTCTCTCCCTTCCCGATATCCAGCTTTTCAGGTATGTCCCCGGCGCGGCTTCATGCAAAAGAGTTCCGAAAATGCTCTCTCTTGGTCTACGGGTCGAGTTCCACGCCGGGGAACTTCGAGTTTCACTGGAATTCATGGTGCGCTCGGCTCACTTTCACAGAGAGGGCGATTCCCATCCTTCCCATTTTGGCACACTTGGGCTTTGGTGGCACACTCCCACGAGGCGGGACAGGCTGGCGCACCTGGATGGATTGACGCAATGCGCGAAAGAGTTCCGAGAATACCGAAACTCCACCAGCAACCGCCTTCGCTTACTCAGAATGCCTGAATCGGCCACCTCAAGGTGCAAAAGAGTTCCGAAATTCAGGCATCAGCACCCGGATTCTCGTCCCGCCGCCGCGGCCAGGACCCGGCCCGTCAGCAAGCACAACACATTCGCCGGAATCGGCGCGACCGGGTGGCGAGGCCGGTGGGAACTTCTGCTGACCGATGAACGCCACTTTCTCAGGTCGCCGACGACTTCTGGCGACGCGCAATTTCCTTCCCGATGCCTCTGTCGCGCCGTACTCTCCGCCTCGCTTTTTACTTCTGATGGAGCAACCTTTTTCCGGCCAGCGTTGGGTCAGTGACAATGAGCCCGAACTCGGGCTGGGAATGATCCTGCAAGCGGAGTTTGGGCGGGTGCATGTTCATTTCCCGGCGGCCAACGAGCAGCGGCAGTACGCCCTGAAAGCCGCGCCGCTGCGCCGCGTGCGCTTCGCGGAAGGCGACAAAATCAAGGTGCACGACGGGGCGGACCTGCTCGTGACGGCGGTGGAAGAGCGCGGCGGGCTGCTCTTCTACCAGACGGAGGGCCGGGAAGTGGCGGAGGCGGAGTTGTCGGACACGATCGCCTTCAGCAAGCCTGAAGAACGGTTGCTTGCGGGCCAGGTGGATGACCTTGCCACCTTCGACTTACGAGCGGAAGCGCTGCACCGCCGGAGCCGCCAGCGCCAATCGGCGGCGCGCGGGTTTGTCGGCGGACGCGTCGATCTCATTCCGCATCAGCTCTCGATTGCGGGCGAGGTCGCCGGCCGGTGGCGCCCGCGCGTCTTGCTGGCGGATGAAGTGGGTCTCGGCAAAACGATCGAGGCGGGTCTGATTCTTCAGCGACTCCATCTCACCGGGCGAGCGAACCGGGTGCTCATCCTCGTGCCGGAACCGCTGATCCATCAATGGTTCGTCGAGTTGCTGCGGCGTTTCAACCTGCTGTTCAGTCTCTTCGATGAGGAGCGGTGCGCGTCCATCGAGTTGCACGATCCTGAGGCGAATCCTTTCCTGGACAGCCAGTTCATCATCTGCAGCGTGGCTTTTCTATCGGCGCAGGAGGCGCGCGTGCCACAGGCGCGGGACGCCGGGTGGGACCTGCTGATTGTCGATGAGGCGCATCACTTGGAATGGAGTCCGGCGGGCGCGAGCGCCGCTTACGGCATGGTCGAGACGCTGGCGCGGGCGACGCCCGGTTTGTTGCTGCTCACGGCGACGCCGCAACAGCTCGGAGCGGAAGGACACTTCGCACGACTCCGCCTGCTCGATCCGGAGCGCTACGCCGACCTGCCGCGCTTTCTCGAGGAGAACGCGCACTATGAAGAAGTCGCCGCGGCCATCGACCGCATCCTGAGTGGAGCGGCGCTCTCGGGGAAGGATGCACAACTGTTTGCGGCCAGATCGGAGCGCGTGCGCCGGGCCGGCGCCGAGCTGGCGGGTGGTGAAGAAGCGGCGCGCGCGCGGCTCGTGGCGGCGCTTCTGGACGAATTTGGCACGGGACGAGTGATGTTTCGCAATACACGTGCGGCGCTGACCGGCTTCCCCAGACGCGAGCCGCGCCTGGCTCCTCTCCCGAAAGGCGCTGACGAAACAGCGGCCAAAATCGCCTGGCTGCTCGCCCTGTTGCGCGAATTGGGCGCCGCGAAGATCCTGCTCATCTGCCAGACGCGCGTGCTCGCCGAAGAGATCGCCCAGCGGGTTCAGGCTGAAATCAACCTGCCGCTCGCGCTCTTTCACGAGGGGCTCACGCTCCTGCAGCGCGACCGGAACGCGGCGTACTTTGCCGAGGACGAAGGCGCGCGCCTTCTGCTCTGCTCGGAGATCGGCAGCGAAGGCCGGAACTTCCAATTTGCACATCACCTGGTGCTCTTCGATCTGCCAGCCAACCCAGAGTTGCTCGAGCAACGAATCGGTAGGCTCGACCGGATTGGGCAGACCGAGACGATTCAGATTCATGTCCCCTATGTGCGCGGCACGGAGGGCGAAGTGTTGGCACGCTGGTATCACGAGGGGCTGAATGCCTTCGCGGAAAGTCTGCGTGGCGGAGCTGAGATTGCGCAGGCGTTGTCCAACGAGCTTGAGGCCGTTTTGGCGAAGCCGACGCCCGCCAAGCTGGAGAAATTCCTGGCGAAGACGCGCAAGCACCGCGGTGAGGTCACGCAACGCCTGGCGCGCGGTCACGATCGGCTTCTGGAACTCAACTCCCCTCATCCGGCGCAAGCCGCCGAGTTGATTCGCCAGATCCAGACGCTCGATGGCGAACTGGAAATGGAGGCGCACGTCGTCACTCTGCTGGATCACTTCGGCGTGCAAGTGGAGGAACTCGCGAGCCGCACCTATCTATTGCAACCGGGGCATCTGCTCGTGGACGCATTGCCGGGCCTCCCGGTCGAGGGGCTCTCGGTTACCTTTGACCGGACGCGAGCGCTGAACCGCGAGGACTTTGGCTTCATGAGCGCCGATCACCCGATGGTGCGGGGCGCTTGGGAGTTGCTGATCAGCGCCGAAGCGGGCAACGCGTCCTTCGGATTGTGGAAAACGCCAGGTTCGGAAGCGATTTTCCTCGAGGCCATCTGCGTGGCGGAATGCGTCGCGCCAGCCGCCTTTCATGCGGATCGCTTTCTGCCGGCGACGCCGATTCGCGTCGTGGTGGATCATGCATTGGTGGACCACACTGCGGATGAGAAGCTGGCGGAGGTGGCGCTGCAGAAGGGCGACATTTTCCGCCTGCTGGACCGGGGTGCGGTAAAGAAAAAGCTGCTCCCGGCGATGCTCGCCAAAGCGCAGGAGATCGCTGCCACGCGCATGGCGAGCCTGGTGGCCAGCGCCCAGACGAGGATGAGCACTCAATTGCAAAACGAAGTGGAGCGGCTCGAAGATTTGCGCCAGCGCAACGATCACGTGCGCCCCGAGGAAATCGCGGCGTTGCGAGAGCAAAAGTCGGAGCTGGCCGCCGTCTTGCAAGCCTCCCGGCTCCGCCTCGATGCCGTCCGCTTGATTTTCCGCACGGGATGAACGACGGGCCTTGCTCACTCCCGCGGACTCGCCGCATGGGCGATTTCCCGCGCCTACTGCTCCTCGACCATGAAGGCGATCAGGAGCCGCATTCCTTTTCTCCCTGTTCCCCCTCCAGCCATGCCCCGTCCGAAGTCAACGAGTCCGATCACCAAAAGCGTCCGCGCCATTTACCGCGAACTCGAGCAGCGCCCCATCGAGCGGGCCTGTACGGCGGTCACCGGCTGCTGCCGCTTCAAACTCACGGGACGGACGCCTTATCTCACCGCTGCGGAGGCGCTGGTCGCGGCTCACGCCTGGCGCGCGACCGGCCGCACCAAGCTGCCTTCCACCGAGCCGCCCGATGGAGCCTGTCCCCTGCTCCAGGCGGCCACCGGGCGATGCCTCATCTACCAGGATCGCCCGTTTGGTTGCCGCACCCATTTCTGCGCCGCCGCCGGCGGGCCGTATCATCGCCGGGAAGTCGCGGATCTTATCCACCGTCTCGAAGATTTGAGCCGCGCCTTGGGTGCCACCGACGCCCTGCCCCTCCGTGCGGCGCTGGAACAAGCGCTCGCCGCCAGTACCTGACAGCGCTTCCATTCCGCTCATCGGGCTCGAACCTACTCAGGCTTTGCGTGAGCCGCCGGGTTATTGCCCGCGAGCTTGGCCTGCTTGAAAGCGTTGAGTGCTTCCTTGTCGTTGCCCGCTTTTTCAAAAAGAGCAGCCAGGCGGTTCCAAGCCTCCGTAAAGGTCGGGTCGAGTTTCACCACCTCGCGGAACGCCTCGATGGCCTCCGGGTCCTTGCCTGCATTCATGCAAAATTCTCCACGCGAGTAGGCCTCCGCGACGCGAGCCGTCTTCTCCGACTCGCCATCCGCCTTGTTGCCGCTATTACCCCCTGCACCAGGCGCGGAGCCCAGCCGCGCTGGGGCCGGGGTGGCCGGTGCCGGCATCCGCACAACCTCCGGCTTTTTCGCCAGGGCGACCTCCACCGAAGTACCCGGCGGCGTATGCACGCAGCCACCCAGCGCCACGCCGACGGCGAGCGCGAGGGGAAGGTGATGCACGTCCAAGGGAACTCATACGGATGCAACCTCTTTAGCAGAAATCCGGCCACCTGCCGCACATTACCGTCGGCAGACACGAGTCACCAGGGTCCCGCCTGAAGGCAAGCCGGAGAGCGCCAGCTGATTCGCTGCTAAATTGCAAAGTCGCGGTACTCGGGCCTGGCTACTTCGATCGGGGCGTAGAGCATGCCGGCGCCGACGGTCGCGTTGGTCCCCTGCTCGATCAGGATGAACGAGCCGGTCAGGCGATTCGTGGCGTAGCCGTCGTAGACGAGCGGCTTGGAGGTGCGCAGGCGGATTTCGCCGAGATCGTTCATCGCGAGCTTCGGTCGCACCCGGTTCTGGATTGAGCGTGTTCGACGTCGATGCGGTGCTCGATGCGAAGTGACCACCGCTTGCACGGTCTGCGTGGCGTGCTTGAGGAAGTACTTGCGGTCCGGCCTGCAGCGGACGCGGATGCAGCCAGCAGACGCGCGCGTGCAGCTCAGAACTCGCGCCGGGCAGATCGGCCGGATCGACGATACATCGCCTCGCGAGATGTCGATGTCGTGCTCCAGAACGAGCGTGACCGACTGCGGGCTGAAAGCCTCCTCCAGCGGACCATCAAGCGTCCAGATTTGCTTCACCGTGCTGCTGAATCCGCTCGGCAACACCATGACCGGTTGCCCGACCCGCACAATGCCGCCGGCGATCTGGCCGCTAAAGCCGCGGAAATCGTGCAAGGCATGATCCTGTCGGATTATTTGGCCGATTCACCCACTGCACGGGCAGGCGGAAATTGCTCGAGATTCCAATCGCTCCCGATGTGAACCGTCTCCAGATGGCCGAGCAACGTCGGCCCCGGGTACCAAGGCGTCTTGGGCGAAGGATCGACGACATTGTCGCCATTGAGCGCGCTGATCGGGATGAACTTCACATCCTTCATATCGAGCCGCGGCAGAAACTCTTCGAATTGCGCGCGAATCTCGATGAAGCGCTCCTCGCTCCAATCCACCAGGTCCATTTTATTGATGGCGACCACGAGATGAGGGATGCGCAGCAGCGACGCGATGCAGCTATGCCGCCGGCTCTGCTCAATCACGCCGAGGCGCGCATCGACGAGAACCACGGAGAGGTTCGCCGACGACGCGCCAGTCACCATGTTGCGCGTGTACTGCACGTGGCCCGGCGTATCGGCGATGATAAACTTTCGCCGCGGCGTGGCGAAGTATCGATAGGCCGACATCGATGGTGATGCCCTGCTCGCGTTCCGCGCGGAGGCCATCAGTCAGATTCGCCAGATTGATCTGACCGCCGCCCGTGATATCCGCTGAGCGCTCCAACGCCTCAATCTGATCCTCCATGAGCGACTTCGAGTCGTAGAGGAGCCGCCCGATGAGGGTGGACTTTCCATCATCAACCGAGCCGCAGTATTGAAGCGGAGAAGGTCGATGGAATGGCGAAGCAGGGACATGGCAGCTAGTAAAAAGAAGAGCGTCTAAGATTTAGTCCGCGCTTTGTTCAAAAGGGACGACCTCGAGGATGGCCGCAAGAATGCTCAAAAGGCTCAGGAACGTGAACGCTTTGTCTCTTCCGCTTTTTGTGTTTTCTTGCGGTTCTTCATCTAACGACTGGGCATTTCTAGAAATACCCTGCTTTTTTCCGGTCCTCCATGGCAGCCTCGGAGGCTTTGTCGTCCGCACGCGAGCCACGCTCGGTCACGCGTGCGGCGGCGATTTCGGTGATGATGTCATCCACGGTCGTGGCGGGCGACTCGACGCATCCAGTGGAGATGATGTCGCCGATGGTACGCACGCGGACGGTCATCTCGCGCACGTCCTCTCCAGGTTTCAGCGGGACCAGGTCAGTTGCGGGCAGCCACTGGCCCTGCCGGCGAATGACACGGCGCGGGTGGCTGAAATAGATGGTCGGGACTTCCAGCTTTTCCTGTCTGATGTACTCCCACACGTCCATCTCCGTCCAATTGCTCAGCGGGAAGACACGCATGTTTTCGCCGGGATTGAGCCGCGCATTGTAAAGATTCCAGATCTCCGGGCGCTGATTCTTCGGATCCCATTGGCCAAATGAATCGCGGAAAGAAAAGAATCGCTCCTTCGCGCGCGCCTTCTCTTCATCGCGCCGCGCCCCCCCGATGCAGCAATCAAAACGAAACTCCTCGATTGCCGCCAGCAAGGTTGGAATCTGCAGCGCATTGCGCGAAATCTGTCCCGGCGGCAGCACCGCGATCCCCTTGGCCAACGCGTCGTCCACGGTTCGAATGATGAGCTTCGCCCCGAGTTCCGCCGCGCGATGATCGCGGAAAGTATTCAGCTCGGGAAAATGATGCCCCGTATCGACGTTGAGCAGCGGCATCGGCAAGTCCGACGGGCGAAACGCCTTCTCCGCTAGGCGCAGCAGGCAAATGGAATCTTTGCCACCAGAGAAGAGCAGCGCGGGCCGCTCAAATTCGGCGGCCACCTCGCGCATGATATGAATGGCCTCCGTCTCCAGAAACTGGAGATGGTCCAGCGAATAACTGCTCATCGATCAAGCAGGTGCCAAGGGCGTCTCGGCGCGTGCGGCAGCCCCGCCCCAGGCGGCATGCAGACCGCACTCTCGCTTTTCATCGGCCTTCGCGGGATCGTAGTAGTCCCACTCATTCGGGAGTTGGTGTTCTTCCAGGTATTGCTCCATCTGCTCGTCGCTCCAGTAAAAGACAGGCGAGACTTTGAGCGCGCCGAAATTTGCATCGAGCGAGACGATGTCGAGCCCCGCGCGATTCGGATTCTGCACCTGCCGCAGGGCGGTGATCCAGACGCTGGGCGCAAGTTCCTTCATGCCGCGCTGAAACGGCTCGAGCTTCATCTGGGAGCTGAATCGCTGGAGCGCTTCCTCCTGATCCGGCTCCGGCACCGGGCCATGGATCGCATCGCGATGGGCGGCGGTCACACGCGGCAGAAAGGGACGCAAGTTCAGGCCCAGCTTCGCGCGCAACTCTTCCGCATGTTTGTAAGTGGCGGGACGATTGTAGCCATGATCCACCCACAGCACGGGGATAGTTGGATCAACCTGCGTCGCGATCTGCAAAACCACCGCCTCATACGGACGGAAGTTCGTCGAGACGATCGCCCGGCCCTCCGCCCGTGCGACGGCCCAGCGCGTGATCTCCAGCGGCGTTTCGTTGCGCAGTTCAGCATTCCACGCCGCCACTTCTTCTTTGAAGTCACTGTCATAGTGTTGCGGCAAGGGGCTCAGGTGCGAGCTGCTGCCGGAGCAATGCTCCCCACGCTGTGCAGCGTCGCATCCGCTGGAAGAATAGCGCGGTCACAAAAGTCGCCGAAGCCTTCGTCCTCACTCGCGCTCCGAGCGAAGCGCTGAAACATGGGACGCAGCATCTCCACCGCCGCCTCGACGGTCACGCTCGGTGCGGCGAGCCGGTTCATGCGTGTCCCATTGTAGCTCGCCCCAAGATAGAGCGCATACTTGCCGGCGCTTTTCCGACGAAGCCAATCTCCGCAAGGTACGGGCGCGCGCAGCCGTTCGGACAGCCGGTGATGCGGATCTGAGATGGGCTCGTCCTCCAAACCTGCTTCCTGCAAAGCGGGCTCCAGCCTGGCCAGCACCTCAGGCAGTACGCGTTCGCTCTCCGCCAGTGCCAGCCCGCAGGTCGGCAGAGCCACGCAGGAGAGCGCATTAATGCGCACCCTGCTCCGCTCGTTTTCGTTGCTCAACCCGTGCTGCGCGAGAAGGGCTTCAATCTTCGGCTTCTGCTCCGCCGTTACCCCGGAGATGGTCACATTTTGCGCGGTCGTCAGCCGAAAGTCGCCGGTATGCATGGCGGCAATTTCGCGCAGCGCCGTTTTCATCGGCCAGCCCGGCAGGTCCTTGATGCGGCCACTCAAAATGTGCAGCCCATAGAACCACGTACCGTCCGCGCAGCGGTGCCAGCCAAGCGGATCCTCAATTTCCGTGAACGCGTAAGGCCGCTCGGGTCCGAGCTTCACGCCAGAACGCCTCTCGACCTCGCCCGCAAACCACTCCAGCCCGCGATCATCAATCGTGTATTTGAGCCGCGAGTGCTTGCGATCCGTCCGATCACCGTAATCACGCTGCGTCGTCAGCACCGCCTCCGCCACCAGAATAACCTGCTCCGGCGTAATGAAACCAATGACGCTCCCGAGCCGCGGATAAGTTTTCGACATTGCCATGGCTCATTCCCTGCCCGCCGCCGATCGCCACGTTGTAGCCGAGCAACCGCTCGCCTTCGACAATGGCGATAAAGCCTATATCCTGTGCGAAAATATCGACGTCGTTCAGAGGCGGGAGCACGAAGCCGACTTTGAATTTGCGCGGGTAAATACGTCTCGCCATAGAGCGGTTCGACCTCCGGTTCGCCGCCCGGCGACCAGCTTCTCATCGAGGTAAATCTCATGATACGCACGGCTCTTCGGCATGGCATGAATGCTCCACGCCCTTCGCCTGTTCATAGAGCTCCTGCAAGCACTGGGCTGCGCTCCGGGATTCGGCGGCGCGACGACATTGCGATTCACGTCGCCGCACGCAGAAATGGAATCCACCAGCACCTTGTGCATTTCCTGCACATGATGCTTGACGTTCCCCTTCAGCACCCCGTGGAACTGGAAGGTTTGCCGCGTGGTGACGCGCAGCGAGCGCGAGCCGCTCTCCTCGCCAAGCTGGTCGAGCACCAGCCATTGGGCCGGCGTCGCGCGCCCGCCCGGCAGCCGCAGCCGCACCATGAAGGCAAACGCCTTCTCCTTTCCCTCCTTCTTGAGCGTATTCCGCAGGTCCCGATCATCCTGCATGTACATTCCGTGAAACTTCGTCAGTTGGCCCGTCGCCTCCGTGATGCCGCCGGTCGTCGGGTCGGCGAGTTCCTGCGCGATGGCGCCGCGCAAGTGATGCGAAGCCGCCTTGAGCGCTTCATTGGCGACCAGCGGCTTGGGAGTGGGAGCGTCTTGACTCATGAGAAACGGTCGCCTGCACTCTGGCGCAGAACTCGTCTTTTGGGAAACGATCCATCGGCGCGGGTAATGGCGAGCCGACCCTTTTGCCATCCCTTGCGCCGATTTCAACTGGTAGTTCAGCCGTTCTCTTCCCCGCTGCCGCCGAACTTGCTAGAAGACCCCCGCGCTTCTATCAAGGCGCCAGTGCTCCACCCCGCAACGCCGCCTCAGCCGCTGCCGCCGACCTCCGTCGCTCGCTGCGGCTCTACAACCTTGTTTTCCCCATCCTTTTCCTCCTGCTGCTGCCCAGCTATCTGCTGCGCATGTGGCGCCGGGGAAATTTCAGGGCGCATTTTGGGCAGCGCCTGGGGCTCTACAGCCGCGCGGAACGAGCCGAACTGGCCGCGCATCGCTGGACCTGGCTCCAGTCCATCAGCGTGGGTGAGACACTCGTCGCCCTGAAACTCGCCCGCGAGTTGCGCGCGCAAGACCCCGGCCTGCATCTTCTTCTCTCCACCACGACGACCACCGGCTTCGCGCTGGCGCAAGAGCACGCGTCCGACTGGCTGCGCCCAATCTATAATCCGCTCGACCTCCGGCCGATCGTCCGCAGGGTGCTGAGCGGCGTGATGCTCCATCGGCTCGTGGTAATGGAAGGCGGCATTTGGCCCAATCTGGCTGCGGAATGTGCCGCGCGGGGCATCCCTCTGTTTCTGGTTGCCGCCCGCCTTTCGCCGCGCTCCGAGGCGCGGTTTCGACGCTTTCGTGTTTGGACCGGCCCCCTCTTCCGGCTGTTCTGCTTAATCGGCGTGCCGGAGGAGAGCGACTGCGCCCGCTGGCTTTCGCTCGGCGCCCCAGCGGCACGAATCCAGGTGACTGGCAGCATCAAGTTCGATCAGCCAGCCGTTGCCCCAAGCGGGCGCGCTGAAGAGTTCCGGCGTCTCGTCGCCGCTCTCGGCGTGCCCATCGATGCGCCGATCATCGTCGCGGGCAGCACCTTCCCGGGCGAAGAAACGCTCCTCGCGCGCGCGTTGCTCGAATTGCGTCCGCAGTTCCCCACCCTCTTCCTCATCCTCGTCCCCCGCCATGTGGAGCGCACCCCGGCAATCCTCGCGGAACTCAGCCCGCTGCCGCTCCGAGCCCGACGCCGCAGCCAATTGCCCGAACCGACCGACAATCCAGTTCAGAAACGGGGCGACATCCCCCCTATGGCAGCCCCGGACATCCTGCTCGTCGATACCACGGGCGAACTCCGCGATTGGTACGCCCTCGCCACGGTCGCCTTCCTCGGCAAGAGCCTGACGGCCACAGGTGGCCAAAATCCCGCCGAAGCCACCGTGCTCAGCAAGCCCGTCATCTTCGGCCCTCACATGGAAAACTTCGCCGCCCTCGCCGCGCACCTCCTGGCCAGCGGTGCCGCCCTGCAGCTCGCCTCCGCCGAGGAACTCGCCCCCACCCTGCACCGCCTGCTGTCCGATCCGACTCTCCAAGCCCGGCTTGCGGCCGCCGCCGGTAGCGCCCTCACCTCCCACCGTGGCGCGACCGCGCAGACTGCCCGCCTCATCCTCGACACAGCCTCTCCCCTGAACGACGGCGGCAAAAGCACTTGCCAGCCCACCTCCCCTCCCGCATAGTCGAACTCCTCCGCCAGACCCTATCGTCCAGTGGTTAGGACACTCCCCTTTCACGGGAGGAACACGGGTTCGAATCCCGTTAGGGTCGCGCCCCAGCGCCAACGATCCACGCACTTCGGTTGATATGCATGACGGCTGTGAAGCCCAAGCGGCGCATCGCGTTTGGCCTTGAAGGCGTGTTGCTCGCTCAGTAGTGACCGCACGGGGTATTCACGGCTTTGTTTTGCTCGCGGACAGGCAGCCTGAGCCAGTCGTCTCAGCCCACGGGCGTAATGTAGTTGTCGCCCTGCACGCCGAGCGCGGTGTCCGCACCGGAGGCGATCATGCGGAACGCCTCCGCAGGCGTCTTCACGCCAATCGCCTGCCGGTGCCGGTTCAGGACCAGCACGGTCGATCTTTGAGGATGTCGTTCATTGGAATCAAATGGATGAAAGGTCGGCGGAGGCGGAATGCTTCACGTTCCGCCGACGCGGTTGTCAGTCTTCGGCGCGGTCGCCGGCTGGGCACATCTTCACGAGCTTCGGATCGAACTGGCCGAGGACTTCGACCAGGTCGGTCTGCGCGGCCATGACGGCGTGGATGTCCTTATAGACACCCGGCACTTCATCGAGGCCGGCGGAGAGCAGCTCCACGCCGCGCTCGGCGAGCAGCTTCTTCGTCGCGCTCCAGGTGAAGGACTGCATCGCCTTCGTGCGGCTCATCACGCGGCCCGCGCCGTGCGACGCGCTGGTGCAGCGACTCGGGCGAACCCTTGCCGCGCACGACGTAGCCGGGCGACGCCATCGAGCCGGGGATGATCCCGAGCACGCCGGCGCCCGCGGGCGTCGCGCCCTTGCGATGCACGATGACCTCGCGCGTCTTCGCCGTTCACGACGTGGGTCTCTTTCCACGCGAAGTTGTGATGGTTCTCGATGTCGAGGATCACGTGCGCGCCGAGCTTCTTCGCGATGTGCTGGTGGATGAGCGCGTGGTTCGCCGCGGCGTAGCGGCCCATCAAGTTCATCGCGGCCCAGTATTCCTGGCCGTCGGCGTCGTCGAGCGAGAGCCACGCGAGGTGCTTGAGCTCCTTCGGCAAGCTGCTCGTGGCGGGCCATCGCGCGCTTGCTGTAGTAGTCGCACACCTGCGCGCCGGTGCCGCGCGAACCCGAGTGCGTGAGCAGCGCGAGGTATTCGCCCGGCTCGAGGCCGAGCGCAGCGCCTGCCGCCTGCGTCCGGCGGACTCCACGGTGAACGCGCCGAATTCGACGAAGTGATTGCCCGATGCCGCTGGTGCCGAGCTGCGTCCACGCCTTGTCGCGCAGCCGCTGCGTCACCGGCGAGACGCTCCAGTCTTCGTCCATCACCTCGTGCTCGCGGCGCTCCTTGAACTCGCAGCCCATGCCGAAGCGCGTCTCGCTCTCGATGATGTTCGCGAGGCGGTCGCGCTGGCCGGCGAGGGTGTTCGCCTTGCGGTCATAGACGGTCAGCTTCATGCGGCAGGCGATGTCCACGCCGACGGCGTAAGGGATCACCGCGTTGTCCGTCGCGAGCACGCCGCCGATCGGCAGGCCGTAGCCGACGTGCGCATCCGGCATGAGCGCGCCCGCCACCGCGACCGGCAGCGCACACGCATTGGCCATCTGCTTCACCGCCTCGGCTTCGAGCCCCTCGCCCCACTGGCGCCACGGCGCGAGCTCCGCGCGCGGCGTGAACGCCGGGCGATAGATCGCGCGAGCCAGCGGCGCGCGCAGCTCATCGGCGAAGAACGCCGGCGGATTGGCGACGATGTTGGAAATATCCGCTTCGACCTGCTCGCGATCGAGCCCACGAGCAAACAGGCGGCGCATGTGTTCGTAAGACAGCTTCAAGGCGTCGCCCTGCGGCACGCCGAGGCGGATGAGGTCCTGGTTGTTCATGGATTGGTTCGTTTTAGAAAGCGGGGGCGCAGCGTGCGGACACACTTCGAGTGCGCAGCGGTGTTTGTCCTTTTTGTCGTATCAAATGACCCCGCCGGTGCTGCCGAATTGCAAACGTCTCAGGCGACAATCGACCGGCGACTTCACCGTCCTAGCAACGGCGGATTGCTCTTGCGGAGCAGGCACAGCGCCTTTGGCCCGGCTTCCCTTCGATAAAAACGGAGGTCCAGTATTTCGGCTTGCGGAGGATCAAACCGAAAGTCCAGCGCGCTGCTCAGAGGAGCTGTCGAGGAAGGCACTGGCGCTGAGCTTGGCGTAGAGGCCGCCGAGTTGCAGCAATTCAGCGTGCTGACCCCGCTCAACAATCCGTCCGTGGTCGAGGACGAGTATTTGGTCGGCATGGCGCACGGTCGTAAGGCGGTGTGCGATGACGAAGCTGGTGCGGCGCACCATGAGCCGGTCGAGGGCATCCTGGATGAGGCGCTCCGTCTGGGTATCCACGCTGGCGGTGGCTTCGTCGAGGACGAGGATCGGCGGATCCTTGAGCAACGCGCGCGCGATGGAGACGCGCTGCTTTTCACCGACGCTCAGCTTCACGCCGCGCTCGCCGACTTTGCTTTCGAGCCCGAGCGGGAGGCGTTCGACAAAGTCGAGGGCGTTGGCCGCGGCAAGGGCGTCGCGCAGTTCTGCCTCCGTGGCGGTGGCGCGGCCGAGGCGAAGGTTGTCGGCGATGGTGCCGTTGAAGAGAAAGCTTTCCTGGGTGACGTACCCGATGACGCCGCGGAGGGCGCTCTTGGAGAAATCGCGCAAGGGTCGCCCGTCGATGAAGATCTCCCCAGAATCGTACTCATAGAAGCGGGTGAGGAGATTCACCAAGGTCGATTTTCCCGCACCCGTCGCGCCGACGAGGGCGATCATTTCTCCGGGGCGCGCGTGAAGCGAGACGGCGTGAAGGACCGGCAGTTCCTCGGAATAGGCGAAGCTGACCTTCTGGAAGCGGACTTCGCCTTGCACCGCGGGGCGCTCTTCGGTCTCGACGCGGCCTGGCTCGGCCGGCTCGTCCATGATCTCGAAGACGCGCTCGCCGGCGGCGCGTCCGCTTTGCACGAGTTGATTGAGGGAGTGAAGCCGCGAGATCGGGTCGTAGAGTGAACCGACGAGGAGCAGAAAAAAGGTGAACTGCCCCATGGTCATGGCGCCCGAAACGACGGCTTCCCCGCCAAAGCCAAGGACCAGCGCGACACCGATGGAGCCAAAGAACGTCATGGCGGGATTGTAGATGGCCCAAACGCGCATCACGACGAGCGTGGCGCGGCGCAGTTCGCCAGAGACGGTGTTGAAGCGCGCGTGCTCTTCGGGTTCGCGGACGTAGGTCTTGATTTGGCGAATGCCGGCCAAGTTGTCGTGGAGGAGGGCGTTCATCGCGGAGGACGCTTTGCGCTGGAGCCGGTAGCGACGATGGGCGGTGAGGGTGTAGGTGAGCGCGCCGGCGACGAGGAGCGGCAGCGGCAGGAGCGACAGCCAGGCGAGACGGGCATTGGCAACGAAGAGCCAGCCGAGCACGATGACGATTTGCAATAAAGCAGTGACGCCGCCTTCGATGCCATCGATGAGAACGCGCTCGACGGCATTCACGTCCTCGAGGATGCGCGTCATGATGTCCCCGGTGGCGCGGTTGTCGAACCAGGTGAGCGGAAGTTGCTGGATGTGACCGTAGAGGTCGCTTCGCAGGTCAAAGATGACCTTCTGCTCAAAGGTGTTGTTGAGGATGATGCGCAAGCCGTTAAACAGATCGCGCACGAAAAAAGAGGCGAAGGCGAGGGCCACGAGAGTCCAGAGGCGCTCGGAGCGCCCGGCGCGAATTTCATCGATGAGGATCTGGGTGACCTTTGGGAAAACGATGACCATGCCGGTGGTGACGACGGCGCAGGCCAGGGTGGCCGCGGCGTAAAGCGGATAGCGCCGCACATAGCGCAGAACGCGGAGAATGGTTTTCATGGGAAAGTCGTCGGTCAGGAAAGCGGGAGGAGACAAGACTACGGCGAGGCACCACGCGCAACCCGCCTCTCGCGGCGAAGCGAAGCGTCGCGTCGCGCGGCGCGGTAACAGCCTCGCAACGTCAACGCGGCGTTACGTCCAATAAAGGCGCCGTACTCAGTGTTGGGGCGCCGAACACGGCTCAACTCGCCCGCTCGCCGACCTCCACGATTCCCCTCCGCTCCTCGAAGGCGCGCGCCCCTCTCAACGCGAGATGTCGGACTGGCTGAGAATGCGGAAGCCGTGGCTGCTGAGGACGGAACAGGCGCACTCGTTGTCTTCCACATGAAGGGCGAGGGCGGTCTTGCCGCGGGGGCGTGTCAGCAGGGCATAGGAGCCGAAGATATTCACCTCAGCGGCGAGCAGCGA
This sequence comes from uncultured Verrucomicrobiae bacterium, assembly GCA_963792695.1. Taxonomy (GTDB): domain Bacteria; phylum Verrucomicrobiota; class Verrucomicrobiia; order Chthoniobacterales; family Chthoniobacteraceae; genus DASYIS01. Next base: position 75,289 of record CAWBXA010000001.1, on the reverse strand, counting down.
GGCGAGCAGGCGCCCCAGTTCGGTCGGGCCTTCGCTCATTTCCACCACGCACAGTTCGCAGACGGAGAAAGGGATGGCGTGCTCGAGGAAGAGAGACTGCACGGTCTCCGGATCGGTCACGACGATGCGGACGATAGCCGTATCCGCGGAGTCTTGCACGCTGATGGCGACCACGTGGATGTTGTGCTCGTTGAGCATTCGCACCACTTCCATGAGCGCGCCAACTTTGTTGGCGAGGAAAATGGAGAATTGATTGACCTGTGCGCCGACTCCTTCGGCGGTGGGTGGTCGAGCTTCCGAGGTCATAGAAAAGGGAGGTGGAGAGCAGTCATGCGCGGCTACTTATAGGAGTAAAGCAGGCAGAAAGTCGCGGGCGCCCCTTCCAGCATTTCCACTTTGATGTAGTAGGAGCCGCTGATCACAGGGGCGAAACCGGCGGCGGCTTTGCCTTCCTCCGCATAGGGCTCGAAGGCGAGCGGCTTGCCGTTTTCGTCGAAGATCGTGACGGAGACCTTCTTCGCAGCGGCCGTAGCGCCCACGGAGAACCAATACTGATTACCGGCGTAAAGATTGACCTGTAAGACTTGCCCGCGTTTGGGCTCGAACTTCCCCATCCAGGCGCCATCGCGGACCTTGAACCCATCATTGGTAAAGGCGCCCGCCACATCGTACGCGATCTTCCGAGCGGCGACTTCGTCGTTGTTGGCGGCCTGGAGCGCGGGCGCGACGAGGGCCACCAGCCAAAGGGAAAGGAGCAGCGGCTTCATCAGTTCTTTTTGGCTAGTTCTTTGAGCAGCGTGGAGGCAATCTGCGCCAAGTTTGCGACCACTTCCTGCGTCGGCGTGGCGTCCGGCGAGTAGGAGAGCGCCTTCTCCATGCTGGCGAGGCCGCCCCGCGCCTTCCGCACGGATGGATCTTCGCGCACGCGATCCGGCAGCGCCGCCAGGCGGTCGTTGAGCAGATGCGTGATCCCCGGTTGCCGCAGCAACCGTGCAGCCTCCGGCGTGTAGTGCTTGGCTACGTAGTCGGCCATGGCTTCCGTTCCGCGGATCCAGCCGCCGAGGGTGACGAGTGTGATCAGGTCGGCGTCCTTTTGCTCGCGCATGGCGGTTTTCACTTCGTTCTGCGTGGATTCGAGTTCTTCCTTGAGGGTCTCCCACTTTCCCTCATCGGCAAACTCGGAGAGGCTTTTGCCGCGGTTCAGGATTTCCTGGCCGACGCTGAGGCCAACCGCAATCAGGCGAATGTCTTTGCCGACGTTCTTCACCTGCTGCGCACTGGTGGCTTCGACGGCGATATAGCCATCCGCGATGAGCGCGCCCATGTTGATGGCCATCTGCTCGCGCGATGAGTAGTTCGTTGGATTTGGCGGGCGAATGGCGCTGGCCCAGTCGGGCTTGCCAAGTTTGTCAATCGCGGCCAGCAGTTCGCCGGAAGTGGGAATTGAAAGCACGTCCAGCTTGACGGCACTGGTGATCTCCTCCGGGGAAAGCGCGGCGGAAGTGGGGGCCGGTGGGGGCGAAAGGTCAACAGGCGCCTCCGCGGGAGTCGCGTCGGCCGGTGCGGCATGAGCGTGCGTGGGCTCCAAGGCGAGCGCCCACAGGAGCGCCAGCGCCGCCGCCGCGCAATTCTTGAGGATCATGGCGGCAACCTACGTGAGCGCTGCGCTGCTTGTCGATGGAACTTTGCGCAGGCCAGCCCTCCCGAGATGCAGGTTCGGCTCGACAGGGAGGGAAGGTTTGCGTCAGTGTCTGCCCTTATGCTCTCAGCCGCCGTTATCATTCCTGCTCGTTGGGAATCGACACGGTTTCCGGGCAAGCCGCTGCATCCCATCGCGGGCAAGCCGCTCCTCCAGCATGTCTGGGAGCGGTGCAGAGAGGCACGCGGTATCGAGCGCATTCTGGTCGCCACGGACGACCGGCGGATCGCAGAAGCGGCAGCCAATTTTGGAGCCGAGGTCGCGATGACCTCGCCGAACCATCTGAGCGGAACAGACCGCATTGCGGAAGCCGCGCGGACGCTCCCGGAGAGATACCGGACGATTTTGAACGTGCAGGGAGACGAGCCGCTGATCGCGCCGGAACTGATCACGCAGTTGGCGGAAGCACTGCGAGCAGAGCCAACTCTGGAGATGATCACCGCTGCGAACGTTTTCGGCGACGGCGAGGAGATCGAAAATCCGAATGCGGTCAAGGTGGTGCTTGATGCCACCGGCCATGCGCTCTTCTTTTCGCGCTCGGCGATTCCAAACGCCCGCACGCGCGGAGTCGTTCCCACGTACCGCCATCTGGGGATTTATGGGTACGAGGCGGGTTTTCTGCAGCGCTTCGTCCATTGGCCGCCAGGGAAGCTGGAGCGTGCGGAACAGCTCGAGCAATTGCGCGCTTTGGAAAACGGCGTGCGCGTGCGTGTGCTGGTGACCGCCCACCATTCCTTTGGAGTCGATGCGCCAGAGGATGTCGGCGTCATCGAGGGAAAGCTGCGTGGCCAGCCCACTCGCTCGTTTGCAGAGCCGCCTCTCGCCTGAAACCCCCTTGTCGCCCCAGACGCCACGTTTTCAAACCTCTGATCTCATGAAGTATATTTTCGTCACCGGCGGCGTCGTCTCCTCTCTCGGCAAAGGGCTGGCGGCGGCGGCGCTTGGGACCCTGCTCGAGCATCGCGGCCTCAAGGTCGTGATGCAAAAGTTTGACCCCTATCTCAATGTCGATCCGGGGACGATGAACCCCTTTCAGCACGGCGAAGTCTATGTGCTCGATGATGGCGCGGAAACCGATCTCGATCTGGGGCACTATGAGCGCTTCACCTCGTGCATCCTTTCGCGGTCGAACTCGACCACTTCCGGTCAGATCTATGAGAAGGTGCTCTTGAAAGAACGCCGTGGCGATTACCTCGGCGCCACGGTCCAGGTCATACCGCACGTCACCGACGAGATCAAGGATCGGCTGCGCCAACTGGCCAATGAGCAGCCGTGTGACATCCTCATCACGGAGATCGGCGGCACCACCGGTGACATCGAAGGGCTGCCGTTCCTCGAGGCGATCCGGCAATTCGTACTCGAGGTCGGCCCGACGAATGTCGTGATCATGCACGTCACGCTCATTCCGTACATCAAGGCCGCCGGCGAACTGAAAACCAAGCCTTCGCAGCAGTCGGTGGCAAAGTTGCGCGAGATCGGGCTGCATCCTCAAGTGCTCGTCTGCCGGACGGAGCACCCGCTGGAGCACGACGTGCGGCAGAAGCTCTCGCTCTTTTGCAATGTGCCGATGGAGGCCGTCATTGAAGCGCGTGACGTGGCGCACACCATCTACGAAATGCCGCTCATGCTTTCGAAGGAAAAGCTCGATGAGACGATCTGCCGCTTGCTCCAGTTGCCCCTCGGCGAACTGAACCTCACCCACTGGAGCAAATTCGTGGATCGCATCGTAAAACCGAAAAAGAGCGTCAAGATCGCCGTCGTCGGCAAGTACATCGAGTTGCAGGACGCCTACAAATCGATTTACGAATCGCTGACCCATGCGGCAGCGGCGGCCGATTGCGGCATCGACCTGGTGCGGGTCGATGCGGAGGAGGTCGAGACCTGCGACCCAGCGGATCTGCTGGGGGATGTGGCGGGCGTCCTGGTGCCCGGCGGCTTTGGCGATCGCGGAGTCGAAGGAAAGATTCGAGCCACACAATTTGCGCGTGAGCACAAGGTGCCCTTCCTCGGGCTCTGCCTCGGCATGCAGGTGGCGACCATCGAGTTTGCGCGCAATGTTTGCGGGCTCGCGGGGGCGAATTCGACGGAATTCACGCATGAAGCGCCGCACCCAGTCATCTGCCTGCTCGAGACGCAAAAAGCGGTGACGGAGAAAGGTGCCTCAATGCGGCTCGGCACGTACTCGACGAAGATTCGGGAGGGAACGCGCGCTTATCAGATTTATGGCCAGGGGGAAATCCGGGAGCGCCACCGGCATCGCTACGAGTTCAACATGCACTACCGCGAACAGATGGAGCAGGCGGGCTTCATTATCTGCGGCACTTCGCCCGACGAGCTGCTGGTGGAGCTGATCGAACTGCGCGATCACCCGTGGTTCCTGGCGTGTCAGTTTCACCCGGAGTTTCACTCGAAGCCCAATAAGCCACATCCGCTCTTCCGTGGATTTGTGACCGCCTGTCTCGCGCAGGGGAGCTGAGGTTCGCTCCTTTCTGTCTCCGCCTATGCGCGAACTGGAAATCTACTTGCCGATGGCCAGGAACGACGGGACGCCCATTGATCCCAAGCACATCGAGGAGATCAAGGGGACCTTGGTCGGCGCGTTTGGCGGCTGCACACATCTGCAGCATCGCAGCGAAGGCTCCTGGCGCATGGGAGGAGTCACCTTCCGCGACGCGATCACGATTATTCGTGTGCTGGACGACGGCTCAGCCAGGTTCGATGTGAAAGCGTTCCAAGCTTCGCTGGCGAAAAGTCTGGAGCAGGAGCAAATCCTGATCGTGGCGCGTGAGGTCAGCCTCATCGGCGAATGAGCCTCGGCTCGAAGCGGAGCGCGCGTGAATCGCGCATGTCAGCCTTCAGAAATCGCTTCATTTGCGCGCACGCACTGCGCTTCGCAGCGGTGCTTTCCGAGGCAATGCAATCTGGCGGAACGATGACTTGATAGTCGCGCATATAAGCGTCGTTGGCGGTGAAGAGCACGCAAATGTCCGCGGCAAACCCGGTGATGATGAGCCGCCGCACGCCCAGGCTTTTGAGGAGCACGTCCAGCGAAGAGCCGTAAAAGCCGGAGTGCATCGGCTTGAGGACAAAGTAGTCGTCTTCCTCGGGCATGAGGAGCTTCGCCACCGCTGAGCCAAGGGCATCTTCGCTCACGCATCGTTCGACTTGCGCCCGGAAATCCGAGCGCCAGCGGCCGAAATTATCGTTCACATAAATGGCCGGAATGCCGCGGGCGCGGATGCGTTTTTTAAGCGTGGCCATTTGCTTAGCCGCCGGCAGGGCGAAGCGCAACAGCTTCGGAGCCTCGGGGAAGGCGAAGTCGTTCATGACATCGACCAGCAGCATCGCGACGGGCGAGGAATCAGGAAGTGCTTTCATGGGGAGGCCAAACCCCTTTCGCGCCCAAGGCCACCAGTGGCCGCTCACGCTGGCCCTGAGCGGGCGCTTGCCTCGATACCTCATCCCTGCTTCTCATCGGCGTGCGCAAGACCAAAATCATCTGTACGCTTGGGCCGGCCACGGAAACCGCGGAAATGCTCCGCGCCATGGTTGAGGCTGGGACCAATATCTTCCGGCTCAACATGAGCCACGCCACTCACGACTGGGTTCGCACCATCGTCCCCCGCATCCGCGCCGTCGCGCGCGAACTCGATGTCATCGTCGGAATTCTCATGGACACGCAAGGCCCGGCGATTCGTACGGGCGATTTGCCGACGAAGATTGAGTTGAAGCCGGGCGAGATTTTCGAGTTCACCGTCCGCGGCGAGAGGAGCGAGGAGGCTCACTCCGTCGATGTGAACTATGATGGTCTGGTCGAGGACATCGAGGTGGGCGACACCGTGCTGGTCGATAATGGCGTGATCCATATGAAGGTGCTCGCCAAGTCCGGGCACAAAGTCCGCTGCCAGGTCCTGACCGCCGGCCTGCTCGGCTCGCGCCGCCACATCAACCTTCCCGGCGTGAAGGTAAACCTCCCGCCACTCACCGACAAGGATTTGGCCGACGTGGCGCTCGGCGCCGAACTGCACGTCGATTTCGTCGCGCTCTCTTTCTGCCGCGAGGCCTCTGATGTCGAGTTGCTGCGCAAGGTGCTTTGGGAACACGGCAGCCAGGCGCGCATCATTGCTAAAATCGAAGACCAGCTCGCCGTCCGCAATCTGGACGGTATCATTCAGACTGCGGATGCCATCATGGTCGCGCGCGGCGATTTGGGAATCGAGTGCCCGATGGAGGATTTGCCAATCATTCAGCGGCGGATCGTCAAGCGTTGTCTCCGTTTCGGCCGGCCCGTCATCACCGCCACTCACCTGCTGGAGTCGATGATTCAAAACCCGGTGCCGACTCGCGCCGAGGTAACCGATGTCGCCAATGCGGTCTTCGAGCAGGCCGATGCGATCATGCTTTCCGGAGAGACGACCACGGGCCAGTACCCCATCCAATGCGTGCAAACCCTGGATAAAGTGGCGCAGCGCATCGAGCGCAGCGGCGGCGCGGAGTACGCCGAAGATGCCGTGCGCCGTGACGACCGGCAGAAGACCGTCCGCTCCGCCGTCGTTCTAGCCAACTCCCTCGACGACGCCAAAATACTCGTCTTCACGCGCCGCGGCACCATGGCGGATTACGTTTCGAATACGCGCCCCACTGCTGCCCCGATCTACGCCTTCGCGCCCACCTACGAAATCTGCCGGCGCCTCTCGCTGAACTGGTCCACGCACCCGATCTATCTTCCCTTTGATGCCAACCCCAATCGAACCATCGCGGCCGCGCAGCATTACCTGATCGAGCATGGCTTGGTGAAAGCCGGCGATCATCTCGTGATCGTCACAGACATGCTGGCCGGCGAAGACCGCTTCGATGCAGTGCAGCTCCGGGTGGTCGCCACGCCATAGCCACCGATGGGCGACGTCGCGTCGGTGCCCTCACCGAGCTAGCGGGCTTCGACGCGGAAACAGAAGTTCTCTGTGCTCGCGCCGCCGTGGCTGTTGCGCACGATGCCGAAGACGCGGTAGTTGCCCGGCTCAGCCGGAGCGCGGAGCACTGCCTGTTCCTTCTCCGTGTGGACGACGGCGGCGGGGATGGCGGGCGGCTCCGGCTCGCGGTCGCCACCGACTTTTACCTCAGTGGCTTCGGGGGTAACCGTCCACTCCCAGGTGAGCAGGCCACCCTCTGGATCGGTCGCTTCAAGGCGGGCGGCTCCGAGTTGGCCGGGCCCGACGGTCGCCTCTTTCCACTCCGATTCAAGGCGCGTCACGCGCGGGCAGCGATGGTCGGGCCATTGATCCGTCCAGGCACGGCACATGGCATCCACCTGCGGGAGTTTCTCGCCGGATTTCAGAAACATTCCATACCAAGTCGAGGTGGTCTCCTGCTTCTGTCCCCAAAGAAAACAGTAGCTCCCCAGGCTAATGTCCACCGCGTCTTCCTGCAGCGTCTTCGCTGTGGAATAGTACGCGGCGGCTTTGTCGCGGCTGGCCGGCTCAATGGGCGCTCCCCATTTGGTCTTCGTCACTTCCCAATGTCCCGATGGGCCGAACTCCGCGAGCACCAACGGCTTCTTCCAACCCGCCGATTTCACTGCGGCCGCTGCTCCTCCCGCCCCGGCGTAGGCGTTCACGCCGAGGATATCGAGATTAGGATAATCCTCCAGAATGCCTTGCACTTTGGAAGGCGACGCGCCGGCGATCACGGTCATTACCGGGTGCGCCGGGTCTTCCGCTTTGACGATGGCGGCCAGCTCATTAAGTTCCTTCCAAATATGCGGCACGTGTCCGTCGGAGGTCGGGCCTTCCATCTCGTTGCCGAGTCCCCAGACGAGCAGTGCGGGGTGATCCTTATACTTCCGCACCGCCGCGCGGATCGCTTCGCGCTGTTGCTGGATTTGCGCCGGGTCGGAGTAATTGAAACCGTGTCGTTCATGGCCGACGTAGATTCCGGCGGCCACCGTCAGCCCGAGGCTTCCGCAGCGGTCAATGAGACGCTGTCCATCGACCGGTTTTTCCAGGGTTTCAATGCCCCAGGTGCGAATCGAGTTGCCGCCCACCTCGCGCAGCAGAGCGAGATGATCGGAACCGCCCGCGCCCCGGATGAAGTAAGGTTGCCCGTTGCGCAACAGGACGAAATGCCCTTGGTCGTCGCGGCTAACCTTTACTTCCGCCGCTGGCGAAGCCGCTTCCGTGAGGATGCAAGCCAGCATGAGGCTGGCGATCAATCCCCCAACGCGCTCTGCATTCATCCTGCGTCCTCTCTTACTTCAGCGAATCAAACTCCAGCGCTTTGATGCGGCTTTTGGCCGCGTCCGCCGGTTTCCAGAACCAGCCTTTCGGATCCCAAGTCTGCGCAAACGGCACTTTCTCGACGAGTCGCTTGTAAGCCGCGAGCGCTTCGGGGCTTTTCTCCTCCTTCTCCAAGGCCTGCGCCATGATGAAAAGGCAGGTGCCAACGTCGTTGAGCGCCCACATTTTCGAGACTGCCTCCTTGTCGGTGGTCGGCACGGGTTCCTTAAGTTCCTTTTGCATTTGGACCGCCTGCTGCTCGTAGAGGTCCACGCATTTCTTCGCATAACCGGCGGCATTGACGTAGTTCTTCGCGTTCAGCGCTTCCCAAGCTTTGCTCGTGAGAGTCACCGATGCGGAGTCGCCGAAATCCAACTGCTCTGCGCAAGCGGGAAGAGCGGTCAAGGCGGCGAGGAAAAGTGAAAGAAGGAAGGTCGGTTTCAAGGGGTGGAGAATGGATGAAGTACGATGTGAATGAGGGCAGGCGGTGGCAAGCGCATCTGTCGTCGAGTTGTTAGAACGCCGGGGCGAGAATGGCGTCTTTCATCCCGTGCAGGAGCTTCTTGTCTGGCGGGCAGATTGTCGCGAGAGCGCCTTGCAACTGCGCTTTGTCTTCGATCAGGAAGTAATATGGGCAGAGACGGACGCGTCCTCGCATGTTAGTGACCTGGCCAGTGGCGGGATCGTAGAAGGGTTGCTCGACGAGGCGCCCCTTGTGAAAACGCTGCAAGATGTAGGGATGATGCTCGAAAGATTCGATGGCTCTCCGCATGGCCGCCTGCCAGTCGTGCTGCGACAGATCGGAGCCGAGCGCCACGCTGCGACTCCCCCACCCCAGCTCGGAGAAGCCGCTGATCTTTAAGATCAGGTCTCGCTGCTTTTGGCTGAAACGAGCCACTTCGCTCCAATCCTGCACGTCCAGTCCCGGCAGCACCGCGTGCTGCGGGAGCGGCGCGGGATCGATGAGCCAGGTGTAGGGGATGCACTTTTGCAGGGCTAGGAAGTGGCGCTCGCTCAGCTCGCGGCGCCAGTATTCGCGCAGCGGGTGCATCCAGAAGAGGGCAAACCATAGCTTTTCTTCGAGAAACGGCTTGAAAGGTGGAGTGACACGAATTCCGCCCTGCGCAGCAGCCTCCATGAGCGCGGGGGCGCTCGAAATTTGCGGCAAGTCGAAAAGCTCGAAAAAGCGATACACCTGGCGCGGACCGTCCGCTCCCGAGGCGGGCGGCAGGTAAGTTTCGGCCTCGTGGACCGGCAGAGCGCCCCCAGTCATGCGGTCCAGCCACCGCATCTCCGGCGCATAGGTCGCCGCTTCCCGCGAGACAAGGATATCGGCCTGCCCACCCATGGCTGCCCGAAAGCCCTCAATCATGCCGAGCGCGCCGCCGAGCACGGGATGGCCAAGTCCAGCGTAGGTGTGGTTCAGCCAGCCTGTGAGGCCGATGCCGCCCGGGACATTGTCCAATTCCGCGATGGTAAACCCCTCCTCGGTGAGGACGAGGTCCGGCCGCATGACGCGCGGGAGGTCATTGCGGAAGGCCTTCTGCCGCGAAAATTCGACCAGCTCGGGCGGCTTGCCACGATCCAGGTAAGCCGCAATCCAAGCGGGTTGCCGGCCCGTGATGCTCAGGTAGTAAAGCGTGTTGCAGGCGCGGGCGAAGAGATGCAAGCGGTAGCCGAGCTTCTCGAGCTCGGCGCGGAGCTCGTCGCCTAGGGCGAGCGGCTCCGGCGTGAGCAGCCACTCTTTATCAGCGAAGAGACCCTCGATCGGGAACGCCTCGTGCAGGGTGCGCAGCGTGGCCGCGTCTGTTTCAAGAGATCTCATGAAGGGGACGTCGCGCTGGCATTTTAGAGCAGCTTGCGGAGCGCTTGCCGCACGAGATCGTCCGAGCCAAGGGCCGCGCCCCCGGCCTCTTCGTAAATGGCTTTTACCGCCTTTAGCGAATCGACCTGTTTGTAGCCGAGCGCAATGAGGGCGAGCACGGCGTCGTTGATCCTCATCTCGACCGGGTTGGGGCCGTGCAAGGCGCTCGCCGCCTGCCAGGCCGCTGCGACGCCGACCTTATCCTTGAGTTCCACGATGATCCGCTCAGCCGTCTTCTTGCCCAAGCCTTTGATCCGGGCCAGCGCTTTGTCGTCGCCTTCCACGACGGCCGCTTTGAAGCTGCCCACGCTCATGCCGGAAAGAACATCCAGGGCAATTTTCGGCCCAATGCCAGAGACATGCTGCACGAGCAAGCGGAACAGGTCGCGCTCGGCGGAGGAGGCAAAACCATAGAGCAAGTGCGCGTCTTCGCGGACGACGAGGTGCGTTAAAATCTTGATGTGCTGGCCCACCAAGGGAAGCTTCTCATAGCTTGAGAGCGGAATTTGCAGATGATAGCCCACCCCCTGAACCGACACCACGGCATGCGTCGGCATCGCTTCGACGAGGGTGCCGTCGAGAAAGGTAATCATCGGCGGGAATGGAAGACCATTCGGGCGCAGTGGAAAGGCTTTTTCGCGTCAGCGCTCGTGCTGGGGCTGGGCGCAGTGGACGCGGCGGAGCCCGCACCCGTTCGCGAAAGCTGGCGCGTCTGGCTGGAGCCGCACTTCCTGCGCTCACCGATTTCGGAACCGATCGCGAACTCGCAGAAGACGGAGCTGGGGGGGGGCACGCTCGGCGAGGCGGGGTTGGTCGCGATGAGCAAAGCGGACTTCGCGCACGTGGGCCTGAGCTGGGAGGAGTTTGCCGCGCAGGCGCGCCGCAACGCCACTGCGGATGCAGCGGGGCTCAAGCCGGTTTATGTCCGCAACCACCAGCGGGTCATCGAGTATGCGGAGTTGCGGTCGGAGCGACCGATTGTTGCCAGCGCGGTGCTGGCGCCCGCTTTCTCAGCACAGTTTGCGGAGACCCTTGGGCCGGAGATTTTGCTGGTGGTGCCGAATGAGAAAACAGCCTTCGTCTTTCCAAAGCTCGCGAGCAACTACCGCAGCTATGCCGGGATGGTTTTACAGGCTTACCGGGAAACCTCGCATCCGGTCAGTCTCGAAGTTTTCGAAGTGAGTGCGTCGGGCTTTCGCGCGGTGGGTGCCTTTGCAGACCCGGCTGAGTAAGTGCATCAGCTTCCGCGGAGACATCAGCAGTTCAGACGTGAAGAGAGTAGCCGGCAAGCGGGGATTTTTGCTCGTGCCTGATCTGCTCGGAAGCCTCACCTCAGCGGTTTGCTGCCTTCCTGACAATAAGGCCGGAGGCTTGCTGGTTTAGGCCGGTCGAGAGAACGAGGGCCGTCCTCAAATCACAAGATGGGCTGCTACTAGCGGATAAAGTGCTGTCGCCAAGAGCCCAGCCGCCAGGGAGGTGACCCGTCTGGAGCGCCAAAGCGGCGGCGATGACCTGCCAGAGAGCGCTGGCCCCGAGCGCCTCTCCCATTTGCAGTTTTGGACAGAACAAAGGCGCGGTGAGTTGGTGCGTCGCCAGAGCCTGTGCTTCGGCAGAGTCCGTCCAACTCCCATTGGCCGAGCCGATGACGCAGTCGGCCAAGAGGCCGGCTGCCAATTCCGCCGTCACGCGCTGCATTGCCTCTTTTGCTTCCGCGCGATTGCCGAAACTGGCGCCGTCGTGGATCGTCTGGAGTGCGAGTTCGGTCGGTTCTCGCGTCAAGAGCAGTGCCCCCGCACCTTCCGCCAGCAAAGCTCCGGACCAAGGCACGCCCTCCTCATTGGAGGTAGCGTCCGCAGTGAATCTCCAGTCGCGGTACGCATCGCAGAGCACCCAATCGACCTCTTCGGCTCCGACCACCAAACAGAAAAGAGCATCTCCTCCCAGCAGCAGTTGCTCAGCAAGCTTAAGGGCGGTCAGGCCGACCGAGCTGTCGCCCACCACGGTATAGGTGATCCCATCGAGACCAAGTTGGGCTGCCAGATGGCTCGCCGGTGCATTATAAACCGTCTCGGGGAACAGCAGCGGACTCGCCGCGTCCGCGCCTTTCTTGACGATCCCCTCGTAAAACTTGCGGGTGTACACGACGCTGCCACTGGAAACAGCAAAAATGACGGCCATCTGCGCCGCCACTTCTGGTGAAATGCTGAGTCCAGCTTGGGCGATCGCTGCGAGTCCCGCCGCGACTGCATAGTAGGAGATCGGGCTGGCCCGCCGCAGCCGCGGTTCGCGTCCGAGGTGCGCCACCAGCCCGGAAGGAACTGAGGCGAAGTGATGCAGGCGGCCGGTCTCCGGATTGCGCAGTTCCGTGCCTTCCGCGACATCCCCGCGCATCAACCGCGTCCAGACCGCGTCGAGGTCCGCCCCCAGTGGAGTCACCCATCCCATGCCAGCGATGAAGATGCTCATGAGTCGGCGCGCTCCAGAAGGAGCGAGGCATTGGTGCCGCCAAAGCCGAAGGAGTTGGAAAGCACGCAGCGCAGGTCTGGCGCGCTCCGAGAAACATTCGACACGATGTCCAGATCCCAGGCGGGATCGGTTTCGCGATGGTTGATATTGGGTGGGAGAAACCCGTGCCGGAGCGCGAGTACCGAGAAAACCGCCTCGATGGCCCCAGCTGCGCCCAGCGAGTGCCCCATCTGGCTTTTGGTGGAGGAGACTGGCACCCGGTTGCCGAAGAGCTGCTGGATGGCGAGGCCCTCCGTGGCGTCGTTAAAGCGCGTTGCCGTCCCATGTGCGTTGATGTAGCCGACGTCATCCGGCTGGCGGCGGCCCGCCGCGAAAGCACGTTGCATGGCTTGAAGCGGGCCAATCCCTGAAGGGTGCGGCTGCGTCAGGTGAAAGTTGTCGGTCGAGATGCCGTAGCCGGTGATCTCCGCCAAGACGGGGGCGCCACGAGCGCGCGCAGCGTCCCATTCCTCCAGCGCCAGCATCGCCGCACCCTCGCCGAGCACCAGACCAGTGCGGTCCTTGTCAAAGGGACGGATGCGTTCGGGTGTCGATGCCTGGAGCGAGTCAAAGCCAACATAAACCATCTCTGAAAGCGCGTCATAGCCTCCGCAGAACAGGCGCAATTTTTGACCCGAGGAGATGAGCGACCAGCCATGACCGATGGCGTTGCTTCCCGAGGCGCAGGCATTCGCAATGATCTGAACGGGGCCCGAGAAACCGCAGGCGCGCTGCGCATCGAGCACCGGCTTTTGCGGAGCATAATTGGCGAGCCACGCCGCGCGCGCGTGGGGCCGCTTGCAGGAAAGCTGACTGCGGTAAAATGCCTCGCCGAAGCTCATGCCGCCACTGGTCGTGCCAATGATCATCGCCTCGGGCGCAAACTTTGCATCACCGTCACAGGCCTCCTGCGCCGCCGCCGTCAGCATCCGCCCCGCCGGATGCAATCGGCGATCGGCGCGCGACGCCGAGGCGGGCAGCGCCCTCCAGCAGGCGGCAATCTGCCCGGCCGTCTTCGCGCGGCAGCGGCTCACGTCGAAGCGCACCACCGGCGTGACCGCATCGCGCCCGGCGCGCAAGGCGGCGAGATTCTCCGCCAAGCCCAGCCCGAGCGGCGAAACCACTCCCATCGAGGTGATGGCCACGCGCCGGCGCGGCTGAGGGGTTTCGTAAGGCATGGCGGAGGCTCTTCTTCGACTACGCGCCCGCGCGCTGCAACGGCAAAGGCGCCCCGGGTTGTTGGGCGCTTTGACGAGCCCTCGTTGGGGGATCGAGCGTTCACGTCCTCCCATCTGGCGCCTGGCCGCGCCACTGCCGTCTTGCTCCGTCGCTCAGACTCTCTCATTATCGCTCATGGGAAATTCTCCTTTAGACGCCGTCTTCTACCAGTCTGCGGACGCCTTCTTTCCGTCGCAACGCGGTACGGCGCTGACTTACGACGACGCTTCGCTGGCGACGCTTTTTTCCGACGTACTGCCGCGCGAAACCGTGCTCGAGACGACGCTCGCGGAGGGGCTCACGCTGCAAATCCCCCTCATCTCGTCCGACATGGATACTGTCACCGAGTCGCCGATGGCCATTGCGATGGCGCTTAACGGCGGCCTCGGGCTGATCCACTGCAACATGCCCGAGCGGCAGCAGCTTTCCGAAGTCAGCCGGGTGAAAAACAACGTGCATGGCCTCATCCAGGAGCCGATTAAAGTCGCGCCCGAGCAGTTGATCGGCGACCTGCTCGAGATGATCGAGCACAAGCGGTACTCGTTTCGCACCTTTCCCGTGGTCGATGACCAGGGCCGCCTGCTCGGCTTGCTGCCCGGCCACACCGTGCGCCCGCGCTATGCAAATACGCGCGTCTTCGCCGCGATGACGCCCCGGGAGCACATCAAGACAATTCGCGAAAACGAGCTGGGCGCCAATCCCATCGCGCGCGCGGACCGTTTTTTCACTGAGCACGTCGGCATTCACAAGCTGCTCGTCGTTAACGAGGCGGATGAGTTGCGCGGGCTCTTCACCATCTCCGACATTGAGCGCATCCTGCACGAATCGCACGCGCAGTTGAAGCCAGCGCGCGATGCCCAGTTTCGTCTGCTCTGCGGCGCCAGCGTGAGCGCCACCCGCTCCTCGGCAACCGGCGACCTCGACCGCGACCGCATCGTGGATCATGTCGGCAGCCTCGTCGAACGCGGCGTCGATCTCGTCGCCATTTCAACCGCGCACGGCCACTCGAAGGGCGTCGGCGAGGCAGTCCGCTTCTTGCGCGAAGCCTTTCCGAAGCTGGTCCTGATGGCAGGGAATGTCACCAGCGGCGAAGGGGTCGCTTACCTGGCGAGCTGCGGCGCACAGATCGTTAAGGTTGGCCAGGGGCCAGGCTCGATTTGTACCACGCGCATTGTGGCGGGCGTTGGCATCCCGCAGTTGACCGCGCTCTACGTTGCCTCCCAGGCGGCTCGCGAGCATGGCGTCACGCTGGTGGCCGATGGCGGCATCACCAAATCGGGCGACATCGTCAAGGCGCTCACGCTCGGCCACAGTGTCATGTGCGGCGGCTTGCTCGCCGGCTGCCCCGAGGCACCCGGCCAGATTATCGAGATCAATGGCAAGATGTATAAGCAATACCGCGGCATGGGTTCGCACGCTGCGATGCGTGCGGGCAGCGCCGCTCGCTACGGCCACGCGGCGCTCGATACGACGCGCAAAGCCGCCGCCGAAGGAGTCGAGGCGCTCAAGGAACTTTCACCTCCTTTGGACACTGTTCTGGCCCAGCTCACCGGCGGCCTTCAGAGCGGCATGGGCTACCTCGGCGCGCGGACGCTTCAAGAGCTGCGCGCCAACGCCCGCTACGTGCGCGTGACCCACGCCGGCCAGCGCGAGAGCGCCCCGCACGACGTGATCGAAGTCAAGGCGAGCAGCGGATAGGTTTGGCCCCCGAAAGTCCCCGGAATCACCGCTGCACTCGGCCGCCTTGCCCTCCGGCGCGGAGAGCTTCCACTTCGGCCAGCGACGCCAGGTTATAGTCGCCGTACGTGGTGTGCTTCAGCGAACTCCCGGCCACCGCCAGGTCGAGCGCGGATTGCGGATCGTCGCCGCGCATCAGCGCAAAAAGAAGCGCGCCCGAGAAGCTATCCCCTGCTCCAAGCCGATCCACGATCTCTAGTTGATACCGCGGCGAGCAATAGGCCTTGCCCTCCGTGTAAAGCAGCGCGGACCAACTGGTTTCTCCCGCTGTTGCGGACTCGCGCATCGTCAGCGCCACCGTGTCAAACCCGAAGCGCGAACATAGACCACGGGCGACTTTCTCCTCCCGATCAGAGCCCTTCGGCGCCTCGAGACCGAAGATGGTCACCGCTTCTTCCAAGCTCGTGACACACAGCTGCACGTGCGGCATGAGCGGCGTCAAAACGCCGCCCGCCTGGTGGCGGCTCCACAGCTTGGCGCGATAGTTTACATCGAAGCTCACCTGCACGCCGAGACGGCGCGCGGCGGCGCAAGCGTCCGCGCAGATTTGCGGCGCCGCCGAAGAAAGTGCCGGCGTGATTCCGGACCAGTGAAACCGGCGTGCGCCAACGAGCAGCTTTTCCCAATCGAAATGCTGCAGTTCCGCTTCAGCCATGGCGCTGTGTGCACGATCGTAGATCACCCTCGACGCCCGCACGCTGGCGCCGTGCTCGACGTAATAAACGCCCAGCCGTTCACCACCTCGGGAGACGCCGCTCACGTCCACACCGAGTCCACGCAACTCGGTGAGGGCACGTTCAGCAATCTCGTTCTCGGGAAGCCGCGAGACGAAGCCCGCGCTTCCCCCAGTTGCGCCACGGCCGCAGCCACATTCGACTCTGCACCGCCAAAGGTCGCCACAAACTCCCGAGCCTGCCCAAACCGCAGCGCGCCCGGCGTGCTCAAGCGGAGCATGATTTCACCAAAGCAGACAAGATCAGGCATGATTAGAGGTAGTCGAGCTTTCCAGCGGGACCCCGGAGAAAGCCGTGCTTGTGCAGCAGCTCCCGAAAGCGCTCCGCTCCGAGCTTTTCCCGGGGGCCAAGCTCGAAGCTGATGTGCTCCGTCAAGTAGCGCAGCGCCAACTCCGGTCCGAACTCGATCTCACGGCTCGCAATCTCCGGAATCCGCTTCACTCCCCGATCCTTCAGTTCGCGAAACTCTCGCGCTGCCGCTGCCTCATTCGCCAACCCCCGCCGCAGCAACCACACCGCGAAGACAAACGGCAGCCCCGTCTGGCGCTGCCACTCTTCGCCAAGATCGAGAAACTTCTCCCCCTTAATTGCGAGCCGTCGATAAGCCAGCGCCTGATTCCCGATCAGCAGCCGCGCGTCCGCTGGCTCTGCTTCGGACGCCGTCGTGCACTCCGGCATCAATCCGTGAAACTCTCGTAACAGTACCTGCACCAAATGCGCCGAAGTGAGCGAAGCGGGATCCAGCGCAATCCGGCGGACTTTCTGCAACTCGCCGGTGTACGCCAGGAAAACGCTGTACACCGGGCCATTCGCTGCAATCGCGACACCATCCACGGTGCGGTAATTCGGCGAGCCAAGTGCCTCAAAAATCGGCACCAACGCCGCGTCGAGCGTCCCTCCCGCGAGCGCCCGGGCGAGCTTCGCCGGATGGTCGAAAACGACCCTTCCAGGATAGCAGGCGATGAGCGGCTTCGAGTTAAGGTACTGCACGCAGCCGATGCGCAGCCCGTCGAGCGCGGGAAAAGGGCTCACGCGCAAGCCATCTCGGCGGGAGCTTCCGTGGTGAAGGCTGGCGCTTCGGGCTGACGCCAGGTTGTCGCAATCCGGCGGTACCAACTGTCGCGTTGCATCGGCTGACGCCCTGCCTCGCGGATGGCCTTTTCCAACGCTGCGCCCGTCTGGAGCGTGGGCGTGGTCGCGCCCGCCATATGAAAAATTTTCTCTTCCATGATCGTCCCGTGCAGGTCATCGACGCCATAGTTCAACGCCAGCGCGCCGAGCTGAAGCCCGAGACTCACCCAGTAGGCCGTGATATGGTCGAAGTTATCGAGATAGATTCGGCTCACCGCCAGGTTGCGCAATTCTTCCACCGCCGTCGCCGGCGTCACGTGTGCCAACGCGGTCGTCTCGGGCACGCACGCAAACGGAACAAAGCCCGTGAAGCCGCCGGTTTCATCCTGCAAAGACCGCAGCCGCCGCAGGTGATCGACGCGCTGCTCGATCGTCTCGATGTGGCCAAACAGCATGGTCGCGGTGCTCCGCATTCCGAGTTGATGCCAGGTGCGATGCACATCGATCCACTCGTCCGCTGTCTCCTTGCCTCGGCAAATTTCGTCCCGCACCCCCTGATCGAAAATCTCAGCTCCACCTCCGGTCAACGCGCCAAGTCCCGCCTCTCGAAGTGTCATCAGCGTCTCCCGCACGCTTTGGTGGAAGACGCGCTGCGCCAGATGGCGCGCCTCGATGGCCGTGAAGGCCTTGATGAAAAGGTTCGGATCCAGCGCACGCAGACTGCGCAGCAGGTCCAGGTACCACTCCGCCTTCAGCGTCGGATGCAGACCGCCCACCATGTGGATTTCCGTAATCCCGAGCTTCAGCGCTCCACGGACCTTCTCAACGATCTCACCAGCCGAGAGTTCGAACGCATGGGCGTCCCGCTTCCGCGCGCCGAAAGCGCAAAACTGGCACGAAAGGACGCAAACGTTCGAGTAGTTGATGTACTGATTGTGGATGTACGTGGCGATGTTCCCGTTCTTGCGCGAGCGCACCACGTTGGCAATCGCTCCAACCGCATTCAGGTGCCTGGAGTGATAGAGTTGCACACCCTCAGCGTCGCTGATCCGTTCGCCCACGAGCACCTTCTCATAGATTGGCCGGAGATCGCTCGGAATCAGCTTGGCTGTATGAGACATGTTCAAGTGGAGACTAGTGGATTCGCTCAGCAATGCAAGCCACACGGCTCGGCGAAGTTGCTGGCCTCTACCGGCAGTTCTCCTTCCTCGCTGAGGTCAATCCAAGCGCGCCAGCCGGACGCGACCATGGCAAAAAAAAGCCCGGTCTCCCTTTGTGGGAGCCGGGCTCTTTCTTTGGGGTTCTCTCCGCCTGCGCTGGTCGGGTCGGCTGCGCCTTTGGGGGCGGAACTTTCCTTCTCAAAGAGGGGGAGGGAGACTGGCAACGTCCTACTTTCGCACGACCTTGCGTCGCACTATCATCGGGGCTGCAGCGTTTCACTTCCGTGTTCGGAATGGGAACGGGTGGGGCCACTGCGCGATGATCACCAGAGGAGCGAGCGGGAGTGCTTGAACAAAACAAGCTCGTTCGCGGTCTCTGGCGACCTTCGGCGCCGGTTGGGGGCCGGTGGGGATCGGTCTTCGGTCATCAGTGAGTCAGGCGGATCGTTCGTTCAGTCGCCAGGCCATGGTGACTGGCAACTGGTGACTGACTTCGGTCTGCTGAGCACTGCTGAACTTTCTGCGGAAAAACGGGTCAAAGAACAAGAGGCGCGGGGGGACGGCTGGGGGAGGTTGTGCACCAACCCCCAAACGCCGCGCCCGAGGCGCTGCTTCTCTGATATCTACATACAAGGGTTCCCAAGAAAGGGAGTCAAGACTTGGTTTCTTCGGTGCGGGCTGCTTAAGACCCGTGGCTTCCAATGGCCAGACGGCGTGGAGTTTTGGTTTCTTGATCAGAAGTCATTTTCGCTCCTGGGCCACCGGGCTGCCTCTGGCGAGGAAGTCCCGTGTTCCCGGAGGAAAAGACCAAGCCGAACGGGGAATTAGTGCCACTGGGCTTGGTGAACGCATTGCTGCGCTTGCACCCGTGGTCTATCAACGTGGTGGTCTACCACGACCCTTCGGGGAGAATTCATCTCGGGAGAGGCTTGGCGCTTAGATGCTTTCAGCGCTTATCCTTTCCGGACATAGCTACCCAGCGATGCCGTTGACACGACAACTGGTACACCAGCGGTCCGTCAGACCCGGTCCTCTCGTACTAAGGTCTGAACCCCTCAATTCTCCTGGCGCCCACAGCGGATAAGGACCGAACTGTCTCGCGACGTTCTGAACCCAGCTCGCGTACCACTTTAACCGGCGAACAGCCGGACCCTTGGGACCTTCTCCAGCCCCAGGATGTGATGAGCCGACATCGAGGTGCCAAACCGGATCGTCGATATGAGCTCTTGGATCCGATCAGCCTGTTATCCCTAGCGTACCTTTTGTCCGTTGAGCGATGGCAATTCCACATTCAACCACCGGATCACTTGGGCCTGCTTTCGCATCTGCTCGACTAGTGGGTCTCACAGTTAGTCTGGCTTATATCCATGTACTCGACACCCGATTGCCAACCGGGCTGAGCCAAACTTCGCACTCCTCCGTTACTCTTTGGGAGGATACCGCCCCAGTAAAACTGACCGGCTGCCAGTGTCCCTCGCCCTGGTAAAAGGGATTCGAGGTTAGAGTTTCCAGTGCTTAAGGGTGGTGTTTCATTGGCGACTCGCGCACACCCCGAAAGGCGTGGGTCAAAGTCTCCCACTTACGCTAAGCATAAAAACCGAAAACACAGTAACAGCGTACAGTAAAGGTGCATAGGGTCTTTCCGTCCTGCTGCGGGTAGGCGGCATCTTCACCGCCATTACAACTTCGCTGAGCTCCTCGTTGAGACAGCGGTCAACTCGTTACACGATTCGTGCAGGTCGGAACTTACCCGACAAGGAATTTCGCTACCTTAGGACCGTTATAGTTACGGCCGACATTCACGGGGACTTGGGCTCGTAGCTTCGCCTTGCGGCTAACCACTCACCGTAATCTTTCCGCATTGGTCACGTGTCACACCCTATACGTCGTCTTCACGACTTGGCAGAGTGCTGTGTTTTTGTTAAACAGTCGGTTGACCCTTTTCACTGCGACCCCTCTTGCGAGGGGCACCCCTTCTTCCGAAGTTACGGGGCTAGATTGCCGAGTTCCTTAACGAGGTTTCACTCACGCGCCTTTAGTATATTCTACTCACCCACCTGTGTCGGTTTGCGGTACGGGCCACCCTGGCAGCACGCCGGAGGTTTTCTTGGCGCAGGGCTCATGCGCATCCGGTTCGGCACGAAGCCTCCCCGTCCCCTTGCGGGACTGGCATTTTCAATCGCCAGCGTCACTCGTCCCCACGCGTCTCTCCGGCGCTAAACCAGCGCGGGTGCAGGAATATTAAACCTGCTTCGTCCATCGCCTACGCCCTTCGGCCTCGACTTAGGTCCCGACTAACCCTGGGAGGACGAACCTTCCCCAGGAAACCTTGGGTTTACGGCGGACGGGGATTTCACCCGTCTTATCGCTACTCATGTCTGCATTCTCGCTTGGCAGGCCACTCCACCGCCCATTTCCAGGCGGCTTCAAGGCGGCCTGACAATGCTCCCCTACCACGCCCGGCGGACGAATCCCCCGGACATCCAGAGCTTCGGTAGCGCGCTGATCGCCAATCATTTTCGGCGCGGAAACACTCGATGAGTCAGCTATTACGCACTGTTTAAATGGTGGCTGCCTCTAAGCCAACATCCTCATTGTCTAAGTATCTCCACCTCCTTTGCACTGCGCGCGCTTTGGGCACCTTAGCTGCTGGTCTGGCATGTTTGCCTCTCGCGCGTGAAGCTTATCCCTCACGCACTGACTCCCGTGTTACACTCGGAGGTATTCGGAGTTTGATTGAATTCGGTACCCGGGTATGGGCCCTAGTTCATCCAGTGCTCTACCCCCTCCGATCAGCACACGAGGCTAGCCCTCAAGCTATTTCGGGGAGAACCAGCTATCACCGGGTTTGATTAGTCTTTCGCTCCTACCCATAGTTCATCAGAAAACTTTTCAATGTTCACCTGTTCGGTCCTTCACGCCGTGTTACCGGCGCTTCAACCTGACCATGGGTAGATCACCTCGGCTTCGGGTCTACTGCCAGCAACTATGTTCGCCCTGTTCGGACTCGCTTTCGCTGCGCCTCCGGCCCAGAAGGACCTTAGGCTTGCCACGGACAGTAACTCGCAGACTCATTAAGCAAAAGGCAAGCCATCACCAGTCCGAAGACCAGCTCTGACACCTTGTAGGCACATGATTTCAGGGACTATTTCACTCCGCTCACAGCGGTGCTTTTCACCTTTCCCTCGCGGTACTTGTTCACTATCGGTCGCCAACGAGTATTTAGCCTTGCGCCGTGGTCGGCGCGGATTCACGCGAAGCTTCACTTAGATCGCGTTACTCAGGAATTCCCTGGGCGAATGCTTTCCTTTCGGGGACGGGCCTTTCACCCTCTCTGGAGCGATTTTCCATTCGCTTCCCCTAGGAAAACCTCCTGCCGTGTCGGGCTCCTACAACCCCGCTGGAAAACCAGCGGTTTGGGCTCCTCCGCGTTCGCTCGCCGCTACTGACGGAATCACATTCGTTTTCTTTTCCTCCGGTTACTGAGATGTTTCACTTCACCGGGTTTAGCGTGACAGGGGACTATGTATTCATCCCCCGACGGCTGGGTATGATCCCAGCCAGGTTACCCCATTCGGAAATGCACGGGTCAAAGCGTATTTGCCGCTCTCCGTGCCTTATCGCAGCTTATCACGTCCTTCATCGCCTGTTGGCACCAAGGCATCCATCATGTGCCCTTTGTAGCTTGATCAATCTGTTTCCTCTGCAAGGAAATTCGATCGTTCTTTCAACTGCCGAAAGAGCACCCTCCAGCCTCGCTTGCGCGCGCCGGCGGACTCTCTTGCGCAGACTCTCGCTTTCTTCCGTCCTGGAAGGAAGTCGCAAGTCTCTTCTCTCTCTTTTTTTGTACTACCCTGTATGTAGATGTCAAAGAACCAGCGCGGGCCGGAAGCTGGGCCGGGAGCAAACCGGGAGAGAGAAAGTCGCGGCGGAGGCTTGGCAGCCACCTTCCTCTCTTTCACTCGTCCGTTTCGCTCCCGCTCCTTCGCGCTTCGGTCAGCGGGACTCCGAGGTTTGGGCCTTTGCGGCAAGTTTCCTGGCCAAAACGGCCAGCTCGGGAAAAGCGGTTTAAGTGTTGTTGCTCTGCGTTCGTCGGCAGTCGTCTCTGTTGCGTCATCGGAGGAGTGGGCGTGACAGGATTCGAACCTGTGACCCTGCGCTTATCAAGCGCATGCTCTAACCAACTGAGCTACACGCCCGGAAAGCTTGTTCCTGGAGCGTGGAGGTAAGGGGACTCGAACCCCTGACCTATAGCTTGCAAAGCTACCGCTCTACCAGCTGAGCTATACCCCCCTCTTCGCCCTCTGCGCCCTCTGCGAGGGTTTTTTCCCGCTGCGCGGGTTTCTTCCCACGGCGCGGGTTGGGCCTCTTCGAGGATTTTTTCATCACCCACCGGGGCGGGTGGATGATTTCGGGAATTTCGGGACGCAAACGCGGGATTTTCATTCGCGCGCAGCCCTCCCAGCCCGAGACCCCCGGAAGTGGACGACGACTTTGTTCTTCAAGCAAAAACTGAATTGTGCGCGGCACGTCTTCGCCGGCTTTGAGGCCAGCCAGCCCTTTCGAGCTTTGCCAGCGTGGTGACGCCTGTCCCTTGGAATCCGAAGTCTCCAGGGGGTTTAGCGTTCGACCTTCCAGGTATCCGCCCGCGCAGGGCGGAGGG
The DNA here is from genome assembly GCA_963792695.1 of uncultured Verrucomicrobiae bacterium. Taxonomy (GTDB): domain Bacteria; phylum Verrucomicrobiota; class Verrucomicrobiia; order Chthoniobacterales; family Chthoniobacteraceae; genus DASYIS01. The sequence continues at coordinate 52,366 of CAWBXA010000001.1, read as the reverse complement.
ACCCAGATACTCCTTAGAAAGGAGGTGATCCAGCCGCAGGTTCCCCTACGGCTACCTTGTTACGACTTCATCCCAGTTACCGCTCATACCTTAGACAGCCTTGCGGCGGGCTTCGGGTACCAACGACTCCCATGATGTGACGGGCGGTGTGTACAAGGCCCGGGAACGTATTCACGGCGCCGTAGCTGATGCGCCATTACTAGCGATTCCGGCTTCACGCAGGCGAGTTGCAGCCTGCGATCCGAATTGAGCCCAGTTTTCGTGATTTCCTCCACCTCGCGGTCTCGGCTCGTTCTGTACTGGGCATTGTAGTACGTGTGCAGCCCTGGGCGTAAGGGCCATGCTGACTTGACGTCATCCTCACCTTCCTCCCCGTTTCACAGGGCAGTCTGATCAGAGTGCTTCCGATAAATCGGAGGGGCAACAGATCACAAGGGTTGCGCTCGTTGCGGGACTTAACCCAACATCTCACGACACGAGCTGACGACAGCCATGCAGCACCTGTGCCAGTTCTCCCTTGCGGGAGTCGACGGCTTTCACCCGCCTTAGAAATGCATGTCAAGCCCAGGTAAGGTTCTTCGCGTTGCATCGAATTAAGCCACATACTCCACCGCTTGTGCGGGCCCCCGTCAATTTCTTTGAGTTTTAATCTTGCGACCGTACTCCCCAGGCGGCATGTTTAACGCGTTAGCTCCGGCACGGAAGGGGTCGATTCCTCCCACACCAAACATGCACCGTTTACTGCCAGGACTACCGGGGTATCTAATCCCGTTTGCTCCCCTGGCCTTCGTGCCTCAGCGTCAGTAACTGTCCAGAAACTCGCCTTCGCCACTGGTCTTCCTTACGATCTCTACGCATTTCACTGCTACACCGTAAATTCCAGTTTCCTCTCCAGTACTCTAGCAGGAGAGTATCCAATGCCATTCCAGGGTTGAGCCCCGGGCTTTCACATCAGACTTCTCCCGCCGCCTACGCACCCTTTACGCCCAATGAATCCGAACAACGCTCGGGACCTCTGTATTACCGCGGCTGCTGGCACAGAGTTAGCCGTCCCTTCCTCTTCGGCTACTAGCAATGACTCGCGCAGTTAACGCGAGCCCCTTGTTCACCAATGACAGGAGTTTACAATCCGAAAACCTTCATCCTCCACGCGGCGTCGCTCCTTCAGGGTTGCCCCCATTGAGAAAAATTCTCGACTGCTGCCACCCGTAGGTGTCTGGACCGTGTCTCAGTTCCAGTGTGGCTGGTCGTCCTCTCAGACCAGCTACCCGTCATCGCCTTGGTGAGCCGTGACCTCACCAACTAGCTGATAGGCCGCGGGCCCATCCCGGAGCGCTAGCTTGCGCCAGCTTTAGCGTCCCCAACAATCGTTGAGTAGCCACATGCGGTATTAATCCGCCTTTCGGCGGGCTATCCCACACCCCAGGGCAGGTTGCCCACGTGTTACGCACCCTTGCGCCACTGACCGGCTTTGATATTGCTACCAAAACCAATCCGTTCGACTTGCATGTCTTATCCACGCCGCCAGCGTTCGTTCTGAGCCAGAATCAAACTCTCCGTAAAGAATTTGTCCCCATCTCGCTAATGAGACAGGAAAAATCTGACTGTTCATAACCTGAGCACGTTGCCCCCCCTTGCGGGCGGGCACAGCTTGGCTCGAAAGCCAGACCGTGCCGGGGTTCGTTCAGTCTATATGTACACTTATATAAGTTCTCCTCAAAGACTGCTTGACGTGCTCACGCACAATTCAATTTTTGCTTCTTTCGTCTATCTTTAACTTAAACCGTTTCTCCGCGAAAGCCTTTCGTGCTCGCCTGCCACCTCTCCCCGTCGTCATGAAACCAAAGGACCAGAAGAACTCGAGTCGAAAGAGCAAAGCCGCACCCCTTCTCCAGCGCCCGCAGCCGAAGCTGCGGATTCCAAAGAAACAGATTCGTCTTCCCCTCCTCCCCCAGTCACTCCCCGCCCCACGGTCCTAAAAAACCGGGAGAACCCCTGAAAGGAAACTTCCAAAAAGAAACCAGACTGTCAAAGAGCCAGGCGCCCGTTCAAGCGAGCGCACTTTTTTGTTTCCCCCACTCACCTCCTCCAGTCGCAGCTTCCGCCGCTCACCGCACCCTTTGCAGGGCGCCGAAACGGCCAAAACCACCACCAGCGAGATTCGCGAGGGGCGTTGAAGAAACCCGAACTCCCCAGCCCATGCAAGCAACTTTTTCGCGAAAACTGAAAATTTCTTTCCAGCCTCTCACGCCAAAGCCGCCCAGCACGGAGCGAGCGATCCGGGTTCACAGTCCCAAAGAACAGCCGAGTCCCGCCCGCGGAACATCTGCTTCTCTCCAAGACTCGGTCCCATCAACCATGCGGGACAAGCAAGCCGCTCTCGGCCCCTGAAGTCCCGCTTCGTTTCACTCCCCCCTCCGCCTCCTCTCACGCCGGGAACCGGAGGCGACTCTTGACGTCACTTTCTCCGAACTCCCCGGCTGGCGGGACGGGCAAAGTAGTCGCTCGTTCCCAGCCGTCAAGCGCTTGATCAAAGAAAATTCCGCGTGCCCCGCGGCTCGCTTCCGTGCTTGAACACCCGCCGGTTCCTCCCTTAGGTTTGCCCACTTGGAAGCTGCCACCGCATCCGTACCCAAGGCTCATCTCGAGCAGTTCTATCGCCTGGCTCTGCTGCTCTCCGGGCATGCGAAAGGCGCTGAAAAAGTGCTGGCTCTGGCGCTTTCCGAGCTGGGCCGACACGCTGAGCAATTCCGCAGCACGCAGGCGCGCCTCGCCTGGCTGGTCGCCCGCATCCGGCAGGAATGCCAGCCTCAGCGCTTCTGCGCCAAGACAATGACGCCCGCTCCCGGGTTGCTGCGCTCCGAAGAGGATTCGAGCGACCATCCCGAACTGCTGGCGATCGAGGCTTACCTCCTGGCGCAGCGCTTCGCGAAGCTCTCGGAGCCCGGCCGCAGCGCGCTGGCCCTTTTGCACCTCGATCTCTTCACCTCGGCGGAGCTGCCGCGCTTGCTCAATCTATCCGCGGATCGTTTCGCCACGGAGCTGGCGGAAGCGCGCCGCCAATTGCGCGCACAGATTCAAGGCATGCGTTCCGCGGAAACTCTCCCGGCATGAACACGGCCGCCGCTCTCCAGCACCTCGCCGCCTATCGCGAAGGGCGCGACCCCGACGCCCGCATGGTGAAGGCGCTTCGCCTCGTGGACAGCGACGCCGAAGCGAAGGGGCAGTTGGCCGAGCAAATGGCGTTCGATGCGCAGTTGCAGACGATCCTTGCCGCGATCCCCGTACCGGAGGATTTGCGCCAGCGCCTGGACCGGGCGCACACCGGCGCGGAGCCGGCACGGCGCTCACGGCAGGCGACCAACGCCGTCGTTTCGGTCGTGCTCGGCGTGGTGGTGATCCTCGGCCTCCTGGTGTTCTTTCACATCGAGAATGCGCAAAAATTCCCCGGCAGCGAAGCGCTGGCGAAGCTTGCTCTGACGCCGAACAACATGAGTGGCTTCGAGATGGACCCGGTCTCGAAGCCGGCGAGCGGCTTGGGCGACTGGTTTTACATGCGCGGCTTCGAGGGCTTCCAAGTTCCGCCGGAACTCCGCACCGCACCAGTCGTGGGAGCGCGGCTTTTTAAAAACGAAGGGCGCATGGTGGCACAGGTCGCGACCGAGGCGCACCATTCGCTGGTCTATGTCTTGCGTGCTGAGGAATTCGGCGTGCAACTGCCGGAAAACGGCGCATGGCGCGTCTTCGAGTCGCAGGAGTGGGTGGCCGCCGCGCGCGTGTACCAGGGCCTTTGCGCGATGGTCACCTTCCGTGGATCGGAAGCCGAAATGCACGACTTCCTCCAAACTCTTCCCAAGCCATGAAAACGCTCCGCCTCCCTGCTCTCGCCTTCTTCTGCGCCGTGCTCGCCGGCTGCGCCTCACCCAACTTCGATGCCCAGTGGCGCGCGGCCGCTCGTCCGCGAGCGAGTGAGCCGTTCCAGGAGCGCTGGAGCGGCACCTGGCAGAGCAGTTGCGGCACTCACCATGGCCGCCTGGAATGCGTCCTCACCCCCGCTGGCCCTGACCGGCTGCGCGCGGACTTCCAAGCGCATTGGCTGAGCTTTTCCTCGCGCTACCAAGTGATTCTCGAGACCAGGCGGATGAGGCATGGCCTGCGTTTTCATGGGGAGAAAGACCTCGGGGCGGTGTACGGCGGCCTCTATCGGTATACTGGGCAAGTTTCCCGCGACCACTTCGAGGCTGGCTACGAGTCCCGTTTTGACACCGGTACCTTCACGCTCCAGCCGGTGCCAAATGAGCGGCGAGGAAAGAAAGCAGGCGATTGACTCGCGCACCCGCATTGACTAACCACGACGCGATGCCTCGCCTGTCCCCCCTCTCCCCGCTTGTGCTTCTCCCGTCGCTCGCCGCTCTGCTGAGTGGCTGCAAGACGATCTACTCGGACACCTACTCGAACCGGCACAACTACTTCAAAGCTCCGGCGGAAAAGCGGGAACTTACCGAGGCGGAAAAGAAAGCCGCCACCGCTCCGGTGACGCCAGCCCCGACAGCACCGCTGGGTCTCCCAGCGGCCGATGCCGGTGCCGGAGCGGCGCCCGCGCCGGGGATGGGCTCATCGCCAGCGGCCGCCACGCCCGCGATCCCCGGCCTGTAGGCTTTGGGGCTTCGGGCCTTGAGCGCGGCGACGCGAGCGATCCCTCGCAACAAATCGGCCCTTCGTGGGTTGAGAAGGTAACGCGGCGTGGGGAGCGGCACTTGCTATTGGGCAAAGTCGCCTCCAGCTTCCGCCGCTCGCATGAACGCTCCGCTCTCCATCACGCCCTCGCTCCCGAGCAGCGGCGCGCAGACGGCGACGGAGACCCTGCCAGGCAGCACTCCGCTGCTGGCGGAGATCTACGTGTACGTGGGGCAGGAACTGAGCGCGAAGTACGCCATCGAGCACGGCGAATATCTCATCGGCCGCGACTCAGGCTGCAATATCCCAATCGAGGCGGAGCGCGTTTCGCGGCATCACGCGCGGCTCATTTTCAGCGCGTACGAGGTGGTTATCGAAGATCTCGAAAGCTCAAACGGCGTCTTCATCGATGGCGTGCAACTCCAGTTGCCCACCCGCGTTTATCCTGACCAGGAGGTGCAAATCGGCGGGGCGCGCATTTTCATCCATCTGAACGCCGACAGCACCAAGCAGCTCCGGGATGCGCTCTGGGATGCTGATCTCGGCCTCGCCCCGGTGCGGCAACAGCTCGAAGGTTCGCGCTATCGCGTGCTCACCACGATTGCCCGCGGCGGCATGGGAGTGGTCCTGCAAGCGCGCGATCTCCGGGTGCGGCGCACGGTCGCCATGAAGGTGATGAAGTCCGGCGCGCAATTCTCGCGCGAGAATGTGCTCCGGTTCATCGACGAGGCGCAACTCACCGGCCAACTCGATCACCCCAACATCGTGCCCGTGTACGAACTCGGCATCGATGATCGCGGCGAGACGTTTTACACGATGAAATTCGTGAAGGGGATCACGCTGGATGAGGTGCTGCGCGGCCTCCGGCGGGGCCGCCCGGAGATGGTCGAGAAGTATCCCCTGGCGACCTTGCTCACGGTCTTCCAAAAAGTGTGCGACGCCGTTGCTTTTGCGCACGCCAAAGGGGTCATTCATCGCGACTTGAAACCGGAAAATGTGATGCTCGGCAGCTACGGCGAAGTGCTCGTCATGGATTGGGGCCTCGCCAAGCAGACGGCGGGACCGAATCGCACGGAAAAGCCCGTCGAAGCCCCGCGCCCAGTTCAGCCGCGCCATCCACAGCGCGCCTTTGAAACCATGCACGGCGTCGTGGTGGGCACGCCCCCTTTTGTCTCGCCGGAGCAGGCGCGTGGCGAACTCGACGCCGTCGATGTGCGCTCCGATGTCTATGTGCTCGGCGCGATCCTTTATACCATCCTGACGCTGCGCGCCCCGGTGGAAGGTCTGTCGATGGATGAGACGCTCAACCGCATCATCGCCGGCGCCATCCGCAAACCGCTCGCCTTTAATCAAACGATGGCCTTGAAAGCTGCGCGTGAAGAGCCCGCGGCGGAAGGCGAGGAAAAAGAGAACGTGCTCCTGCTCCACTGCCCGGCGCAGCGCGTGCCGGAAGGCCTTTCCGCCATCGCCATGAAAGCCATGGCCGCGCTCCCGGAGGATCGCTACGAATCGGTGGTCGAGATGCAGGCGGATATCACCGCTTTCCAAGGCGGCTTCGCGACCAAAGCCGAGCGCGCCAATCTTTGGCGGCAGGCGCTGCTCTTTGGCGGGCGGCACAAGCGCGAATTCGCGCTCTTCCTCGGCTTTGCCTTGGTTTTGCAGGCGCTGCTCGTCGCCTTCATCTTCGAACTGAGCCGGGAGAAAAATCGCGCCCTGGCCAATGAACATCGCGCGCGCGCCAGCGAGTCGAACCTGGCCAAGGCGCTCGACGAACTGCGCGGCACCGCACCAACTTACGTGCAGGAGGCACAGAGCCTGATCGACGACCAGAAGCTCGAGGAGGCGCTCGAGAAAATCGACTACGCCATCGATCAAATCCCGAACGACGCCACGTATCACCTCCTGCGCGGGCACATTTTGCAATCGCTGCTCCGCTTCAACGAAGCCATCGCCGCGTACAACGAGGCGCTCGCGCGCAACCCGAGCCTCCAGAGCGCCAAAGACAACCTCGCTCTCACGACGAAGCTCGTGTCGCAGATCGGCGAAGACGGCGCGGTCACGCAGCCCATCCTGCGAGAGTTGCACGCCTCGCTCGTCAGCCAAAAGCGCGTCGGCGAAGCGCTCGTCGTCCTCGATATGATCGGCCGCGACCGCCAGCTCTTCTTCCAGACATGGAAGGCCGCCTTCGAGAAGCGCAACATGCGTCAGCGCTTCGAGACCAAGGAGGACGACACCCTCTACATCGACTTGAGCAAAGTCGCCCAGCCCGACTTGCGCAAAATCCGTTCCGCTCCCGTCAGCGGACTGAGTCTCGACGACACCCGGCTCACCGACATCTCGGCTCTCAAAGGATTGTCGCTCACCTCGCTTTCGCTCAACCACACGCTCATCCGCGACCTGAGTCCGCTCACCGGCATGCCGCTCCACTCGCTCGACCTGGAAAGCACGCCGGTCTCGAATCTGGCGCCGCTCGCGCAGATGCCGCTCGAAATCCTGCGCATGGCCGGGACCCGTGTCGAAAGCCTGGCCGCGTTGCGCGGCTTGCACCTCGAGCAACTGAACGTGGCCGGCTGCCGCGGCGTCCGCGACCTCTCGCCACTCTCCGGTATGCCGCTGCAGAAGCTCGATCTGAGCCGCACCAGCATCAGCGATCTAAGCCCGCTCATCCGCTCGCCCGTGCGCGAGCTGAACCTGGAAGGCTGCGTCGATCTGGTCGATCTGCATCCGCTCCTCGAAATGAAGTCGCTCGAATCGGTACTCATCCCGGCCCAATGCAAGGACATCGAATTCCTCCGCAGCCACCCCACCTTGAAACGCCTCTCGTACAAAAAACTTACCGAGCAGGCCTACGACTTCTGGGCCGCCCACGACGCGCAGAAGCCGTGAGTCGTGAGTCCGTGAGGGCTTGAAGCCTTATAGCCTTGAAGCGATGAGCGGAGCAGAGATGTGCGGGAGAGCGCACTCAAACTGAACTCTTCCGCCTTCCACTGAGCGGTGGTGTCGCTCCCCAGAACTCTCACCAACTCACGCGCAGACCGGCGAGAACGGTCTGGCTATCGTAGTTCGTGCGGCCGAGGTCGGCTTGGTAGGCGAGGTGGAACGCGTAACGGCTCCACGCAACGTTGAGCGCCGCGGTTAGCAACGCGCTGTCCCGCCCGGACTCGGGGCCATGCACGGTGAAATCCCCACCCGCTCCATTGGCCAGGCGCGCCTCCAGCGGAAGCGCCGTGTCGAGGTAGTCGTGCTGCCACTCGGCGCTGAACGACGGCGTCACCCTGGCGGCGCCCAGCGTCCTCGTGCAGGCGGCGCGCAGGCCGACGCGGCTGCGCAACGAGTCTTCGCTTTGCGATTCGATATGCAGCGGCGCCAGTGAGTCCCGCTCGTCAAATCCATCGATCCCGACTCGCGTGTAAAGCATGGAAGCCATCGGCGTAAGGGTCACCCGGCCCATTTTCACGTCGTACCCGACGCCCAAATAGGCATCGAATTGTTCGCCGCTGGCGTCGCCATGCGCCTGGCCGCCCAGTCCACTGCGGCGCGTTTCGTAGCTGTTGGTGCCGCCGCCGACGAGCCCTTCCGTGTAGAAGCCGCCTTGGTGATAGAGCGCGTACAGCGCCGCCTTGCCGCCATCGGACTTGATCTTTCCGCCCTCCAGGAGATCGCTCTCGGTGCGGGCGTAACCGACGGTGACGCCGAGGGCGAAGCGGTTGCTCAGCCACACATCCATGCCGATGGTGGTGCCGGCGGATTTAGTGTCGAAGCCGCCGGCGTTGCTGGTATCGCCGAGGCTGGCGAATTCACCGGTCTCATTCAAGAAAAAGCCCCAGCGGTCGCCCTGGCGCCTCTCCGTGGGCACTTCGCTCTTGGCCTCCTGCTTGAACTCGTCCTTGTCGAAGACCATTCGCTTGCCGTCGCTCGAAGAGGAAGGCGCCTGGCGATCCTCGGGGGCGGCGTTGCGCAGCTCCGCGAGGCGCTGCTGCACGCTGAAGACTTCCGTTTCGAATTGCGCAATGCCGAGGGCGAAGATGGACGTAAGCTCGTCCGCCGCGATCCGGTCCAATTGCGACGGCACAGAGCCGAGCGGGAGACTGTCCAGATACGCCAGCACACCACCGAGCCGCCCATCGCCGAGCACCCGGTCGAGCGCACCCGCCACTTCGCTCTCGTTGGGCGTGAGCTTGAATCCACTCAGCGCTTCCTCAAGAGGATTCTGGACCACCGCAACCATCACAGGTGCGCCCGCACCACCCGGCACCACGACGATCTCGGTCAGGCACTTCGGAACGGTGATCGTATTCGTATCCAGAGTCACCGCGCCGTTCTGAGCCAGCAACCGGCCCTCCACCGTCGCGCCCGTGTTGAGCGTGATCGAAGTCAAAGCCAGGATGCTTCCCTTCAAGGTGGATTTAGTCCCGAGAGTCGCGGAACTGCCAACCTCCCAAAAGATATGGCACGCTTGAGCGCCTCCAAGCAGCATCACGCTGCTATTGGAGGCCAGGGTGAGGGTCGAACCGATCTGAAAAATGAACACCGCATTGGGATTGCCGAGCGCGTTGAGGTTCAGCGTTCCGGTGAGCCCGAGCGCGCTTGTGTCCTTATAAATCCCCGGCACAAGCGTCAGCCCGCCGACGTCCAGTCCCGGCGTCAAAACCAATGTCGGAGCCCGCCCCGCAGCCGAATTAAAGGCGGTGACCAGGTCGTTCTTGGCCTGCTGGGTGACTGCATTCGCTCCCTGGTTCACACCGTTCAGGACGATGTTGCCCAAGCCCGTAATCGTCGGAGTAGGGAACGTCCCGATGTCCCCTTTGATGTTCGTGGTTTGGACCGCACCGGCCACGGTGATCCCCGAGCCGCCGAGCACTCCGAATTGCGAAGCGGTTCCGAGATCCACCGTCTGCCCGCCCGCACCCTGCGGCAGAAGCGTTAGCGCGACGGTGAGCACAAGGCTAATGGCCGGCGCAAGGAGATCGCGCCGTGTCAGAATACAAGGAGGTTGGTTCATGGGTGGGGTGGGGACACGCGGCGCACCTATGTGCCTGATGGATCGCGAACACGACTCCGGTTCGCTGCCCTGAGAGTTTCCCTGCGGCCCGTCACTCAGCTGCCGCAGAAGCTTGCTTTTCGCAGGTTAGCGCTCAGTTGCAACTTCTATCTTGCGCACTTGAAGCGCCCGACCCGGTGGTGCTCCGATGCGCTCTGCGTCAGATGAGTCAAAGAGAAGAAGGGGGAAGACGCCACCGGCCAGTGCCAACGGCGGAATCGGCGCGCCCTCCCGCTTTCCAGATTTCCAGATTTCCAGATTTCCAGATTTCCAGATTCCTACACCCCCGGCGAGCGCGCGTGTACTTCTTCAGCCCCGTCGCAGAAAGCGGAGAATTCGATTGCGCCCGCCGGGGTGGTGGAGGTTGCCTTCCGGGATGCTCGCCGCCCCCCACCCTCCAGACGAACAGGAGCGCCTGGAGGCGTTGTATGCCTTGCGCCTGCTCGACACGCCGCGGGAAGAGCGCTTCGACGCGGTGACGGAACTGACCGCCAAGGTCTTCGACGTGCCCATCGCCTTTGTCTCGCTGATCGATCGGGATCGCCAATGGTTCAAGGCGAAGGTCGGCTTCGGCCTTTGCGAGTCGGCCCGCGAGCACTCGTTCTGCGCTCACGCCATTCTGCAGGATCAGCCGCTCGTCATCGAGGACACGCGCGCCGATGCGCGCTTCGCCGACAACCCCTTCGTCACCGAGGCCCCTTTTCTGCGTTTCTACGCGGGGCAGCCTTTGCGGGCGGCTGGCGGTCAAAAGGTGGGAACACTCTGTATCGCCGGCGTGGTGCCGCGGACCTTTCCGGCGGAACAGCGGGCGCTGCTCGAGCAGTTCGGAGCGATCGTCGAGCGGGAGCTGAAGACGAGCGATTTGATCGATGCGCAGTCGGAACTGCTGCTGGTGCAAAGGGAGCTGCTCTCCACGCAGCAGCGCTTGCGGGCGGAGCTGCGCGCGGCGGCGGAATATGTGGCGTCGCAACTCCCGGAGCCAATCGAGGTGCCGCTTTCGCTCTGCTGGAAGTTCGTCCCCTCCGCCGATGTCGGTGGCGATGCGCTGGGCTACCACGCCGTCGACGAGGGCCGGTGGGCGATCTACCTCCTGGACGTGTGCGGGCATGGCGTCGCGCCCGCGCTCATGGCCATCTCGCTGCTCGGCCTGCTCCGCTCGCCGGGGCGGAACGGAGCAGACGCAAGCGACCCGGCGGGAGTGCTGGCGGCGCTCAACCGGGAGTTTCCGATGGGGCGGCACGGGAATCGATTCTTCACGATCTGGTACGGGGTGCTCGACCTCCGATCTGGGCATCTGATCTATGCCAGCGCGGGACATCCCCCGGCGGTCGTAGCCGGAGCGGATGGAACGGTGCAGCGCCTGGAGGCAGGCGGGCTCCCCATCGGGTGCCTCGCCTCGGCCCAGTACGAGAACGCCGAGCGCCGCCTCGACCCCGAGGAGTTTCTTTACGTCTTCAGCGACGGCGCCTTCGAGCTGACACGCGGCCGTTCGTCACTCGACGAGCTGGAGCGTCGTCTGGCCCGGAAGCCGGGCCAGCAGCCGGGGAACCTGGAAGCGATCCTCTCGGAGCTCCGGTCGGTGGTGGGCGGCCGCTCCTTCGCCGACGACGTGACCATCCTGCGAGTGGGCCTCATCAAAGGCGCTTGACCGCCGCCGACCGAAAAAGCGCGGCTGCGCTGCGCAGTCATCGACCGCATCAAGGAAGAAGGCGGCGGCTCCATCGCCCCCGCGATGCGCGCGACACCCCGCCTGCAAATTGCACCGGGGTCGCTCGGCGCGCCGGAGGCCTCAGGCGTTGCCCGGGATGACCAGCAGGAAGTTGCCCGCTCATCGTATTGCGGTGCAACGGCTTCGGCATCGCATGAGCTCTGAGGGAACCGGAGTGAAGGCGCCGTGCTACAATCCTCGCCCGCACCGCCACCATTTTATTTCAGCCGCATGAATCGCGTGCATACTGCGCCGCCCCTCACCTTCCCGCTGCTTTAGATGCCCCACCTCTCCTGGAACGAAGTCCGCGACCGCGCCACCCGCTTCTCGCGGGAGCACCAGAATGATCGCTCCGAGAGCGCCGAGAAGCAGACCTTCTGGAATGACTTCTTCCTCGTCTTCGGCCTGCGTCGCGCCTCCATCGCCTCCTTCGAGGCCAATGTCACCAATCTCAAGGGCAACATAGGCGCCATCGACCTCCTCTGGCGCGGCAAGCTCCTCGTCGAGCACAAGAGCTTTGGCGAAGACCTCACCCTCGCCGAGACCCAGGCCTTCACCTACATCGAGGACCTCACCCGAGCATAGGCCTGACGCAACAGGTTCCCAGATGCGCAGACATTTTGAGCATTGATTCCACACAAAATCCCCTGCACTCGTCCCCGTATGCCCAAATTCCGCCCGGCTCTAACCGTAGCATTGCTCCAGGCCGAAGCAGCTACCTTCGCTGCCCGAGAATCCACGCATGGAGAGGCGACGCTGTTTGGAGTGGATAACGGCAAGACGATAGGCACGTACCTCGACCAGAAATTCCAAACGTCGCTGTTGGAACGCTACGACTATCCACGAGGCAACGCAGCGAAGGGAATCGATCTTCCCGGTTTGAACGTCGATATCAAAGTCACGAGCATTCGCCAGCCGCAATCCTCGTGTCCCTTCCGAAGCGCACGTCAGAAGATCTACGGCCTTGGGTATTCTCTTGTCGTCTTCGTGTACGAAAAATACGACGACCCGGCCACCTCAACCGCTCGATTGAACATCCTGCACACCATTTTCATCGAAGCCGAGCGTACCGCAGACTTCCAGACCACTTCTGGCATCCTTCGATTACTTCAAAACCAGGCGAATCGCGACGATCTCCTTGGGTTTTTCGAGGAACGCATGCTGCCGCTCGATGAAATCACTGCGGGCCAGCTTGCCGACGAAGTTCTCCTCCATCCTCCTCAGGTCGGCTACCTTACGATCTCCAATGCGCTTCAATGGCGGCTGCAATACAGCCGCGCAATTGAACAGGCAAACGCAGTTTCCGGCGTGCTCCGCCTTGCATGAAACTGACGAGCAAAGTCGAATTCGGCGATTTTCAGACGCCCGGAACTCTTGCGTCTGAAGTGTGCCAATTGCTTGTGCGACTTGGAGAACTCCCCGGTGTCGTAATTGAGCCGACGGCAGGTAAAGGCGCTTTTCTCCGCGCCGCCGCGGCTGCTTTTCCGGCCGCCCAACTTTGCGGATTCGATATCAACCCCGCCTACGTGCAGGATACGATTGCCTTGCTTGATTCCGTCGGCGCCACATCCCGCGCCTCGGTAGCATGCCAAGACTTCTTCGGCTGCGATTGGGAAATGGAGTTCTCTCGCTGTCCGGGGAGACTGCTGCTTCTTGGAAATCCGCCTTGGGTGACTAACGCCGGCGTGGGTGCCATCAACGGCAGTAACCTTCCCACAAAAGACAACTTCCTCGGACTCCGGGGCATCGCAGCTCGCACAGGGAAGGCCAACTTCGACATCTCCGAGTGGATGCTCATCCGCCTCCTCCGTGCCCTCCACACCCGACCTGCTTCGCTCGCGATGCTTTGCAAGACAGCCACCGCGCGGAAGTTTCTGCGCTACGCATGGCAGCATGACGGGCGCATCTCGACTGCCTCCCTCTATCGCATTGATGCAGCGGAACATTTTAGCGCCTCCGTGGACGCGTGCCTGCTCTTCCTTCGCATCGGATCGGATGGCCCTCGAGAAGCGGACATTTACCCGTCACTCTCCGCTCGGTCTCCCAACGCCCGCATCGGACTCGCTGGAGACGAACTCGTAGCCGACATACAAAGCTATCGCGCGTTGCGCCGCCACGAGGGATTATCTGCTTTCCGCTGGCGTTCTGGAGTCAAGCACGACTGCGCCGCCGTCATGGAACTGCATGCTACTGCGGCTGGTGGCGTTGAGACCGCCCAGGGCGAGAAGCTCGATTTGGAAGGCGATTATCTTTTCCCGTTCTTCAAATGCAGCGATCTCGCCAACGGACGCACCCTTCCCAAACGAATCGTCATCGTCACTCAACGGTTCGTTGGTGATGACACCTCCGCCATCGCTACCAGGGCGCCGCGAACTTGGGATTACCTTCAAGCGCACAGCGAACGCTTTCTCGCCCGCAAAAGCTCAATCTACAAATCAAGTGTTCCATTCGCTCTCTTTGGAATTGGAGACTACGCTTTTGCCCCATGGAAAGTAGCAGTCTCCGGCCTCCATCGTTCCGCTCGTTTCCAAGTGCTCGGTCCGATTGGGGGTCAGCCGGTTTTTTTCGACGATGCTTCCTACTACCTCTCGTTCGATCACGAGGAAGACGCTCGGCTCGTTGCCGAAATTCTGAACTCACCCATTTGTCAGCGCTTCCTATCAACCCTCATTTTCGCCGACTCCAAACGCCCGATCACGGTCGATCTACTGCAACGCCTCAACTTGGCTTCAATCGCTCAGGAGGCTGGGTATGGCTCTCGATGGCAGAGATTGAAAGCCCCCGGCCTGGGCGTCTCTGCCACGGCTCGGCAGACAGAATTCGTGATGGAAGACTCACCTTCCATGGGTAAACAACGCGCCACTCCCTGAAGCTAGATATCCTCGCCGCGCGCGAACCGTACCTGCCGCCACTTGGCATGAGCACGCTCGTCAACCTCTACGACCCGCTCACCATGCCCGCCGCGCTCGCCAAGGCCCACGCCGAACTCGATCGCGCCGTCGAGAAATGCTACCGCCGGGAGGGGAAGAGGAGCGGGGGGGCGAGACGAGCCCTTCCACTCCGACCGCGAACGCGTCGAACACCTCTTCCGCCTCTACGAGCAACTCACCGCCCCCCTCCTCCCCGCCTCCCCCAAAACCCGTTCCCGCCGCCCTCCCTCCACCCCCGCCGCCCCGCTCCCCACCCGCTCCCGCACCCCCGGCCTCCCCTCTACCACCCCTCCCCCCAAAGCCGACGACCCTCGCCCCACCGAAGCCTGATCAAATTTAGCCAATCCCCCGCAACCCCCGTGTCTCCAGCCCCTTACGCGCCCTCCCCGCCCCGCCCGACGAAGCCGCAAAGCCCCTTCGTCATATGACAAAGCCGCTTTGTCATACCGCAAAGCCCCTCCCTCATTACGCGAAGCCGCTCCGCGATATTGCGGAGCCCCTCCGTCGTTACGCAAAGCCTCTCCGTCACACCGCATAGCCGCTCTGTCGCTACGCAAAGCTCCTCTGTCATCCCGCGAAGCCGTTCAGTCCCTACGCAAAGCGCCTCTGTCATCCCACGAAGCCGGTCGGGCAGATCACAAAGCCGCTTCGGCAAACCGCTAAGCCGCTTGGGAACACCACAAGACTTCCATCAACGTGCGAACTTCGACGGCCTCACACCCCGCGCCACCATCTGACTCCACCCCCACACCCGCCGACCTCCAAGGCGTGATGGCGACTGGAGCGAGTCACGGTGATCTTAGCCAAAAAGCTCGACGCCCCCTCGTCCAACCCCAAAACTCCCGCATCCCACGACGGGAGTCTTTCTTCACTTCGAACTCCCGCCATGGACCACCTCGCGTGAAGCGAGGTCGCCATATTGATTTGCCGCCTGAATCCCCGGCCAGATGCCGCAGCGCCCCACCGCTCCCCAATCCCTTCCCGCCGCGGCCCCTATGCATACTCCAACACCGCCCCTCCCGCCCGGCGGCTCAAGCACTCGTTAGTTCATCACACGCGCTCTTTTGTGACCGTCATCAACAGCCGCTATTTCGCAACGCTCATTCCCGCCTTGCTTGGTTTCGGGTTGGCGGCGCTATGCGTGCGCGTCTTTCGGTTCTACGGCTGGAGTCTTTTTCTCGGCTTACCCGTCGTAGTCTGCTTTCTTTCGGCATTCTGCACTTCGTTTAGACGCGAGGTTTCGCTTTCATCTGCTTACTGGACTTCGGTGCTCAGTCTCTTGTGCCTCGGTGGCTTCATTTTCATCTTCGCCCTCGACGGCGCTGTTTGCCTGCTCATGGCACTTCCGCTTGCGATGCTTCTCGGCACCATTGGCGCGGTCGTTGGCGCGAGTCTTGGCTCCGCATGTCGTGGCAGCCTTCCATCTGTTGTTCCGCTGCTGCTAGTTTTCGTGTTTCCCGGCTTGGTAGCGTTTGACCGCACCACTCGGCCGCCAGAGCCGCTCCGCACCGTGACCACAAGCGTCGTCGTGCGAGCACCGATTGGGAGAATCTGGCAGACCGTTATTGCCTTCCCTAAGATTTCCGAGCCGCCCACCGGCATTTTCCGATGTGGCATCGCTTACCCCATCGAGGCGCGCATTGACGGTTCTGGTGTCGGAGCCATCCGCAATTGTGTGTTCTCCACAGGCAGCTTTGTCGAGCCAATTACCCGGTGGGAGGCTCCCACTCTTCTCGCGTTCGACGTTTCTTCATCCCCTCCGCCGATGCGAGAGTTGTCCCTGTATGAGCATGTCGAGGCTCCACACCTCCACGGGCAGATGGTTTCTCACCGCGGGCAGTTTCGCCTTGCCGAGCGCGATGGGCAGGTTGTCCTCGAGGGCACCACTTGGTACACGCACACTTTGTGTCCCCAGTGGTATTGGGGGCCGATTTCCGATTATATGATTCACCGCATCCATGAGCGTGTTCTTAACCACATCAAACGCACAAGCGAAGGAGCCTAATTTATTAGCTCGGCATTGCCCGGCGGGCGGAGCGTCGAAGCTGAGCGGGGTGAAGAAGCTCGGTTGAAACCAAACGCCGCGCCGCCTTCCTCCCACGACCGGAGTCTCTCCCGCCACAAACCACCTCGCGTGAAGCAAAGTCGCCACTTTGATTGGCGACCTGAATCCCGCCCATATGCCGTGTCGTCCCACCAATCCAGCACCGCTCTTCCCGCCCGGCGGCTCAATCAAAGTTTAGGCGTTGCTCGCGCTCACAAACTCCAATATACCTCATCCTAAAAATGGACACCAAAACCGCATCCATCCTTAGTATCGCATGCGTGGCGATGCTCCTCCAATCAACCGGACAGGCCAATTTTGGTGGCAGCGACAACTTCAATGACAATTCCGAGGACCTCACCAAGTGGAACACCGACAGCGGTTTTGGCACGCCCGCCGGAGTGCTCACCGAAACGAATGGAAGGCTGGAATTCACCTCTTCTGGCACCGCCGATATTTACCAGGCTCGCCCGTGGAAACTCAACTTTGGCTCGTACGTTTCCAACTGGGACGTTCAACTCGACACGGTCGTTCCGGCCAATAGTGGGCCAAACGGCGGCTTTGCCTTTGGCCTCGAGATCTCGCCCAACTCCAATCTAGATCTCTATGTGGGCATTGAGCATGAAACATACGGCACATCCTCGGATTACTTTTTTTATCATGGGATCACCAACGATGGACCTATCGACACTGCTCGAAGTGCCAGTGCCCCCACATTGGGCGCCATTCGCATCAGCTTCAACGCATCCACCAAGGTCCTGACCACCTATTACGATGCCGATGGGCCATCCAACGGCTATCAGTGGACGTTCGGAGCCTCTTACGGGATTGCGGGTTCCGGTGGTGCCACCGCCAATACCAATTGGGGAATGACCGCTGCCGACACTTTCACGGCGTTTCCGCACGGTTTTTCGTCAGGGGTCGCAGTTACCTCAGGTCAAGTTTACGGAGATAACTTTGTGGCAACCCCCGAACCGTCGGGCGCCATTCTTCTTGTTGGCGGAAGTCTTCTCCTTGCGTTCCGTCGTAAACAGGACAACCGCAACGCCTAACAAATCAGCCTGAGCCTCGATCGGAGGCGGAGGGCAAGCGAAGCGTCGAATCTGAGCGGGGTGAAGAAGCTCGGTTGAAACCAAACGCCGCGCCGCCTTCCTCCCACGACCGGAGTCTTCCTTGGGTTCAATCTCCCGCCCCAAACCACCTCGCGTGAAGCAAAGTCGCCACTTTGATTTGCAACCTGAATCCCGCCCATATGCCGCGTCGTCCCACCACTCCAGCACCTCCCTTCTCGCCGGGCGGCTCAATCAGATGTTAGCCTTCGCTACGCGCTCACTGTGATGCACAACAACGATTTACCCGGAGACGTTGCCGCTCTTCTCGAAGCAGAGCTTCAGCCCGGCGAGCGTATCACTTGGGTTGGGCAGCCGATTCCGGGGCGTTTCGCTCGGGGGAGCATAGGGATCGTTCTATTCGGCATCCCTTGGACTGCCTTTGCCATCTTTTGGATTGCAGGTGCGAGTGGTTTCCATCTCCCTGACTTCTCAAACGGCTCTGAGTTATTTCCACTTTTTGGCGTTCCGTTCGTGCTCATCGGTTTTGGTATGCTTTCCAGTCCTTACTGGATGCGACGCAAGGCAGGCCGCACAGCTTACGTCATCACCGACAAGCGCGCCCTGATTCTCGACGGCGGTTCGTGGCGATCGACCACCATTCGCTCGTTTGAGCCTCACCGACTCGGCGACATCCGCCGCGTGCAGAACCCTGATGGCTCAGGCGACATCATTTTCGAGCGCCCATGGGCCAGCGACGGCAGCAAGCAAACCACTGACCACGGCTTTCTTGCGATCCAAGACGTAAAGAACGTGGAATCGCTCATCAGAAAACTCGCCAATGCAGCCATCAACCGCAGCGCCTAACAAGACAAGCCTGGTATCGACCGGAGGCGGCAAGGCAGGCGGAGCGCGGCTACTTTTCAAACGGCATCAAGGCATCCTGCTTCTTCTGGTGTGCAGCTTATTGGCGGCGTGCTCGCGCGACACGCAACTCACCGTTTTCAACGAGTCCTCATCGACACTCACCAACGTCGTTGCATCTGGTTCCGTTTTCTCGCAGTCCCTCAGCCCACTCGCACCGGGAGCGCAGCAACAAGTTGCGATCACGCCCGGTGGCGAGTCTGGCCTCAAACTCGCTTTCGACGCGGACGGCCAGCACTTCGCACCGCCAGAGCAAGGTTATTTCGAGAATGGTTATAGCGTTTCCGCGATTATTGCTCCCGATTATACCGCCACAGTCGATGCCACACTGCCCAAGACCCTGACCCTGCGCGCCAGGGAGCTTCTCCGCCTTCGCTGAGCTTGGGGGCGGGAGGCAATGCCACCGTCGTTGCAATTCAGCTTTCGATCGAACCAAACTTACGTAACTCCTCGAAAGCGAGTGGAGTTCTAATTTGAACGACTAGTCGTGCCTACCAGCAATGCAATGCCAGACGAACAACTGGCTCGACAGATCGTCGCGCAAAACCTCGGTATCCACCCCTTGGAGATACGACGCTTCCTGACGGGAATGATGCACTATGTCTACGAGGCGACCTTCGAGGGCCATCCGCCCGTGGTGGTCCGCATCGCCGCAGTGCACGGACAGGCGGCGATGCAGGGAGCAGCTCGGCTTTCACGGCTTCTTCGTCCGCGCGGGGTGCCGCTCCCCGCAATCTTGGCGGAGAACCTGGATGGTCCATTTCCTTACCTGATTTTGGAACGGTTTCCCGGAACTGATCTTGGTGACGTGATAGGTAATTTGTCCAAAGACAATGCTGACGCGATCGTGGCGGCCGTGGTGGCGGCACAGCGCATTGTTGCAGACTTACCCAGTGTCTCCGGGAAATACGGGTATGCGGTCTCCTGTGAGACGGCTCCTCATTCGAGCTGGTCGCAATTCCTCCTCTCCGGCCTGGAACGTTGCCAAGAGCGCGTGGCCGCCGCCGGGATCTTCGACGTGGGAGAAGCCGAGCCACTTTTTGCGATTCTCAAGGATCTGAACAGCGAGATTAATGCCGTCACGGCGACCCCCTTCCTGGATGATACGACTACCAAGAACGTCATTGTCACGGCGGAGGGACGGTTTTCCGGTATCGTCGATGTGGATGTCCTCTGCTTCGGTGATCCACGCTTCACGGTGGCTCTCACCCGGGTGGCACTCCTCACTCGTGGCCTGCCGCTCGACTACACGGCGACTTGGATGCAGGTCGCGGGCTTTGCAGATGACCGGCTGTTTCGAGTGTACTTGGCTCTTATTTTGGCAGATTTCATGTCCGAGCGAGGTATGCGGTTCAACCGGGACGAGGTAGACGCCAATTGCGAGTACGACCGACGCCTCCTTCAACTCTACCGCAAGACGCTGACGCAGCTTTGAATCTCAAAGCTCCAAGCAAATTTCTTTTGTAGGTTAAGTCTCAGCCAGTCTGACTTGAGGCCCGCACCGCTTAACCATGCAGAGAACCGCTCCGCCGTCGTTGAGCTTGGGGGCGTAGGCGTTGCTCGCGCCTGCTCGGTTTCATGCCGGGGGTTGCCGACTCGGTGAGTGGCGGCGGCGAAAAGGCTCGCGCAGGGCGGGAGGAGGCTGGTATTGCACGGGGCACCCCATGGACCCGCACGATCCTCAACTCGCCCGCGAAATTTTCGATCGGATCAAGGCGGAGTTGCGCCGGCTCATCGTGGGGCAGGACGAAATCATCCGGCTCCTGCTCGTCGAGCCTGTTCGCGCGGGGGCATTGCCTGCTCATCGGCGTGCCGGGGCTGGCGAAGACGCTGCTGGTCAAATCGCTGGCGGAGGTGATCGGGCTGCCGTTCAAGCGCATCCAATTCACGCCCGATCTGATGCCGGCGGACATCATCGGCTCGGAGCTGCTGAAGGATCATGGGCGGGCGGCTGGAGTTCGAGTTTCAATCCGGGCCGGTTTTCACGAGCCTGCTGCTGGCGGACGAGATCAACCGCACGCCGCCGAAGACGCAATCGGCGCTGCTCGAGGCGATGCAGGAACGCGCGGTGACGGTGGCCGGCGACTTCGCGCGGCTGCCCGACCCGTTCCTCGTCGTGGCCACGCAAAATCCGATCGAGCAGGAGGGGACGTATCCGCTGCCCGAGGCGCAGCTCGACCGCTTCATGTTTTCGCTCCATCTCGATTACCCCGGCAAGGACGAGGAAATGGAGATCGTGCGGCGGACGACGCTCGGCGATCTGCCGGTGCTCGCGTCGGTCGTCACGCGCGAGGAAATCCTCGCGGTGCAGAAGCTGGTGCGCGCGGTGCCGGTCTCCGACCATGTGCTTTCCTACGCGGTGGAGTTGGCGCGGGCGACGCGCGCCTCCGAGGCTGCGGCGACTTCGGCGGCGAAAGAATTCATCGAGTGGGGCGCCGGTCCGCGCGCTTCGCAGTATCTCGTGCTCGGCGCGAAGACGCTCGCGCTGATGGATGGCCGCGCCACGCCGGAGACGGCGGATGTGCGCGAGGTGGCGCTGCCGGTCTTGCAGCATCGCGTCGTCACGAGCTATCGCGCGACGGGCGCGGGCCTGAAAGCGCGCGACGTGTTGCGCAAGCTTTTCGAGGGCGTCAAGGAACCGGATTACCAGTAAGGGAAAGTCCGTCGCGCCATGAGTCTTTCCGCGGCATTGCAGAAGGCCAAGCTGGGCCAGCGGCTCCCCAGAAAGCGGCGCGGTCCGCCGCCGCTGCCGCGCGCGGACGCCGCTGCTCGATCTGGCGGAGGCGGATCGTTTCAAGGACCTGCTCCTCTTCGCGAAGGCGCAGGTCGAGGGGTACTTTTCCGGCAAGCACAAGTCGCCGCACTTCGGCTCGGACGTGGAATTTGCCGAGCACAAGGAATACGTCTCCGGCGAAGACATCGGGAACATCGACTGGCGCGTCTATGGCCGCACGAAGAGGCTGTTCGTCCGCCAATACAAGGAGGAGACGGACATGGTCGTGTACCTGCTCGTGGATACCAGCGCGTCGATGCAGTACAAAGGCGCCGGGCTCGGACACGAAGCTCCAGCACGCGCTGAAAATCGCCGCCGTGCTCTCGTACCTGATGATCCGCCAGGGCGACAAGGCGTCGCTCACGCTCTTCTGCGGACCAGGTGCGCAAGTTCCTGCCCGCCGAGCGGCACGCGGCGGCACCTTTACAACTTGCTCGGTGAACTCGAAGCGGTCGCGCCTTCCTCGACCACCGATGTCGGCGGTGCCGTGCGCGAATGCGCGTCGCTCTTCAAGAAGCGCGGCTGCCTCGTCATCCTCTCGGATTTTCTCGGCGAAACCGAGGGGCTCTTCGACGCGCTCGGGCAGTTCTTGCATCGCCGGTACGAGGTGCTGCTGCTCCAGGTGATCGATCCGGAGGAACTCGATTTGCCGAATGTGTCGGTGGCGCGCTTTGTCGATATGGAAAGCGGAGAGCAGATCGAAGTCGAGCCGGAGGAAATCCGCGAGGCGTACCGCGAACACATGGAGGGCTTTATCGCGGATCTCGCCGAGCGGTCCAATCGGCGGCACTTGCGGCACGCGCTGATCGACACACGCGCTCCCTACCTCCAGGCCATCGAAGCGTGGCTCGGTTTTCGCGGCCACGTCCGCCGGTGACCCGATGTTTTTTGCGAACTCTGGCCTGTTGTTCTGGCTGGCGCCGCTCGTGGCGCTGCCCATCGTCATTCATCTGCTGAACCGCAAGTTTCCGCGCACCTTTCGCTTCTCGTCGATCTGGCAGATCAAGCAAAGCGTGGCGCAGCGTTCGCGGCTTTTCCGCTGGCGGCACCTCCTGCTGGCGGCGCTGCGGACCCTGGCGCTGCTCGCCCTGCTGCTGTGCTTTTCTCAAGCCGGTCCGCGCCATGTTCGGCTCGAAGCCAGATGCGCTTGGGCGGCGACAGGTGCAGGTGCTGTTCGATCACTCGCTAAGCATGGAGTACCGCGAAGGATCGCTCACCGGGCGGAAGCGCGGCGCGATGGAACTCGAGAAGATCATCAACACGCTGGGAGCCGACGATGTGCTGAATGTGCGGGTCGTCGGGCGTGATGCGACGGCGTGTTTTCCCGAGTCTTCGACCGACCACACGGAGGCGCTCAGCTTCGTGCGGGCGCTCGAGCCGGGCTATGGACGCGCGGATTTCAACAAGGCCAACGCGGCGGCGCTCCAGGAGTTGAGCACCGGCACCGGACGACCGGAGATCTACTATATCTCGGACTTTCAACGGACTACCTGGGCGGAGGTCGAGCTGGCGAAGATGCCGGACCGGGCGCGGCTTTTCTTCGTGAACGTCGCCCCGAAGGAGCGGGCGAATCACGCGATTCTCAGCGCCGCGATGGAGCCCGGCAACGCGAGCGCGCTGGGCGTGCAGATCGGCAATTTCTCGGCGGAGCCGTGGTGCGGGTGAAGTCGAGGTCGTCCTCGATGGGAAGCGAAGTTTCAAGGAGGACGCCGCGGCAGGCGCGTGGTCCGTGGAGAAGCTGACGGTGCCGGTGCAACTCGGCGCGCCCGGCCTGCATACGCTCGAGGTGCGGTTGCCGGAGGATGAGCTTCCGCTGGACGACCGCTACTTCCTCTCCACGGTTGCGGCGGATCAGGAGGAGGTGCTGATCGTCACCGACGAGATCGGTGGCCAGCAGCAGAGCGCCGGCTTTTTTCTGAGCAAAGCGCTCAACCCGTTTGAAGGCAAGGGCGGCACGCTGCGGCCCCGCCCGATCCCCTCCTCCGCGCTGGCGCCCGCGCGCCTCGCGACGACCCGCAAGGTCTTCCTCACCACGCTCGACCGGCTCACGCCGGAAGCGTGCAAGCTGCTCGCGAAGTTTGTCAGCGGCGGCGGCAGCCTCGTCTATTTCTGCGACGGCAAATTCGACGCGGAAAACCTGCGGCTGCTCGACGGCGCGGGCCAGGGCGAGCTCGCGCCGCTCCAGCTTACGCAGCGGCAGGAAGCAGCGAATCTCGCCACCGGCGCGCAGCAGATCTTGAGCGGCGATTTCAAGTCGAAGTACCTGCGGCTCTTCCGCGGGTCGCAGCGGCAGAGCCTCGCGCTCATGGAATTTTACGAGTACTACCACGCGCGGCCCGCAAAGGAGGGAAGCGTGCTGCTCACGTACGCGGACGGCTCGCCCGCGCTGGCCGCTTCCCACCCGGCGCTGGGCACGTTTTTGCTCTGCAATTTTTCCGTCAACGAACTGGCGAGCAACATGGCGCGGCAGCGCGCTTTCCCCGCCTGGATGCAGGATTTGGTCAAAGCCCTCGATAGCGAGGAAACGCCGGAAAAGCCGCTCGAAGCGGGCGAGGAAGTCCACGCGGATGTCTGGCAGACGGAGATGAAAGGCAACGCGGTGCTGGCGCCGGATGGCCGGGCGATCCGCACCAGTCGCGAATTGGATGGGAACCGCTATCACGTCTCTTTCGTCGCCGAGCAGCCAGGAATTTACCGGCTCGAGGAAGCAGGCGCGCCGTATGCCTTTGCGGTCAACGCGCCGGCTGAGGAAGCGGACTTGCGCAGTGTCGATTTGGACCTCTTGCGACAGCGCGCGGGCGGGAACGAGCGCGCGCATTTCGTGGAAGGGCAAAGCGATTTCATCGCCCTCAACGCGGGGCAGCCGCTCTTCCATTTCTTCATCTTTGCCGTGCTCGGCATGCTGAGTGCCGAACTGCTCGCGCAACTCTTCTTTCGCCGCGCTCCCTCCGCTCCTGCCGCTTCCGCTCGATGAACGGCCTCGTCTTCGATCCACTGGTGCCGCCGCCGCTGCTGGTGGCGCTGGGACTGCTGCTCGGCGCGGGTACCGCTTTCGTTTATCTGCGAGTCGGGACACGTGTGCGGCCCGCGGCCAATCTCGCCCTGCTCGCCTGCCGGCTGGTCGCCGTCGCGCTGATCTTGCTGCTGCTTCTACAGCCCTCGCGACGCGAGGAAACGCCAGAGCAAAAGACTGATAAGGTGCTGCTGGTCGGCCTCGATACCTCGCGCAGCATGAAGCAGCAGGACGCCAATCACCTCGCGCGGCTCGACTCCGCACGGCAGTCGTTGCGCGAGGCCAAGCTGCTCGAACCCGGCGCACACGCACGCTTCTTCCGCTTCGATTCCGACGCGGCGCCGCTGGCTCTCGAAGAGGTGGAGAGCGCCAAAGCGGAAGGCGTGACGACCAACGTCCATCGCTCGGTCGCCTCGATGCTCAACACGCTCTCTGGCCGCGAGCGGGCGAGCGGGTTGTTGCTGCTGACCGACGGCCACGACTTCGAGTTGGTCAATCCGCGCAAGACGGCCGGCCTCGCGAGGAACCAGCGCGTGCCGATCTTCGCCGTGCCGTTCGGCGATCAAGGTCTGGTGCGCGATGCCTCGGTGAGCCTGACCAACTTCGAGCCGTACAGTTACGCCAGGCAAAAGGCGCAGATCAGCGGCAGCGTTCGCTTGATCGGCTGCGAGCATGAGAACGCTGACGGTGCAATTGCTGCGCAAAGGCCAGGTGGTGCAGTCGCTCCAGATGAACACGGGCGAGCAGCGCGAATTGCCCGTGAGCTTCGAGGTCTCCGAACCCACGGCGGGCCAATACGAATACGAAATTCGCGTGCTGCCGTTGCCGCAGGAAGCCGACGCGAAAAACAATAGCGCCATCACTTTCCTCAACGTGATCGATCAACGCATTCGCGTCCTCCTGCTGGAAGGGGCGCCGTATTGGGACACCACGTTCTTGCGGCGTTCGCTCGCGGGGAACGACAAAATCGAACTCGACGCTTACGTGCAATACACGCGCGATAAGGCGCGGCAGATTCGCAATGTCGCGCCCTTGCCGGGCCGCAAGGAGGGCGAGGTCCCGAAGACGCAAAAGGAGTTCAATGCCTACGACCTGATTATCCTCGGCAAGGCGGTCGATCCTTTCTTCAACGCAGAGCAGTACCCGATGCTGGTCTCCTTTGTGAAGGATCACGGGGGCGCGCTGATCTTCGCGCGGGGACAGGCTTTCAACGGCAAACTGGCCGCGCAAACGGAACTCGATCCCTTTACCTGGGGCGAGCGGGCCAGCGATCACGTGCGCTTCGAGGTGGGCCGTGAAGGGCGGCTGCTCTCCCCTTTTCGCGTGCTCGCGGAGGAAGGCGGCGGCGTGGACGGGCTTGCCGGAATTGCTGGCGGCGCGCCAGGTCAGCGACCGCAAAGCGCTGGCGGCGCTGCTCGGTCAGGCGCACGGCGCCGGCAGCGAAGAGGCGCTGCCGGCGATGGTGCAGCGGCGCGTGGGGCGCGGCCAGGTGCTGAGCATCGCCGTCGATGGTCTCTGGCGCTGGAGCTTCAATCCCAAGGCGGCCGCGACGAACAATGTCTTCGACCGCTTTTGGGATCAGCTCGTTTTGTGGCTGGTCGCCGGGGGTGATTCCACGCCGAGCCAGCCGTATTCCTTTCGCGCGAGCACGGCGAATCTGGTGCTCGGCGCCAAGATGCATTTCCGTCTGAGCATCCGCGACCCCGAGCACGCGCCGAAGGAGGTGCCCGTCGCCATTTTCGCTGAGGAAAAGCCTATTCTGCAAACCGCGCTCACGGCGCAGGACGCCACCGACAGCGCGCATCTGACCGCCGATTTTCTGCCGGAAAAACCGGGCCGGTATCGAGCCTTGGCGACGCTTCCCGGCGGCCAGCAGCAAGAGGTGAAGTGGATCGTCTTCGAGGATAACCCCGAGGAGAAGGAAGTCGCCGCGGACGTGCCGTACCTGAGTGAGCTGTGCGAAAGCAGCGGCGGTCGCGTCCTGCTTCCCGCGCAACTGGCAAAATTCGCCGCTGGGTTGCAGGAGCGCGATGCGGAGCCGCACACCAAAGTGCGCCTCACGAGCGTCTGGGATCGGGCGTGGATCTTCTATGTCATTTGCGGCGCCCTCGCGCTAGACTGGTACCTGCGCCGAAAGCTGGGCTTATGCTAAACCGCCATCTCCAAGAGCAACTGGCCGCCGCGGGTCGCCGCTGGCAGCAACAGTCCGCGCTCAAGCTCGGGCTGCGGGCGCTCGCCTATGTGAGCGGCGCATTGGTCCTGGGCTTCGTCCTCGATGTGGTGTGGCACCTGGACGCTGGGCCGCGGGTGGCGCTCGATGGTCTCCTGCTCGCCGCGACGCTGGCGGTCGCATGCGCGGTTTTCTACGTCGCGCAACTCCGCCGAACGAGGCCCGAGCAAGTCGCGCGCCTGCTGGAAAGCCGCGATCTGTCGCTCGGTTCGCGCCTCATCAATGCGCTGCAACTCGGGCAACAGGCCGGGCAGCCGGGTCAGAGCGAGGCGACCCGCGCCCTTTCCGAGCGAGCGCTCGCCGGCTACGCAGCCGATCTGGGCCAACGCGATTTGCGACCGCTGGCCAAGTCGCCGACGCTCCGCCGGGAGCTGCGTGCGGCGCTGCTCGGGATGGGCGCCATCGCGCTTTTGCTCGCGGTGCTTTATCCCATTTCCCGTCTCGAGTTCCTGCGCTTTCTCGATCCGTTCGGCGACCACCCGCCCTACTCCTTCACGCAAATCGAAATCACCGAGCCAGCCGAGGGAGCGCAGGTTGATTACAACGGCCACATCTTGATCAAGGCGCGCACCGGCTGGGCATCGCCCGGACGATTTGTTTCTCTCCTTCGCCGACCCGGCGCAGCCCAGCACGGCGCATCAGGTGCCGATGTACAACAAGGGGGAACTCGGCTTTTACCAAGCCATCGACGGCATCAAGTCGGACCTCAGGGTGACGGCGCAGACGAAAAAGCGGGCGCAGCGTGAGCACCACCCGCCACCTCAAAGTGGTGCTGACGCCGAAAATCGAGAGAGCCTTTGTGGAGGTTCAGCCACCGGCCTACACGGGCCTCGCCGCGCGCGAAGAGCCGTTTGATTTCAAGAAGCTGACGGCGCTGGCCGGCAGCCAAATCAAGTTTCGCCTGCTCTCCAATCGGCCGCTCGCAAGCGGTGCGGTGACCTTGCCGGACGGCTCGAGCGTCGCGCTGAAGGCGAGCGCGGAGCATGAAGTGAGCGGGGCGCTGACCGCCAGCGACTCGGCGCGGCTGCAATTTTCCGTCCTCGATACCGCGGGCCACGCCTCGCAGGAAAACCCCGCTGCGCCGCTGACGGTGACGCATGATCTCCCGCCCGAGATCGCGATCGACTCTCCCGCGCAGGACGGCTTCGTGTGCGACGATTTCGTGGTCGAGGCGCGGCTGAGCGCGACGGACGATTATGGGCTGAAGACGATCCGCATTCATCGCGCCCTGAATGAGGTCTATTCCGCGCCAAAGGTCATTTCCTACAAACTGGGAACGCGTACAGCGGCGGAGGCGGTCACCTTCGACATCAAGTCGCTGGGCGTGCAATCGGGCGACACCATCTCCCTTTTCGCGGAAGCCGTGGACACTTGCCCGGAGCCGCATCTCGCCCGGTCGCGGACCTTGCACCTCATGGTCATCAGCACGGAAGAGTACAACAACTTCCTCCGTGAGCGGACCGATATCTCGGACATCGAGGGCAAGTACGCCGCGCTGCTCAACGAATTTCACGACCGCGTCGATGAGCAAAAAGCCCTGGCCGAAAAGGCGCAGGCGCTCGAGGAGAAAATGAGGAATCCCGAGGCCGCCAAGGAAGCGGCCGCGCAGCTCGACAAGCTGATGTCCGAGCAGGCGGAGCTGAACAAGAAGCTCGGCGCGCTGGCCGAGCGGATGGAGCACTTCGTGCGCGAAAAGCCGCTCTACGACCTCGAATCGGAATTGCAGAAGGCGCTGGCCGAGAAAGCCGCGCAGATGAAGGAGTCCGTCGCAAAGAATGACGAAGCGCTGCAAAAGGCGCTGCAGCAAGCAGCCCAGGCACCGAGCCCGCAGCAGCTTCACGACGCGCTCGCGCGCTTGGAAGCGGAGGCCAAACGCCAGGCGGATGAGTTGCAACCGGAGCAGGAGCAGGCAGCGGCGCAGACCATGCCGCCGCTCAAGGACGCCGCCTTGATGAATGCGCTCGTCAACGATTTCAACGCGGTCAAATACCTGCACGAAACGCAAAGCACCGTCGCCTCGGAGGCGAAAGCGTACGAGACCGCCACTCCGCGCGAGGAGGACAAGCTGGCGCTCCGCCAACTCGCCAGCACGGAGAAAGCCATCGAGTGGGCCTTGAGCAAACTCGTCGAGAATCTGCGTGAACACGCCGACGCCGCGGAGAAAGTTTTCCCGAAAGCGGCGGCGGGCGCGCGCGATTTGGCGGAGGCGGTTGAGGAGCAAAAGCTGAGTCCCCTCGCCGGACGCTCCGCCAATACGATGCTCACCGGTGATGGCCCCGAATCATCCGCGCTCGCCGAGCGTTTGCACCAGGAACTCGCGGCGCTTTTTGCCGAGAGCCAGCCAGGCAACAGCGCGTGCAAATCAGAGTTCGACCAATATCTCAAACTCCAGCGCGGACTACACGCGGGCAACTCGTTCGAGCAGATGTCCAAGAGCCGCAAGTTTGGTCTCGGCCAAGGGCAAAGCCAGGGTTCTGGACAGGGCACCGGCGGCGGGCTCGATGGCTACGCGACCTCGGACGGCGGAAGCTTCGGCGTCTTCGGCAACGAGACGCTCGGTGGCGATCCCAAGGCCTCCGGCCACGGCCAGTCCAGCGGGCCGCCCTCGGCTGTCGCGGGAGCGAAGGTTGGCGTGGATGCCACGACCTCGGTGGCTGGCGCGGACGCCGTCAACCGGGCCTCGCGCGACCCCCATAGCGAGGCGCCGATGGATGAGTATCGCGGCGTCGTCGAAGCCTATTTCAACTCCATTACCAAATGAAACGTCTCCTGCTCGCTCTTCTCGTCTGGTCGCTCTGCGCCGCCTCGCGCGCGGCCGATCTCTCGCTCGCCGACTTAAAGAAAGTCACGCAAATCCAGTGCGGCAACCTGATGTACGGCGGCACGCAGACCTCGGTTTGTTTTGCCGATCATTTCCTGACGCGCGCGGCGAAGGATACCAATCTGAGCCTGGCCAGCGCGTTCACCCCTGTGCAACTCGGCTCCGACGCGCTCTTCAATACGCCGTTCTGTGTCTGGTCGGGCGAGGGCGCTTTTGCCCTCACCGCGCACGAGCGGCAGAACTTCAAGAAATACCTCACGACCGGCGGCTTCATCGTCGCCAGCCCCGGCTGCTCGAATGCGGATTGGGACCGTGCCTTTCGCAACGAGTTGAAAATCTGTTTCCCCACGCTGCCGCTCACCCGCATTCCGATGGAGCACCCCATTTTCTCCATGGTTTACAAGGTGCCGCGGCTGACCCTCATGCACGGCGGCAGCACCACGCAGGTGGAAGGGCTGACGATCAACGGGCGGTTGGTGCTCGTCTATTCGCGCGAGGGCTTGAACGACGCGCGCAATGCCAAAGGCTGCTGCTGCTGCGGCGGCGACCAGATCAACGAAGGCGAGCAGGTCAATGTGAACCTGATCACCTATGCGCTACTGTTCTAGAGCCATCCGGCATGAGGTCCGCGGCCAAACCGCCTCGTGCTTTTCGTGGACCTGCCATGCGTGCTTTTAGGTTCGACCGCGGCTTGCTGCTGGCCGTGGCCATCGTGGCGCTGCTGGCCGGCTGCGGGCCGCGCGGGCCGATGGGCAACGTGCCGCTGACGCTCTACTTTTCCTGCGACACCGATGGGCGGATCGAGCCGTGCGGTTGCTTCACCGGCCAGCACGGCGGGCTGACTCGGCTGAAGACCTATCTTAGTCAACAGACAGCGCCGCA
Organism: uncultured Verrucomicrobiae bacterium; assembly: GCA_963792695.1. Lineage (GTDB taxonomy): Bacteria > Verrucomicrobiota > Verrucomicrobiia > Chthoniobacterales > Chthoniobacteraceae > DASYIS01. The sequence goes on along the minus strand of CAWBXA010000001.1, from coordinate 22,274 downwards.
GCCCGTGCTCGTCGATGTGGGCAACGCGCTCGAAGGGCCGGCCGACTTTCAGCAAATCAAATATCGTTATGTCCAGCGGGCGTTTGCCGGCATGGGTTATTCCGCACTGAATGTAGGCGCTCGTGAGGCGCAACTTTCCCTGACCGAATTGCGCGCCTTAAAGGCGGCCGCGCCCGTGCCGATGCTCAGCGCCAATTTGCTCGACGCCCGCAGCGGTCAGCTCGTCTTTGAGCCGTACCGCGTGATCGAGCACGGCGGCTTCAGAATCGCGCTCGTCGGCGCGCTCGATCCGGGCCGCGGCCAGGAAGCTCTGGGCGAAGGCCTGGCGCTCGAACCGATGACCGCCGCGCTCGAAAAGCTGCTGCCCTCCTTGCGCAAAAAGGCCGACTTCCTCGTCCTGCTTGCCTTTGCCGACGAAGCAGCGCTCAGCGACCTCGCGAAGCGCTTCTACGAGTTCGATTTGATCCTTGGCGGCAAAGTGCGGCAGCCCTCGCAGCAGCTCTTGACCGAGAATCGCAGCATCATCCTCTACACCACAAACGAGTCGAAAGCGGTCGGCCACTTGCAGGCCGAACTCGCTGGGCCGTCGAAAATGGTGCCCAGGAATTTCGAGATCGTTTTTCTGGAAGACAAGATTCCGCAGGACCCATCGCTCCTCGCGGAAAGCGCCGCGTATCGCGAAGAAATCCGGCACACGAAGCTAAGCATGGACGATCCCGCGCATGCGCGAGCGGACGAAGTGCCCGGCGTCAAAGCGTCCTCTGTCTATGCCGGCAGCGCCGCCTGTGCCGCGTGCCATGCCGCGGCCTTCGCCAAGTGGCAGGACTCCGGCCACGGGCATGCCTTTGCCAGCCTGGAGGCGCGCCGGTCCGAGGCCGATCCGAGCTGCCTCGCCTGCCATACGGTCGGCTTCGGCACCTCTTCCGGTTACCGTCGCGAATTTGTGCAAACCAAACTCACCGACGTCGGCTGCGAATCGTGCCACGGCCCCGGCAGCGCGCACGTCGCGCAGCGCCAAAGCCACGAGAAGGCGCTTTTCAAATTCCGCCCGCTCGGCGCTTCTGATTGTGTCGCCTGTCACCACGGTGAATTCAGCCGGCCTTTCAATTGGGATGAATTCTGGCCGCCCATCAAACACGGCCCCGAAGTGGCCGCTCGCTCGCCATGAAAACCTCGCCACTCGTCCTCCTCTTTCTGATGCTCGCCGCCCAGGCGCTCCCCGCGGCCGAAATCCCCTGGCGCGCCGACTCCGAAGCGGCGCTGGTCGACGCCAAGACCGCTGGCAAACCGCTCCTGCTCGACTTCTCGGCCACCTGGTGCGGACCGTGCCGCATGATGGAAACGACCACCTTTGCCGACCCCGCAGTGCAAACGCTCCTGAGCGCGTACATCCCGGTGCATGTGGACTTCGACCGCAATCCCGTGCTGGTGAGCAAATACCACATTGAAGCGATCCCCACGCTCGTCGTTCTCAATCGGTTCGGCGAGCTGGTCGGGCAGAGCACCGGCTATCTGGATCCGAAACACCTGGCGGATTGGCTGGCCAATCTCGGCGACGATCCATTCTCCTCCGTCTCCAAATACGCCGCCGCCGAGAAAAGGATGCTGGCGCTGGCGACCGATCTGCAAAGCGCCGACCCCGCGGCCCGTGAGCGCGGCGTTGGTCAACTCCTCGAGGGCTACCTCAGTGGGAAAGAGGAAGTCGCCAAGTCCGCCGAAAAACTCCTGCAGGCCGTCGTCGGGAAGCGCCCCGCCGAAGTGCTGCCCCACCTGAACGACCACCGCCTCGCCATCCGCATCCTGCTCGCCCGACAATTTGCGGAAAAACTCGGCCCCGATTTTGTTTTCGATCCTTGGGAGAACGCCGAAGCGCGCGCCGCCAGCCTTGCCGAAGCCCAAAGGCGCTACGCCGCGCCCTCAGCAGCGCCATAGAAGAGGGGCTCTGGCGCCTTCCGCTGCACGTCGGGGGCCGGCCCTTGATTCCTCACCGTTTCAGAGGCCGAGGGCGGTGGGGTCATCGGCGGCGCGCCAGAGGTACCAGGCGGCGGTGGTCCGAAATGGGCGCCAGCGTTCTCCGTGCGCCAGCACAGTTTTGGGCTTCGGCATCTCCGCCAGGGCGAAGGCATGCCGAAAGCCGTTGCGCACTCCGAAATCATCGACGGGCAGCACGTCGGGCCGGCCAAGCTGAAAGATCAGCAGCATCTCCACGGTCCAGCGGCCGACGCCACGCACCGAGGAGAGCCGCTCGATGATCTCTTCGTCGCTGAGCTTCGCGAGCGCGCGTGTCCCAGGAATGATCCCATCCATCGCCTTGGCGCCGATGTCGCGAATGGCCGCCAGCTTCGCGCCAGAGAAACCGGCGGCTCGAATTGCTTCATCCCCGACCGTCAGCAGGTCCGCTGGTAGCGGGAACTTGCGCCCCGGAAACAGCGCGATGAAGCGGCGCAAAATGCTCTCCGCCGCTTTTCCATGCAACTGCTGGTGAGCAACCGCACGCACGAGCGACTCGAAAGGAGGCCGGCGCTTCTCCGGCACTAAGCGACACGGGCCGACGGCCTTGATCACGCGCCGCAGGACAGGATCAACCTTCTTCAAGTGCCGCAGCGCCTCTTCGTTCATGGGCGCACATTGAAGACCAGCGACCGCCCATCGCCAAGCCGTCTCCCCGAGCGACTACTCGCGCCGAAACTCCTCCGTCACTTCGGCCAGCAACACGCCAAATTTCCGCACCGTGTCCCGGTTGATCATCGTCCGTCCGTCCGGCTGCAAATACATGCGCTGCGTCATGGTCACCTGGTAAAGCGGGTTGCCCGGTTTGACGGCCAGCGTGAAGCTCCACTGAAAGGCGTTGCCGTACGCCTCTCCACGCGCTTCGCCGATGATCCCGCTGGCCGTGGCGGCGAAGTGGTGCGCGTCCAGCCGCCGAATCCGCCAGGAGCGATGCGACTGCGGCTCGCCTTCGATGTTGAGGTTCTGCTCGAGAACGAGTTCGCGGCCGACCATCCTACCCCAGGTCTCCGTGGTGATCCGCTTGGTCGCCGCCCCGGCACGATCCTCGAAAATCCCCCACGAGCGCGTGTGGCCTGTGTAGAAGCGTATCGGATCGAAGAGCGGCCGCCCTGCCGCAAAGTCGCGCGGCGAAAGGCTCCCTGCCGAAGCAGCCACGGACGAGCAAAGGAGAAGAGCCGCGAGGAGGCGCAAAGGGAAGCGATCGAAGAAATGCATGAGCAACGTGTTGGGATACCGTACGCAAGCGGCCCCTCCCGCGAGTGTGCCGCAGGACAAAGCCCGCCCGGTGGCCATGGTCCAGTCGCCTGCGGTTCCTCTTGATGCGCTCACTTCTTTGGACTAGGAGGCGCGCGGAGCGCCTTTTGGAGGTCGCGGGCCTGAGCCGCTTCGCCCGAGGCGAGGTGGCGGTACGCGCCGAAGTCGTTGAACCACCACTTCTTCGCCCAGCGATACATCCAGTGTTGCTCAGGGATTTCTTCACCGGGGAGCCATTGGGAAAAGCGGGGCTGCATGGCCTCAAGTTCAGCCATGGCCGTGCCGCGCAGGGTCGTGTCGCGCGCGCCGTGTTTCAGCACCAGCTCCTTGACGAGATCGGGGCGTTCGAGGACGACGCAGCCGCGAGTGGCGCGGGCGCTCAGGTCTCGAAAGTCGCGCAAAAAGGCGGAGTCGCGCATGGTGGCGAAGAGGCCGCGCTCGTCGCGGATATTTTCGGTGGCGAATTGGATGATCGGGCACGGCTCGAGGTCGCCGCGCGGGCTCACGTGATGGGAGATGCCGGTGCTCATGGGGCAGAGGGCGCGCCCGCGGTCGTCGTAGTAGGCATCGACCAGGCCGATGGGAACTTTGGCGCGCATTTCCACAATGAAGCGCCGGGTGCGGATAAGTTGGGCCGGCGTGAGCGCTAGGCTCTCATTCATCTTTGGGCCGACGGGGCGATAGGTGTGGTACCAGGCGTAGTGGACGCCGCGGGCGATGAGTTCGCGGAGCCAGGTTTCGGTAAGGAGTTCGTCGATGTTGGTGCGGCAGACGCTGGTGGCGACGCCGGTGAGAAGACGGGCGGCCAGACAATGATCAAGGCCGCGCAGGGTGCGGTTGAGGACTTCCTTGTTGCCGCGTCGCTCGTCGCTGGTCGTGGCGCGGCCCTCGATGGAAATGAGCGGGGTGGCGTTGCCAAGCTGGCGGAGCCGGCGGGCAATCTTTTCCGTGATGAACTGGCCGTTGGTGAAGATTTGGAAGTAGCAGCCGGGATGTTGCGCCAGGAGGTCGAGCAAGCCGGGGTGCATGAAGGGCTCGCCGCCGAGCAGGCCGAAGAAAGAATTCCCGTGGCGCTGGGCCTCCGTGATGGTGCGGTCGAGGGTGGCCAGGTCGAGTTCGACGCGCTCGGCTTCGACATCGACCCAGCAACCCTGGCAGCGGAGGTTGCAGGAATTGAGCAGCGAGAGATAAAGAAAGGGCGGAAAGTATTCGCCGCGGCGCAGGCGGCGCTTGAATTTCTCGATGGAGATGAGGCCCTTCACACCGAAGAGCCAGAGGAACTTCGCAAGACACCGCGGGTCAGTGGTGCGAATGATGCGCGCGGCGAGTTGAGGAAGCATGGGCGGCAGTGATCAGGAACCTAAAGTGGGGAAGGGTGGCGAAATTTGCACAGCGGCGATGGGACGAGGTGCGCTTCTTTGTGCAAGCCGCGTGGAAGGATTGTTACGTTTCTGTAGGAAAGCTCTCGCCGCGCTCTGTTTCGCCCCTAAAAGAGCATTCTGCCACTCTTTCCACCGTGTTCCTCGAAAATTATCAGCCGGAAGCACTCTTCGACGAGATCATGACGCCCGAAGGGCAGGTCCGTCCTTATTACGAGCCGGTGGCGGAAGGCTTTCGCGACATGTCGGCGGAGGAGCTGGACCAGAAGGTGAAAAGCCTCGAATTGCTCTTCCTGAAAGAGGGGATTACCTTCACCGTTTACGGCGACCAGCGAGGCACGGAGCGGGTTTTTCCCTTCGATCCTGTCCCGCGCGTCATTCCGGCGTACGAGTGGGAGACGATCGAGAATGGGCTCATCCAGCGCATTACGGCGCTGAACCTCTTCCTGTACGACGTCTATCACGGGCAAAAGATCGTGAAGGACGGGATCATCCCCGCCGAGGTCATCCTGAGCGCCGCGCACTATCGACCGGAATTTGTCGGCTTCAATGTGCCGCGTGATCTTTATATCCACATCTGCGGGACCGATTTGATCCGGGATCGCGATGGGCGCTATTTGGTGCTGGAGGACAATGGCCGCTGCCCGTCGGGTGTCTCTTACGTTCTGGAGAATCGCGCGGCGATGAAGCGCGTCTTTCCACAACTTTTTGGCACAGTGGGCGTGCGCTCGGTTGATACTTATCCCGCCGATCTGCTCTGCACGCTGCGCTATATCGCCCCGCGGCAGAAGCCGAATCCCGTCTGTGTGCTCCTGACGCCAGGCGTCTATAATAGCGCTTACTTTGAACACTCATTCCTGGCGCGGCAGATGAGTATCGAGATCGTCGAAGGGCGTGACCTCGTGGTGCTGGATGACTTTGTTTACATGCGCACCACGCAAGGCTTGCAGCAGGTCGATGTCATCTACCGGCGCATCGACGATGATTTTCTGGACCCAACAGTGTTTCGCAAAGATTCGTTGCTCGGCGTCCCGGGCTCGGTCGATGCCGCGCGCAAAGGCAACGTCGCGCTCGCCAACGCCATTGGCACCGGCGTGGCGGATGACAAGGTCACTTACGCCTACGTGCCCGACATGATTAGATATTACTTGAGTCAGGAGCCGATCCTGGATCAGGTGCCAACTTACCTTGCCTGGCGCGAGGACGACCGCCGCTACATCCTGGATAACTTGCCGCAGCTCGTGGTGAAAGCAGCCAACGAGAGCGGCGGGTACGGCATGTTAATCGGCCCCAAAGCCAGCCGGGCGGAGCTGGCGAAATTCAAGGAACTCGTCGCCAAAAATCCCCGCAACTACATCGCACAACCCGTGGTCTATTTCTCCCAACATCCGACCTTCTGCGATGGCGCCGTCGAAGGCCGGCACATTGACTTGCGCCCCTTTGTCCTCTGCGGCGAACGCATCAAAGTCCTGCCCGGAGGCCTCACCCGCGTGGCGCTCAAAAAAGGTTCCATCGTCGTCAACTCCTCCCAAGGTGGCGGCAGCAAAGACACCTGGGTCCTCCAGCAGTAACTGATGACTGAGTACCGCTCCCCAAATGCTTTCCCGCGTCGCTGACCACCTTTTCTGGATGGCTCGCTCCATGGAGCGGGCCGAAAACCTCGCGCGCCTCGTGCTCGTGCAGACTGAGTTGTTGCTCGACGCCGCCAGCGTCGGCAACACCATCGAGTCCGCCTGGTCGCCGGTGCTCACGGCCACCGCCATGGAGGAGCAGTTTGCCGAGCTTTACCCGGATCCGCAGCCCGAGGACGTGACCGCCTTTCTCACGCTCGACGAGCGCAACCCCGGCTCTATCTGGTCCTGTGTGCAGGATGCCCGGGAGAATGCCCGCACGGTGCGCGACCAAATCTCCGAGGCCATGTGGACGGGGGTAAATGACATGTTCCTTTTCTTCGGGTCGAAGTCCGCGCAGACCCTCCTCGCGCGTTCGCCGCAAGCCTTCTTCGAGCGAGTCATTCAAACTTCGCTCCTCTTTGACGGCGTCACCGCGGCGACCTTGCCGCGCAACGAAGGCTGGCACTTCATCCAGCTCGGCCGCTACCTCGAGCGCGCCGACAAGACGAGCCGCTTCCTCGATATCAACAGCCATGTGGCGGAAGAAGCCCGCAACCAGGCGCTCGATTCCGTCCGCTGGGGCACCATCCTCCGCTCGTGCAGCGCTTTCGCCACCGCCCGCCGCCTCTTTGGCGCGGAGTTGACGCTCGAGCACGTGATTGAGTTGCTGATCTTCTCCACCGATTTTCCACGCTCGGTTCGATTTTGCGTGCGCATGCTCGATGAAGTGCTGCATCGCATCTCTTCCACCATGCCCGGCCAGTACTGCAACGAGGCCGAGCGCCTGGTCGGCTACCTCATGGCCAAGCTGCAATTTCTCCAGCGTCCCGGATGCGCTTGCGGCGCGGCTTGCATGAGTACATCGACGATCTACAGGTGGAACTGAACTCCGCCGGGGCCGCGATCATCCAGTCGTACGTCTTGCTCCCGCAGGGGGTGAATCGCGTCGTCATGCCACAGCCCGGCTTCAACGACGCCGGCTACCACATGCAGCAGCAGCATCACCAGCAGCAGCAATGATGCTCCGCGAGCAGCAGGAATCTGCTCGTTTTGTGGGCGGCGACCCGGTTGGGTGGCGCCGCGTGATGAAGCTGCGCGTCCACCATCGCACCGAGTACCTCTACGCGGGACCGGTCACCAACAATCAGAACGAGTTGCGCCTGCAGCCGCTGCACAACGAGTGGCAGCAACGCTCCTTCCATGTGCTGCGGGTGGTCCCCACCGCACGGCTGCTTCGTTTCGCCGATTTCCATGCGAATGGGGTGCATCACTTCGAGGTCGAGGAGGCGCACGAACGGCTCGTGATCGAAGCCGAGAGCATCGTGCATACACAGGATCGCTACGCCACCGGCGCGCCGCGCGGCGCGCGCATGAAGTCTCTGGTCGAAGCAGGCTGGAGTGAGGAATGCCACATGTTCCTCCAGGAGACCCACTATGTGCGGATCACCCCGGAGATTTGGCGCGCCGCGGTCGATGCGGAGGCCGGAGAGGATGACGTCTTCTGCGTCGCGGAGCGGCTGATGCAATTCGTCCACGCGCACTGCACTTACGCGCCGGGGGTCACCACGGTGAACACCACCTCCGCCGAGTTCTTTGGCAGCCCGCGAGGCGTCTGCCAGGACTACGCCCATCTGACGCTGGCGCTCTGCCGGGCGCTCAAGATTCCGGCCCGTTACGTCAGCGGCTACCTCTTCGATCCCACCCAGCAGGAGCGCGGCTCGCAAGCGTCGCACGCCTGGTGCGAAGTCTTCATCCCCGGCCTCGGCTGGCATGGCCTCGACCCGACCAATCGGCGACTCGTGAATGAGGATTATGTGGCCATCGCGACGGGCCGCGACTACCAGGACGTGGCGCCGGTGAAAGGATCGTTCATGGGCCAGGGTCAGCGCCAGATGCTTGTCTCGGTGAGTGTGGAAGCAGCGTAAAGTTGTTCCACCAATCACACCGGTTCGACGAATCAGCGGAAGAGACGGCGCAGCCTGCATCGCAGGTCACACTGCGCGGTCCGCGGAAGGTGCGACAAGGCACGGGAGGAGGAAGGGGCGGTCATGCTCCGAGCCTGAGAAATAAATCCTTTCTCCCTTGCGCGGACGGGCGGAAGCCATTAAGTAACGCGCTCCTTTTTTCCAGAAAGCCTTCGCGCTTCCAAGTTTTCCCATGGCCAGTTCCAAACCCGTCAAGTCCGCCCCCAACGCCGGCAAAGTCGCGCCCGCGCCCAAGAACGGTCTCAAGACCAGCCCCAAAGCACCCGCCCCTGTCACCGCCGCGAAGGCGGTGAAAACCCCGGCCGGCAACGGGCGCGCCAAAGAAGCGCCCGCCCTCCCGGTGAAAGCGCCCGCGGCCGCCGCTCGCAAGGTGGTCCCGGTGACGGCTGAGAAGCGCGCCGCGGATACCTCGCGCACCAGCACGAAGCTGCTCTTCGATCAAGTCCCGCCGGAAGTCATCAACAGCAGCCCCTTTCTGCTCAAGCAGCGCGAACGGCTCTGGCAACTCCGCGACAACATTCTCGACTCCATGAACGGCGTCGCGAAGGACACCCTGCGCTCGCGCGCCGAAGGGAGCGAAGCGAGCGCCTTTGGCATGCACCAGGCGGATGCCGGGCAGCGATGCCTACGATCGCGACTTCGCGCTGTCGCTCCTCTCGCAGGAGCAGGACGCGCTTTACGAAATCGAGGAAGCGCTCAAGCGCATCGAGGGCGGCACCTACGGCATGTGCGAGATGAGCGGCAAACCGATCGCCCACGCCCGGCTGGAAGCGATCCCGTTCGCGCGTTTCACCGTCGAGTGCCAGTCGCAGATCGAGAAGAAGACCAAGATGCAGCGTTCGCCGCGTCCCGGTGACCTCGCTCTTCGGCCTGACCGAGGCGAAGAAGCGGCCGAAGCCGAAGAAGAAGAAGCGCCTGCCGCAGAAGCAAAGAATAACTAACCAGCCTTATGGCCCGCGATTTCATCATCCTGGAATGCACCGAGGCGAAAGCCGAAGGCAAACCGCCCTCCCGCTACATCTCCACGCGCAACAAGAAGAGCCCGAACACCCCGAACCGGCTGGAAAAGAAGAAATACAACCCTTTCCTCAAGCGGCATACGCTGCACCGCGAAACCAAGTAAGCCGCTCCCTGCTCATGTCACCAGCCCAAAACTCCCAACGCCGCTCCGCTTTCCGCCGTGCACAACCGCCCGATGCCGCGCCGCCGCATCGACATCATCCTCGATGCGATCGATTACAAGAATCCCGATCTCCTGCGCAGGTTTGTCACGGAAAGCGGCAAGATCCTTGCCACGCCGCGTCACCGGCATGCCCGCGCATTTCCATCGCAAGATCACCCGCGAGATCAAGCGCGCCCGCCAGGCGCTGCTCATGCGCTGAGGCGCCCCCTTTGCTGGGCGCCGGCTAGTGGAGAACCGAGCGCGCGCGGCATTGAAAACCCGGTGGCCGGGCGGCCAGCCACCGCGCGAACTTCTGGAGTTCAGGATGGCTGCGCAGCTTCTCGACGGTATTCCAGTCGCGCTCGAGTTGCTTCTCGGTAAGGAGCAGATGCACTTGCGAATGGCAGGGGCGGCACAGGCCGATCGTCTGCCGCACCGTCGCGCGGTCGAAGAGTCGCTTGTTTCGCTTATTGGAGTGACGCGTCCGCGGGATCAGGTGATGCCGCGTGAGCGTCTCGACTCGGGTGCAGATGGCACACTCGCCTTGCATGCCGCAACTTCCGCACAGAGCCAGCCCCGCGCAAGCCGCCTTGCGGTCAACGGACCTCAGTTTTGCCCTGGCCGAAAGGCTTGATCGCACTGGATGGCACGCCACCGGCTATAGCCGTTTTGCCATGAAAAAAAACAACTCCCTCACCGCCGAGGTGCATCCCGCCCGGTTCGCCCTCTTCCTCAATCTCTTCGTCGCCGCGCCGCAGCCGACCCGCCGCCGCGGAGGCGCCGGCAAGCTGCGCTGACATCGCAACCGGGCATTCGCGTGGCTTCAGCGATTGCGCGAACCGCGCCGGTCCTGAGGTTCCTCACTAAGCGTTTGGTCCCGCGTTGCCAGTCCATCGCCACGCAGGGAGGTGCGAACGGCAACACCTCCGAGAAGCTCACGCATCAAACCTGGCGCGTCGTCCATCCGCCTTCCCCACCAGCTTCCCGCTGCCGCGATGGAGCAGACGCTTTTCCGCCTGGGTCAGGCTGTGCAGGCCGTGCCGGGCGATCTTTTCCAGCACCGGATTGACCTGTTCCTCAATGAATTGCGCAGCCGGCATGCGCTCGAGGCGCAGTGCTTCCTGACGACGCGCGAGATAGTAACGCTCGATCCGTGTCGGGTTGCCAAAACCAAGACGCTTGGCGTAAGCCCAGCCGAACAGGCTGCCCGCGATGATCCCAGCGGGACCAACCACCACGGCGGTTTGCGTCATCCAAAGCCCAGCGGCCAGGAGCGCGAGGATGAGGCCGAGGAATTTTGCGCGCACGCGCAGCGGCACCACCAGGAGAAGGAGCACCGTCACATCGAGTTCTGGCAAAATCGTGGCGAAGGCGGCCACGACCGCCGCCACGCCTGCGGAGATCCCGAGCACACCAGCGCCCACGGGGGTCAACGCGCCCGCCATGGCGCCCCACTGCGCTGCCGCACCGAACGCCAGCGCGCCGAGAAAAAGGGCGGCAAAATGTTTGGCTCCGATGATGGGCTCAACTTCCCGGCCGGCGAAATAGAGCAGCAGCACATTGCCGAGCAAGTGCAGCGGTCCGCCGTGGAGCAGGGCGAAGGTGAGGAATTGCCACGGTGAGCCGTGAAACGGACTATCCGCGTGAAGTCCGAAAACCGATCCGAGCACCCCTTGGGAAAAAAGCGGATCTTTACTCCATCCAAAAATCATCCACTGCGCCGCGCTGAGGGAGACACTGCCGGCTACGAGGAGCGCAGTCACCGAGGGGCTCCGCGGCGCCCAGCGGCGAGTCAGCGACGGCAGTGGAGAGCGCGGGGAACGCATGAGGCGGCGGGAACCAGTAGCGCGCCTGGCGGCCCTTGTAAACAGGCGGAATATTTGACGCCTCCTAACGCGCGGCGATCATGCCGCTCTGGCGCGCGTAGTTGAACAAACCGCCGGCATCAATCACGGGACGGACTTCGCCCAGCGGCTTCAACTGATAAGTCCTGCCGCCCGCCGAGAGTGTATCGTTCTGAAAGTCGAGCGTGGCGATGTCGCCTGTCTTGACCACATCGCATAGGCGCTCCTGCGAGTCATAGGGGTAGAGTTCGCCCGTCGCCACGCTGTTGCGGAAAAAGATGCGCGCGAAGCTCTCCGCCACCACCACCTGCACGCCCGCTGCCCCCAAGGCAATCGGCGCATGTTCGCGCGATGAGCCGCATCCGAAGTTGCGCCCGGCGATGATGATCTGGTACGGCGTCTTCAACTCGCCTTCCGGCACGAAACGCTGCGGATACTGGTCATCAGGCAAGCCGATCATCGCGAAGGAGCCAAGCTTCTCGTACTCTTCCTCAATGGTCGGGACCAGCGTCAGGTACTGCGCCGGGATGATCTGGTCGGTGTCAATGTTATCGCGGACGACATAGACGGGGCTGGTGATGTTTGTCATGAATCTTACGAAAGGAGATTAGTGCTGCGCGTGAAAGCTTGGTTTGGCCGGCGCATCCTGCGTCGGCAGAGGAGGCGAAGGCACATCGCTCAAATCGAGCGGCCGCTCGGGCTCGGCGTGCAGATGGGCGGCGCGGGTGCGCGAGGCGAGCGCCAGGGCCGGGGTGGGTGCGGGCTTGGGCTCGGGCGGGGCGGGCTTCAGGTCGTCGGTCGCGACAAAGCCCGTCTGGCCGTCATCGAGCCGCACCTGGCTGAAGCCGAACTGCCGATTGATCATCGTCACCTTTTGCCCCTTGCTTAGCGCGAGATCCGGCCCGAAAGCTTGCGCAGGTCCATATTTGTAGAAGCCGCTGTTGGCCGGGGCGATGACAAAGCGCCCGCTGGAGGCCCCCGGCGCGGTGCAGCCGGCCAGGCAGACCCACGCGAGCGGCAGCAGCAAAACGGCGCGGCTCACGCTAGCCGACGTAATCGCGCGGGTCGGTGATGCGCCCCGTGAGCGCGCTCGCGGCGACGGTGTACGGGCTGGCCAGGAAGACTTGTGATTCCTTGTGACCCATCCGGCCGGGAAAATTGCGGTTCGTCGCGGAAATGCACTTCATCGGGGTATTCATCCGGCCAAACGTATCCACCGGCCCGCCGAGGCACGCTGCACACGAGGCATTTTCGGTCATCTGCACTCCGGCGTTCTCCAGAATGCTCCAGACGGTCTGCCCGTCCCACGAAGTTTCCTTCAACTCGCGCACCACCTTCGTTGTCGCCGGCACGCCAAAGGTATGAATTGCGACATTCTTTCCGCGCACCACTTCAGCGAAGGCGAGAAAGTCGCTCGTCTTCCCGCCGGTGCAGGAGCCGATGTAGGCGCGGTCGAGCTTCACATCGGTCATCTCGCGCGCGAGCTTGCGCTGGCCGGGGTCCGGATGGCAGGCGACCGTTGGCTCCAGCTTCGACAGGTCGAAAGTCTTGTCGTACATGAACGATTGGTCAGCCTCGAGTTCCACCGGCTCGAATTCGCTATGGGTGCCGTTCTCGGCCACCCGCTCGCGTACGTACTCACCCGTTTTCTCGTCGTAGGGAAAAATGCCGTTTTTGCCGCCCGCTTCGATCGCCATGTTGGCGATGGTCATCCGATCGTCCATGGTCATCGTGTGCACGCCTGGTCCCTCCCATTGCATCGCCCGATAGGTCGCCCCATCGAAGCCGATCTCGCCGATCACATGGAGAATCACGTCCTTGGCCATCACCCCTGCCGGCAGCGCGCCCTCGCAAAAGAAGCGCATCGTCTCCGGCACCTTGATGAGCAACTGACCGGTCCCTAGAATGAAACCGGCGTCGGTGTTGCCGATCCCGGTGGCGAACTGGTTGAAAGCGCCCGCCATGCACGTATGCGAGTCCGTGCCAAAAAGGATTTCGCCGGGGCGCGTGTGCCCTTTCCAAGGAAGCGTCGTATGGCAGACGCCCGTATAGCCGTCGCCGTACTGCCGCTTGAGCTGGCCTTGCTGCGCGTCGAAATGCCAGCGCCCTTTCGGGTCCTCGATCACATCATAGAAATACGGCAGTTCCTGCTCATTGACGAACTCCCGCAGGATATCGACGTTGCGATTCGACATCGAATCGGCCGTGAAGATATAATGATCCGGGATGATCACGACGCGCTTTTTGTCCCAAACTTTGGCGGTTTTGCCGAATTCGCGCTTGAAAACACCGATGGTGCCCGGCCCGCACACGTCGTGCGTCATGAGGACATCAACTTTCACCCAGACATTGTCGCCGGGCTGGACATGTGCCTTGCCCGAAGCACGCGCGAGGACTTTCTCAGTGAGAGTCATAAAAGGATGGGCAGTATCCGCCGGGAGAGCAGGGGGCGCAAATGGATTGTGGAAAGGTGATGCACGGCTTGGAGCAGAGGGACATCGTGCGCTCCAATTCAGCCGCCCGTCCGGGCGATCTCCTCGCGCAGCGCCCTTAACAGCTCATCGTAGCGCGCCTTTTGGCGGTCGTACTCGGCCCGCCCGGCGATGTCCCCTTCCTTCAGTGCCGTCCGGCTGCTCTCCAGGAGCGCATAGAGCTGGCGCACCGCTTCCTTGCGCTCGGCGAGTGGCCGGGCCGGGTCGCTGGCCATCTTCTCCGTAGCTGCAAAACCGAGGCTCTCCCTCCCTTTCACCGCCAGGGAGTCGAGGAGACCGTGCCCCGGGATGCGCCGCTGGTCGGCCCATTCCTGAAAGGCGGCCCTTCGTTGCTCGACCGGCCGCCGAGCCGAGCATCCAGGGCCCAACCCGCTCCCGTTGAGACCAGGAGCGCCAGGAGCAGCAGGGCGAGCGCCCGTCCCAGGTGAATCCGAAAGAGCGACATCGGAAGCAACGGAAGAAGGATCAACGCCAGCAGCGCCAGTCCCGCAAAGATCGCCACCCAGCGCGGCTCGAGCTGAGAAGGCGTGGAAAGCGCCGTCAGCAGAGCCACCTTGAAAGCCAGAGTCGCAAACCGCAGTCCCACCACCACGGCTGCCGCCAGGAGCGCGTACAGAAAGCCCAGGCTGAGCGCCTTCCCAAAGCTCCCACCGGGACGCCGGTCGTATTGCGCAAAGCTGTTCAGTTGCAGCCGGGGCACCAGGAGGAGCGACGCAGCCCACGCGGCGAGCACAAAAACGATCGGCAGAGCCGCCAGCCAGAGCAGCGCGCGCCAGTCTCCCAGCAACCCGCGCAGAATCTGCCCGGACAAACTGCCCGACCAGGCCACCGTTTCCGAGCCGCTCAAGGCCAGCCCGCACACAAAAGGAAAAAGCATCAGAATGAAAGAGTAGCCCCTCCCCCTCCTCGCCGACAACCCCGGCTCAACCCCGGCTGCGGGAAAGCCGTTCCATGCGCCGCTTTTTGATACCTTTTCGTTCCCGTTCCGCTCAATGCTTCCCGCCCGCATGATCCGTCTCGCGAATCTCACCAAGGCTTTCAAGGGCCAGCCGGCGTTGCACGGCCTGTCGCTGGACATTCCCCGAGGCGAAATTTTTGGGTTGCTCGGGCACAATGGCGCGGGAAAGAGCACCACCTTCGGCATCATGCTCGGGCAGGTTTACCCGGATGCAGGCGAAGTCTTCATCGACGGTGTCTCCGTGCAGCGCGACCGGGCGAAAGCGCTCGCCAGAGTCGGTGCCATCTTCGAGGCGCCCGGCTTCTACGATTACCTCAGCGGCTGGCGGAATCTTGAAATCCTCGCCTCCTACTCCGCGCCAGTCACCCGTGCGCAGATTGCCGAGGCGGTCGAGACTGTCGGCCTGAGCCAGCGCATTCGCGACCCGGTGCGCACTTACAGTCACGGCATGCGGCAGCGCTTGGCGCTCGCTCAAGCACTGCTCCCAGAGCCGGAGCTGGTCATGCTTGATGAGCCGACAGAGGGCCTCGATCCGGAGGGGATTCACGAGATTCGCACCTTGATTCAGCGGCTCAATCGCGAGCGCGGCCTGACCCTCATCTTCTCCTCGCATCTCCTTTCCGAAGTGGAACAACTCTGCAGCCGCGTCGCCATCCTCCACCAGGGCCGGCTGCTTTTCCTGGGGCTCTGGTCGGAGTTGCAAAGTCCGCTGCCGCGTTTCCGCCTCGAACTGGACGATTGGCCCCGTGCCGCACCGATCCTCGCGCTGCATGGCGCGCGCGTCATTGGCGAGGAGCAGGTGGAGTTGCCGGAAGCCGGCGACGTGGCAGACTTGAGCGCCGCGCTCGTGCAAGGCGGGGTGCGACTGCGCGCCCTGGAGCCGCAGCGGCTCAGCCTCGAACGCATCTACCTGGAAATGGTCACCCGCCAGGAGCCGGCTTTCCCCCGCCCATGAGCCGGCCTTTTCTCCTGGGACTCCAGTTGCGCGGCGAGCTGTGGAAGCTCTTCGCACGGCGGCGCACTTACATCGGGTTCGGCTCGTTTCTGGTAATCGAGACGCTCTTCCTCTTCCTGCACTACCTCCCCTTTGTGAAGCGTCACTTGCAGCACTCCATCGAGCAGGCCGGCTACGCTTTCGACCAGTATTTCTCAGGGCTGACGCTCGCTTTCATGGTCGTCAGTTGGACGGCCTTCCTGCTCGGCTCGCTTTACCTGGCGCTGGTGGGCGGCGATGTCGTGGCCAAGGAAGTCGAGGATGGAACGATGCGGCTCATTCTCAGCCGGCCGGTCTCCCGGATGCGAGTCGTGCTGGTCCGCTACGCGGCGGTGGTCTTCTACACGTTTATCTTGATGGCTTTCATTGCGCTGTCAGCGCTCTTCATCGGCTGGATCAAGCAAGGCTTCGGCGGCCTGTTTGTCCTCGCTCCCGCGCAACATATCTTCGCGATCTACGACTTCTGGCCCGGCTTGCAGCGCTACTTGTTGGCGATTCCGCTCTTGGGCCTGAGCTTCACCACCATCACCACCCTTGGATTCGCTTTCTCCTGCTGCAACATGAAGCCGGCGACCGCAACCATCCTTTGTCTCTCCTATTACTTCGTGGATATGATCCTCCAGGGGATTCCGCAGTTTGAGAGCATTCGCGCATGGTTCCTCACGACGCATTTGCTGAGCTGGATGAACATCTTCCATGCGCAGGTGCCTGTGTTGAAAATGGCCGAAGATTACGCCTACCTGATCGGCGCCGACGCCACCTTTGTCATCTTCGGCATCCTCATCTTTCAGACGCGCGACTTCAAAGCCTGACCAGGGTGGATCCAAAACTTGGGACGCCGGCAGAGCCACGAAGGTGAGCGCGGAGCCAGACTCGATCTCCTGGTTCAGCAAGGGTCGCCCGCACTTTGCGGCCAATATCGCCGCCCCTCGCGACTCTTCTTGGCATGCACGCCCCTCCTCCCATCCCGCAAGCGCCCGGCGCTTTCGATTACCAGCCTCGCACGCGGATCGTCGCCGGGCCGGACTTGCTCGAGCAG
This sequence comes from uncultured Verrucomicrobiae bacterium, assembly GCA_963792695.1. GTDB lineage: Bacteria > Verrucomicrobiota > Verrucomicrobiia > Chthoniobacterales > Chthoniobacteraceae > DASYIS01. The sequence goes on along the minus strand of CAWBXA010000001.1, from coordinate 5,544 downwards.
GTCGGCGTCCTCGCGCGCGAACTGGGGAAAAGCCGCGCTCTGCTGGTGACCGACCGTGGGATTGTTGCGGCCGGGCATGCGGGGCGCGCGGTCGGCTTCATTGCGGCGGCTGGTCTGCAGGTGGAGGTCTTCGATCAGGTGCGGGAAAATCCCACCACGGTCGATGTAGGGCTTTGCCTGTCAGCGGCACGGGCCGCGAAGGCTGACATTCTCATTGGGCTGGGCGGTGGCTCATCAATGGACACGGCGAAGGGGTGCAACTTCCTGCTGACCAACGGCGGAGAAATGAAGGACTACTGGGGCGTCGGCAAGGCGACGAAGCCGATGCTCCCGCTGATCGCCATTCCGACGACCTCTGGCACCGGCAGTGAATGCCAGAGCGCGGCGCTGATCGCTGACAACGAGACGCATCAAAAGATGGCCTGTCTGGACCCCAAAGCCGCCGCCGCCGTCGCGCTGCTCGATCCGCTGCTGACCGTCTCCCAGCCAGCGCGCGTCACCGCCTGCACGGGCCTGGATGCGCTGGCGCACGCGCTCGAGACTGCGGTCACGCGCAAGCGCACGCCCATTTCCGCCATCTATGCGCGCGAGGCGTTCTGCCTCTGTGCCGGCAGCCTCGCACGCGTGTTGACGGAGCCCGAAGACGTGGCCGCGCGCGCGCGTATGCAACTCGGCGCGGCCTTTGCCGGCATCGCCATCGAGAATTCCATGCTGGGCGCGGCGCACTCCGCCGCCAATCCACTCACCGCTCATCACGGCGTGGTCCATGGCCAGGCCGTTGGGCTCGCGCTGCCCGGCATCATTCGCTTCAATGCTGAGCAATCCGAAGCGCGCGCGGCGTACACCGACCTCGCGCAAGCCGCCGGACTCGGATCATTCGAGGGGCTGATCTGGCGGGTGGAAGAGCTGCTCGAGCGGGCTGGGTTGCACGCCCCGCTTCGGCAATTTGGCGTGACGCGCTACTCGCTGCCCGCGCTCGCCACCGAGGCCGCCCATCAATGGACTGCGCAGTTCAATCCGCGCCCCATCGGCCCCGCCGAATTTGAGCGCCTTTACGAAGAAATCCTATGAGCCATCTTCCTCGAGCGGCGCGAGCGCTTTTCTTCTCCATGCTTGCGTCTTGCGTCTTCGCCACCTGCCGCGCGCGCGCCGAGTGGCCCATGCACCGCGGCAACCCGCAGCTTCAGGGTCATTCCGACATGCCGGCGCCAGCCGCGCCAAAGCTTCGCTGGACCTTCCACGCGGGCAAGCCCGTCAAAGGCTCCGCCGCCATCGCTGGCGGGCGCGTCTTTTTCGGTGACGATGCGGGCGTCGTCCATGCCCTCGCCCTAATGGACGGCAAAGAAGCCTGGAGCTTCAAAACCAGCGGCGCCATCGAGGCCACCCCGCTGCTGCTCGACGGCGTTTGCTTCATCGGCTCCAGCGACGCTTTCCTCTATGCGCTTGACGCCGCCACCGGCGCGCTCAAGTGGAAATACGAAACGGGCGACAAGATTCTTGGGGGCGCCAACCACGCACCTGGCCCGAGTGGATCTGGAGAGCGCATCCTGGTCGGTTCGTACGATAACAATCTCCACTGCCTGGACGCCGCCACCGGCCAGCTCCTTTGGAAGGCCGAGACCGACAATTACATCAATGGCTCACCCGCGATCACGGAGACGGGAGAAGTCGTCTTCGGAGGCTGTGATTCCGCCGTCCATGTGGTGCAACTCGCCGATGGCAAAGTGCTCCGCCAGATCGACACCGACGCCTATATTGCTTCCTCGGTCGCCGTGCTGGAGAGCAAAGGCTACGTCGGCCATTACGGCAACGTCGTCCTCGCCCTCGATCCGCAAAAGGGCGACGTGCTCTGGCGTTTTCGCGACCGCAATTTCCCTTATTTCTCGTCTGCTGCTGTCACCAGCGAGTTCGTCGTCATCGGCGGGCGTGACAAACGCCTCCATTGTCTCAATCGCGCCACCGGTGCCGCCGTCTGGAGCTTTCAAACGCGCGGTCAGGTCGATAGTTCGCCGGTGGTCTGCCGCGACGCGGTCGTCGTCGGTTCGCAGGATGGCCACCTCTATTGTGTCAATCTCGCCGACGGCCTCGAGCGGTGGAACTACGACCTTGGCGCCCCCGTCACGTCGTCCCCAGCGGTTTCGGATGGTCTCATCGTGATCGGCGCCGAAGATGGAACGGTCGTGGCGCTTGGCTCACCATAGCGGCGGCGCGGCTTCGTCTCACCGTGCGCGACCTTCCGATCTTCGAGCTGGCCGGGAACCTCGTGGCCGCGCTGCAACGGCAGCCTCGCCTCGTGCTCCAGGCGCCGACCGGCTCGGGCAAATCCACGCAAGTCCCGCAGATCCTGCTCGACCACGGCCTCGCGGAGACGGCGAGATCGTCGTCCTGCAACCGCGCCGGCTGGCCACGCGCATGCTCGCGGCCCGCGTGGCGCAGGAGCGCGGCGTGAAGCTCGGGCGAGGAAGTCGGCTACCAGATTCGGCTCGATCAAGTCGTCTCCGCGCGCACCCGCATCCGCTTCGTCACCGAAGGCGTGCTGCTCCGCCAGATGCTCTCCGATCCCACGCTGCCCGGCGTCAGCGCGATCCTCTTCGACGAGTTCCACGAGCGCCATCTCTACGGCGACATCACGCTCGCCCGCGCGCTCGAGTTGCAGGAGCAACGGCCGGCCCGATCTGCGGCTCGTCGTCATGTCGGCGACGCTCGATACCGCCGGCCTGCAAACGTACCTCGCGCCTTGCGAATTGCTCACTTCGGCGCGGGCGCACTTTCCCGGTCGAGATCGAGTATCTCGCCGACGCCGCTGGGCGATGCGCCGGTCTGGGAAGCCGCCGCCGACGGAGCTCGAGCGGCTCGCGCCCGAAAGCGAAGGCGACGCGCTCGTCTTCATGCCGGGCGCCTACGAGATCAACCGCACCATCCAGGCGATCCGCCATTCGCGCGTCGGCGGCCAATTCCTCGTCCTGCCGCTGCACGGCGAGCTGCCCGCCGCCGAGCAGGACGCCGCCGTCGCGCGCTCCGAGCGCCGCAAGGTGATCGTCTCCACCAATGTCGCCGAGACCTCGCTGACCATCGAAGGCGTGCGCCTGGTGATCGACAGCGGCCTGGCGCAGATCGCGCGCTTCGATCCGTATCGCGGCATCAATACGCTGCTCGTCGAGCGCATCAGCCGCGCCTCCGCCGATCAGCGCGCGGGCCGCGCCGGCCGCACCGCGCCGGGCCGCTGCCTGCGGCTCTGGACCGAGCGCGAGCACGGCGACCGCCCCGCGCAGGAGCTGCCCGAAGTGCGGCGGCTCGATCTCGCCGAGGTGGTGCTCACGCTCGAAGGCCAGCGGCGTCGCCGATGTGGCGCGCTTCCGCTGGCTCGAGCCGCCCGAGCCGCGCTCGCTGGAGCGCGCCCTCACGCTGCTGACCGATCTCGGCGCGCTCGCCGCGCTGGCAGGCCGCCGGCGAACTCACCCCGCTCGGCCGCCGCATGCTCGCCTTTCCCGCGCATCCGCGCTACGCGCGCATGCTCCTCGCGGCGGAGGAATTCGGCTGCGTGCCCGGCGCCGCGCTCGTCGCCGCGCTCACCCAGGGCCGCCCGCTTCTGCGCCGCGGCGAAGGCAAGCAGATGCAGGACCTGCGCGACGAGCTGCTCGGCGGCGACGATGCCGAATCCGATTTCCTCGTGCTGATGCGCGCGCAGCGCTTCGCGGAAAGCCATCGCTTCAATGTGCCCGCGTGCCGCCCGCTCGGCATCAATGCCGGCGCCGCGCGCGAAGCCGCCGCGCTCGCCGCGCAATTCCTCCGCATCGCGCGCGACGAGGGCCTCTCGACCGAAACGCGCGATGCCGGCAGCGAGCCGATCCAGCGCTGCGTGCTCGCCGGTTTCCCCGATCAAGTCGCCATGCGCCTCGATGCCGGCACGCTGCGTTGCGCGCTCGTGCACGGGCGCAAGGGCGTGCTCGCGCGCGAGAGCGCCGTCACCCGCGCGCCGCTGCTCGTGGCCAGCGAAGTGCGCGAGATCGAAGGGCGCGACGCCGAGCGGCAGGTGCTCCTCACGCTCGCCACGGCCATCCGCGAAGAGTGGCTGCGCGAGCTTTTCCCCGAGGCCTTCACCGAGGCGGTGGAGGCGCGGTTCGACAAAGTCCAGCGCCGCGTCGTCGCGCGCCGGCGTCCTCTTCCGCGATCTCGTGCTGCGCGCCAAGGAGACCGACCAGGTGCCGCTCGACCGCGCCGCCGCGCTGCTCGCCGAGCAAGTGCAGGCGGGCCGTTGCATGCTGAAAAACTGGGACGACGCCGTTGAGCAATGGATCATCCGGCTCAACCTGCTCGCCGGCTGGTTCCCGGAGTGGGAATTGCCGCCGCTGCGAAGAAAGCGACCGCCGCCTGCTCCTCGAGCAGATCTGCCACGGCGCCACGAGCTACCGCGAAATCAAAGAACGCCCCGTCTGGCCCGTCGTGAAAAGCTGGCTCTCCCCCGCCCAGCAAAGCCTCATCGACCAAGTACGCCCCCGAGCGGCTCGTGCTGCCCAATGGCCGCAGCTCAAGATCATCTATTCCGCCGACGTGCCGCCCCCAGCATCGCCGCGCGCATCCAGGACCTCTACGGCGTCGAGCAGGAGCTGCGCATTGCGCAAGGCCGCGTCGCTTTGGTCATCCAGGTCCTCGCGCCCAATCAGCGCCCGATCCAAGTCACGCAAAACCTCGCCACCTTCTGGAGGGAGTCCTACCCCAAGCTCAAGCAGGAGCTGCAGCGCAAATACCCGAAGCACGAGTGGCGGTGAGGAAGGACGGCTCGTGCCTGCCATCGAGCACGAAGCATGATTCGAGAGGGAGGCGGCGCCCCGGAGGTGTGGCTCAAGCGGACGGCGGATCGCTGACCAATCCCTGGCACCTCCAAAGAATCGACACCCCCGCGGGTCTTCGTTATAGCCCGTTTCCCTCACCCCATGAAACCTCACGCCCTCACGTCGCTGGCCGCCATTCTGCTCTTTATCGCTGTTCCCATCGTGCGGGCGGAGAATTGGCCGCAATGGCGTGGCCCGGCGTTCAACGGCTCCTCACCTGAGACAGGATTGCCCGCCGACTGGAGCCGCGAGAAGGTGCGCTGGGCCTGCCCGCTCCCTGGCCAGAGCGGCGCCACGCCGGTGATCTGGGGCGACTCGGTTTTCGTCTCCAGCCCTGATGCAGACCGCAACCTTTGCCTCCTTTGCATCAATCGGCTCGACGGCGCAGTGCGCTGGCAAAAGACCCTGGTCGAGGGCGGCAATGCGGCCAAGGGACGCGGCAATTCCGCTTCGCCCTCGCCCGTCACCGATGGCCATGCTGTCTATATCTTGTACGCCACGGGTGATTTCATTGCGCTCGATTTTGCCGGAAAAGAGCTGTGGCGCCGCCAGCTCGGCAACGACTATGGCCGGTTCGCCTTCATGTGGCTCTACGGCTCGAGCCCGCTGCTTTTTGAAGGAAAACTCTACGTGCAAGTGCTCCAGCGCACTCCCGTGCCGCCCGATTATCCCGGCGTCAATGGTGCCACCGGAGACCGCGAGAGCTACCTTA